>NZ_WJNH01000010.1 GCF_009649735.1 Salinibacillus xinjiangensis
TTACGATCCGAAAACCTTCATCACTCACGCGGCGTTGCTCCGTCAGACTTTCGTCCATTGCGGAAGATTCCCTACTGCTGCCTCCCGTAGGAGTCTGGGCCGTGTCTCAGTCCCAGTGTGGCCGATCACCCTCTCAGGTCGGCTACGCATCGTGGCCTTGGTAGGCTTTTACCCCACCAACTAGCTAATGCGCCGCGGGCCCATCTGTAAGCGACAGCAAAAGCCGTCTTTCATCTTCGAACCATGCAGTTCAAAGTGTTATCCGGTATTAGCCCCGGTTTCCCGGAGTTATCCCAGTCTTACAGGCAGGTTGCCCACGTGTTACTCACCCGTCCGCCGCTCGTTCCACNGGCCCATCTGTAAGTGACAGCAAAAGCCGTCTTTCATCTTCGAACCATGCAGTTCAAAGTGTTATCCGGTATTAGCCCCGGTTTCCCGGAGTTATCCCAGTCTTACAGGCAGGTTGCCCACGTGTTACTCACCCGTCCGCCGCTCGTTCCGCTAACGTCACCCCGGAGGGTTCAGTTAGCTTCCCGCGCTCGACTTGCATGTATTAGGCACGCCGCCAGCGTTCGTCCTGAGCCAAGATCAAACTCTCCAAAATAGTATTGGATGTTTAAAATCCAAAAAGCTCATAATTAAATCAAATTGCTATTAAAATAGCGAATTGACGTACTGGTTGGTTTGNAGCCCCGGTTTCCCGGAGTTATCCCAGTCTTACAGGCAGGTTGCCCACGTGTTACTCACCCGTCCGCCGCTCGTTCCACTAACGTCACCCCGGAGGGTTCAGTTAGCTTCCCGCGCTCGACTTGCATGTATTAGGCACGCCGCCAGCGTTCGTCCTGAGCCAAGATCAAACTCTCCAAAATAGTATTGGATGTTTAAAATCCAAAAAGCTCATAATTAAATCAAATTGCTATTAAAATAGCGAATTGACGTACTGGTTGGTTTGTTCAGTTTTCAAGGTTCGAATAATGTTACCTCTCAAAATAGCGACTTTATTAATATAACAAATTAACAAGTTTGTGTCAATAACTTTTTTAATTTGTTTTTGCTTCGCTGTGACAGCGACAAAAAATAATATAACATATACATTCTAATTAATGCAATGATAAATTTTAAAAACCGCAATTTTTTCCTGGCAAAATTTTGTTGTCTTGCCGTTAAAATGCCTTGTTTTTTGCGGCAGATATATAATATAGCACGGTATCATAACTTGTTCAACACCAAATCACTATCCAATTTTTGTCATAACATGATTGCACTTTAAGAGGTACGCTACCTACCACATCTGACTCTTCATCTATTTACAATAGAAGAAACTCATCCATAGTAATACAGATTTCTTAGCTTGAATAAAAGTTACTTTTTAAACCAAGCCCAATTCCCACTAGACACTTCACCCATATTTATAAATACGAATATGCTGTACAAGAGAATTCGAGGTGGTGATTCAAATCAAAGAGCTTTATCAAAATACACCAACGAATCAAAAGCAGCTTAATCCTTGGGAAAAGTCCATCCTTAAACAATTCGAGGCTAAAATGTCCGATAAAGACAGACCATTCCCATGTATACCTGCGACTATAGGCTTCTCGCTAAACCACCTAAGGTATGGCTTTATAGGTGACCCGAGAAAACACACTACTATTTTAGAACTTTCATCCCTATTGAAAACTTTCACAGAGGTCTCAAGAAATATTGGGAACTATGCATCTCTTATTGTGTTTTATGAAATTCCAGTGGATATGAAGAACAACTACTCCGTTGAACAATATGAGCAATTATTTTGGTACCAATTAAATGAACTAGCCGCCATTGATGACGAGATATGGCCAGAGGAGATTCCAACCGATCCCCATCGCCCGTTGTGGGAGTTTTGTTTTCATGGTGAAAAGTATTTTATGTTTTGTGCAACTCCTGCCCACACGAATCGTAGGAGCCGACATTTTAATACCATGATGTTAGCCATTACGCCAAGATGGGTTTTAAAGGAATTTAACAAATCCCAAAATCAAGCTAAAAGGATTAAAGAACGAATCAGAAGGAGACTATCCCAATATGACTCCATCTCCGTACATCCTGATTTAAACAGCTATGGAGCAGAGGATAACTTTGAATGGAGACAATATTTCATCAGAGATGATGATACTTCCCTATCTAAGTGCCCCTTCCACCAATTTCTTAATATATGGAAGTAACGAAAAAAGACTACAATTAATCGTGTAATTGTAGTCTTCAGTATCTATAGGAGGAACTACATATAATGGAGAAGGAGGGAATTGAACCCTCGCACTGCCATATGCAGTGGGCCACCCATTTGGCCAGATAACTTCTCCATGGCTCCACAGGTAGGATTCGAACCTACGACCGATCGGTTAACAGCCGATTGCTCTACCACTGAGCAGCTACTGTGGAATGATGCAATCCTTTACTATTATGATTCGGATTCCAAGTTTTTATACAGTAAAAAGGATCCAATCTCCTTAAAGAATTGGACCCTTTTTTATTTAGACTGAAGCAACAGCTTCCTTAATTGGCGTATTTCCTGTCACAACCTGGAACTGCTTCCCGATTGTTTTCTCATTTTCTAGGGCAGCCACAATCACTCTTGCTACATCCTCACGTGGAACTTCACCGCGGTCCACTCTTGGCGCTGCCTGTACTTGCCCCTTGCCTTCATCATTTGTTAACGCACCTGGTTGGACAATCGTATAATCCAAATCTGTACGCTTTAACCACTCATCCGCATAATGCTTCGCGGCTACATATGGTGCAAAGGATTCAGGTGCTGATTGAATCGCCTCGCGTGTTGTATCAAAGGAACTTACCATCACAAACCGTTTCACACCAGCAACCTTAGCTGCCTCGATGGTTTTTACCGCACCATCTAAATCAATCATGATCGTTTTATCTTTTCCAGTGTGCGGACCAGAGCCTGCCGTAAATACAATGGCGTCCACTCCCTCAGCAGCCTTGGCAATTGCATCGATATCGTCTTCAAGATCCACCACTGCCGTTTCCGCACCTAAATTTTCAAAAAAGGAAGCCTGCTCCTGCTTGCGGATCATTGCTCTCGCATCCAGGCTGTCACTCTCTTGAATAAAAGAAACAAGATGCTTTCCAATTTGCCCATTTGCTCCAACTACAAGAACCTTCATTTTCTTCATCCTTTCTATGTAAATAGTGTAAATCCCAATTCCCATTTATTGTGGGTTCCTTATTTTTATCCTAAATCGAAAAAAGATGAATGTCTAGAAAACGGCTTCTAAACCTAATTGAATATTATGTCAATTTAATCTAATATAAGAAATAACTGAATTTAATAAGGAGGGCCCGTATTGAATCCTATACATAAACTATCAGAAAAAGATTTTAAGGATATATTCTCTTTATCCCAATTCGCCTTTCAATACAGATTGAGTGACGAAGAAATCAAAAAGAAAACAGAAGAAACGAAACGACATGTCATTTGGGGCATTAAAGAGGGTGATGAGCTAGCAGCCAAGCTTCATCTCATCCCGCTGTCCTGCTACATCAATGGAAAAAGCTTTCCAATGGGAGGCATTAGTAACGTTGCGACCTGGCCTGAATTTCGCAGGCAAGGAATGGTCAAGCAATTATTGGCTCACGCCTTACAATATATGAAAGCCAATGGCCAAACGCTCTCTTTTCTACATCCCTTTTCCTTTCCGTTTTACCGAAGATATGGTTGGGAATATACATTTAATGAGAAAGAATACACCATTCCCATTGAAAAATTTAAGAAAAAATGGGAAACCAAAGGCTACATGAGACGAATCAAGCACGATTACACATTGCTCGATCAGGTTTATAACGAGTACGCGAAAAACTATAACGGCATGCTCAATCGTGATGAAAAATGGTGGAAACAACGGGTGTTGAAGGAGGAGTATCAGGTCGCTGTATCCTATGATGAACATGAAGCAGCCGCTGGATATGTGATATATCAAGTAAAAAAAGACATCATGAACATTATGGAATTGGTATATACCAATCTTGCAAGTCTGAAACAACTACTAGAGTTCATCGGCAACCACGATTCCATGGTGAAAAAGGTAGAAATGGTCGTGCCTGAAAATGATACCCTTCCGCTTCTAATAGATGAGCCACGCTTCGAGCAAAAAATTAATCCTTATTTTATGGCTCGCATTGTGGACGTCCAGAAATTTTTAAAGGATTTTTCTTATGAACAGCCATCAGACGAATCAGCAACTTCTATAGCAATCACCGTGGAGGATGACTTTTTTCCAGAAAATAGCGGTACCTATTTCATCCAGCCATCTAGTAACAATGTTTCATATAGTCGCTCAGTGGTGAAATCAGAGAGCATTCAGTGTTCCATTCAAATATTAACCGGGATGTTTTTAGGCTTTAAACGCCCCATGGAATATTATGATACTGGTTTATTGAGTGGGGATGTTTCATCAATTCAACACCTTGAGAAGTTGATTCCTCATCGCCAGACATTTCTGGCTGACTTTTTTTAGAATCTATGTGATCAGACACTCAACAGCGTGCGTGCCGTTTGAGTGTCTGATTTTTTTGGTTTAAGGTGTGCCGATGCAGTGTTTCAGCATTTGGGCTGGTATCTTTAGCGATTTTGTGGTGGTCTTTAGTATATTTTTGGACTTTAGCATTTGGGTAGCGTTCTTCAGCATGCTTGGGCTGCGGTTCAGCTTTTATTTACTGTTCTTTAGTGAAACGACGCGACACTTTAGCATTATCACTCGTCTTCAGCTTTTGAGGCTCAAACTCTAGCATTTCAAGGCCCTTTTTCAGCATCTGCTAGGGCTTCAGCATAACTGGAGCATTTTTTAGCCAACTCGCGGTAGACTTCAGCCTCCTCCTCACCAACTTCAGCATATCAACCCATGACTTTAGCATTCCACCACCTATCTTTAGCATCTTCTCGGCCTTCAGCATAGCGAACCCATAACGGACTTAAGCAAGCACACCCATCTCACAAAAGAAAAAGAGACCCCCCCCAAGGATCCCTTTCAACTAAAGCAATATCTTAACCCCAAACTTCCTCAGCAATCTCCACAATAAACTTCAACTTATTCCACTGCTCTTCCTCAGTCAGCTTATTCCCATGATGAGTTGATGCAAAGCCACATTGCGGACTTAAAGACAACTGTTCTAGCGGAATATGTTTAGTAGCCTCGTGAATACGAGCTTTAATCGCCTCTTTATCCTCAAGCTCACCATTTTTAGAAGTCACAAGGCCTAAAACAACTCTTGGCCCGTCATTCGGAATGTGCTCAAGTGGTTTAAAATCACCAGAACGCTCATCGTCATATTCAAGGAAAAATCCATCTACCTTTTCCTGTGCTAGCAAGGTAGGTGCAATCAAAGAATAGCTGCCTTCGAATGCCCATGTAGATTGGTAGTTTCCACGACATAAGTGCTGAGTGACAATCAAGTCCTCAGGCTTATCCTCAAATACGCCATTAATCACACGCAAGGCTAAATCAATTAAATAGTCTCTGGAATATTTTCCATCATTAAACGGAATTTCTGGTGAAGAAAGGCCGGCAATATACACATCGTCAAGCTGCAAATAACGAACGCCTGCATCATAAAAGGTCTTCACAGCATCGCGATAGGTTTGAATAATATCCTCAGCATATGCTTCAAGGTCGGGATAAACTTCCGGATTATGAATTCCAGCGTTAAACAGCTGGTTAGGACTTGGAATCGTCTGCTTCACCACGGCACGACCATCTACAATCTCATTCAACTCAACAAAGTCCTGCACAAATGGATGGTCTGGGTTAAATGAAATCTTTCCCGTGTTTCGCACATCATATTTTTCCGTTTCAACACCAACGAATTTATACCCAGTCTCTGGTACATAGCCCTCAATTCCGTTCAAATGCTCCAAAAAGTCTAGATGGAACCAGGTGCGACGGAATTCCCCATCGGTTACAACCTGAAGGCCTAGCTCAATTTGTTTATCGACAACTCGCTTAATCTCACTGTTTTCAACCTCGCGTAATTGCTCTTTTGTAATGTTTCCCTCTTTAAAATCCTTTCTCGCTTTATGTAGGTTCTCTGGTCGTAAAAGACTCCCAACGTGATCTGCTCGAAATGGCGCTTTCGTTAAAGTAATAGACATCTTCATTCCCCTTTTCTATATTTTTTGTTCGGCAAATGCTAGACCAATTAAAAAACCCTCTTCATCCATAAGAAGAGGGTTAGATTATGTAACATCATCGCTCTTCTTATCTTCTAGCATTGCGCTACTGGAATTGGCACAGTACTGAATTCAGTCTGTTGCCGAGGCTTCGTCGGGCCAGTCCCTCCACCTCTCTGGATAAGAATTGTAAAAATATTTAATTATTAATCAATACAATACAGGTATTGAATTGGAAAGTCAAGAAGAAAATCCAAAATCATATCCAACATATGAAAAGTCTTCTACATAACCCAAACCCTTCGCAATCGCGACTGAAGGTCTATTTTCCACCATACAATCCCAATACGGATGAACTCCCTCATCGAAACAGGCCTGCAGATAATAGTGGGCAAGCTTTTTCGCTAGCTTCTTCCCACGATGTTCTTTTACCGTTTCAATCGCAATGGTATGCTCTCTACCACTAGAATAGTTGGAGTAACAGACAGCCACCACTACCTGGTCTTTCATCACACAATAGCCCATGCCCCTTTCCATAAAATCCTCCATAGTCGACCAGGATTCCAGCACTTTGTCCCGCATAAAATGGTGGGAAGCAGAGTTTAACAAATCAATGGAAATCCGGTGAATCTCATAATTACCCGCGATAGTAGGCTCCATGGCTTTTCGATATTGATCAGAATTAATTGAATAGACCCTTGACGTCCAACTTCCTAATTCGCGGTGTGGAAATAGCTTTGGGATAACCTTGCCCCACTGATCATTAGACCCAATTGCTTCAAAGCAGTCAAGACCTTCCTTTTTCGCTGCTGGGGCGATAACTAAGTCTATAAATGAATTGATGTGCTCGTTAAAATGTGGGTTTCGTTCGTCGCCGATAAAGAAAAACCCATCATGATCCCCTAGCCAAACGAGCGCGGTGTTAGGCGAATCCACATCATCGACAAACACTCGACCAGGATTGTGCCCATGGATAATCGCTTTCACCTCTATATGCCTCTGGTTATTGGCCAATTCCTGACACTTTGAAAAATCCTTTTTATTTAACTCGTAAATCACGGCATTCCCCTCATTTCAAACAGACTTATACACTTTGCTAAAATGATCCGCTAAAGCCCGCTCATTTCCTATGTCTATAAATCTACTAAGATAGTCTTTGATCCTCATATGTATGGTATTAATCACGTGTTGAAATTCATCTTTATGATTCTCATAAAAATCATAATTAATGTCCCGAATAGCATAGATCCACCTTTTCCCAATGTGTTTCACCTTAATTTGGACTAAATCAATGCAAAGTAGCTCATAAAAAAATTCCTCATCAAAATACTCGATTTGAATGGTAGCCTCTTTTGGATTATTCTTAAGTTCAGATTTTGTAAATGAGATGCTGACTCCGTTCACTTCTTTTAACATAACCCCAGTCCCCTTTCCGAATCCAATACGTTATAATTCGACATAATGAGCGAAAATCCTTTCTAAAAAGGATTTAGCAAAATACTGGGGATCTATAGCCGAGTCACATTGAATTTCAGCATCCTCCACTCGATCTTTAGCAATCTAGTCTCCAACTCTAGCATTTACCCCGCTCTTTAGCTTTTCTCCTCCTAAGTTCAGCATATCCGCCTACACCTTTAGCATCCTCACCCCCAACTTCAGCATATCCCACACACTCCAAGCAGCCCCACCAATCATCCAAAAAACAACTATTGACACAACCATATCTAGTGCCGTAACATGAAGAATGTAACTACATATAGCATTACCAATAAATATGGTGTCAAACTAGATTTGATGACTTAATAGGGAATCTGGTGAAAGTCCAGAGCTGTCCCCGCAACTGTAAGTGCTGACGAGTGAAGATGAATCCACTGTCTATTTCATTAGATGGGAAGGCCTTCATGAGGTGAAAGCACAAGTCAGGAGACCTGCCATATTTATCGCGTGTTATCTTCTTCGGGAGTTGAGGAGATAGAACGATGGTATTTTACTAGACAGGTCTCACACGACATACACCGAAAGAAATTTGTCTATTATACATATCAACGTCTCTTCAGATCCCATCCTCTTGTTAAGAGTGATGGGATTTTTATATCCTCGACTCCTCATTCTATTAAGAAATGAGGAATTCTATGAACCAGCCATTATCATCACACGTTTCCAGAACCATTCAAACGAAGCTTGTTTTACCACCTGATACCAACCATATCGGGACGATTTTTGGTGGGACTGTTTTATCTTACATTGATGAAATTGCGGCCATTACAGCGATGAAGCATAGCAAAAAGGTCGTCGTCACAGCCTCCATTGATACGGTGAACTTCCTATCATCAGCGAGAGTTGGGGACATTTTGATGCTTGAAGCGGTTGTCGTTTCAACTGGCCGAACCTCGATGGAAGTGTACGTCAAGGTAGAGTGCGAGAATTTGGAAACCGGTGATCGAACCTTGACTACTACCTCAATTTTAACCATGGTCGCCACCAACCAAGACGGAAAACCAACTAAGGTTCCAGGGGTAATTCCGGAAACAGAGGAAGAGCAAGCACTTCATCAAGAGGCACAGGCTAGAAAACATAGACGTTTAAAGGAGAATGAAAAATGAGTAGTCAAATACAAGTCCATTCAGAAATAGAATCAGTTATCAAGCTGCTAGAAGAGGCGGAGGATCAATATGGTATCGACACCTCACACGTAAAACAGCAAATCACAGCAGAGTCCACCCAATCCGTACATCGGCAGGCTTTATGGTATACATTAAATCAAATTTCAATGGACCAGCCGGACTGGACCTTCCTTTCAGCACGGCTGTATGTGGAGGATTTATATCAAAAAGCAGCGCAGAATAGAGGCTATCACCGCGACCAAAAATATGGTGACTTCCATCATCTCATTCAGACGCTAACAGATATGGGTATTTATTCGTCCTCCCTGCTACAGCATTACTCCAAGGAGGAAATCGCTGAACTCGGAAATGAAATCAAGCCAGAGAATGATAAGCTATTCAATTATATTGGGTTATTTTTACTTGCCGATCGCTATCTTGCCAAGGATTATGACGGGAACCTTTTCGAACTCCCGCAGGAACGGTTTATGATTATTGCCATGACTTTGATGCAGCATGAATCGAAGCACCAGCGTCTTGAGCATGTCAAAGAAGCCTATTGGGCACTGAGCAATCTCTATATGACTGTCGCAACACCAACACTATCCAATGCAGGCAAAAGCTTTGGCCAGCTGTCCTCTTGTTTTATCGATACGGTTGATGATTCGTTGGACGGAATCTATTTAAACAATTGGGATGTAGCTAGACTCAGTAAGGATGGTGGTGGAATTGGGATTTATTATGGAAAGGTCAGGGCTCTGGGGTCTGATATTAAGAAATTCAAAGGCAATTCATCCGGCATCGTCCCCTGGATTCGACTAATCAATGACACCGCGGTGAGTGTCGACCAGTTAGGGCAACGACAAGGAGCGGTCGCCGTTTACCTCGATGTTTTTCATCGTGATGTCATGGATGGCTTTTTGGATTTAAAAACAAACAATGGGGACGAGCGGAGAAAGGCCCACGATATATTCACAGGCGTGGCCATTCCAGATTTGTTTATGAAAAAGCTGCAGGAAGTTGATGAAAATGGACGGAGTGTTGGGGAGTGGCACACCTTCTGCCCCCATCAGGTCAAACAATTTATGGGCTGGAAGGACGAACATGGTCAAGCACTAGGTCTTGAGGACTTTTATGATGAGGACGACGAAAAATACTTCACCCAAAAGTATGAAGAAGCGGTCAATCATCCGCTACTACCGCGGAAAACCTACAGAGCTATGGACATCATGGCCCGAATCATGGTCTCACAGCTTGAAACTGGCACCCCGTATATGTTTTACCGGGATGAAGTCAATCGGCAAAACCCGAATAAGCATATTCGCGGTGAGGGACGAACGTCGATTTTTTGCAGCAATCTCTGCACAGAAATTGCCCAAAACATGTCACCAACCCTCAAGCAAAACGAATATGAGGATGAAGATGGAAATATTGTGATTGTTCGCAAGCCGGGTGATTTTGTGGTGTGTAATTTATCCTCCATTCATTTACCTAATGCTGTTCGCGGACAAGTGCTGGACCGCTTAATCCCGATTCAAATGAGGATGCTCGATAATGTCATTGAGTTAAACACCATTTCTGTCAGCCAAGCCGCCATCACCAATCAAAAATATCGGGCCGTGGGATTGGGAACCTTTGGCTGGCACCATTTGCTCGCATTAGAGGGGATTTACTGGGAATCTGATGAAGCCGTTGAATATGCAGACCGCCTTTATGAAGAGATTGCCTATTACACCATTCAAGCCTCAATGGAGCTGGCCCAGGAAAAAGGCGCCTACTCGAAGTTTCCAGGCTCGGAATGGCAAACCGGGAAGTACTTTACACGGAAGCAGTACACCTCAGAAAGATGGCAGGCACTCAAAAGGGACGTTGCCAAATATGGGGTTCGGAATGGCTGGATGATGGCCGTTGCACCCAATTCGTCTACTGCTAAAATTGGTGGCTCAACCGATGGCATCGACCCAATCTATTCGGTCGAATACGCGGAGGAAAAGAAAAATTTTAAGTTTAAAGTTACGCCGCCGGACTTAAATCACAACACATACGCTTATTACCGTCGTGTCAGGCACGAGCTCGATCAATCATGGAGCATAAAGCAAAATGCTGCCCGGCAGCGTCACATTGACCAAGCCATCAGCTTTAATCTGTATGTACGTCATGACATTAAGGCAAAGGATTTACTCAACCTTCATTTGACCGCATGGAAAGAAGGATTAAAAACGACCTATTACGTCAGAAGTACATCTCAAACTGAAATTGAAGCATGTGAGGCATGCCATAGCTAAGGAGGAGAAATCATGGAAGCATTACAGAAAATTAAGCTGCTCAATCCGGCATTTCCGAACAAATCAACCGGTATCATCAATGGCCGCGCATCTGGAATTTTAAATTGGAATCACATTGCCTATCCGCAAATGTATCAGCTATATCAGACACTACTCGCGAATTTCTGGAAGGCACAGGAGATTAATATGCAGGATGACATCAAGCAGTGGGATCAGCTGTCCGCCCATGAGAAGGATGTTTTTCTCAGGATTAATACACAGCTCGCTTCCCTTGATAGTCTGCAAACACCAACCATGACCCAGGTGATGGACTATGTGACAGACCCTAGCTTCAAAGCAATTTTTGCGGTTGTTTCCCAGCAAGAGGCAGTGCACAATGAATCCTATTCCTACATTTTGAGCTCATTAATCCCTTTAAGTGAGCAAAAGGAGCGTTTTAATGAGGCAAAGGATGACCCAATCGTTCGGAAACGTAATCAATTTATTTTAAACACGTATGAAAAATTTAGAGCGAACCCTACCCCACAGCATTTATTTGAGCTAGGGATTCAGTCAATCAATTTAGAGGGCATCTTTTTCTATGCAGGCTTTGCGTTCTTTTACCATTTAGCCCGGCAGCAAAAAATGGTGAAAACGAGTACTATGATTAGCTACATTCAGAGAGATGAAATGCAGCATGCTTATTTTATCACTCAGTTTGTTCGAATTCTTTTAACCGAAAACCCTGAGTTAAATACGGAGGACAATATCCAATATGTTTATGACTCTATTGACCGAGCTGTTCAGCTAGAAAAGGAATGGGCTCACTTTATTTTGAAGGATATTGACGGAATTGACCTCACAGAATTTGAGGACTATTTAGAGTATCTCGCCAATAAGCGTTTCCGGCAATTAGGTCTGGAAAATGTATATGTAGAACGAGAAAATCCTATGCCATGGATTCATGTTTTTTCTGATGAAATGATGAACGAAACCAAATCGGATTTCTTTGAACAAAAATCCCGCACCTATACAAAGGTGTCAGAGGAAAATGGCTTTGATGAGTTGTAGGTGCTCTCCATGAAGGTAGCCATTGTATATACGTCTGTCACTGGAAATACAGAGGGGCTGGCCAACCGGATTGCCCAGCAATTTGAAAGATGTCAGTGTGAAGTCGAGGAATATCGAGTCGAGGAATTTTTGTTGGAATGGGTAAAGGATTTTGATATTCTTGTCATTGGCACCTATACCTGGGGAAATGGAGAGGTGCCTGAAAAGATGAAGCCATTACTTCGGGACCTGCAAAGACTTGAACTGCCTCACCTTGTCACAGGTGTTTTTGGTACAGGAGATCGTTTCTTCCCGCACTTTTGTGGGGCAGTGGATCACTTTAAAAATGTCCTGATGAATAGGACGAAACTGGCTGTCACGCTGAAGGTAGAACTATTTCCTCAAAAACAGGATGAAACGAAATGTTTGAAATTTGTAGAAAAATGCATGATGAAAATGAAAATTCCCTTATGATCTAAATTAAATAGTCACCTCAAGTTTCCTGATTGGGTGTTTCCTCACCTTATTTATGAAACAATTCATCCCGATCAGGAGCTTGAGGGGGCTCTTCTATCCATTTGTTATCAATCATTATTTCCAGTCCATCCTTGGCAAAGAAAGCAATTTCAACAGAGAGCCTTTGGTAATTAATGACTAAATCATATCTCATACTTGCCGTTGAAGCCGTAGCATAGTTTCCTTGACCACTAGCACTTAAGACGTCGATTAAAAACATCATCAACTTATCTGAAAAAACACGAGTTGTAGAATCTGTGATCCCGTTATCCCAAGTCATAGGTGTACTGAGGTCAGAAGCTGACAAAAATTCTGCAAATATTTTTTTATGTTTGTGTGAAATCTCCTTCCCTCGTTTCATATACGCCATCACTTCTTGTGAATTCGTTGTCTGAGCAAAGGCTGTACTAATCATTTCACCAACTGAATTGGTTTTGATATTTTGGAAAAGATGTGTGATTTCGATGTTATTTAATGGGCGTTTTTTAAAAGGACTTAGTCCACTTAATAAGTATTTTTTTCCTTCGATAAACTCAATTTTATTCGGCTTTGACACATAAGGGGGTCTAATGTACAACCCTTTCGATAAAGCTGTATCAATAGCTACATTTAACAATGAAGAATTTTCAGTTAGAAACCCTGTAAACAAGTTTCGGATGTCACTTCTAGTAGAGGTTCCTTGTGAAATACTCCAAGCTAACATCCCAGCTGTACTAAGGTTTTCGACAAAAGCAAGCATAAAAGGATCTGTAAATATCCTTGGAGCTTTCAAGTCCACATCAGCCTCAGAAAAGCCAAAGGGAATGACCATTTCCTCCTGTTGATAGATATGCCCAATTTCGTTGACTGCTTTTTCAGCTATCGTCAACGCACCTTCTATCACTTTTTGTATATCTTTATCCTCCACTGTCTCCTGAAAGTATTTCAAGATTTGAACAGACATACTATTTTGCATATATTGCGTCCAAAGCATCCCAATTTCCGCCGAAGTTAATGGGGGCTTATCCATAGGAAAATTTCTTCCCTTCCATTTATATTTTTTAATAACAGTATATCCAACTAAAGAACTATTATTAAAAAACTGACATTTTGCTTAAATACGCGCGTTCAAAAAGGGGTTCCATGCCACAAGACATGGAACCCCACTCAACTATATTATGACATAACCTGCCGCTCAACCTTTTCCAACTCATTAACAAATGCTGGCTTATGATGATAGGTTTGCTTTAATTTTCTTACCATAGCATCAAACTTCGCATCGCCACAGGCTTCCTCGTAAATTTTCATCTTCTTACTCACGGCCCGATATTCCTTCCGATTGGATGCCATCTCGGCCTCATCTTCCAAATAACTTGTAAAGATTTCTTCAACCTTGTTTCTATATCCTTCCAATAAATAAGGATAGAGTTCGAGAACAGTAGCTGGCGATTGTTCACAGTAGGTAAGGATTTTATCACCCCGATCCTCTGCCTTTGCTATATATTCATACATATGAGGCAGATGACTGGATTGGTTCTCCAGTGCTTGGAACATTTCTTCGACAACTTGTAGCCATTCTTCCGGAGAATATAATTCCTTTAGCTTACTATAGGCTTCATATTCATTGTCGTAAACAAATTCAAGCAGGAGTTCCTTTTGCTTATCGATATCCTTCAGCATCTCATAAATTTGTAACCGATAACGTTTCCACTTTTTCACTAATCCAGGATACTTGCTATCGTTCTCTTCCCCTTCTTCACAAAGCTTTAAGGCAGCAGTATAGTTTGTATTTTCCATCTCTTTTTTAATCGCCGTTTCTCTAAATTCATCAAATTGCAGGTTCTCACCGATAAACTGCTGCACCTTCTCCAATTCCCCATTACGCTCGAGGATTTTCAACTGAAGTTGTTTAATCAATTGCTGATCGTAATCCGACGACCAGGAGGATTGTGTGGAAACTTGTGTGAGGAGTTTATCCAGTGTGGATTCCAACTTCTCTCTGGCAGTTGACCTAGCAGAATAGATGGTACACACATCCAACAGCTCATGCCGGATATCCGTCCAACCATCATAGCGCTTATGCATGGCTTCCTTTAGGATGAGCTGAAACATATTCCCCTGCACACGATGTCCCGTTGAGAAAAGCGCATTGGAGGAGGCATCTCTTAATAGGGAAATGCTTTCATTTACAATAAAGCCAATTTCTCCACCCGAATCATCCGTATACTGAAGCATATCCATCACCATGGAAACGACAGTAACCCCCAAACGAATGGCAGTCTCTTCTTCCCCACTCATGAGCTTATCCCGGCCCTTTTCCAACACCATCTCCGCTCCCTGAAGCGCAGCATGCACATTTCGCCAGGAAATAAATCCGCGTCGCTTGTTATCATTGATGTATTGTCGAATTAGTTGTTTACTAGCCTTCACTTCATCATTTGGGGTGATAATTTTAAACTCTACCTGCTTCTCAACATCCTCATCCCCCTCGACTAAGTCCATCACTAATTCTACTAACTCCTGTTTTGTAAGCTTAGATATCTTTTTATGCAAATCCAAATCGTTAATCCCCTTCCCCTTCAACAAAAACTTCTATTATATAGTTTAGCATAAACCCGGGAAGGCTTCGCAAATGAAAATGTAAATCGGACATGTGTAATGGGTTTTTTAATGTCCCAGAGTAGGGTACTGAGGCAGGGAACAAAGTTTAGCAAATGACTACCGTAGTTCAGCAGTTACTCCTCCAATTTTAGCTTTTCAAGACAAAACTTTAGCCGATTAGACCACAGCTTCAGCATTTGGACTTGCCTTCAGCATTTACGGTCCGCTTTACAGCATTTATAACTCACTCTTTAGCATACCACACCTGCATTGCACATAAAAAAACGAAACTCCACCATACGGAAGTTTCGCAATTCAACCTGTATCTACTACTCTTTTAGACCTGACAGCTTTTTCTCCAAACTTTCTATTTTATAATGAGATTTATAAATAAACCTCCGCATTGGCCGATCAAACAAATAGGTTAAACAATAAACAGGAATAAAAAGCATGATCATGAAAATGAGTAATAGTAACAACCCCAACAAAGCAGCCCCGAACTCACCCATAAAGCTAAATTCCTCAATCCAATTGAAATAGGAATTCGCGATATCAATAAGATTTTGGCTATACCCCATATTAAAGAGAGTCGCCGCTAGTACTAAGCTAATGGTTCCTACAGCAAACGAAAGAAAAATACTTCGGCCACCGACATGAGTGGTAGATTTTGCCTCTGCCTTGAGATGACTTTTCACTTCTTCTAATAATTCTTTTTCATTACGAACTGCTGGTCCAAGATCTTCTTTGAATTCCGCAATGAGTTGATCTAACTCGGTTTGAGCTTCTTTTCGTAGACGTTTATATTTTTGGAACAGCTTACTAGTCTTTTTTCGGCTCATGGTCAGTCCCTCATTGTTTCTTTTTCTTTATTTTACCATGATGTGGGGGGGAATACACTTATTAGATAGCTCTGCACGTTCTTTCATTGGGTCACGGACATATTGATTGAGGTTCCCATCTGTTTGGCCTTGATTAGCTCTTTCAAGGACAATATGATAGATTACCAGTTCCACTTTGTCCGTTAGATACCTCATCAAGGACGTTACACTTAACCCTCTACTGCATTTTGTCCGTTAGTAACCTCGTCACGGACTTTTCGCGTACTTTTCCACCATTCTATGTTCGTGAGCCGTCTTAAGTGAAAGACTCCATAACGAAAAGCAAAGTAGAATCATTAAAAAAAGACCAATCCATTAATTAAAACGGATTAGTCTTGTGTGAGTTTATAGGGAATTCCTCTTTTACTTACCATTCATTCGTTAATACAACTTTCCCAAGCGCCTGATTGGACTCTAATAACGCATGTGCTTCACTTACTTGATCAAAGGTAAAGCTTTTCTCTTCCACTAATGGCTGAAGCTTGCCTTCCTCCACAAGCTTTGTCACTTCTCGTAAAATTTCCCCATGATCCTGACGATGTTCCTTATTTAGTATTTTTAAAAGCATAAACGTTATATGTAATGATAAAGCTTTCCCGTGGAGAGGGGACAAATCATGGGTTGAGCGTGCCGCAATCCCTAATACGGTCCCATACATGGCTGCCGCTTGGAACGAACGATCGAGATTTTCGCCACCCACTGTATCGAAAACAACATCAAATCCTTTTCCGTTCGTATATTCCTTTACATACTCCTCGACAGACTGTTCACGATAGTTGATGACTACATCTGCGCCCAAACGCTTTCCAATACTTAACTTTTCATCTGTTGAAGCCGTTGCAAATACGTTTGCACCAGCATGTTTGGCTAACTGAATGGCTACATGTCCGACCCCACCTGTTGCTGCATGAACAAGTACGTCTTGGGATCTATGTACATTTCCACGATTAAAAAGGGACTCCCAAGCCGTAATCGTTACCAGTGGAAGCGATGCTGCTTGTGCCATCGTCAAATTTTTGGGTTTTGGTGCTAATAGCTGTGCATCTGCAAGCATATATTCAGCCAAGGCACCACCAGTCCCTTTAAATCCACCAGCGCAGCCATAGACCTCATCACCGACCTTGAAATTGGTTACTCCTTCGCCGACTTCTGATACAACACCAGCTACATCACCATGTAACACCGCCGGAAACTCCGGAGCAACAGCCGCGACTGCACCGCTACGAACCTTTGTATCAATCGGATTGACACTTGTTGCTTTCACTTGGATTACCACATGCCCAGAAATTGCTTCAGGCTTCGGAATGTCCTCCAACTCAAATACAGATGAATCTCCAAATTTTTTAATGACCTGTGCTTTCAATCTGATCACCCTCCTTTTCTATTAGTTTACACTATGCATCTATCATTTTTAAAATCATGTGAATTTTCTGGGTATGTTATATGGAAGATTCAATTTTAAAGAAGATAAATTGTGGAATATATTTCATGAGTTCAGATAGTATTAATTTAAATAGATTAATTCCTTTCTTTTTCAAACTTATTTTCAACCAAATATTGCTTTAACTCTTCTCTCGTTTCAACTGAGAGTGGTTGGGGTTTCCTTGTCTTTTCATTCATTTGAACAATCACAGTATCTGCTAATGCGACAAGCTTTCCATTCTGATATAGTCCTTGAAATAAAGACACAGAACTGTTGCCAATCCTTCTAATGGCAGTACCAATTTCAACTATTCCAGGCCATTGTATCTCAGAAAGTAAATCCAGGTTTTTATTTGCGATCACAAATGAGGCGTTTTCAGGATTTAATCGCATATTTACATAAAGGAGCTCTGTCCTACCCGTCTCTAAGAATGTTGAAAAAAGTGCGTTATTCACGTGTCCCTGCCGATCCGTATCTCGATACCTAATCTTGTCGTATGACTTTAATGGGAAGTCTTCATAATTTGGTCTATTTTGTTTCATCATTATTCCTCCTTAAGTTTGTCATGGACTAAACTAATATAATACTAGCCTGAGTCCCTTATGAACTCAGGCTATTGGGCTGGTTATTTTTTCCTTTCGATCCTAAACCACAACGCCGCCATCAACACTCAAAACAGTCCCTGTAATATACCGAGCTTCATCTGATGCTAAAAAAGCATAGGCATTGGCAATATCTTCAGGTTTCCCCATTTCATTTAGTACCGATTTTTCTTCCATCATTTTCAGTACCTTTTCAGGTATTTTAGCGGTCATTTCAGTCTGGATAAATCCTGGTGCAACGGAGTTTACCCTAACTTTGTAACGACCAAGCTCTTTTGCCCATGTTTTAGTCATACCATTAATCCCAAACTTAGCCGCAGCATAGTTGGTTTGGCCAAAATTTCCATATAAGCCTACGACAGATGATGCATTTAAGATGACCCCGGATTTTTGTTCCTTCATTTTAGCAGCTGCTGCTCTTGTCATTTGGAAGACACCTTTTAGGTTCACATCAATGACCTTATCCCATTGTTCATCTTCCATTTTTAAAAGTTGAGCATCTGCAGTAATTCCGGCATTATTAACTAATATATCGATTTGCCCAAATTTATCGACGGTATAATCGATAGCGGCCGTTACTGATTCTTTGTTGGTTACGTCACCAACATAGTAGGCTAATTGTTTTTCGAAATCACCTAGTTTATTTATTCCTTGCTCAATATCTTCTTTTTTTAAATCAAGGAGCACCACATTGGCGCCTTCTTGTAAAAACTTTTGAACGGTGGCAAGCCCGATCCCACGGGCGCCACCTGTGATTAAAGCTGTTTTATTTAATAGTTTCATCTTAGAACTCCTTTAATTAACTGAATTTGATTCTTCTTGTTCTTCTTCTATTAGCTTTCTTCTCAAAATCTTTCCAACGGTTGACTTAGGAAGTTCTTTTCTAAATTCAATATAAGCAGGAACTTTAAATTTCGCTAGCTTTTCACGGCAGAAGTTTTTGAGTTCATCTCCAGTTGCTTCTTGACCATCCTTCTTTACGACGAAGGCCTTCACAGTTTCTCCACGATAACTGTCCGGAACTCCGCAAACCACAACCTCTTGCACACTTGGATGTTCGTAAAGGACTTCCTCAATTTCCCGAGGATAAATATTATATCCACTGGCTATAATCACGTCTTTCTTCCGGCTAACTATAAAGCAATAGCCTTCCTCATCCATATACGCAATATCTCCAGTGTACAACCAGCCATTACGTAAGGACATATGAGTTTCCTCTTCTCGATTCCAATATCCCTGCATCACTTGAGGACCTTTAACGATTAACTCCCCAGGCTGGTTGACATCCATTTCTGTTTCTCCGTCATGAATGTCTACAATTCTACAATCAGTACCGGAGATCGGAAGCCCCATACTACCCGGCTTTTGAACCCCATTCACTGGATTACTATGGGTAACTGGAGAGGCTTCACTTAACCCATAAGCATCGACTAACTTAGCACCTGTAATGCTCTCAAATTGATTCTTCACTTCTACAGATAATGGCGCCGAACCACTGATACAAGTGTGAATAGATGATAGATCGTATCTTGCTATATTATCATCGGAATTAACCGCCACGTAGATAGTTGGTGTACCTGGGAACATCGTAATATTTTCATCGTGAATAATTGAAAGTATTTTCGTAGATTCAAACCGCTCCACAAGGTACAGAGTAGATTGTAAATAAAAGCAATAGTTCATGGAAACGGTCATGCCATAGACGTGAAACAATGGCAATACATTAAGAACCTTTTCCTCACCCTTACGACAATGAACCCCCATAAACTTTTCAACCTGGACAACATTACTAACGAGATTATAGTGGGTTAATTTTACCCCTTTCGATACTCCTGTTGTCCCTCCTGTATATTGTAGGACAGCGATATCCTCCTTAGGATTCAACGTCTCTGGAGAAAGATTATCACTCTCGTTTTGAATATAACCCGCTACAGTGTCATAATCCGGGTGCTCATCTACTCTAGTTACAATTATATTTTCAACTTTCTCATAAATTGTTGGCAGCGTTTCCAAAATGTTATGCTCAACAATGAGAAACTCTGCACCAGAATCCTGTAGATGATAGCTTAACTCCCGCTCTTTATACATGGGATTGTTTTGGACCACAATACCACCGGAGAAAAGGATAGCATAATACGAAAAGATTAGCTCTGGACAATTATTCATCATCAGTCCTACACTAGAACCCTTCTTTACGCCTCTTTTTTGCAATCCATTCGCAATTTTTCTTACGATACTACCCAACTCTTGATACGTGTACGATTCATTTTCAAAAACGAGTGCAGGATGATTGGGTCTTTCTTTAATCGAGTTCTCTAAAAAATCAACAATCGTAAGCTCCGGAATTTCAATATGCGTGGTTGCTTCTACCCCTTCAGGATAGGAGAGAAGCCATCTTTTATCGACCATGAAAGACTACCCCTTTCTTCATGAATAATTTATACTGCAGCTTCCTTCTTTTCATCTTCCTCTTTAATACGTTGCATTGCTTTATCAATCGTTTCTTGAGTGCTCTCAGATACTTCCGCTACAAAGTAAGGCTCCCATGCTTCTTTTGGTGCAGGTTTAAATACGTATGAACAAATAATCATAAGAGTTAAGGAAATTAATACCGACCAAACAACGGCAGGCAAGACTCCAGCAATGGTGCCAGTTTCAATAAGTACAGAGAACACGACATAGGATATTACACCTGTAATACTACCTGAGTATGCTGCTTGTTTATTCACTCTTTTCCAATATAACCCTAAGTACATCGGTCCGATGAAGGCTGCACCAAATAGACCGAATACATAGGCAGCAACCATCGCAATAAACGCTGGTGGATTAAGAGCAAATAATGTCGCAATAATTGCTACAACAATTAATAGCCCTTGAGTGATCTTAATAAAGGATGAATCTTTAACTCTCTTTTTACTCATATTACGGAAAATATCATACGTAATCGCAATTGTACTTTGTAATATCATCCCGTTTGCTGTTGATAACGCCGCTGCGAATATAGCTGCTAACACAATCCCACCAATAACTGGATTCATATAATCGGTAATCAATAGAGGAAAAATCTGATCTGTTGCCATGCCCTCAGGCATCGTTGGAACCAGTACACGACCACCAATTCCAATAACTAGTAAACTAGAGAATACGATAAAAATAATCGCATTAGAAAGCAATGGTGTCATAATCGCTGTTTTCACATTTTTCGCGGACAACAATCTTGTTGGCCAATGCGGAGCAACAGATGCACCCAATGAATTAGACAAAAAGATTCCCACCATAGCCGCTATCGAGAATGTTCCTAATGGACTAAACATTCCACCTTCTGTCATGGCAGTTCCGCCCACCACATCCGGTGTTGTAATTTGACCTGCTTGGATAAACATTTCCGTAACGCCGCCCACCTGTGGCAAAATCATGAAAGCAGCAATGGCCAAACCAACGACGATCACAGCGGTATTAAATAAGTCAGTTAATGCAACAGACCAAACTCCACCTAGAACGGTTACTAATGTAAATAGTAAAAAGATAAAAATGGATACTTGATAGGATAGTCCCGTCATCGCAGAAACTAGATAACCGATTCCAGTTATTTGAATCGTAACATAACTAATGTATCCGACAACCATAATGAGCGATGACCAGACCTGTAATTTACTATGCTTAACGTGCGGTTCATAACGAAGACGCATAAATTCTGGGATTGTACGAACTGGAAATTTAGGTTTTCTTAGCTTATATGCAATGAAAGGCAATAAAGCGTTTGCAAAAAACCACCCGGCAAACCAACCTGTTACAGCTGCAAAACCTAAACTATACAATAAACTTGGAACCCCTAGTACGGATGCCGCACTGACCCAAGTTGCTGTGAAGAAACCAACGTTTACAATAATCCCCATGCTCCAGCCACCGACAGTGAAATCATCGATGGAATCAGACTTTTTGGAGCCTTTTCTTATAAAATAAAACAATACGATAAAGTATACAATCGTAATTAAAACTAACTCCCACTTCATGAATTCCCCTCCTCTTTCTATCTAGCTATTTTTAGGTTTTTTGGCGCCCCAACGCTCAACACCTGATTGGTTAATCTTGTGAACAAAAAACAGTGAATAAATCCACGGTACAACATTTACTGTGAGCCATATTGCAATGGCAATCCATCCAGACGATGGAATTCCTAAAAAGTTATCCAACATAATCTTCACTCCTTTTTTAAAGTCCTAATGCTGTCCATCCACCATCAACGTAAATAGTTTCCCCTGTAACATAAGAGGAAGCATTAGATGCAAGGAAAATGGCTGCACCAACCAATTCATCTGGCTGCCCCATTCGTCTCATTGGTGTACGGTTAACAATATCCTCCGCAAACCCTTCGCGATGGTTTTTAACGGCTAACACTAATGGTGTCTCAATATAAGCTGGAGCAATGCCATTCACACGAACGCCTTGATCCGCCCATTCCGCAGCAAAGTTTTTTGTCAACATATTAACGCCACCCTTACTTGCTGCATAAGCAATCGATTTTTTCAGAGCCGTTTGGGATGCTATTGAGGATACGTTTATAATAGAGCCGCTCCCTTGTTCTAGCATGACTCTTCCTACCTTTTGAGCAAATTGGAAAACCCCTGTTAGATTTACGGAAATAATTTGGTTCCAGTCTTCTGCTGGATAATCTTCTGCTGAGTGCTTCTTCGTAACCCCAGCGTTATTGATTAATACATCAATGGTGTTAAACTTTTCTAAAGTTCCATGAATGACTCGATCGATATCCCCGTCTTTGGATACATCACAAGGCGCCACAAGTGCATCAACGCCTTTCGCTTCAATTTCCTTAGCAAGTTCTTCTAATTCGCTCGTTGTTCGACTACAAATCACTACATTACTACCTGCTTCGGCAAGCCCTAGTGCTATACTTCTTCCAATTCCTCGTCCGGCACCTGTGACAATCGACGTTTTTCCTTTTAAGCTAAACAAATCCATTCGTTTCTCCTCCTTACTCATTGATTAAATGATTGGCAATAATGACTCGTTGTATTTGGTTCGTGCCTTCATAAATTTGTGTAATTTTCGCATCACGCATCATACGCTCTACTGGATATTCCTTAATATAGCCATAGCCACCCACTAACTGAACGGCATCAGTAGTCACTTCCATTGCTGTATCAGAAGCAAAACATTTAGCCATAGAAGAATAGCCAGCAACATTTTTATCCTCATTATCTAGCATCCTGGCAGCCTTCTGAACTAATAGTCTAGAAGATTCAATTTTCATGGCCATGTCTGCTAGTTTGGATTGCACCATTTGAAATTGATGAATTTCCTTTCCAAATTGTTTTCTTTCCTTCACATAGTCCAAGCAATAATCTAGAGCACCCTGGGCAATTCCTGTTGCTTGTGCCCCAACAACAGGTCTGGTTTCATTAAATACTTTCATTAAGATTTTAAAACCTTCACCCTCTGCTCCGAGCATGTTTTCTTTTGGCACTCGCACGTTTTCTAGTAAAACTTCACGCGTTACTGAACCACGAATTCCCATTTTATCCTCTTTTTTACCAAAAGATAAACCTGGTGTACCGTCCTCTACAATAAAAAGAGTAATACCTTTTGTTCGATGCTCTGACGTACGGGTAACGAACACGTAAATACCAGATTCCCCTGCGTTTGTAATAAATACCTTTTGGCCATTCAAAATATAATCATTTCCATCAGGAACAGCTGTCGTCTTAAGACTCGCCACATCTGAGCCTGCCCCTGGTTCTGTAATACCAAAGGAACCAAGTGATTCCCCAGTTGCTAAAGCTGTGACATACTTTTTCTTTTGCTCCTCGGTTCCAGCAATTAAGAATGGAGCCGTAGCTAATGCTTGCGTAGACAGGGCAACGGAAGTCGACGCACAAACTTTGGCAATCTCTTCCACAACTGCAACATGACTTATCATGTCACTTCCAACTCCGCCATACTCCTCTGGGACATGAACCCCAAACAATCCATTCTCGGCCATAACCTTTATATTATCCCAAGGGAATTCACCCGTTTTGTCTACTTCCATGGCACGCGGTTCAATGTAATCTTTCGCAATGGAACGGGCTACACTTTTGATCATTTCCTGTTGTTCCGTTAATAACATATCGGTTCCTCCTTAATATTGGTAAAATCCTTGACCTGATTTCTTACCAAGATGTCCTGCCTCTACCATCCGTTTTAAGACTGGACATGGGCGGTACTTGGAATCATTAAACCCTTCATATAGACTCTCTAAAGTGTGTAATAGGACATCAACACCAACCATATCTGCTAATTTTAAGGGTCCAATTGGATGGTTGGCTCCAAGCATCATGCCACGATCCACTTCTTCAGGATCATTACCTTCCATAACTAAAAATGCAGCTTCATTCAACATTGGCACCAACACTCGATTCACCGTAAAGCCTGGAAAGTCATTGGCTACGATGACTTTCTTGCCAATTTGTTCAGCAAACATATTTCCAAATTCCACAGTTTCCTCACCTGTATTGATGCCCTTTACAATTTCCAATAGTTTCATAATTGGGACAGGACTAAAGAAATGAAGTCCAATAACTTTTTCCGGTCTTTCTGTTGCTGAACTAATGGCTGCAATGGACAAAGAAGAAGTGTTGGTAGCTAATATCGCTTCCGGTTTCATAAATTGATCTAGCAGAGCGAAAACGTCTTTTTTTATTTCTAATTTTTCTGGTACAGCTTCAATCACAAGATCACTATCTTTCCCATCTTCCATCGATGTGGTGAACGTGATGTTTTCTAAAATAGTCTGTTGTTCCTCTTCGCTCTTTTTCCTGATGCCTTTTTGGATTTGCTTTTTTCCCCGCTCTAAATCAGCTTCTGTTCGATCATTGGCAATAACTTTTATACCCGCTTGTGCGATTACTTGGGTAATGCCTGCACCCATCAATCCACAACCTACCACTAATACTTGTTTACAAGGACTCGACGATAATAGAGACACCTTGTCCACCTCCTACACATAAGCTTGCTAAACCATACGTTTGTTGTCTTTTCTTCATTTCATGTAATAAGGTCACGACAATTCTTGCACCTGAACAACCAACCGGATGGCCTAAGGCAATCGCACCACCATTTACATTAATTTTCTCTTCATCAATCCCTAGTTCTTTATTAACAGCTAGAACTTGTGCGGCAAAGGCCTCATTCAATTCCACTAATTCCATTTGGCTAATATCCATGTTTGCTTTCTTTAAAGCTTTTTGAGTTGCAGGCACTGGACCAATACCCATAATAGAAGGATCTACAGCTGCACTAGCGGAACTCACAATACGACCAATTGGTTTCAAGTTATGTCTTTTCACTGCTTCCTCAGAAGCTAAAACCGTAATGGCTGCACCATCATTGATTCCTGAAGCATTACCCGCAGTTACACTACCGCCCTTTTTAAAGGCTGGGCTCAATTTTGCTAACTTATCTTTACTCGTACTTTTCGGAAATTCATCAACTTTAAATTCTAGTTCTTCTCGTCTCCGTTTAATCGTAAGTGGAACAATCTCATCAGCAAATCGATTTTCTTCTATAGCCTTCAACGCCTTATCTTGGCTTCTTAATGCAAATTCATCTTGTTCTTCACGAGAAATTCCGTATTTTTCTACTAGATTTTCGGCCGTAACCCCCATATGATATCCTTCAATCGCACAGTGAAGACCATCATAGAGTAATCCGTCTACCGTTTTCATGTCACCCATTTTTTGCCCCCAACGACTGTTTAATAAAAGGTGAGGGACATTGGACATACTCTCCGTTCCACCTGCAACCACAATATCAGCATCTCCTGCACCTATTTCTAATGCTCCTAACGTAATAGCGCGAAGTCCGGATGCACATTGTTTATCAATGGTCATCGCAGGTGTTTCTTTAGCTAATCCAGCCTTAATCCCCGCTTGACGGGCCGGGTTTCCTTTGCCACCGGCTTTAAATACGTTACCTAAAATCACTTCATCTACTTGATCAGCAGGAACGTTACTTTTTGATAACACATTTTTGATAATGGGTACCGCTAAATCAACCGAAGATAGCCCTTTCATACTACCCCCGAAACTACCAATGGCTGTTCTTTTCGCCTCAACTATATAGACATCACTCATTACGATTCCCCCTTTTGGAACGCTGGTTTTCTTTTTTCAATAAATGCACTCATGCCTTCAAAAGCATCTGGATAATCAAAGAGGAGCGCAAATTCATGTAATTCTTCCTCAAAGTCTTTTGTGGATTGGTTCAGTTTGCGTTGATTTAATAGCTTTTTCGATGCGGCTAGTGCATAACGACTTTTGGATCCCATTTTCGTCGCTATAGAGATTGCCTCCTCCACTACATCGGTCGAGATAGAATTGACCACCATTAGCTCTTCGGCCCTTTCCGCATCAAACATATCCCCAGTCATAATGATTTGAGAGGCTTGAGATGTACCGACTAACTCTAGTAATCGCTGAATACCGCCTCCTCCGGGTATAATGCCAAGATTGATTTCCGGCAGTCCAAACTTTGCTGTCTCATCTGCAAGACGAATGTCACATGCTAACGCAAGCTCAAACCCACCACCTAAGCAGTAGCCTTGAATAGCAGCTATGTATGGCTTTTTCGATTGAACGATTTGGTCATGAAGCGCTTTCATTTCTTTTGCAAAAAGATAGGCGTCTTTAACACTTAACCCATTCATTTCACGAACATCCGCACCAGCCACGAAGTAACCAGGATTTCCTGTTAACACTACACATGTAATGGGTGGATCATTCTCCAGTTGGGTTACGGTATCCTTCAATTCCTTTACGACCTTTGAGTTCAGTGCGTTCATAGCTTCTGGTCTTTGAATTTGAACGATTGCAATTTGATCGTCCAAGCGTCTTTCCACTTGTAAATATTGATAGTCTTTTACTTCCATCTTTCGTTAGCACCTCCTCACTGTCCTTATATGCAAAATTCATGCCAAGATTTAAACCCCCATAAACGTTGAAATTCTTTAAATACTTAAACCATAAACGGTGCATTATCGCACCGATACTTGTTGCAAAAATACACCACTTAATTAAAAGGGGAGAAAATGGTGCAATTTCGAACCACTTCCTCCCCTAGAAATCCTCTTTTATATGATATTTTTTCATTTTCCTTACAATCGTCGAATGATCTACCTCTAAATGTTTGGCGGCCTTACGAATAGAACCATACTTGTTAATCGCTAGTTGAATCATATTGATTTCAGCCTGTTCACGCGCTTCCTTTAAGGGTTTAATCCCTTTAATCACTTGAGGATGTCTATGTTTATATTCATCTGGAAGAAAAATAGGCGAGACGGTATCTTCTTCCGTAATAATGACTAAGCGCTCAATGATATTCTCCAATTGTCGTACATTCCCAGGCCAGTCAAATTCCTGAAATAATTGCAATGTCTCTGGAGTTAATACCTTTTTCGTCTGATACTTTTCATTAAATGTACCCAAAAAATACTCACATAAAGGTAAGATATCTTCTTTACGATCCTTTAAAGGCGGAATAAATATAGGAATGACATTTAACCGGTAAAATAAATCTTCACGAAATTCACCCTGATCCACTGATTCCTGTAGATTTTTATTGGATGCAGCAATAAAGCGTACATTTAACGGCCTTTCTTTCGTTCCACCTACTCTGGTAACTTTTTTAGTCTGAATAACCCGTAATAACCTCACCTGTAAGTGTAAAGGCATTTCACCAATTTCATCTAACAGAACCGTTCCTCCATTTGCCGCTTCAAATAGCCCTTCTTTATCGGAATTGGCACCTGTAAATGCACCCTTTTCATACCCAAATAATTCTGCTTCAATCAATTCTTCCGGAATGGCACCGCAGTTGATTTGAATATATGGTTTATTTTTGCGCTGACTAAGCTTGTGAATATTTTTCGCGACGACCTCTTTTCCCACTCCAGAATCACCCTGAATAAGAACAATCGCTTCTGTAGTCGCCACTTTAGCCACTTTTTCTTTTAGTTGATTTGTAGCGTAACTTTCTCCAATCCAGTTTTCTGTTTGAATACTAGGGGGTGGTACTACATCCCTGGATTCTGTTTGGCTACTGTGATCATGAAGCTTATGTAAATAATTTAACTGTTGCAAGTGGTGATAATTTGCAGCAAAGCAAATAATACTTCCTTTTTCGTCATAGATCGGTCGACTCGTAATAAAAATCTCCTTGCCATTTTTCAGTTTCTGAATCATGGTAATGGGAGCTTTGGACTTCACTTTCGTAGACTGCTTAACGATAATGCCCGCCTTTTCCATTTCTTTTGGCGTTTTACCTACAATATCCTTTAGGGGAATTCCAGAAATATCTGCCACGGCTTGATTGGCATAAAAGATTCGCCCTTCAATCGTTGAAAGCAAAAAACCTTCGTACATTTGCTCAATGGTTTCGATTAGGTCGGTGTGTTTTAGTCGATAGTTTAGGTTGTCCTTATACATGGTTCACCTCAGATCACAAAAGAAAAACTAGTAATAATATTCTATTAATTATTACTAGTTTAGCATACTTAGGGAATCTGAAATAGCTTATGTATTGTGTTTGTTGTTTTTTGCGTCTTGTTAACTGGTGCCTTTGCTAGAATAGAAGAATAGAACATATGATGAACAACTAAGTGAAAAATCGCCACAAAGGGTGATTCTTATAACTAAACCATTTCATGTTGAATTTGTACATTGGAATAATCATAGTCCCTTATTTTATAAAGTAACCTTATGCTACAGCTACTACTGCCTTCACTGTTCGGGACTTTTTATCTTGAGTTTATACCTGCCGAGCACACCTACAAGAGAAGCGGTAGCAACCTATCGCTTCTCTCCTCATTTAAACTTTTATTCCAATGCCAAACTAAATATATGCATACTAGAATTATCTGGCAAAACTACTGCCTCCACGGTTTTATCTGGATTAACCAAAACCTCGTCATAAAACACTTGATAACCATATCCAAAGTTTGCAGGTCCAGATTGGGTGTTGCGGTATTCAAACTCTGCAACGACATCAGCTTCTGCTGGTGGAGTTCCAGCCCAATTTGGGAACGAAACAGGCAATTCTTCACTACTTCCATCATTATAAATCACTGTGACAACTCCAGTTTGATCACGGACTCCGATTCCGATAAAACCGAGTAGATTTCCACTATCGGATACACTAATTGCCGCCTTTCCTTTCACATTATCTGGTTCACCAGCCGGGACATCGGGCCATATAAAGGATACTCCATTATGTGTTACCTCTGCTCCAGGTGTTAGACCAACATCAGCAAGCGCCCGAGCTGAAAAACTGTTTCCACTACCATCAAGATTTCCTGGTTCAGGGTTTGAGTCATCCGTGATGCCAATGTTATTAAACGCTTCCATTAGTTTATGATGGAGAACTGATATATCTACCGATAACTGAGAATCAAGGACATGCTCCTCTCCATCAACCATATAGGTGGCTAAAGCTTTCAGATCATGCGTCCCTACACCGGCATCATCAGGAGGAATAACTTTCCAAGTGAATTCCGTTTCTTCCTGTGGACTTAAATCTCGTTCATCTGCAGATATAGCTTCAGCTGTCCAACCATCAGGTACTTCAAGAGATACCTGGACATCCAATAGATTTTTTTCCTCTCTATTTTGGAATAAGCCAGTCACTCGAACCGGGACACCAGCTGGAACTTCTTGAAGTTTTGTATTTAGCGATAATTCTTGTGGAGTATTTTCGAAAATGATTCGTGGGCGTAAGTTCGGGTCAAGTTGATTATTGGAACCATAAACGGCAAAATTTTCTCCACCCGGGGATTCGACTCCATAAATGCGAATGGATAATTTATCTTCCCCATTTTCCAACGCATCTTTCACATATTTTGTCACATCAATTTCCAGTCCATCCGTATTCGGAATCCACTCAGCTATTGTAATTCCGCTTGGTTCTGGTTTGGTGTTCCACGTTAAGCTCTTTTCGCTCCAATCATCTTTGACTAACTCGACGGCCTGTTTTTTAACATCAGTTCCAACCCGGATGACTGGGAGTTTAATGGTTGCCGCTGTCGGTGTCATAGAAAGAGAGGATAAATCAAACTTCATATAAGCTTCCCTTGTATAAGAACTACTTCGGTCTAATTTCACATCAATTTCAGTGTTTTGAAAATAATTTTCATCAGCATAGTTTCCTCCTCTAACGAAGGAATCCTCACTTGAAAATGAACGAGTGGCCCCTTCTGGTAACTTAGGCAACGGGTCAAAGTGGTAAATTTCCAAACCTACTGGCATTCTCATAGGAAGTTGTACTTCTCCACCTCGTACTTCATAGATTGCTTGTCCAGTTATAGCTGTGTTCCAAGGTAAATGAACATCTTGAGGAATGGTTACTTCATACTTCGCTCCATATGAAGTTCCAGGTTCAACTTCTACTGTCTCGTTTTTATTCACCCGTTTTACCGTCCATCCATTTGGCATATTTAATGAAAATTTTACGTTTTTTAATGTACGGTCTCCTGAGTTCTCTATGACCGCTGATAATTGAAATGTTCTTCCAACATCAATAGCCTTTTCGCGATAAACGAGAGTAGCATTTACCTCCCCATCGGAAGACTTATGAAGGGTAGACAGCCTACTATTGATCTTTTCCAACAAATCCATAAACTGTGAAGTTATATTTTTCGTAATGTGACCAGCCTTTACTTGCTCAGACAACCATTTCTTTAATTTTTCAACTGTAGTTAGTGCTCGTTCTAAAGACGAATTAAACTTTTTCTGATGTTGGTCTAAATAAGATGTGCGTGCATCCTCAATTTCACCTTGAAGGTCCTTGATGACGGTTTCGATATGATTCCTCTTGCCATTCTCAATGGTTTTAGATCTCGATAAATCGTGGATAAGTGATTGAACCATTAACTCAAGTTCTTCAAGCTCTCCAACAATTGGGTCCGCCTCATCTGACGTATAGGCCCGATCTGTTACGTGAAAAACTCCCTGCTTTTTAATCCATTTAGCAAGGTAAGACAAACCAGCAATCTGAGCAATTCTTTCTTCACGGAGCCTATAATTACTTTCATCTAAACCATCATAGCTATGGCCGTCTTCAAATCTTTCTTGCATAGCAAGGGCTTCGCGAATATGAAGGTTTTCCCACGTCGATGCCGGAGTACTGCTTAGGTTATCAAAGCCAAAAGCATTCGCTAGAACATCAGCTTGGCCGAAATAAAGCGGAAACTTTGTCCCCCAGTCGTTTCCTTCTGGATAATAAATATCGGATGAGCCATCGCGGTAAATCGTTCCACCAGGTGAGTTGTAATGAGATGTAGGAAACTCTTTGTCGACTAAAGCATTGTAGATAATATCTGTGTTGTGGAAAGCTGCCTCTGGCGTAAACTGACCTGCAAGCGAGGAGGTAAGAGCGACATTCACACTCTGATCAAAAGCAAGCATATAGATGGGATGCAAAAATCCATGGTTAATGACGGTCCCATCGTTTTCAATATTCGATCCATTCAATACTTCCTTCAGGACACGACCATTTACAACTTGGTCACTTCTAAGATCTGCAGGGCGAGCATATGCCGCAATTAATAAATCGACCAAATTATTTTGCCATTCTTTCCAATTGGGATGATTTGGCATCATGGCCGTAGCAAGGCCTAATAGACTAGCCCATGATGAATTTTCTTCGGATTGGGTATTGCCACCGTAAACAATTTCCCCTTCTTTATTTTTGTAATAACGTGGGGACGGAATTCCATCCGCTTCTGATTCGATCATGTTTCGAATTTTGTCTTGGTCTTGGGATTCTATATCTTCCCAAAGTAACCAACCAGCAAACCCGGTGTAAAAACTCCATAATGGAGTCTGCCAATGGTTTTCTGAGCCACCCCAACCACTTGATGAATTGACACGATGATGATGTGCTAATGAAGTAATGACATGAATAGCACGTTTCCGGGCAATCTCTTCTGAAAGTCCCACCACTTCTGAATCAAACGAACCAGTTGCAATAGCTACTGATGCACCCAATGCAGCCATACTAGGTCCACGGATATGAACTTCAGATGTTCCCCCAAAATTAATATATCCATCTACCTCATCATATCCATTTTCTAGATACCATGTATTTAAAATGTATTTCGTAGAGTTGAGCATAACGTCCTCTAACAACTGTGCATCTTTACTTGTTAGCTCTTCTTTTGAAATGGATGACCAATCAATAGGAACGACTGATCGATTGTTTTTCGTGTCATCCGAACTTTCACCATGTGAAGTCGCGAATGACTGTGTACTAAACATGGACATAAGTAGGGTTAAGATCATAATACTAGTTAAAAACCGAAAATGATTTTTCTGCATAGGCAATCCTCCATAATGTTCGGAATTTTTAATAAATTATAAACCTATCATAATCGTAGCACTGAGGTATATACCTGTCTATAGTTGTTTGGACCTATAAAATGCGCTGGAATATTAGCTTTGGTAAGAGAGATAGACAAAAGCACTTGGTCGGCTCATGGTATAAATAACACTTCCCACGTTGTATCGATATCTTTCAATTTCATTATTCCGCATATTCTAAAGAGTTCTATATTGTCTATTCAGATGTATCCTAATAATGTTGTGGTTAATGGAAAGATAATTGAGGTGTTGAAGTGACTTTAAACTCCTTCAAAAGGTGTTAGGCACCACAATTAGACATTTGTCCATTTGTGGTGCCTGCAATTCAAATCCAATAATTTATTATCATCATTAGAAGTTCAGAAATAGCTTTTGTTATGCAAATTGACCCCTCATGCCCCTTAAATACACTCTACATAATTTTGTGTTATATAATGAAAAAAAACGAGACAAAATTTTCAATAATCCAACTTTTATCTCCCTGAAACTACTTCAAGTTCTTTAGTATGCCTCTTCCTCTTTTCCCCTGTCACCCCAAAGAAAGCAACTAACCCAATAAACGAACAACTAAATAAAATCGTCGCCATCGGAATTGCGGTTGTTTCATCAATTCCAACAATTGGAGCGACCATTGCCCCAACAACTAGAGGAAGCATGCCTAAGAATGCACTAGCACTTCCTGCACGATGGCCTTGATTTTTCATGGCTAACGTAAACGTACTCGTTAAGATAATTCCAATGGATAACATATGGATAAAAATCGGTATAACAATCATAAATAAAGGTCCTTTGATAATCGCCATGGAAAGTAAAACGGCATTCGCACAAGTAGAACCTAAGACTCCCACACGTAGGATGCTTCTTTCCTCAAAAATATCACTCAAGCGTCCAACTAAATAACTACCGGTTATGATCGCTAACCCATTGATCCCAAACAAAATACTAAATGCTTGTGGGGAGACGTGATAGATATCTTGATAGACGAATGGCGTTCCCGCAACATAGGCAAAGCTTCCACCTTGAATGCAGCCAACGACAATCGCATATCCGATAAAGGATCGATCCTTTAGTAAGCCTCCCATTGTACGAAGAGAGTTTCCTAGTGAACTAGGTTGTCTTTTTTCCTCTGGTAACGTCTCTTTTAATTTAAAAGCAACAACAAATACGATCGCAACACCCAATATGCCTAAAAAGACAAAGATAGTATGCCATGAAGCAAAAGGTAACAATAACAATGTACCTCCACTAATCGGAGCTATCATCGGCGCTGTTGCGTTAATCACCATTAGTAAAGCAAAAAATTTCGTTAATTGTTTTCCTGTGAACACATCACGAACCACCGCACGGGATAATACAATTCCCGCTGAAGCCGTAAAGCCTTGTAAAAACCGCCCAATCACTAAAACGATAATATTCGGGGCAAGTGCACAAAGAATAGAAGCTAATGAAAATAAACTAATAAAGATCAATATCGGTTTTCTTCTACCCTTTGCATCACTGATTGGCCCAACAATAAGCTGCCCAATAGCAAGCCCGATTAAGCACGCAGTTAAACTTAATTGAACGAGTGATTGCTGAGCATTCATATCCTCCGCAATTTCCGGAAAACTCGGTAAGTACATATCAATATTAAATGGTCCCAACATGCATAGCATACCGAGTAACAAAGCCAATCCTAAGCGTTCTTTCCCAGTTGGATTTTGTATAATTTCATTACGTTTCTCGTGTTGAATAACAAACCCCTCCTTAATCTAATCCATTATAATGGATTCGGGGGGTTAAGTATAGAAATATACAATCATTATTTACAAAGTACCTAGAATGAAATCATCATATTTGACAAAACCCAGCCAGTGACAGGCGCCAATTCAATTACAGGCACCAATTCAATACTACCTCTGAAGTTTATTTATTAACCTGTCTAGTTCTTGACTAATCCATAACGTTTCTTTATGGTGTAGGCCTTTTGTTAACCCTAACTCTATCATTTTCTTTCGTTTCGCATAAATCTTGTTTTGTAATTCTTTCTCTTTCAAATGGTTCATGGTCTCTTTACTCCTTTGTGAATAAACCTATCTGAATAAAATGAGATAAATATAATGGTAATAATTTCTCATTAAAATTCAACAGATAACCATGTGGCAAGTAGCCACACAAGATACGCTTAATATTTGCTAAACTTTATTTCAATACTTATAGTAGTTAAAGTATATGTACTAGTTAAGTGAGATTGGAGGAGAGATATGAAAAGAGAATGGTTGATCCAATTTCGCAAATCCAAGGAAATGACCCAAGAAAAAGTAGCTTCTGATGCTTTTATTGATAGAGGCTATTATTCACAAATTGAAACGGGAAAGCGTGACCCTGGAATTAATGTTGCCATTAACATTTCGAAAGTATTAGACTTTGATCCATTGATGTTCTTTCAAGAGCAATTCAGTGCCAACCCTCAGCAAGGAGCTCCATTAAAAGGAGGGATAACCGAATTCTTTAAAAAGAAAAGCAACGGACGAGTAATATATTTATACAATAATAAAGAAAGTTATCTTTACCAGGCTATTACTTTTTTACTAACAGGAGTAGAGACAAAAAGTTTTCGAATAATGATTGATGATCGTAATAACATTAATCAAATACAACAAAGTCTGCAAGCCATGTTAACAAAGGATGAAATGTGCAATTCAATATTGTTTATTGACCATGACGAGTTTTTTGATTATGAGCCAGAGAAGGCAATTCAGTATGTACAATCACAGTTCAAAGGTAAACGCTCTATCGGAATTTGGCTGCGTGATGAACAGTTTTGCTTTCCAATGAATTGGTTATACATGATAGAGAATGACATAAAGGCAAAAGGAAACGAGTTAGATTATGAAAGTATAAAATTGATACGATGCTACAATGCAACTAAGATTTCAGCAGGCGACCATATCAAAATGATGCGAATATATCCGTTTTTAATGACAGACTATGAAATAGTAAATTCGCCCATCTATCTTTCTAGTAATAACTCAAAGGTCTCTCCTTCCCTATTTCTACAAGAAAAAAGTACAAAACAACAAGATTGACTTTATATGATAAAAAGGTGATAGTATGAAAGATTTGATTTCCTTAACTAATAACTTAATGATTCATAATTCTGCACATATCCTATATTTTTATGAAGATAACCAGTATTATCTTCAAAACTTGATATCCTATATTAATGAAGGAATAAAAAGAAATCACCACATCATCGTAATAGAAGAATTACCATTTTGGAAAGAAGTTCAGAAAAGGGTTCACAAAGACAAGCACAAGTATATCCATTTTGTGGACAATCAACAATATTATCAATGTTATGGAGACTTCAACATTCACCATATTATTCAAAGTTTTAGTGACCTGTTAGAGCCATTATTAAATGAGAAGTTGGAGGTTCGTACGTGGGCACATGTAGATTGGAAAAAGCAAGATAATATCATAGAGAAACTTGATGAATTTGAATGTCTTGCGGATTGTAGCGTGAAGAATATGGGGTTAATGTCAGTATGTGCATATGATGCCACAAAAGTCTCCGCATCTATTCAGACGAGGTTAATGCGAAGTCATGAGTACCTGATGACCGATCAAGAGCTTGTACAATCGTCTTTATATTCAATTCAACACCATCATATGTAGATAAAAAACAACAGGTTAGAGGATTGCATGATGAAAAACATATTAATTGTTGATGACTCAAGTTTTATGCGGAATTGGTTGAAAAATATAATTGGTAAACAGCTTAGGGAATTTCAAGTTGTGGCTGAAGCAAAAGATGGTTTAGAAGCTATTGAAAAATATGAACAATATTGACCTGATATTGTTCTACTCGATATAACCATGGACCAATTAGATGGTATATCAACGCTGAGAGGTATTATCAGCTTAGACCCTGAAGCAAATATAATCATGCGTTCATCTTTAGGAACGGAACAAAATATGAAATCCGCATATGATGCAGGTGCGAAGGGGTTTATTGTAAAACCACATTTAGCTGGATTAATAGAAGAAATAAGAGGGGCTTTGAAATAGTTAAGGTCTGTATGGATATGCCCCTTAACATGAAATAGTTTGGTAAGGTCAAGTTTTTGCGTGTTTAATACTTTTCACTCCCAAGGATTAAGAAGTTTCTTATCTCTTCAATATTGAGCCCATACGCTTTGGCTTCTTGGATTAAGTATATCCAATCAGGATCTAAATTCTCTTCTGAAACTGTATTTTCTCTATCAAACACGCCTCCCCACCTCCTCTTGAACGTATATCCTCATCCATTTCATTTATTATAGAGCAAGATTAATTCATTTTCTGTAATCTATTTCACAAACTTAGCTTTCTATTGTCAATTAGTAAGTGAAGGAATAGCCTGCTGATTGACTTTTATCGTTTTTCTCCCTGCACTACAGATATATCCTCTATCTTTAAGGTAGCGCATATTTGCTGAAACAGCTTCCCTTGTTACCCCTAACATATTGGCAATTTCCTGGTGAGATAAAGGGAATGGTATATCTACAAAGCTCTGTCCCTTTTTCCCATATGTATCTGCCATGGAAAAGAGTAAATGCATCATTTGCTCCCTCACACTACCAGTTGCAATTATTTCAAGCATTTTTTCCCTTTCTCTTAGTCTATCAGATAATAGCTCCATTGCTTTATATATTAACGAAGGATATTCCTTCAATAAAACATGAAAATCTGCTTCTGAAACAGAGCAAAGATGGACATCAGAAATCGTTTCTATATAAACATTTTCTGTCCCCAAAGAAAATGAGCGTAAAGTTCCATAAGTACTATACGGCCCTAGCAGACTGTGTGTAAACATTCTGCCATCTTTATTTATGCCATATATTCGTACAGCTCCTTCTTTTACAAAGAAAAGGCCATTTTTCGTTGTTTCTGGAGTTTGAATCAGATTGCTCTTTCGGATCTCTTGATGATCAATATATGATGAAAATATTTTCAAATCATCCATTGGTAAAAATTCAAAAAAACCAATTTTAGATAAATACCACATTTTATCTAGAGATTGCTCTGACTTCATCCAATCACCCCATCTTTTATACTACTATAGCCATATAATATGATAACATATAACTTGCGCTTGATTTCTTAATTTTGGAATTATTTGAAAAATTAATGAGTTATTAATACCTCATTAGGTAAATTTTAAACCTTTTGTGTTAAATTGATATAATAATATCCTAATTTCAAAGTCGCTTTAAAACACATCTCGTAATATCCTCTTGTACTAAACAAACGAATGAATATTTACAAAAAAGGATCCAACTCTATTTAAATAGATTGGATCCTTTCGTCATATTATTCATTTTCTCTAGCCCTTTGTGTATCACGAATATTTTTCTGAATCGTAATGGCTGCAAAAATACTGAGAACAAAAGACATTCCATAAAAACCTTTTTCACTTAATGTAATACTTCCAGCGTTATATAACCCAATTCCCATTAAAGAGATGGCTATAATTAAGGCGAACCAACTAATCCCGTAATAGATGCTTGTCACTGGAACACCCTCTTCTTTATCTCGTACCGCTTTTTGCAAGGACACAGAAGCATAAAGACCAAACACTAACACCGCGAAATAATATCCTTTTTCATTCAACTGCATGTCTGCGTTATATAGCCCAATCAAATAAGCAATCACACCTATGAACAACGCGGACCAAGCTGCCCCCTTAAACGCAGCTGTCGGCTCACCTTCCACTCTCTGTTTTTCAGGCAAAGGTTTTTCTATTTCCTCTTTTTCAACGATGGCCTCATTTTCATTAGACACTGCCTTCTCCCCCCTTTGTTCGTTTTAACAAAATTCTTCTACAGTGCTTGTTACATCCATAATAGCATATTTTGCCAATGTAATTGACGGAAAATTTTTAATGCTTGAGTTACTCTCGAAAACTCCCCTTCTTACCATCCGTAACGTCCGGTATTTCAATTCTTTCCACAACTGTTTACTCCTCTAATGGTGTTGATTTTATTAAATCTGTAACCATAGACTTCATTTCACCATAAGTATTGCAGTAGCCATCAATGTTTTTCTAAATGTATACCCCCTCCGTATGCGGGTATGTCCAGTTTTTGAGTTATAACAATCAATTTTTTCGAAAAAGTTATATCTTAAGTTGGGGCTCTGTTATGGAACCCGTCTATTATGCTATTAATCACGTCAGATTATATGTTTATTCCGTCAGTTTTTGGAGAATCCGGTCAACATGCAGATGATTTACGTCTAATCATTTTAGCGGAAAAAGCATTCCGTCTCTTGGATGAGCATTCATGTCAATAGCAGCAGAATTCCTGTCCTTTCAGCTACTATTCTAGTTGACTATCAACGTAATCACGTCTTTTTCCCTCATATTCCCGTCCACGCCCTATCATCCCGTCAACTCGCGGCATCATTCCCGCCACTATTACAGGTAATGCCGTCAAATGCACACCTATTCCCATCCGTCTACACCAGAACTGTCCCATAAACAAAAAAGGCCATGAGCCCAGCTCATGACCTTTAATACTACTTCTTAAAACCAATTTATAGGTTCAGGTTTAAGATTATGCATAATATGCTTCGTTTCAGTATATTCCTCAATTCCTTGTTTTCCAAGTTCACGTCCAATACCAGACTGCTTAAATCCGCCCCATGGTGCATGTGGGAAGTAGAGGTTGAATTCATTAATCCAAACGGTACCCATGCGCATCTTTGCGACACAACGTTCTGCTTTTACGATATCGCTTGTCCAAACGCCACCCGCAAGTCCGTAGATAGAGTCATTAGCTAGCTTTACTGCTTCCTCTTCTGTACGGAATTTCTCAACGGTGATCACAGGACCAAAAGCTTCATCTTGAACAATATTCATATCTGTTGTGCAGTCTGTGAAAATCGTTGGTAAATAGAAAAATCCGTTTTGTAGTTCTGGGTCTTCCGGACGGCTACCACCAACTGCTAATGTCGCGCCTTCTTCAATACCCATTTCTACATACTTTTCAACCTTCGCAAGGTGCTCAGCTGAAATGAGTGGGCCCATTTGTGTATCTTCATCAAATCCGTTACCTAGCTTGAATTTTTTCACTCGCTCTACAAGTGAGTTCACGAACTTATCATGAATACTTTCTTCTACTATTAATCTAGTACCAGCAGAACAGATTTGTCCAGCATGGAAGAATACCCCGTTTAATGCTTGATCAACAGCTGTCTCAAAGTCTGCATCAGCAAAAATGATATTAGGGTTTTTCCCGCCAAGCTCAAGTGCAAGCTTCTTCACGTTAACGCTTGCCGCTTGCATGATTTTCTTGCCAGTCACAATTCCTCCTGTAAACGAGATCAAATCCACATCAATATTACTAGAAAGCTCTGCACCAACTGTATGACCAGCACCAAGAACTAGATTCGCTACACCAACAGGTACTCCCGCCTCTTCCATCAGCTCAAACACTTTAATGGTAGTAAGTGGTGTAATCTCACTTGGCTTCATAATTAGCGTATTACCTGTAGCCAAGGCTGGGGCCAATTTCCAAGATGCTTGGAGTAATGGATAATTCCAAGGGGTAATTTGACCACAAACTCCAACAGGCTCACGGACTACTTTACTAATAGAGTTTGGCACCGGAGAGTCAATCAGTTCCCCACCATCTTTATCTGCAAGTTCTGAATAATGACGAAATACACCTGCGATATCATCCATATCTCCGCGGCTTTCCTCAACCGTTTTACCCGTATCTAAAGATTCTAATCTAGCAAGCTCCTCTTTATCTCTTTCTATTAATTCAGCAATTTTCCTTACAATATGTCCGCGCTCGGTTGCAGGAGTGGATGACCATTCTCCGCTATCGAACGCCGCTCTCGCCGCAGCAATTGCCGCTTTTGCATCCGTTTGATCACCTTCTGGAACAGTAGCAATCACTTCCTGGTTAAAAGGGTTAATAATATCACGCGTATTCCCTGAATTTGCACCAACCCATTTACCATCTATGTATTGTTGTTTTATACTCATTCTATCAACTCCAGTTTTCAGACTAAATTTAGTTTGTTAAAAATTTATTTAACGTTTTTAATGATGGTAACATTTCTTTTGAAGACTGTCAAAGATTAATCATGTATAACAAAAAGTTTAAAAAGAAATAGAATCAGCTAGAATAGTAGTGGATACTAAGCTAGTCGACATTTAAAAAAGATATAATCCTGTTTTTCCATTTGACATTTAATCTGAACACGTTAACATAAATGTTGTGAAAAAAATTTTAAAAATATTTAACACGCTTTACTTTACATTGAGGGAGCGATTTTATGAGTGAATCTACTGAAAAATCCAAAATGAAAATAGAGGAAGCCAAAGATAAAGTTATTGGAGCAATTGCAGAGACAATGGATTTATATGGTGTAACACCATCTGCTGCAAATTTATATGCAACCATGTACTTTAAGGATCAAATGACGCTTGATGAAATGCGTTCAGAACTTGAAATGAGTAAGCCGAGTATGAGTACTAGTGTCCGAAAGCTTCAAGAAATCGAGATGGTTAAAAAAACATTTACACGCGGTTCTAGGAAACATACCTATATAGCTGAAAAAAACTTCTTCCGTTCCTTTATGGTGTTTTATTGTCAAATGTGGGAACGAGAAGTAAAAATGAACATGGAAGCAATCAAGGAAGCGCAGGAAGATTTAATAAATGTCATAAAAGAATCCAGCGAACCAGACGTCGTTACAGAGGCAAAAAAATACTATGACCAATTAGAAGAATCTAAAACATACTATAATTGGTTGGAAGACTTAGTTGCAAGTATAAGAAGTGGTAAGATTTTTGAGTTTTTGCCTAAAGGTGATGAACAGGAATAAATTGAAAAAAGTTATTGAGTAGTCTATTAAGGATCAACTATAGACTACTCAGTATATGGATGTTACACTTGCCTCTTTAAAAATAAGAGGTAGGTTTATTGCAATTTTGTTGTTAAAATATTTCCAAACAAAATTAATGTTTGGAATGTTTTAAATATATATAGAAATAATAAAGGAGAGTTTTACAACATGAACAAATGGAAACAAAATCTTAGTTTCATCTTAGCACTACTAATGGCTGTTGTATTAACAGCATGTGGCGACACTAGCGGGAAATCAAACAGCGATCAGGCAAATGCTGAAACAGAGGAAAGTAAGGGAGAAATATCGATTGGCCAAATTAACTGGGCTGAAAATATTGCCGTAACAAATTTATGGAAAGCCATTTTAGAAGATAAAGGGTATAACGTGGAATTACAGGTGTTGGACATCGGTATTATGATGCAGGGGTTAGAAAGCGGCGAGCTAGATGCTGCATTAGAATTATGGTTACCGGTCCAAGATGCTGTTTATTATGAGGAATATAAAGATACCGTTAACTTCGCAGAAACTGCTTGGTTTGATAATGCCAAGGTAGGACTTGTTGTTCCAACTTATTTAGAAGAAATTAATAGTATAGAAGACTTAAATGAACACAAAGAAATGTTTAATGGAGAAATTGTTGGTTTTGAACCTGGTGCAGGTACGATGAAGGTTACGGAACAATTGATTAAAGATTATAATCTTGATTTGGAATTACTGCCAAGCTCTGAACCAGCCATGTTAGCGGAGATTGGTAAAGCAGTAGAAAATGAAGAACCGATTGTGGCACCACTTTGGAGTCCACACTCCGTATTCTCCAAATATGACTTAAAATTCCTAGAAGATCCGCAAAACACATATGGTGGTGTCGAAAAGATTTACCATGCTACAAGACAAGGTTTTGGAGAAGATCATCCAGAAGTGAGCAAGTGGCTTAACAATTGGAAGATGAATGACAAACAAATTGGTGAGCTTATCGCTTATGTAGAAAATGCTGAAGAACCACTTGATGGAGCTAAGAAATGGATTAAAGAGAATCAAGAATTGGTTGATGAGTGGGTAAAATAAGAAGTAAGTAGTTTAGTTTTGGAGTACAAATAATTATGTATTATAAAATGAGCGTTGATTCAACGCTCATTTTTTATTGTAGTAAAACAATGAATTTTAGTCATTTGACGTTGAAGAGGTTATTCTTAAATAGTATCCATCGGGGTCAATTATTCTAAAATCCTCCAATCCCCAAGGTCTTTTAGTCAATTTGGTATGGATTGGATATTCTTTTGCAACTACTTTGTCATAAATAGCTTTTACATCTTCCACTTCTAAGACTATTTCAACTCCTAAACCGATTTGATGACCCTCAGTCGCTTTAAGAGGATGATTTTTAAGTAAATTTTTCATTTCCCCTAAACCTAACACTACATCATCTTTTCTAACAGGTACGTATTTTTTATTTATATCCTTTGGCAAGCTAAAACCTAACACATTACTATAAAACTCCATTGACTTTTCTATATTCTTCACGAACAATTCCATTCTTAGTTTCATTTTTTCCCCTCTCAAACGGCTATTACAAAGCATTAGTTGAAGAATACTATTAATTATTTTTAGAACAATGAATAGTACCGATTAGCATTAAAACAGCCATAGAGAACCCAACTGTAAAAACAGGTATAGGAATAAACCTTGAGTAAATGATACCAACTGTCCCTAATAGTCCAGATAAAATAAACCAGTAAATGAATTTTGTATCTTTGGTTTCTTTTGTGTTCATTACTGCATCCAACACGACCAATACATAAAATCCAGGATAAAACATCGCAAATTCATAATTTACTACTGATAATGCTTCCTTATGTAATCCATTCATATCTAAATAAAGTGCCTGATTTAGATGGGATAGACGATTTATAGAATGTTCTATAATTAAAAATGTGATGGATTTAATGTATTGACGATTGAATAACTGACCAAGCCCTGGCATCACTATGCTTAATAAAGCTGTTCTTATTCTCATGTTTCTCACCAAAAATAGCTTTCCCTAAAAGAAAGATAGAACATACATTTTTTAACATTGCTCCTCTTTACTTCAATAAAAAAGGAGCGATTTCCTTCTTTAAAATTGTCCCATTAGCTTAATATTATAAATTAACTTTTAGAAACCCAGTTTCTTTTGGAAAATCATTTCTGCTGAGTTTTCGACCAGTAATAAGTTGTCTATAAGACGTTATTGTTCCATCGTGTGAAACTATGTATATTCTTTTGTTTCCAATGTGCTTACACCATTCTAAAAATCCTTCTGCTATAACCTTAAACTCTTTTTCGGGTAATTTATTTATCCCTTTTAACCACCATTCATTTGAAAGTTCTTCTTCAAGGTAAAAATCATTAAAATCATCTTTTATTAGTTCTTTTGTTAGGATTTCATCACAAGGAAGTGTTTGCCATTCTGGATTTTGAGGAAACATTCTTGGAGATACTAACGGACTAACTATTTTTTGACACTTTATTCCTTCACTCCAAATTCGTGCTGTTTGTAAGGTTCTTCTAATTGGACTAACTATAATTACATCTGATTGCGATAAAGGAAAATGATTTTTTAAAGTTTTGGCTTGAATTATTCCTTCCTCTGTTAATGCAGGGTCTGGAGTATGTAGACTTTTAGGTAAATCTAAAGTGTGTTCCCCTTGTCCGTGTCTAATAAATACTATTTCCATTAAACTCCCCCTTGTTCATAACTTACTCTTATTCCAATAACCTGCCTTGTAACAAATAAAGGCTTGTATCCATTGTTCAGATAAGCCCCCATTAGTTTAATTATTTTGATGTTTTTTTGAATTAAACAATAAAGTCAGCGATACTCCTGATGAGAAAAATAAACAAATATAGTAATACGTTGAAACTGGATAATCCCAAACCATTTTACCTAATACAGTGTATAGAAAAAGCATTATAGTAACAATAAACATTAACGCTTGTACAAAATTCGCTTCATCACCCCCTACTTGTTTTACTATAACAATCCATAAAAACTTATTGAGTATTACTGCTCTTTACTTCAATAAGCAAAAGAGCATTACCGTTGTTACAGGAACGCCCCCGTTAGCAGAATAAAGCTAACCTTTATTTATTTCAAACCATTCATTTTCTAAAATACTCATTTCCCATAAATTCCAATACTCATTACCTATTTTTCTTGCGTCTCTGAATAATCCCTCTTTTATAAATCCTGACTTTTCATAACAAGCAATTGCAGAGGAATTGAAGTCAAACACTCCGAGACTAACTCTATGTAAGCGAAGTTCATCGAATGCAACTTTAAGAATTTCTGTCATCATTTGTTGACCTATACCTTTTCCCCTTACATTCTTATCACCAACTAAAACTTTTCCAACTCTTGCTGATTTGTTTTTTCTATCAACATTCCCTAACGAAATATGTCCTATGACTTTCCCAGTTTCCTTTTCTATAACGCTATAAACCAATGTATTAGAATTGTCACTATTGGCATTGTTGAGGTAGTTTTCTAATTGCTGTTCATCTAATGGAAAACTAAAATTAGGACCTCCCCATTGAAGTAGAAACTCTGGTGTTTCAATCCAATCTATTAGATGTTGGAAATCTGAACGCTCGAAAAATTTTAATTCAATCATAATAAAGTTCCCCTCGTTTCTTTTGTTCCATACAGAGTATCGTGTCATATTTAACGGAGTTTTTTGTTCCATTAACCTGCCCTTTAACACAATAGGAGCTGCCACCGACAACTTCTTATTCAATATTTGCACCCGTTAGCGACACAAGGACAGAAATATTTTGTCCCCAAATATTTCCGTTTTATTAAGTAACTCGGTTAAAATCTTCGTTTATCAATCCATATACATAATGATCAACATACCTATCATATAAAAATTCCGAACTTCGGATACAACCTTCTTTTTGAAAACCAAGTTTTTTTGGAATAGCTTGACTTTTGAGATTTTCTGTTGCTGCACGAATCTCTATTCTTTTTAAGTTTAGTACATTAAAACAATATTCAATAACTGATTTACAAGCATTTGTCATTAAACCTTTACCCTGATATTCTTCCCCTAACCAATAACCTAATGAAGTTGATTTATTAGCCCAGTTTATACCATGTAAGCCTATAACCCCTGCTAGTTCACCTTTATACCAAATTCCAGCTTGAAAGCAATTATTATTACTAAATTGCTTCATTGTCCCTTCTATAAACCCTTTTGAATTGCTTTTCTCTTTTATAACATCGACCCAAGGCAACCATTCTCTAAGATAATTTCTTGATTTATCAGTTAAATTGAATAGGTTTTCTGCATGTCTTGGTTCTAGCAATCGTAATTCAGAGTCCTCATTAAGTTTAAAATAAAACATACTTTCTCCCCCTCACTTTTAAAAGTTGATTTTGTTGTAGTAATCTGCCCGTTAGCAAAAGAAGCGACTGCCATGTTCCACAATCGCATCCTTTAATTTAAGTACACTATTTTACATCTTAAGATCATGAAATAAAAAAAAACATTACAAATACTAACGAGGCTCATTAACTTATGCAATCTTTCTTGTTATTTTCGTAAATGGCTCTTGATTCGATTGGAAAAAAGCTAACAAAATACATAAACTTATTGGTACCATTAAACTTAGAAATATATAATTCGCTCCAAAATTTGATGCTATCCAGCCAAGGAGTGGAGCACTTATGACAACAGAACCTTGATTCCCAATCATTCGGTAACTCGCCATTCTACCGTGATACTCTGGATCAGTAGCCATTTGTTGAACCGATTGCAGAAGTACACGAATCCAAGTCGTGCCAAGTCCAATTAGGAAAATTCCCAAAAATGAAAGTGATAATATAGGAGTGACTCCAACGAACAATAAGCCAACTAATACAATGAACAGTGAATAAAGAGCAATTTTACTTTTGACTTTTTTCCACCACCATGTTCCAAATAATCCAGCAAGAACTCCCCCTAATGAGATTGTAGCATCTAATAAGCCATAAATAGTAGCAGACTGAAGCAAATAATCTACTGTATATACTGACAAAAAACCTAAAGTTGTATGGAAGACAAGTTGACCGTTTAACATAATAATAAATAGACCTAGTAAAAACTTATTATTTTTAATATAGAGAAAACCATCAGTAATGTCCTTGCCAATAGAATTTCTTTTAGTTATCGCTTGTTTTTGTTTCACCTTACCTCTAATTAATATCAACGAAAGCGAAGAAATAGCAAAGCTTCCAGTTACGATTAACATAGAGCCCGAAACAGAAATAAAGCTAATAATAAGCCCCCCGACTGAAGCTCCAAGTAATCCTCCTACAATTGCAGCAGACGATGATTGAGAGAATACTTTTGGTAAATACTCTTTATCAAAACATTCTGCAATGAAAGCTTGTATGGCTGGACGAAATAATGAGCCAGAAACCTGCAAAATCATATGAACACCAATTATTAACCAAGGGTCTACCTTATCAATTACAAAAAAGAACAATAATAATGCCATTGAAAAAGTACATAATAGGTTAGCTAAAATCGATAGGTTTTTTCGATTAAATCTATCAACAATAACACCAAAAAACAAATTCAAAACAAGTCCAGGTAAAAAACCAAGACCTACTAATACTCCTGTATATTGTGCATTGTTTGTTAGTTGGTATAAAAGCCAAGTTACTGATACAAAGTACATAGCCCTACTAAATTCAGATAAAAAAAAGGTAATTATTATATTTTTAAAACCTCTCAAAGATCATTCCCCCAGTAGCATAATCAAGGGTTAGGTACACTTTTATAAGTAACTAACCCGATTTTTTTACTTTTCCCACTCTAAAAGTTCCATTCTATTTCCAAAGGGGTCATATAGATAAATTCTGTGTTTTTACTAATAGAATTCAATGTATGTAGTGTTTGATTCGGCTTGTTCCGACTAGAAAAGATTACAATTTTATCAGTGTCATCTTGGAATAAGACCTCTACATTTTCATATCCTTTTTTATTTATTGCCTCTTCAAGTGAAGGTGAATAACAACCAACTAATAAAAGAAACACAAAAAATAAAGCAACAGATTTTTTCAAGTTACTCCCCCATTTCGGTTTAAAGCAATTAAACTCATTAAAATTCGACCATGAATAACCAATTCATTGTTCAACATTACTGCTTCGTTTGTTGAAAAAGAAAATTACAAAAAAGAAGTCTTGGATAAAACCCAAGACCTCTTTCTTTTTTATTTTCGTCGAGCAATCATCATAATTTCCATGTCATTAACAGTCAATGTTTTTTCACTAAAATCGCCAGCCGAACAGCCATATGCAGTTTCCACTTCAAAGCCTTCACTTTCCATTAAAAATTTCAATTCGCGGAAAGTAAAAGCCGTAGTGTATATTTTAACATCTTTTGTTTCACCTTCAGGACTTGTAATTGTATCTTTATCAATTTTAGTGCAGGTATAAACATCGAATTCACTATTATCTGTTATACTTCTGGCAGCACTTAAAGCGTTAATAACAGTTAATATAAATAAAGAACCTGGACGCAGTGCATTATAAACATTTTTTAAAACTTTTCGGTGATTATCTTCGTTACCAGCTAATCCAAAAGCACCTTCACAAAGACAAATCGCTCCATCAAATTCTTGACTAAATTTTAATTCACGAGCATCAGTAACAAAAAATTCTGCTTTAAGTTTTTCATCTTTTGCTACTTGATTAGCATATTTAATAAATTCAGAAGAAATATCAACTCCAACTGAATTAAACCCTCGTCTTGCTAACTCCAAAGAATGACGACCTGGACCACAACCAATATCAAGAATACTAGAATTTTGAGGAAGATCCATGATTTTAACTAAAAAATCCACTTCCTGTTTGGTACCTTTAGTAAATCCATATTCCAGGTAATTTTCTTTGATAAAATCACCAATTTCCTCGAAATAGCTACCATTATATTCGAATGCATCGTTTAATTTATTATCTAATTTCAACGTTTTTCCCTCCATGTATAGTTTAATAACACGGAAGAAATTATTATTCTATTATTCTTCCGTGCCCCTAAAAATGTTTTGATTTCTTCTATTTTCTGCAATCATCAAATTCACTCACTTTCTATAATTAATTAATTTTTATTTTATTCTAATGGTAAAAAATGGTCAAGATAATTATGCGTAATTCAGTATACGAATTGTCTTATTCAACAATCCTGCTTTTTTAATGGAACTAGGGGCAATTCGTTACTAAAGAAAAGCTCCCGTTAATTTAATAAGCGTTTGCTTAGAATATAATATTAAAAATTATTCATCTCATTTAATAGATAGACAAGCCACTCATTTTGAGGAGAAACAATTTGTGGTAAGTTGTCTAATGGAGACCAAAATAATTTAAAGTTGTGATTATCTGCCTCTATCTCCCATTCATCAAGCTGACTATTTGATTGTAGAAAAATTCTTTTAACTAGTTATACAATTTCGATAACAAAAAGCCTTACATTTTAGATTATAATTTCATATAAAAATAGTAGTCCAATTAGGGATACAAATTGCAATTTTGCACTCCAAAACTGAACTACTCAATAAAGGGATAGCTTCTTAATTTATATCAAGAATTCATTGAGCTGTATCCACCGCAGTCGAAACACTCTCCTCTTTCGCACAAGGCCATAAGTGCATAATCTACTTCAAAATCCCTTTTGTCATTTACGTAGCGTTATATGTAGAGGCATCACCTTTCGATTCATCGATTCTTCGATAAAAGTAAATTACATTTAAATGGGGATAGCAAAATCTATCTTCTAACCAAAAAAGGCACCCTATCATTTTAGATAGAGTGCCTTTTGATTGATAAGTATGATTTGGTTTATGCTTTTAATGTCCCAGCATCAGGTGAATGTACGCCATGACGATAAAAGTCAGCATTAATTGGTTCTAAAGGTTTACGTCCAAGAATAATGTCAGATGCCTTTTCTGCCAACATCAAGACAGGTGCATGGATATTTCCGTTCGTCACATAAGGCATTGCAGATGCATCGACTACACGGACATTGTCAAGACCATGAACCTTCATAGTTTCAGGGTCCACGACAGCCATTGGATCTGAAGCTGGTCCCATCTTAGCTGTACAGCTCGGATGAAGTGCCGTCTCAGCATCCTTTGCCACCCAATCCAAAATCTCCTCATCTGTTTGAACGGAAGGACCTGGTGAAATTTCTCCTGAATTGTATGGTGCCATAGCTGACTGAGACATAATTTCCCTTGAAATTCGTACGGCTTCAATCCACTCACGACGGTCCTGTTCAGTAGAAAGATAGTTGTAGACCATGCTTGGATGCTCCTTAGGATCCTTCGAGCGAATCTTCAGTGATCCTCGAGCATCAGAGTACATAGGTCCAACGTGTACTTGGAACCCGTGCTCCGTATCTGCTTTCTTTCCATCATATCGTACAGCTACCGGCAGGAAGTGGAACATTAAATTTGGATAGTCGACATTCTCATTCGAACGAACAAAGCCTCCCCCTTCGAAATGGTTCGTAGCTGCTGGTCCTTTGCGTCCAAGTATCCACTGCAGACCAATCCAAGGCATCTTCAGCTTATTTAAGTTAGGCTGCTCAGAAACCGGTTGTGGACAAGCATATTGAATGTAGGCTTCAAGATGATCCTGAAGGTTTTCACCTACACCAGGAAGATCAACTACTGGTTTAATGCCAAGTGAACGCAAGTGTTCAGCATCCCCCACACCTGACAATTGAAGGAGCTGCGGCGTATTGATTGCACCGCCTGCGAGGATGACTTCACCAGCAGTGACATGATGAGTCTTCCCATTACGTTGATATGTTACACCATTCGCACGAGTACCATTAAAGTCAATACCTGTTACAAATGCACGCGTTTTGACAGTGAGGTTCTGACGCTTCATAGCCGGATGCAGATATGCACGGGAAGGCCCAAACCGTCTACCTTTATATACATGCTTATCAAACGGTGCAAACCCCTCTTGTCGAAAACCGTTCACATCAGGAATTTTCGAATAGCCAGCCTCGACAGCTGCGTCAAAAAAGGCTTGGAATAAAGGGTTAGTGGCTGGTCCGCGTTCCAATTTGAGAGGACCATCGTGGCCACGAAACTCATCGTCTGGATCTGCGGCTAAAGCATTTTCCATGCGTTTGAAATACGGAAGACAATGCGCAAAGTCCCAATTTTCCATTCCTGGGTCTGCTCCCCAACGTTCATAGTCCATTGGATTACCACGTTGGAAAATCATACCGTTAATGGAGCCCGAACCTCCGAGCACCTTTCCACGAGCATGCTTGACACGTCGTCCATTCATGTATGGTTCAGGGTCAGATGCATATTTCCAGTCGTAAAGGCTTTTACCTGCAGGGAACGGCAAAGCGGCAGGCATTTGAATTAATAAGTCCCATGAAAAATCCTTACGTCCTGCCTCTAAAACTAGTACACTGCGTTTCCCATCTGCACTAAGACGGTCACCGAGTACAGAACCCGCACTACCGCCACCTATAATTACGTAGTCATATGTTTGATTCATTTTTAAGTACCTCCTATGATGTTTAGAATTCAATGTGTGATGAAAACTTTATTAACAGCCTTCAATTATTGAAACTAGTTAATTGTTTAATAGGGTCATAAACCCATACAACAGCTTAGGCATTAATACATTAAGAAGGTTATATGTATTCTCTCTATCCGGAATTACCTAACCATGCTGCCAAAGCCAGTATGAACCCACTAGCTTGCATAAATGGGTGAGTGAAGTCCTTTATTTAATCAGAGCAGAACCACTCAAATTGCATTTTACTCCGTTTGTTAATTTAGTTAAATTTTTATTTAACATTTTTAACTTTTTTAATATACCATAGCGTGTTTTTTTTGTAAACCAGCGCATTAGAAAAGATGCCTGCCACTCCCCAAACTCGACAAAAACAGGGAAGTGGCAGGCATCTGTGAACGAAACCCGTCTATAATTCTTGTAATCACGTCAGTTTATGATTTTATTCCGTCAGTATGTTGGAGAATCGGTCAACATGCAGATGATTCACGTCGTAACATTTTAGCGGAATAAGCATTACGTCATTTAGATGGTTATTCACGTCAATTGCTGTGGGATTCTTGTCATGACAGCTACTATTCTAGTTGACTATCACTGTATTTCCGTCTGTTTTCCTCTTATTCCCGTCCACGCTCTTTATTCCCATCAACTCATGGCATATTTCCGTCACTATTTCATGTAATCCCGTCAAATGTGAACCTATTCCCGTCCCCCTTCTTCACAACAAAAAAATGGTGCCTGCCACTCCCAAATTACTAGAAGTGACAAGCACCTTTTAATTACCAAAACCAAATTCATCAAGCAACGCACACAATTCATTTTATTCGTGCCCTGCACCGTCAAATAGGCGAGAACTACCTTCTCTTTCTAATATAGATCACGATTAACCCAATAACCGCAAGCACCCCTACAATAATCCAAATAAATGTTGATGTAGAAGAATCAGCTTTTTCGGAATGATCTTCAGATTCCATTTTTTCAGTTCCTTTTTCTTCAACATTCTTCTGAGCTTGTTCGTCAGCTGATGCTGTTTGTTCCTTCTCAAATACAGCATATTTACTGAAGTGATTGGTTTCTGCAGTTACGACACCATCTTTATAAACGCCACCAATCAGTTCCCAACTCTGTTCCTCTTCATTATAGTAATAAACTTTTACGTTATCAGGATTATCGACTTTGCTTTTGTCTACTTTGAAAGATAATAATACTGGCTCTGAGAATTGGCTAAGAATATCTTTTCCTTGAGTGATTGTAAAATCATAAACATCACTGATAGCTCCCGTTACAGCATCCTCTTTTTTCAGAGTTATTCTCGTTTCCTGAGCGTTGTCATCAAAAATAGACGATGGGAGATAAACGCTTGTCGTATCCTTTTCTATTGAAATACTACTATTTGTTCTTTTTAATACCGTTATTTGATGTGTTGTAAATAAAACTTCACTGGTTGGATCCTCAGAATCAGTTAAATCGATTCCTACTTCAGAATTATTCTCTAGTTGATTAAATTGTTCTTCTGAAACGACTACAGTGTTTCCTTCTTTTGTATGATGTACGTATACTTTATTTCCATCATTTTGTGAATTTTGTTCAGAGGTAGTACTTTCTTCTTTAGTTGTGTGATTTTCTTCTGACTCGTCACTTTGCTCCTCTTCTGAATCTACATTACTTGAATCTTTATCTGAACCATTCTCAGGCTGTTCCGTTTTTCCCCTTGGCTCTTCATCTGTATGTAACTCTTCATTGTCGGTATTGTTGTCAGTTGTTGGTTCAGACGATGGTTGTTCATTATCCCCATTTTCTTCCTCTTTATCCTGTTGCTCTTCTGGAGTTGAGTCATCTGAGTTTTTCCCAAATGTATAACTATGGGCCTCAGATAGGTTCGATTCTTTTCCATTTACAACAGATGCGACCTGGAAGTAAACGGTTTTGCCTTCCCATGATTCAGTGAATGAGCTTGGAAAGGAAACCTCTTGGTCATCTGCTGAAATATTATCAACCTTTGTTTTAACCGTGCTATCATCCGTATAATAATAGAAATTATAGCCGTCTATTAAATTAACAGGATCCCAGGTTACCGTGAAAAATGTTTCACCATATTGTTCTTTTAATTCAACAGGCACTTCCTCAAATTTAGATTGTAGATTTGATGGAACAGGAATATCAAAAGTATATTCTATCGTTTTCATGTCAGTAGATTCACTTTCTCCGAATACCGATCTGACTCCAAATTGTACCGTATTCCCATACCAGTTCTTCAACTGTGAGTCGGTTACCGTATATTGTTGCTCCATTAACGGTGATGTATTTAGCAAGTTCATTGTTTCTGCATCTGTTTTCTTCGCATAGATGTTATAGCCGTCCCCGGTCACCATATCCCAATTCAATTGAAATTTTCCATTCGGGTTAAAGCTATTTCGAGGATTCTTTACGATACGTTGCTGCAATTCCTCAAGTGAATTGAACTTATAAATAGCATTCTTTCCAGGAACAGAAAGAAATATCTCTCCCTTACTATTGGTGTTTGCTAGATTAATTCTGATATCCTGTGGAAAAGTATAAACCGGTAACAGGGTATCCTTATGATAGATTTTATGAGAAGAAAAAACATAATCCCCCTGTAAGGACACTAGATCTTCGCCTTTGTTAAAATAGCTGCCTTGTTCTACCGTAATGTCTGATTTCTGTAATCGAAACCCTGCATAATAAACGTACTGATCATCTAGTAACATTTGACGCCCAGGATAAGGAAAACCGTATCCATCATTGTAGTCTGTTGCCATCACATGACTACCATTTACTACATTCATTACATATAGACTTGAACCTGATAGTCCAGATTCTGCTATATATAACTGGTTATTCTGACTATCTAGTTCAATGTTTGCTTCATAGTAGTTATAAACGTTTGTATTTGTTGGTTCTATTATTTTTTCAGTATTGGTACTTAAGTCAATATGATAAATCTCAACCCATTGATCTTCCTTGGTATAATACAAATTCGTCCCATCTGTTTCGATTTCAAATGGGTTTTGCTTTGTGGTTATATACGTTACTGGAACGTTTGGTATAGGTTCAGTCACCGCTACTTTTGTACCACCAAAAAGAGCAATGTACAGCTTTCCATCCAAATACTCAATGTCAGTTGGGATAGAACCAATAAACTGTCTAGCCACAACCTTCATGGTATTCGTATCAATGTAAATCAGCTCATTACTACTCTCAGAAATAGCATAAATGCGATTATTCGTTTCATCCATTACCCAGTCATCCACTTGTTGATCAAGCAAAAGCTTATTGTTTAGTACCTCCGACTCAACGGAAGGAGCTGAAAAGGTATCATTGTGTATAGTTATGGTATGATCATCGGCATTGTAAATGTATCTTTCCTGACCATTTGTTAAAATGTGACTAACCTCGGATTGAAATGACCCTACTTTCCTATACGTCTCTCGATCAAATATACTTTTGGTGGAGTAAACATAGTTTTCATCCACCGCAAGTACGTCTGCTGCTGTAATATTATTTGAATTTGGACTGTAATTTTCTGTATATACACCATAAATCTCTTCTAAATTCGTCTGATTTATTTTATGACCCGCAAAATAAACCTCTTGTCCATCTAGCAGCAAATGTCTTTCCGGATAAGGAAATCCGTACCCCTCGTCAAAAGTAGATTGGCTTTTAACTGCATAATCAATGGTAGAAATAGCCTCTATTTCTGTTCCTGATAAGTTTGTCTCAGCAATGTATAAAGTATCGGTTTCGTCTTCTAAGTGTATTACTGGCTTATAAAATGACGAATAGTTTTCTCCCTGAACTGTTACCTCTACTTCCGAGGCTGTGGCTAAACTGTAGTCATACAGTGTTTCACTTTGATCATCTACATAAAAAATTTGGTCATGACTAACCGCAATTCTATACGGGTTATAGGAAGTTTGGATATCCTTAACAACCTTCTGGGATACCAGATCAAATACTTTTATTGCAGAAAAGTCTGGTAAGGATATGTATAGCTGATCATCCTGTCGATCAAGATCGACTGGGTTTTTACCTATTGGAAAAGTATTTATGATCTGAAATGAGTCCAAAGATATATAATGTAAATTACCATTAGTTGTAATGGCGTAGATTGTATTATTTTCCTTATCAAGTATCCAATCAACTAAGTTGTCTGATTCTAAGGAAATTACACTGTCGTCGCTTGCGTATGCCTTGTTAATAAGAGATTCCGTTATAACAATTGATATTAGTAATGTTGAGATGATAAAGATTATAAAGCTCTTTCTCATCAAATTCCCCCTCTTAATTTATTATTCATATTAATTTCCTGTGTAACCGTTCTATGTCCCCCCTTAAATTATCTATTAGTGGCAATATTTTCTCTATTAGTTAAATATTGCACTTCATTTATTATCGACAGAAAGCGACATCGATTTTATAGTAAAAAACACCTATTTTTTGAAAATATTCAAAGTTATAGAATATTTAAGTATGACTCCCCCACTTTATTTTTTCGGTACCCTGTCACTCTCGAATTAACATCTCTCAGCTTCATGTCTTTTGCGGTAACCACAGCATGAAATATCTATCATTATCACCGAATAATGCCGACTCTTGACAGCCCTTGATTTTTGGTTTGATTTTATTATCCCGAATGAAAATAAATTTCATCCGAGATAAATGTTAGGTACTTCGATCGTTTCAGCCGACTATTATATCGATATATCTTTCCCAGACAAATAATTGTTTCCTTCATACAAAAAGATTTCTGTAGACCCACACGATATCGCTATGGTAATCTAATAAAGCTGAATTATGGAGTGAAGGAGCAAAAGAATGGGTCATACCGAAAATTTAAAGCTAGGAGAAATTGGCGCTTGGCTCAGTATTATAGCCTACATCATTCTCTCTAGTTTAAAACTATTAATTGGAAATATAGCAGGGTCTGAGGCACTGACAGCAGACGGATTAAATAACTCTACTGATATCATTGCATCCATTTCAGTTTTAATTGGGCTTAAGATATCGAGAAAACCACCAGATCATAATCATCAATATGGACATTTCCGAGCAGAGACAATTGCCGCTCTATTAGCTTCTTTCATCATTATGGCTGTGGGCCTACATGTCCTTTATGATGCATCCCTATCTGCCATTACCCCAAAAGAGCAATCACCTGACATCATTGCTGCTTGGACAGCTTTGTTCAGTGCATGCGTCATGTTTGGAGTCTTTATATTTAACTTCAGATTAGCGAAGAAGATTAAGAGTCACGCCATGATGGCTGCCGCACAAGATAATAAATCTGATGCGTTAGTTAGTATTGGTGCATGTATTGGTATTTTTGGGTCAAAATTCGGTTTTGCTTGGATTGACACGATTACTGCATTCATCGTAGGGATCTTAATATGTAAAACTGCCTGGGACATTTTTAAAGATTCCTCCCTCTCTTTAACAGACAGTTTTGAAGATGAAAACTTAAAAGATATAGAAAATGTCATTATTCAAACGCCCGGTGTCATAACATTAAAAGACATAAAAGGTAGGTATCATGGGAGCAATCCATTAATTGACGTTATTATTGAGGTTGATCCCTATATTTCTGTGCTAGAGGGGCATATCATTGCAGATAAAATTGAAGACAAACTACAAAAAAGTATGGATATAAACTATGTCCATATTCATGTAGAGCCAGCTGAGAATAAACTTAGAAAAAAACGTTAACAAAGACAAGTAAGGGAAATCTCTTATTTGTCTTTTTATCGTACTTGATATCTTTGGAAAAGTGGTAATCATGCACAAGTGCCTGCACTTTCCGACTTAAACCGGGAATTGACAGGCACTTGTTCACTAACATATTGGTTGTAATATAACTTTAAAATCGTAAAGAATTCTTAAACAAACTTTAACCCGAAAATCTATAACTTTGGGATATAATATTATACAAATCTAGGATTCTGTGTATAGGGAGTGGATTCATAATGTACATAATATTGAGGGAATTAGAAGGGAAAACAGAAATCCTAAAAGACTCAAATCGTAATTCTAATAAGACCTTCCATCATTATTCGGAGGCTGAAGTCTTTGCTAAAAAACTTAACACTCATACCCATTCAGATAAGAAGTGGTGTGTAAAGGAGTTTAGTGAGTAGTATTTCTTAACCGACATTTGATTTTTAATTTACATAAAAGCACTCATCAGGATTGATATATCAACCACCTGGGAGTGCTTAACCCTGGGAGTGAAAGGTACCCGTAAATAAATTCTTGCCCTTATTAGCATATCAATCATTCCTGTTGATTTAAATGTTCCTTAACCTCTTCCAAGGACCTCATTCTTTGCTCATCAATATTTACCTTCCAGCCATCATCCGTAAGAATCAAACGTAATATACCTGGGTTTGTCATATATTGTTTTTGATTCTCTAAATCTAGTCGTTCAAACTCTATGTCAACATCATAAAAAAGTACGACCTCTTCCTCTGATTCAAACTTTAAATCTTTTATGTGCATTTGGCTCATTCTCAAATTGCTACGCGTACCTTCTGCCATCATAACAGCGTGATAAAAAGCATTATGTTTTAGCAGGTGTTCCATGGCATCCTCTGTTGCATATTCATTAAATTTTTTATACATTTCTTCATAAAATTGGGTTGGACTAAATGAAGATAAGTTAGAAAAATTCACATCAAACTGCCGATATTTAAATCCCTTTGCAATCTCCTTTACCAAACTCTGCTTTACCTCTTCCTTCTCTTTTTCTGCCTCCTCCAATTGAAGATGCAGTTCCGAATTTTTCTGTTCCGTGTCTTCTATCTCCTTCAGCAGCTCCTGATATTGTTTGTTGTCATCATCTTTGATATAAAAACTTACAAATAGAACAAAAACTAAAAAGATAATAATTCCGATATACGTCTTTTGTTTAAGCACATATATCCCCTCCCCACCTCTTATAAAGACATACGAAAAAGTGTATGATTTGTTTCAGTTTTCCAAAATATTGTTTCCTATCGTGTTATTGTGATCAAAATAAAAAATCCTACCCTTTGCAAATAAGGATAGCTTAATACCAAATGACACTCGACAAAAACCGGAAAGTGACAGGCACTTTTTGATCTCCTCAGTTAGAAAGAATAATCGATAATTATAAATACCAATTTGAAGGGAAATATGAGTATGAGGTGATTAGATGGATAAAGAAAGTTTAAAGCTCACATCTACTGAGATAGGAACATTGTGGGGACAATACGTAAATGGAACAGCGGTTGATATTGTAAATAAGTATATGTTATCAATCATAGAAGATGAAAAGATTAGGGCGCTTTTTGAAGATGCAATAAAGACATTTTCTAGTCAAAAAGAACAGATTACAACGTTCATTGAAAACGAAGGATTTCCAGTTCCAATTGGATTTACTGACTCAGATCTCAATCAAGGTACTAAAAGGTTATTTTCGGACATATTTTGTTTACACTATTTGCACATTATGACCCTTCACGGCTTGCTCGGACATACAGCATCTCTTAGTTCCTCTGTAAGAAAGGATTTAAGGGATTTTTACGATTCTTGTGATAATGACGGCAAGAGAATGTATCATCAAACCATTGAACTTCTTCTAGAAAAAGGACACTTCCAAAGAGACCCTTATTTTTATCCTGAAAAAAATCCTGAATTCGTATTAGGTCAACAATTTTTAGATGGCTTTTTTCGTGATCAACGACCTTTAGCAGCAACAGAAATTATCTCACTTTCTTTTAATATGAAAAAAAAGATTATGGAGAAAACCCTTTCAATGGCATTTAGCCAAGTGGCTCAATCTAAAAGTGTAAGAAAATTTTTACAATCGGCACAACAAACTTCTGATCAGCAAATCCAATCATTAGGAAAAATCCTACATCAAGATAATTTGCCGGTTCCTATGTCTTGGGAAACAGAGATAACCATTTCTCAAGAAGCTCCTTTTTCAGATAAGTTGATGTTATACCACATTGGGTTTTTATTGCAGACTTCTCAAGCTTATCATGGAACCGGACTTGCATCAGCCATGAGAACAGACCTTCTTATGAATTATGAAAAAATCATTTTACAAAACCTCATCATCACAAAAGAGTGGTTTAATCTTATGACTAAAAACAAGTGGTTAGAGCAGCCACCTCTCGCTCCAAATAGAAAAGAAATTGCTAAAGATAATTGATAGGCAAGGTGCCTACAAATGAATAGGAATACTTTTGAGAAACTGAAAACGGTGCCTGTCACTTCCCAAATTAAATCGAATGACACTCGACAAAAACCAGGAAAAAACAGGCACCTTTTGAAACTTCGCCAATAACACAATAGAAGCTACCTTTAGCTTAACAATCACTTTTCAGACACAGGCATATATTTTGTGAAATAAGCACCTAAAATTAACAATATAACTGTTATAGACCAATTGATTATTCCTATAAAATGAAACCAATACGCTAAAAGGTTTGTTATACCAATAAGGTAAAAGGAGATTGCAGTCAAAGCACTTTTCACCCCGGTAATGCCAGCCTTATTTCTTTTTTTCATCAGAGAAGATATAGAAAACATAAGTGCGATTAGTAGTATTATAGTTAAAATAATTGGTAGCATTTTTTATTCCCCATTTTCTAGCATTGTGTACACTCAAACTATCTACCTAACAAACCTTTTTATAATAAATAAGGGTGGCGTTATCGTTTATCTTCTTCCTAACTCCTGTTTTGGTGTAGCCCATTTTTTCATATAAATAACAATTTCGTTCCTCCTCTATAATTGTAGCTAATTCCCATGTTGTTGCTTGAGGGAACATTTCTTCAATTAAAATTATAGCCTTCTGAGCTACTCCCATTCCTTGATAAGAAGATAGAACAAACATGGGACTTATCCAAAACTGAACTTCTTCTTTCCAGGAAATGCAGATAGCACCTACAAGTTTGTTATCTGCAAATATCTTATAAAAATCACTATTAGGATTATTTATTCGCGTTATAACTCTTTCAACAGTTTCATTTGCTGGGTTGGTTTCATAATCTTTATATTTATCCAAAAGTGGCTTAAAAGCCTTTACTTGAATATCAAAAATAAATTTTGCATCTTTATCAGTTGCTTTATCTAACCTTACCTCCATAACCTCACCCGCTTATTTTATTTAATTTTTTCAACCAAACAACTGCTTTTTACATTAAGTACGTGTACCCTTGCACTGATTTTAACATAATTTTCTATTTAATCTTGCACTAAAAAAACACGTGAATTCAATCGCGAATTCACGTGTAAAGTAGTAAGTCATTTAGTTTACCTGCACCTTATTCAAACTTCTCTTGATAATATTCACGTAACTCAGCCGCATTATCCTCCCATTCATCTGTACGACCATCAATTAATTGACCAAGGACGTCCAAGCATCTATGCCAGCCGGCAGCCATATATATCGCGTATGTTGGATCATCAAACATATGACGGAATGTAAGGGTACATCCTTGATCTGCTTCATGTATGTTCATCGCTAACAAATCATCAACCTCCCGAAAATAAAAGGAATATGGAGGATTAAATTCGGTAATAACCGCCTCATAGGTTGACCCTTCACCATCGTCGAACTTTATCTTTCCACCGACACGAAGCTCCATTTCTCCTGTTGCAAATGGATACCACTGCGTGAAGTAATCAGGTTCCGTTATATAACGAAATACTTTTTCAGGACTAAACGGGTATTTTCGTTCAAAAACCAAAACATGTCTTCCTGCATTTTTATGGAGACTACCATAGTTACTCATGAATGAGACCTCCTTTATCCCAAATAAGATAAGGCGCGGCGCCTAGTCCTGCAACGATCCAAACTCATCAAGCATCGTACGTACTTCATCCGTTGAATTTGTACTCATCAATCGATTCCTCAATCCACTCGCCCCTCGAAATCCTTTGACATAAATCTTAAAGAAGCGCTGGAGAGATTTGAATCGGCGTGGTTCAAGTTCCTCGGTATAATGATCAAAGAGGTCAAGATGCAACCTTAAGAGCTCCAACAATTCCTCACTACTATGCTCTTTCTTCTCCTTTTCAAAGGCGAATGGATTTTTAAAAATCCCACGTCCAATCATAACCCCATCCACATCGTACTTGTGAGCGAGCTCCAATCCCTTTTGACGATCAGGAATATCCCCATTGATGGTCAAAAGGGTATCTGGCGCCACTTCATCCCGAAGCTTCTTAATCTCCGGAATTAGTTCCCAGTGTGCATCCACATCACTCATTTCCTTTTTGGTACGCAGGTGAATAGACAGATTGACGATGTCTTGCTTCAAAATGTGGGTAAGCCAGTCGCGCCATTCATCGACTTCTGTGTAGCCAAGCCTCGTCTTCACACTTACGGGTAATCCTCCCGCTTTTGCTGCTTGGATGAGCTCTGCCGCAACATCGGGTCGACGAATCAGTCCGCAGCCCTTTCCATTTGATGTCACATTAGGTACGGGGCAGCCCATATTGATATCCACACCGCGAAATCCTTCCTTCGCCATCCCAATACTCATTTGCCTGAAATATTCGGGTTTATCCCCCCATATATGGGCGACAATTGGCTGTTCATCCTCTGTAAAAGTCAAACGTCCACGCACACTATGGTTTCCCTCTGGATGACAATAGCTTTCCGTGTTGGTAAACTCGGTAAAAAACACATCAGGTCTTGCCGCTTCACTCACGACATGACGAAACACAACATCCGTCACATCTTCCATTGGTGCTAGTATAAAAAAAGGTCGTGGTAAATCACGCCAAAAATTATCTGTCATATCTAAAACCCTCTCATGATCAGGGCATCAGGACTAAAACTGATGTGACCCCAAAAATAAAAAGCAAAGATACCTCTGCTTCTTTTACACTTATACCATAAGAGACGGGTGCCTGTCACTTCCCGAAATCAGCCGAATCACATTCGACATAAATCGGGAAGTGACAGGCGCCTGTTAAATCAAGGGGTTAGTCTCTTGGTCAATTCTATCTAAGACTAGTTGCTTTTGCCCTGAACCTTAGAATTAAAACTAGGATTAACAAGAGAAATTCCATTACAATCCCGATTATGGTCCAAGTGAGAAAGGTGAATTCCAAGTGAACAGTATTATTTTCAAATAGGATAATGGCTAGAACCGCTAGCAATAAACTTAATGGAGTCATTAGTAAGTTCGATGTAGTCCCACCATTTGGATTAAAAAATGCTCGATGAATACAATATAGGGTAAGAGCTAATTTACTCAACAACACTGGCATCCATAAGATAACAATAATTAAATCCAACCGATCCAAAAAGTCGGTTATATTGATTTGTTGGATCATGATAAAGTTTGGATAGATCGACTTTGACACAATGTTTTCTCCTAAAACCGCAATGCTCGTGATGATCAATAGGAATAAAAGGAAAAAACCAATACTTACCCCAATGATTATAGCTCGCTTCACTCCCTTTTTAGCCGCCACATTTCCAAGTAGGAAAAAGAAGATAAGGGATTCACCCATCCAAGGTAGTAGCTCGAAAGAAGATTTACTTAAGTTTTCAACTGTGTCTGTTCCTAAAATAGGCATGATGTGTGATAACTCTATTTCATTCAATAACATGAAAGGGAGTGATAGGATTGTGGCACTTAGCATAATAAATTGAATCACTGTAATTCTTGTTACCACTTCGATACCGGTGGAACTTATATAAAGTAAGACAACGGATACTAATATTGCGATTACTTCAATAGGAGTAGTCGGCAATAATGCTCTGGATGTGAAGTCAATAAAGGCACGTAAATCCCTAATATAAACAATTACTAAAAACAATCCTATAGTTATATAAAAAAGATGGTGAAGACTTGATCTATGATTGGTTAAAAAACTACTTTGTAGAATGTTTCCCCTTCCAAAACCTATTAATAAAAGCACTACCACTATTGGATAGACAAGAAATGGAACAATCCATGTATTTTGGATTGATATTTGTGTAAGGATTTGTGGTAGTGTTATTAATGCTGCAGCAAATATAAAATTAGCAACAAGTATGGCTAATTGGAATGGTGAAATGAATTGTTTCATCAGGAGACCACCATCTTAGTTAAATTTCCAACAGTCGTATTCAAATATTCTGTCAGACCGTTAAGTGAAAAAGGTAATGAAAGGGACAAAGAAGTACCTGCTGTAACCAAAACGAATAAGTAAACCCACTTTCGCTCTTTTAGTTGCTTTATATTTTTATGCTGGGTTATTAGGAAAAGTAGTAAAATCGATAGGATTCCTATTGTTCCAACCATAATTTAATCATTCCTTTATTGTTATTCCCGGATTCGTAGTTTCTTGAATTGTTGCGTTTACCTGTACATCAATTTCCATTTTTTTCAGCGTGCTACTCCAGTTATCAGCCCATTTCTCCTCCCACTGTCTATTGTCATGTCGATACAAGTGCCATCCGAAACCATAGACATCAATTCCTTCAGATGTAGAGTGATCTAATAGTGCATCAATTTCTTTCTTGATTTTTTTCTCCATGCTGTCTATTGCTAACTCGTAGCTATCAAGATTATCCATATCTATATCAGCCTCATTTTGCATCACGGCTGCCTCTACATCTAACGTTAATGAAAAAGATGGTACACCTCCCAAAACGGAGTAGGTATGTCTCAAGTTTTTTTCATCAATACTTACATTTATTTCCTTATTATCTCCCACAGAAAAAGTGTAATTTTTCTCAGGCGACTCTTCAAGTAACCAGAAAGCACCTAAGGCTTCTTCATCGTTCGCAAAGAACTTCAATTTGTCGTCTTTTAAAATGGCTGCACCATTAACCATAACTTCGTCATTTTTATCTTCTCCGTCTCCGTTTTGGGTCTTTGCTGTTTCAACTATAGGAATAACAGGGTCCTTACCGGGCTTTTCCACATCATTCAAGACATCCTTTACTGTAATTCCAAAACTAGATTTTGCCATTTCTCTAATCGTTTCCGATGAAAATGGTTCAAAGTGCGGGGTAGCGTTTAGCACCTCAATCGCTTTTCCTTTTGCAATTAGAACATAAGCAGACAATCTTGATTGAGGTTGTTCTATAATTACTTCTAATGACTTTTTAAATCCAGCTTTCGCCATGTCTGCACCGAAAATAATGACTCGACGGTGAGAGAAGTAAAGTTTTCTTGACATCCTTTGTTGAAGATCATCGTTGCTTTCTCTTATATTCCTTCCTACTCCAGAGTCAACATAGAAAGGGGATTCCCCACCGGATCCACCTCCACCACCGGATGAACCAGCTCCACCCATATTACCAGGCAAAGGAACTTGAACAGCTGCTCTAAACTTATTTTCTTCTATTTTGTCAATTCCTGTTGCCGTTACGAAGGCTAAGTCGTTTACTTCAACGCGGTCCCAACATCCTGTTAAAACGAATAAACAAAATATAAGTAAATACACTTTTTTGCATAAAGTCATCATCATTCTCCTATTCATACTTAAGACTCTTTCTGATTAGGAGAAGCCTTTAAATTACTTCCCTCTCTTACTGGATCTTCTTTTACAAACTGTTTTGGTCGACGGTCCATGTCCCACCAAGGTACACGGATGAATACATCTTTTAGATCACTCCATTTTAATGGGCTAAGTGGAGAGAAATAGGGGACACCGAAAGATCTTAACTTACAAAGATGTGTTAATAAAACAATCGAGCCTAAAACGACTCCGAACAAGCCAAAGATTCCTGCAAGTATCATCATTGGAAAGCGTAATAGTCGAATGGATATAGCCAAGTTAAATCTCGGTATCGTAAAGGAAGCAATCCCAGTTAGAGAAACAATAATAACCATAGGTGCTGAAACAATCCCCGCCTCAACAGCTGCTGTTCCAATAACCAGTGCACCCAAAATACTAACCGCTTGGCCGATAACTTTCGGCAACCGGATGCCCGCTTCTCGTAAGGCTTCAAACGAAAGCTCCATAATTAACGCCTCAATAAATACAGGGAAGGGGATAGCTTCCCTACTTGCTGCAATACTTAAAAGTAGCGTTGTAGGAATCATTTCTTGATGGAAAGACGCAATTGCTACATAAAGGGCCGGCATTAATAAAGCAAGAAAAAGAAGGGTTACCCGTAATAAACGTAAGAAAACTGATATATGAAATCGTTGATAATAATCTTCACTTGCTTGTATGAACTGCCAGAAGCTTGTTGGTAGTATGAGTACAAAAGGTGTTCCATCTACTATAATGGATACTCTACCTTCTAATAAATTAGCAGCCACCGTATCTGGTCTTTCCGTATTTTGGATTTGTGGAAAAGGACTCCAAGTATCGTCCTCGATTAATTCTTCTATATATCCACTTTCTAATATTCCATCAATTTTAATCCGATCAATTCTAGCTAGAACCTCTTCAACTAATTGCGGAGGAGCAAGATTCTCCAAGTAAAGAATTGCTAACGATGTCTGCGTCTCGGTACCGACAGTTCTAGATACAACTTTTAAATGGTTAGAATGGATTTTTCGCCTTACTAATGATGTATTTACTCGGAGGCTCTCTGTAAACCCTTCACGTGGACCGCGAATAACTGATTCAGTATCTGGCTCTGAAATACTTCTGCTTGAACCACCTTTTGCACCTAATACTAATGCTTTATCAAATTTATCAACTAACAAAATAGTATTACCGTCTAAAATTTGCTTTAGAAGCTTTTTAAATTTATTTTCTTCAGTGACAGAATTAACTGAAATAATCTGTTCTTCTATGTAAGTCGTATCTAGCGCATCGGCTGGTGTTTGCTCCAACAGCTGCTGTATGGCATGAAGTTCAATTCGTGCTGAATCAATTAAGCCATCAACAAAAATGATATAAGCTTTATTTTTAGCTGTCGTTATTTGCCGGAATACTACGTCAGATGAGTTTTCAAACTGTTTCTTTAAGAATTTGATATTATTGTCCAGGTCAGTTGATATAGCTAAATCCATTGTTTCTGGTATCTTACTTTTACGATTGTGCTTTAGAATATTAAACAATCTTCTCATAATAGGTACCTCAATACATATTTTGGTTTACCTTTCCCTGATAGGAATATTTTTATCCTTAATAGGCCGAACCAGGGAATGAACGGGGACATTTCTTTTGCGTCATTGGGACAAAGGTTGAAGTGACAGGCACCTGTTATTATCTCCTACTAACACACTCACCAAACTCCCGCACAAACGCCATCTCCACCGTCCCCGTCGGCCCATTCTGATGCCTGGATAAAATAATCTCAATCTTGTTTATAATCGCGAAGAGGAGCGATTTGGTGTCTATGTTTTGGAAAAAATTTAAACCATGATGGGGAAAATTTCGGGGCTGTCATCTGTATGATATTTTGTTTTGTTTCTGTTTTTGTTTTGTTTATATAATGGGGCCGGATTGTGGTCCAAATTGTAGTTCATAATGGACCACAATGTGAGCTACAGTAAGAATTGAATATAAAAAAACATACGAAAAATGGACTAATGGGTTCGGATTTAGAGTACAAAATACGAAACAACATACCAATTAACAGAACAAGTCGCATAAGGTTTGGTCTGTTTTATCTATTATTATTGGTGTTTCATCTTTATTCGTTAAAAGAATTTTAGAGAGGAATATAAATTCTGAAAATACTCTAAATCTAAGAGTTTGTAAACCAAACGAGGTAGCGTTTGGTCCAACACTCGTTAGTACAATAAGAAGATATTATTACTTTTAGTTTAAAAAGATTGTTTTAGGTGTAGAAGCCATTCAAGAATATGAGGACAAGCTAGCAATCGAACTCGAAGAATATTTACAATCATTACGATTTATCGTGCACCAGACAACACCAAAAGAACGCCCACACTAGCTTTCACATTAAAAAATCATCATTCAAGAGACGTCACCAAGTGGTTTTTCGAGCAATATCGGATGTCCATTGCAGATGGGGACTTTTACGCATCTACAATGGCGGAAAAATTACAAGTGTATCCAAGCGGTGGGTCGATACGTATTGGTCTTGCTCCATAAAACACGAATGATGAAGTGGAGCTTTTTAAGGAGGGGATGGAGCGGTTTTTGAAAGGGAAAGTAGAGCAGGAATCTAACTCACTCTAAAGGGCAAAACAATCTTAATCTTCAACAATCACGGTAGATTGTTGAAGATTTTTTTTCATAGTCTTGTTTACTGCGCAGCAGTTGTTCTTCCTTTATATACGAACCTTTGCTTTAATAAGAAATTAAATTGGATTAAAAAAAGATAGATGGTGCTTTAAATTCTAATACTAAATAATCATCCTCCTCATAAATTCATTCTCGATTATTAAACCAGGTAAAAACTGATGAAAAAAAGAAATTACCCCCATGATTCCAGCAATTTGATCTGGGGAATAGATGTTAGCTAAGTAATTGTTGTCTATCCATACTGAATACGGCATCTCCTCCCGAGAAACATTTACAGCTTGATTTAAGATGGCTGATTTTAGAATTGTATATTCATTGGAACTTATATATGGCTTTAGGTGAGACCAGGTAACATGTAAAAATTTCGGATAGTTTGCTAGTGCTCGGTAATCACTTGCTACATCGAAAGAATTGTGAGTTTTGGCGACATCAAATAAAAGTGTTCTAAGGGAAATCGGAGCCTGTGGAATATGAACTAGATCAATATGGGGTATTTGACTATATATACCTGGTTGGATATGTCCTTCTATCGGTTTTTGTGTAGTGATGGGACGGTCTGCTAAACTTTCTATCAACAAACTCGCAATCAATAGCAATTTCGGGTTTACATATTGAAAAGTAGAGATAATATTATGAATATGATTAAGCGTTTGAGGATGATGATTTTTACTAAAATCATACTGAGGTACTGTTGTTAGGGCTGGAAATCGTAATTTATTCGCAGCAGTCTCCATGTTGATGGTCAACATGTTAGGTCTAACCTGTTGCCAAGCTATTGTTAAAAACTCTGGATAATTTGCTAATGCACGAAAGATAAAATTAACCAGTGGTACTTTAAGAACGTATTTAATATCCTCATACACTTCTTTCACAATCCCACCCGCATCCGACTCAAACACTTCAGGAAACCCATACTGCATCATTTCTTTACCACCTTTCTTTGGGAAATACTGAGAAAGAGTAGTAACAGGTCCTCTGTCCCTACTCTTTTTCAAAAGGTAATTCTGCTTGGGAGAAATGCGGGTACCTTTCTATATTTCGGTATGGCATATAAGGAGGAATTTCTACATTTGCGCGAGAAAGTGGTACTTCAATTTGATCTCCAATATCTGCACGATAGGGTGGTATCATTTGATTGATTTTAGCCAATTCCTCCAATGACAATCCATTGATTTCTGCAATATTCTCAAAGGTTTGGTTTTCAGAAATCATGATTTTATTACGTACTGGTTTAATTTTGCAGGAGCACTGCTTAAAAGTAGGCTGCTTTGATAACGGGTCTGTAAAATCAACAGTAAGTTCATTGGCAGATTGATTATTTTCCCACGTTCCATAATGGAAAGGAACGAAAATAAGTCCAGGTTGAACCGTGTCAACCACTCGAGCTGGAACTTTAATTGAACCTCTTGGGGAGGAAACTTTGACAAGTTCCCCTGGAATTATGCCTAAATTTTCTGCGTCTACAATATTTATCTCCGCATAGCCTTCGGGAGCTATCATTTGTAAATAAGGAGATCTACCCGTTTTCGTTCTTGTATGCCAATGCCAAACGAGTCTACCAGTAGTTAGCCAAAATGGATATTCCTCTCTTGGTTGCTCCAATGGCGGTACGTAATGGGTGCCATAAAGAATGGCTCTTCCGTTTGCTTGCATTGATTCAAACTCTTCTTTCGTCCTAGGTCTACCAGTAAATAAATCCTTCCCATAGCTCTGCGCATCATCGGGGAAGGTATGGAATTTAAAATCAGAATATAGCCTTGGAGTACCAAGTGGGTGCTTTTCATCAATTGGCCAACGTAGTCCATTATATTTTTTCAGCTTTTCATAAGTGGCAGCACTCATATCACTCGGCCTTCCTTTAGAGACTTTTTTCCATTCCTCGAAGCATTGTTCTGGTGTTTCGTAAGTAATTAGTGGTTTACCATCTTTGTCCTTAAAACCCATTCGTTTTGCAAAATCTAGTAAAATACCAAAATCACTTTTTATACCATTTGGTGGATCGACCGCCTTCGTTAGTAGATTAATTGTTCGATCTGCATTTTCCATTGTTCCTTCTTTTTCTCCCCAAATAGCTGGAGGAAGAACAATATCTGCCACTTCGGTTGTTTCGGTTAAAAAGGGATCCTGAACAACAACAAAGGTATTTTCAAATGCTTTTTTTGCTCTTTGCCGATTTGGTAAAGATGCCATTGGATTTGTATTGATGTTCCAAAACAAGCCAATTTTTCCTATTTCCATTAGATGAACTATTTCCTCAATACCCTTTTCTGGTCCAACTTCTAAGTCTGACGTGTTCACATTCCAAAGTTCTGCCATTTCCTTAATATGTTTCGGATTACCCGGGTTCCTGTTCCCTGGATAGGTACCTACGCCACCAACAGTCCGGTTCCCAGAAGAACTAGGTTGCCCCGCCATATGTAACGGCCCACTACCTGGCTTGCCGATTAATCCTCTTATTAAATGAATGTTATTAATAGCCACACAAGTACTAGTGGCATCCGCTGTTTGGTAAGCACCTTGAAGTGTGGTACATACCAAGGAGTTTGTTTTCCCTATAACTTGAGCAGCCATCTCAATGATATGCCCTGGTATTCCTGTTACTGTTTCTGCCATGGAAGGTGTCCAGGCTTCGGTAGCCCAATGAATACGTTCAAAACCAACTGTGTGTTTTCCGATAAAATCTTTGTCTACCCAACCGTTTTTTAACAGAAGATGGACGATTCCATTCAATAACGCCAAATTGGTTCCAGGCTTTAACTGCAAAAACAAGTCAGCTTCTTTAGCTGTGAGTGTTTTTCTAACATCAACGGCAATGATATACGGCTTTCCTGTACGGCGTTTTCGCTCCATAATTCGTTCGAAAAATACCGTGCCAGTTTCTGCTGGATTATGACCAAAAAACATGATTGTATCGGTTAAATCAACATCCTCAAACGAAGAAGGAACACCATCTGAACCAAACGATTGAAACAAGCACCACTCGGTCGTTGCGGTACACAATCTTGTATTCGCATCTAATAAATGAGAGCGTAAACCAGCTCTACCAATCTTAGCTATCGTATAGTAGGTTTCTAGTGTACCTTGACCAGTAGAGTAGAACGCTATCCCATCGGAACCAATCGTCCGAAGCGTTTCTTTTGTCCTCGTAACAATAAGGTTCATCGCCTCATCCCAAGAAGCAGGCTGCAGGGTACCATCTTTTCTAATTAATGGCGTTGTTAAACGGTCTTGGCTATTGTTAGCGTACCATTGGTTCTCCCCTTTCGGATCGAGTCGCCCTCGATTTATATCATGATCTTCATTCCCTTTTATCCCAACGATTTTGTTATCTTTTACTCCGATATAACAGCCACAACCAATGGAACAAATGTTACATGTACTATACACCCATTGGTCTATATCTCCTTGGCTGTATAAATTAATATCCACTCTTGATTTCTCCCAATTCAATAGTTAGCACCTACTTCCTTTCGATATAACGGTGGAACAATATATCTAGTATCTTCTTCCCCATAAATACCTTTAATATAAGGAACCAATCGCTCTAAGTCTTTCTGAATACTTTGATACAAATCTAACCGATGTTGAACAACGTTAGATGGCGTAATTTCCATCCAGATGGAAGCTCTTCCCCATTCCCGGATAAGTGGATCCAGAGCCTCGTCATCTCTGTAAAGAACAGAAAATAATTGTTTTAATTGATGAAGGTTCGGTTGGGATTGATGTAGGATAAGAAGAATCTGATAAATGACATGATTTGATTCATATAAGAGTGGTCTAATTCGTGATTCTAATGGGTTATTATTAATAGGAAAATTCGCGAGGATGTATTGGAAAATTTGATATGTTCGAGCAATAGTATAGTACATTTTAGCCCCCCTTTAAAAGATATTTGTTAAAACACAAATATACATTATAGGTATATGTTATGAATAGGCTTATATGATTCGTTATTGTAGCGGAATATAAACCTTAGTGTATTGTTCTAAAAATTTATAGAAAATACATCAAAAAATGGTTTATCTAGTGGTATAAAAATAACTATTCGATGCTTAACAAGTTAAAGTGATAGTATTCTTGTACTGCGCAGTAAATAAAACTGTTGTTTTTTTGTTTTGCTTATCCAACATTAGCGCCCATCTGCTTAACTCTACAAAGTCTTTTAAATGGATACCGACAATATAAAATGATGTTCAATACAACAAAGTTGTTTTTTTCTGTTAGAACAAGTTTGAATACCAAGTTGGAGAAATAATGTCGCCCATAATATTTATTTGATTTTCTCAGTCAATTCCAAAATAATTCCTTCTGGCCCACGAACGTAGCATAATTTATAAGTGTTTTCGTAATTTTGTATCTCACCAATAAGTCCTGCGCCTTTCTTTTTCAATTTGGTAACAAGGGCTTCAATATCTTCAACTGCAAAAGCAATATGCCGAAGACCCAGAGTATTTGCCAAAGAACGCTGTATGCCATTTTCATCTGATGGCGTGTGAAATTTTACTAGTTCTATATTCGCTTCACCGTCTGGCGTTCGCAACATTACAACTTCCTCTTTAACGTCTTGAAGCCCTATTATACGCTCTACCCACTCTCCTTCCACTTCTCCCTCTCCCAGCATTTCAAGGCCAAAGTCAAGAAAAAACGCTTTCGCGGCAGGAAGATCGTTAACGATTATACCAACATGATCTAATCGATTGATTTTCATATCCAATACCTCCTTGTTCCTAAGTTTATCACATATGTCTCCCAAAGATTTCTTCTCAATTGCTTAATAGCTTCAATTAGTTTAGGAGGTGCCATTCTTATTAGAACACGAATTACAGTAATTACATTGGCTGTAGATAGTTTAAAAATCATTGTATTTCTATGTGACGGTCTTGGTTTACATACTGAAGGTATAGTTGTAAGAAAGACGATACCTTAAAAGTAATCGTCCTCAGATTTGATCCTGTGACAGTATATTTATTCTGAGCAGTGATGTTCTTTCTCTTTGTGGAATTTTTAGTTAAATTCCATTAATTTGCAATTCACGCCGTTACCTGCTATAATAAAAATAATTATTTTTGTTCGGTGTAAAGGATATTATGAATATGGACTTTTCGTCTTTATGATACTTTTGGGCAAGAATAGTAATACAATGTGTGGTAACGCACTAGGAGGCAACAAAAATGGAAAAAGGTACAGTTAAATGGTTTAACGCAGACAAAGGATTTGGGTTTATCGAAGTAGAAGGGCAAGACGATGTATTCGTACACTTCTCTGCTATCCAAGGTGAAGGCTTTAAAACACTTGAAGAAGGTCAAAACGTTTCTTTTGATATCCAAGAAGGTAACCGTGGACCGCAAGCAGCTAACGTTCAAAAAGCTTCTTAATCCTAAAATGGTTTATAGAAACAGGCTCCTTAAATAGGGCCTGTTTTTTTAGTGGGTGCCTGTCAATGAACAAACTCCCGCACAAACCCAAGCTCTACCGTCCCCGTCGGCCCATTCCGGTGCTTAGACAAAATAATCTCAATCTTGTCCTCACTCCCCTCCTCATCCCGGTTATAATAACCATCCCGATATAAAAACATAACCACGTCCGCATCCTGTTCGATATTCCCAGATCCTCTCAAATCTGACATCAACGGCCGCTTGTCCTGTCTGGATTCGACTGCACGATTCAACTGGGACAGAAGTATAATTGGAATTTCAAGTTCAATCGCAAGCAGCTTCAACTCACGGGTGATTTCGCCTAGACTAATGTCATGCCGTTCGTGCTTATAATTTGGGATAATTAACTGAAGGTAATCAATGATCACGAGTGGATGGCTGTCTGGCGTTGCCTGTATCTTTTTCCGAATAGCATGGCGAATATCATGTAGCGTCGTTTTCTTATCCAAAATATCCAGCCTCCAACTTGAAATTTCTCCAACAGCTTGGGTTGCCTGTTCATAATCCTCATCAGAAAAGGCTGAACTCCGCCATTTTTGACCGTTGATGTGGCCTTCTGTAGAAATCATTCGCTGCAACAGCTGTTTTGTGCCCATCTCCAAGCTGAAAACAAACGCTTCCTGACCCTGTTTGCAATGACGGGCCGCTAGATTCAGGGCAAAAGTGGTTTTCCCAACAGATGGCCTTGCCGCCACGATGATTAAATCGCCTCTTTGCCAGCACCTGTCATGTCGTCTAGAGTTGGATAGGTTGATAAATACCCTGTCAGCTCATGGGTGGAAAACATATCATCCGATAACTCTATCAAATGATGATAAACCGATTTCTCCAGCTGATCCGCCTCACTCGTTTGGCACGTTTGGTGGCTTTGAATCAAGGTTTCGATTCCCTTATCGGTTGGATTTTCGAGATACTTAAGCGCCACCTCCCGCGCTTTACGAACTCGGTAGGCTTCCAAAACCAAGCGTTCGTAATGCTTGAGATTCTTCGTCGACGCAATTGATTCCGCCATTTTCAAGAGATAGGACGGTCCACCCACCTCCTGAATGTTATCCCCCAGATTCGTCGTCACCACGACGAGATCAATGAACTCCCCCTTATCAGCCGCCCGCTTCATCGCACGAAAAATTAACACATGCTCCCCATGGTAAAAGTGATCAAGCGTAAGCTCCAAGTCCTTAAACAACGCCCCATCCACTAAAACCGAACCCAGTACCGCCGTTTCCGCCTCATAATTCGCAATCGTCATGAGCCCTTCTCCATTACAAGCTTCATCATCCGCTTTTGAAACTCAGCCTTCCGCTTCGGCGAAACCCTCGCCGCCTCTTCCCGCCACCGCTTCACCTGCTCGATATACCCATTCCTCTCCGCCGGCACCACAGCAATATCAGCAATCGTTGGCGGAAAAGGATGACTCGCCACATAGTCCGCAAGCAGCCATCACCTGGCGATAGTTCATTTTCGTAAGCATCGGAATTAGCAGCTGAGCCTTTTGCTCCGTAATGGTGAATTTTGGGTACAATTCGGTGATACTCTCTAAAATTTGTACGGCCTCCTCATAAGTCATGACTCCTTCTCCTTCCTCAAGCGATCAAACAGCTCTTTTTTCGAATCGGCTTGTGAAAAATAAGTCATGAGTCTGTTTCCTCTGCTCTCGATTCTTTTCATGGGTCTTTAGCTGCTCTAGCGTCTCAATTTTCGCCCGTGACCATTCCAGCAAAATTTTATCGATGTAGTTGAAGGTCTTTCCCCCATTCCGAATGGCCAAATTAATCGCTGCCACCACCATTTCATCTCCCATTTCCGCACACCACTGCATCAGTTTTTCTCTGGCAATGAGACTTAGCTGACCAAGGTTTTGTTCAAAAATGGTGAAGGGGTTCTGTCCGTCCTGACGTCTGTTGACAGTCTCTTTTAAAGTCTCTTTTTCTTCTTTAAGATCTACATTCAAAGATGAGTCCTCAGATTGGTCCGAAAATGAAATCAATTCATAGACAGGAGCCTGTCCTTTTTTACCTGGTTGGTAGCGAATTCATTGATGCTCCAATAACAAATTTCTAGCGTTAGATATACTCTGTTTTGACAGCCCCGACAACTGCTGAACCACAGGATTTGGCGCTCCAAATTCCCCCTGGCTACCTGCATTCCATTTGATGATTACGAGGGTATGCCATAGTAGGATCGCACTGTTTGATAGATTGTGAGTCAATAACCAATCCCGAAATGCGCTTTGTTCTGTTAGTTGATTCATAGAAAACTCCTCTTTTCGATTTGGATTAGAATAGGTCAAATATCCTTTCTACTTTTATAATCGTGAAAAGGAGTGATTTGGTGTCTATGTTTTGGAAAAAATTAAACCGTGATGGGGAAAATTTCTAGGCTGTCGTCTGTATGATATTTTGTTTTGTTTCTGTTTTTGTTTTGTTTAAATAAAGGGGCCGGATTGTGGGCCTATTTGTGGTCCAGATTGTGGTTCATAGTGGACTACAATGTGAGCGACAGTAAGAATTGTATATAAAAATACACACGAAAAATGGACTCATAAATTTTCACGTGTTTGACTTATTTGTGTATTTACTTTTGTAGCTTTCATACATAATCTTCTTCACAAAAAACATGTTCATGGTTTTCGATACGTTCAAGTATTTTGGTGCACTTAAGAACAAAACCCGAATGATGCCGAGTTATACGCATTAATTTTGATTGCTAGAATATACAGAATAATGATAATATAAAGAACAATTAACTGTATCACCAGAAAGGATGATCCATATGACTAAACAATTCCCCATTGACCATGTACGTTCAAAATTCCCTGCACTAAAGCGAACCGTTGGAAATGCTACCATGGTTTATTTCGATGGGCCAGGCGGGACACAAATGGTGGACGATGCGGCAAATGCCATGTTTCATTATATTTCCAATGGGATGGCAAATCTGCATGGAACGTTTGTAACCAGCGTGGAAACAGATGATTTACTCGATGAAACCAGAAGTGCTGTTGCTGATTTGATTGCTTGTAAGCCAAACGAGGTAGCGTTTGGCCCAAATATGACCACCCTTGCTTTTTCCCTATCCAGAGCCCTTGCCTCCTCGATTACAGAAGGGGACGAAATTGTCTTAACCGAGTTGGATCATCGTGCCAATGTTGACCCATGGCTATCCATTGCCGAGGAGAAAGGGGCAAAGGTTCGTTTTATAAGGCTTGACCCTGAAACCTATACACTAGATTTAGATGAAATTGACCATGTCATTACCGAAAATACGAAACTAGTAGCCGTAGGGATGTCCTCCAATGTAACAGGAACGGTCAATGATGTGGAGACCGTCATTCAACGCGCCATACAGGTGAATGCCGTAACCATACTTGATGCCGTCCACGCTGTACCACATATTCCGATCGATTTTCAGGCATTGGAAGCAGATGTATTATTGTGCTCAGCCTATAAATTTTTTGGTCCACATGTAGGCATTGCCGTTATTCGTGAAAATCTGTTCAAAGAACTACCGATTTATAAATTAAAACCAGCTCCAGCTGAAATTCCATTTAAACTCGAAACTGGAACACAAAATCATGAGGGGATTGCGGGATTATTTGGCGCGATTCAATTTTTAGAACAGCTTGGCAGTGGAGAAACGAGACGCGACCGGATTGTTTCGGGTGTAGAAGCCATTCAAGAATATGAGGACAAGCTAGCATTAGAACTCGAAGAATATTTACAAGCCCACCCAGACATTACCCTTTATCGTGCTCCAGACAACACAACAAGAACGCCAACACTAGCTTTCACATTAAAAAATCATCATTCAAGAGACGTCACCAAGTGGTTTTTCGAGCAATATCGGATGTGCATTGCAGATGGGGACTTTTACGCATCTACAATGGCGGAAAAATTACAAGTGTATCCAAGCGATGGGTGGATACGTATTGGTCTTGCTCCGTATAACACGGTTGATGAAGTGGAGCTATTTAAGGAGGGGATGGAGCGGTATTTGGCAAGGATAGTTGAGGAGGAATCTAGCTCACTTTAAAGGGCAAAACAATCTTAATCTTCAACAATCGCGGTAGATTGTTGAAGATTTTTTTATTGCATAGAATGGTTGGTGCAACAAATAACTCTATTTTTATTATGTCTTATATGAAAAGATAATAGAAAACTAATAGTAATAATCACACCAAATTGTAAAAACAATCAACAATATATATGCCACTACAATCTTTACTTTTACTTCATAAAAGAGCAAGTAACTAATCAATAAATAGATGAAATATCCTACAAGCATAAAAGATACAGGCACTTTAAAAAGTATCGAAAATATAAGGAAACATGTAAGGACTATTACCTTTATCGTACTTGTTACACAAATAAGAAACGTAAGCCTAATTGACTTACGCCTAATTTATAAAACGTTTATAAAAATTAATATTTTGATGCTTCAGGACTCACATTCATTTGCCCGGTTTCGTAAAAGCATCTTTTCACGGGCATTCTGGGTCATTGCTGCCGATCGTTCAAATTCTGTACGTGCTTCATCGAAACGTCCCAGCTTGACTAAAAGATCCCCGCGAACGCTATGCAGTAGATGGTATCCCTTTAGGGAAGGTTCGGCACTCAACTTGTCGACAATCTGTAGACCAAATGAGGGACCAAATGCCATTGATATGGCAACAGCCCGATTTAATTCGACTATTGGCGATGGAGCTACCCTGGACAGTGCTTCGTAAAGGGCAGCGATACGGATCCAATCTGTCTCTGCTGCAGTAGGAGCTTCTGCATGACAAGCAGAAATTGCAGCCTGCAACGCGTAAGGTCCGAGTGTGCTATCAAGCTTCTTGCTGTATTTAAGTGCTGCCAGTCCACGACGAATCAGCAATCTATCCCAATTAGCGCGGTTTTGATCCATCAGAAGTACGGGTTCCCCTTTAGGGCCAATCCGAGTTTTAAGGCGCGAAGATTGAATTTCCATTAAGGCAACAAGGCCGTAAACCTCTGGCTCATTTGGAGTGACCTCGGAAAGGACGCGTCCTAGTCTTAATGCCTCCTGACATAGTAGCGGTCGAATCCATTGATCCCCAGAGGTTGCTGAATACCCTTCATTGAACATCAAATAAATTACCTCGAGTACATCAGACAAACGTTCTTTACGTTGTTTGCCTGTAAGTACCTCAAAAGCAACCTTCTTGGACCTAAGAATTCTTTTAGCCCGTACCACCCGCTGGGCAATTGTTGATTCAGCGACAAGGAAAGAACGTGCGATTTCATTTGTAGTAATTCCGCATAGCAGACGAAGCGTTAAAGCAACTCTAGCATCCTGTGATAATACTGGGTGGCAGGTCATAAAGATTAGACGAAGGAGGTCGTCATCAATCTCCCCATTCAAAGCATCATCTACATGATCCTCTTTATATAGATCCATACCATGAGCTATTTCTACGTATTTCTGATCACGCACCTTCCTCCTGCGTATTAAATCGACTGCACGCCGCTTCGCAGTTGTCATCAACCAAGCACCAGGATTGTCTGGAATGCCAATCTTCGGCCAACGTTCTAGGGCAATTACCAAAGCTTCTTGGGCTAGATCCTCTGCGTCACCCACGTCCCGTAAAATTCGGGTTAAACTGGCGATTAGTTTCGCCGACTCCATTCGCCATATCGTATCAATGGTTCGATGTGTATCGATTGAACTCACTCTTTTTTCGGATCCTCTAACTGCTTGTTAAGTTCTGCATCTTTTTCGAGCAATTCTGGATTCATCGTAAGGTCCTCCGCTTCATATAACGGCCTTAGCTCAATCTCCCCTTGTCCAAATCCATGAGGATCCGGATAACGATGTGCCCATTCAATTGCTTCTTCCCTCGATTTAACTTCAATTAGTGTATATCCCGCAATTAATTCTTTCGCCTCAGTAAATGGACCGTCTATCACCTTTGGCTTTCCTCCAGGCTCTGGATAGGAGATTCTAATTCCACTTGAGCTTGGCTGTAGTCCAGACCTATCGATTAAAACACCAGCTTTCGCTAATTCTTCGTGATACCTTTGCATGGCACCATATAGCTCCTCACTCGGCATAACCCTCTTTTCTGAATCTGTTGTAGCTTTAACAATGATCATAAATCTCATATGCGCTTACCTCCTACTTTATTTTGGGAAGCTTCGAATCCCGACAGCCAACCATTTCGGATTTTCCACTTCTACTTATACGACGAACTAACCTTGACTAAATTGACAGCAATGATAAAAAAACTTTCCATTCTCCTTAACAATTTCGCCGGCAGAAGGTAATATCCTTTTCTCCATATAGGTTCTGCATCACAAATAAAGAACTGGTAGATATTGATGACTAGAAAATAGTTTCGTATCCTGCTAGGAGTATTATTTATTCAAGAAGAAAGACGATTATGCTAAGCATAATCGTCTTTCTTCAAAATAGCCCATAAGTTTGAAATATAAGAAACTGATTCAATCCTCTTTCTTTTTAACCTTTAATACTTTGCCAGATTTTGTAATAAGCCGAACACGTTTTTTAAAAATATTTAAGGAATGTGTCGTTGTTATTGGCAGCCAATCAAGATTGCATAGTATCGTTATACTGTGCAGTAAAAGGCCCTGATATATTTCGGCTTTTTTTAAAACTTTAACCTAGACTTTAGCAAAAAAATTAAGCTAATATCTTATTTATATGATTCATGATTTCCTGTGAAACGAGTAACGGATTATCAAGCATCGAATAATGACTGCATTCCGGTAAGATATTAAAAGTGGAGTTTGGTACTGTTTCCTTTAAGCGATTCCCCCAATAAGGTGGAAGATAACGGTCATATTGGCCATATAAAAAGGTAGCTGGTTTATTTAACTTTTGTAGACCAGGTACTATATCTTCAGTTTGATGATGATTTAATGCAAGAGATGCTTCTAATAATTCTTGAGGACCGGTGGGATGATTAAACGGCTGTAAAAATGCATTTAATAGTTCAGGGGTCAATAATTCTTGATGGAAAAGCCCTTCCCTTAACATCTTTTCTATAAAATATAAGGACGGTTCAAATTCAGGCGCTGTAGGATAACGAAGTGCTACTACTTTTGGAAGTGGCCAGTTACTGAAGGCAACCCCGTCAACCACCATAAAGCTCTCAATTCTCTCAGTGTAATTTACTGCCAATATTTGAGCAATCCCTCCACCTAAGTCATGACCGACCACATGAACAGATTGAATGCCTAGTGCATCTAAAAGTGTGACAATATGATTTGCTTGCATTGGTAAAGTTAATTCATCGTTAGTAGAACGGTCAGAAGCCCCATAGCCAACTAAATCTGGAGCAATCACAGTATAGTTTTGTGCAAGTTGTGGGATGACATGAACCCATAGAAAAGAATTTGTTGGTATACCATGCAATAATAAAATAGTTTGATCTCCAGTGCCTGCTGATCGATAAAACATTTTGTATTTTCCTGCTTGTACAATGTTTTCAGTTATCTGCATTAAAGAACTCACCTCAATATTTTTAGTTGACTTCTTTAGCTTACTCAATTATTCATTTTTAATACTTGAACTCGACTGCTACTAACTAACCTTTACATTCAAAGATAGATTAAATACTGTTAATAAAGAATTATCAAATATTACTTATAGCAGATAACATGCTAGTTACAAAAAAAGATCTGCTGTGTTAGCATATGTAAGATTAGTAAATATGAAGAGGTGATTATATTGGAAATACATAGCAGGAATTGTTCAGCCAAGGATACCTATAAGCTATTATCAGGTCTTGTGGTTCCACGACCGATAGCATTGGTTTCAAGTAAAGATGCTCAAGGACGATCTAACGTTGCACCTTTTAGTTTTTTTAACGTCGTTGCCAATGAGCCACCTACCGTGATGTTTTCTGCTGATAAACGGAAGGGGGAGAAAAAAGATACAATTGCTAACATAGAGACTCATACAGAATTTGTCATAAATATCGTCTCTGAAAAAATGGCGCAAAAGATGCACAATTCAGCTGCAGATTTTAAAAAAGAAGTATCTGAATTTGATGAAGTAGGGTTAACGCCTATTGCTGCACAAACCATAAATTGTGATGCAGTAAAAGAATCACTTGCTCATTTGGAATGTAAGCTAGATCGAATTATTAAAGTTGGAAAGAGTTTTATGATTTTAGGAGAAGTCGTTCATTTCAGTGTTGATGATCAGGTTTATTTGAGTGACTATAAAATAGATATTGAAAAACTACAGCCATTGGCTCGTTTAGCAGGAAGAGAATATGGAAGAATTCATGAACGTTTTGAACTCGAGCGTAAATTTGATCCAACAAAAGTAATTGAGTAATTTTTAAGCATTATATAAAAAAATCCCGACTTCACTTTATGTAAATAGAATTGTTCACGAATGAATTTTCGATAATAAAACAGTGAATTAAAAATGAAAGTCTGTGCTGAACAGTAAGAGTCAAATACGAAGAAGAGACGATTACTAATTAATAGTAATCGTCTCCGTAATTTTCAACAGTATCGTTGTACTGAATAGTTAAAGATTCTGTTTATAATTACAGTTCTTGTTCAACCAAAATAATCTTCTATAAAACTAAATTTATATTTTTTGAATGATAAAATGGGTTAAGTACAGATTATTAAGAGAAGGTATAAAAATCAATCAGCACTGATTATCCTACGTTCTGACCAATGAGCATAACCCAACCAAATAAGAGCTAATCCCATCGGTACTGCCAATATCCTATCGAATGGATGAGGAATTACGGCGGAAGCAAAGGTGACCACTGCTGCGAAGGATAGTAAAGCACCTGCCATGCGTGGGAAGATTCCCGCACGAAAAGTTGCGATTCCAAACAAGAGTCCACCAAGAGAATACAGAATCGCCGCAATTGGTGCTAATAATGGGAAAACACCAAGATTCACTGTGCTTGTGGTTCCACCAAAGATCCCAACCATTCCCTCTACAAAATTTGGAGCATCAGTTGTAAGCAACGGCAAAACAAAAGCCTCGATAAAACTAAAATTCATAGAAATTAACCAAAATAAACTAAATAAAATAAAACCAATCAGCCCAAGCCAGTCTGTTTCTTCCGCTAGTCTCGTATAGATTCCTGTAATTCCTATCAGACTGAAAAGAGACATAATGCTAGTAGTACATGCAACGACAACCCATAAGCTTGTATTGACAGACGATATATGATCCTCTGGGTGAATAAACTGAATACATATATATAAAAACCCCGCCAAGATTGCAAAAAGACCTGCCCATTGCATTAAACTCTTTCCTGTAATTCTTCGCTTTTTTTCATTTGTATTATTCATGTGATTCCCTCCAATTTTTACGCTTAAAGTAAATGCAAATTTTATAAACAAACCTAGTTATTGCGGAATCAAACGTCCTATAGTAAGTTAAATATGCAAGAGTTAAATAAATGTTTGAAAGTAGGTGACGAGATGGAACATTATAAAGTAATTGAAAAATCTTTATTGTATATTGAAAACAATTTGCAACAAACATTATCTTTGGAGTCTGTTTCAAATTACTTCAATATGTCTAAATACTATTTTCATAGACTTTTTTCTACAATAATGGGCTGTTCATTAAATCAATACACTTTATCAAGAAGATTAAATGCATCTGTTCATTACATTCAAAACGAAAACTTATCATTAACAGAAATTGCGTATCAACTAAACTTTGGAACTCCATCGTCCTTCACCCGCGCTTTTAAAAGCCAATATGGTATCTCCCCAAGCTCTCTAAGAAAAAATGGAAAGACCATAACCCTAGAAGAAATTCCTCCCGTAATTAAAAGACCAATTAAAAACATCAATGGGGATATCGTGGCCGATTTTACACTAACAAATTTTGAGACAACTCGAATAAGTGGGATCGCATTTGAAGTTGATTTAGCAAGAAGTGATTTTAAAGAAAAAATTCGATCTTATTCGAGAATGTTCGTAGACAGCATTGATGGAACAATCAGTAGTTCTTGTTATATCATCTACTCCAATTGCCAGCCAAACTCAACAAAATTCAAGGCTCTAGTCGGGATTCCACAAAACCTAAAAATCAGTAAACCAAATTATTTTACAGTAGATGTTCAACAATTTTTTTGTACTAAGTTTAAATATTTTGGTGACCTACTAGATATAGGAGATGTCTTTATTACTGACTTTGCAAGATTTTTAAAGATCTCGAAGCAAGAAACAGAGGAATCCGATATTGAACTTATTCAAGTGTTTGAGGATATTCATAACCTTGATTCTGCCTATCATATATTCGTTCCAATCAAAAAACTCTCCAGTGACGACGTTGATTAGTGTCTAACTACCTCCTATACATGTCAATCAATTTGTTATTTTACTAAAAAGGATACCATCACAAGCGTAAAGAAACTTTCCAAATCTTGCTGTAAATCGTAAACAAGTTAGTTTTTTGTAACGCAAAAAAGATGCCTTCCAGTTATTTTGGAAAAGGCCCATTTTGAAGTTATTTAACACAGAAAACATTCTAATTATCAAAGGTTTTTCTTACCTAGAATCGATTGGCTACGCAGTCTTTTTAATCGAACAACCACATAATAAAAAAGACGCGAACCTATAAATTAAGGGATTAGCGCCATTACTTAAGATTCGTTTAGTCCAAGAAGGGTTAAAAGTAGAGCCCTAGGGGAAAAGTGGTAATTCTTATTCCATCGCTACAATATCGAGGAAAACTGGAGAGAATCAAGGATTATCAAATCCATTTACTTCTAATCAGGATTCCTTACGTACCGTGCTGGGACAAAACTTAGTCCCAGCTCTTTCACAATCGGGATAGTAAGGAATCTCTTTCGTTGTACTGCGCAGCTAATGACTTATACTGCTAACTAAAAAGGCGCCCTTCGAGAATGATTGCATGAACACACAAGACGTGTGTTGAAATCATCCTCATAGGACGCTTTACGTTTTTCATAACTTCCCCGCTAGATTGCAGCATCAAGTATGTAAAACCTGCTAAGTCAACATCAATATTGGGATTTTCTCAGTAAATAGCATCTTTCCAAAATTGGTTAATGGGGATAGAGGGAGAGTATTCTCATCCCTGTTCACTCCACCACTATTTTTAAACTACCAATCAGTACAATGGGTGATGTGTATCTATTCATTCATATTTTCGGGGGATAAAATATTTTTATCTAAAGGGTACAATATTTGAATATCGACTCTTTCTTTTAACTTTTGGAAATAATAGTAGTTATGCTCAAAGCCAGCAACGCATAATATTCGTTTATTTTGATTCGAATTTATTGCCTCATATATTCTATGGAGCATAATCTGATTTCTTGCTACCCATGTTAAGTTTTGAACTTCTGGGTTAATTTTGCTCAACAAGTCATGTTTAGCCTTAACATGATTATCCACTTCTAGACAATTAAAAGGAGTTTTTCCTTTATGTGCAATGGAGAAAATTAACCTATATCTCTCTTTTAGCTCTAATTCTAACCTTTCTTGTTTTTCTTTCGTAAAATCATGAAAATGAGACAAATTTGTAAGATCCCATTCAAACCAATCTACTGGTACAAACTGTATGCCATTCTTTTCACATAACGGAATGATGGAATCCCGATATTCACTGGGACCAAGATAACCTGTATAGTCAGAATCTGAGATGTATCGATCCCAGTCCTCAGGTCTTACTTCCCCACATATAAGATCAGGTTTAAAATCCGATATTTTTTTCTCTAGTAGTTCTAGAGGATAGTCGTAATTAGTTCTTAAATCTTCCGTATGTAATGTCCCCAATATACCAACAATGGTCTGTGACGAAGAAAACATCCTATTCAATATTGACACCTCTTTCCTATAAATTTTTCCTATTAGTGCGTGTTCAAAAAAGATGATAAAGAGCACCGAGAAGTTCGAGGCAGCGTGGCTTTGAGAACCAGAGCGTATGCTTTTAGATGCGAGGACCGGAAAAGCAAGCCAACGAAGAAATTCGACCTGTCATTTTTACCGGACTTTTTGAACATCCTCTATTAGTGATTTTAAAAACCTATACTCAGAATTTCTAGTTGTTAAATTCCCTGTTTAATAAGGAATAGACCTCAACGTCAATTGGTTTATGCTCATTCCAGAAATACTCTCTTAACACGCCTTCTTTTTGAAATCCGAGTTTAATTAGCAATCCTTTCGAAGCTTTATTCGGAGCATCAAACTTTGCTTCAATTCTATTTAGCTCCATTTTTTCAAAAGCAAAACGAATGACCTCTCGCCCTACCTCTGTCATAATTCCTTTTCCCCAATATTCTATGGAAAGGTCATATCCTATTTCAGCACTTTTGTTTTTATCATCATAATCTACAAAGCCGCATGTACCTATCAGTTTATTGGTCTTCTTATCAATTATACCGAATCGTACCCCCTTTCTTTGATTATAGATAGAGTGATGCCAGTGTATTTCTCTTTCTGCATCTTCTAGTGTTTGAAAGGTTTCAAGAGGGATATATTTCATTACTTCATCATTTCCAAAAACCTTTAAAAGATCTGCCGCATCCTCTAATCTCGTTTTTCTTAAAACACACCTATTTGTCTTATTATTCCTAAATATTCAATTATTGTAAAATTCAGTATCTAATATATATTACGATTACAATTCAAATAAGTTTCACTAGTAATGTCCTATTACATGTCTGTTGCCTTTCACATTCATTTTCCCAAAACCCACGAATACTCACAGTTGTGCTAACCATTTTATTACTTTCACACATTTAACTGACCAGATTTAAGAGTTGACAGGCACCTTGAAATCAAAGGACAAAAAAGCATTGGTAAACTATCACCAATGCTTTTTATATAACCTAAGTTGAGAAGGAGACATCTAGTCCTTCTTCCAACAAATAATATTTAGCTTTTAATTCGATGACCAATAATTATTGACAGCATTCGTAGCAATTTGTTCGATCTCAGCAGTCTTCATATCAAGTAATTGTAGATTATCCTCGTCATCAGAAATAACTGCATATCTTCCAGTTGGATCAAAGGATCTATCATAGTAAGTTAAGTCCAATACATGGTGTAACTTTCCGTCATTAGTTATGACAGCCAATTCATCATTTCCATCTATATTCCCTAAAATGAGATTACTATATTTTTTCATCGTCAGTGTTCCATAATCCGGTCTAGTGCTAATTGCAGTCCAGTTATGAACTAGATGATTGATACCCTCTTTCGTAACAGTAAGTATCTGATTAGATGTACCGTCTTCATTTCTAATAAAAGCAAACGGGATGGTATTCGTCTTTGGATTAGGATTTTCTAGCATATTAGTGGGCTCTTCCATTGGATAATTGGCTACAAGTGACATATCATTCGGGTTAACAAGCCCAATCAAATGATTTGTTTCACCAGTATTATCATTTATAATGTATAAAATCTCATCTCCAAATCTTCCAAAATTCATATTAAAACTATCAGGTAAACCATTTTCAGTTATTTCTTCGGTTAAATCAGATAGATTTTCCTTTTCTTCTAATTGAAGATCATAGCTTGCAAGTGTATATTCACCATCATCATTTGGGGAAAACCCGAATAATAGATTTGAACCCACATACTGGTAATACCCCTCTATATTTTCGATGACTGATTCGTCCTTAAGATTGATAACCGTTGTTTGATTATAATCTACTTTTTGGTGAACAATAATTTTCTCGCCATCAGGGCTAACACTCATAGCAAAACTATTATTAACCGTTTTGATAAGATCACCATTTACATCATAGAAGGTGTATTGCCCTTCTACCTCCGTATATAGAAAAACAATTTCACCTTCAGAGGAATAGATATTCAAACCTTCTGTCGGCTCCATAACCGTTTCCCAATTCCCATCATCTGGGTTGTAAATATATAATCCTGTCTTATCATCTTCAGAACCAAGTAAGTAAAAATGGTTATCAAGACTATACCATTTTGTCGCATCGATATTGTCATTCGGTAGCGTTATAGGCTCTAGCTTTTGATCTTTTACGATATAATTTTCTTTTTCATAGTTATAAAAAACAACATGATCTTTTAATGTAGTAATAGAATATTGTAATTCGCCATCCTGATTGTACAGTTCCTTATCTACTGTTGCTATCGTTTTTTCCTCTAAAGAGTTGGGATCAAGGTTAGTAAGTGAATAATCACTTTCATTTTTTTTGAAGTAATAAATAGATCCATGATATTTTTGTTCAGTATCCTTTTCTTCACTGCCAGTATTTGACTTTTCGCTGCTACACGCGGAAATAAAAACAACGAAAGCGATGAATAGTAAAAATAATATTCTGTTTTTCATGGTAGTTTTCCCCCTGGTTTTATGTACTTTTAATTTTTGACTAAGACTAAGCATTCGGCCATTTTATTTGTGTAAAACCTCCCTAGTTGATTCTTGTGATGTATTTACCTTTATGTAAGGTCCTCCCCTAATCACACTTCAAACTTTACCAATTACTGTATTAGGGAAAGCTACTAAAATAAAAGTAATATTATATTAACACATTTTTACTTTTTATAACATAAAAATATTCCTTTTATACTATGACAAAAGCATGATTCGATAGGTTACCTCAAAGTAACCTCCGTACATAAAAGTGCGTTCTTCACAAATCGATGAATGTTGGATACCATTTATATAGAAACATAGAAGGGAGAAGATAATATGACAAAAAAAGTTGCAGTTATCGTTACAGATATCGTGGAAGAAATAGAATTAACAGATCCAGTTAAAGCCTATGAAGATGCTGGTCATACAGTAGAAATTATTAGTGACGAAGCAGGAAAAATGATTAAAGGTAAAAATGGTGATGAAATAAAAGCAGATAAGGGAATTGATGAAGTAAATGCGGATGACTATGATGCGTTATTAGTTCCTGGTGGCTTCTCTCCAGACTTGCTCCGAATTAACCCGAAAAATGGAGCATTCGCAAAAGCGTTTATGGAAGAAGAAAAGCCAGTATTCGCAATCTGCCACGGTCCTCAATTCTTAGTAGAAACTGACTTATTAGAAGGGAAAGAATTAACAAGCTTCGTGTCAGTTAGAAAAGACTTAGAGAATGCAGGGGCTATTGTGAAGGACGAAGAGGTTGTTGTCGATGGTAACCTTGTTACAAGTAGAACACCTGATGACCTACCTGCTTTCAACCGTGAATCATTAAAATTGCTAAAATAAGAATCTAATAAAATCACCAGTATGCTGTCTGTAACAGCATACTGGTGATTTTTGCATACAATAAAACTTAACTTCCTATTATTCCTTCTTCCTTCAATTGGGAAATTCTCTTTTTACCCCAATCGTACATCATCTCCACAATTGGCACTAATGTCTTTCCAAGCTCTGTTACATCGTACTCCACTTTAGGTGGCATTTCTGGATAAACCTTTCGACTTATAATCCCATCATCTATTAATTCTTTTAATTGATTAGATAATGTCTTATGGGATACATGATTAAAGAGGCGTTCTAAATCACTGAACCGATGAGGACCTTCTACACCAAGATGCCATAGAATCACTACTTTGTACTTTCCACTAATAATCGATAATGTTAATTCCTTCTCACAGTTATAATCACCATTTTCCAACTTCTGCTTTATATTTTCCCTTAACGTTTCACACATAACGTTCGTAATCTCCCTCCTATGTCTAAATTTAATACTTTTTGCATAAATTGTCTTGGATTGCCGTAAAACAAATATGGAGATTATCTTGGTCAATTGGTTGGGACACTTCTTATGACGATGCTAATGACTCTATTAAAATATATATTTTATATAAATATGTTCTTCAATCATCTGAAAACGAATAGTAAATAGTTAAATATAATTATATCAATAATTTTCTTATAATTGCCTTCCCATTCATCGAAATCTACAATTGGATTGATACCTTGCTAAAAAGTAAATCGAATTTCCAGGATATTGCTTTTAGATTACATTGAGCTATAGATATATCAAAACTTTCCAGCACTACTTTTTAGAAAGGTTATTTGGCATGCGCTTTTATAGTATAGCATGAAATATATTAGGTTTTTATTGAATAATGTTGACAGCTATTAGGTATTTATACTGTTCAGAAAAAGAATCTGTAGTTTTTCGTCTTTCTTTCTAACAATAGTGAAAGGCTAAATAAGCAAAGTGCGTTTATTCAGACCCCCATTTTACTAGAGCAAGTTATTAAAAGCTTGTTTGTAACAGAGTATGTATGAAGACCGATACAATATTAATATTTATTTCCCTAGTTATCTTGGAGGGTAAATGATACAAAACACTCTTACTCTTCAACAATCGCGAAGATTGTTGAAGATTTCTTATTGCATAATATGGTTGTACTACGCAGTAAAGATCCTGTTATCAAGTTATTGTGAAATTTAAAATGTTTTCTTGCAAAAAAAAGACCAAATCATACGATTTGATCTGATAATAAAAATTCTATTTTGTCACTAATAATTTTTAATAATCAATCGAATTATTAAGTTGATACACAGGAATACTTAAGAAACTGACTTAACCAATTGGGATAAAGCTTCTTTCATTGGTGTAACAGGTCTACCAAGAACTTTTGCAAAGTCATTGCTTTCAACAGCTAAGGACCCGTTTCGTATACTTTCTTGGATACCAACGACAATTGGAATCACAAAGTCCGGAAGTCCGACTTGTTTCATAACCTCGGCATATTCATCATCTGTCACTTGTTGGACGGGAATTTCTTTACCTAATACCTCGCTAAGCACTTGGACTAATTCTCCTTGTGTATAAAGGGGACCAGAAAGCTCATAAATCGTATTATCGTGGCCATCTTCTGCTAAAACTTTTGCAGCAGCTTCTGCGTAATCTAGTTGAGTCGCCCAACCAACTTTTCCTTCACCAGCAGATGTTATCCATGGGGCACCTGCGATTACCCCTTTAATGCTATCTGTTTCATTTTCCAAATACCAGTTATTACGTAGGAAGGAGTATGGAATTCCAGTTTTCACAATCGCTGCTTCTGTTGCTACATGTGGTGGAGCCATTAAGTTTTTACTCTCTGTTGCATTAGCTATGCTTGTGTATGCAATAAAGTTAACTCCGGCACGCTCAGCTGCTGCTACAGCATTTGCGTGTTGTTTTATTCTTGTGTCATTATCACCATCGGCAGAAATGATTAATAGACGGTCAATACCTGCAAATGCTGCATCTAATGATTCCGGATTATCAAAATCCCCTTGCCTAACTTCGATTCCTTGTGCGCGTAATTCTGCTGCTTTTTCTGGATTACGGACACTAACTACTAATTGGTCAACCGGTACATTTTTTAATAATTTATCTACTATCTTTGAACCTAGTTTCCCCGTTGCTCCTGTAACTATTAATTTCATTATATATCCTCCATTCTTGAATTCCTGTAACTTTTTTGATTACATGTAATCATTTTAGTTACAGGATGGTAAAATGTCAACAGATTAAGATGTTATATATATTTTGTTTTATTTGATACAATATACTTGTAATCAAATTAATTACACGATAAGATTAGCTTTTAATAAGAATCATTATAGGATGGTGGCTGAATTGTCAATCAGTAGCCGATTTTCAGTAGGAATACACATACTAACTTTAATTGATTTTAATAAAGAGGAAGCAAGATCTTCAGAATACTTGGCTGCCAGTGTAAATACGAACCCAGCCGTGATTAGAAAAATAATGGCAATGCTAAAAAAAGCAGAATTAATCGAAGTAAGGCCTGGTGTTGCTGGAGCAAAACTCGCGAAAGAATTATCTGACATTTCTTTACTTGACGTGTACAAGGCCGTTAATGTTGTAAAAGAAAATGAACTATTTAGCATGCATGACACACCCAATCCAAAGTGCCCCATCGGTAAAAATATACAGCAAGCCATTGAGCCATTATTCGTTTCAGCTCAACTAGCGATGGAGAAAGTGTTAGGAAATATAACACTTGAAGATGTTATGAAAGATATTGCTAAAAAAGAAAATACAGAATGTTAATTAGCTCACAAATAATCCAACGGTGCACAGGACCCATAAAAAAACCAAGATCCAGTTAATGAAACTGGATCTTGGTTTTTTCTTAGTTAATTCGTAGTATACGGTAAATCCCTAAAATTCCCTGTTTCCTAACAACCATCTTGCAAAGAAACACACAGAAGACATGGTTCCTCTGTGTTTAACCTCAAGGATTGAAAATTAACTCCTGAGTACAACCATGCTACAAGTGACTGATGTTCGTTCACTGGTAGGACTATCTTTATTCACCGACTTTGAAAACTTCAGTGAATTTAATCCAGGCGACCATCATTTAGATGCAGTTAATAATATGTTTGACCAAGTTCTCTTATGGAGTAAAGCTTTAAAAGCAGTTAAATAAAGGTTCTTGATGACAAAAATAAATCCATCAAATAATCCTATTTTTTCAGCCCATTTTTTTGTTTGTTCTTTTTAATATTGATCCATTGATGGAGGAATAGCTTCATTATTTCTTTGTTGAGCAAGGTCATAAACCCACTTTGCAACCTATTCTGAATTACGACCCGGACGTGTACTACCATTTATAATTCCTATTATCACTTTTAACTTCTCCTACTGCTAGTAAGTTTAAACATTTGATATTATAGCCACTTATATTCCACATATACCTTATACTTACATGTATTCTTACATAACCGTAACCTTAGTTGCACAGTAAGAGTCTAATACGAAAAAACGATCACCTGAAAAGTGACCGCCTCTCCGCCTCTCCTCATTAGATTGTTTAATTACATGTATGGTTGTACTGCGCAATAAGTAGAACTGTGTTTTTCCGTCTTACTTATTCAACATTAGCCCCCCTTGCGGAGAATTGTTACAACATGTTCATAAAAAGTATGACTCTTAATTTTAAGTTTACCAAATTTAATCGTCTTTTCACCATAATTACCCCAGAAAGGTAACGTGGGATAAATTTCTGCTTTATGTAGAATAACTTTATCTTGTCAAAATTAATTGACAATAACACAAATTATCGATATACTCATGTCAAATAAAAATGACTAGTCAAAAAAGGTGGACTAAATGTGAAGCAGAGCGTACTTATTCTTACACAACTGGAGCAACTGAAAGCGCTGAGTGATCCATTACGTGTAAAAATACTACATTTATTAATTGAAAAATCTTATTCTGGACAACAATTATCTCGGTTATTGGATGTACCCAGGCCAAAAATTCATTATCATTTAAAAGACCTTGAAAAGAACAATTTAATCTATTTAGTTAGTGAGTCAAAGAAACGAAATATGACTGAAAAACTCTATAAAGCAGTAGCAAGAAGTTTTATCCCAGCAAAAGATTTGCTGCCTTATCAAACCACTCAAAGTGAAAGTGGAAGGATTATGACGCTTACTGCATTAGACCGCACCAAAGAACGTGCCATGGAAGCTCCAGATGACGCTTTCATTACTGATTCTGAAGATCCTAAAGATTGGGATAAGATAGCCAGTCAATTAGAAGTACAAACAACCGAAGAAAAGTTTAGACATTGGGTTACAAAGTATCAAAAATTATTAGAGGAACTTCAGGAAATGACAGACAAAGGAAAAGACAGTAAATGGTATTACGTATCCACCTTTGGATTTCAAATGAAGGACCCTTTTTTCAAGTCTAATGAAGACGAAGATGATAAGCATGATTAAATGGCAAACGAAAATAAAAAAGGTTTTTCAACAGTTTACTGTATTAGTTTGGGCAATGCTGTTGTCAAACGTTGTATTTAATATTACACGTTTTATGGCAATGCCATTTATGGCCATCTATTTCAACGAAAAATTGAATCTTAATCCTTCAGAGGTCGGGATATTGATTGGGATCTCCCCGCTAAGCTCATTGATTTTCAGCATTCTTGGAGGAAGACTGGGAGATAAATTCGGGGTTCACCGCATGTACTCGGTTGCTTTGATTGTACCCGCAGTTAGTCTAGTGGGTTATATAACTGTTCCAAACTATTATGCCATAGCAGTTTTTTCCGTATTTGCAGGAATAGGGTGGGCAATTTATAACGCGACCAGCAATGCCATTCTAGCTATACATGCACCAGGATCTCATACAGAGAAGATATTCAGCTATAATTACTGGGGGATTAACTTGGGGGGTGCTCTGGGGCCGCTAATCGGCGTACTTATTATTGGAGGCGGAAATTATGAGATACCAATAGGACTTTTTGCTTTTGTATTACTATTAATTGCCGGAATAATGTTTTTTTTATTCAGAAAAACGAAAGCTATCTTACAAGATCGAAACAACATCGAAGAGAAAAAAGATATGGATGTTAAAGGCTCTATTTACAAACAGTTATTTAAGGATCGTACATTAATATTAATGACCATAAGTTCTTTTCTAATTTATTTTATTGAAGCTCAGGATGATACCAATTTCGCTCAATTTTTAAATGGTTCTTTTGAGAATGGGGTACAAATTTTCGGAACACTAGTCTCCATGATGACGGGGATTATTGTGATAGTTCAGCCAATCATGGCTCAGTACATTGATCGTATGAACAATAATGCAGCGTTTATATTCGGAAATGGTTTATACTTCGTTGGATTTTTATCTTTGCTTTTTCTATATAGCCAAACATGGTCATGGTATTTCGCATTTGCACTTATTACTCTTGGGGAAATTATTATAGCACCCAAAAAGCAGGCCATCATGGCCAGAAGTGCTCCACGTCATTTAAAAGCAACTTATTTCTCCATCATCTATGCTGGCGGAAATCTTGCTTATGCCATAGGCCCTTGGTTCGGAGGATTACTATTAACGCATGTAGGTGTTAATTATCTCCTTCTGCTATTGATGGTTGTAACTGCATTTCAGTGTTATGTGTTAATAAAAGCTAACCGAACATATGAACGAGCTTCTAAATCCAAACAAACTATTAACGAAGCCTAATGAAATGATGGTTCAGTTAACCCCGAAAAATTACTTAGCGTATGGTTTTCGGGGTAATTAAGCTATATAAAACCTCTGTTATTTTCACGAAAAATTATTCCGTTAACTGGCCCGACTGTTGATAACCCGCCCGATAAAAAAACTTTTTACTTCAAGCACATTATTTCATATACAAAGTTATTTGTTGCACAGTAATAGTCTACTACGTCATATAATAGGTTGTTTCAGTTACCCCTGAAACAGCCTATTACTTGTTATACAATTACAACTCTATTAATGTTCAGTATCTATTTGGTTTCCAGTAATAAAAGTTACAGAGAATAATTATGAATAAGAAATTCTTCAGCAAGCTATGTAAATCATTCACAAGTTACGCCAAGCACTTATCCCATGTTTCTCCCAAACCTGTTGTAACCGACCTGCTGGAAGTGGACGGCTATAGAAATAACCTTGTGCGATGACCTGATACTCTTTCAAAAGTTCTTTTTGCTCCCTTGTTTCCACGCCTTCAATAATGACTTGAGTATTAAGATCTTTCCCTAACCTAATAATCGCAATCAACAGACACATCATACGATCATTCTCTGAAACATCATTAATCATCGATTTATCAATTTTCAAAGTATCAATTTCAACACTTTTCATGACGTTCAAGGATGAATACCCCGTGCCAAAATCGTCGATTGCAACTTTCACGCCCAATTCCTTCAACTCTTGGATCAGCTGTGACGCTCCCTCTACATCTAACATTACACTTTCTGTAATCTCTATTTCAAGGTCACTTGGCTGAACCTTTTCTTCTTCGACAATTGCCCTTACTTTCGATGGGAAATGTTTATCTTTGAATTGCCTTGCCGAAACATTCACAGAAACCCTTACTTTCGGGAGTTCTTGTTTCTCCCACTTTTTGATTTGACGGCACGCCTCTCTTAATACCCATTCCCCAATTGAAAGAATCAATCCCGTCTCTTCAGCAATAGGAATAAATTCATCAGGAGTTACAGCACCAAAAGCTGGATTCCACCGAAGCAGGGCTTCCATTCCAGTAATATTATCAGTAACTACGTCCACTTGTGGTTGATAGACGAGTGAGAGCTCATCCTGTTCGATGGCATCACGTAGAGCCCATTCAATTTGTTGTTTGCGTGTGATCTTTTTATGTAATTCCTTTGTGTAGAACTGATAGTTGTTCTTTCCTATCTTTTTGGCTAACAGCATGGCTTGATTCGATTGCCTAATTAGGTCATCAACGCTACTATCAGCTGTGTCCATCAAACTAATTCCAATACTAATTGTAACGACCACTTCATGTTCTTGTAGAAGTACTGGCTGGTTCATTTTATTAATAAACTGTTTTGCAAGCTGAGTAATTTCCTCTTCTTTTACATTCTGAGTAATGACGATAAACTCATCTCCGCCAACCCTGGAAATGGAATCCTTACTCCGCACACACTTTTTAAGACGACTTGAAATCAGACTGAGAGCCTGATCTCCTATTTGGTGTCCAAACAGGTCATTAATTTCCTTAAAATTATCGACATCAATAGTCAGAATGGCCAACATTTGTTTTGGTGTATTCGTTATTACGTTTGTTATTTCCGTATAAAACCAATTACGGTTTGGAAGACCAGTGATTTGATCTGTATATGCTAACTCATTGATCCTCTTGCGGCTCTGTTTGATCTCTGTGACATCTCTAGCAATCGAGAAAGCACCTGCTATTTCCCCATGTTTTCTGATTGGAACAGCACTCACATCTAAATCAAAAACATTTCCGTTCTTATCCGTCATGATCTGCTCCACGCGAATAGAGGATCCACTTTTAATCTTTTCGAAGTCATCATGAGCCTTTTCTGTGTCTTTGGTTATAAGAGAAGAAAAAGGCATGTTAAGTAGTTCAGATTTAGAAAAGCCCGTAAGTTCTTCTGCCTTTTTGTTTCCATCCTTATAATATCCATCTAAATCTAGTTCAACTACAGCATCTAGATTATGTTCGAACAATGAACGGTATTTCTCTTCATTTTCTTCAAGTAAACGGTATGCTTCTTTTTCTTTGGATAGATCTTTTGCAATAACGTAAACGCCAGAAATATCCCCGTCTACAACAATTGGGATACTTGTGATATGCAGAGGAATTTTATCCCCGTTTTTACGAATACAAACTGTCTCGAAATATTGAATATTTCCGTCCAAAACCAAATTAAACCTTTCGTTCGCCAAATCGATATACTGAGAATCTATTAAAGTATGATAAGTCATTCTGGTAAGTTCTTCTTTGGAGTAACCTAAAATGCTTCTCAGAACCGGATTAATATCAATTAGAACACCATTACGATCTAAGGAACAAATGCCATCTGGGCTATATTTAAATAGTGATCGGTACAGCTGTGGATTCTTTTCCAACTTTTTCATACTTTTTTCAACTCCTACTTATAAAACCTATAATGGCTATGATCTAATTCTTTGGCCTCATATAAGGCTGTGTCTGCGTATTTTATCAGATGATTTTTATGGATGGAGTGGTCAGGATAAATTGAAATACCAATCCCAGCCCCTAGCTTTATTTCGTGGTTCTTGTAATATAACGGCCGATCAAGAGATTTGATGATTCGATCTGCTACTTCTTCTACAATGTCAATGGAGTCAATTTCAGGTATGATAACGGCCATTTCATCCCCACCAAACCGTGCAACTGTGTCGGTTGGACGCAGGCAACTTTTTATTCGATTCGCTAGTTCTTTGATGACAGCATCCCCAGCATCGTGACCAAAGGTATCATTAACTTGTTTAAAATCACGCCCATCTAACATCATAACGGCAACCTTCTTTTGAGATCGATTGGCTTGATGAATGGCCATATCTAATTTGTCATCAAATGTACGTCGGTTTGGTAATCCGGTTAAGAAATCATAAAAAGCCATTTTTGCTAGTTCACCTTGAAATTTTTTTCGATCGGTAATGTCACGTGCAATGGTAACAAATTGTTTGACTTCTCCATCCTCCACAATGGCAGTTGTTGTTGCTTCCAACCAAACCCAGTGACCTTCTTCATGAAGCGTCCGATACTCGATTGAGGTTGGTTTATTTTCTTTCACTAGATCTTTAAACTCCTTCTCAAGTACTGGTTTATCTTCTGGATGAATATGTGTGGTAAATGGTTGTCCAACATATTCTGAGTGATGGAAGCCAAGCAATTTCTCATTGGATGGGGATACATACTCTACCATTCCAGACGGATTAATCAACTTAACAATATCAAAAACATTCTCCGTTATTAACCGAAACTTCTCTTCACTCTTTTGTAATTTTCGTTCTGCTTTTATACGGTCGGTTACATTTTTAAAAAATGCAGTGGCCCCAACAATTTGACCCTTTTCATCTCTTACTGGTGTATAAGAAGCAATAATATCTAATTGTTCACCACTCTTTGTAGTTCTTTTCGTTTCATAATTCACGATTGGTTTACCCTCAAGGATTTTACTTTCAATAAACATAAGTTCAGACTTCATATCTGATGGGATGATTAAGTGATCGTTCTCGACAACTTCATTTTCGGTATACCCAAGTAATTTTTCAAATGCAGGATTAACCTTTAATATTTTACCGTTCGAGAATAAGAATATGGGATCAACGGAATAATTCCAAAACATTTCTAGTTCTTCTTTTGTTTCAATTAACTGCTCTTGATCACGTTTCTGTTGGGTTATATCTTTAGCCACCTCGTGTATAACGACCACCTGTTCGTCCACTATGATGGGAATACACATAACAGACACATCAATTCGGTGACCCATTTTATGTTTTAATCTAATTTCATATCGTTGTGCTTCCTTATTGATGATTGTCTTATTAAAATGATTAAGGGTTTTTTCTAAATCTTCAGGTTCAACAAAACCGACAAAAGATTTGCCTAACAACTCTTCCATGGAATAACCAGTCATTTCCTCTCTAGTCTTGTTGCCACTCATGTAATCTCCCTTTAAATCGAGAGAAATTATGGCATCAGGATGGTTGTCAAACAGCGACTTGTATCTTTGCTCACTCTCGATTAATTTTCTTTTTGTTTCTTTTAATTCCATTTCTTTGCGTCGGCGATCCGTAACGTCTCTAACTATCGCCAATACATATCTAGCATATCCATCCTTCGTTAAAATAGGATTAAGAGAGGTTTCTCCTATAAATGTTCCATTGTGCGTTTCAAATTCCGCCGATTCTTGTCTATCTATAACTTTCTTGTACTCTGGAATTAATATTTCGCTGAGCTTCTTTGGAACAACATCCTCGATCACCCTACCTACAATTTCATCTATATTTAAAACCCTTGCCGCTGTTTTATTAACATAGACATAGCGAAAAGAATCCCCATCTACCTCCATCAAAAACACTAGATCGTTTATCGAGTCAAAAATGTCTGTGAATACACTAATATCCCGACCAACACTATCTAAAAAGCGCTTCATCCTCGTCATTATCTCCTTCCAGTTTATTACACCACTGTATATAATAATCGCTTTTTAAGAAGGCCACTCCGAGTGAGTGGCCTTCTTATTTGTATCATATTTTTAAGTTGTCATATTCTTATCAATTTAAGACTTTTCACCTGACTTTATCATTTCGGAGAGTTCTTCTTCGATAAGTTTGCTTTCACCAAAAACTGATACTTTGTATGTAGTACAATTATACCACAAAAACAGAAATTCCAAGTGATTTCGACAAAATTTAACAATAATTCCACATGTGTGTTGATCACCGCTTAAACTGCAAGAGCTGAAACCTATCAAAATAGCAAAATACTTCATGAATAAGCACCCAAACCTAGAATTTCAAGTCTGATACTTCCAATCCCCACCCCTAAACTCCAAGTTTCACCCCTCAAACTTCACATTCCCCTCCATGACGCCCTCCAAATTCTCCCTTAAACTAACCCTACCGCGGAAAACCAAATAAAGGCGCCTTTATAGAAAGAGGCTATTGTGGTAGAAACCAGTGATTTTCAAGAGGTCATCAACGACCATGAACGGATCATCTATCATCTCATTCAAAAGTATGGGATTCGTGATCCACAGGGGGAGTTTTATCAGGAAGGGTTGTTTGCGCTTTGGAGGGCTTATGAGACGTATGAGGAAAAACAAGGGAAGTTCTCGAGCTATGCGTACTTTTTGATTCAAAAGGCTTTGCTCAGCCTGATTCGGGCGCGGAATCATCAGAAGGAAAAGGATGAAGTGTACCGGGCGCATCAAACAATCGACATGAGCCAGGTGTCAGCGACGCTTGAGATGGGCTTTGATCCATACCTGTACGACCAGATCAAAGAAGTGCTTACGGATAATGAAATGAAGTGGTTTACGCTGTTTATTTTTGAGGATTTAACGATTAAAAAGATTGCGAATAAAGAGCAGGTTACGAAGGATGCCGTGAAAAACTGGGGGCGGCGGGCGAAAGGGAAAATTAAAAAACTACTAATAAATGATTAAGGAGCGACGCAAATGTCGCTCCTTTTTCTATTATGCAAAATTTTTTCACGTCATTTACCAAATAATGGAATTAATTGACTGATAGACCGTTCCCAGTCTTTGTCTCCATTCGGATAATTAGGAAAAAAGGGAGATTATCTTGGAAGATAAGGACTTAAAAATCATTGTTGGTAGATATCTTCGTAGAAAGAGATTGCATGTTTCAGGTGACCATTCTAGAGTGGAAATCGCCTATCTGGCAGAGCTTAATGAAGATTATCTCGCTGAAATGGAACGTGGGGAGAAGCTTCCTACTGTCCAGACCCTCATAAAGCTTTCCCAACCATTACATATCCCCTGGGAGTTCGTCGATTCCCTAACAAAGGATGACAATATAAAGAAGGCTCTCGGAAACTATCTCCGTGGAAAACGATACGAAAAGGGTTATAACCTCAAGCAGCTGTCACAACTAGCTAGTGTAGACGATAGTTACCTCAGTAGAATTGAGAATGGCAAAAGTCTTCCTTCACTTAAAATACTGGTTAATCTATCAAATCACATCCACATCCCATGGGAATTACTAGATGAGATCAAACGGAAAATCGAATAAGCCTCCTCCCTCTCCCCCATTCTCCCCATTGATAACCCCAAGAGGAGTGTCCACATTTGAAAAAAATCTTAAACGACTACTTCATCAACGAATCCACCCTTGCCTTACTGCCTGCCACCCATCACGAGTATGACACCATCGTGCTCGTGCAAGACCAAAAGCTGTATGTAAGGAAAACGCCCCTCCAGCTCATAAAAAAAGCATGCCTCGAGGCTGGATCATCCTTTAATGGCAGACGTGAAGCTGTGATTTATCAGACCTCATTTTTCAATAAAGTGCCTATCCCTATCTTACCCAGCCGCGACATTTACGCCTTCCCGACTCACTCTCCAAGCGACTTCCAGTGTCAATGGATCTTCTACAACCATGTGCAGTCTATTAAGACAAATCGCTCCCCATCTAAACCATCTGTAAAATCGATAATCATTTTCAAAAATGAGCATCAACTTTCCATGCGCGAATCCTATTATTTATTAGAAAAACAAATGCAGCGAACGGCTATCTGTATTCTGCAGCATAGGTCTTTCCTGGACTCGCTATTTACTAAACAAATGTATTAAACAAAATTAACCCCCGAGAGGAAGTTATCAATGAATTATATTAAAGAAATCAATGCCTTCTATATTATCACCCAAACGAATCCCTTATCTCCGTCAGCGTCAGCGTCAGCTTCACTTCTTTGGCACACCTTAATGCACATTAACAATCAAACGAGATGGAAGCCATCATTCACCGTAGCTGTCAGTATACTTAAGACGAAAACAGGTGTGTCGGAAAGTACAATCAAACGGGCAAGAGACGAACTACAAACCAAAGGATTTATTCACTATCATTCCCGAGGTGGCAATCAAGCTGCCGAATATCAAATGGTTAGCCTGTGGTCCATATAAATGACAATGTAAACGAGAGTGTGAACCATAATATGAACCAAAGTATGGACCCATTATTAAAAGAAACGGAAAAAGAAAATAAACAAAACCATAATACAGAAGCACGCACACCTGGGGTTGTATTTTTTGTGTAGAATTTTGGGGAAATAAAACCTTACATGAGGGAAGAGCTCATCAACTGGATTACAAAGGTTGGGGATGAGTTGGTGATTGAGGCTATGAAAAGGGCTTTGGATCGGAATAAGGTGAGTTGGGGGTATGTGAGGGGGATTTTGAGGGATTGGGTTAATAAGGGGATTATAATTGTATTGAAACTGTCAGGGTTGAGTATAATTTTAAAATAAAGAAACAAAAGCGTTTTCGTAGCACTGGTGGGAAACAAGAGGTGCTTCCTGAGTGGTTTGGTGATGGAATAATTAAACTCTCAAACATCGAGAAGCAAGATCAGGACATAGAAATTGAGAAGAGGGAAATTGCTGAGTTATTGGGGAGGATAGGGCTTGTCAAGTAAAGTGTGTAAGTTCAGATATATTTCAGAACTCGATCCTTTAATCGATCATCAACTAATAACTGGTTCATAGCTAAAGGACCAATTCTGTATGTGTCCACCTTCCCATTTGGTCTCTAATTCTTTTACACGTAAGAATAGAACTTTTAAGAGAGCGTTCTCGTCAGGGAATGCTCCTTTTTTTGTTACCTTGCGGAAACTGGAGTGTATGCTTTC
>NZ_WJNH01000011.1 GCF_009649735.1 Salinibacillus xinjiangensis
ACCGTTCCGGCAGAATACTCCGCTTTCCATGGGCACGGCCTCAGCCTCCTCGGAAGCAAAGACCGCTTCCTGCGGGGTCTTCACCACGCTTCCTCCCATAGGAGTCTCCGTATTCTGCCTCCACTATTGGAGTGTTTTGATGAATGCGTGGTTAAAAGCTTTTGTTTTCCAATAGTTCAGCTCTAAATAAACGAATGAGACACAGTCTAAAGCGAAGTGTATTTCCGTAGCGATGGTTCCGCACTCATCAAATTGATATTTGGAAACAAGTCATGCTATATTTACGTCGCATTTTCTATCTACTACGAATATAAAAAGCAATTACGTTTACGAAAAGAACCAAGCCAACGTATGGCTTGGTTCTAGTATTATCCTCTTAATTCTGCATTAAATTTCTCTTCCATTGCCTGAACAATTTGTTCACGCACCTTTTCAATTTGTTCATCCTTTAGTGTTGCCTCTGGATCCTGGAATCTTAACGTATATGCAATGGATTTCTTTCCTTCTTCCATGTGCTCTCCTTGATATATATCAAACACTTGAATGTCTTTTAAGAAAGGTGATCCCGCTTCGGTAATGACATCCATCATATGCTTTGCTTTTGTTGATTCATCTACTACGAAAGCTAAATCCTGTGTTACGGAAGGATAACGCGGAATCGGCTCATAGCTTTCTTCAAGATCAGCATGCTCCAATAAATAGTCTAGATCTAACTCAAACACATAGGTATCATTTAAATCCCATTCTGTTTGAACAAATGGATGAACCTGACCAATGAAACCAACATGATCGCCATTGACTTTGATTACTGCTGTACGACCAGGATGTAGTTCCTCCATTGTAGCGGCTTCAAACGAAACATTGTGAAGTCGTAACATGCTAAGAAGACCTTCCACAATCCCTTTTAACACGAAGAAGTCAACAGTCTTTACATCCTTTTGCCATTGATGGCTGACCCATGTGCCGGAAATAGCAGCAGCTAGGCGACGTTTTTCCTCTGGTTGTTTCGTAATTTGTTTTTCTTCACTAATGTAAACAGATCCTAATTCATATAGCGCTATATCCTGTTGACGTCTGGCGATATTATATTTCACACTTGCGATCATTTCCGGCAACAGAGTCAATCGTAAGTGGCTGTGCGCTTCACTCATTGGCATCGCTAATTTAACTGGCTGTGGATTTCTTTCTTTTAAAACTGGATCCACAAACATACCTGCACCCTTTTCAGATGTTAAAGAGTAGGTCATAGCTTCATTCAATCCAGCACCCTGTAAATACTGATGAATTTTTCTCTTAAGCTGTTGCTGTACAGTTAGACCACCTGCCGTTGATGCTCCTTCAGGAAGGGTATATGGAAGATAGTCATAGCCGTAAATACGAGCTACCTCCTCAACAATGTCCTCCACAATCGTGATATCGCCTCTTCTTGTTGGGGCATAGACGGTAAAATGTTCACCATCTTGCTGATACTCAAATTGTAACCGTTCAAAAATCGTTGCCATTTCATCTGTCGCAATAGAAGTTCCTAATTTTTGATTAATTTGGTCAGTATCAAAATCTATAACTGGTTCACTAACATCTAAATCATTAAACTCTACTTCTCCTGATAATACCTCTCCACCTGCGTGTTGTTGTAGCAGCTGGCATGCTCTCTGACCTGCTTCTTTTACTCGATTTGGGTCTACCCCTTTTTCGTAGCGTATACTAGCCTCACTTCGTATTCCATGATGTTTGGAGGCGGTTCTAACTGCTAGAGGATTAAAGAAAGCTGCCTCTAATAAAATATTGGTTGTACCTTCGTGAACCTCAGAATCGGCACCACCCATGACACCAGCAATAGCTACAGGTTTTTCACCATTTGTAATAACAAGATGTTCTGATTTTAACGTACGTTCCTCATCATCTAATGTTTTAATTTTTTCTCCTTCACGTGCTGCACGAATTACGACTTCTTTTGAGCCAAACCGATCATAGTCAAAGGCGTGAAGTGGTTGACCGTATTCCAGGAGTACATAGTTGGTAATGTCAACAACATTATTAATGGGACGAATCCCAGCTGCAATAAGACGATTTCTCATCCATAAAGGAGACGGACCCACCTTAACGTTTTGAATCACAAATGCGCCATAGTACGGGTTCAACTCAGGCTCCTCAACCTTCACTTGAATGTGGTCGCTTGCTTTTTGAGTCGTTGTATCGACTTCAATATTTGGAAGTAAGAGCGTTCGATCTAAAACCGCCGCAACTTCATATCCAACTCCATTCATACTTAAACAATCTGAGCGATTAGGAGTGAGTTCAAACTCTAAGATTGTGTCGTCTAAGTTAAGGAGCTCCACGGCATCCGCTCCAACCTCAGCATCTTCAGGAAATACAAAAATTCCATCCTCGAATTCCTTTTGGACAAACTTAGGGTCTGTTCCCAGTTCTTGTTGTGAACAAATCATGCCATTGGAAACTTCTCCTCTAAGCTTTGTCTTTTTAATTTTCATCCCACCAGGGAGACGTGCTCCAGGTTTTGCAACGGCTACCTTTTGGCCTGCTTGAACGTTTGGTGCACCACAAATAATTTGTAATTCTTCATCTCCTACATCCACCTGACAAACATTTAGTTTATCAGCATTTGGGTGCTGTTCACATGATTTTACATAACCGACAACGATATTTTTGAGCTCATCCCCGAGTGTTTCAATCCCTTCAACTTCAATCCCACTTTTCGTAATCTTCTCTGCTAAATCCTCTGGTGATATGTCATCAATGTCTACATATTGTTTTAGCCAATTTAATGATACAAGCATGTGTTTTCTCCTCCTCCTTTAAGCGTGATGGAACTGTTTCAAGAACCGAACATCATTGGTGTAGAAATGTCTAATATCATCAATTCCATATTTCAGCATGGCAATTCGTTCTGGACCCATACCAAATGCAAAACCGGAATACTTTTCTGGATCAAAGCCTGCCATTCTTAATACGTTTGGATGAACCATACCGGCACCTAAAATTTCAATCCAGCCTGTTCCTTTACAAACCGAGCACCCATCTCCATGACACATTTTACATGATATATCCATTTCAACTGAAGGCTCTGTGAATGGGAAGAAGCTAGGACGCAAACGAATTTCACGGCTTTGTCCGAACATTTGCTTAGCAAACGCATTTAATACTCCTTTTAGGTCACTCATTCGAACGTTTTCATCGACATATAAACCTTCAATTTGGGTAAATTGATGGGAATGTGTCGCATCGTCTGTGTCACGGCGATACACTTTTCCTGGACAAATGATTTTAACTGGCCCTTTCCCCTCGTGTTTTTCCATTGTTCTTGCTTGAACTGGAGAGGTATGGGTTCTCATAAGTAATTCTTCTGTTATATAAAAGGAATCCTGCATATCACGTGCTGGGTGTCCCTTTGGAAGATTTAACGCTTCAAAATTGTAGTAGTCTTGCTCAACCTCTGGTCCTTCAGCAACTTCAAAACCCATTCCAATAAATAGATCTTCAATATCCTCAATTAACTTGGTCAAGAGGTGTGGCCCACCTGTTGGATTTGGACGACCAGGTAATGTCACATCTAGTGCTTCCTCTTTAAGCTGTTTTTCGAGAGCGACCTTCTCTAACTGTTGCTGTTTAGTCTCGATTTCACCTGCGATTGTTTCACGTACCTCGTTTGCTAATTGTCCAATAACAGGTCGTTCTTCTTTCGAAAGCTTGCCCATTCCTCGTAAGACCTCTGTAATAGGCCCTTTTTTACCTAAGTAAGCGACCCGAACTTCTTGAAGTTGTTTGGCGTCTTCAGCCTCGGCTACTTTGTTTAAGGCTTCTTCTTTTAATTCCACGAGACGTTCCTTCATTATAATCCTCCTTTAAATAAATGAATCGAAAGCGTGTATTGCTATTTCCTAGGTTCCCAAATGGTATCGTGCGTGATGTTGGCGATAATTCTTATCCTTCTCATAATACAAAAAAGCCCCGCCCCTAAAATAAGGGACGAGACTTATATTTCCGTGTTACCACCCTAGTTGATATACCTATAGATATACCCACTTCATACACATAACGGATTCCATCCGGTACACCTTTACTTGCTACTTAAGCAAGGTCCAAGTGACAGCTCCAGAGTGAAATTTCAATCATCACCACGGTAAAATGCTTTCAGTCTGTGGCATTTTTCCCTTATAACCGTTTCTGTCATGATTTACTCGCTCTTTCTTCGCTTTTTCATCTTTAGTTATGACGTTATTATAGAAAAACATTGCACAAAATGCAAGTTTAACATTGCAACATATACATGATGATGCCAGATGCAATGCTAACATTAAGTGATTCTGCCTGTCCCTTGATAGGGATAAAAACCCTTCGATCCGCTTTATTTAACAGTTCTTTTTGTACACCGTTACCTTCATTTCCGAAGATAACCGCTAGCTTTTGAGGGAGATCCTCATTATTTAATGGTTGTGCATCTTGTAGTGCTGTTGCCCAGATATGATATTCCTGCTGCTTTAATGTGTCCATCCAATTCGTTAAATCACCAAACATAATTGGGAGATGAAACAGGGAACCTTGAGTAGACCTGATTACTTTATCATTGAAAAGATCAACTGTCCCATTACCCATAACGATTCCATCAAAGCCAAAAGCATCTGCCGTTCGTATTATAGTACCAACATTTCCAGGGTCTTGAACCCCATCCAATAAAACCATTCTTTTTCCAGTTGAATGGAACTGATGCTTTTTCATATGTATTTCCGCCATAATTCCCTGAGGATGCTCTGTTTGAGTAAGTGTTGAAAAAACTTTTTCACTTACCGTTGTATATGGAATTTGATAAGTCTCAAGCCAGGCTGAATCATAATTTTCTCTAATAATGAGTTCTTTTACATTCCAATTACTCTTTAACGCCTCTTCAACGAGATGCTCACCTTCCACTAAAAACGTATTGTTTTTCATGCGTTCCTTTTTTCGTTTTAATTTATTCCACTGCTTTACCTTTTGATTTTGCACAGATTCAATCATTTTATGTCTCCTTAACCAATCTAACGAGTTTTCTTTATCATACATATTTACATTTAATCAGGTCAAACTAATGCTACAAAAAAGTTAGTTAAAAACGAGGTGAAAAAAGATGGATTTAGATTTACGTAAGGCCGTCCTTCATAACATTTCAGGTAACAATACAGAGCAGTTAGAGGCAACCATTGTAGATGCGATTCAAGGTGGAGAGGAAAAAACACTTCCAGGACTAGGGGTAATATTTGAGGTTTACTGGAACAATGCTGATGAATCAGAAAAAGAAGAAGTATTAGAAGTTATTGAAGAAGGGTTAAAAAAGTAATATAAATCTAAAGCCAAAAGCAAGTGATTTCTTATCAATCACATGCTTTTGGCTTTTTATTAACTAAAAGTAATTTCCTTCACTTTATCTTTATCTAAGCCTTTGATCACTTCTACAATAAGTTTTACTGCATTTTCAAAATCATCACGATGTAGCATAGCTGCATGAGAGTGAATGTAACGAGTCGCAATCGTAATGGATAACGCTGGAACTCCATTTGCTGTTAAATGAATGGAACCTGAGTCTGTTCCTCCACCAGCCATTGAATCAAATTGATAAGGAATATCGTTCTTGTCTGCTGTTTCAACTACAAAGTCACGTAGACCTTTATGAGATACCATGGATGCGTCATAAAGAATAATCTGTGGACCATCACCCATTTTACTTGAAGCATCTTTATCAGAAACTCCAGGTGTATCTCCAGCAATACCAACATCAACACCAAAGCCAATATCTGGCTTGATGGTATTTGTAGCTGTCTTGGCTCCGCGTAGTCCAACTTCTTCTTGAACTGTACCTACACCATACACAACATTAGGATGCTTTTCATCTTTTAACTGCTTTAAGACATCAATAGCAATGGCACATCCAATACGGTTGTCCCATGCCTTGGCAAGCAACATTTTCTCATTTTTCATAACAGTGAAGTCAAAGTAAGGCACAATAGAATCCCCTGGTACAACACCAAATTCAGCTGCTTCTTCTTTACTTGAAGCCCCGATATCAATAAACATGTCCTTAATATCTACTGGCTTCTTTCTTGCTTCAGCAGGTAGAATATGAGGTGGCTTTGATCCAATAACCCCTGTAACATTACCTTTTTTGGTCATGATCGTTACACGTTGAGCAAGCATAACCTGGCTCCACCAGCCTCCAACGGTCTGGAAATAAACATACCCGTTGTCGTCAATGCGAGTTACCATAAAGCCAACCTCGTCTAAGTGACCAGCAACCATAACCTTTGGTCCATTTTCGTTTCCAGATTTTTTCGCAATCAAACTTCCTAGTCCATCGGTGAAAATTTCATCAGCATATGGTGCAATATATTTTCTCATCACTTCTCTAGGCTCTTTTTCGTTTCCTGGAATACCTTTTGCATCGGTTAAATCCTTAAGCATGGTTAAGGTTTCATCAAGCTTTACCATATGTCATGATCCTCCTTTGATATGTAAACGTCATTCCTCATTATACCTTTAATTCTTATAATTAACAAAATTGTTTACTTTAGTACCCTTCATCTTGACGCTTGTGATTAACTTCATTTTTACTAATATAAGCTCGTTGTATTAATTCTTCCTCAAATCCTAGCTTGTTACCCAATGCAAGAAATGTGGAGAACAGGGATTGATAGCTATTTCTCCCTTGATGACTTTTCAACGAGACTGCCTTTTCGTATACTTGAAGAAACAATTCTGTGGTATTCAAATTTTCTAGCTCTGGGTGCTCATCTATTTGATGAAAGGAATAGCCAAGCTCAAGTCCAATCGAAATAATGAAATGTAAGCCATCTACATATTCCTCTAGTATGACAGCTTGGTCACTAGGGGGCTTTTGACTCCAAAATTTAAAGCATCTTGTTTCATTTGCAAGCTCACCTATTTCCACGAGTAGAGCTAAAATTTTATCGTTAACCACGTCTTTTGACTCGAGATGGTGCTCTTGTTTAATTCTTTGATCGAGTTCCTGTTGCATCGAAAATAACAATTGCCAATCCATTATTTGTGACTCCTTCTTTTTACCTCGATTATAGCACAGAAAATTACTTAAAAATAATTGTGAAATATGAAACTAAAACGAAATTCATTCGTATCTGTTATGTAAGGATAAAATCCATTTTAGGAGTCGATTCATCATGGTGGTTATTTTATTTAGATTACTAATCATATTTGCCATTATCTTTTTTATCTATTCAGCCTACAAATATATCGTCAATCCCAAACGTAAGCTAGAAATAGCTCAAGAAAATAAAACCTTTTATTTCTATGATGATGAAAATAATGTCAAAAAGAATTTTTTAATTACGTATAAAGGAGCTTTGTTTGAAGGGGAAAAATACTTAGGAACCACTGAACAGGCTTTTGAGGTTGTGACCATTACCGTCTGGACTAAGCATCCGGATTTATTAAAGGGGATTTCTCGCGAGGACCTTTATTTTATCGAAAAAGAAATCTTGATTAAATACCCACATGCAAAGATTGAATGGCGGCATCCCATTAAGAATATTTTTTGTGACTAAAGAAGTCCCATGTCCGTGGAGAGACATGGGACTTCTTCTAGCTCACTTTATTTATAGAAGGGGATCCCTGTGGAACACGATGATCTTTTCGGAAAAAATCCTCCCAGCGAACAACAATTTCCTTCTGCCTTAGCAAATATAAACCTGGAAGTAATGCGATGACAATTGTCATCATAATCATTGGGGAAAGACTTGAAATCCATTGACCAAAGGATGTATAAACAAATGCTAATGGAACATTCGATAAAAAGGATAATTTTAAGTATTCTTTATAGCTTTTGGAGATTTCAATCATGCATAAAGAAATAAGATGGAAATGGATAAAGGGCATTAAGCGTAATAATACCATTTGACCTTTCGACATTTGCCTATCTTTAATGATTTTTCCCTTCAGCCTAACTAGTCGTTTAAAAGTTTTAGGCATAGACACAAAAAGCCGGTAAAAGAATATACTAGATAATGTAATCCCAATAACAGAGTAAATGGTGCCGGAAACCATACCAAACAATATTCCACCAGAAATACAGATAAAGGCTACTGGCATGAAAAAGAAAGGCCTTAACAAATGAAAACCAATAAATAACATGGGAGCAAACATTCCACTGGATTCTACGATGGACAGGACCCAAGTACCTAGCTGTTCCATAACCCGCCCCCTTTATTATTTTGGTTTATATATATGACATAAGACGAGCCTATATGACATTTATGATAAAAAAGAATGCTTGTCGTCAATTATTAATAGGATTGTAATACAAAATTTATAAGAGCAATATGTAGTATGATGAGCAAAGGAAAGCCTAACGTAAATTTAAGGCGTTTTACTTTGTGCCGAAAGAGAATCATTCCAAAAGTACTACCGAGTGATCCCCCTATAAGCGCATAAAAAAATAAATGTTTTTCTGGTATTCTCCATTTTCCTTTGATGGCCTTTCGGTTATCTATTCCCATAACTAAGAATCCAACTCCATTTATAACCACTAAATATATAACAAACCACTGGATAATCATGAATGCTCTTCCTCTCCTTAAAACAGAAAACTTGGCTGTACGCCATGTACGCCAAGTTTTCTGTTTCGTTCTTATTCTGGATTCATAATTCGCTGAATAAATTGACGTGTTCGTTCTTCTTTTGGATCCTTTAATACTTGAGCAGGTGGACCTTGCTCCACAATGTACCCATTATCCATAAATAATACCCGATCTGACACTTGTTCAGCAAATTTTAATTCATGTGTCACAATTGCCATCGTCCAGCCTTCATTGGCTAAATCCTTTATAACCTTTAATACCTCTCCAACTAATTCTGGGTCTAAGGCCGAAGTAGGCTCATCAAATAACATCAATTCAGGCTCAATAGCTAATGCCCTTGCAATCCCGACTCGCTGCTGCTGTCCACCTGAAAGCTGATGTGGATAAAGGTACTTCTTATCTAATAAACCAACCTTGTCTAATAAACTTTCAGCCAGCTTAAAAACCGCTTGTTTTTCTCTCTTTTGTACAATTAGTGGTCCTTCTGTCACATTTTCTAACGCCGTCTTATGTGGGAAGAGATTATAGGATTGAAATACCATTCCAGATTTTAGGCGAAATTTTGTAAGTTCATTTTTCTTCGGCATCTTTTCAAAATCTATTTCCAGTCCATCTGAAAATGTAAACAACCCTTTATTCGGCATCTCTAAAGCATTTAAACATCTTAGTAAGGTCGTTTTACCAGAGCCTGATGGTCCAATAATCGTTAAAATGTTTCCTTTTTCAATTTCTAAATCTATATGTTTCAACACCTCTTGGTCATCAAAAGACTTAGATAAGCCCTTTACAGTTAAAAACATTTTCATTCCTCCTACTTGGACACGTACCGGTCAAGACGATTTTCAATTCGATCTTGTACAAGCGAAAGCAAGAAACAAATGATCCAATATAGAAAAGCTGCTTCCACATATAAAAGCATAAAATCATAAGTTCTTGCTGCAATTTCTTGTGCCTTTCGAAATAACTCTGTAACTAATATCAAGGATGCAAGAGATGTATCCTTGACTAAACTAATAAAGGTATTAGATAGAGGAGGAATCGATACTCTTGTTGCTTGCGGCAAAATAATTCGTCTTAATGCTTGCGAGTAACCCATTCCAATTGTTTGTGCTGCCTCCCACTGACCTTTAGGTATGGATAAGATAGAAGCTCTTATCACTTCTGAAGCATAGGCACCAACATTTAGTGAAAAGGCAATGATTGCACTCGGAAATGGATCAATCGTAAAGCCAATTTGACCAAGCCCATAAAACACAATAAATAGTTGGACGAGCATTGGGGTACCTCTTACTGCAGATACATAGATTCTCGCAGGAATGGAAAGAAACTTATACTTTGAAAGACGCATAATGGCAGTGATAAGTGCAAGTGAAATTCCAAATGTAAATGCAATTAATGTGAGAGGAATCGTGTATTTGATTCCTCCCTGGATCATTGGCCATAGGGAATTAACAAATAACTCCCATCCTCCCATATCAGCCGTTATCGCAAACAATTTATTGAGATACATCTTCACCAAACCACTTCTTTGCGATTTCGGTTAGAGTCCCATCTTCCTTCATCGCCTCTAGTTGTTCATTTACCGCTTCAACTAGCTTTTCATTTCCTTTACGAAATGCAAAAGCTGTTTCAGATACTTCATCCTCTTGTGCGGCTATTTTGATTCCCGCATCTGGTTGTTGTTGAATATAATCTAATACTGCTAAGCGATCATTTACGGTCATGTCAGCACGACCTTGTTTAATTAATTCAATGGATTGAGCTAAGCCTTCAACGCCTTGAATTTCAGCCCCATGTTCTTTAGCAATTGCCTGATAGTTACTAGTTAGAGATTGACCGGACGTTTTGCCCTCAATATCCTCAAAGGAAGTAATATCATTATTATTTTCTGGTACAACGACTACAGCTGAAGACACCGTATAGGGAATAGAAAAGTCATAATTTTCTAAGCGGTCCTCATTAATCCCCACTTGGTTAGCAATCACATCAAAACGCTCAGCATTTAGCCCTGCAAACATAGAATCCCATTGTGTTTCTTGGAAATCTACCTCTAGACCCATACGGTTAGCAACTTCACGCATAACCTCAACATCATATCCTGTTAATTTATCCTCTTCATTATGAAAAGTAAATGGAGCATACGTACCTTCTGTTCCAACTGAAATCACCCCACTCTCCATAATTTCATCATAACTATTTGAACCACAAGCCGATAACACAAAGACTATTCCTAATATTAATACCCATAATCCTTTTTTCATGTATATTACCCCAATCTGTTTACTCGGATTTATTCTTACAAACAAAATTGATTATACTCTCTACCATTTATTCTTGCAACAAAAATGACATCTCACTTTTTTGGTTATTATGAACAAATTTTATTATTTCTATCCATGTAAAAAGAAGACTGACCAGGTTTTTACACCTGATCAGCCTTCTTATTTATTATTTAAGTGCTTCTTTAGCTTTTGTTACTAGGTTTGCGAAGCCTTGCTCATCATTGATAGCCATGTCAGCAAGCATCTTACGGTTAACTTGAATGTCAGCTTGCTTTAGACCATGCATTAAACGGCTATATGAAATATCATTCATACGAGCTGCAGCATTAATACGTGCGATCCATAGCTTACGGAATTCGCGTTTTCTTTGTTTACGGTCACGATAAGCATATTGACCTGATTTCATTACTTGTTGTTTAGCTGTTTTAAATAGAGCGTGTTTTGAGCCATAATAACCTTTCGCTAGCTTTAAAACACGTTTGCGACGTTTGCGTGTTACTGTACCGCCTTTTACACGTGGCATAGTTGTTCCCTCCTATATTTGTCAATCATTAAAGTTGTTTTTTGGTTTATTTTTTAGGAAGCATTTCACCGATACGCTTCAAATCACTTTTTGATACAAGTGCTGATTTGCGTAGTTTACGCTTTTGTTTTGTTGATTTATTAGCAAACAAGTGACTTGTATACGCATGTGAGCGTTTTACATTACCGTTACCTGTTTTTTTAAAACGTTTTGATGAACCTTTATGAGTTTTCATTTTAGGCATTGTGTGTTTCCTCCTTTGATTTGTTGCCGTTTAAACTACTGTTCCTTACTTTTCAGCCATAGGAGCTAGCATCATAAACATGTTACGGCCTTCCATCTTCGGCTTTGTTTCAACTGTTGCGATATCCTTACACTCTTCAGCCATACGATCAAGAACCTTTTGTCCAAGCTCTTTATGCGTAATAGCACGACCGCGGAAACGAACAGAAGCTTTTACTTTATCTCCCTTAGATAGGAACTTACGAGCATTACGAAGCTTTGTATTAAAGTCATGCTCTTCAATAGCAGGGCTTAATCGTACTTCTTTAACGTTGATTATCTTCTGCTTTTTACGTTTCTCTTTTTCCTTCTTTTGTTGCTCGAAACGATATTTACCGTAATCCATGATTCTGCATACTGGTGGTTTTGCATTAGGTGCCACCATTACTAAATCAAGATTTGCTTGCTCGGCTATTTTTAAAGCTTCTTGCTTTGATTTTACACCGATTTGTTCTCCATCAGCACCAATCAATCTTACTTCACGTGCACGAATGCGCTCATTTACCAAAGTCTCAACTTTGCTAATAGTTAGCCACCTCCATAAATTTGTAAAGAGAAATAGGCCTCAAGTCCGACAACATTTGTATAAAATAAAAAAGTGTCGGTACACATACTGCACCCACACATCACTGTTCTTCATAAGAAGAAATCAACTGATTAAACCTGCCAACTGCTCTAAAGGCGTCGATCAGGTGAGAAGCGGGTGCTTCTACTTATTCCAAGACCTTATTCAATTCATCACTTTTAATATTATATGATGGACAACTTACTTTTGTCAATCTTTTTTTGAAAACACGTAATACTGTTCTTTCTCGTCATCCCTTGGTACAGTAGGATAAATTTAGGAAGGGCTAAATATGTTAGCCCCTCCTCTTTACTTTTGACTGCTTTTTTGTTTAATGTCATCCTGCATTTCTTCAACAAATGCTTGAAGTCCCTTTGTTTTTGAATTCTTCTCCCCATATTTACGAACATTTACTGCATTCTTTTCGATTTCTTGATCACCAACCACTAATGCATATGGTATCTTTTGGGTTTGTGCCTCACGTATTTTATAGCCTATTTTCTCATCTCGTTCATCTAGCTCGACACGGAAGCCTTCCATCCGGAATTTATCTTCCAATTCTTTTGCGTAATCAAAATGCGCTTCCATGGAAACGGGAATGATTCGCGCTTGAACTGGTGCAAGCCATGTTGGGAATGCTCCCTTGTATTCTTCAATAAGGAAGGCAACAAAGCGTTCCATCGTGGAAACAACACCGCGGTGAATGACGACTGGACGATGCTCTTTTCCATCCTCACCTATATAAGTTAAATCGAAACGTTCTGGTAAGTGGAAATCTAGTTGAACAGTGGATAATGTTTCGTCCTTACCAAGAGCTGTTTTCACTTGAACGTCAAGCTTCGGACCATAAAAGGCCGCTTCACCTTCTGCTTCAACATATTCAAGCTCTAGGTCCTCCATTGTTTCTTTTAATAGTGCTTGTGCCTTTTCCCACATTTCATCATTATCCACATATTTTTCTTTGTCCTCTGGATCCCGGTAAGATAGACGGAAATAGTAATTATCAATACCGAAGTCTTTGTACACGGCTTGGACTAGATTGACTACACGAACAAATTCCTCTTTTAATTGGTCTGGACGGCTGAAGATATGGGCATCATTTAATGTCATTGCCCGTACCCGTTGTAAACCAGCTAGTGCACCTGACATTTCATGACGGTGCATTGTACCCAATTCAGCGATACGTACCGGTAAATTACGGTAGCTGTGTAATTGGTTTTTATATACCATCATGTGATGAGGACAGTTCATCGGGCGTAACACTAAATCCTCATTATCCATTTCTAGAGTCGGGAACATATCATCCTGGTAGTGATCCCAGTGTCCACTAGTCTTGTATAAATCTACACTTCCCAATACTGGGGTATAAACGTGGTCATAGCCTAGACGTTCTTCAATATCGACAATGTAGCGTTCAATCGTACGACGAATGGTCGCCCCTTTTGGTAGCCATAAAGGAAGTCCTTGGCCAACCTTTTGATTAACCGCAAAAATATCTAACTCTTTACCAAGCTTGCGGTGATCCCGTTCCTTAGCTTCCTCTAGCATTTTTAAATGTTCTTCCAATTGGCCTTTCTTCTCAAAAGCTGTTCCATATATGCGCTGCAGCATCTTATTATCGCTATCGCCACGCCAGTAGGCACCTGAAATATTTAACAGCTTAAATACTTTTATTTTTCCTGTATGCGGAACATGCGGTCCTCGGCATAGGTCAAAAAACTCGCCTTGTTTATAAATCGTAAGTTTTTCTCCCTCAGGAATATCATCGATTAATTCAAGCTTAAGTTCATCGCCAATTTCTTGATACATTTCTTTCGCTTCTTCACGAGTCACTTCTACTCGCACAACTTCAAGTGCTTCGTCTACAATCTTTTTCATTTCTTTTTCGATTTTCTCTAAATCCTCTGGAGTAATTTTCTCTTCCATATCAATGTCATAATAAAAGCCATTTTCAATGACAGGACCTACCCCTAATTGAACATTTCCATATAAACGTTTAATCGCTTGAGCCATTAAATGAGCTGTAGAATGTCGTAGAATCTCTACACCTTCTTGGTCTCTTAAGGTTACAATTTCGATTTTTCCATCTTGTTCAATGGGTCTACGCAGATCATAAAGATCACCATTTACTTTTCCTGCAAGTGCTTGCTTTTTAAGACCTGGACTAATAGTTTGAGCAATATCTTCACTTGTTGTTCCTTGTGGAAATTCCTTTACAGCTCCGTCTGGAAAAGTGATTTGTAGATTTTCAGCCATGTTTTACACTCCTTTAAATAAAATAAAAAAAGCCCGTCCCTATAAAAAGGGACGAGCTTGTGTTTACCCGTGGTTCCACCCTAGTTCCGCTTTTTAGCGGCACTTTCGGCATCCGTAACGTGAATAAGACGCTGATTACTACTTCATTCATAATCAGGGTTCAGAGGTGGTAAACAATATATCGTACTTAGGAAGCTTCCAGCCTTTGACTTCCCTCTCTGATAAGCCGAACCATATTATTCATGTCCTCTTCATAACCGATAATTTTAATTCTAATTATGAGTGAATTATATGGATATTCATTTATTATGTCAAGCCTTTTTGCCGACAAACGGAAATTTTTCGATCGACATGACTCTAACACTTTCCTGAAAAATGTTTTGTAAAAAGATAATTTTAGGATCAGACGGTTTCGTTGTGTAAATCAATACACTCTCTGGCGCTATCCCAACCAAGGATGATAGCGGGAATTCAGAGGATAATAAATCAATAAAATGCAAGCTTTCTTTATTTTGTAAGGCCTTCAATTCGCTTGTGGAATACCGCCTTCCGTTTTCTCGATAAAATTGAAACTCATGATGATATGTAATAATCAGTAGATTCGTTTTAGGTGTACGCTCCCTAAAAAAGTCTCGCAGTCGATGAATAAAGTCCTGATAGTCCTGTTCACGCTTCCACTCCTCAATGGCATAACCAGTCACGTCAATTAAGTGACCTGCAAAGAATTCTTCCTGTTCATCGACCAATTGGTCAAACGATAGCACTGGACTTCTAGTTACTTTTTCTTCAAATAACTGATAAAAATTCGAGGCAGATTGAACATCAGGCTGTGTCCCATATTTTCTTGGGTTGTGTAGCACTGATTGTAGTATTGGCGTGATTTGCATAATTTCTAGCTGGTTTTGATAGTAATAGTACTTTTTTAATATTCCCTTTGCTAAAGTAGGCAGCCGATATTGGATAAATACAAATATAAGTGCATGAATCACTCGTTTCCAAGTGTCATTCATTTTTTCTGGCTGCATGTCTACCTTAATGAAACACGTTTTCCCCTCCTCTATTTCAAAATGAATTTTGCTCGCTAACTTTTCTCGGTTAAGCTTATAATAGAATGTTTCTGCCTCATCTTTCCTGAAAAAATGAATCACCAAACCCATCAACTTCATCCCTCTTTCCGATACAAACTGTTACATTATATGGGATAAAGATTTATAAAATGAACAAAAATTAAAAGGGAGCTAAAAATACTTGCTCTTAGCTCCCTTTTCAATATGTTAATTTACCTCTATGAATCCTATGCGCTGATTACTTTCTCCGGTTCTCTCCAAGCATTGCTACAGGTTCACTTACCTGTTTAATTCGTTCGATTAATCTTCTTGCCTTTAATTTCTCAGAATCCCCTTTATTTGAGGATGACAAAACAACCTCCAGCTCCTCCAAGCTATAATTCGACGTAAAGAAGACAGGTAATTGTTCCATCATTCGATATTGTAAAATGGCTCCTAGAACTTCATCTCTGAACCAGGCAGACTGATATTCAGAGCCGATATCATCTAATATTAATACTGGCGCCCGCTTAAAGCGGTCAATTTTTTGATTAATTGTGGAATCATTAATGGATGATTTAATTTCACGTACAAATTCAGGCATATAAATAAATAACGAGCGAATTTCTCGTTCTGCTAGTGTATTCGCCAATGCACCTAACAAATACGACTTTCCAACCCCAAATGGTCCATATAAATAAAGTCCTTTAGAGGCAGGCTTGTCCTCTGATTCATGTAGGTATCGTTCTATTTTGCGTATAGCCTGAAATCTCTCTGGGTCATCAAGTTCCACTTGATCAAATCGAGCTTCTAACAGTCTTTTTGGCATGTATAGGCTTTGAACAAAGGATTTTTTTCTTTCCTGTTCATCATGCTGTAGCTTCCGTGGACATTTATCATAGGTTAGGTTAATTTGGCCATTGGTCGCGGACATTTTCGGGACATATCCCTTCACCATGTTGCAACATTCATCCAATGAAGCACACTTCTCACACGCCTTTGACTGAGTTTCATACTCATACAGTTTGATTAATTGACGATCGATGTCCTCGGTTTTCAGTTGAGGATTATCTTGTAAAAAATTTTTTATATTCGGTGTTTGTAAAATTTCATTCTTCATTTTCACGAAAGCTTCCTGAAAGCTTTCACTATTCTTTAGCCACTTCTTTAAAGCGGATTGTAACGGTTCCATCCCCATCATCCTTAACGATTAAAAGATTTTGTTGTCATATTTTTTAAGGCCTGCTCCAATTCTTGTTTTTCTTTCAGATAATCTTGATTGTTAGAATTGACTGGCTTCTGTTCTTGCTTTGGCTTCTGTTCTTTCTTAAACCAGTCAGGCAGCACCTCTTTTTTCTTTGGCGCACCCTTTCTAGTTCCCCATGTTTGATAAAGTTTGGACTCTGATTTGGCTAAATCCATCGCCTGTTTTACAGTCTTCACATTTTTTCTGGACCAATGAGTCGCAATTTTATCTACATAATTACGAGTCAGCTTCATATCAGATTTTTGCATGACATAATGTACAAGGACATTCATGACACTTTGCGGTAATCCATGACGAAACATGACATTCGTTAGCATTTTAACCTCTTGTTCAGAGGCATGTCCAGTTTGGGAAAAGTCCTCTAATATTTCACGATGTGTAATCCGCTCAAAATGATGAATTAATTTATCCTCTTTCGTTTTTGGAGATTTTTCACTTGTATCCTCTTGTGGTCTTTCTTGTTTAGGTCGTAGCTTTGGAGCGGATGGCTGAAAGTTTTTTGCGTAATAGTCTTTACAAGCCTCGTGTAACTCATCCTTTAACAGTTCCATTTTGTCATTAATAGACCAAAGAATAGCTTTCTCTAAATATATATCATCTACATGATAGATTTTAACTAGATTATGAATCAGTTTTTTGTTGTCATTTGTAAAGATTTTTTTGACATTCAATTGATTTCTACTTAATGATTGCTTAAGGAACTCAAAATCGACAAGTTTTCCTTCTTCCTCCTCTTCAAAAGCTTCCATGTTCGTTGTTTGGGTTGGCTCTTTTTCTTTAGAATAAGAGGGAAGGATTGTTGAAAATACCTCATCGAATGACTTCGTTTTATCCGTTGCATGCGCTGGAATAGAGGGGTGTACAAATGTATTTTTTAAATTGTGATATTGTTTTTCCCCAAGGTGATGCTCTAATAGAATGGTTAGCATGGAATCCTCAAAAAACTGCTGAGTAGAAAAAGGCGGTAAAAGCTTATAGTGGAAGATACGGATATCTGTATCTTCCACATAAGTCCTTAACAGCCCGATTCCTTCTAATTTTGAACGAGCATCATAGAATTGATCTAAATCAATATTCGTTATATTCATCAGATGGTGATGTGTCGTTACATCCTGTAAAATTTTCGCTTCATTTAATAGCGTTAAGTATATAGTAATTGCTCTCATACCTATTAAGGGCTGGTACAAATGAGTCAAAGCCATAACATAGTCCTCGTGAGGAGATTTGTCTATGCGAATGATATATTGATCATTAGGTAATAAATTTTTCATCCGTTCAATCATTTGGCAGACTCCTTCTTTAAGCTATACTACTTTTTTCTATTCATGATTGCTTTTCGTCTTCTTGATAAGCTCCTCTAGTTCTTGCATGAAGACATTAATATCCTTGAATTGTCTATATACAGAGGCAAAACGTACATAAGCAACCTCATCAATATCAGCTAATCGATCCATGACCATTCGGCCGATATCATCACTTTGCACCTCTGAATTCCCTTGATTTCGTAATTCCTTTTCAATATCCGTAACAACCTTCTCAATTTGTTCAAGGGCAACAGGTCTTTTTTCACAGGCTCTAATTAAGCCTCGAAGCAGTTTCTCGCGACTAAATTCCTCTCTAGTACCTTCCTTCTTTACGACAATTAGAGGAATTTCCTCAATTCGTTCGAAGGTAGTAAAACGATATTGACAGCTTTCACACTCTCTTCGACGGCGAATAGACCTACCTTCTTCAATAGGTCTTGAATCTAATACTTTTGTGTTTTTAAATTGACAGTTAGGGCATCTCATCTCTATCAGCTCCGCATTCGGATTAATAAACGTTTCAATGGTTTTTTACTATTATAACATAGATTTAAGTACTAGACTTGGCATTCAATAGAGTTAAATTCCGGAAAAAGGAAAACGCCCGATGTAATCAAACACCAAGCGCTTCAAATTCTAATATGCCCTTTTCCACGTGGAATCTCAACCTTTTCGATATTCTTAGCCTCTAAAGCATCGGCGATGAATTCGGCTGCAATGTTGGGGTCGATTCGTTCACCACACGTGTATACGTCAATGCTGGCATAACTATGTTCAGGAAAGCTATGAATGGTTAAATGAGATTCGGAAATGATGACTACTCCACTCACACCGTGTGGAGCAAATTTATGAAATGCAACTTCCCTTACCTCTGCTCCTGCTTTAAGAGCAGCATTGACAAAAATTTGCTCGATTAATGATATATCATTTAATTTATCTGTATTACAATGCCACAACTCAGCTATGACATGTCTCCCCATTGTATCCATGAACAATGGCCCCCTTTGTGACAGTCTTTCCTTCACACTGATATTTATGGAACTACCACGGGGGAAAGTTAGTCCAAAGAGGTCCTAACCCTTTCAGTAGGCTACCAATACCACAATCAGCGTTGAAGTATGCACTAAGAAAATTAAGAACCTGCTATTAAAGCAAGTTCTTAATCACAGAAAAAGTATATAGTGTTACCACCTATTTTGCAATACATATTAGAACATTTTATCTCAAGATATATTGAAGGCTAATTAAGACACTGTATGAGCTGTTTTCTGTTCTAATTTACTCCCAACAAGCTTAGCTAAATCAACCACCCGACAGGAATATCCCCATTCATTATCATACCAAGCAAGCACTTTTACCTTTTTGTCTTCTAGAACAATTGTAGATAGTCCATCCACAATTGAGGAGTATTCAGTTGTCGTATAATCTATAGAAACTAACGGCTCATCACTATATGCCAGAATGCCATTTAATCGATTGTTTGCCTCTTGTTTAAATGCTTCATTAATGTCATCTAAAGTTACCTCTGCATTCACGTCTACCACTAAATCCACTAATGATACATTTGGTGTCGGTACTCGTAAAGCCATTCCATGGAGTTTCCCATTCATTTCAGGAAGAACTTCACCAATCGCTTTTGCAGCTCCAGTTGATGTGGGGATAATGGATTGTGTACAAGAACGAGCCCTACGTAAGTCTTTGTGTGGGTTATCGATATTATTTTGATCATTTGTAAAGGCATGAACAGTTGTCATCATTCCGTTAATGATTCCAAAATGCTCATCAAGCACCTTCACAACTGGGGCTAAGCAGTTCGTTGTACAGGAAGCATTGGAGATAACATGGTGTTTTTCTGGATCATATTGTTCTTCATTCACACCAACTACAAAGGTTCCATCAACTTTACCCTTTCCTGGTGCCGTGATAATAACCTTTTTTGCACCTGCATCTATATGAGCAGAGGCAGTGTCGGTCGTTTTAAATTTACCTGTAGCCTCTATGACAATATCAACCTGCAATTCATCCCATGGTAACTGTTCTGGATTACGGTTGGAAACAAGCTGTACAAAATGACCATCAACTTCGATACCATTTTGTAACGCTTTCACATCAGCATCTAATCGACCGTGAATGCTATCATATTTAATTAGGTGCGCTAATGTTTCGGCAGGATAGCTGGCATTAATCGCAACAACATCTATACTTGAATCCATAATTGCCTTGCGAAACACCATACGCCCAATTCTTCCAAATCCATTAATTGCAATTCGATGCTTATTCATAAAACATTTCCTCCCCAACTTTTATGTTACACTGTTTGTTAATAGTATAACATAATGAGTTAAAATGTGTGAATTAAAAAAACACACTTTTCCATGTGTGTTTTTCAAATCGGTTTTTTTATTGTTTTGGGTAAAAAGATATAAACTGCGACGTAATTCTAGCGGGACTATTTTCAATTATTTATGATGAGTGCACAACCATCGCTACGGAAATACACTTCGCTTTCACCCAAGGGCACAAGTGCGACTTCTATTCAAACTCCCTTTGGTCGTTTTTATATTGTCTTCTTTGCCGCAGGTGAGCGGTGAGCCTCCTCGCTAACTCTGCGGGGTCTCACTTGTCTCTTTGCTCCCACGAAGAACAGGAGTTCAAGTGTCGGTGCTCTGCCACTGGACGTGGCCGTATTTAACCGACCAGGAGTCTCCCGTGTATTTCCTCCGCTATAATAGTGTCTCATTCGTTTATTTAGAGGTGAACTATTGGTTAATCAAAGGCTTTGAACCATGCAATCATTAGAACACTTCAATAGTGGAGGCAGAATACGGAGACTCCTATGGGAGGAAGCGTGGTGAAGACCCCGCAGGAAGCGGTTTTTGCTTCTGAGGAGGCTGAGGCCGTGCCCATGGAAAGCGGAGTATTCTGCCGGAACGGTATGCTTGCACTTAATATTCATCAGAACGATATAAGCACCACTTAAGAGTCTAACAATGTCGTATTTTCTATCTAATGTAAACTATAAAAAGCAACGACTTATACGACAACAGTCTTTCAAATAATCTCCCATTTCTGTAAAAGCTCTAACAACTGTTCCTTTGTTTCAGATCGGGTACCATTATTATTAATAACAGCATCTGCCATGGCAGCTTTTTCTTCAACTGGAATTTGTGAATTTATACGTTGTGACGCTTCTTCCTTTGTACTTTGGTCACGATTCATTAGTCGCTCCAGTTGTGTTTCCTCGTTAACGTATACAACAACGATCTTGTCAACAAAGTGGGTTAACTTACTTTCAAATAATAAGGGAATATCTAATACGACCCCTCGATACCCTTGTTGGATATATTGATCCCGTTGTGAGAGCATTTGACGTCTTACTTCTGGATGTACAATTTCATTGAGTTGTTTTCTCTTCTCTTCATTTCCAAAAACGATAGAACCTAATTGTTTGCGGTTTATCGTCTCGTCCTCAAAAAGAATTTCTTTTCCAAAGGTTTTTACGATTTTCTGATATGCTACTTCTCCAGGCTCCACGACATCCCTTGAGATCTGATCAGCATCCACGATGGGAAGGCCTAATTCTTTTAACATTTTTGATACTGTACTTTTTCCAGTTGCAATACTTCCTGTTAACCCAATGACAACCGTCAATTTTATTCCCTCACTTCTACGAAATTTTCAGGACACCTAACATGATTAAAATCAAACCAGGAACAAAGGCAATTTTATCAATCCATTTCCACCTAGATAAAAAATAACCGCTTTTTGTCCCAATGAATAAAAACAAACTGGACATGGTAGCTGTAAAGGCAGCTGTTAAAATCGGTGTAAAGCCAAAAATGGCAGCTCCAATCCCTGCCCCAAATGCATCTAATGAAAGGGCTGTACCTAATATTATCGCTTCAATACCCTTGATATCACCAGAGGAATCCATGTCTGCTCGATTTGGATTTTTAAGGATTTGAATTACAATTCCGAGCGATTTAATTTCCCATTTAAAAATAAACGCATTTGTATCACTAGCTGTTTCACTATTTTTACGATGATCTCGAACAAACTGATAAACAACCCATAGGCCAATTCCAATAAAAAGCACTCCACCGATTAAATCTGCGATGTGAGGAGAAAAAATCGCGGCAAGCCTTTCACCTATGAGCATGGCAACTAAAAATACAATTGCTGTAACACAGCCGATAGATATAAGGGATTTTATTGGAATTGTAATTTTGCGTAATCCGAAAGTAAAACCAGCTGTAAAACTATCTAAACTGACTGCAAAGCTGAGCAAAAATAAAGTCAACCATTCTACCATATGAACTGGCTCCCTCCTGCGACAAATCTAGGGTATTATATGGAGAAAGCCAATCCAGTGTGCTCTTAAAGGGTCTGCTTAGTGTAGTTTCTGACAATGAGGACAAAGGTGTGTCCCTCGACCTCCAACTTTTATCTTTTCAATTAGGCTTTGACACTTTTTGCATTCCTCACCTTTACGCCCATACACAAACAATTGAAGCTGGAACATACCAATTTCACCTAGGCTATTTAAGTAGGACCTTATCGTTGTACCCCCAGCATCAATTGCATCCTGTAATGTTTGCACAATTTCAGTTGCCAGTTTTTCACACTCTCTTCTCGTAAGTTGTCGAGCTGGGCGTAGTGGATGAATGCCACTGCGAAACAATGCTTCATCCACATATATGTTTCCAAGTCCTGTAACCACCGATTGATCCAATAAAACATTTTTAATCACTCGGGTTGTCTTTTGGAAACGGTCATGTAAATATTCAGGTGAAAACCGCTCCTCAAATGGTTCAGGGCCCAATTTATTTAACGGAGGAAGAGAAAATTCCCTTCCCTTTTCATAAAGATGCATCGTTCCAAACTTTCTTACATCCTTATACCTTAATTCTGAACCATCAGTGAAGTGGAAGATGACATGGGTGTGCGGCTCAATCTCGTCATGTTGCTGATGAACCGCATATTTCCCTTCCATACGCAAATGAGAAATAAGCACATGATGGTCTAGATTAAAAATGAGAAACTTTCCTTTTCTACCAACTTCATATATGGTTTGATCAATCAATTCAGCCGAGAAGGCTTCAACCTCTTTGGGATATTGAATGATATTCTCCCAGTAAACTGTTACATCCTTTATCGTCTTTCCTAATATTATTTTATTTAACGTTTTTTTTACCGTTTCGACCTCTGGTAATTCTGGCATTCTGTACGCTCCTTAATCTTACTTCGCGTCAAACCATGTGGAACCATAGGCAAAATCAACCTTTAAAGGTACTTCTAATTCCACTGCATTTTCCATTACCTCTGATACTACTTTTTGAATGGATTCAAGCTCATGCTTTGGAACTTCTAAAATCAATTCATCGTGTACCTGAAGTAACAGCTTAGCTTCAAATTTCTCTTCCTCTAAACGAGCGGCTAAATCAATCATCGCTTTTTTGATAATGTCTGCCGCACTACCTTGAATTGGCGTGTTCATCGCTGTACGCTCAGCGAAGCTACGCTTATTAAAGTTTCGTGCTGTAATATCAGGCAAGTAACGTCGTCGGTTCATAAGAGTGGTCACATAGCCATTTTGTTTGGCTTCTTTTACAATCTCATCCATATATTCCTTCACACCTGGGAAGCTTTCAAAGTACTTTTCAATAAATTGTTTAGCTTCTTTTCTGGTGATCCCAAGACTCTGACTAAGGCCATAATCACTAATCCCGTATACGATCCCAAAGTTTACGGCCTTTGCATGGCGACGCATATTAGCCGTCACTTCATCATGCTCTACGTTAAATACGTCCATAGCCGTTTTCGTATGAATATCCATTCCATCTTTAAAGGCCTTGACCAGTTTTTCATCTCCAGCAATATGAGCTAACACTCTTAGCTCGATCTGAGAGTAATCGCCTGCAAAAATAACCCAGTCTTCTTTCGATGGAATAAAGGCCTGGCGAATCTTTCTCCCTTCCTCCAAGCGGATTGGAATGTTTTGGAGGTTTGGGTCTGTTGAACTTAAACGACCAGTTTGGGTAAGAGCTTGATTAAAACGCGTATGAATTTTTCCTTCCTCTTTGTCTACTACCTTTAAAAGTCCTTCAATGTATGTAGATTGAAGTTTACCTAGCTGACGGTATAGCAAAAGCTTGGGCATGATTTCATGCTTGTCCTTTAACTGCTCTAGCACATCGGCTGCAGTTGAATAACCTGTTTTCGTCTTTTTAATGACAGGAAGCTCTAATTTTTCAAATAAGATTACACCTAATTGCTTAGGTGAATTAATGTTAAAGGTTTCACCTGCTAATTCATATATTTCTTCTTCCAATGTCTTTAGGCGCCCTTTAAGCTCTTCACCCATCTCTTCAATACGGTCTATATCTACTTGTACACCAAAGTACTCCATTTCACCTAAAACAGTGGCTAATGGAAGCTCTAGATCCACATACAGATGATATTGATCGTTTTGATCGAGTTGTTCGATAACCGTGTCCTTTAATTGGTAAACGGCATCTGCCTTTCTTACAACATGCTCAGCCATTACCTCTATCCCAGGTACACTTTGTTTAGCGCCTTTTCCATAAACCTCTTCATCATACTTCATATTTCTGTTATTCATTCGGTGACTAATGGAAGGGACGTCATGATGATTTTCTGCAGGGTTTACAATGTATGATGCTAGTAAAAGGTCAAATGTAATTCCCCTAATATCAATTCCTTGTTTCTTTAAAGCAACCGTCACAGCCTTGGCATCAAATAAATACTTTTCCTTCCCTTCATCCTCAGCCCATTCTTTAAATAGAGGTGATTCGATTGCTAATTCTACCGGAATGAAATATTTACCTTTTTCATTCACAATCCCAAAACCTAAGATTTCACCATAGTAGTAATGTTCTTCTAGCATTTCTAAAAAGATCGCATCCTTACCTGTGAACATATCTGCTGAAACCTCATCAACAATGGTAAATTCGATTTCATCCAATACAGCTTCCTCTGATTCTTCACCCTCTTTAGTCTCAATCCGACTTAATAATGAATGAAAACCAAGCTCCTTAAAGAATGACAATACCTTTTGTGAGTTATAGCCTTCGTATGTAGCATCCTCTAAATTCACTGTAATTGGCGACTCACGTTCAATGGTAGCAAGCTCTCTACTCATGAATGCGTCGTCTTTATGGTTTTCTAGCTTCTCTTTCAATTTTTTGCCGCTAACTTGATCAAGGTTTTCATAAATCCCATCCAGAGTATCAAATTGCTTTAGTAGCTTAACAGCTGTTTTTTCCCCGATCCCTGGAATTCCTGGGATATTATCAGAGCTATCTCCCATTAGCGCCTTCATATCCACCACTTGATCAGGTCGAATACCTATTTTTTCCTCTAAAAACTGTGGCGTATAATTCTCGACATTCGTAATTCCCTTTTTCGTTAGCGTAACATCTACCTGTTGATCTACTAGTTGTAGTAAATCCCGGTCTCCTGAGATCACTTTAACCGCCATCTTTTTCTCTTCTCCGACTTTAGACAGTGTTCCAATAATGTCATCAGCCTCATATTGATCTAATTCATAGTGACGAATATCAAAGTTTCCTAAAAGCTCCTTTACAAGAGGAAATTGTTCCGACAACTCAGGTGGTGTTTTTTGTCGGCCACCTTTATACTCCGTGTAGGTCTTATGTCGAAACGTTGTTTTTCCCGCATCAAAGGCAACAAGAACATGGGAGGGCTTTTCCTCTTCTAAAATCTTCAAGAGCATAGTAGTAAAACCATACACCGCGTTTGTATAAACACCTTTATCATTATTTAACAGCGGGAGGGCGAAAAAAGCGCGGTATAATATACTATTTCCATCAATCAATACTAATTTATCAGACATCCATTTCACTCCTTTATATTCCCAGGGAAATACTAGTAAAAGTTAACCCTTCTACTTTACGCTTAAATTAAAATGACAAAAAATAAGACGTTTCCTTCCTTCTATATTATCATGTATTTCATGAGAAGGAAAAAAACGCCTTTTTATTTATTCTTCTATTTCAAAATAACCTAATAAAGCTCTTGCATATGGTGAATCATGTGGCAAGATAATGGTTGTTTTATCATTTACTGTAGACTTATAGGATTCTAAAGTACGATATAAGCGGTAAAATTCAGCGTCTTTTTTGAAGGCTTCATTATAAATTTGAGCAGCTTCCTGCTCCCCTTCAGCGCGAATTTGTTCGGCATCTGCCTTCGCTTTCGATAGCATCTCTTTTACTTCACGATCAGCAGCAGCAATGATTCGATTTTTCTCCGCCTCACCCTTAGATAAATACTCCTGTGCTTTAGATTCCCGCTCTGAAATCATTCGGGTATAGACAGATTGTTCGTTATCCTCTGGTAGGTCTGTACGCTTAACACGAACATCCTGAACTTGAGCCCCATATTCACTTAGTAGTTCATTTACTTGGTCAGTAATCCGTGAATTTAAATTTCCGCGTTGGGATTTTTCATCATTGATGATCTCTTCATAATTCATTTGACCAAGTTCACTTCTTACAGTAGAAAAGATAAATTCACCCATACGAGCTTGTGCATTCACTACGGTTTTTGCGTTGTTTATCATTTTGCTTGGATCAGTAATATGCCATACAGCATAGTTATCAATAATGATGCGCTTCTTATCTAATGTATTAATTTCTTGTTCTTCCATATCGTATACTAGATATTTATTTGGGAGAACCGTTGCCGTTTGAATAAATGGCACTTTAAAATGGAGGCCTGGTTCTGACTCAATCCGGACCACTTCACCAAATTGCCGTACGACTCTATATTCCCCCTCTTTTGTGATCATGATACTATTTAATAACGTTACCAACAAGAGAATAATGAATAAGAGTGAAATCCCCGTTTTAAAATATTTTCGATAATTAAATGGCTTTGACGACTTCATTTCATAAACATTTTCATCACTCATTTTGATCCCCACCTTCCTCTTGTGGAACTACCCTTTGATTGTTTTGGTTATTATTTGGACCTAATGGTAGGTACTGCATCGTGTTCCCGTCTTCATTTAATATATAGATTTGTGCATTCGGAAGTACATCCTCTAATGTTTCAATCACGAGTCGGTCCCTCGTTACATTAGGTGCGTTTTGATACTCTTTGTATAAGGCATTAAACCGAGATACAGCCCCTCTCGCTTCTTCAATCCTTGCAATTTTATCTCCTTCTGCACGAGTAATAATTGCATCCTTTTCCCCTAAAGCTTCCTCGACGTTTTGATTTTCATATTTTCTTGCTTCATTAATTTTTGTGTTCATGGTTTCTCTAGCATCTGTTACCTTTGTGAAGGCTGTTCGAACCTCTTCATTTGGTAAGTCAACCTCCTGTAGCTTCACATCAACGATTGAGATACCTATATCATATTCATTAATTAAATCTGTAAGTAATGTACGAACATCATTTTCAATCACAGCTTTTCCAGAAGTTAACGCATCATCAATTAAGGATGTACCAATGATTCCTCTTAGAGATGCTGAGGTAGCGTTCTCTAGAGTACCCTCTGGATCTGTTGAATTAAACAGATATTTAGCAGGATCAGTTATTCTCCACTGTACAACTAAATCCGCTAAGACAATATTTTCATCTCCTGTGATCATTCGAATGACATCAGAGTCTTCTCGTTCATCAGGACTATACCCAAAGTCTAAACTAAACGTTTCTTGCGATAATGTTTCTACAGATTGTATCGGCCAGGGCAGTTTAAAGTGTAAACCAGGTTCAGTATTGGTTTCCTCTGCCTTACCAAAAGTGATAACCACAGCTTGTTCAGATTCATCAACTGTGTACCAGCTAGTCGCTAAAGATAATCCTAAAATGATAAGTACGATTGTGGCGCCAATCCACATATAAATGCGACGTAAATTCATTTCGTGCCCCCCTAAAATATCTTCTATTTTTATATCTCTCTATAGTCTTTACGAATGAGGGTTCATAAGGTTTCAATTTTCTTATACGAAAAAAACAGAGGATTAATCCTCTGTTAGAATGATTTTATTTAGATCATTATGGTAAATGTAGTCCCTTTATTTGGTTCACTATCAACTGTAATCTTCCCATCATGTGCTTCCACAATATGTTTCACAATCGCCAGCCCTAGTCCAGTACCACCTGAATCCCGACTCCTAGCCTTGTCCACTCGATAAAAGCGCTCAAAAATACGAGATAAATGCTCTTTCGGTATGCCAATTCCTGTATCCTTTACCTTAATACACACTTCTTCCCCTACCCTAAAAGCCATCAACGTTACCATACCTTGTTTCGGCGTATATTGTATCGCATTTGTTAGTAGGTTTAATAAAAGTTGAGTAAAACGCGCTGAATCAACCTCTATCTGCAGAGTCGGTTCCTTTAATTCTACCTCCAGCAAAATCTCTTTATCTAAAGCAATGTGTCGTACAAGGGATAGTACATCATCAAATAAAGTTGCCACTGAGACCTGTTGTATATCGAGTGGGAAATCTTCCTTCTCCAATTTCGAAAGCTCCAGTAAATCCCCTATTAACAACTGTAGCCTTTCACTCTCTTTATAGATGATATTCAAGAATTGTTCTCTGACCTCACTATCCTCTTGAGCCCCTCCTAACAGGGTTTCTGAAAAACCTTTGATTGATGTAATAGGTGTTCGTAGTTCATGTGACACATTAGCTACAAAATCCTTCCGCATCTCTTCAAGACGTTTCATTTCAGTAATATCATGTAAAACTAAAACAACACCCTTCCAATCCTGGTTATGATTAAAAATCGGTGCTCCAGAGACGGCAAAAAATCGCCTCTCAATCCCTTGATGCACGACCATTGTTTTTTGCACATGGTCCTCTAGCATGAAAACATCTCTTACAACATTATGTACTTCCTCAAAGGCGATGGCATCATAATATAGGTAGCCAATATAAGAGCTTGCATCACCTTGAAATGTATCTAAAAAGGAACGATTAATTAATTGAATATAGCCTTTTTCATTAATTAAAACTAAGCCACTATCCATATTTTCTACAACAGCTATTAGGCGATCCGTTTGCATTTCCCGTTGAATGTTCATTTCATACAAATTTTGGGCTAGTAAATTAATCGAGTTTGTTAACTGGCCACCTTCTCCACTTTGAGTCTCATATGTTCTAGCATTATAATTCCCTTCTGCTAGCTTCCTTGCCACACCTGCAGCTGAACGTATGGGCTTTATGTACTTATCTTTAAAATGATAACCAATGACAAAGATGACCACTAACGCTACTGCTAATACAAAGCCAATTAATAACCACACATTAAACGTAAAGCCTGTTAATAACTGAATGGGTAGCGTTAAAACAAGATAAGCCTCTTCATCCTCTAAATAAAATGGATAATAATAGACATCATCTTTTAATAGCCCCCGTTCTAAACGGTTATTTCCCATAATCCTTGATTCTATCGTATTTATGACGGGAACATTATTCAATTCATCAAGGCTTGAACTTGTATTTAAAATAGCCCCTTCTTCATGATTATATAAAACTAGCCCAATATCTAGTTTCTCACTCATCACCTGTAGTTGCTGAAGCTTGTTTGAATAACGACGATCTTCACCCTCATCCAACATGGAAACGATATAGGAGCCTTCTGCAAAAACCCTTTCTTGAACTGCATCTAACATGAACTTTTTTGTGATTTGCACTAATAAAAACCCTAAGACAATCATAAACGCCATAATTAATATGGCATAGGTCAAAAAAGTTCGGGATGATGACTTTTTCATTTAGTTTGGATCCTCCAATTTATAGCCTAAGCCCCTTATTGTTTTAATATAAACAGGTTGTTTTGTATTGGGCTCAATTTTTTCTCGTAAGTGACTAATATGAACGTCTACGATTCGCGTGTCTCCAACAAATTCATAGTTCCAAACAGCACTTAAAAGCTGATCCCTTGAGAGCACTTTCCCAATATGATTAGCTAAATAAGCCAAAAGTTCAAATTCTTTTGGAGTAAATTCTAGCTGTTGCCCATTAATATATGCCTCATACTGTTCCGGATATATCTTCAAATCTCCGATGGTTACAATTTTATCAGTCGCTATCTGTTCATCATTACTCTTCTTAAAACGACGAAGGATAGCCTTTATACGCGCTATTACTTCACGTGGACTGAAAGGCTTGGTTAGATAATCATCGGCTCCAATTTCAAGACCAAAAACTTTGTCAAATTCTTCATCTTTCGCAGTTAGCATTAGTATAGGAACCTCAATCATTTTTTGCCTTAATAGTTTACAAACCTCTAAACCGTCTAATTTAGGAAGCATTACATCTAACACAATTAAATCATAGGGTTCATTTTCTGCCAGCTTTAACGCTTGTTCTCCATCATAAGCGGTTTCCGTTTGAAAACCAGCCTGCTCGATATTGTATTTTAACAACGTAACGATGGATTCTTCATCATCGACAATTAAAATTCTTTTCCCCATCTTTACCACCTCTAGCACGTTTATTATATCTATCATATAATGAACAGCTCTGAATAAAAAGAACATCTAGCGAAATTTTACATGATATTTACATTTTAGACAATATCAGAGACTAGTAACACAAAAGTCAAAAAAATAAGCCTTGTATAAACAAGGACTTACAAGTCTAATTAAAGTTTTCCAAGGATTTTGCAGTCAAAGATTCTAATTTATAGGGTGGACAAACCTCTAATTTCCCTAATATTACAGTGTCATTTTCCTCATCTGTTCCTTTGATATCAATCGTAACACAATGACCTGTTTCATCGATATTGGTTATGGTCATTTCTAAATGAATCTCAGCATAATGATAAACCGGCTTAGGATAAGACATTGACTCTTTTACTATATGACTCCCCGGTCCTGGTAAATGTAAGGATACCATTGACGAAACCATTCCGTATAGCATAACAGAAGGTACGAGAGGGCGTTTAAATGGAGTTTGAGCTGCATAATCATGCTGAATATACAATGGATTGGAATCAGAAGTGAGACCTAAGTATAATAATAAATCCTTATCCTCAACCTTTGCTTTCATTTCATGCTGGTCACCCACTTGAAGGTCTGTAATTTTTCGCCCTAATTTCCGTTTTTTAAAGACCATATCCTTCACCCCTTCTTTTGTAAGCGTTTTCTTATTCGTTCAAAAAGATTCGGGGGAATTGCCCCCGAATCCGTTTAACTATCAGCTTTTTCTAAAACTTGCATAACATTTTTAACAGAGTCCGCTGATTTATCTAATTCTGCTTTTTCTTCATCTGTTAAATCTAGCTCAACCACTTTTTCAATTCCATTCCCACCTAGGATGGTAGGTACGCCTAAATAAATATTATGATAGCCATACTCACCTTCAAGGTAAGCAATCGCTGGCAATACCCGGCGCTGGTCCTTTAAAATAGCCTCAGCCATTTCCGTAAGTGCAGCAGCAGGTGCATAATATGCACTACCATTTCCAAGTAAGTTTACAATTTCTCCCCCACCTTTGCGCGTACGCTCAACAATAGCATCAATGCGTTCTTGAGGAAGAAGTGTTTGCAGTGGAATTCCACCTGCATAGGAATATCGAATTAGTGGTACCATGTCGTCACCATGGCCACCAAGTACAAAACCTGTAATATCTTTAACTGATAGGTTAAGTTCTTGAGCCACAAAGGTCCGGAAACGAGCTGTATCTAGTACACCCGATTGGCCGATCACACGGTTCTTAGGGAATCCTGATTCTTTAAACACCGTATATGTCATGGCATCTACTGGGTTGGTTAATACCACAATGAAGCAGTCTGGTGAATGCTTTACCACTTGTTGAGTTACAGCTTTCATGATTTTAGCATTGGTATTAACTAAATCATCACGGCTCATTCCTGGTTTACGTGCAATACCTGCTGTAATTATGACTAAATCTGATCCCTTTGTGTCTTCATAATTAGAAGTCCCAACAATGTTGGAATCAAATCCTTGAACAGGACTTGCCTCAAGCATATCTAATGCTTTACCCTTGGTTGGGTTTTCCATATCAGGAATATCAACTAATACAACATCAGCAAGTTCCTTCTGCGCCACCATTAGTGCAGTTGTAGCTCCAGTAAAACCAGCACCAATGACAGATACTTTTTTGCGTTTAATCGTCATAAAGAATTCCCTCCTATTTACACGTGCTTACATATTTTGGATAAGTGCATCTCCAAATTCAGAGCATTTAACTTCTTTTGCACCGTCCATTAGACGTGCGAAGTCATAAGTAACAACCTTGCTAGCAATTGTTTTTTCCATTGCTTTAGTTACTAAATCAGCTGCTTCTCTCCAGCCAATGTGCTCTAGCATTAACACACCAGAAAGAATGACTGAAGATGGATTTACTTTATCCATGCCAGCATACTTTGGAGCAGTACCATGTGTAGCTTCAAAAATTGCATGACCAGATTCAAAGTTAATGTTAGCTCCTGGCGCGATACCTATACCGCCAACTTGTGCAGCTAATGCATCAGAAATGTAGTCACCGTTAAGGTTCATAGTTGCAACAACATCAAACTCTTTTGGACGAGTAAGGATTTGCTGTAGGAAGATATCAGCAATTGCATCTTTTACAATGATCTTACCAGCCTTTTCAGCTTCATCTTGAGCTTGGTTTGCTGCGTCTTTTCCTTTTGCTTCAACAATGCGGTCATACTCAGCCCATGTAAAGACTTTATCTCCATACTCTTGTTCAGCAACTTCATAGCCCCAGTTCTTGAAAGAGCCTTCAGTAAACTTCATAATGTTTCCTTTATGAACAAGTGTTACGCTTTTACGTCCTTCGTTAAGAGCATAGTCAATAGCTGCACGAACTAAACGTTTTGTTCCTTCTGCAGAAACTGGCTTAATACCAATCCCAGAAGTTTCAGGAAAACGAATTTTATGTACATCCATTTCTTTCTTTAGAAAGTCGATTACTTTTTTGACTTCTGGAGTTCCTTCTTGCCATTCGATTCCAGCATAAATATCCTCAGTATTTTCACGGAAGATGACCATATCTGTATCTTCAGGACGTTTTACCGGAGAAGGTACACCATCAAAATAACGAACTGGACGTAGACATGTAAATAAATCTAGCTCTTGACGTAGAGCAACGTTTAAAGAACGAATTCCTCCACCAATTGGCGTAGTCAAAGGTCCTTTAATTGCGATTTTATAATCACGAATCGTATCAAGCGTTTCGTTTGGAAGCCATTCACCTGTTTGATCATATGCTTTTTGACCAGCAAGTACTTCCTTCCACTCAATTGATTTTTCCCCATTATATGCCTTTTCAACAGCAGCTTCTAACACACGGGAAGCAGCAGCCCAAATGTCAGGACCAATACCGTCGCCTTCAATATAAGGGATTACGGGTTGGTTTGGTACATTCATTTTTCCATTTTCAACTGTAATTCTTTCACTCATGTTAAATACCTCCTAAAGAATAAATGACACATTTTTAATCATAAATCACTCATCTATACAATGCAAAACATGAAGAGAGAAGCCAGATTTACTGGCTTCTACATGTTAGCATACAACATAATATTCTGTTAGCGCTTTTCAATTGGTTCATATTGTTGTCCAGTTGGCCCAACATACTCAGCTCGTGGACGAATTAAGCGGTTGTTTTCATATTGTTCTAAAATATGAGCTAACCAGCCTGACACGCGACTAACAGCAAAAATTGGCGTAAACAAATCATGGTCAATTCCTAAGCTATGATAAACAGATGCGGAATAAAAGTCTACGTTTGCCGGAAGACCTTTTTCTTCTTTCATGTATTCTTCAATTTTGACAGACATATCATACCATTTAGATTGACCTGTTAATTCTGTTAAGTGTGCTGACATCTTTTTCAAATGCTTAGCACGTGGGTCTCCTTTGCGATATACACGGTGACCCATACCCATAATTTTTTCTTTATTAGCAAGCTTTTCCTTAATAATGTCAACCGCTTTGTCTGGCTCACCGATTTCTGTGAGCATTTTCATAACTCGTTCATTTGCTCCGCCGTGCAGAGGTCCCTTCAGAGCCCCGATAGCAGAAGTAATACCAGAATAAATATCTGACAACGTAGCTACACACACACGAGATGTGAAGGTTGATGCATTTAACTCGTGGTCAGCATGTAAGACTAGCGCCTTATTAATAGCCTCAACCTCAATGCTCTCTGCCTCTTTTCCATTTAACATGTAAAGGAAGTTTTCAGCAAAACCAAGATCCTTACGAGGTGCCACAGGCTCCTCACCTTGACGTATACGTGCAAATGCAGTTACGATGGTTGGCATTTTTGCTTGTAAACGAACTGCTTTACGGTGATTTGCTGCTTCTTCCATAACGTCTGATTCCTCATCATATAATCCTAACATGGAAACAGCCGTACGTAGCGCAGCCATTGGGTGTACAGTTTTGAGATCATAGGATTTCAAATGATCGATAACTGCTTTTGGAAGTTCCATTTCTTGAGCTATTTCTTTCTTTAAAGATTCAAGTTCATCTTGCTTTGGAAGACGTTTATTCCAAAGAAGAAAAATCACTTCTTCAAAGCTAGAATTTTCGGCTAAATCATCGATGGAATACCCCACATATGTAAGTTGGTCATCAATGATTGAACTAATTGACGACTCTGTTGCTACAATGCCTTCTAGTCCTTTTGTTCCTGCCATGAATCTCTCTCCTTTACGAAAAATTTCCCCACTTTTGTCTGAGTTTAATAAATTTTTTCACACCGTGTTGAGGTGTTTAGTTTCTCATGTCTTTTTAACCTTCATTTGAAAGTAAAAAAGTAAACGCTTTTAAAAGTAATAAAACAAATATATATCTGTACCCATACCTAATTATAAACAAAATTCAGTAGAATGTGAAATCATTTTATCTTTTACTGTCTCATTTTTTTAATCATTTCTTAATCATTTTTTAATAATCCATTAAATTTCATGTAGAAATATAAGCTTTCAAGCGAAAAATTGCAGAAAAAAGTCTGCAGCTTTAATTAGTAAATAAGCAATTCCCGCACCTATTAAAGGACCAACTGCAACTCCATTTAGCACCACCACTCCAATAATGGTCCCAATAACTAATGCAGTTGTTAAATGTGGGTCGCTCGCTAAAAGAGATAGGCCATCCCTTGCTACATACGCAATAAACATACCGGCGGCTAAACAAATCCAAGCATAATAGCTTTTTATACTTTCTAGTAACTCTTTAAATCCGATTTCACCAGAAGCAATTGGGGCGAGCACGGCGATTGTAATCACAATGACACCTAAGCTTATTCCTTTAGCCTGAAGATATGGCAATACTTTATCCTCAATTTGAAACAATTTTATGCCCAACAAAATGTATACAGCTATCATAATTGCTTGATTTTTAGCAATAAATCCTAATAGTAACAATATAAATAAAAATATAGTGGATTGAGCAAACATTGGTGTCTTCCTTTCTTTGTTCAAAAGTCATACAAGCTGTTATAAAGGAGGTTTATGAAATGGTACATAACATTCACATTCAACGTTTTATACGTTTTCTTATTGTGATAGGCATTATGGCTGGAGTGAGCATTCTATTTATTTATCTCTCAAAATATACGTATCCATTTATTTTCGCCCTCATTTTTGCATTTATCATGAACCCAGTTGTAAATTATATGGAAGAGAGGTTGAAATTTCCACGCCCGTTAGCTGTTATTCTCGTTATCTTCATGACTTTAGCAATTATTATTGGCATTATTACCTTTTTAATTGTTGAGATCATTACTGGGTTTACATACTTAGCAAAAGAGGTCCCCAAATATTTTGAAGAACTTGTGACTTTTTTTCAAGAATTAATTGCTGCTCAAGTTATCCCTATTTATGAGCGCCTTAGTTCGATGATTAATAATTTAGATGCCTCCTATCGAGCAGAGATCATGGATCAAATTAGTAATATAGGATCAAGCGTCTCGGAAACTGGTCAAGTAATACTGAAAAATATATTAACCTGGATCCCTAATCAAATTGCCGGAATTCCTAATCTTGCAACGGTATTAATCTTTTCCCTACTTGGAACCTTTTTCATCAGTAAGGACTGGAGAAAATTAAGTACAATGCTAAAAACCACAATCCCAACGTATGTCGTGAGTTCGAGTAACAATGTTTATAAAGGGTTACAAAACGCCTTTGTTGGGTTTATAAGGGCTCAGTTTATACTAATTTCTATCACCGCTATAATTGTCTTAATGGGATTACTGATTTTACAGATCGAATACGCTATTACTCTCGCTTTAATTATTGGAGCTATAGATTTACTGCCTTATTTAGGGACAGGTTTAGTCTTTGTACCTTGGATACTATACATGTTTTTTACCGGAAATTATTATTTGACCATAGGATTGTCGATACTTTATGCGATTGTCATCATTCAACGTCAGTTAATGGAACCGAAAGTACTGTCCTCGAGCATCGGCTTGGATCCTTTGGCTACATTAATTGCCCTTTTTGTTGGCTTTCAATTGTTAGGGTTTCTTGGGTTGATTGTGGGTCCGGTAACATTGGTTATTTTAAATACACTTTACCAAGCGGGAGTTGTGCGAGAGGTATGGGAGTATATAAAAGGATAAAGTAATGAGGAGGGTGCCCATAGTGCACTCTAGGCACCCAAAGGAGCTGTTACCGCCATCTACCAAAAATAGTGATGGTTCCATTGTCCAGCATTTTTCTTACCAATGTTTTCATCCAACGCTTGATTGGGAATCTGGTAACGGGAAATAATAAAATAAAGGCAATTGTATCGGTGATAAAACCGGGAGTAAATAACAGGACAGCCCCTATTAAAATAGCAAGTCCATCAAAGATTTCTTCATGTGGAAATCGACCATACCCTAGCTGGTTTCTCGCTCGATTAAGTGTATCTAAGCCTTGTTGTTTGGCTAAAAATGCTCCAATCACACCAGTTATAATAATACCTAGTACGACAAACATTACACTAAATACATCACCAATCCACATGAACACACCAATTTCTAGTGCAGACATAATGACAATAAATAAAAATACAAATCGAAACATTATCTATCATTCCTTTAATTTGAACCCTTTAATTTGAACGCTCTTTTTTAAGAAAATCTTGTTTTTAAAAAAAGAAAGAAAATACGACGTAATTATTACTATTAATTGTGGCTTAAATCGTACTATGAAATCGAGTGCAAGCATACCGTTCCGGCAGAATACTCCGCTATTGGAGTGTTCTGATGAATACATGGTTAAAAGCTTTTGATTAACCAATAGTTCAGCTTTATACAAACGAAAGAGGCACCCTTTTTAGCGGAGGAAATACACGGAGACTCCTGTGGGAGCAAAGAGACAGCTGAGACCCCGAAGCGTAGCGAGGAGGCTCAGCGCTCGCCCGCGGCAAAGAAGACACTATGAAAACGAACAAAGGGAGTTTGAGTAGATGTCGCACTTGTGCCCTTGGGTGAAAGCGAAGTGTATTTCCGGAGCGATGGTTGCTCACTCATTATATTCATAATTTGAAACTAGTACGCTAAAGTTACATCGCATTTGTATAAACGTTGATGTTTTTATACTTTGCAGTAGAGCCAATTTAAAAGAGGATTTAATATTTAACAAAAAGGGAGGAAAATCTCCTCCCTTTCTACTCTTATTATAATACACTGGCATGTCCACGGTAAATATCACCGCGAGCTGCATCGATGGTAATTTCCGTACCATGTTCAATGATATCTGTCGCATGGTCAACACCAACAACAACAGGTATCCCTAAGCTAAGGCCTACAACAGCAGCGTGTGAGGTAAGTCCCCCTTCTTCGGTGACAATACCTGCCGCTTTTTCAATGGCTGACATCATTTCTTTATCTGTGGAATTTGATACAAGAATATCTCCTTCACGTATCTCATCTAAAGCATTTGAAGTACTTGTTGTGACAAATGCTCTACCAAAGGCGTGTCTCTTACCAACACCTTGCCCCTTTGTTAGAACATCTCCAACAATGTGTACCTTCATGAGATTAGTTGTACCACTTTCACCTACAGGTACCCCGGCAGTAATGATCACTTTATCCCCACGTTCAAATAATCCTGAATCAAGTCCTCGGTCAATGGCAATATCCAACATTTCATCTGTGCTGTTGACCGTTTTGCCAATAACAGCTGTTACGCCCCAAGCAAGGGATAGCTGACGCTGTACCTTTTCATGCGCTGTAACGGCAACAATGGAAGCCTTAGGACGATATTTAGATATCATTCGGGCCGTATGTCCACTTTCTGTTGGTGTCAAAATGGAGCTAACCTGTAAAGTTTCAGCAGCATATGAAACAGACTGACTAATGACATCTGTAATGGTAACATCTACTTCCCTAGTGCGATTTTCAAAAATCATTTGATGATCTAAGGAACTTTCCGAATGCACAGCAATGTTGTACATTGTTTTCACAGACTCAACCGGATATAGTCCTGCAGCTGTCTCCCCAGATAACATGATGGCATCTGTACCATCAAAAATCGCATTTGCTACATCACTTGCTTCAGCTCTAGTTGGACGAGGGTTACGCTGCATAGAATCTAGCATTTGTGTAGCTGTAATGACGGGTTTCCCCGCCATGTTACACTTCTTGATGAGTTCTTTCTGTACTAGAGGGACTTCTTCTGGAGGAATCTCCACCCCTAAATCACCTCTTGCTACCATTAACCCATCACTAACCTCTAGGATGTCATCAATATTATCGACACCCTCACGATTTTCAATTTTCGGTATGATATGAATATTTTCTGCATGATATTTTTCTAATAGTTCTCGAATTTCTAATACATCTGATGGTCTACGTACAAAGGAGGCAGCAATAAAGTCAATTCCCTGCTCAATTCCAAAGACAATATCATTAGCATCCTTTTCAGTGATTCCCGGTAGGTTCACACTGACATTTGGAACGTTGACCCCTTTTTTATTTTTCAAAATACCTGAATTTAATATTTTCGTATTGATTTCACCAGCATCTCGGTTCACTTCTGTTACTTCAAGTTCAATGAGCCCATCATCTAAAAGAATTTTAGAGCCAACATGTACATCATCAATGAGACCTGGATAGGTAACAGAGAACTTGGACTCGTCACCTTCTACTGCGTTCATTGAAACGATAACATGTTCACCTTTTGTTAGTTGCACCTCACCATTTTTCATATCCCCAGTTCTAATTTCCGGGCCCTTCGTATCCAGTAAAATAGCAACGGTTTGATTTTTGTTGCTGGCTGCTTCACGAATATTTTTTATTCTTTGTAGGTGCTCCTCATGATCTCCATGCGAGAAATTTAGCCTAGCTACATTCATTCCTGATTCGATTAGTTGCTCTAGCTTTTCAACTGATTCAGAAGCTGGACCAATTGTACAAACAATTTTTGTTTTTTTCATGTGAATCCTCCTCCATATTTCCAACCTGTATATATCCAACTCAAGGAGTATGGATGATTATATAGATAGTTCCTTAGATAACTGATACATTGAAAGTTCAGGCTTATGTGCCATATCCAATACCTTAATAATATCGTGGGCAACTATTTCATTCCCTTGGATACCAACCATTTTTCCGCCTTGTCCATCTAAAAGAAGATCAACAGCTTTTGCACCTAAACGACTAGCTAAAACACGGTCGTTTGCAGTTGGTGATCCTCCACGCTGGGTATGTCCTAGTACCGTAACTCGGGTCTCAATACCCATTGCTTCTTCTATCTTTTTTCCGAATTCCAAACCGCTCCCAACACCCTCAGCAACGAGGATGATGCTGTGTCTCTTTCCTCTCTCATGACCACGCTTAATCCGCTCAATAACATCTTCAAATTCATCACTTTTTTCTGGGATAAGAACACTTTCTGCACCAGCTGAAACCCCAGCCCATAAAGCTAGATCTCCTGCGTCTCTTCCCATAACTTCAATTACATATGTACGCTCATGCGAGGTTGCTGTATCGCGAATTTTATCCACTGCTTGGATGACAGTATTTAAGGCCGTATCAAAGCCAACAGTGAAATCAGTACCTGGTATATCATTATCTATTGTACCGGGCACTCCAATACATGGGAAACCTTTTTCGGTAATTTTTTTGGCCCCGCGGAATGAACCATCACCACCAATAACAACTAAGCCTTCAATGCCCAGTTTTTTCATCTGTTCAATACCCTTTTGCTGACCTTCGTCCGTTTTAAACTCTTGACTACGAGATGTATATAGAGAGGTTCCACCTTTTTGAATGATATCCCCTACAGAACCTAGCTCCATCTTTTTTATATCACCATTAATTAAGCCTTGATATCCATAATAAACGCCATAAACATCTAATCCATGATAGATGCCTTTACGTACAACTGCCCGAATAGCTGCATTCATCCCTGGTGCATCTCCACCACTTGTCAGGACACCAATTTTTTTCATCATAATCACCTCTAACTTTTTTTGCGAAATATCTAAGATTGTTTTTATGAATAACCCCAATCGTAACTATATACAATTTTCCTCTAAAATTGAAATAAAAACTCATATAAAATTTATCTAATTTGCTGATTTGAATTAGAAAAAAAGAGCGTGCAATCCCATGATTGCACGTTTTCTAATGCTTAGAGTGTCGTATAAGCACCTATCTTTTTATATTTTTCCCAACGTTGCTCTAATAATTCGTCCTTTGAATAAGATGTCAGCTTCTGAAGGGATTTTTGTAAAGTCTCATAAATATTATTCGCTTGTTCAGCTACATTACGATGAGCTCCACCTCTGATTTCAGGAATAATGCCGTCTATAATTCCTAATTCATTTAAATCATATGAAGTGATTTTCATTGATTCCGCAGCCCTTTGTGCTAAATTGGAATCTTTCCAAAGTAATGCAGCTGCCCCTTCAGGAGAAATCACAGAGTAAGTGGAATTTTCAAGCATATAAATATGGTCACCCACACCTAACGCTAAGGCTCCACCACTTCCTCCTTCCCCAATCACAATGCAAATGATGGGTACGGTTAATCCGGCCATTTCTTTAAGATTACGAGCAATAGCTTCACTTTGACCGCGCTCTTCTGCTGCTTTGCCAGGGTAGGCACCTTTAGTGTCAATAAAACAAATGATCGGACGGTTAAATTTATTCGCTTGTTTCATTAATCGTAGTGCTTTACGATAGCCTTCAGGATGTGGCATACCAAAATTGCGGCGAATATTCTCCTTCGTATCCTTCCCTCTTTGATGCCCAATAACCGTTACAGGTGTTCCATTGTACTTAGCAACACCCGCAACGATTGCTTCATCATCTCCATATAAACGGTCACCATGTAATTCTACAAAATCCTCAAAAATTTCGTTAATATAATCGAGTGTAGTCGGTCGATTAGAATGACGAGCCATTTGCACTCGATCCCATGGTTGCATATTCCCATAAACCTCTGATTCTAACTTTTCCAAACGGTCTTCAAGCTTTTTAATTTCGGAGGTTAAATCGATATCACTTTCACTTGTAAATTTCTTTAGCTCGGCAATTTTACTTTTTAATTCGATTACAGGCTTTTCAAATGGGAGTACTTGATCTTTCATTAGGACTCACCTCCCGGCTGGTGAATTTCTAATAGTATGCTTAAAGTTCTTTTCATGTCATGGCGATGAATCACCTTATCCAAATGACCGTGTTTCATTAAAAACTCAGCTGTTTGGAAATCATCTGGTAATTTTTCACGTATGGTTTGCTCAATAATCCGTCTTCCGGCAAAGCCTATTAAAGCGCCTGGTTCTGCAAAATTATAATCTCCAAGTGATGCAAAGCTAGCAGAGACTCCACCTGTGGTTGGGTGGGTCATCACGGAAATCATGAGTCCACCAGCACGGCTAAATCGTTCAATGGCTACTGACGTTTTTGTCATCTGCATCAAACTGAGAACACCCTCCTGCATTCTCGCTCCACCAGAAGCCGTAAAAATAATAAAGGGTAAGTTCTCTTCTCTGGCATTTTCAATAGCTCTGGCTATTTTTTCGCCAACAACAGAACCCATACTCCCCATTCGGTATCGAGCATCCATTACGGCGAATGCTGTTTCATATTGGTCTATGATTCCTTTACCAGTTACCACCGCTTCATTTAAGCCTGATTTCTGTCGGTCCTTCTCCAGTTTCTCTACATAGTCAGGAAACTCAAGTGGGTTTTCGGAAATCATGTCGCGATCCCACTCAACAAAGGAATTCTCCTCAAATAGCATATGAATTCGTTCCCAGGCCGACATTTGGTGATGATGGTCACAATTCGGACATACCTGCAGCTGGTTATTTAGCTCTTTACGATAAAATATTTGTTTGCATTGAGGACACTTTTTCATTAATCCTTCTGGAATATCTTGTTTCGCTTCTTCTCTAGGTATTGTGGCATATTTCCTCTTCTTGCTGAAAAAATCCTTTAGCAAGTGAATTCCTCCTTTATTAAAAAAGAAAAGCGGAAGGTCCGGTAGTCAATAGATGCATTTGTTCACATCGTTATCGGCCCACCTGGAGCATTGGTTTTGTATTAATACTTGTCTAATCTATATCATCATAATCAATACATGTTGTGAAATTTGTAAAAGCTTGTCTTTTTCTAAACGACAATTTCTTTATAATTTATATAATTGCAGAATGATTTTCTCGGTATCTTTTTGCTTTTTGTTTTTTAAAGCCATAATCAGATTCTCATACATGGATTTGTCATAGTCTATGTTGTGGACCGTACGTGTGAATTCTTCAACTAGTTGCCATATTTTAAGAAACAATTGATTGCCACTCATTTTAAGTAAATAATAAAAAAAGTAAAAATGACGTTCGTTCATCGTTCGGTTTTCCCGAGTGATTTCTAACAATGCTTTACAATCGTCCTCTTTTAAGCATTCCATAGCCAATCTTGCTGCCGATTGTTCAAGCAACATTTTCACCTGAAGTAGCTCTTCCTTCGTTTTGGATTCATGCAAAATAAAGGTAGACAGTAACGAAACCGTATTAAAAGGTCGATATTCCTTTAAAAATGTCCCTTCACCATGCTTCGTTTCAATAATACCTAAAAGTTCAATAGCCCTTAACGCTTCTCGTACTGAAGAACGACCTGCATTCAACGTTTCGGATAAGTACCGTTCTGATGGTAAACGATCTCCTGGTGATAATTTATTCTCGTCTATAAATTGACGGATTTGCTCTAGTACTTCCTGATAGACTTTCGCTTTTTCTTGGTTTGACACTTAGGCATTCCCTCCACGAACGGTAGCACATTATTCTTCATCAATTAAGGTTAATTTCCGTGTTTTTTCGGCTACTTCTTCTGGGTCTCTATTAATACGAGCCACTCCAGATTCCATACCTGCCTTCGCAACACTTGCAGCAACGGCTGGAGCCACACGGGAATCGAATGGTGCTGGAATAACATAATCCTCATTTAATTCCTCTTCACTAATCAGGTTTGCAATCGCTTCAGCTGCCGCAATTTTCATACGCTCATTTATGCGTGTTGCTCTAATATCAAGTGCACCTCTAAAAATTCCTGGGAAAGCTAGAACATTATTCACCTGGTTTGGGAAGTCTGAACGGCCTGTCCCAATCACCTTCGCGCCTGCTTCTTTTGCATCCTCCGGCATAATTTCAGGATCAGGGTTTGCCATAGCGAAAATAATCGCATCATCATTCATACTCTGTACCATTTCCTTAGATAAAAGACCTCCAACAGAAACGCCAACAAAAACATCTGCATCTTGAATAACCTCTTCAAGTGAACCTTCTATCTTGTCTTTATTGGTTATCTTTGCAACTTCATCCTTCACTTCATTCATACCATAGGAGCGACCCTCAAAAATGGCACCCTTAGAATCACACATGATAATATCTCTTACACCAAAATGGTATAGAAGTTTTATAATAGCAATCCCAGCTGCCCCTGCACCATTAGCCACAACTTTTATGTTAGAAAAGGATTTATTCACAAGCTTTAAGGCATTAATCAATCCAGCTACAGTTACAATTGCTGTTCCATGTTGGTCGTCATGAAAAATAGGAATGCTTGTCTCTTTTTTTAATCGCTCTTCGATAATGAAACAATTTGGTGCTGCAATATCCTCTAGATTCACTCCACCAAACGTAGGTTCCATAAGCTTGACGATTTGTACAATTTGATCAACATCATGTGTATCTAAACAAATCGGAAATGAATCCACACCAGCAAAGCTTTTGAATAGAGCAGCCTTCCCTTCCATTACAGGAAGTGCTGCCTCAGGACCAATGTTTCCAAGTCCTAATACAGCTGATCCATCGCTAACAACGGCAACCATATTCCCTTTCATTGTATATTCATATACATCTTCTTTTTTATCGTAAATAGACTTACATGGTTCAGCTACCCAAGGTGAATAAGCCAAACTCAAATCACGTGCATTTTTAATTGGAACTTTCGAGTATGTAGCCAGCTTCCCCTGATTGACTCGGTGCATATGTAATGCTTCTTCTTTAGAATTCCTCACAAACAATCGCTCCTTTATATGGTTATAGTGATAATTCTATAATTCCAAAATGGTCAGACCACTACTAGACTACTCTTCATTATAACAAATGCCTAATGGGTGTAAAGTATAGAATTACACCTCTTACCACTTTCTTCAGGGCACAAAGCAGCAAATTTTTGATTGGCGTTTGTTAGTGTATGTTACTTTTTATAAGGTTGTTTTGTAAACGTCATTGCCTTTTATGCTTCGGATTAGATAGAAAATGCAACGTAGTAAAATAACTTTAAGACTCACCAAGTCGTTCAGATGCCGATTCATGCTTATCGTTTCAGCAGAATTTTTCGGTAGTCATGAGTGAGTCGTGACACCCGAAAAAACAATAATGAGCCAAAAGCGAGTGTCATGAGGGGTTCATGACGTCCGAAAGAACAGCAAAGAGCTAAAAACGGGTGTCATGAGGGGTTCATGACGCCCTTTTTCTGTTTCCGCTGATAATTCGTTTGTCATTAGTAACCCTGTAACGCATATTTCACTCTTTTTACCTAGTACGTCATGAATATTTCTTTACGCGTGTATTAGTGTCAATGCAAAAGAACCACAGCGCCCGGTAATACGTCACAGTTTATATATTTTTAGTCAAAATAAGATCTATTGTTTTAAAACTACAAAATCATTCCCAAAATAATTCTTAAGCTTTTTCATACATTCATGGTTTGGATTAACGTTATATTGACTTGTTAATTGATAGGTCTCATGTTTTCGATTCGAATGAACAATTACCGGAACATTTCCTGGATATTCTGTAGCCACTTGTTGTAAAAATTGAAGCTGTTGCCGTTCATTTTTATCCAAGAATTGAATATACATACGCCTTTTCACTTCTTCTGTTTTGAATTGATCCGGTTCAAAGAGTTGAGCATGCTGGATATTCCATTGTAGTCGTTCATTACGCATTTCAATTTTTCCTTCAAGGTATATTAAAATTTCCTCATCAAGCCACCGATTGATGTCCCTGTACAGGTTAGGAAAAATAACTCCTTCCATTTCATCCGTTTCATCCCCCAGAGTTACAAAGGCCATTTGATCTCCTCTTTTTGTCCGGATAACTTTAACAGACTGAATCGCAACAACGCCTTTAACTTTTTTGCCAACCTGGTTTACTTTTAATTGACGGATAGGAAGGTAGCCATTTTTTCTTAGTTTATCCCGAAATGTGGATAATGGATGGCTGGATACATACATGCCTAACACTTCCTTTTCAAAGGAAAGCACTTTAAGTAATGGAAAAGGCTCTGTCTCAGTATAGCTTGATTCAAGAAACAGCTCTCCACTAAAGAAGCTTTCCTGGTCATCAATCCCACCAAACAACTCCCCCTGCTCGATTGCTTGGTCAATAGAGGCTAATAATGTAGCACGATGCTTACCTGTTTCATCAAAGGCACCGGCTAAAATTAAGGATTCAATGACAGTTCGATTCACAACCTTTAGTGGGATACGCTGGCAAAAATCGAACAAGGAACGAAAAGGCCCCTTCTTTCTAGCTTCTAAAATGGCATCAATAGCCTGTTTTCCAACTCCTTTGATTACAGACAAAGCCATTCGAATAGAATTCTGTCCTTCAACTGTAAAGACTCCATGACTTTGATTTATCGAAGGAGATAAAATTTTTAGAGAGAAATTTTTCGTTTCCCTACTATACTGTTTTACCTTATCTTGGTCATATGATACCGAACTGAGTAGAGCAGCGAAGAAATATGACGGATAGTGTGCCTTTAAATATGCTAAACGATACGAAACCATACTATAGGCGACAGCGTGGCTACGATTAAAGCCATAATTAGCAAAAGCCACAATCCAATCGTAAATTTCATTGGCTACATCTTGAGGGTATCCCTTTTTAAGACAACCTGAAATAAACTTTTCTTTTTCTGCCTCTAGTACTTCTTTTTTCTTTTTACTGACAGCTCTTCTTAACAAATCGGCCTCACCTAATGAATAGCCTGCAAATTGGTTTGCAATTTGCATGATTTGCTCCTGATATACAAGGACACCATAGGTTTTTTCTAGAATCGGCTTTAAATCTTGATGCGGGTAACTTACTTTTTCTCGTCCATGCTTACGATCTATATAGTTAGGGATAAACTCCATTGGCCCTGGACGAAAGAGAGCATTAACCGCCACTACATCCTCAAATTGTGTCGGTTTAAGATCCTTCAAAACCTTTTTCATACCAGCAGACTCTAACTGGAAGACACCTGTTGTATATCCTGCTTGTAATAGATGAAACGTTTGCTCATCAGTAAAGGGTATCTGCTCAAAGGAAAAGGTCTTCGAGTGAGAATACTGAATACGTCGAAGGATTTGCTCCATTAGAGAAAGGTTTCGTAACCCTAAAAAGTCCATTTTTAAGAGACCAATTTGCTCTAGATCTGCCATAGGATATTGAGTTAATGAAATTTCCCGCTGTCCTTTTAATACCGGAATAATCTCGTTCAGAGGTGTTTCACTCAGGACAACCCCTGCAGCATGTGTTGAGTGATGCCTAGGTAGTCCCTCTAATTTCACTGCTATTTTAAAAAGCATTTTAAGCTTCTCAGATTGTTGGACATACTTCGTTAATTCTGGTGAATCCTGCAATGCCACTGAAATCGAGGATGGTTGCTGCGGGATACTGCGTAATAGGAACTTGGCATCCTGATCATCAATTCCCATTGTTTTGATTAATTCCCTTAATAGTGAACGGGTACCGAATGTACCGAACGTAATAATTTGAGCAACACGATCATGTCCATACTTCGCGTGCACATACTCGATCACCTCGTCACGTCGGTGATCGGAAAAATCAATATCAATATCAGGCATGTTCATTCTCTCGGGATTTAGAAACCTTTCAAATAAAAGATCATAACGAATGGGATCAACCTCTGTTATATCTAGTAAATAGGCCACAATTGATCCCGCTGCCGATCCTCTTCCTGGACCTGTTAAAATCTCCTGCTCACGGGCAAATCTCATAAAGTCCCAAACAATCAAAAAGTAATCACTAAAGTTCATCTGCTGAATGACGTTTAATTCGTGGTTTAACCGTTTTCGAGCCCGTTCATTCTGCTCCTCATACTTTGACTTCAAGCTATCAAAGCAAAGTTTGCGTAAAAGCTGTTCAGATGTTAAGCCGTCCTGGCTGGGAAAAGTTGGTAACATAAGCTTTCCAAACGGAAGCTTCACATCAGATTGATTGGCTATTTTCAATGTATTGCGCAGTACCTCTGGCCATTCTTCTTGAAAAGCCTTACTCATATCTTCTGCGGATGACATTTGAAATCCTTTACTATTGGTCATATCCTTTTGAAGAGACCAACGTTTCCCTTCCTTCATTGCCTGTAAACAATCAAAGGCAAGATAGTCCGATTCATTTCCATAGCGTACATCTTGGATGGCAACCGGCTCAAATCCAAATTCTTCACAAAACCTTTTCATCAATTGAATAACTTGAAATTCTTCACGATTTCGGTAGGCCTTGATTCCAAGATAAAATTGCCCTTTTGGTAATTGACTAGTAAAGAGACTAACAATTGACCTCGCCTCATTTACCTGGTTACCCATGAAATAGAAATAGAGACTTGATTGATGTATTGGTAAGATTACATTTAAATGCTGACTATACGGAATAAAATCAGTAAGTGATATGTATGATTGATCATTCTGTGAAATGATGGATGAAAGCTTAATTAACTGTTTATATCCATCATAGTTTTGGGCTAGAAGAATCACTTGGTATTGTGTTTGAGTATCTTCTACCATGATGGATGTTTTCATTCCAATAATTGGTTTAATCCCTGCTTGATGACAGGCATTATAAAATTGTATAGCACCGTGCAAGACATGATTATCTGTTAAAGCAATAGCGGAGAAACCTTTACTTTTAGCACCTTTCACTATTTTATTTATGGTAAGTGTACTTTCCATAAAGCTAAACCCACTATGTACCTCTAAATGGACAAAATCCATAGCATCTCACACCTTTATTTATCTATTATTGTTTCATTATAGCTTATTAGAATAAACCGTTAAATCCATATCATACAACTGAAGGTTCGTCCATAAAATGGTTGTATAAGTATGTCTTGAAGCGCCTTACCAACTAGGCATAGGCTAGGGTGTCTTAAACTAGGACAGCCTTGAACAAAATAACCTTGATGAGGATGATAAAGGTGGAAGAACGATTTATACCTACATTAATACAATGCTATTTTATTGCCTTTGGAGTACTTGCTGGCGGCTCCTTCATAGGTAGTATTGGTGCCTTTCTCATTGGCGAGCCCCCATTAACCATGGTAACACGTTTAGCCAAAAGTTTGCGTATTTGGGCTATTGTAGCGGCTATTGGTGGTAGTTTTGATGCGTTTGAAAATCTGCAAAAGGGACTCCTCGAAGGCTCTACTATCGATTTGGTTAGACAAGTTTCATATATTGTTTCAGCAATGGTTGGTGTTCAAACAGCGATTGTATTAATTGAATGGTTTGTTCAGGAGGATGTCACATAATGCATATTCCGCCATATTATAAGAGAAGAGGCTTTCAATATTTTTTTGTCGGAGTCATTATAGGAGCCATAATCTCGTATCTTATCTTTCTTTATTTTTATGGGGAAATGACAGAAGCATGGATTGAAGAAAACATTCAATTACGTGACCAAATTGAAGAGTTAGAAAATGATATTGAGAATATTTCCAAGGATAATGAAGATTTAACGAAACAAAGCCAGCAAAATTTAACACTGCAGGAAATTCAAATTGAAATCGAGAATCCTGATAAATTAAAACTGGACAGATTTATGCAACACGACTTGAAAGAACAAATGAAGTCAGAGCTTAATTCTCTTAAAGGAAGGGATATTGAGTCCCTTTATGAAAATCAGGACCTTTTAGAAGCCGCAATCGAGAATAAATCGTATCGAGTAGAGGATTTCAGCTATGATGCAACCATAAAAAAGCTTTGGGTGATCAATAGTACCCTATTTTTAACGATTGAATTAGAGGTTTCTAGCACATAGTAAAAATGAACTTTTTTTGAAAAAACTTGCAATTGTAATTATAATGAACAAGTTTCGGGTAATATAATAATAAAGAGGACCTGGCTACCGTTATGCCAAAGGGGATAGCGAATAGCCATGTTTCCTTATATTATCCAAATTTTTAAAGATGAAAGGGTGAGTATAATGCTAGTATTAAGCAGAAAAATGCTGGTTGAGGAAAAAACAAAGCAGCTTTTAAATGGATACTCCGCCTTTGCTGAAAATGAAGACCTCATCCGTCTACTAAAACGCAATATCTCCAGACACGAACTCGACGTCTTCCTCGACCACACAGAACTAGGATGCTGGTTCATACCTAACAGTTAATCCCTTTTCTTTAACTCTAAAAGTCTGGCAACAGACCAGACTTTTATGTTACCTTTTTTCAATTTGATATTGCTCGCAAACTTCCTCTAAATCTCGAATGACTGCCTCTGTCTCCTCCCAAGAGTATACTGAAGCACCTGAAGCCATTGGATGTCCCCCACCATTGTATTTGGCTGCAATCTCGTTGATTACAGGGCCTTTAGACCGTAATCTTACCCGAATATTATCTGGTTCTTCTATGAAAAATACCCAAGCAATAATTCCTTCAATATCACCTAATAATCCAACTAACTGTGATGTCTCTGAAGCCTCAAGTCCATACTGTTCTAATGTTTCCCTCGTAATATTCACCGTGCTCAATCCATTCTTAGAAACGGTGAAGTTTTGCAAGATATACCCTTTTAGCTTGGCAATGTGATGTTTCGTGTTATAAAGCTGATCGTACAGCTCTTTACGATCAAAAGGATATTTAACTAGTTCTGAGGCATATTGAAAGGTTTTGGCTGTTGCACTCGGGAATAAAAAGCGTCCCGTATCCCCAACAATTCCAGCATATATAAGACGAGCTGCTTCAGTAGTTAGTTTTAAACCATCTTCCTTACCATCTAGAAACAATTCATAAATCATTTCACTGACAGATGATGCACCCGTATCTACCCATGCCAGGTCACCATAAGGATCTACATTTGGGTGATGATCAATTTTTATCAGTTTTTCCCCCATAGAATAGCGTTGGTCACAAATTCGCTCCTGATTAGCAGTATCACAAACGATAACAAGAGCATCCTGATAGGTCTCATCAGCAATTTCGTCAAGAGGAGCCAAAAAGCGCAGCGAGGGATCCTCTTGTCCTGTTACAAATACTTTCTTTTTTGGGAATGACGCTTCTATTAATTTTGCTAATCCCACTTGGGAACCATAGGCATCTGGATCTGGCCTTACATGTCTATGTAGGATAATCGTATCGTATTGTTTAATAGCGGATAGTATTTCTTTTTTAGTCAACGGTTACACGCCTCACTTTTTACTATATTTATCCATAACCTTAGCACATAAAGGGGTTCTAGAAAAGCAAAGCTATTAGGGCCAATTATTAGGAGATGTAGCGAGGAGCATTAACGAACACAATTTGTTCACACCTTGCCAACTCGACTTATCATTTCTGATGGTATAAAATAGATATGAATGATGATGTTAGGAGCGATGGATATATGTTTATCTTTCCCATGGTTATAGTAATTTCCTTAGTTATGTATGTCTTTTTCAAGGTGAAAATATTGAGCTTAAAGGATACCCTTATGATGCGTTACACCAATGCAAAGGCAAGAATCTCATTAGGGCTGCTAATTATTTTCTTTGGAATTAACCAATACTTATTTTATGAGACTCAACTTTCCTTATTTATTGGGATTATCTTTTTATTCTTCGGCTTTATTCAAGCCCAATATGGCTATAAATTATTTAAGCATTTTCGTCAAGAAATTTTAGCACAGACAACCTAAATTTAAAGTAGAAATCTCTCAACAAAATGAGAGATTTCTTTTTTAGTTTAGCCTACTCTATCGATCGATGAATTGTGCCATAAGGAGAGCTTTCCCCATTAGAACATCACTAGAGTATATTTCTACATCAATCTTGGTAAATTTACGACCAATCTCCAGTGGATGGGGTTTTATTTCCAACATACTTCCTAACTGTACGGGCTTCATGTAATAAATCGATAAATTTTCAACCACTAAATCACCTTTTTTATAATGCCTGAGCATTCTTGCACTGGCCTCTGTCACAAATGAAGTGAAAACCCCATAAGAAAGTGTCCCGAGGTGGTTCGTCATTTGTGGTGTCACCTCAGAAAAGTAAGTGGATTCCGTACCATCCTCTAACAGCTCCATCTGATTGGTGACTAGGTCATCTATGGTTTCCCCAATTTGTGGCTGTCTTTGTAGTTGCTGAAGTCCTTTAATTACATCCTGCCGAGTAATAACCCCTTTAAATTGCCCTTGAGTATTTACTACAGGCAATAACTCAATTCCTTCCCATACCATCGTATGAGCAGCATTAGCTAAAGAGGTTTTAGCCTGAACCGACATTGGGTTTCTTGTCATGACTTTATGAATTGGAACTTGTTTATCCTTCCCAATGACGTCTTTTGAGGTCACAACTCCTACGACTCTCTGCTCTTCATCTACAACTGGATATCTACTATGAGCAGTAATCGAGTTTAGTTCATACCATTTTTCAACTGAATCATTGAATCTTAGAAAATATGTCTTTTCTAGTGGTGTATAAATATCATCCACAATAATAATCTCTTTCTTAATCAACTGATCATAGATAGCTCTGTTAATCATCGTAGCTACTGTAAAGGTATCATAGGAAGTCGAGATAATGGGTAGTTCCTTCTCATTTGCTAGCTCTTTTACATGATCATCGGTATCAAATCCACCCGTTATTAATACGGCCGCCCCCGCCTTTAAGGCAAGCTCCTGAGCCTTAATTCGGTTACCAACAATTAAAAGAGAATCTGCTTCAGTGTAACGCATCATTGCTTCTAACTTCATGGCACCGATTACAAACTTATTAAGGGTCTTATACAGGCCCTCGCGTCCGCCTAAAACTTGTCCATCGACAATATTAATGATTTCCGCAAAGGTTAATTGTTCAAAGTTTTCTTTTTTCTTTGTTTCAATTCGAATCGTTCCTACCCGTTCAATTGTACTTACATAGCCAATGTTTTCTGCTTCTTTAATTGCACGGTATGCCGTACCTTCACTCACATTTAAATCCTTGGCGATACGACGAACGGATATTTTACTTCCAATTGATAACGATTCAATGTGTTGTAGGATTTGTTCATGTTTAGTCGCCACTTTGGTTCACCAAACTTTCAAGTCAATTTACATTTCTATTTATATTATACCTTCGCGGGACTTCAGCTTCAATTTTGTTTGACTAAAATCCTCTTTTTTTCATCTTGACTTTTTCTAACATTTGGCTTGAGGTTTAAAAGTATTCCTACATTTGCACTTACGACAAACACGAAGAAGACAATCCAGGCACCCCAAAAAAGCGTTTCTAAAGATGTTGTGGCTACACCAACGGAAGGCATCGCAAGGTAAAGTAAATAAAAGGCAAATAAAATTCTTAAAAGGGCGTGTTGTTTGACAACCATCGTAAATCCTCCTCTATAAACGTATTTACCTAATGATTATGCTCGATAAGAAAGAAAAATCCCTTGTCCAGGTAAGATGGACAAGGGATTTTTCTTTTAGAGTTCAAATTCATCGCCAGGATTCATAACCTTTCCGATTCCTGGCTGTAATAGCTCAACATATTGATTTGGGTCTTGTTGAATTACTGGGAATGTGTTGTAGTGAACGGGTACAACCTGTTTAGCACGGGTCCACTCTGCTGCTAGTGCAGCATCCTCAGGTCCCATAGTGAAATTGTCGCCGATTGGTAAAAAGGCAACATCTATGTCATTTCGTTCTCCGATAAGTTTTAAATCTGAAAATAGTCCGGTATCCCCAGCATGATAAAGCGTTTTTCCTTCAGCATAAAATAGAATACCAGCAGGCATCCCTGTATAAATCATGTTACCATTTTCCTCAGTAAAACTAGAGCTGTGGAATGCCTTCGTTAGCTTAACTCTTCCAAAGTCAAACTCGTGACTACCACCAAGGTTAATTGGATGAGTGTTCAAGCCTTTTGAACCTAAGTAGTTAGCAAGTTCTACTGGGGCAACCACTAAAGCATCATTCCGTTTGGCAATGTCTACGGTATCCCCAACGTGATCATTGTGTCCATGGGTGAGTAGTATGACATCTGCTTTTACGGTATCAGCTTGTAAATCACATTGGTCATTACCTGAGATGAAAGGATCGATTAAAATAGTCTTGTTTCCAGTTTCAATTCGGACGATAGAGTGTCCATGGTAGGAAACCTTCATTTTTACCACTCCTTCTTCTTCATTTTATATAAAACCAATACCCTATTAATAGTTTAACCATGCTTCCTCATATTTTTCAATGAGGTGAGGGTCAATTAGAGTATTTGGTTTTAGTGCGACTTGTTCACCATTTTCATAGATTTCACCATCTTCATCCTTGCCAAATTGTGAAAGACCTATAATCATGTCTGTCGTTAAAAATTTCGTTTGAACATTGACCTCTAGTTGTTCTTTCTTGATCGGTTCACGACTTGCCATCACAAATCCCCAATTGCCAAAGCTCGGAATATCTACATGAAAGTTTTCCACGTTCATGCCTGTCGACTGGATGGTTTCTGAAATAGTCCAATACACTTCTGTTGCAAAAACAGGACTTGTAGCCTGAACCATCATGGCTCCAGTAGGCTTTAGTCTATTCCGTACCAATGAGTAAAATTCCCTTGTATATAGCTTGTTTAAGCTTTCATTATTAGGGTCTGGCAAATCTACTAACACTACATCAAAACGTTGGTCTGTATTTTCCATAAATTCAAAAGCATCCTGGTGAATGACATCTACCTTTTCATTTTTTAAAGCCCCTTCATTTAGCTCGAGTAAATGATGGCTTCGATTAGCTAAATCCACAACAGCAGGATCAAGGTCAACCAATGTTATGTCCCCGATATCATCGTATTTCAATAGTTCACGAACAGCTAGTCCATCACCACCACCTAAAACAAGAATCTGGTCATGATTTTCTACCTGCGACATAGTAGGATGTACGAGTAGCTCATGGTATCGGTATTCATCGGTAGAACTGAATTGTAACCCGCCATCGAGAAATAACCTTGTATCTCCTTGTTCTTTTGTAATGACAATTTTTTGGTATTGGCTTTCATCCATATAAATTATCGGATCCCGGTACATTTTCTGTTCAAAGGAAAACGCCATCTCCTCACCAACAAATAGGCCACCAATGAGTAAAATTGCTATGAAAATACCAACAATACCATGCTTCAACCAGTGAGTTATTTCGTTTCGAAACATCCATAAGATAAATAGGGCCACAAATAAATTGATACAGCCAACAAAGAAAGCACTTTTGACCATCCCAAGTTCTGGACGGAGAAGAAATACAAATAGTAAACCACCGATTAAACCACCTGCATAATCAGAAAATAATACTCTGGCAGTACTTTTATTTAGGGCAACCCCCAGTTCATTAGCTTTTCGAATTAATACAGGTAATTCAACACCTGTTAAACCACCAACCAAAAAGGTAACTAAATATAAAAAGAGGGAGTCCGTTCCACTCGGTAGAAAGGCTGTAACACCAAACATAGCGAAACTAGAAAAACCACCAATAATAGCTACCATATATTCAATCCACACAAAGGAAAGAATGAGGTTTTTCCCTAGCTTCTCACTTAAGCTAGCTCCAACTCCCATTCCAGTCAAAAACAAGGAGATGGTTAGCGTATATTGCTTAACCCCATCTCCTAAAATATAAGAGCCTAAAGCACCAAAAAGCACTTCAAAAATGATGCCACAAATTGAAACGATTCCTGATGCCCAATAAATCATTTTACTTTTACTTTCTGCTTTCAATTGCTACACCACACCTTATGTAATCGATGCTCCTATGACAAATGCTAAGCCGATTGAAACGGCCAAGGAGACTATACCTACTGCAACATTCCCTTGTTTCAATTTTTCTTCAACTGAAAACTTTCTCGTTAATCCTTCAAAGATAAAATATGCAACTAACTGAAGCAGCACCCCATAAGCGCCCCAGACAATGGTTTCAGATAAGTTGATACTATGATAAATGGCAAAGGATAAAATAATACAAATCCCGATTATTTTTCCTGCAATTGACAATCCAATAGCACTGTTATCATTGCCAATTTCCTCCCAATCTTTATATTTCGTTGTCACCAACTCAAAAATAACCAAACCAATAAAGACAATCAAAATGGCAATTATGAAATACAAAAACGTATAAAGAAATGGTTCCATTTAAATAACCTCCTTTTTATTTCCCAGAAAATAGGCCTCCACCTCGTGAGGATGAACTGCGTAGGGAACCAACATCACCTGAGCGATACTTTTTAGTATTAAAGTATCCTCCATAACAATTTCCTTGTTTACAAGCATTTGCTCTTTTCTTTCCCCAATCATCCACATCTAACACTTCATCAAGAACCCATAAAGCAAAAAAACCATTAAAATAATTGGGTGAATAATGCTCTCTTACAAATTCTTTCGTAGCTACCTCGGCTAATACTAAATCTGGATCCTTTTCATCTACCTGTAAGGTTAAAATTTCATCGTTGTAGATCAAAATTTGTTTGTTGTCCTGAACTTCACTGACCTCATCCGGATTTGTACCTTTTTGAATCAGGGAAGATAGTTCGTTTAGGGTAAATTGTCTAGTGGCAAATATGTTCGTGGTTTGATTAGTCCCCTCCGAAATTACATCTACCAATGTAAAGTTTCCATCTAGCATATCCTCAATGGAAGTATAGTTTTCATTTTTTATATTGGCTTGAACCTCTTCCTTTGTAACAGTATCTAACACAGCATCACTTGATTCAGTAAATCCTAATGGGTCTGCAATGGAATTACAACCGGAAAGGAATAATAGAGATAAGAAAAATAAAAACAGAAATCGTTTCAAAATACCCCTCCTTTCTATAGAAAAAATGAAAAATTAGACAGTAAAACAATAGCTAAGACCGCCTAATTGGCGATCACAGCTATTTTAAAACTTCTACTATTCTTTTCCTAGCTTCTTTTTTAAAGCAGCTAATTCATCATCCACTCCACTTGATTTATCTAAATCCTCAAATTCATCATCAAGCGAACGACTTTGAGAGGACAAATCCTCGCTCGTTTCTGCTTCAGCCTCATACTTCATTACTTTCTCTTCCATACGTTCAAATCCCTGCTTAGATTCATCATTCCCGATGGAAGACATCGTTCTGTTCATCTTTGTTCTCGTTTTTGCTGATTCAGCACGAGCCTTCAATGTATCCTTCTTCAATTTCATTTCACGATATTCACTCTTCATTTCGTCTAATTTTGTACGAAGGTGATCAGAATCTGCTTTTGCTCTCTCCCAGGATTCTTTAAGTAGGTCAGCTTGTTGTTGATGATCTTTTTTATCCTCTAAGGCACGACGAGCTAAATCCTCATTTCCTGCTTCAATTGCCTTCTCTGCTTGTGCCTGTCGTTTATCAACAATTGCCTGTGCATCATCATATTTACGTTTTAACATTTTTTCATTTGCAATTTGCTTTGCAACAGCACTTTCTGCTTCACGAATATCAGATTCCATTTCACGCATAAACTGATCTAACATTTTCACCGGATCTTCCGCTTTATCTAACATTGCATTCAATTCTGATCCTACAACTGTTTTCATTCGTTTAAAAAACTTAAACATAAACAATAACCTCCTATTATTTTCTCCAGGGATTAGACTATATAGACCCTGCTATAATTTTGATTTCATACTCTTCTATTGGATGCCCAAGACTTACTTCCACCTCGGTCCCCCATGTTTCAACACTTAAAAAGGTTTCTTCCTCTTCATCTACATAATCACCATAATGGATGGTGCGCCCACTCAATTGCTTACTTCTTCCTTGTCCATGGACCTGGGCATTTCCTTCTTCCTCTAAATGATAAGTCTTACCTTCATAGTTTAATGTTTTGGGAAACGTCTCTGATACAGGCAATTGGACAGTTTTATAAACCCCTAACTCGAGTTCATCATCCATCTCAGCAGATAACCAAATTGTGTTCTTTCCCTCTAGAAGTTGATATGCTGTCCACTCATAACCATGATCACGATAGACAATTTTACCTACCACTTCATAATCCACAAGGTCATAAGAAACAATATCCCCAACTTCCATATTTAAAACGGTTCGTTCTTTTACCTCTTGTTGATTAGATTGATTCTTTTTACTAAATAATCTTGAAAAAATCCCCAAACATTTCACCTCTTTTCTACCCAAGATTCTCATGTAATATGTAATACGAAACAAATACAAAATAGTTTCATTAATAAAATATATTTTTTGAACCTTAAGGAATTTACCCTACATACCTCATTCCCATTAATTATTATACCAAAGGTGGGGAAAGGAAATGCCAAAAATACTTATTAGAATTTAGACATCTTTATAAACATATTGCTTGTAGCTATAAAAAAATCCCGCTGACTTATTACTATTCAGCGGGATTCTTCGCTTTATTTTAACAGATTATCTACACTTGAATGTTCAAGCTGGTGAGCATCCGCTACAGCTTCATACGTTACAAAGCCATTTAATGTATTAATCCCTTTTCGTAAAGCTTGATTATCTCGGCATGCTTGTCCATATCCTTTGTTCGCAATTTGTAGTGCGTAAGGTACGGTTACATTCGTAAGAGCTATGGTTGATGTTCTTGGTACCGCTCCTGGCATATTTGCTACTGCATAGTGCAATACCCCATGCTTCTCATAGGTTGGATTGTCATGGGTCGTGATTCGATCTGAGGTTGCTACAATTCCACCTTGGTCAATGGCAACATCCACAATGACAGAGCCGTCTGTCATGGATTGAACCATTTCTTCGGTTACCAATCTCGGTGCTTTTGCCCCAGGAATTAATACAGCCCCAACGAGTAAATCTGATTCCTTAACTGTTTCAGCAATGTTCAATGGGTTTGACATCATTGTATTTATTTTAGAACCAAAAATGTCATCAAGCTCACGTAGCCTCTCAGGATTTAAATCAACAATCGTAACGTCAGCACCAAGACCAACAGCGATTTTCGCCGCATTGGTACCCACAACACCTCCGCCAATTACCGTTACCTTACCACGGCGCACACCTGGAACTCCTCCTAATAGAATTCCTTTTCCGCCCTTTGACTTTTCGAGGAATTGCGCACCGATTTGAGAAGCCATTCGGCCCGCAACCTCACTCATTGGCGTTAACAATGGCAATGAACCATTCTTTAATTGGACAGTCTCATAAGCTATTCCTACGACTTTCTTATCAATCATGGCCTTCGTCAATTCTGGTTCTGCTGCAAGATGTAAGTATGTAAATAAAATAAGTCCTTCATAAAAATAATCGTATTCCTCTGGTAATGGCTCTTTCACCTTCATTACCATTTCCTTATTCCATGCATCACTTGCGGTTGGAACAATAGTTGCACCGGCATCAGCGTATTGATCATCTGTGAAACCAGAGCCCATTCCAGCCTCCGTTTCAATATATACCTCATGACCAGCATTCTTTAATGTTAATACTCCAGCTGGCGTTAATGCGACTCGATTTTCGTTATTTTTCATCTCTCTTGGTACCCCTATTTTCATCTTATAACCTCCTTACTGATTCATAATTAAGATAACAAAAAAATAGTGATAAAGATATAAAAAAATATGAAAGCCCTTTCATAACCATAATCCTATCATGAATAATGGAAAATAGATAGGTTAACGATGTCGATTGATGACATCTAATCCACCGGTAATATCCATAACTGTCCCTGTAATCATATCTGAGGCATCGTTACAGAAAAACAGAACGGCTCTAGCTATATCCTCTCCTGTACCCGATCGTCCAACTGGTGTTTGTTCATCGTTGTATTTTCGACTGTCCATGATATTAGACTCTTTCATTTTACCGATAATATTTCCAGGACACACCATATTAGATGTAATGCCATGTTCCGCTTCCTCATAGGCAATGGATTTCGTTAAGGAAACTAAACCTGATTTAGCTGCAGCAAATGCAGAACGGTAGATCCATCCTGGTGCATCCTGAGCCCCTTGAAAGCCATAGTTAACAATGCGCCCAAATTGCTGTCTTCTCATTATCGGTAATACATCCTTTAGTAAATGAAAAACCGCATCCAGGTTTCCTCTCATCATCTCATTCCACTCATCTATCTCATAATCCATAAGCTTTTTACGTTCAAATATGTAAGGTCCAGCGTTATTTACTAAACAATCCACTCTTCCGAAACGTTCATATGCACTTCTGACTAAATCGGATAGCTGACCTGGATTGCACACGTCAATTTGAAGGATTTGCAGTGCATTTTCATATTTTTTAAAGGCCTGAGCTAATTCATCTGCCTTCTTATGATCACTTCGATAGGTAGCTGTAACAGAGTATCCATTTTCCAGCAGTTCCTCAGTTACTTTTCTTCCCAAACCCTTTGTCCCCGCCGTGACAATTGCATGTCTCATAAATATTCCCCCATTACTAAAAATTACCACTTTATAAATAGGTATTCCTATTTTACCATCTTCTACTAACATTATAAAGAAAACTTGGCTAGCGGCGCCAAGACGTAAGGTGCCAGCGATTCCCTAGTAGCACTTATACTAGCTACCGATTGAACTTATAAATTCTGATAGTATAAAACAAGCGCTTTTCTTCTGGAAGAAAAGCGCTTGTACACATCTACTTTTCCCGAGCACGTGTGTCTGTTTCTGGTTCAATCAATCCACTTTGATAGCTCTCCGCAATTTGCTGAGTAATCATTTTCTCTTCCTTTTCTTCTCTATTCCTACCTTGCCTTTTCTTCATGTAATCCACCTCCTACCTGTTAGTATTTCTAATTGTTCACAAAACGCTCAAACCATATTCTGTCATAGGAATATATACGCGATATAATGAAAAGGAGCAGAAAAATAAAAGGATATAGGAAGGGGTGGAATGACATGGAATTACAACATAAGCATATTCTAGTGGCTGTGGATGGATCAGATGCATCTGATACAGCTTTTGAAAAGGCGATTGAATTATGTAAGCGTCATCAACACCCGAACTTACCATCACTCATGTTATCGATATCAAGTCATATAGCGGTTTTAATGCATATCAGATTAACATTATAGAAAACCTTGAGGAATACGGTAAAAAAATACTTGCAGGGTATAAAAATATGGCACAAAAAGCAGGAATTGAATATGTGACCACACGTTTAGATAACGGCTCTCCGAAAATTAAAATACCCAAAACCATTGCTCCTGAAATTGGAGCAGACCTGATCATATGCGGAGCAACAGGACACAATGCCGTTGAACGCTTTTTCATAGGCAGTGTTTTAGAAAATATAACACGATATGCTAAAGTTGATGTACTTGTAGTACGTTGTTGAGTCTAAAATGCGAGACATGACCTTGTCATAATCCCCCATTTTAGACTGAAAAACCTTTATTCTTTAAGTAGCGATACTGATAAAAGGATAAGGCAAACTGGCCTACCTTTTTATTTACGTAGATCCTTGAGAAAACACTAGTTAACTCACTTAAAATAGAAATCCTCTTAATACGTTTACGGCTAGTTAGTCGAATAAATCCTATTTTACAAAAATAGGGGATCAATAAATCAAACAGCTTCTCATCACAATAACCTTTTTCAAAGTCAACAAATAATTCCCTCCCATCGGTGTCAGCCTTTAACTCTTGCCACATAGAATACTGATGCTTTTTAGGCAACACACTAGCGTAAAAAACCTTCAACGCTAACATCATTTCTCGTGGATTATGCATTTCATGACCAAAAATATAACCAAGCGTTTGAATGAGCTGCATATTGGAAACAAGTATAAAAGGTAAATCCGATGCTAATAAGAGAAGGTGCCCCACGCCAGTTATAGAACCCTGTATAGCTGACACCATCCTATTTTTCTTGAGAAATTGTTCTGCTATAACGGTCAACTCCCCAATTGATAACTTTTCCATGTCCTGTAATGTGTCAATGGAAACTCTATATGACATACCTGTCTTAATGATTTGCCGACGTATATTCAGTTGAAAAGAAGAGCTTTGCAAAACATGATATGTATAAAGTAATACATCATCTATTTTTGCGAAAAGCTCTTCTTTCATTTCCATATCTCTATTTAAGAATGAGTGGTGCTGACGGATTTCCTGAACACGATCCAATTCCTTTTCAAATGAACGTAATTCATTAATATAAAAGTTTTCACTCAAGCGATCCTCTCCCCTTTTAGGGAATTTATTCTATACTACTCTATGAGTTCAAGAGAGGATCTAATACTTATGAATTTAAATTTCACTTAAACGGACAGTGTCCCTAGCAATCATTACCTCTTCATTCGTTGGAATGATTATAACTTTAACCGGGGAGTGAGGATAATTCACAAATGCTTCTTTTCCTCTAACCTTGTTTAAAGCTGGGTCCCAGTAAACCCCCATAAATTCAAGTCCTTTTAGTACACGTTCACGAATGGCTGTACTATTTTCACCTACACCTGCTGTGAAAATAATAGCATCAACGCCTGACATACGAGCTGCATAAGAACCAAGATATTTGTGAATACGTCCTGCAAAAACATCTAAAGCCAATTCAGCACGCTCGTTCCCTTCTTCTGCAGCTTGTTCAATATCTCTTAGGTCACTAGAAAAACCTGATAAGGCTAACATTCCACTCTCTTTATTTAGGATATCCATAACCTCATTTGCATTTTTCCCTGTTTTATCCATGATAAATGGAATGAGGGCAGGGTCAATATTACCTGATCTTGTCCCCATTGTAACACCAGCAAGAGGAGTGAAGCCCATGGATGTATCAATTGATTGTCCACCTTCAATAGCTGCAATACTTGCACCATTTCCAAGGTGACAAGAAATCAGTCTCAAATTCTCAACTGGCACTCCTAACAGCTCTGCTGCACGGACGGATACATATTTATGAGATGTACCATGGAATCCATATTTTCGTATTCCGTATTTCTCATAGTATTCATATGGAAGACTATATAGATAAGACTGCTCTGGCATGGTTTGATGAAAAGCTGTATCAAATACTGCCACAGCTGGCGTATTCGGTAAAATCTCCTGAAACGCTCGAATCCCAACTAAATTAGCTGGATTGTGCAAAGGAGCTAATTCCGATACTTCTTCAATTTCTTGGACCACTTCATCCGTGATTAGAACGGAATCACTAAACTTTTCCCCGCCATGTACAACACGATGGCCAATCGCTTGGATTTCATTATAGGATTGAATAACTCCTGTTTTAAGAAGTTTTTCCAATAGTGTTTTGACTGCTACACCATGATCCTCGATATCCTTTGTTTCTGTATCCTTTTCATCATTAACCTCTATGGTGAAAATGGAATCATTTAGTCCGATGCGTTCAACAAGACCTTTTGTTAGCACTTTTTCTTCTGGCATTTCGATTAATTGAAATTTTAACGAAGAGCTACCAGCATTTATTGCTAAAACTTTATTCACTTTCTTCAACTCCTCATATCTAACAGATTCACTTTTACGTTTCCCATAGATACTTTAAATTATTGAATCTGTTAGCACAAGAAAGAAACCCCGCTGTGTCCGCTTTCATGCCAATGTTTTTATTTTCTGTTTTTTACGACGGGCCTATTTTTGATTATGGAACCAATAATCAATTTCATTTAACGTCTTATCCATGGCACGCACATCCTTAAATGATGGGAGCTGTGCCATTAAAACTTGTTTAGGGTTTGTAGTTTGAATGCCTTTCTTTTGCAATATAAAAATACTCTTAGCATTTTGTTCGGATTTAAACATAGATGATGGCAACTGTAAGATTCCTTGGACATGTGCGTGTTCATGTAGAAATTGGTGTAATTGATCGGAATGATCACTATCGAACATGAAGTTTGGTATCAGCAGAAATAAATAACCACCAGCAATTGTATAATTCAAGCTTTGTTCAATAAATAAGTGATGTGCATAAGAATGCTGTCCATCAGCCTTTAGTTTAAAGCTTTTTGCCTGCTCGTCATCTGGGTAATACCCCACTGGTAAATCTGATACGACTACATCAACTGGTTCAAGCAATAAATCACGTAAGCTATCCTGATGGAAAAATTCAATCCCAAAATGCTGTAAGTTTGCATTCATGTACGCAAGCTGAATTAAAGTTGGGTCAACTTCACTCCCATAGGCAGCTATGTTTTTTTCAACTTGATTCATAACAGCTGTTAATAAATTTCCTGTCCCACAGGCCGGATCAAATATTCGAATATCCTTCTTTTCACTTTGAAATTTGGAAACAAGATAACCCATGAAAATCGCTACCGCATCTGGGGTAATATAATGCTGTTGTTGCGTAGCTCCCTTCATCCCTTTTAAAATAGCTAATTGTAATGCTTTACGCACTTCCTCATTTGAAAAGGAATCTAACTGAACCTTTTCTACTTGCTTCTGTAGCGTTTGTTTAAAGGGTTCTTCAATTTCCTCAGCCACTCCACTAAATAGTAAACCACTAGCTTCAACTAAGCTATCTAAATAAGGCGTTTTTTCCTCTTTTTCAATAATCATTGTTGTTTCATCAAACCACTTGAATAATTGCTCTACTTTTTCTTGATTCATGACTATCCCTCAATTCCTTCACTATTCATCTACCACATGGTGGTGAGTACATATATGTATAGATAGGTTGTAAACACAAACCAACTCCCGACCTGAGATAAATAAAAGTCGGGAGTTTTACAGTTTACATCCGCTATCTTTTTATAATTTTGCTTAACCTTACTTAACTGCGTTTAAAGCAGCATCATAATCTGGATGATTAGTTGCTTCACTTACATACTCTACATATGTAACTTTATTATTTTCATCTACTACAAAGACAGCTCTTGCTAATAGTCGTAACTCCTGAATTAAGACACCGTATGCTTGGCCAAATGAGCCGTCACGATGGTCTGATAATGTCACCACATTTTCAATGCCATTCGCTCCACACCAACGCTTTTGAGCAAAAGGCAAATCCATACTCACAGTAAGGACTGTAACGTTATCTAAGTTACTCGCTTCTTCATTAAAACGACGTGTTTGTGCATCACATACTCCCGTGTCTAAGGATGGAACAACGCTAATAAGCTTTTTACCTTGATAATCCTTTAAAGATTTCTCTGATAAATCGTTAGCAAGTACAGTGAAGTCTGGTGCTTGGTTACCTACCTGTACTTCTTCTCCTAGAAGCGTTACAGGATTACCCTTAAATGTAATATTTGGCATCCGATTCTCCTCCTATACAAAATATTTGGTTCTACCATTATTATGAAGGCAGAGGTTGATTTTGTCTAATCAAACAACCTTATAATGTACTTGGGGGGGTGTTTTTCTTATCTTCACCTTTTTGTTCATCTTCCTTTTCCTGATCCTCGGACTTTTCTTTGTCTTTGTTTTGGTCTTTCTCTTTGTCTTTGTCCTTATCTTTTTCCTTTTCCTTTGATTTCTCTTCTTTTCCCTCAGGCTGTTTAATTTGCGACTTCAATAAATCCTGTATTTTATCAACTGCCTGTGGCGCTAAATCAATTAATCGTTCATATAAATGTGTATTTTCGTTTAAATGAACCATTTTCACACCATTCGAATTGACAATTACAAAGGCCACCGGGGTAATGGATACACCTCCACCACTACCTCCTCCAAACGGAAGCTTGCCACCTCCATCACTACTTCCTCCATCTGATTGGTCCTCAGATTGTTGATTTTGTTTTTGAGCGGGCTTAAATTCACTTCCTCCTGCCGCAAAACCAAACCCAACTCTAGAAACAGGTAAAATGATGGTGCTCCCATCTGGTGTTTCGATTGGATCTCCAATAATGGTATTCACATCCACCATTTCTTTTAAGCTTTCCATCGCTGTTGTCATTAAGCCTTGAATAGGATGTTCTGACATATGGGTATAAAGCTCCTTTCTTATGAATCTGATACTTCATCTTTTTTTCTTTGCCTATTAATTTGCATGAATGCTGTTATAGCTTGCCCAATTTTAAATGAAAACATGCATTCTAAGTATGTAGCCGCGATATTTTTTTGAAAAACAGGATTGACAAGGATTTTAGGTGCGGCTAATACGTTCATATATTGATGAAGCATTCCTATTACACTTCCTTTAATCCCCCATATCACTCCCGATATTGTCCCTGTTATTGCAGCATCATCCACCATCCCAATCTGTGTTTGCCAAGTAAGAGTATGAATCCGGACTTTTTGAAGGAAGCTTTTTATTGTAGGCCATATTTGTTGTATGGTTGACATAAAATTTTTCAGCATTTCTAAGCGGTCCAATAACTTATCAAAAAATCCCATTGACTGTTCTTCCTTATCAGTAGAACCTGTCATCTCTGCTCTAGCTTCCATTCTATCTTTTATTTCAACAATCGGGATTTCTTTTTCGATACGAATAAACATCCAAAATTGAATGATTACCCTTAAATAATCTTGATCCCTTTCATGTTTATAAAGAATAGAAATATGAACCCTAGTAAACATAAGAATGGTCATAAAGACAGCAAAGATAATCAAAATAACGACGAGTATAATCCACCAATTCAATATACTCACCTCTTTACAACCATTGTTTTCCATTTGCAGTATATTTAAACTATAATCGTTTGGATTTCGATAATTATTACCTGACAAATGATACAATAAACATAGAATTGAATTTCATGGTTTGGGAGGGAAGCGAAATGGACGAGCGTAAAAACCTATACTTTTTTTATCCGAAAGATGAACGATTAGAAGCACAATTACAGCCTTTATCCAAACTAGCGACAAATAATGGTTTTCAGATTGTGAATCATGCAGTAGATGCGAATATCGTCATTAGCGTTGGCGGGGATGGAACCTTTTTGCAAGCCGTCCGCAATACAGGCTTTCGACTGACTGCCTGTATATGGGGATTAAAACGGGCGAGGAAGCAGCGCTGTACTGTGACTTTAATTTAGAAACGTTTGATGAAATGGTTCACATTATGATGAATGAGGATTTAGAAGTGCGGAAATTTCCTTTGCTTGATGTGACCGTTAATGAGGATGAAACCACCTTTCATTGCTTGAATGAAATCAGTATACGTTCGTCAATAATTAAATCCTTTGTATTGGATGTCTATATTGATGAAAAACACTTTGAAAAGATTCGAGGAGATGGATTAATAGTCTCTACACCAACTGGGAGTACTGGATATAATAAATCTTCAAATGGGGCAGTTGTGGATCCGAAAATCCCCTGCCTTCAGGTCACCGAGCTAGCCTCGTTAAATAATAACCGTTACAGGACATTAGGTTCCTCCTTTATATTGGGAGGAGAACGAAATCTACAGCTTGAGGTCATCCAGGATGGTAATGACTATCCGATCATAGGATTGGATAATGAAGCATTTTCAATCCGTAATATCAAAACACTAGACATCTCGTTAAGTGATAAAGTCATTAAAACGGTTAAATTGAAAAATAACTCCTTTTGGGATCGAGTGAAGAGGACTTTTTTAGAGGAAAGGCATTAAAGAAAGGAAGTGCTTGATGCACTTCCTTAATCGTTTTTCACATATACAATTTCCTCATCAACAATTGTTTTCATTACATTCGTCTTTATAATATTCTCTTTCGGAATATCAAATAAATCTTGGTCCAACACAGTAAAGTCAGCATAAAAACCGGGTGCAATTTGCCCTTGTTTTTCTTCATTTCCACTAGCATAAGCAGCACCAGTTGTGTATAGGGAGACAGCCTCATAAGGGCTTAAACACTGGGCTTCACCATAGGTTTTACCATCTAAATAAGAGGTGCGATTTACAGCCGCCGCTATCCCTTTAATCGGATCTATTTCCTCAATAGGTGCGTCAGACCCACCAGCACAAACAATACCTGCATCCATTAGAGACTTCCAAGCATATGCTAAATGCTGACGTTCTTCTCCAATTCTTTCTAACACCCACGGAAAATCAGAAGCAACAAATGTCGGCTGGATATCAACAGCTAATGATGACAATTTTCTCATTCGATTGATCAGATTCGGATTGACAAGCTGAGCATGAATAAGACGATCCCTAACCCCTTCAGCGGGTGGATATTGCTCAATCATATTTAACACCATTTCAGCGGCTTGGTCCCCAATTGCATGTACCGCTACAGGCATCGATCGACTTCTTGCTTTCACCATTAACTTTTTCATGTGATCTATTGAATTGATTTGAACACCATACTGGTCACTTGCATCTGCATAAGGTTCTTTTAACCAAGCAGTTCGTCCACCAAAGGCACCATCTGCAAAGATTTTCATTGCACCTAACTCAAGCCAATCTGAACCATTTTTAAATTGATGCCCACTCTTATCCATATCTTCAATCACCTCATTATGGACAAGCAGGTGAGCACGAAACTTTAAGTTCACTCCGTCTATACTTCTGGCAAAGGCTTCATACGTACGTTCAAATCCACCATAATAATTCAAATCTTCACTATGACCTGAAACAATTCCATGTTGGACTAGATCCTGAATGGCTACAGTTACTGCTTTTTCTAAGTATGAGATGCTTACTTCAGGAACGTGATTCTTAATTAAATCCTGAGCATTATCTAAGAAAAAGCCTGTCATTTCACCCTTTTCATCCTTATCGATTACACCGCCAGAGGGGGCTTCAACATCATTTGTAATGCCAGCTTCGTTCATCGCCTTCGTATTCGCTATTATTGCATGGCGACATACCCTTGTTAACATGACCGGATGCTCAGCGCATGCTTCATCCAATTCATTACGATGAATGATTCGTGGGTTCTCCCATTGATTTTCGTTAAATCCTTCCCCAATCAGCCATTCGCCAGGAGAAAGCTTTTGTGTGGCATCTTTTACCGCTCTTAATAATTCTTCAGGTGATTTTATGTAGGTTAGATCTAATCGTAAAATTCGCTCTCCATGGCCAATGATATGTAAATGGCTATCAATGAAACCTGGATACATGACTTGTCCATCTAGATCATGCTCATCGTCAATTTGATTTGCATATGCCTTTTCCAAATATGATTTGGTCCCTAAATCAATGACCCTTCCATTATCGGTATAAACTGCTTCTACTACTTCCCCTTCTTGTCGCATTGTATAAATCTTACCGCCATACCATAATTTCCCCATCTTGATTCTCTCCTCTTACATTTTATATGTAGAAAGAAAAGGGCAGATTCTCTGCCCTTTTCTTAGCTATCGTTATCTTATTGTTGTTGACCACTAAATTGTTGTTGAGCTACACTTACAAGGCGCTTCGTGATTTCACCACCTACAGAACCGTTAGCACGAGAAGTGGTATCAGCTCCTAGCTGTACACCAAACTCCTGAGCGATTTCTGTTTTCATTTGGTTAAGAGCTTGCTCAGCGCCAGGTACAACAAGTTGGTTTGAATTGCGGCTATTATTGTTTGCCATGATGTAATCACCTCCTTGTCACTCATTATGATGTGCAAAAAGGTGATTATCATACAACACAATAGCTGGTAGTTGTTTCATGCATTTACAATAAATCACCAAAATCATCCGATTGTTGTTCGTGCTCAGTAAAGGTAATGGTTTCAATATTACGTAGTATTTTGTCTATATCCTCACTAAAATCGACCGGGTCCTCAAATTGATGAATTTTCTCACGAGAAGGCCTGGTTTTTGGCTGCTTTGGTACAAAAATTGTACAGCAGTCCTCATAAGGCTGAATTGAGGTTTCATAAGTACCAATTTTTCTCGATATGTCAATAATATCTACCTTATCCATCGCGACTAATGGGCGAATAATTGGATAATTCGTTACTTCGTTAATGGCATTCATACTTTCCATTGTTTGACTCGCTACTTGGCCAAGACTTTCACCTGTTGTTAAGGAAAGAATCCCCTCCTGTTTGGCCAGCCTCTCACTTACCTTCAGCATTTGTCTACGCATCACTGTCATTCCATAGCCTTCTGGAATTTCACGAAATATTTTTTGTTGTAATTCCGTAAAAGGTACAATGTGTACACGAATCTCATGGCCATATTTCGTCAAGGATTTCGCTAAATCTAATACCTTTTGCTTTGCCCGTTCACTTGTGTAAGGAGGAGAATGAAAATGAATTGCCTCTACTTTAACGCCTCTTTTCATCGCAAGGTATCCGGCTACTGGACTATCAATTCCTCCTGACAACAGTAGAAGTGTTTTTCCTGTTGTTCCAACGGGGAGTCCACCTGATGCTGGAATTTTACCAGCCATAATATACGTAGCGTCATTTCGTATTTCTACTCGTATTTCCACATCAGGATTTCGAACATCAACCGTTATTCCTTCGGTGTTTGATAACAAGTGACCACCAAGCACCTGATTCATTTCCTGTGAAGGGACGTCAAAGCTTTTATTCGGGCGTTTCGTCGTAATTTTAAATGTCTTAGCGTTACCGGCCTCATTTAGAGCAAACAATGCCCCTTCCTTAATCTTGTCTAACGAGTTCTCTACTCTGAGGGCTAGGTTGACAGACTGAATCCCAAATACTTCACGGCACTTTTCGATGATTGGCTCATGGTCTTGACCATTCAGCTTGATATACATACGGTCACGTGCCCGAATAATATGAATATCTGGAAATTCTCTTAATTTTTGTTTTACGTTTTTCTTCAGTTGGGAGATGAATTGTTTTTTATTTTTCCCCTTTAGGGACAATTCTCCATATCTTATTAAAATATGATCATATTGCATGTTATCTACCTCATTACTTCATTTAATTCGTCCAGCACCTCTTTAAACTCTTTACAAAACTGCCGAACTTCCTCTTCTGTATTTTGATACGAAAGACTAATTCTTAACCCATAATGTGTACGTTCCATCCCTAATCCGCAGGCAGCTAGTACAGCACTTTCATCCGAATGCTTAGAGGAGCAAGCAGATTTGGTTGAAATAAATATATTTTTCTTGCCTAAAGCATGAATGACTACTTCTGGTTTAAATTTAGGTACTGAAATATTCAAAATGTGTGGCGCTCCATCCCTTGGAGTATTAATCATAATTCTGTCATCCTTCTGTAATAGGTTGCGGATGATGTCTGAAAGTTTTATTAGATGACCATAGCCATGTTTTTGTTTTTCAAATGTCAATCGCATCGCTTTTACCATTGCTACAATCCCCGCTAAGTTTTCCGTTCCTGGTCGAGTAGAAGATTGCTGACCACCCCCATGCAACAATGGAGAAAGAGTAGTCCCTGATTGAATATACAATAAACCAGTACCCTTTAGTCCATGTATTTTGTGACTAGACATTGAACATAAATGAATGCCTGGATGAGTAAAGTCAAGAGAAATTTTACCTAGCCCTTGAACATGATCTACATGAAAAAACAATTTTGGATGTTTAATCACAATATCTGCAATTTGCTTAATGGGTTGAATGGTACCTAATTCATTATTTACATGCATCACAGAAATCAAAATCGTATCATCACGTATTTCATTTTTTAACTGTTCCATATCAATTTTTCCTTCCGCATCCACGGATAAATACGTAACATCAAATCCATGTGATTCAAGAGCTTGACAAGCCTCTAAAACTGATGGATGTTCAATCTGTGTTGTAATAATATGTCGTCCTCTATTTTGATGCTGTAAAGCTATACCTTTTATGGCAAGGTTATTACTCTCCGTGCCTCCTGAGGTGAAAATCAACTCACTTGAATCAACCTTTAACAAGTTAGCAGCTTGTTTCGTAGCTTTGTGTAGTAACTTTTCTGCCTCTCCACCAAACTGATGAATAGAGGAAGGATTTCCATAATAGGATTCCGATACTTTTCGAAAGCTTTCTAATACCTCGGGATACGGGCTTGTTGTTGCGCTATTATCTAAATATATCATCACGAGTAAGCTCCTTTTTTCCATTTGCAATGAATAATCATACCACATATATTATGTCGGGACAAAGAACAAAAGCCGTCTCCCTAGTGTTTTAGCACTCTTGAGACAGCTTTTTATTCTTATACTTTAGAGAATGCATCCTCTTGTTTTAAAATTTCATCTAGTCGCTTGATTGCTCCAGGCTCAATTTGTTCCAAATGCTCCGCAGCTGTTTCAAGCGCAAGCTCATAATCCCATTCACGAAAAGCATACTCTGCTTCTGAAAGCTTGGCTGCTAGAACTGGGTATTGACTGCGGTAACGATTAGCATATTGAATCACATACTCTGCTAATCGAGCTTGCTCGAGCAAATATTCAGTTTGCTCATCAACCATTTCCGTATTCTTTTCGGCTTTTCCCAATAAGTGATAGATCTTTTCCATATTTAATGGATGTTGAGTTAATTGGGTGTTAATCTCATCAATGGTGACCGTTACATCCTTGATTGCATCAAATATGTATTCAGGCACACCTGGAATATTGCTTTTTTGTAAGTTTTTCTTTACTTGACCAATTTGCTTTAACAAATCGTTGATTCGCTCTTTTGCCTCAATTTCGTCCTGGCGTAGTGAATTTACTCTTTCTAAGAATTCGTTATGAGCTAATTCAAAGGAATCCCATTGCAACAACCAATGTTCTAAATCCCCGCGTATATTTGTATAAGTCCGTTTTCCGTCTTCAACCTCATTAACGATCTTGTCGGCAAGCAGCTTTAATTGCTTCACTTGGTTTTCTAAGGTAAGTAGGGTTTCTTGGTCCTCATCATTCATTTCATAACTCACTTGTAAGGTTTTTACTTCTTCTCTTGTTTGTTTAAATTTCTCCTCCATATTAAGAAGTTCATTTTCCATCGTACTCATTTTCTTTTCAGTGTACTGTTTAGCAATGGCTTCCTGTTCTAGTTGATCAAAAATTTCCTGAATTCGCTCTTCAATCTCGATTATATATGTTTCGACATCATAGACCTCACCCCGGTCTAATTGTTCAATAATTGAAATAAGCTGTTCATGGTATTTTTGAATTTCTTTCTCAAAGCCAAAATGCTGAAGGTTGTGACCTAAACTCTTCATTTCCTTTAAGCCACTTGTTAATTCGTCTAGCTGTTCAGGTAAATCCGTTTTACACCTTTGATAAAGGGATGGAAAAATCTTTATTTTATTGTTTAATTCTTCGAGTCGGTCACTCACTTGTTGCACCATATCTTTTGCTTCAATGTAATCCCCATGCTCAGTTAATTGATCAAAACTGGTAAGCTGCTCTTCAATCTCATCAAGCTCCACCTCAAAAACAATTTCGGCATTGCCAAATTGATACCTATTTTGTAACAACTGTTTTCGTGTCTCCTTGATGCGAGGTCGAATCAGCTCTACCTGTTTATGACCATCCTCTTTAGACAGAATTAAATCCTCCACTTCTTCAAACATGGTCACAATAGAGGTTTCAATCGTCTGTAAGGTTCGGCTAACATCATCTAACACTTTTTTTGCTGTACGAAAACGATACTTATCTGCCGCTTCTTCAGCGTCAAAAAGCTCTTCCTCAATATCTGGCATTTTCCTAGTTACGATATGATCCCATTCTGTCCGCCATTTTTCAAACCGTGTCTGGGTTTCACCAGAGAGATTTAAATCCTTTATTTTAGATAATTGCTCTGTAACGTCCTTATTCATGACCGCTAGTTTCCATTCTTCTAATTGATCAACACGGTCATAAACTCTTTTTCTAAGTATGAGACCTAATATAATGAATACAATTAAGAAAAGAATGGCTCCAATGATGTACTCCATTAAAAAGCCCCCTATCGCAATTTCCACATACCCCTATCGTCCGTTCAGGTAAGGAATTTTGTGTTGGTAATATAATATCATGTATTCGCCGTTTTTTGCTAAAATTTTTCAAATTTCTTTCTCATATTTGTAATTTCTATCATTTTTTAGTAATGAAAAGACACTATTGTACCTCTTCTCCTGAAGCCATAAGTGTCCTCACCCATTTCTTAATTGATTTTACATATTTCGTTAGGTAAACATCATCAGAACGATTGACACCGACCATACTTTTCCACTCATACGGCATAGTAAATGGAATTTGGAGAAGCCCCTTCAACTGAAAAAGTAAAATTTCTTTTTCAACAGTTGAATATTGGGTGGAGGGTACAATTTGATAAAATGCATCCTCAAATAAATATTTTTCTTTAGCTAAATAGGTTACAAGTAATTCTCGCACTAATATATTATCCTTGGAAAGCTCTCTTTGTATAAAACTTGTAAATTGATGATTCTCCTGCTTGTAATGTATAATAGCATCAATTAACTCTTCCATTTGTTCAACAGGGCTTTTTGTAGAAGAAGACTTCTGGATTTTCTCTAGCTTTTGTAAATATGATTCAAAGTAGTTTACAATCAAAAATTCTAATAAACCTTGTTTATTTTGAAAGTAGTAACTAATCATGGAAACATTCACATTTGCACTTGATGCAATATCCCTTACAGAGGTTCCATGAAATCCCTTCAAATAAAACAAGTGAACAGCAGTCTCAGCAACCTTTTCTTTTGTTTTCTTGCTCATTTAATCTCCCCCTTCATACTTTTTCTTGTTTCACAATCATAAATCCTCTGATAAAATGACAAGAAATTATGACAAATTTCTCGCATATTGACAGCGGATCATAATCGAATCTAGGAGGTTTTGACATGTTTCAAACAGCAATGTATACGGGTACTAAAGAAGAAAATTATCAATTAGTTATTAAACAACTAAAGGCTTTATTAGAAGATGAATCAGACAAAATAGCTAATTTAGCTAATGCATCTGCACTCTTAAATCAATTTTTAGACAATATTAACTGGGTAGGTTTCTATCTTTATCAAGAAGGCGAGCTTGTTTTAGGACCTTTTCAAGGATTACCAGCATGTGTCCGAATCTCTTACGGAAAAGGGGTATGCGGCACTGCCTTCTCTGAGAAAAAGACCATACGTGTAGAGGATGTGAATCAATTCCCTGGTCACATTGCATGCGATGCCGCAAGTCAATCAGAAATTGTTATCCCAATTAAACAAAATGACAAAGTCATCGGTGTTCTGGATATTGATAGTCCAAGCCTTGATCGTTTTGATGAAACAGATCAAATTTATCTTGAACAATTTACTCAAACACTTAGTGATAACCTTTAATTTTCATGGAAGGAAAAGAAAACGAAATCGCTCTTCGCTTAGCTAGCTTAGATTGCGATTTCGTTTTGTTTTACTACACGGTTCTTCCCCTGTTCTTTCGCAACATATAATGCACGGTCTGCGCGGAGAAAAATCGCTTTGCTGCCACCATTTATTTGCTGATCCCAATAAGAAACTCCACAGGAAATAGTCACAGTTGGGCTTGTCCTGGTAGCAACTGCTTTAACTAAACGTTTAGCAACCTGCTCACCCGCCACAATATTCGTATTCGGCAAGTATATGGCAAGCTCCTCTCCTCCCCATCTAGCTGCAATATCGTGACTTCTTATATTTTCCTTAATAACTTCTGCGACCTGGAGAATAATAGCATCCCCAGTATCGTGTCCAAATTGATCATTTATGCTCTTAAAATTATCTATATCGATTAAAACAAAAGTCCCCTGCTGTCCAACCTCCAGATGTTGATTCATCATTTCATCTAGATAATTTCTTGAATATAGCTTTGTTAAATAATCCGTTTGTACTAAACGTTCTAACTCCTCTTTCAAGAGTGAATTCACAACCGTTAATGCGGAATGTTGAACTAAAGATTGAAGTAGTTTATACGTTTCAAATGAAAAGAAATATTCATTCGGATGGAGTACAGTAACAAAACCAATCACTTGATGTTCATGGATCATTGGTACAGCCATCACCGATTGAAATGGCAAATCTAGATCAGGATATTTAACCTGGAAATCTCCAATAAAAACCATATTTGTTTTTTGCTCAATCTTTTCGTTTAGAAAAGTAATAAGCGACCGCCCTTCATTGGTTGTAAAAAAGGATGTGCTTTCCTTTAGAATTTGAGGAGTATTACCGTTATTTTGATAGAGAACAAATCCAACCTCTTCTCCCTTAAATGAATGTTTGATTAAATCCGCCATATATGTAAAGGTATCGGACAATTTCCGCTTTGAATTAAGCTCTTGGGACGATTGATTAATTAACCTTAAGTCCGCAATCAAGCATTTAGACTGTTCATACAACCTCGCATTTTCCAAAGCACTTCCAGCTGTATTAGCTAATATGGAAATAAACTCAATTTCATCCTCTATAAAAAGGATATTTTTCTCCTTGACCACTTGCAAAACTCCATACACACCTTGCTTCCCTTTTAGAGGCGCATACATAGATGCTTTTTGATCATTTGTATCATCAAATTGGATTTGCCCAGTTAAATAAGCCTCAGTACTCGCATGATATTCCTTGTTTTGGTAGTCAAATTCTCTTACTGGTAAACCTTCTGTCTGCGGGTCATCCTGTGATAGTAAGAGAAAACAGTCGTATAAGGGATAGATATCTTGCAGAGTAAAAATGACTTCCTTCAAAATATCATTTATGTTCATAGAAGAATGAAACTTGGAAGTCACACGGTAAAGCATTTCATACTTATCCTTAACACTGATAGATTTGTGAAAAAACTTAACCTTCCCGATCAGGCGGTTCGTTTCTTGTACAATCTCTTGAAATAGCTGAACGACTTGCTGATCGAAACTCTGATTATCAAATAAAAACAATAAAAACCCATCATGCTTACTTTCTATTTGTAATGGTACAATAAAGGATGTTATGTCGTCTTTCGGCTGATAAAGTACATCATCCCCTGATGGATAAGAAAATGTTTTATTCACCCCGTTAACAAGCTGTTGTAAGGTTGAAAGGTGGAAGGGTTCTTTTTTTATGTATTCATTTGATTCAGATGGGTCAGAACATAGTTGATAGCGAAGAGTGGAATCATTTAAGATGAAAACATCTATTGCTTTTGCGTGTGTAATCAACTTCAGTTGTTTTGCGATATCATTAAGACATCCTTGGAAAGATGTTTGTGTATAAGTCATTAAGATTTCATAGAATCTTTCTTTTAATTTTATTTTTAGTTGGTCAAGAGCTATGACATTTGTCATTTTCATCACCTAAACGACTGAATTTTTGTACTATCAATATTTATAAGTACCAATCGGTAGAAAGTATAAGTGCAACGAGGCTATCCCCGACACCTTAGTGCTAGGCACTAGCCAAGTTTTCTTTGTAGGAAATATTACCTAATTTCATCATAACATATTAAATTTAATTATACTGAAAAATGTTTAGGAAAAATAGAATTATTTATACTTTTATATAATTCTCCAATCTATTCGTAATCCCTCTAATTCCCCTTGACTTCTTTGTCAAAAAAAACTATAATAGCCTTTGTGTAAAATAAAAGGTAGCTTAGGTGAACCAACGTTGTCATCATTTTGTTCCTCTAAACTTAGAGGTGTATCGCGTAACTCTCGGCTGCTGGGGCGAAGGTACATGAAAACAAAATGAGCAGCGATATAGGGACACAGGTTTTATTTTATGCAAATTTTATATATAAAGGAGAATGTCTAGTGTCTAGATACACAGGTCCAACTTGGAAAAAATCTCGTAGATATGGCATTTCTTTGAGTGGAACAGGAAAAGAATTAGAAAAGCGTCCATACGCTCCGGGACAACACGGTCCTAATCAACGTAAAAAGCAATCTGAATACGGCTTGCAACAACAAGAAAAACAAAAGCTACGTTTCATGTACGGTTTAAATGAGCGTCAATTCCGTAGCCTATTTGATCAAGCTGGTAAAATGAAGGGTGTTCATGGTGAAAACTTCATGATTCTTCTTGAATCTCGCTTAGATAACCTTGTTTATCGTTTAGGCTTAGCTCGTACTCGTGCTCAAGCTCGTCAATTAGTTAACCATGGTCACATTACTGTTGATGGTGGTCGCGTTGATATCCCATCTTACCGTGTACAACCTGGTCAAGTAATCGGTGTTCGTGAAAAGTCTCGCAACCTAAACATCGTTGCAGAATCTCTTGAAGCGAACGTATTTGTTCCTGAATACCTTTCTTTCGATGAAGAAAAGCTTGAAGGAACTTTCAACCGTTACCCTGAACGCTCAGAGTTACCATCTGAAATCAACGAAGCACTTATCGTTGAATTCTACTCTCGTTAATAACGAGAATCAAACGAAATCAAGGGTTGTCCCTCTTAAGGGGCAGCCTTTTTTGATGGATTTCAAATAAGAAAGAGGTACTCAACAACAATTTGAGTACCTCCCTCCTTCTATTATTGATGTCTAATTAAAAAGTACTTCTTTTTCCCTCTACGGATAATCGTAAATTTACCATCTATTTTATCTTGATCATCAACTACATACTTTAAGTCCTGTTGACGCTCGTCATTAATGTAGACTGCACCATTTTGAATATCCTCACGAGCTTGACGCTTAGATGAAGATATTTTCGCATCCACAAGTAAGTCAATTAACCCTTTTTCATTTTCGGTTAGAGCGTAAGAAGGAACATCCTTAAAGCCTTGTTCAATTTCTTCTCCATCTAGTGATTTGATATCATCACTAAATAGTGCCTCAGAAATTTTTTGAGCCTGCTTTAAGGCTTTCTCTCCATGAATAAGTTTAGTCATTTCTTCAGCCAAACGAGTTTGAGCTACACGCTTTTCTGGCTGAGTTTCTACTTCTTTTTCTAGTTCGGCTACCTCTTCCTTACTTAGGAATGTGAAGTATTTTGTGAACTTAATGACGTCGCGGTCATCGGTGTTAATCCAGAACTGGTAAAACTCGTATGGAGTCGTTTTTTCAGGATCTAGCCAAATAGCTCCTCCTGCTGTTTTACCAAACTTTGTACCATCTGCTTTCGTAATAAGGGGGACGGTTAGACCAAATGCTTTTGCTTCCTCGCCTTCTTCAGATGTACGACGGATTAATTCAAGACCAGCAGTGATATTTCCCCATTGGTCACTTCCACCAATTTGTAATGTACACCCTTTATCTCTGTAAAGATTTAGGAAGTCCAAGGATTGCAATATCATGTAGCTAAACTCGGTAAATGAAATTCCATTTTCAATACGAGATTCAACCGAATCCTTGGCAAGCATGTAGTTTACACCAAAGTGCTTCCCAATATCACGTAAAAACTCAATAATTGTCATACTAGAAAGCCATTCATGGTTATCAGCAGCTATAACGTCTTTTTCATTTTCATTCGTGTTTAAAACGTTTGCGATTTGTGCCTTTAGCCCTTCACTCCACGCTTTAACCGTCGTTTCCTCATTTAATTGTCTTTCAGTGTTTCTACCACTAGGATCACCAATTAAACCAGTTCCTCCCCCAACTAGTGCAATGGGACGATGCCCTGCAGCTTGGAATCTCTTCAACATGAGCAAAGGGACTAGGTGTCCAATGTGCAGACTGTCTGCTGTTGGATCAAATCCGCAGTAAAGAGTCACTGAGTTCTCTTCTAAGTGTTTTTTTAATCCTTCTTCATCTGTAATTTGGTTGACTAATCCTCTGTCTTTTAAATCTTGTAAAATATCCATAAACCTTATCCTCCTCTATTTCTTATACCTAATCTGATCAAACTTTTACTTTCTAAAAACGCCAAAAAACCTCGCACCTATGAATATCAATCATAGGGACGAGGTTTAACCCGCGGTACCACCCTGGTTGCAGTATGAATATACTGCCGCTTCATATAATAACGGAATATGACCGTTTCCTAGTCCATAGATGTGTGACAGGAAATGCTCCGAGACGTAATTCGCATCTACATGTTTTGTACTGGCTTGCAGCAACCGCCAGCTCTCTTAAAACAGGGAACATGATGCTACTTCAACTCATCCATGCATCGGTATTCTAAATGTAAAGTTTTCTTGTTTGATTGAATAGGAGAACTTGGCAATCGCCGGCGACCTGTGGCTTAGTCATTAGCCAAGTTTTCTTTATTATTTTTAATTTATAGCACAAAATAAAAAATATAGCAAACTGAAATTTTAACTATCCCTTCTTTACCTCTAGTTATGGTATAATATATGGTGGATTTTAGGGGGGTTCGTCATGAACGAGAAATTTCAAAATATGTATCAAAAATGTAAAACGTGGTGGCAGAAAGGAAAGATACAAAAGTTTTTCCGTGTATCTTCCGATGTTACTTGGAATATAATACTTACTTTTCTCATCATCGGAGTTATTGGAGGATTTTTTGTAGGTGGAATTGGTTTAGGTTACTTCGCATCGTTAGTGAAAGATGAACCAATACGTAGCTATGCTGAAATGCGAAAAAATATTTACAATTATGAAGAAACCTCGGAACTTTATTTCGATAATGATAAATATTTGGGGAAACTGAGCGCGGACCTTCATCGGGAAGAAGTTGATATTGAAAATATATCCGACCATCTTATTAATGCCGTAATCGCAACGGAGGATGAGTCTTTTTATGATCATCCAGGTATTGTTCCTAAAGCTATTTTACGTGCTTTGTTTCAGGAATTTACTAATTCAGAAATGAAATCTGGTGGAAGTACGTTAACTCAACAGCTCATTAAAAACCAAATCCTAACCAATGAAGTTTCCTTTGAGCGAAAGGCTAAAGAAATTCTATTAGCCCTAAGACTTGAAGAATTCTTTAAAAAGGAAGAAATACTAGAAGCTTATTTAAATGTTGTTCCATATGGTCGTGATTCTTCGGGGCGAAATATAGCTGGAATTCAAACGGCTGCACAGGGGATTTTTGGTGTAGATGCAAAAGATTTGAACATTCCACAAGCCGCCTTTTTAGCCGGTCTACCCAAGAGCCCGTTTGGGTATTCACCCTTCCAAAATGGTGGAGAGGTCAAGAGTAAAGAAGGGTTGAAACCAGGTTTTGATCGAATGAAGGTTGTTTTACATCGCATGCATGAGGTAGGTTATATAACAGACAAGCAATATAACGATGCTCTCAATTATGATTTGACAGCAGATTTCATTGATCCACAACCTTCACCAGTTGAAAAGTATCCGCTTCTTACCTTTGAAATTGAAGAGCGGGCTGCAAAACAAATGACGGAGTATTTTGCAAAACAAGACGGTTATACCAAGGAAGACTTGGAGAATAGTGATGATTTAAGAGAGCAATATTACATTATTGCGAAAAGGAAAATTCGTCAAAATGGCTATAAAATCCACACAACCATTGACAAAGAAATTTACGACAAATTTCAAGAAATCGCAAGGAATTATGAGCATTTCACACCTACCCATACGATTATAAGAACGAATCCAGAAACAGGTAAGCGTGAGAAGGTTGAAAACCATGTTCAACCTGGATCCATGTTAATCGAAAATAAAACGGGTAAAATAATTGCATTTGTTGGGGGTAGAGGTATTGGTGAAAACAACCACGCCACCAATACAGAGCGTCCGAACGGTAGTACGATGAAACCATTGTTAGATTTCGCACCAGCGATGGAAAAAGGTGTCGTTCAACCAGCAAGTTCCGTACTGGACGTAAAAGGAGAAACAGGCTGGTTTCCTGATAACTATACAAGCAGGGAGTCTGGGATTACTGATGTACGAACAGCTTTAGTTAAATCCTTAAACATCCCTTCAGCCAGAATTTATAAAAAAATTATAAATGATCGCCCAGCAACATACTTGGAGCGTATGGGCTTTACTTCATTAGTATCAAACGACAATACGGATGATTTCACAAATGAATCCATGTCGATCGGAAGTCTAAGTAAAGGGGTATCTGTGGAAGAGAATACAAATGCCTTCGTTACTTTTGCCAATATGGGAAAATTCGTGGATGCTTATATGATTGAAAAAATTGAAACAAAGGATGGAGAGACAGTCTTCCAAAATGAACCTGAAATGAAGGAAGTCTTTTCACCTCAAACCTCTTATTTAACACTTGATTTAATGAGAGATGTAATTGATAGAGGTACAGCGACATATGCAAATTCTGTGTTAGCTCACCCAGGTGTTGATTGGGCAGGTAAAACAGGTTCAACAGAGAACATTCAAGATGCTTGGTTTGTAGCTACCAATCCAAATGTTACGATTGGAAGCTGGATTGGTTATGATACGTATGATGCCGATGGTGATGGTGACGGATTCGGAGATCCATGGCGAGACGGCTATAACGATCCAGATAACCGCATTCACTTAAATTATAGTAGAGGGTCTTACCTTGGTTATAGTAGTCGAAATGTTGGATTCTGGGCTGAACTCGTGAATGCAGCATCTGAAATTAGACCTGACTTAATGATTCCAAAAAACAACTTTGAAAACCCAGGTGGAATTGTAACGAGAAGTGTTTGTGCTGTTTCAGGTCTATTACCTAGTGAAGCCTGTGAAAAAGCAGGACTTATCACAACTGACATTTTTAATGCTAAATTCGTCCCTACCAAGAAAGACAATAGTCTAATTGAAGGGGACTATGTAACCATTGATGATAAAATGTACCCTGCTTTAGAAGGCACACCAGAGGAATTTACAGATGAAGGATTCCTATTAAATCCTGAGTTCTTAGAGGAGCGCGGATGGGATGATGTAAGTGACTTGCGAAAACTGATACCAAACAATGAAAAATGGTCTAAAATTCAAATTCCAGAAACAGATGAGTTGAAAGATGATGGAAAGGCGCCTTCTGCTCCAACTAATGTCAGCATCTCAGGTAGTACAATATCCTGGAATGCACCAAAGCAAAAGGATGTAATTGGCTACCGTATTCACATGGCCGATGAACCAGGAAAGCCTGGAAAAGCGATTGGTAATACGAAAGATACATCGTTTGAACTTCCATCTAAAAATAGAGTGTACTATGTAACAGCTGTAGACTACTTTGGTCAGGAATCAGGATTGTCAGATGTAGCTGTCCATGGAGAAGTTGTGGTTCATCCAGGAGAAGTATCAGGATTATCTGCATCCTCTACCGATAACGGGGTAGCGCTAAGCTGGAAAAACCCGGGAGCAGATGATTTTTCACACGTAAGAGTGCTACGCGGCTCCAATGTAATCGCTAATAAGGTGACTAACCAATCCTATACGGATCAAAATGTCGATCCCGGTAACTCCTATACGTATCGAGTTGTTACCGTTGATAAGGATGGTAATGAAAGTGAAGGGGCAACGGTATCTATAGAGACAAAGAAAAAACAGAATAACGATGACCCAAATGGTGGCGAAGAGGAAGCAAATACAAATCCAGATGAATCCGAAAATGAAGAAAACAATGAGGATGAAAGCCAGGAAAAGCCACCAAAAGATGAAGAATAAAACAGTATCCAAAAAGAAGAATGAGTTCGCTCATTCTTCTTTTTTATACTATCAGAATTTATAAGTTAAGTCGGTAGATAGTATAAGTGCAACTAGGCAATCGCCGGCGCCTTACGGCTTGGCGCTAGCCAAGTTTTCTTTATCTACATCATTTTGTAACAATATCCCCAAATTCATCCAACACAAATAGGATCGTTCCATGTATAATGAAGGTGAATCAGATAATGATTAATGATTGGTGGTGTAGGAATGAAACATCAAAAAACTTATCATTCCACAACAATTAAAGCTGAAAAAGATACCATTACAATTGAGGGTCCGTTAACAGGACAGCAATTGTCACAATATAAATTTCATGAAGGTCTTAAAGCTTTCAGACCTCCTCAAAAGCAATTTGAAGCACTAATTGAAATTGCAGATTTTGAGGAAGGAAGAATACTAGTCGCCCGTACAAATGACACCATTATTGGATATGTCACCTATTTACATCCTGATCCTCTTGAAAGATGGTCCGAATTTAACATGGAAAATCTTATTGAGCTGGGGGCCATTGAGGTAGCAGCAGAATATCGATCCTATAAAATCGGATCAACGCTACTAAAGGTTTCCATGATGGATGATTACATGGAAAACTACATTATTCTTACAACAGAGTATTATTGGCATTGGGATTTAAAAGGAACAGGATTAAGTGTATGGGAATACCGGTATGTAATGGAAAAAATGATGGGTGCTGGTGGTTTAAAACCATTTCCAACGGATGACCCTGAAATTGGTTCCCACCCAGCTAACTGTTTATTAGCATACATTGGCAAAAACGTTCCACAGGAATCAATTGATCAATTTGAAGAATTACGTTTTCTAGGACGAAAACGAGAGTATAAATGGTTTTGAGGAGGGGTTGTCTTGTTAGTAGAAGAAGTCATGACGAGGGAAGTAATATCACTTCCTCCTAATGAAAAAATTGAAACCGCTTTAAGGCTTTTACACCAACACCATATTCGCCATATCCCCATTGTCAACGATGACCATGAAGTAATTGGAATCGTATCTGATCGCGATGTTCGAGATGCAAGCCCATCCATTTTTGAGGAAACAGCCCAACCAGCAGAGCTAGATAAAGAGCTTAAAACAATTATGTCTCATCCCGTTATCACGGTGCATCCATTAGACTTTGTTGAAGAAGTGGCAGGAATTTTTTATGAACATGAAATAGCTTGTGTACCCGTTACCCAAAACGATAAGCTTATTGGCATTATTACGGAAAAAGATGTCCTTTATACGCTAATCCAACTAACAGGAATTCACGAACAAAGCTCGCAAATTGAAATAAGAGTTGAAAATAAAATAGGTACACTACCAAAGGTCACTAATGTAATAGGAGAATATAAGCTTAATATTTCGTCTGTATTTATCTATCCTGATCAAAAAGATCCGAGTAAAAAGATCATTGTGTTTCGAATCCAAACGATGAATCCTATGCCTGTGATACAAGCACTTAACCAAAAAGGATATGAGGTACTGTGGCCGAACATACCTGGGATAACGGAATGAATTGTCACGCTGCATTTGTTTATTCAGACCAGTATGCCAAATATCATTTTCATGCCGATCATCCCTTCAATCAAAAGCGGGTACAGTTAACTTACGAATTATTAAAGGACACTGGATTCTTAACCGATGATCAGATTATTCAACCACGTATGGCTACAGACGAAGATCTTAGTTTGATTCACGACGAAAAGTATATTGAAGCCGTTAAGTTAGCAAATAAAGGTAAGCTTTCAAGTAAAAAAGGCTTAGAATTTGGGCTTGGAACAGAGGATACTCCTATTTTTAATTGCATGCACGAGGCAGCTTCTTTAATTGTAGGCGGTTCTTTACAGGCTGTTGATGCCGTTTTACAAGGGGAAGTAAAACATGCCCTCAACCTTGGTGGTGGCCTTCATCATGGATTTCAACGCAAAGCTTCTGGCTTTTGTATCTATAATGATGGAGCTATTGCCATTCAATACATTCGCAAGTTTTATAATTTAAGAGTTTTATATGTGGATACAGATGCACATCATGGCGATGGCGTACAGTGGGCTTTTTATGACGATCCTGATGTGTGCACCTTGTCCATCCATGAAACGGGTAGATACCTATTTCCGGGGACTGGTAATGTCAATGAGAGAGGATTAAAGGAAGGATATGGGTATTCCTTCAATATCCCTATTGATGCCTTTACAGAGGATGAATCCTTTCTAGAAGTATATGAAAAAGCCCTAAGACAGATTGTAGAGTATTTTAAACCTGATGTGATAGTTAGCCAAAATGGAGCTGATGCTCATGTTTATGATCCATTAACCCATTTATGTGGTTCCATGCAAATCTATGAGGCTATCCCTAAGCTTGCCCATGAATTAGCCCATGAATATTGTCATGGAAAATGGATCGCTATAGGTGGTGGAGGCTACGATATTTGGCGTGTCGTCCCACGTGCCTGGGCTCAAATATGGAAGGTAATGACAACCAACACACCGTTTACAGGTAAGTTACCTGCTCAATGGCTAGACAGGTATCAGCAAGAGTCGCCCGTAAAGCTTCCTCAGTTTTGGCATGATGAAGAAGGATTTTATAAGCCGATTCCAAGAAAAAGTGAAATTACAGAAAAGAATCATCAAAACTTAACGAAGTCTTTGCAATTTATAAAAAATTATCAGAATAACATATTGAACAATTAACGGCAGTTTTGTAAACGTCGCTGATATCTATAGTCTATTTCTTTACATTAGATGTAAAATGCGACGTAACTTTTGCGTGAATCGTTTCCAAATATCAATTTTGATGAGTGCGAAACCATCGCTACGGAAATACACTTCACTTTCACCCAAGGGCACAAGTGCGACATCTACTCAAACTCCCTTTGGTCGTTTTCATAGTGTCTTCTTTGCCGCGGGCGAGCGGTGAGCCTCCTCGCTAACGCTGCGGGGTCTCACCTGTCTCTTTGCTCCCACGAAGAACCGGACGTTCAAGTGTCGGTGCTCTGCCACTGGACGTGGCCGTTTTTAACCGACCAGGAGTCTCCGTGTATTTCCTCCGCTAAAAAGGGTGCCTCTTTCGTTTGTTTAACTGAACTATTGGTTAATCAAAAGCTTTTAACCATGCATTCATCAGAACACTCCAATAGTGGAGGCAGAATACGGAGACTCCTATGGGAAGAAGCGTGGTGAAGACCCCGCAGCTAGCGGTCTTTGCTTCCGAGGAGGCTGAGGCCGTGCCCATGGAAAGCGAAGTATTCTGACGAAACGGTATGCACTCAATATTCATCAGAACGATTCTTAAAAGTTTTAACTACGTCGCATTTTATATCTTTTTAGTAAAAAAAAGCAAAGATAAAAAAATGAAGAGCTAATTTGTTTTACTAGCTCTTCATTTCTATAAGATTAATGATCAGTCTCTAAAATTATGATTTCTACTCGGCGATTTTTCTGCCAGTTTTCCTCCGAATTATTTTCTGCTATCGGCCTTGTATCCGCATAACCGCTAGCTTGAAAACGATTTGGGGAAAGTGCCTCTACTGTCATGAAATAGCGAATGACACTACTAGCTCTAGCTCCAGATAGTTCCCAGTTTGAAGGGTAGCGATATGTTGAAATTGGTCTAGAATCAGTATGTCCTTCTACTTTGACATCATTAGGGATATTGTTTAATAGTTTTCCTACCTTATTTAGAAATGGCTTGCCTTCATCAATAATTTCAGCTTCACCTGATTCAAACAGAACCTTTTCCTGTAAGACTAAAACAACTCCTTGTTCAGTTCGATTAGCCGTTATCACATCATTTAATCCTTCATTGGTTAAAAATTGCTGTACCTCTTGAAGTAAGTCTTCTAGTGAAGGAGCTGTTTCCTGATTCTGTGACTCCATTTGCTGATCCTTTTCTTCATTAGTTCGTTCTGGTAGTTCATTGAGATTTTGTTGATTATCGTTATCTTCCCCATATTCCGATGGTTGGTCAGTTGGAACGATAGATGAATTAAAATCAAATATCACACGATCCCGATAGGAATCTGCTACTGCTTTAAATTTTTCAACATCGATTTGTGACATAGAGAATAATAGAATAAAAAATACCAGTACCAATGTAATCATATCAGCATAGGTCGTCATCCATTTTTGCGTCAGCGCCTCTTTCTTCCTACGTCGTCGCTTCCTTTTAAAGTCCATTTACAGACTCTCCCGCAAATTCAGCTTGCTCCTCTTCTTCCTCATCGACTAGTTCATTCTTTTCTTCATTAGAAAGGAAGGCACTAAGCTTTTCTTCGAGAATTTTAGGATTTTGACCAGACTGAACTCCGATAACACCTTCAATGACGATTTGCTTTAAAAACATTTCATCCTCTGTCTTATTTTCTAATTTACCTGCCATAGGGGTAAAGACCAAATTAGCAAGTAACGTACCATAAAAGGTAGTAAGTAGTGCTACTGCCATGCTTGGTCCGATTGTCTCGGGATTCGTTAAATTATTCAGCATTAATACCAGTCCAATAAGGGTACCAATCATCCCCCAGGCAGGTGCATACTCTCCAGCCTTTTGAATAATGGCTCTTCCTTTTTGGTGTCTTTCTTCTATCGCCACAATTTCGGCATTCATAATATCCTGAATAACCTCAGGTTCAATCCCATCTATAGCTAATAGAATCCCTTTTTTTATAAAAGGGTCCTCCACATCCTCAACTTCATTTTCTAATGCTAACAAACCCTCTCTTCTAGCCTTTTCAGACAATTGAACAAAGAGTTGTATCAGTTGTCGTAGGTTTGTATCGTTTTGTCGAAATGCTTCTTTAAAAACCTTAAAAGTTAGTTTCAATTCTCGCAGGCTAAAGTTAACTAAAATGGCTCCAATAAGCCCCCCGATAACAACAAGGATGGATGAAATTTGTATAAATGATGTGACACCACCTAATCCTCCGTTGGTGAAAATCCCAACAAAGACCATCGTTATGCCAACAAAAATGCCGATTGGTGTTAAAATATCTTTTCGTTTCATAAACTCTTTTCTCTCCCCAATAAAGACCTCTTACTACATATATCGGCAAAATTTTTATTTTGTTGAGTCTCTATCAATTAATCGGTGAGGAAGAATTACATTTTTTTCGTCAACCGTCTCTTTATTCATATACTTAGTTAACAGACGCATCGAAACAGCACCAATATCGTACATTGGCTGAACAACTGTCGTTAGGGTAGGACGAATCATTGTAGCTAAACGCGTGTTGTTAAAGCCAAATACTTCAATGTCATCTGGTACAGTCAATCCGCTATCCTGCGCACCATGAATAACACCAAGTGCCATTTCATCCGATGCTACAAAAATAGCCGTTGGTTTTCGCTCTAAATTTGCCAGTTTAGTAAATCCGTCAATTCCGGCTTGATATGTAAAATCGCCACGATAAATGAGTTCTTCATCAACTTCTTTTCCAGCATCCTGTAAAGCTCTCTTATACCCATTTATTTTTTGATTATTAATTTCTGTATCCACCGCTCCCGAAACAAATCCAATGCGGTCGTTTCCTTTTTCAATGAGGGTGCTCATGGCTTCGTATGAAGCTTCTTCATAGTTAATATTTACAGATGGAATTGTCATCGTAGGATCGACGGTAGCTGCAAGTACAACCGGTACTGGAGCAGATTCGAATTCTTTTATATGTTCTTCAGTAATTTCTCCGCCCATAAATACAATGCCATCCACTTGTTTGCCTAGCATCGTGTTGATCAAGTGTAGTTCTTTATTTTTATTTTGGTCAGAGTTGCTTAATATAATATTGTATTTATACATGGTTGCGATATCTTCAATTCCACGAGCTAACTCGGCAAAGAAAATACTTGAGATATCAGGAATTATGACACCAACTGTTGTCGTTTTCTTGCTCGCTAATCCTCTAGCGACGGCATTTGGTCTGTAGCCTAATCTTTCAATCGCTTCTAACACCTTAGTTCTTGTGGCAGGCTTCACGTTTGGATTTCCATTTACTACACGAGAAACAGTAGCCATCGATACATTGGCCTCTCGCGCCACATCATATATTGTTACATTCATTTATTTATTCCTCCTTAGATAGAGCCGTATCATTTTTTTATATAGTAATGATACGATACAATTTCCCAACAAGCAATGAAGAAAGACTATTGATGTATAATCATACACTATTTTATCGAAAATTTTCATATTCCATTCACAATTTGAGCGAAAAACAAGAATAAATGCTAAAAATAGGGGGGTCATAAAGGAATGCTAACTAAAAAAGTGTTTGTCTTGTTCGAGCAAGACAAACACTTTCTGGATATTATCGATTCATTTTCTTTAATTCTGCCATGAACTTTTCAAAGGTTGGGATATCCATTTGCTGTTGTGAATCAGATAAGGCTACAGCTGGATCTGGATGTACTTCCGCCATCACACCGTCAGCCCCAATCGCTACAGCTGCTTTAGCTGTTGGTAGAAGTAAATCACGACGGCCAGTGGAATGTGTGACGTCAACTAGTACTGGTAAATGTGTTTCTTGTTTTAGGATTGGAACAGCTGAGATATCTAGCGTATTACGAGTTGCCTTTTCATAGGTACGAATGCCTCGTTCACAGAGAATAATATTTTCATTGCCTCGTGAAATAATATATTCAGCAGCATTGATAAATTCTGAGATTTGAGCAGCTAAGCCTCTTTTTAATAATACTGGTTTTTGTACCGATCCTGCTGCCTTAAGCAATTCAAAGTTTTGCATGTTTCGGGCACCAATTTGAATCACATCAATATATTCACAAGCTTCTTCAATATCAGCTGGGCTTACAATTTCACTTACTACGGCTAAATCAAACTCATCGGCAACCTGCTTGAGAATTTTTAACCCTTCAATTCCTAGTCCTTGGAAATCATAAGGAGATGTACGAGGTTTAAAAGCACCACCTCTAAGCATCTTTAGTCCTTGGCTCTTGACTACCTTAGCAACTTCAGCCACTTGTTCGTAGCTTTCTACAGCACAAGGGCCCATGACATAATGTAGATTACCATCGCCAACAGTTTCACCTTTAATATTGACAACTGTATCCTCAGGCTTATTTTTTCTGGATACCAGTAATGCTTTTCTATGGTCATCCTCTTGTAATTCAAGTGCCATTTTAAATATTTCTTTAAACAAATGTTCAATTGTTGAATATTCAAAAGGACCGTTATGTTCTTCCAAAATTTTATTCAACATGTCTCTCTCACGTACAGGGTCAAAACGATTCATACCATGCTTTTCTTTCACTTCACCAATTTGTTGTACGAGTTGACCTCTTCTGTTAATTAAAGATAAGAGATCTAAGTTTACCTGGTCTAGTTCTGCTCTCAACTTGTCTAATTGTTCATTGCTCACGATTAATCCTCCCACCTTCTGTTAAACTATAACTCAACTATTCTAATAAATAATTAGCAACTATTATAACGAATCTTTTGCTTATTGTCATTACTGTATTTTAAATTTTCGTATTTTTCTACTAAGAAGATAGAAAAAAAGAGCCCATTTGATTTGGACTCTTATTGCGCAGCTTTGCTTTGCTGTACTTCATTTAAGGCTTTTTCGGTTACATCCCAATGTGATGCATTCCAAACGATTTTATTATGATCAAAAAGTAATGCCTGTGGTGATTCGTGCTTAACCTCGTAGGTATCCGCAATATCATTTGATAATGGTCGTGCTTCCTGAACATGTAGAATGTAGGAAGGGCACTCACTATTTTGCGCAAATGATTCAAACTGTTGCTTTGCCTCGGCACTAATCGGACATGTTAGGCTATGTTTAAGTAAAAAGAATTGCTCATGCTCCTGTATAACTTTTTCTAAATCACTTTTATTTTCTAGTACTTGTAGACTCATGCTAATCCACCTTCAAAAATTACTGTTTTTCTAAATCTTCAGCTGCTTCCTCAATCATATTAGCTACGTCATCATCATTTTGATTGTCACGTAGCTTTGTCACCTTATCCTGGATTTGATCCTTTGTATCTTTTACACGCTCACTAAAGTCCTTTGTTTTCTCGGATAGGTTAGATGAAATTTGATCCGTTTTTTCACGTGCTATTTGACGCCACTCTGTTCCCTTCTCATAAGCAACATCCTTCCATTCGCCAGCACGCTCACGAACTTGATGGGCACCCTCATTTAGATCATGGCGTAGTTCTTTACCAGATTTAGGGGCAAGTAAAAGCGCTGCAGAGGCTCCAACAATACCTCCGATTAATGTCCCAAGTAAAAAGTCTTTGCTATTAATGTTTTCATTCTGATTTTTTTCTTCTCTACTCACAATAACTCCTCCTTAAAATGAAAATTTTATTTTTTATATCTTTTCCACAAATCTAATATAGCTTGTCCCCATTTAACGGCTTGTGCTGCATTTTCTTTGTTTTGCTCAGATTCCTTAATAATCTCATTCGATAGCTTTTGAATGGATCCATTAAATTGCTTAACAGAATCGCCAACGCCGTGTATTCCTTCGACAAGATTGTTTAGTTTTTGCGATTTTTCCTGAACATCCTCAGCTAGCTTATTCGTTTTGTTTAAAAGGGCTGTAGTTTCTGTTGTAATTCCTTGCATTTGTTTTTCAAAGCCCTCTAATGTATCGGCAACATTATCTAAAGTACGTCTCGTTGCTTTTAATGTACCTGCTAGATAAATCACCAATACTAAAAAGGCAACAGCAGCAATGATAGCTGCAATATAAAGTAGGACCTCCATTCTGCCCACTCAACTCCTTATTATGTATTTTACAATCTCCACTTTAAATATTTATTATATTAAATCTATACCCATAAACAACTTTCGTCAAACAATAGCAAAATTCCTACCTATCATTATGTACAAATTATGTCTTATTTATGATTAGAAATACACGACTGTCTTTAGTTTAATCCTTAAGTGCAAAAAAGTCGCTCATCATTTATAATGAGCGACTTTTTATTACCAGATTTTACTTTAACTCCTCATACGCCTCCTGGTACTTCTGAACATCTCCTGCTCCCATAAAGATTAATACACTGTTTGGATGCTCTTTGAGCACCTCAGTGTGGTCGAGTTCGAGGAGATGAGCACCTTCAATTTTATTTTGAAGATCTTTGATAGTTAAATTTCCGGACTTTTCTCTTGCTGAGCTAAAAATATCACAAAGATAGATTTTGTCTGCTATCCGTAAGCTTTCAGCAAATTCTTCTAAAAAGGTTTTCGTTCTTGTAAACGTATGCGGTTGGAAAATGGCTACAATCTCTTTATTTGCATACTTTTTTCGTGCTGAATCAATGGTGGCTTCGATTTCTTTAGGGTGGTGAGCATAATCGTCAATTAATATTTGACCATCTTCCCATTCCTTTTCGGTAAAACGGCGCTTTACACCACCAAACGTTTTTAAAGTTTTAATGTCATCTGAATTGATGCCCTCATAATCACACAAAGCAATAACAGATAAAGCATTTAACACGTTATGGGTTCCATATGATGAAATCTCAAATGTGTCATAAAAGGTATTTCGAACAAACACATCAAATACGGTTCCGTTTTCCGTTTCCTTCACATTTTTCGCTTGAAAGTCATTGTCTTCAGCTAGGCCATAGTATACGACGGGTACCTTCGGTTGAATATGCTGTAGCTCTTCGTCATCCCCGCAAGCAATGATTCCCTTTTTCACATTCATCGCCATCTCTTGAAAAGCATCGAAAACGTCCTCAACACTTGTGAAATAATCAGGGTGGTCAAAATCAATGTTCGTCATAATTGCATAATCTGGTTGATACGATAAAAAGTGTCTACGATATTCGCAGGCTTCGAACACAAAGTATTTACTATCTTCATGACCAGACCCTGTACCATCACCAATTAAATATGAAGTAGGCTTCACTTGCTGGAGTACATGGGCAAGTAATCCGGTCGTTGAGGTTTTTCCATGTGACCCAGTAACAGCAATACTTACGTAGTTGTTAATCCATTCTCCAAGGAAATCGTGATAACGATAAAATGGTAATTCCAATTCCTTTGCTTTTTTAATTTCTTCATGCTCATCTGGAAAAGCATTTCCAGCAATGATAGTTAATCCATCATGAATATTTTCTTCTGAAAATGTCATCATAGGAATGTTACGTTCCTCAAGTGCCTCTTGTGTAAAAAAATGCTTAGCTACATCAGACCCCTGCACTTTTTCACCTGCATCATGAAGAATTTGTGCTAATGCACTCATTCCAGTCCCTTTTATACCAATGAAGTGGTAAGTAGTCATAAACTTGAACCTCCACATACTCTCATTCTAATGTACTATATGTATTTTCTAGACCACTTGCTATTTCGAAACGCAATAAATTATTGTATGTTTTCATGCTTTAGCGGAATGAATCTTTATAAAGTATATCAAATTCATAGCCAAGAGTGAATGAAATATTTTTTGGATCTAAAATAGTGTCGGCAGAACCCTTGTCGATGGACAAGGGTTCTTCCTCACATTATTCAATTTCATAATTACGCACATAATCAACCTTCTCTAAGCGCGGATTTGGACGTAGCCTACGTCCTTCCTTTGCTTCAGGTTTTCCGTTTAACAAGACATTGTCACCAGTAAATCCAATATTCATCGTTAGTAGGTTTCTCCCTACCCCGTACATATCGACAGGAACATTATCTTCCTCAAATCGACGAATTCTCTCCTCATTAAAACCACCGCTTGCCATGATATTGACATGCTCAAACCCTTCATCGTCTAAAGCGCGTCTTAAAGCAAAGATTAGTTCCGGATTAACTCCTCTAGGGTCAAAGGTTCCCATAAGATGAGGATTACGGAAAAAATATTTATCTACAAGGGTACGTGAGGTGTCCAGTCGCACTCCTTTTAACTCTTCCCCAAATTCCCTAGCTACCTTTAAGGAGTCAGTAACCACATCATTATTGTAATCCACTAAAGCGACTAAATCATCCTTAGGAAAGGTCTTCTGATAGGCACGTGTTGCTGCTACAATATCTCCTCTAAACATTTGAATGAGAGCATGTGGCATTGTGCCCATACCTTCCTTCCCCCACCATTCATTCATGGCATGAGTGGCTTGGGCAGTAGAACCCCCGATATAGGCAGCATAACCATCCCCAGCTTGTTGGGTATAGTGATCATCACGATCGCCCATAAAAATAACTGGCTTTTGCTTTCCAGATGTACGGGCGGCCTTCACAACATTATAAACATTCGTTGCAACCGAAGTTCTTCTGGCTAGAATTCCATCAATAATTCCTTCTAAATATCCAAAGCTTTGATATGGCCCTTCAATCGTTAATACGGTTTCAAATGGACTTACCTTATCTCCGTCCTTTAACGAATATATTTCTAAATCCTCTGGGTTGTCAGCAAATGTATGAACGAGCGCAATCGCTTCATCAGTACCACACAAAACAGCATCATTCTTTTGAAAAAACTGTATCTTCACTTGGTTATCAGGTATTTCTTTTTCAACAATGTCTTTTGTCTTCAAAAAATATACTGCTGAAAACCAACCTTCTCCAACACGTTCATCAAATTTAAAGGTTTTATTTGTTAGCCTACTTATTTTCCCCTTCATTTTAAGCTCAATTTCCTTCATTTCTAATCCCTCTTTAAATGTATTTGCTGTCCATACGAACTGGAGGCTTCATCCAACATATTGTAACATAAGCAGATGAAATGAATAAGCCTTATTCTTCTTCGTGACTCCTTGTCTTTATTTATCTCCTAGTTGGAGCATTTCATGAACCTGATCTCGACTAAGTAATACCTCTCTAGGCTTACTTCCATTTTGACCAGAGATTAAGCCTATCTCTTCAAGACGATCGATCATGCGAGCTGCACGATTATAGCCTATGCTGAACTTCCTTTGGAGTAAGGAAGTGCTGGCACGTCCATCTTCAACAACAAGCTCAATCGCATCCTGCAATAATTCATCCTCATATTCCTCTATGGATGCCTGTTGAATTAAATCCTCTTGCTCAAATAAATATTGCGGTGGAGCAAGCTTCTTAACGTAGTTTGTAACTCTTTCTACCTCTTCATCCGAAACAAAAGCCCCCTGAATACGTCTCGTTTTTTGAGCGCCATTGCCTAAGAAGAGCATGTCTCCTTTTCCTAACAGCTTGTCCGCTCCATTCATATCGATAATGGTACGTGAATCTACCTGGGAAGAAACACTAAAGGCAATTCTGGTTGGAACGTTGGCTTTAATTAAGCCCGTTATTACATCTACAGATGGTCGTTGTGTAGCAATTAATAAATGTATGCCACAGGCTCTAGCTTTTTGAGCAATACGACTAATGGCATCCTCTACATCTTGAGGAGCTGCCATCATTAAGTCGGCCAACTCATCGATGACAATAATGATATAGGGCATTTTTTCTTCATGGCGATTGGCTTGCTTTATTTTTTCATTAAAGCGATCAATATCTCTTACTCCCTCTCGAGCAAATATGGAGTAACGATTCTCCATTTCTTCTACAGCCCATTTTAACGATGCAGTAGCTGCTTTTACATCCGTAATCACAGGCGATACTAAATGTGGAATTTGATTATATGGAGCTAACTCCACTACTTTCGGGTCAATAAGTAGAAATTTCACATCTTTATAAGATGCTCTATACAATAAACTGACTAAAATCGTATTGATACATACACTTTTCCCAGACCCCGTAGCTCCAGCAATTAACCCATGGGGCATTTTCTTTAAATCAGTAACAACTGTTTCACCCTCTATGTCCAGCCCCAAACCAACAGCTAAGCTGGATGAATGATTGCGAAACGACTCATTTTTTAATATTTCTTGCATGGAGACCATGGTAGGATGTGGGTTTGGAACCTCGATACCTATTGCACTTTTTCCGGGAATCGGAGCCTCCATACGAATATCCGCTGCTGCTAAATTAAGCTTTATATCGTCAGTTAAATTAGTGAACTTATTCACTTTCACCCCTATATCAGGCTGGACTTCAAATCTGGTTACAGACGGACCACGTTTCACATCGGTAACCTTTGCTTTCACATTAAATTGATCTAGTGTTGTTTCGAGTTTACGTTGCTGTCCTACTAGCCACTCTTCATTGGTCGTAGCTTCATTCGCTATATCATTTAATAAGTGAAGAGGTGGATAGGTAGGATTATCTGGTTTGGTCTTTGGTTTATTTTGATTCAACCTTCTTTTATCCCCTGGTGTCATCATCACATTATAGGGCTTATCTGTCCTAGGCTTGGATGTGAATTGAAATTCCTGCTTTGTCTCTTGCTTCGTCTCTTCAGATTTATGCTCCTGAACTGGCTCTTCTTGTATCTTTTTTCCCTTTTGATGTATGGGTTCCTCTTGCAGTATTTCTTTTTTTGCCCTGGTTTGAAAGGGGATTACTTTTTCATGATAATCCTCTTCTGAATTTTTATTTTCACCTTTCTGTCTAGTTATCCTAGGTTCAGGTGAAGAAGTCTGCTCAGATGTTTGTTCTGTTTTTAGGGTTGTATTCCTCTTGCGTAAATATGTCGGAATATCATTTATCGAATGTTCATCCTCTTCTGGCTTTCTCTGCTGAAATCCATATATAGGGGAAGGGACCTCTGTTGGACGAAATGACTTCTTTTCTTCCATTGTAGTCTCGACTTTATATGTAGATTTAGGTTCGTCTCTCTCCATGGTCTTCGGCTCTCTTGATGGCTTAGGTGCCTTAGGTCGCTCATAATCCTTCATAATAGGAAAAGGATAGGAATCTTGATTTGGGTATTGAAAAGACATTTTGGTATGTACGGATTGTGAGCCAAAAGATTGTGACTTAGAATCCTGCTGAATGGATCGATTTTTAGGCGGTTGCATAGATTGGACTTCTTCATCTTCTGAAAAAATCTCCTTTAACCATTGTTTCAATCGATATAACATAGCTGTATCACTCTTTCCTTATAAAAATTTAGCCCGGCCAAAACAAACATAATTCTATTATACGTGACATCTGATTACTTTTGTATACTGGAAAACATGAATTTCTCCCGTAATCGTGAAAATCAATGCTCATACACTTCAATTCGACTTTCCTATAGTATAAAAAAAACCGCTATATAAGCGGCTTTTAGATAATTAAAATTCAAACGGTTTTCCAACATCGTACTCATCATCTAGCACTAGGATTCCTTTTTCCTTTGGGGCATCAGGCAAATCCAATTCTTTTGCTGAGCAAATCATACCTGATGAGGGAACTCCTCTTAGCTTGGCATCCTTAATAATCATCCCACTCGGCATAGTTGCTCCTGGCTTTGCCACCACAACCTTTTGTCCTTGCTCAACATTGGGAGCTCCACAGACAATTTGCAGCACTTCATCGCCAACATCCACCTGACAAACACTTAACTTGTCCGCATTCTCATGCTGCTCTTTTTCCTTTACAAAACCAACAACAAACTTAGGAGAGAGGTCCACATCTAATTGGTCATCCAATTGATTTTGAGAAAAGACATCTTGAATACTCTCTACCCAATCTTCAGTCAATTTAATGGGTCCCTCTTCTGTTATATTAAAGTAATTAGACGCCTGAAAAATGTTGTAGCCTAACGTTTTGTTTGTGTCTTTAGCCGCGATTTTCACGACATCCCCATTCTTAGATGAGCTTAGATTGTTGCGTTCTCCCTGTTCTAGGGTAACGATTAATACATCACCGATACCTTTTTGATTATAAAACAATTGCATGAAAAACAACCCCTTTTTACTTATCTTCACGTTTTTTATTTTTAGCAAGAATAAAAATTGGTTCTAATTTTTTATCTTCGTATAGGAATGAAAGAGAGGTAATCGGTATTCGACCCTCTGCAAAAAACTGCATCGTCATTTGAGCCAAAACATCGTATCCTGTTGGGTTTTTAATGTCAGCTAAAATCAAGACATCTTGATGCGGAACTGCTAAAGCTAGCTCCCCTTCTGTATTGGCCATCATTTCCTCCAAAAATGCCTCATTTAAAATACGACTTGCATCGTAGCCGTCATTTGGTGCAACAAAGTAAAATGTATTTCCTGCGACCTCATCCTTTTTGTAATCGGTTGGTAAGGAGCGCAAATTAAATTTTGCTACTTCCATCAAACGTTCCTCTGTCCACCCCTCCGACTTTAATAACTCCTCGTCAATTAAACGATAGGATTTTCCAAGGTCTAATGCATAATAAATACGTGTTTCAGCGGTATGTTCACGATAAATTAAACGCTTTTTACTCTTCGTTTCAGTTGGGAAGGAAGTAGAACGAATGACAGGAAAAATATTCTTTTCCTTTCCGGATAACTCCTGCTTCTCTTGCATGATTCTTAAGGCTTCATGAATATGCTCAGAAAGCTCCTTTAAAGCCTCTTCTTTCCTTGCTTCCCATTTAGAAATAACACCTGGTAAAGAAATATTTACACCCATTTTGGTATCTTTCCATTCCACTCGAAAGCTATCTTTATCCCGGTCAAAGGAAGTATTCCAATCCGGATTATCAAACAAATCCTCTAATTTTCTCTTCATCTGAATACTCGTCATTTTCATTATATCAAATCCTCCTATATACAAAGCACATGTGCACTCGTTAGGAATGTTTTATCCTCATCTAAACAAACTACCCAATATTTTATCATGAACCTGAAAAATAAGGAAATAAAGCAGTTTTTCGTTTTAACACAAAAACATCCTTTGCCCTAAATTGACAAAGGATGTTTTATTTAAGAATGAATCAATATTATTTATGAGTGCTTTCTAATTTTGCTTGTACACCATTTAAAAAGTCTTCAATTTCTTCTCTCGTCTTACGGTCCTTGCTAATAAAACGATCCACTACCTCGCCATCCGCTAGTGCCACAAAGCTTGGGATACCAAACACATTATAATTAGCACATAGATCAATAAACTGATCACGGTCCACGTAGACAAACATAAAGTCTTCACGATATTTCTCTTCTATTTCCGGCATAAATGGATCGATAAAACGGCAATCAGGGCACCAATCCGCTGAGAATAATAAAATGACGTTGCCGCTTTTAAAGTCTGTTTGTAGTTGTTGTTCTGATTTTAATGTAATCATTTATTTTCCTCCTTCACCTAAGGTCAATTTCATGTCTCCGAATTTGATCCAACCTTGTTTACGGAACAACTCTGATAGTACCAAACTTATTAGCGCGGGACTAATGATATGCAATGACATTATTAACCATAATGTATCCCAGGATATCCCCATTGTTTGAAATGTCATGATTTGCCCTACAAGTCCACTTGTTCCCATACCCGCACCGGCAGGATTGTTCTCTAACTGAAATAGGACTGTTGAGAAAGGAGCTAAAACCATACCTGATATTGTGGGGGGCAATAGTATGAGCGGATTCTTGATCACATTTCCAATTTGAAGCATGGACGTTCCGATTCCTTGTGCTACCAAACCTCCAAAACCATTTTCTCGGTAACTGCTGATGGCAAAACCAATCATTTGCGCCGAACACCCAATAGTAGCAGCACCTGCAGCCAGTCCATCAAGCTCAAGCATAATCGCAATAGCCACACTTGAGATTGGTGCAGTCAAAGCAAGTCCCATAAGAAGCGCTACTAAAACCCCCATTATAAAAGGACGCTGATTGGTTGCCCATTCAATCGTATCTCCAAAACCACTTAAAAATACTTGTATGTAAGTCCCAAATATGGAGCCCGTCATAAAGCCTATTAAAATGGTTATAAATGGAGTTACGATAATATCTAATTTTGTTTCTCCACTAACTATTTTACCGAATTCAATCGAAAATAATGCAGCAATGTAGCTCGCTGCTGGTCCTCCCATTTCAGCTCCAAATGCTCCACTAAATAAAGCAGCAAACATTACAAGAGGAGGCGCTTTTAAACCATACGCAATCGCTACCCCGATTGCTCCTCCCATTACCTTGGCATCCATGGCAAAACTTCCCATTTCAATCAAAGGGGCATACTGTAGCACCTTCCCTAACGTTTGGATAATAACGCCAATAATTAAAGAGGAAAAAAGTCCTAAAGCCATATAACTTAATGCTGTAATCACATATTCTCTTATTGAAAGTGTAATCCCCTTCCGATTAAAAAAAGCCCGCATTTTCTTCTCTCCAATCTGACAAATTATTTAATACTAACGATTTGCCGATAATTGATTGTCTTTCAAACCAATTATTTCTATAATAAACATATACAAGTTTTCTACAAAATTCATTATTTTTTTCATTTTACATTTTAAAGGTGGGACAAAATGAGGACTATTAAAGGAAAGATTCGTTTTATTTTAACATTAGCTATAATAAGTTTAGCAGTCATCGTAACTTTGTCGATTTATTTTTTCAATGAGCAAAGTAAGATGACAGTTGAGATGCGTGAAATTCAAACAGCTCTAACACAAAGTGAAGACTTAAAGTATCAAATGTTACAGGCACGCTATCAGGAAAGAATTTTTATGAACGATCCATCAGAAGAACGAGCTAAAAACTTAATAACCGCTGTTGATTCAATTCGTGAAAATGCCAACGAATATAAAGAGTTACAACAGGACCATGAAAGCATATCAAATAGCTTTGAAAAAATTATTGAACATATCGATACATATAAAAATGAACTATCAACCATTATTGACCTCCAAAGGGAAATTGGATTCAGTGAAAATAGTGGGCAATATCAAACTGTGACAGAGGCTTACAGCAATACATATAATCTGTTAAGAGATTTTGATAATACTGAATACACACAAATCTTATTATCGATGAGAATGAATGAATCCAAGTATGTGGAAAGCGGAGTCGACAGTAACTTAAACAGCTTTAATTCTCAAATGAGGTCTTTATCCACATCCCTCGAGGAGTTACCAAATATTCCCACTGAACAGTTGGAAGAAATTAATTCTGAATTAACCCATTATAAAGATTCAATTGTTAGTATTCGCGAAAATATTGAAACAACCGAACAATTGTCAAGTGAATTGAATAAATTAACCGCTAATATTGACACTGAGGTCAAGAATATAAACGATTTGACTACAGATCAAAGTAACAACATGATTCAACAGCAAGAACAGTCTCAAGAATTTATTTCAACGCTTTTTATTGTAATCGGGATTGCCACTTTATTTATTATCCTCATTATGGGCATTATTCTTAACCGTAAGATTATTCAATCTATCAACCGGTTAAAACAGGGAGCCAATCACTTAGAAAGCGGAAACCTTTCCCACCGAGTTGAGGTAACAGGAAAGGATGAAATGGCTGAGTTGGCAAGTTCCTTTAATAATATGGCGGATAAAATGAACCATTCCTTAGTCAAAGTCTTAGAGGCTTCTAATGTTCTTGGAGACTCTTCCAAAAATCTAACGACCATTTCAGAACAGTCTTCGTTACAAACAAATGAAGTAGCAGAAGCTATTAATCAAGTCGCAGTTGGTTCTCAAGAACAAGCTAGTCAAATTGAAGACAGCACTAGATTAATCGATGGTGTTTCACAAGCGATTGAGAAAACGAAGAATGCTAATCAGAAAATCATACACGAGTTAAAGCTCGCTGAACAAGATAGTAAGTCAGGAATTGAAAAGGTAAAATTGCTAGAAGAAACGTCTAATGACTTTATTCAATTGGCTAATCATCTAACAAAAGAGGTCATTGAGGCAACAGAGCAATCGAAAAAAATTAATCAAATTGTTTCCACAATACAAGAGATTGCAGATAATACAAATCTACTAGCATTGAATGCTGCAATTGAATCTGCAAGAGCAGGAGAAAACGGTAGAGGCTTTGCTGTTGTTGCTGATGAAGTACGAAAATTAGCTGAACGTTCTAAAGCTGAGGCAGCTGAAATCTATCAATTAATTAACAACATGACATCACAAATGGAATCTCTGTCTAGGGATGCCAATCAGTTTAACGAGTATCAACAGGAACAATCAGATTCTGTCATCGAAACCAAAAACGCTTTTTCTAACATTACAAAGCACGTTTATGATGTGAATGATAAAATGAGAGATGTGAACGATTCAGTTGATGAAATGAGTAGTGCAAATCAAAATCTAAATGAAAAAATTCAAGAAATCAGTGTAATTTCTGAAGAGGCTGTGGCCACTACTGAAGAGGTTGCCGCATCAAGTGAGCATCAAACGGAAACAATTGAACAGCTAAATGAAGCTGCCGTTCATCTACACGCTCTTTCCCAGGAATTAGAAGCAGAGGTAGGCGAATTCACACTTAAAGATGAAAACATTCAAGAAGATGATGATGAAGTTGATAGCTCTAAAGAACTAGAAAACGAAGAAGACATCAATAACTAAAAAGAGGGGCTTCCATTTGAATAGTTAGTGGAAGTCCCTCTTCTTCTTTAAGGATTTTCTATTTTAGCAGATTTTACGATATTCATCATTTTTTTGGCTTCGTCAGCTAATGAATCCTTGGTCGTGAGTGTGGTCAATTTGATACCACCGATACCAACCTGTATTTCATAATGTTCCTCTTTTGAATTAGGGAATACCGCAATAAATCCAAACCGACCTTCCTGTTCAAAGGATTCTAAAAGAAGTCCATCCTCACGGGCCTGTATTCCTTCAAATAAATGCTTACTGTCTTCACCTTCAAATTGGTTATAGAAAAGCAAATAATCCTGACCCTCTTCTTCTAAAAAGACATTATTATTTGAACTCCCATCAATCTCCATTTGACCTGGAAGATGTAACGAGATCACATCTATCGTTTGGTTTACCTCTGCTTTTTCCTTATTAAATTCAGTTTCAGCTTCCTCCAACGCATTCTCAAGTGCCTTTTCCTCTGATAAGAAGCAACCACTAAGAATGAAAATGAGTCCTATACTAATGCCCAATACTAAATAGCGTTTCATACGATTGATATTCACTACTTTCCACTCCTGACTTTATATTTTGAAATTTATATAAACTATAAAAAGAATTATATTTTTTCTAGTTCTATTATAATAATACTATGGATATAAGATTTGACAAGTGGTACCAAAAAAAGGATGATAATGATAGCAAAAAAAGTAGGAGGGATACTATGGATTTAATTGTTTATTTAGCCGGGGAAATTCATACTAGCTGGCGAGAAGAGTTAAAACGAAAGGCGGTAGAAAGGGAATTACCACTTTCCTTCGTTGGCCCGCAGGAAAATCATGACTTATCCGATGATATCGGGGAAAACATTTTAGGAACTCAACCAAACAATGTCATCAAAGACGATGCTGCTTCAAGTGTGAATAATTTACGTACTCAAGTTTTGATGCAAAAATCTGATGTCGTAATCGCTTTATTTGGTGAAAAGTATAAACAGTGGAATACAGCTATGGATGCAAGTGCTGCGATTACGCTTAACAAACCATTAATTTTAATTCGTCCTGATTCCTTAGTTCATCCCCTTAAAGAGCTATCTAACCGTGCCAATATAACAGTTGAAACGGTTGATCAAGCATTGGAAGTATTAGCATATATATATGAATAAAGTAGTAAAACGGATGGCTATTCGGCCATCCGTTTTTGTGTAAATTCATATTGGCCTTTTAGAAGTGTTACAACATGGGAAAACATCGCCTGACGGTCAACCAGTTGATTTGTAAATACCCCGATTGCTCCTTCTTTTTTACGTATTCCCTGCTGCTGTGTATATTCTTCCATAATATCGCCCAGCTCTTTACCTTTAACAAGACCATTTGCTACTTCTTCAGGTAAAGGAATTGATGCTCCTGCAGCCGTAAATTCATTTCCCTCTTCATCAACTAAAGAGCCCCAATTACATAAATAAATTTGTCCGGAAAGCTCAGTCACGCCACCTTCTAATCCTATTCCCATAACACCTTTTTTCGTTTGGGCGCATTCCCTTGCTCGATTAATTGCACCTTCCAGGGTTTCTTCATGAGAAAAAGGCTGTGATGATACTTGAGATGCTACTTCAATACCATCAATTTTGGCGTGTGGAAAGATAGCTTGTACTGCATTGATTTTGGCAGGGTTTCTTGAACCGACTAGTATATTCATGGTATCATCATCCCTTTTCTAAACTTATCTCTTTTTAATACTATCCACTGTGCTTTGATCAGCAGTTTTGACAAGATTTACAATTAATTCCTTAGCAGCTGCATAATCATCTACGTGAACAATGGATGCATGTGTATGAATATATCGTGAACAAACACCAATGACGGCTGAAGGAATACCATTGTTACTAATATGTACCCTTCCTGCATCTGTACCGCCTTGAGAGATGAAATATTGATAAGGAACATTATTCGTTTCAGCTGTATCCAGAATAAAATCACGCATGCCATGATGAGTAATCATTGAGCGGTCAAAAATTCGTAGTAAGGCTCCTTTACCCAGCTGACCAAATTCCTTATCATCACCTGACATATCATTAGCAGGAGATGCATCGAGAGCGAAGAAAAGATCAGGTTGAATCATATTAGCCGCAACCTGCGCTCCTCTTAAGCCAACCTCTTCTTGAACTGTTGCACCAGAATATAGTTCGTTTGGAAGGTCCACACCTTGCAATTCCTTTAAAAGCTCAACGGACAGTCCGCAGCCATAGCGATTATCCCAGGCTTTAGCCAAGATTTTCTTATCGTTGGCCATAGGGGTAAATGGGCAAATAGGAACGATGGACTGGCCTGGTTTAATTCCAATCTGTTTCGCATCTTCCTCATCATCAGCTCCAATATCAATCATCATATTCTTTATCTCCATTGGCTTCTTTCGTTGTTCTTCAGTTAGATTATGAGGTGGAATGGATCCAATAACTCCAGTTACAGGACCATTATCTGTTATAATTTGCACTCGTTGTGCAAGTAGAACCTGACTCCACCAGCCACCTAGTGTTTGAAAACGAATCATGCCGTTTTTCGTAATCTGAGTCACCATAAAACCAACTTCATCCATATGGCCAGCTACCATGATTCTTGGGCCATTCCCTTTTCTTACACCAAATACCCCGCCTAAATTGTCTTGTACAATCTCATCAGAATATTTGCCAAGTTCTTGTTTCATAAATTTTCTAACTTGATGCTCGTTACCAGGTGCACCTGGTAATTCAGTTAATGTCTTGAATAATTCAAGGGTTTCATTGTTCATTATGTATCAACTCCATCCAATAGTCATCCTCTTCATTTTATCGAAACTATCTTAATCTTTCCAATTATATTTTTTAGAATGCTCTTATTGTTTACGACTATAAAGATATAAAATGCGACATTGTTAGACTCATTAGTGTTGCTAAGCCGTTCTGAATAATATTGAGTGCATGCAAACCGTTCCGGCAGAATACTGCGCTTTCTATGGGCACGGCCTCAGTAAATTTTTGATAGTAGAAGAAAAAACCGCTTCCTGCGGGGCCTTCACCACGCTTCCTCCCATAGGAGTCACCGTATTCTGCCTCCACTATAGGAGTGTTCTGATGAATGCATGGTTAAAAGCTTTTGTTTTCCCAATAGTTCAGCTCTAAGACCAATTTTGTGCACGCATATTTTTAGAATTCCCAATGCTTAATGCTAAAATCCCAATTTTTAGTTATACTAAATATAACAGATATCGAACGGGGAGTGGTAATATGCGTATGAGAAATTTGCTAATTGGGTTAGGCCTTGGTACTGTAGTTGGACTGGCAGTAGGGAGAAATTTACCTCAAGAAAAAATTGCACCTGAAAAGGTATTAAATATGGTTAAACGTAAATTCAAGCAATCAGGAGACATAACAGGGTCATGGATTTACATGAGACCTGAACCACTTATGAGGGAGAGCCTACATGACCAGGTATACCATGGAGGGATTTCACGAGACATCGATGGTGAAAACGTTCAGTATGAATTTTATGCCGATGCGCGAACTGGAACCATAATTGACGTTGCAAAGGTAAATGTAAATTCATAGTTATAAAATTCCCCTTGTCATTGGCTGACAAGGGGAATTTTTAACTTTCGTAGCTATACCTTTCCCGTGTAACTTTATCGATAACTTCTCCACTTGAATTGAATTTTAAAGCACGATAATGAGCGTCATGATAGAAGGTATACCAAGCATTTTTTTCATAACCTATTTTCATCCATTCTTCCTTTTTGTGAACGGATCTAACCGGATAATCATCATAAGCCAGTACCCACAATACATTTTGGTGACCATGTGTTGGCATTAGATCGGCCATATGTATAAAAGTATCCTCTTGATCCTCAAAAAGTAAGATTGCATGTCCATCACTATGGCCGCTTGTGTGAATCATTTTGAGTCCAGGAACAATCTCTATTTCCGCGGTAAATGTCTCCACTAAATGTTCAACTGGCTTCCAATTCTCTTCCCAATATGTATTTTGCGAACGAATATTTGGGTTCCTCATTTCATTCCATTCTACTTCTGTAGTATAAATGGTTGCGTTTTCAAAACTTGGAACTAAACGATTTCCTTCCCATCGAGTAAGCCCACAAGCATGGTCAAAGTGCAAATGAGTCATTAACATAGCGTCGATGTCTTTTGTTGATAATCCGAGCTGGTTTAATGATACTTCTACACTTGATTGCTCTAATACCCCAAAATTTCGCAGTTGTTTTTCTGTTAATTTATTATTCCCGATCCCAGAGTCAACTAAAAAGTTTTTCCCATCTACTTGAAGTAATAGCGGATCTGTCCGTAGTTCAATTTGATTTTTTTCGTTGACGGGATACTTTTTACTCCATAACGGTTTCGGGACAACGCCGAACATGGCTCCACCATCCAAAAAATTCACACCGCCATTTAGCCAGGTGATTTTTGCTCGTCCAACTTGTAATGTTTCCATTATTTTTCCCCTCCTCTATACCCAGTTTAACATATAAAGGAGGGAATGATTATTGAAACTGAGCTCGGCAACGATAGATTGACTGGCCTTTTTGTGAGAATTTTTGCTCATACTCTGTCATAACATTAAGCGGATCCTGAAGGGCGTGCAAATCAAGTGTTAACTCTTCTATTAGCATGCCAAATTTAGAGAAGCTTTCTACAGAGTATTCAAATAGCTTTTGATTATCTGTTTTGAATACAATTTCTCCATCAGGTTTTAAAATGTGTTTGTACTGGGTTAAAAATGTGTGATAAGTTAGGCGTCTTTTTTCATGTCTAGCCTTTGGCCATGGATCGGAAAAGTTTAAGTAGATTTTATTAACCTCATTTTCAGCAAAGAGGTCTCGCAAATCAACAGCATTTTCATTGACAAGACGAGCATTACTGACCTCTTTTTCCTTCACTTTCTTAATCGCGCCAACAATAACACTTTTGACACGTTCCATTCCTATAAAATTAAATTCTGGATGCTGTTTTGCCATATTTGCGATAAATTGACCTTTACCAGAACCGATTTCCAGATGAATAGGGTTGTCGTTCCCAAAAACATCACTCCATGTTCCTTTATGTGATAGTGGAGACAATTCAACTATTTGCTGATTTTCCTTCATGAAGTCATCAGCCCACGGTTTATTTCGTAAACGCATGTTTCATCCTCCTAAGTAAAAAATCCCTTATTATTTTAAACAATAAGGAATTTTTTTCATACAGTTTATACTTCTATTTTACTTAACATCTTTTGTAATGTATTTTGCCATACTGTGCATTCTTTATTTTCATTTCGTTCATAATGCCACTGTATAAAGGATACGGACTGTGCTATGACATACCATTTGATTCGATTTAGAATATCCTCATCATAGTGGATGCCATAGCGATCGAGCCAACTTGCCCATTCATCTCTCGGTACATATTTCTGCAAAAGAATACCGATGTCTATTGCTGGGTCTGCAATCATAGCATTATCCCAATCTATTAAATACAATTGTTCATTACGTGCAAGCAACCAGTTGTTATGGTTCACATCACAATGGCAGACCACTTTATTTTTATGCTGAACATATGGAAGCTTATCTTGTAAATATTTTAATGCCTTGTGGATATCAAGGCTTGTGTCTACTTGTCGTTGATTAAAATGGGTTTCCTTTAGCTTTGCCATAATCATTTCTGGCTCTAGCGGTTTTTTCCCCATGCGCATGAACAAATCAATTAATTCGGTAGAATGGTGAATTTTGCTTAATAGAGCTGCCACTCGTTCATGTTTCATTTCGTCCTGAGTTAATTGACGGCCTTCTAGCCATTGTTGTGCTGTTATAACATCGCCATTTTCCAAACGCTTTGTCCAAACGAGCTTGGGAACAATTCCTTCAGCAGATAATACCGCAATAAAAGGAGAAGAATTTCTCTTTAAGAATAGTCTTTTTTCTTCACTTTTGGCATAGTAGGCTTCACCAGTAGATCCACCAGCTGGCGTAATTGTCCATTCTTTACCTAGTATTTGTTCCAATCCCATTCACCTTCAATCATGACCTTTGATTTATTCAGCATTCTATTACTCTATCTCAATATAACAATCTAATAAGGCGACCTCTTAAGATTAACGTATATTACAGGGTAATTTCAAGATGAATTTTTAAAATCTATGAATCTTTCTCATCAAGTGGTCCTTAGTGATTGTAAAAGAGCCTATTTTCCCAGTTTGTCCATCGATTTGATATGACCTTTCCTCATTCAAAATGACTTTGATTTCACTGGCTTCATATATATATACCTCTTTGAATGTCGTATGTTTACCAAAAAATACGGTAAAAAACAAAAAAAGAACCTTCCACTTCGATATGTGGTCAATAATAAGTACATATAATCGGCCGGAATCCATTTTCGCATGAGGGACAATTTTCATTCCACCGCCAAAAAATGGGTGGTTGGTTACTGTGACCATAAAGGTATGCTGAAATACCAGTGGCTTTCCATCTATGACAAGCTGAATCTTTTTAGTTTGATAGGTAAATAAAACTTGGAACAGGGCAATCAAATAACTCAGCATCCCTAAACGCAGTAGATTCATATACTTTTTATATTTTGATTCATCTGCTTGCTTAGCTACTACTGCATCAAATCCAATACCAATACTATTAGCAAAAAGAGGAGTTTGCTTCCGACTTGTTTCCTTCGTTATTTTTCCTAACCTATAAGATCTCCATGAAGGATTGTTGATGATTTGTTTAAAAAGGGTGACAGGTTTACGTTCAATCTTACAGGCACGTGCAAAATCATTACCAGAACCAGCTGGTATGATCGCCACATTCATAGCAGGAAATGTCTTTAATCCGTTCATCACTTCGTTTAGAGTCCCATCTCCCCCAACAACAATGATGGCTTTGATCTGAGTTCCATACATTTGAGCAACTTGAGTGGCCAAGGCTTTCCCGTGACCTTGATATTCTGTTAGAAATGACCGACAGTTCTTTTGCTGATAGAGGGAATGCTGTTTAAGCTCTTGATACACTTTCATTCCTCTTCCCTCACCTGCAACAGGGTTAACAATCAATACATACATCACAATTCCCCTTTAGTTCCACTTCACCACTACTCAAAATTCACATTAGGTCAAACATAGTTGGCTCTTCATCCTCCAGCCATTCTGGTCTTTCAAAGGAAGTAGTTTGACAATGCTTTAGTAATGCTTCACCTGCTTTTAGCTGAACATGCTTTAAAGGTGATGAAAGCTTTCTTAATTGAGTAAACCATTCCTCATACTGACCTTCTCCAATGTAGTTCGTATTGTAAGTTTCCATGTCGGTCACCATTTCATTTTTTTCACTTATCACTACTTTTTTTACTGGCATATCAATATCATATTTAGCAAAAATACTTTTTATTATATGTTCAGTTCGTTTCAGCGAAATTAATGGACTTAGAATACGAGATTGCACATCTGCCTGTTCCACAAACCAAGTGCGCCCTTCCTTTGGGATTATTTTCACGCCTTCCCCTTCATCTAAAAAGGTTAAACACAAGACAGAGAGAGGCGTAATAATAATAATATCCCCCTCCACTGTAGCGTTTTTCAACCGGAAAATAGGCTGATAGAGAACGAGAAAGCTGTCAGGTAAGCGTTGAAGAAGAAATTTTAATGTCGAGCTATATTTGTAATCATCACTTAGTTCAGATTGTTCTCTAATTGTACTTGAAGCCCACTTTAACTGAAAACGAAAAATATGATCTAGAAATTTATGCTTTAGCTGCTCTTCATCTCTAGGGATATCGGTAATTTGTTCAGTAGAAATTGATGGTTGAGCGAACAAATCCTTCTCTTTTCTTCTAATAAACAAGTTTTTGAGTGAAAAGGACTCTTTTGTACCACTCGTTTCCAGTTCTTCTGGAGTTTCAATTCTTGGTTGATTCAACTCCCAATGTTCATAAACCTTATGCCAATTTTCTTTTTTCAAGCGTATAAATTGGCCGGGATAGCGATAAAAATCTATTTCATATCTTGATATATAGTCTTGTAGCTTTATTAATTGTGCCATATGCTGACACCTCGTTTATTTCAATTTTTTCGTAAATATCGGTTTATATTTGACCTCATTTTGAGGCTCAATTTGATATAAATGGAAAGAATGAATTTCCATCATCTGTTTGTCTGGTTTTGGCAAGCTGTTGGCTAGTTCATCCTTTGATTCCAGCTTTTTTTGTGGGTCAGCCCACTTTTTCGCAAGCGTAATATGTGGTCGATAAGGGCGATTTTCCTTACCAAAATCCAGCTTTAATATCTGCTCTTCAATTTTATTTTGTAAAGATAATAGCTGCGGAGTATGTTCAACACCAGCCCACATCACACGTGGCTGGTCACTCTTTCCAAAAAATCCAAGCCCACCTATTTCAGTGTGAATAGAATCAATATCATCCAGATTATCCATTAGCTCAATGACATGCTCCAAGTGCTTTTCATTCACCGCTCCTAAAAATTTAAGTGTAATATGAAAATCTTCTTTATTTGTCCACGTTTTATATGATACAGCTTTTTCTAGTTGGTTCTGCCAATCTGCCAGCCATGATCGGAGAGATTCCTCAATTGGTATTCCAATAAAATAATGAGAAGATTGTGCCATAGGGATGTTCCTTTCTGTTTTTAAAATTCCTCCCTTTTATCTTACCTTAGGAAAGAATGTTCATGCGAAGAGTTAGCCAATCAATTTATCATAAGTGCTTCGGTCACAAACCACATATAACTTTGCATCTTCTCTAATCTTTTCATCCAGCATCCGATTAATCCCTAAATTTTTACCATCTGCAATAAGAGTTGCCCCTTCTTTTAATAAATCCTGAAAGGCATCCCCATATGTGTGCCATTCCTCTCTCGTTGGGATATGGTATAAATCATCACCATGCTGATGTCGTAATAATTGACCATACACTTCTGAAATGCCTTTGGCAAAAATTGTTCTTACAGCCAAGGAGGAAATCGTTTCCCGTGAATAGATAAAATCATCTACTTCTATATGCTTGAAATTATGAATATGTGATTCCTCCATCACTTCCACTACTGTATGTACTTCTGGTGCTATTGATTCTACTGTTGATGCAATTAACAAGGTTTTGCCATCAACTAATTGGTTTTCTTGGATAGAATCATCGGCAAAGATTAACACGGATTCCGCTTCTTTTACATTTGCTTTTTCTAACGTATCCATAGAAGTACCGTACCCTTTAACAAAAAATATATTTTCACTAAGGAGTGGTGCTTTCTCTCTTTCATCAATAATGACAACTTGTATATCCTTTTTAGTTTTTAGCATCTCCTGAAGAGCATAGTTAGCCTTTTCAGACCACCCAATTATTATATAATGCCCAGTTCCTTTAAACACCAGTTTTCCCTCCTCCCTTTTTTTACGAAACGCTGATAAACCATCTACAACTTTCCCAATGACGACCCCAATGAGACCAATACCGAGTATGTAAAGAATAATAGCGAGTATTCTTCCTTCCGTAGTCACTGGAGAAAGGTCTCCATATCCAACTGTAGTAACTGTGGTCATGACCCACCAAAAACCATCAAAGTAGGTCACAAAAGTTTCAGGCTCTATGTGCACAATTAATATTGAACTAACAGAAATTAGCAGAACACTAGAAATAAATAACATACGATTATTGACTTTGATTAAACGTAAAATTAACTTTCTTAATATAGGCATCTAATCCCTCCCTCACTGTACTTTTTTTATCTTAATAAAATTTTATCAAATTTTTTGTTAAAATTACGAAAAAATTCTGTGTTTTGGTATAATAATAATATAAACGGACACACACCTTAGTTTCCAAATCACCACAGAACATTTAAAATCCTTTAAGGAGTGGTTTTTTGAATCGATCAACCTCCAGAATGCTAGATAGGGTAAAAGCTGTCTATCTCTTTATTAAGGAGAAGGGGACAGTTACGACTACAGAAATAGCAGAGGAGTTTGGAACGACCGATCGAACAGTTCAAAGAGACTTAAATGTGTTAGCGTATAATGGGCTTGTAACAAGTCCTAGTCGTGGTCAGTGGACGATCACCAAAAAGAGAGTGAAAATTTCATAAGCCGTTTAGTAGAGTTTAATTCTCTTGGACCCCGTTGGTCATGTACCCGAGGTTCTTTTTTTTGTTCAAATAAGCGAAGGCGTCTATTGATCCCCATCAGGCATAAGGCAAGAAACACAGTTTTGAAAACTAGGACTTTAAGTTGTTTAATTCTTCTACAGTCAATTCGCGATAGTCACCTTTTGATAAGGATGGATCAAGTTTTAAGCTACCCATTTGCAATCGTTTCAACTCTACTACTTTCTTACCGACTGCTTTAAACATCCGCTTCACTTGATGAAATTTGCCTTCCGTAATCTGAAGCTCAATCTCTGATACTGGACCACTCTTGATAATGATTAATTCACCTGGTTTGGTCATATACCCATCATCTAATTGAACCCCATGACGAAACTGAGTAACATCTTCTTCTGAAACCTGTCCATCTATTTTTGCCCAATAAATTTTATCAACTTTTTTCTTCGGTGATAACAACTCATGGGCAAGCTGTCCATCATTGGTTAAGAGCAGTAATCCCTCTGTATCTTTATCTAGACGGCCTACCGGGAAAGGATTAAAAAGTCGATATTCGTCTGCCAAAAGGTCGGTCACACACTTATCAACAGGGTCTTCTGTTGCAGATATGACACCCTTAGGCTTGTTTAACATCACATAAACATACTTACGATATTCAACTTTTTCTCCTTGCACAATTATCTGTTGAGCATCTGGATCTACTTTTACTTTCCCATCCTTTACAACATCATGATCAATCGAGACCTGACCCTTTTTAAGCATTTTTTTTACTTCAGTACGACTCCCATATCCCATGTTGGCTAATAGTTTATCAATACGCATTTCGTTCACCACCTCATTCTACATAAAAAGGGCGTGAGTTACACGCCCAAACAGCTTAAATAAAAATACGACTTAATAGCTTTGCACGAGCACCCAAAACTCTTTCTAATAGGGTAGACTTATAGCATAACCATAAATACACATAACCACCGACTCCTGCACAAACGAATACCGTAATAATGACAGAAAGCCTTGTCGTTTCATCAAAAACAAAGGCAGTTAATATCCACTTTAATAGTAAGACCAATAATGTCATAAAAGCTGTAAAGATGAGTATTAAAAGTGTCCGTTTAAACAGTGGTTTATAAGCAATATCGGTTGTTTGCTTAATTTTCCACAGATTTAATCCTGATGCTACCGCAACAGCTAAACCTGTTGCGAAAACCGCACCCTTGGCTTCAAATAAATAAATGAAGGGAACATTACAGATTGTTTTAATTAGCACACCAATCCCTAAGCTAATCAGTGCAAAGTTTTGTTTGTTAACTCCCTGTAAAATCGATGCCGTTACGGTGAATAAACCGTAAAACAATGCTACAGGAGCATACCAGCTTAATAATGGGGCTGTTATTTCTAACTCATGACTGATCCCATAAAAGCTACCGTATGCCTCTTTGGATAATAAGGATAACCCTACTACAGCCGGTATCGTGACTAATACAATGATTTGTAACGCTTGGTTAATCTGATGAATATACACATCCTTTTGTTTTTCGGTAAAGGACTTGGTTATAACCGGTAATAAGGCAAGCGATAGACCTGTTGCAACCGTAACAGGAATAATGACTAGCTTATGACCCAATAATGCAATAACAGAAAATAACGTTTCCGAAATCTCGTTAAGTCCGATATGGGCCATTGCCCGGTTAAAGGTAAGTTGGTCAATCGTTTGATAAATCGGCGTTGCAATCCCAACTAAAACAAACGGACCAGCATAGCTTAACAGTTCTTTATACATATCCTTCGTTGTTAAATTGGAATCTAATCTTTGATTATTGACTTGCTGGTCTAAAAAGGGCTTTCTCATCTTCCAGAAGTAACCGAGAACAAACCAAGATCCCAAAGCTCCCACAAAGGCTGCAAATGTCGCCATCCCTACAGCTGTTGTCGTATTGGAATCCACTACTTTAACTAGAATAAATACACTAGCTAAAAGAAAAATAATTCGTATAACCTGTTCCATAACTTGTGAAACCGCGGTAGGCCCCATGGAACCATAGCCTTGGAAAAAGCCTCGAACAATACTCATGGATGGTATGATAATCAATGCAAAGCTTACCATACGAATAACAAATATGACATCCTCAACAGAGTTCGCATAATCATTGCTCGGTAAAATGATTGGAGCTAGTATAGGAGCACTGAAAAATAGAAACAAAAATGCTACAATACCCGTGATAAACATAAGTAAGCTTGCTGATTTAAACATTCGCCTACCGGTTTGATAATCCCCCATCGCATTGTATTTGGATACAAATTTGGACATTGCAAGGGGAATTCCCATTGTGGATATACTAATTAGAATCATATATGGATTATAAGCATAAGCGTAGAGCGCTGAGCCTGTATGACCTATTAAGGCTTCAAAAGGAATGACATATATAATTCCTAGAAATTTAGATAAAAACGTTGCACCTGTTAGTAACATCGTGCCACGTAACAAATTTGACATTGCCATGTTGTCACCTGCATTTGCTTTTAATTTTAAAATTAGCTTTGAACCAGTATGCTAATTTCTTATATATTATTTCGAGAAAAAATGATACATTGTGATAGTCTAAACAAATCCATTTTATCACATTTACCATGTATACGGCCTGCAATTTAAATATAGAAGGGATTCGATTGTGTTGAAATATGATGTTGTAGTCATTGGAGGCGGTCCATCAGGGCTTATGGCCGCCATAACAGCCAGTGAACACGGTGCCAAAACAATGCTCATTGATAAAGGCAGTAAGCTTGGAAGAAAGCTTGCCATTTCCGGTGGTGGAAGATGTAACGTAACCAATCGTCTGCCAGAGGATGAGCTTATAAAGCATATTCCTGGTAATGGGCGTTTTTTATATAGTGCTTTCTCTATATTCAATAATGAGGGTATTATCGCCTATTTTGAAAAACTAGGAGTTCAGCTAAAAGAAGAAGACAAAGGACGTATGTTTCCGATTAGCAATTCGGCAAAACAAGTTGTCCAAACCCTTTTAAATCAACTAGACCGGTTAAATGTAACTGTCAAAACCAATACACCTGTAGAAGCTATTCATTATCAGGACGATGTACATGACATCATTTTAAAGACAGGAGAGAAGATTTCCACTAAGGCTGTAATCGTAGCAGTTGGAGGAAAATCTGTTCCCCAAACAGGTAGTACCGGAGATGGATATGCGTGGGCAAAAAAGGCAGGTCACACCATTACAGATTTATACCCGACTGAGGTCCCACTGACATCAAAGGAGCCATTTATACAAGATCGAACCTTACAGGGATTGTCATTACGTGATATCGGAATAACTGTTCACAATCCAAAAGGAAAGGCAATAAAGACCCATCGATGGGATATTATTTTTACTCACCAAGGAATTTCAGGACCAGCAGCATTAAGACTTAGTCAATACGTAGTGAAGGCTTTAAAGAAATTTAAAACCAATGAAGTCACAGTCACCATTGACAGTTTTCCAGATCAAAACGAAGAAGAAACTTTTCAAATGCTCATGAAATTATCGAAAGAGTCACCTAAAAAAGCAGTGAAAACCGTGTGGAAGGGGATTGTTCCAGAACGCTTTTTACATTTTTTATTGTCACAAACAGAGATCAAGTTAGACCAGACTTATGATCATTTAGTTAAAAACGAGGTTCGCAAGCTAGCTAAACTGCTTAAGTCCTTCCCTGTCCAAGTAAATGGGACGTTATCCATTGAAAAGGCCTTTATAACAGGTGGGGGCGTCTCTTTGAAGGAAATTATCCCTAATGAGATGGCATCAAAGAAAATGCACGGTCTCTACTTTTGTGGAGAAATTTTAGACATCCATGGTTATACAGGGGGATTTAACATTACGGCAGCTTTTTCTACAGGTCATGTTGCTGGGAGAAGTGCAGCAGAATACGTAAAATACATCTAAACCACAAAACTAACGCTCATGCGTTAGTTTTTTTTCGGAAATCTTTGTAGTACTCTATAAATTTACTTCGTCTATAAGATTGAGAATAAATTATTTGGGGGAAGTATTGTGATAAAAGTTAAACATGTTAGCCATCATTTTGAAATGGGAAAAAAGGGAAGGAAAACTGTCCTCCCCGTACTTCATGATTTATCATTTGAAATACATAAAGGTGAAATCGTTGCAATTGCGGGGAAGAGCGGCTCGGGAAAATCAACCCTCTTAAACTTAATTAGTGGTTTTATACGTCCAGTCGAGGGTGAAATTTGGATTGAAGGTACGAAGGTTACGGATCTAAATGAGTCTCAGTTCGCTGATTTTCGTCTTGAACATATTGGTTTTATTTTTCAAAACTTTCAACTCATCCCAAGTATGACAGCCTATGAAAATATTGAACTACCTTTAATTTTAAAAGGATTAGATGTGAAAGCAAGAAAAAAGAAAACGGAAGAAACGTTAGAAAAGGTCGGCCTAGGTCAATTTGGGGACCATTACCCTAGTGAATTATCAGGCGGCCAACAGCAGCGTGTCAGCATTGCACGTGCACTTGTGTCCAATCCTCCCCTAATTCTAGCCGATGAACCCACTGGGAGCCTTGATAGTGATACGGAAAGTGAATTGCTAGACTTTATTAAGCAATTAAACGAAGAATTAGGCATCACCTTTCTGATCATCACTCATGATGAGGAAGTGGCAAGCATCGGAAACCGAACCATTGTCGTAAAAGATGGACAAATGGTACAGGGAGGTTAAGGGAAATGACGTTAAAAGATCAATTTAGATTTGTTCGTCAAAATATGAAAAAAAATAAACTACGAATCTTTATGACCGTTTTAGCTACGGCCATTGGGTGCACCTTTCTAATCGTACTTGCCTCCGTTGGCTTTGGTCTTCACCAGTCGATTGTAAAAGAAACCTTAGCAGACCGCGTAGTAACTGAAATTAGTGTTCACAGTGCTCCAGATGATGAAGGGAACTATAGTCGACCAGGTGAGGAAGACATTCGTTACCTAGAATCATTAGAAGGGGTAAAGGCTGTTACAAGACGGCAAAATTTAATGCAAGCTCCGAAATTTTCCTTTAAAGACTATGAAACTGAGCAACAAGCAACGATTGCTCATATGCCATCAGAAGTAAAGGCTGGATTTGAATTATCAAAAGGGGAGCTACCTAGTGAAGAAAATGAAATTATAGTAGGGTATCATTTTCAAGAACAACTAAGAAAAAAGAGTGCAGAAACAGAATCCCAGCAAGAAAACCAGCCCAACAAGGCAGAGCATTATGAAGGTAGTCTAATAGGAAAAAGTATTGATATGACTGTGAAAAAAGTCATTGACGGAGAGGAAAAAACAAGGACTATACCACTTATCATTTCCGGGATTGGTGAAGCCCCTTCAAGAGAGTGGATGAAAGATCAAAACATTTATATATCTGAGAGTATTTTAAAACAAGTTGAATCGTTTACTAATACGCCAAAAGGAATGATTGATCCTGAAGGACAAAAACATAATCTAGAAAAAGACTTTTCAGGTTACGATGAGGTCAAGGTTTATACAGAAAGCCTAGAGGATGTAAAACCTGTCACCGATCAAATTGAAAGGGAAGGTTATTCTACTTACTCTGTTCTTAAGGAAATGGATCAAATCAATATGATTTTCACTATAATGAAAGCAGGTTTAATCCTAATTGGAACCATAGCTGTTTTAATTGCTTCCATCGGTATTTATAACACGATGACAATGGCCGTTACGGAACGGGCACCAGACATCGGAATTATGAAGGCTATAGGTGCAAATCCAAAAACAATTAAAAGAATCTTTTTGTTAGAAAGTAGTTATATTGGGTTGATTGGGGCTGTGGTTGGGACGATTCTTGCCTATGTTATTAGTGCCATTGTCAATTTTGGTCTCCCACTAATTATAGAATCAGCCTTTCAAGAACAGCTACCCAAAAGCTTAAAATTCTCTAGCATTCCACTGTCACTCGTTCTAATCGCTGTCGGGATATGCTTATTGGTAACTATCATTTCTGGTGTTCGGCCAGCAAAACGTGCAACTAAAATTGATATTTTAAAGGCTATGCGTAGAGAAGTTTAACTCAAAAGTAAAATCTCTCACCGATTCGGTGAGAGATTTCTTATAGCATCAGAGTGATTTGGATTAATTTTGTATCTCGTGAATCTATTTTAAACTACCTTGATTCACGAGATTTTTTTATGTAGCACAGAGGGGGTGTCAACCAATACTTTTTTCTACTGCATGATCCCAATCCGGAAAATAGTGTAATGCACTTCTCATTAATTGTGGATTTTTCTTCTTAATGCGCTTTTTACTTAGGCTCTCTCCACTTTCTTTGAGCATTTTGATCTCCGAAAGTACTTGTGAAGAACTCATTGTTACATCCATTTTTCCTAACACCTCCTTTTACCTTTATTTAGTAATATAATTTACAAAATAATGTAATATATTCATTAATTTTGTAATTAAGTGTTTTGTTTTTTAGAATGAGGAGGAATTTGATTGATTGAATTGCTTTAGTATAGTTTCAGTGTCAATTAGAATGTTAATTAAACTGATTTTAACCAAAAACATTGCATTTGCTTGATATAATTATATAAGTTGAAATAACGAAGCAGGTTAGTTGAATAAGTAATGGAGAAATTATTATCATAAAAAGGTCTCTCTGGAGGGGTTTTCAATTGAGAACTGATGCTATTATTTTTGTAACATCTTGTATTATAATTGCGGGAGTAATTACATTATTCTCTTTTAAACACCTTAAAAATAAAGATTATGCCGTTAACAAAAGTGTCTTAATAATACCGAGCATTACCTTTGCAGTTGCGATTGGTATAGTTATAAGTATTATGGCAAACGGTACATTTTTGGAGTCTTTGGTTGTGATTGGAGTAATGTTAGTAATGTCTTTAGGGTATTCTTTCGGATTAATAAGAATGAGGAAATCATTCCAATCTTTCTGTAAAAAAGATGGTAGTAAATAGTTCATTAAGATAATCCCAAATTTGGTTTCTAAAGGAAAAGGTAATAAAGTAATGGGGGCTGTGGTTTAAGAGCCGTTATTATGCTAATGACGCAGTAATGTTTAAAATAGGGGGACGCAAAATGACGTTTACATCGCGGATAAGAAATATCTTATTATTTCTAGTCATAACATTCTTTCTTGTCCTTATAGCAGGGTGTATGGAAGGTTCCAAAAATGAAGGCGGAATGTTGAATATCCCAGAAGAAGGGAGTATTCGTTTCCAGGCCTTTATTGAAGAAATTCCAAATGAAGGAGAGGTGGATGTGGAATATGAACGAATGCAAGAGATTATTTCACATTTACGTGATTTAAATAATATTAGTGTAGAGGAAGTAAGTGTTCATATTAATTCAGAGTCAAACATAGAAAAATATGGACACCTAATTGATGAGTTTCCAACATATATAATAATTGACCATAGCGGAATTGTGTTAAATACTTCCGACGTTAAGGAAATCACGGAATTTATTGAAAGCAAACAATAGTCTTTTATAGGTAATAAAATAAACGAAGACAAACTTATGGATGCAGGACGGTTTGTCTTCGTTTATTTAGTGGATGTTACGAATTATTTAATTATTCTTCTTCTACATTTGCTACATTTGGATTAAATTCTGCAAACATCCCATCAGGGTTTGCTTGCCAAATCCAAGCATGTAAAGCAAAGGAACCAGGGAAAGGTCCGTCATCAAATTCCTGACCAAATAATGATGGACGCTCTCCACCTGCAGTCATGTATTCAAGAGCTACTAGTTTATAACCACCATTTTTCTTAGGTTCATAGACAAGAACTTCAGGAACTATTGGATCGAGGTTAGGATCTGCTAGTAAATCATTCCTAACTAGATGAATGCCCATGTTAGGAACTACCCCGTAATCAGTTTCATACCCATCATCAAAGGCAGCTTGAATATCATGATATTTAGCTGTTTCTTTTCGTACATCGGCAAGCTGTTTCGATATATCAGCTCCATATGATTTTGCTGCAACTACAGGAGTTAAAGCAAAAGTCAATACAAATGTGATTGCTAAGAACACGACTAGTCTTCTCTTTTTCAAACCAAACCATCTCCTATTCTAATTATGAAAGTTTGTTCTTTATTAAGAATACCAAAATTCCTTATAACAAACAACATTAAAATTGTATATACTGTGAAAAAGTTATTTAATTAATCAACTTAATAATTGCTTTTTAAATAAAAGATAAACTTTCAGATTTTTGATTCTACTCTTTATTAAATGTTTATGTTGAAAAACATTCAATTCTTTTATCGTTTTCATATAATTTCGCAACTTCCAAGCGATGGAGATTTTTAACTTAATAAACCAGTTAATAAAGGACAGTTGGAAATTTGTGAATATCCCCGTGATGCGTGTATCACTTGAACAAGGGATACAGCCCTTATTTCGTTAAAGAAGCAGGTTATTTCAATAAAGGACTTTTCCAATTTTTACAGAATATTTATTATTAAAAATAAATATAAGGAGGGGTCGACTTGAGAAACAAAGGATGGTTATATTTAGGGTTTGCAGGTTGCGTTGGCTTAATATTTATTCTAATGGCATCAGAAGGTTATACATTATCTAATAGTACTGTAATTGGGGAAGCTCAGCTGAATTTTTTAGGTATTAAAATAGCTGAAGGCGCAACGACCGAGGAATGGAACCAGATTTGAACATACTTTTATCTTTTGAGTTTAGTACCTTTAGCATTTACTATAACCTGTTTTCGCAAATTTTTAAAACTTGTTCCAGCTGCCAACTAATATATTTGAATTGCCGTCTGATACTGTTTGGACGGCTTTTTATTTAGGAAATGATTGTGGCATAGTTTCTTAAACAAACGGGGGCATTAGTTGAAAAAGCCAATATTAATTAAACTATAACAGAGCCAATTTAAAAAGGACCGCCTTATGATTTAAGGCGGTCCTTTTTGTGGTGACATTTAGTATGGCATATCCTTTACAAATTTAAATGTCATTGCACCTCAAAACAGAACTCTTTAAATACAATAAGGGACTTTCCTTAAATACTCAGTCTCGATTAGGAAGTTTTGTCTCATATCATTCTTGACTATAACTCAGGGTGAGTAGATGCAGAACTGGACATCGTTGAATTTGGTGCATACTTATTTTCCAAAAAAATCCTCAGAATCTTAAAGATACTGAGGATTTCGTGTTGTCAAGCAGCGTCCTACTCTCGCAGGGGAAAAACCCCAACTACCATCGGCGCTGGAGAGCTTAACTTCTGTGTTCGGAATGGGAACAGGTGTGACCTCTCCGCTATTGCTACTGGACTTGTGTTTTTGAAGGTGTTTTGAGTACCTTCAAAACTAGATAAGAAGTGAATCAAGGTGACGTTTGCGTTTGTTCGGCTAGCTGCGACTCCCAGGTCCTCGCCGTCATAAGCATAATCCCTTCCGTGGCAAAACCCGCCACTACAGGTATTCTGCTTATGCGGTCGGACCTAACCGGTCGTCTCCGCTTTTGGTTTTAAGTTAAGTCCTCGATTGATTAGTATCCGTCAGCTGCACGTGTCACCACGCTTCCACCTCGGACCTATCTACCTC
>NZ_WJNH01000012.1 GCF_009649735.1 Salinibacillus xinjiangensis
CCACGGAGTGGATTATGCTTATGACGGCGAGGACCTAGGAGCCGGAGCTAAACAGCACAAACGCTTGTCGGATCTTGATTCACTTCTTATCTAGTTTTGAAGGTACTTTAAAAACTTCAAAAACACAAGTCCAGTAGCAAAAGCGGAGAGGTCACACCTGTTCCCATTCCGAACACAGAAGTTAAGCTCTCCAGCGCCGATGGTAGTTGGGGTTTTTCCCCTGCGAGAGTAGGACGCTGCTGGGCAAAGTAACATTTTAATTGCTCCATAGTGCCTTAGGGTAGAGCAGTCGTTAAATACCGTTTGGTTGTAGGTTCAACCTATCTATGGAGTCATTTTTATGTGAAATTTTAACTGGCCCGTTGGTCAAGTGGTTAAGACACCGCCCTTTCACGGCGGTAACACGGGTTCGAATCCCGTACGGGTCACCATATTGGAGGATTAGCTCAGTTGGGAGAGCACCTGCCTTACAAGCAGGGGGTCGGTGGTTCGAGCCCGCCATCCTCCACCATTAAAGAACTTCATATCACAGAAGCTAATATAGCTTTTGCACTATCGCGGGGTGGAGCAGTCTGGTAGCTCGTCGGGCTCATAACCCGAAGGTCGCAAGTTCAAATCTTGCCCCCGCAACCAAAATATTCATCAAACATCATTGAAAATTCACCATTGTAGGATGAGATAAGTTCGATATGGTACAACCTAATTATGGTCCGGTAGTTCAGTTGGTTAGAATGCCTGCCTGTCACGCAGGAGGTCGCGGGTTCGAGTCCCGTCCGGACCGCCATTTTTGTTGGGCCATAGCCAAGCGGTAAGGCATCGGGTTTTGATCCCGTGATGCGCTGGTTCGAATCCAGCTGGCCCAGCCATTTTATTTCATTAGCAAAGTAGTTAAACTAGTATACATTGTACGAGCCATTAGCTCAGTTGGTAGAGCATCTGACTTTTAATCAGAGGGTCGAAGGTTCGAATCCTTCATGGCTCACCATTTTTCATAATTTAATAACGCGGGTGTGGCGGAATTGGCAGACGCGCTAGACTTAGGATCTAGTGTCTTTCGACGTGGGGGTTCGACTCCCTCCACCCGCATTTTGCGAAAGTAGTTCAGTGGTAGAACACCACCTTGCCAAGGTGGGGGTCGCGGGTTCGAATCCCGTCTTTCGCTCCAGAACTTACAGCGATGCCGGGGTGGCGGAATTGGCAGACGCACAGGACTTAAAATCCTGCGGTAGGTTTCTACCGTGCCGGTTCGAGTCCGGCCCTCGGTACCATCATCATGCGCCCGTAGCTCAATTGGATAGAGCGTTTGACTACGGATCAAAAGGTTAGGGGTTCGACTCCTCTCGGGCGCGCCATTACGGGAAGTAGCTCAGCTTGGTAGAGCACTTGGTTTGGGACCAAGGGGTCGCAGGTTCGAATCCTGTCTTCCCGACCATTCGAATAGAATATCGTTCAAAACGGAGGAGTACCCAAGTCTGGCTGAAGGGATCGGTCTTGAAAACCGACAGGGGTGTCAAAGCCCGCGGGGGTTCGAATCCCTCCTCCTCCGCCAGAATGGCTCGGTAGCTCAGTCGGTAGAGCAACGGACTGAAAATCCGTGTGTCGGCGGTTCGATTCCGTCCCGAGCCACCATTCTATTCATAAATGCCGGCCTAGCTCAACTGGTAGAGCAACTGACTTGTAATCAGTAGGTTGGGGGTTCAAGTCCTCTGGCCGGCACCATTTGATGGAGGGATAGCGAAGTTGGCCAAACGCGGCGGACTGTAAATCCGCTCCCATCGGGTTCGTAGGTTCGAGTCCTACTCCCTCCACCATTTGCGGGTGTAGTTTAGTGGTAAAACCTCAGCCTTCCAAGCTGATGTCGTGGGTTCGATTCCCATCACCCGCTCCATCATAAAGATGGGCCTGTAGCTCAGTTGGTTAGAGCGCACGCCTGATAAGCGTGAGGTCGGTGGTTCAAGTCCACTCAGGCCCACCATATGGGGCCTTAGCTCAGCTGGGAGAGCGCCTGCCTTGCACGCAGGAGGTCAGCGGTTCGATCCCGCTAGGCTCCATTTAATAAAAAAAGACCTTAGTCTATATTTTATTAGACTAAGGTCTTTTTTTCGTTTATATTGAGAATAGTAGATTAAAAAATCGCTATATTGATCGTTCCTTACATAAACCATATCATAATTTTTCGAATGAATAGACCTATCAGTACCCCGAAGATTGAGAATAACAAGCCTATATTTATTAACCCTATGTTTAAATTAGACATGATCAAGCCTAAGTCACCAATCATTACCGCTGTTGCAAAGGGTATCATGTTAAATGGAAAGGGTTTGGTTGAATGAGCTAATTCAAATGCTGAATAATAGGCTTCAAACATTGCAACATAATACCAACTCATGTAGCTAAGACCCCAAGCTAAATTTAATATTTTGTCCCCATTGATAAAATCGCCTTTAAAAGTATATATTAGGGCTTCATTTAAATTTGCTTTCATATTTAAAAATATACTAATCAATACGAAAAAAATGGCCTTGATAAATTGTTGATTGTAAACTTGTCCTGCACCTGTACCTAGAGTAGATAAAAGAATGGCAATGAACGGTGATATTTTTGTTCATTCTTTTTCATCAAGTTGTTCCCCTTTTACCGGTTCGAGTGAGGGCTATAGTCCAAAAACACCAACGCTTTTCATATATTTTTTACAGACTAAGAAGTTATATTCTTTATATTTCCTTTGTTCTTCATTTCTTTTGAAGTGTATATATTAACAGATAATCGTAATCTGATTACATTTTATATTACATACTGAAAAGGGAGGAATTAGATGATAGGTCAAGAGTATTTAAGAATTGTGGTCGAACGATTCAATAGTGTGAAACGTCTTGGGGATCGAACCCTAGAGCAATTATCCGAACAAGAACTACATTGGTCACCAAATGAGGAGTCAAATAGTGTTGCCATTATCATCAAGCATATGAGTGGTAATATGATTTCAAGATGGACGGATATTTTTACATCAGATGGGGAGAAGGAGTATCGAAATCGTGATGACGAGTTTATTGATGATATTGCCTCGAAAACAGCGTTAACCAATGTTTGGGAGCAGGGGTGGCAAACACTTATGGCTACGCTAGATGGTTTACAGGAACAGGATTTATTAAAATCTATTTATATTCGGGGAGAGCGCCATATAGTCATAGAGGCGATTGAGCGGCAAATGGCTCATTATGCTTATCATGTCGGGCAAATGGTTTACATTGGAAAACAGCTGAAAACATCGAATTGGGAAAGTCTCAGTATTCCAAAGGGAAAATCTGAAGAATATTTACAACAAAAGCTGGATCAACACAAAAACAATTAACCCTCAATCCAACTACGTCTAAAGTCTTAGATACAATACACCACCAATCTGATGTCCTTTTATTCTTCAACTGTTACATTTAGATAGGATGAAATAAAATAGAAAGAAGGATTTGCGGTGGGAGAATTAGCTGTTGAGTCACTTGATACTACCTATGAAGAAGTATTGTTGGATGAAATTATGAATAAGTATGGTCAACTCATTTGGCGCTTGGTATATTCCTATGTCCGAAACCAAGCTATTGCTGATGATTTAACTCAAGAAGTCTATGTAAAATGCTATAAATCGCTTCATACATTCAGGCATCAGTCCAAGCTGAAAACGTGGGTGTGGACTATAGCAGCCAATCATTGTAAGGACTACTTAAAAAGTGCCTACCATCGTAAAGTCTTAATCACAGATCAGCTACCCGCTTTTTCTCAAATCGCGACCAATGATGTGGAGGATATAGTGGTAGCGAAGGAAATGGGGGAGAAGCTTGATGCTGCGGTCCGCAAACTTCCTGAGATCTATCAGGATATTATCATGCTTCACTTTTATGAGGAGCGCTCTCTGAAAGAAATTGAGGCCATCACAGAATTGAATATGAACACGATAAAGACAAGAATACGTAGAGGAAAGGACATGCTGAAACAAGAGCTGGCCAGTTCTTTAGTATAATTGGGGCCACAATCATAAATGGCCCCATTATCGATTGATGGAACGACACATGCGTATATACGTATGACGACGCCCCCTGATCGCAATCGAGTAGCTCATAATATTTTCAGGTATGGCGATGCCGTAATAACCCGCATCTCCTATATGATGAATGTCAGATCCGGCACTTTTATTCATAAGCGCGATTTGGCGAATGGTTTCTTTATCCGCACCCTCTTGGCTCGTTCCAATCGTTAGCATCGTGAGGGCACCTTTTTTATGAGCGATTTGAATCCATTTTTGTGCCGTCTCTAAGGTGACACCTGGCACAGTTCCAGGGGAGGGAAATAAGATAATATCGGCTCCAGCATCTACAAAGCCTGCAATCGATTGTTCATCGGCAATTTCTGCACCGCCCTCATTCGAAACGCCCGCTCCGTGCATTTTGCCTGCAATGATGAACACATCTTCACCTAAAATTTCCTTGGCCTTATGAATGGCCTTTTCAATTTGTGTATTGGTTACGCCTGTTTTCGGGTTTCCCGTTAGGCACACAAAGTCGATGCCTAATTTTTTGGCTTGATGTAGTGATTTTTCGGAAGCTGTTCTTCCTTGTGGTAATTCTCGAACGGATTCTACCAGGTCTGCATCTGGGTCAACCGGCTCCAGGTTAATGCCGACTGGTCGACCTGTTAGATGCTTAATTTCTGAAATGATTTGATTATTGTTCTCAACTTCGATTCCACTCACAACAGGGTTAAACACATCAAATACATTTAGTAGCAGGAGGTCGGCACCAAATCCAGCGGCTAATTCTGCGTTGGTTATTTCAGGGTAATGGGGCTGAACCGTGCCAATGATCTCTGACAGCATGACACGTCCTTCTGATGCTTTTATGGACTTGAGCAATTCCTTGCCCTTCATCGATTTAAAATCTGAAGCGGTACAATTTAATATTCGTTTCACGATTATTCCTCCATATGTAAAAGGTAAGGAGACCTCAGAAAGGCCTCCTTTATTTAATTTCAATAATATCGGTTGCTCCTTGCTCGTTTTGTCCTGTTTTCTTAAGCTCAATACTCTTTCCTTCAGGTAAATTGGTGAAGACAACAGGTGTAATTGCAGATGGCGCGTTACTACGCACATAATCGAGGTCAACTTCCAGTAATTTTTGACCCTTTTTCACCTCATCGCCTTCCTTAACAAAGGTATTGAACCCTGTTCCTTCCAATTTCACCGTATCTAAGCCAACATGAATGAGAATTTCGTAGCCTTGCTCAGACATAATGCCAATGGCGTGCTTGGTCGGAAAGACAGTGGCAATTTTTCCGTCAACAGGAGAGGTAATTTCGCCTTTTTCTGGAACAATCGCAAAGCCATCACCCATCATTTTTTGGGAAAAGGCATCATCCGGGACTTCGGTAATCGGCATGATTTTTCCCGTCACAGGGAGCACGAATTCGTCTGGATGGATTGGGTCACATGGTTCGGCAGTAGTCGTTGAACTCTGCTCGGTATCATCATCCTCCACCACAGGAGCTGCTTCGTTACTTTGCTTTAATTTTTTCATGGCCTCAGCAACAAATTCCACTGTGGTCCCGACAATGACCTGTACGTTTCGGCTTCCTACTTTCATGACGCCTTTTGCACCATGCTTTTTTAGCTTGCCTTCGTCTATTTTTTCCATGTCATTGACTTGGAGGCGAAGTCGGGTTGCACAGTTGTCGATGGAGTGGATATTTTCTTTACCACCTAAATCCTGCATGTACTGAGCAGCCATGCGTTCATATTTGTCACCGCCGTCTCCAGCTTTTTCAGGAGCAACCTGGTCATCCCACTCATCCTCATCCTCACGTCCAGGTGTCTTTAAATCAAAACGTTTAATGAGGAAGTAGAAGACGACAAAATAGATGCCTCCGAATACAAGCCCTTGCAGGAATAATAGCCAGGCTCCATCTGCAAGTCCCATATTTAAGAAAAAGTCAATGGCACCTGCTGAGAATCCAAAGCCGTGCCTAATGTCTAGCCAATAAGCTACAACCATCGAGGCTGCAGTTAAAAGCGAGTGTACTACATAAAGAAGTGGGGATAGGAACATAAATGAAAATTCTAGCGGCTCTGTAATGCCGGTTAAAAAGGACGTAAAGGCAATCCCAATCAGTGCTCCTGAGACCTTTTTACGTCTTTCTGGTTTGGCTGCTGCTATCATGGCAAGTGCACCAGCAGGTAGACCGAACATCATAATTGGGAAGAACCCGGCTAAGAAGTAACCTGCTGTTGGATCTCCAGCGAAAAAGCGGTTGATTTCACCGGTCGCTCCTTCAAATTCACCAAACACAAACCAAATAAGCGTGTTGATGACGTGGTGTAAGCCGGTCGGAATCAAGAGTCGGTTTAAGAAACCATACACCCCAGCTCCGAGCGAACCGGCACCGATGATCCACTCTCCAAGGGCATTTATTCCCCCTTGGATCGGTGGCCAAATAAAACCGAAAATAAAGGCCAGAATAACCATGGTTCCACCGGTTACAATCGGCACAAACCGGCGACCACCAAAAAATCCAAGCCATTCAGGAAGTTTAATATCATAAAAGCGATTATAAAGGAGCCCGGCAACGATACCAGAAATGATACCACCTAGTATATCCATGTTAATATCGGCGTTTATCGCTTTTGTTCCTTCTGTTAACACTAAGAACCCAATAGCACCGGCTAATCCTGCCGAGCCATTGCCGTCCTTGGAAAGTCCTATCGCTACGCCTATCGCAAAAATGATGGCCAAATGTCCAAATAGCGCATCACCTGAGGCGGCCATAAACGGAATGCCAAGCAGGTCATCCTGTCCTAGACGTAAAAGTAACGCTGCAGCAGGCAGCACCGCAACAGGTAGCATTAAGGCTTTTCCAATCTGTTGAAAAAAACCAAACATGTGGTCTCCTCCTTTCTAGGATGAAAAGACATATTTTTTTCTTAGCATTCACTGAACTGAAAATTTTATAGAGGAATACATATATTTGTTATGGAAAAAGTAAACGCAAACGGATTGGAAAGAGGGTACAATTATGAAAATCATTCGTGTCAAAGATGATCGAGAAATGAGTAAGCAGGCAGCGCGCCGTATTATCGAGCAAGTACGCCAAAACCCTGAATCCACCCTCGGACTCGCTACTGGAGGCACGCCAGAGGGAACCTATAAAGAATTGATAAAAGATTATCAGGAAAATCAAACCTCATACAAGCAGATTCGAACGTTTAATCTCGATGAATATGTAGGTTTGGCACCAGATGATCCAAACAGCTATCATTTTTATATGAATCAGAACCTGTTTGATCACATTGATATCCCCTCAGAAAACATTCATCTTCCCAACGGTCTAGCAGAGGATTTGGAAGCTGAATGTCAACGTTATGATGATTTAATTGCAGAATTGGACGGAATTGACCTGCAAATTTTAGGCATTGGTGAAAATGGCCACATCGGATTTAATGAACCTGGTACATCCTTTCAAAGTCATACCCATGTGGAAACTCTGACTGAATCGACACGGGAGGCGAATGCCCGGTATTTTGAGAGTCTTCGTGATGTCCCAACCCATGCGCTTACCATGGGAATTTCCACGATACTTCTGAGTAGGGAGATACTGCTGATGGCATCAGGGGAGCATAAAGCGGAGGCAATCTATAAATTGTTTTATGAGGATGTGGATGAGCAAATGCCAGCATCGATTTTAAAAACGCATGACAATGTGACGCTGATTGCGGATGAACAGGCGCTTTCGCGAATGGAAGAGGCGAGTAGGGAAAGTATGTGAATCGCTTTATAAGTAAGCTTGACAAACCACCCTTGTATTGGGTGGTTTGTCATAAATATGGTGAACTACGAAAAATGTTCTATGTGACTTAGCGGTTATGGCTCAATTTTAGAAAACACTCTTATTTCTTCTTCCTCAACAAACCCAATGCTAACGCACCGATTCCAACCGCAACGGCTGTAGAAAAAACTGGGTTTTGTGCTGCCTTAACCGTCATACTTCCTTGACGAACCCAACCTACATTGGTGCCCCGCTCGTGCATGCCGTAGCCTGCATGGTATAGGGCACTTTCTTCGGCTGGCTTGGAAGGACGATTGGCATCCACTTGAGTTGGATACATGTAAGATTCCACGATTTTATCTGTTAGCCGTGGGAATAGGGTGCCAAGCAGCTCAAAGACTTTTGCTTGTGAGCCTACATATATGTCTCTTTTTTCATGCTCTGCCGAATATAAAATCGCTTCTGCAACTGCTTCAGGTGGGTATATCATACCACCGTGTGCAGGTTGCTTGTTTAAATAACTGCGTGCATGCTCGTTATAGGGGGTATCAATTCGACCAGGATGAATCAGAGTGACAGAAACGGGGGCTTGCTCCTTTTCTAGTTCCATGCGAATGCTTTCTGTCCAGCCATGTACCGCAAATTTAGCAGCCGCATATGTAGATTGGATAACAGTTCCCCGATCCCCAAACAGGCTCCCCACGTTAATTAGTGCACCAGCAACGCCTCTTTCTTTAAAGTGTTTGACTGCTGTCTTTGAGCCATATACAACCCCCCAAAAAACAGTATCAAACATCCTTTTCATATCATCATTACTTACATCCATTGCGTGTCCATAAATCGAGACGCCCGCATTATTGACCCACGTATCAAAGCTTCCGTACTCGTTGATTGCTGTATCTGCAATTTTTTGAATATCCTCTTCACGACCCACATCGGCTTTCACATAGCTGGCGGTTTGTCCCTTGTTTTGCAGTTCCTCCACCAATTTTTGAAGAGCATCTTCATTTCGAGCAGCGGCTACCACCTTAGCTCCTCTTGCAGCTGCCATTCTAGCTGTGACCAGACCAACTCCACTTGATGCGCCCGTAATCACAATCACCTGATCCTTGAGACTTTTAAGGCCTGTATGCTGTGGTTGAAGGGTGGGGAGGGTGATATTTCGATTGTGTGGCACTTGGTTCATTGTTCAGCCTCCTTAAAATTTAGCATTTTCGTTTTATTATGGGCTCTTTTTTGGAGGAACATGCAGGTGATCATTTGCCCCTGTTTCCAAAATTTCATTTGATTTGTACACAGAGTTTACTAGAATTTAATATTCAGATGATATGATTGGTTTATCAATGAATGAGGAGGGCGTTTAATGAATATCCGTGCAATATTTATTGATATGGATGGGACACTACTAGATACCTCGAATCACATTTCCACCCGCAATAAGGTTGCTATTTTTCGGCTTATCAACCAGGGAGTTAAGGTTTTTCTTGCTACTGGCCGACATTATGAAGTTACCGCTCCTTACCATAAGGAACTAGGATTACGAACTCCGATGATCTGTTTAAATGGAGCAGCCATTCATGATGCTGTAACAGGAAGAATTATTCAAATGAATAACGTACAATTAAACGAGGAACGATTCCATCATTTGACTGCAGACCATTCTTGTAATGTGATTGTTCATACAGCGAGCGGGATTTATTGTAAAGAAACAAATGCAGAAATTGATTATTGGACCAACGTTGGGCAGATTCCGCCGAAATATATTGGTGATTTAAGGCAGGCAAACTATCAAGATGTTTTGAAATATAGTGTTCGAACAGGTGCACCTTCTCCGGCTCTATCCTCTTTATTTCAAAAGGAGGCAAAGGTCATTGATTGGAATGACGGCTTCGAGCTGGTTGCCCCTCATATATCCAAGTGGTCTGCGATCAAAACTCTGCTTTACCCATTTCGAATTCGTCCAAGCGAAGTCGCAGCCATTGGAGACGGACCGAATGATATAGAGATGCTTCGTCATGTTGGGATGGGTGTGGCAATGGGGAATGCCAGTGATGAAGTAAAGGCGGTGGCTGATTTTGTAACCGGGCACCACGAAAATAATGGATTAGCTGAATTTTTTGAACGTTATCTTCATGTAAGTGATGTAGAAGTACTTTAATTACGGGTAACCACATCCTCCGTCACTCCCGAACCCAAATTCTATACCAAAGTATAATTACCAATGAGAACCTTACATGGTAATATATACAAACAATATAATGGGAGTGATGAAGCCATGAGATATGCGTTATCCGTCATATTATGCCTTGGTATTGTAGTTCTTTCAGGCTGTGGAAGTGAAGAGACTGCAGAAGACAATACTGAAACCGTATCTGAAGAGAACACTGCTACAGATGCGAATCAAGGCAATGAAAAGGAAACGGAATCAAATGGAGATAAAGCGTCCAATACGGAAGCGGAAGTAGAGCCAGTCAATAAGGAAGGTGAAAACCTATCTGTACCTGAAAGTTTCCCGCCAGACATCCTGATTCCAGATGGAGCCAACATTATCAAAAAAGAGGTTGTCCCAGAAGAAAACGGTGTCCGTAATACGATTAAGTTCTTGCTCGACCAGGATATGAATAGTATTGCCGAACAGTATATCGCTTTTTTTGAAGAAAACGGCTATACCATTGCGTCACAAACAGAGCTTGAAGGTGTAAGTAAGGGGATTCGTGCAGTCCAAATTAATACAGAAACAGGGGTTATGGTAGATATTTTCACACCAGAAGAAGGGCCTGTTGAGACAACATTAGAGGTTTTTTAATTGTAACAGGACACCACGAAAATAATGGATTAGCAGAGTTTATTGAACGTTATCTTCATGCAAGTAATTTAAAAGTACTAAAAAAGGACTGTATAAGACTCAATTCAAAGATTACTATTCGCTTATTCCACATAGACCAAAAGGACTAATAACTGAATTGTTAGAAAAAATATTAAATTCACACTTGACTGTTTTTTGTGTGTTCGATATGATAGAAACACTTTAAAAATTATATACGCTTTTTCTTATCCAGAGTCGGGGGAGGAAACTGGTCCTGTGATCCCGCAGCAACCTGTAAGATACAAGGTGCTAAGTCCAGCAAGCATTTGCTTGAAAGATGAGATGATGTTTAATTGTTTATTAACCTCTTCCTCATCGGAAGAGGTTTTTTAAATTTGATGGAAAAGGGGAGGGTTCAAGGGCATTATTTAACTTTAATTCCGAGTATTCGGATTTGTGAAGTATATATTTATATGAAAGGGAGAGATTACCATGACCATTACAAAAACTGATAGCTTGTATCAAAAGTCTTATTTTAGCCGCATTACGGAATTAAAAAAGTATGCTCCAGAAAGCTTCCAAGCGTTTTTTCAATTTAATGACCAGGCACTAGCTGAAGGCGACTTATCCGTTAAAACAAAGGAACTCATTGCTGTTGCTGTAGCCCATATTACTGGTTGCCCGTATTGCATCGAGTTACATGTTCAGAATGCTAAAAAAAGTGAAGCAACTAAGGAAGAAGTAACAGAGGCAATTTTTGTAGCAACTGCACTGAAAGCAGGATCTTCAGTGGCTCACGGTGTTAATGCTTTGAACGCCTTTGATGGGGAATCAGATGAGGAGTTGTATAAGGCAAGCTATTTCAGTCGTATTAAAGAATTTGCCCAGTTAAAAGGGGAGACCTTTCAAGCCTTTCTTGATTTTGATCAGAAAGCAATTAAAACTGAACAGCTCACGGAGAAAGAAAAAGAATTAATTGCCGTAGCATCTGCCCATACAACAGGATGTGCTTATTGCATAGATCTGCATACGAAAAATGCTAAGAAAGCTGGGGCAAGTTTAGAAGAAATCTCAGAAGCTATTTTCGTGGCCGTTGCCCTTAAAGCGGGGTCCGCTGTTGCGCACAGTGTGAACGCTCTGAATGCATTTGATAATGAATAAAGGTTGTTGATTTGATTCAAAAAATCTGAAAGGGAGTTTTGACAAATGGCAAAGCAAATTCACTTAAACGGTTTTATTCAAAATTCACCCTCCCCGCATTCGACAGGATTGTGGAAGCATCAAAAAGACAAGGGAACCAATCATCACTCTTTGTCCTATTGGGTAGAGGCCGCACAGATTCTTGAACGAGGAAAATTTGACGCATTATTTATTGCAGATGTACTGGGGACGTATAGTGTTTATGAAAATAATCATCATGCTGCAACACGTGGTGCCGTACAGTTACCAGCCCACGACCCACTGATCCCCATTTCAGCGATGGCAGCTGCGACCGAACATCTCGGTTTTGCCCCTACGATTTCGGCTACATATGCACAGCCTTATTCTCTAGCACGTCAGCTTTCCACCTTGGATCATGTAACAGATGGGCGGGTCGCATGGAATGTGGTGACATCCTATTTGGAAAGTGAAGCGGTTAACCTTGGACTTTCCGGTCGTTTGCCAAAGGAACTAAGATATAACCGTGCCGATGAATTTTTAGAGGTAGTCTATAAATTGTGGGAGCATAGTTGGGAAGATGATGCGGTTGTGTATGACAAGGAGCGTGACATGTTTGCAGACCCTGAAAAGGTACATTTAATTAACCATGATGCAGAATTTTTCCATGTCCCAGGTCCTCATTTGGTAGAACCGTCACCACAGCGTACGCCGGTCTTGTTCCAGGCGGGAGCATCTCCTAAGGGAAGAGACTTTGCGGCTAAACATGCTGAAGCGGTATTTACCAAAAACCATTCATTAGAAGCATTAAAGCAATATTCTCAGGATATACGAAGGAGAACGAAGCTACAAGGAAGAGACCCAAATGAGGTTCTCATTTTCCCTATGATTCTACCAATCATCGGATCAACAGAGGAGGAGGCGCATGCCAAACTTGAGGAATTGACGAGTCATGTCAGCTATGAAGGTACTGCATCTCTTCTTTCTGGTCATACCGGGATTGACTTTTCCCAATATGATCCTGATCAGTACATTGAGGACATTGAAACCGATGCTGTTCAAGGAAATTTAGATATGTATACGAAAGATCCAAATAAAAAGTGGACGTTACGAGAGGCAGTCAAAAATCATGGTCTTGGTAATGGCACCGTGAAATTTGTCGGGACCCCAGAACAAATTGCTGACAAGCTTGAAAAATGGGCAGTTGAAGGTGATGTAGATGGATTTAATATTGCTCAAACCTACTCACCAGGTACGTTCCAAGAGTTTGTGGATCATGTCGTTCCTGAACTGCAAAAACGCGGTATATATCGGACGGAATATGAAGGGAAGACATTAAGGGAGAATATGTTTGGAAAAGGAAAAGCCCATTTGCCTGATCATCATCCGGCGAAAAGAGTAGGTCTTTTGCAACCAAAATAAATGAAAAGGCCTCCTAATGAAAAAGCTTAAAAAGAAAGGGGATGAAAATGAGTCAATTAACCCTCTATATGTGGATTGGATTTGGTTTGTTTCTAGCTGTGATGTTTGTTCTAGGCTTATGGAGTGCCAAGAAAACGAAAAACGTAGGTGATTTTGCCATTGGTGGCGCAAGCTTGGGGCCGTATGTGCTCGGGTTATCCTTTGCCGCAACATATTTAAGTGCTGCGACATTCTTAGGCTATCCGGGCTGGTCTCATGCCTGGGGCTATTCCAACCTATGGCTGTTTTTGGCCATCATTGGTGGAGGACCAATTGGGGTGCTGATGGTTGCCAAAAAGGTTAGGAAATTAAACATTGGACAAAAGTCTCTATCATTGCCAGATTGGCTAGGGGACTTTTACAAGAGTGATATTTTACGAGTTGGTACAGGATTGATTTTGTTGTTCAATATTTTTTATATTGCTGCTCAATTTGCGGCGGGAGCACGAATCTTTCAGTATATGCTCGACATGTCCTATACAAATGGATTAATTCTGATCGCATCGATAGTTGTATTGTATGTATTTGCTGGTGGAGCCTTCGCTGATATTTATACCGATGCGGTTCAGGCTGTATTAATGGCTATTGCGGGATTATTTATATTTGTTTCCGGAATCGTCATATTTTGGAAAGGGAGTATCACCCAAACCTTCACGGATATCTCCCAAAAACTATCAACTCAAAATGGTCATTTAGTCGAAATATTTAATCCTGAGTCAGCGCATTTTTATTCGATCGGTGTTGTGTCTGGTGCCATTATTATTCAGTGGGCCTTTGCCTCAGCTCCGCATCTATTTAACAAAGTACTCGGATTAAAGAACGAAAAGGACCTTGGAAAAATGATTTTAACCTATGTGATTGCGGCGGCTTTTTCTCTTTTTGTTTTATTTGGGGGAATCTATAGTAGAGCCGCATTAGGTAATAACGTAGTAGCTTCGGATTTGGCCTTAATGGAATATGCAGTATGGGCCTTTCCTGTTGTCATTGTGGCCATTTTAGGTGTGGTGATCCTTGCTGCTGCGATGTCAACAACAGATGGATTATTCGTTTCTATTTCCACCGTGTTTGCCAACGATATATTTCTAAAAGTGTTAATTAAGAAGAGAATCATTAAAGCTAGTAATGAAAAAGCACAGAAGATCGCTCTTCAAATTAGTCGGCTCACCGTCCCGTTGATTGGATTGGCTGCTTTTCTCATTGTGTTAAGGCCACCAACCTATATGGGGGATGTGATGTGGGTTGGAATATCTGGCGTAGCTGCGGGAACCATGGGGCCAATTTTATATGCAGTTTATGCAAAAAGAAAAGCCTCAGCACGCGCAGCTGAACTGTCGATGTTTGCCGGTTTAATCTCTTATCTGGTGATTTATTTTGGCGGAATTATTCCCAGTACGATGTCAGCAGGAGCTGTCGCCACCTTTATTGGGATTGCTACCATTGTGATTTTCGCTCGTGTCATCAAAGATCCAAAATCGTCCACAGTTTATCGCTTTGAGGAAGAAGGTTCAAAGGCGAATTAAAGAAAGGGTGAATCGCTATTTTTGTGAATGGGATGCTGTCTGTTTGGCTCTATGGTTTTATCACGTTTCTAGTCATAATCGGATTCTTGCTGCGAATCTGGTATTTTACGAAATAGGGGGAAGGATGGCGTGAGTCACTTCCCCAGAATTTTTCTGGAGTGAGATGATATACATGAGTACTAGAAGATTTCTACTTTTGGAGGTGTTACGATGATTCAAATTAAACAACAGACACTCAAAAACTATGTCGGTGGAAAATGGATGAGCCCGAAATCAAATCAAACCGAACAGGTCTATAATCCAGCAACAGGAGAAGTCATTGCAGAAGTACCGATTTCAGATAAAGAGGACGTAGATGATGCAGTTCAGGTTGCGGCTCAGGCGTTTCAAGAATGGAAGGAGGTTCCTGTTCCAAAGCGAGCCCGAATCTTATTTAAATATCAGCAATTGCTTGTCGAGCAATGGGATGAACTAGCGGAAATTATTACCATCGAAAACGGAAAAAGCTTAAAGGAAGCCAAGGGCGAGGTGCAACGTGGGATTGAAAATGTGGAATTTGCAGCTGGTGTCCCTTCATTAATGATGGGAGAACAGCTTCCTGCTATTTCAGAGGGGCTAGAGTCCGGAGTATACCGCTATCCGATTGGTGTAATTGGTGGAATCACTCCCTTCAACTTTCCGATGATGGTTCCTTGTTGGATGTTTCCGATGGCCATTGCAACCGGGAATACGTTTGTTTTGAAGCCATCGGAACGGACACCTCTATTAGCCATTCGTTTAGCAGAATTATTGGAGGAAGCGGGGCTGCCAAACGGTGTGTTTAATATTGTTCACGGTGCACATGATGTTGTGAACGGATTGCTAGATCATGAAAAGGTTGCCGCGATTTCTTTTGTAGGCTCACAGCCAGTGGCAGAGTATGTATACAAACGAGGAACAGACAATTTAAAGCGTGTTCAGGCACTTTCCGGGGCTAAAAATCACTCAATTGTCTTACACGATGCAAACCTCGACAACGCGACTACCCAAATCATCAATGCAGCCTTTGGTTCGGCGGGTGAACGTTGTATGGCCGCATCAGTGGTAGCGGTTGAAGAGGCAGTTGCCGATGAGGTGGTTTCTTTACTTGTTCAAAAGGCAAATGAAATCAAAATCGGAAACGGCTTAGATGAAGACGTGTTCCTCGGTCCTGTGATACGTGACCATCATAAACAGCGGACATTGAAATATATTGAAAAAGGTGAAGAAGAAGGAGCCAAGCTCATTCGAGATGGTCGAAAGGATCAAGATACCGAGCGTCAGGGCTATTTTATCGGACCTACTATTTTTGACGAAGTAACATCTGAGATGACAATCTGGAAGGATGAGCTTTTTGCTCCTGTGCTATCGGTTGCTAGAGTGAAGGACTTGGATTCAGCTGTTGAATTAACCAATCAATCTCGCTTTGCCAACGGGGCTTGTATTTTTACGAACGACGGGGGAGCCGTAAGGAAATTTCGGGAAACCATTGATGCTGGGATGCTAGGGGTCAACATTGGAGTGCCGGCTCCCATGGCTTTCTTCCCCTTTTCAGGCTGGAAGGATTCCTTCTATGGAGATCTTCATGCCAACGGAAAAGATGGGTTGGCCTTTTATACGAGACAAAAAGTGATAACGACAAGGTGGGTGTAAATGTAGCCACAGGCGGATTGCTGTGACGTTCATTATCAGACTGTAGTTGTGTTCAAATTATACAGGCGTATATAACTTATCTCCATGGAAATCATACTAAAGAAAATATGTGAAGATATAGGAGGATATTGAACCATGCTCAAAGAGTTAAAAGCAGAAGAGTTTGATAATGCAGTAAAAAATACGAACAAATCCATTGTTCTAAAATTTAAGGCTGATTTATGAACAACCTGTCAACAACTAGTTCCAGTTGTAAGTGCAGCTTCTGAGGAGTTAGCTGATCAAGCGGAGTTTTACACTGTCGATGTCAACGAGGAGGAATCCTTAGCGAAAAAGTTTGAGGTTCAAGGCATTCCTGCATTGGTACTGGTAAAAGACGGTCAAGAAGTAGATCGTTTAACCGGAACACCTACCGAGGAAGAAATAAAAGAGTTCGCAAGTCAATAAGAATAGAAAATACGATACTTAAAAACACACGAAAACACTAGTATGCTAATGTTTTCGTGTGTTTTGTCTTGCTTTACGAATTATTCAAAATCTATTTGATATCCATCCTATAGCGACTGACTGAATCAGAACTAGCTTAAATCAAGGCGACGTGATTACGATTAAAGTAGACGTGATTCTACCAATAAGTGACTGATAAAATAATAGAAAGGACGTGATTCCAATCCGAAGCGACAGGATGAAAAACACACAAACGACCATTAAACCCAGAAAAAAACACACGAGCCTATCAACTCGTGTGTTTCTGCATAAAATTCATTCCGAAAAATCCATATTCGTCGAAAACAAATGCGCAAGCTCCTCCTTAGGATGAATATGCAGCTTAGCACTGTTCACTGCAATAGGTCCTTCATTAAACCCGCCCGCAATTAACGGAAGTTTGTTCTCAAAATTGGCGATGTCCCCAACCGCGAATATCCCTGGAATGGTCGTGGCCATTTCCTGGTCGACCTGCACGCTACCATTTTTCATTTTCATGCCCCACTCAGCAATAGGACCAAGGTCGATTTCAAATCCATGGTTGACGATAACCGCATCAACGGACAACTGCTCCGTTTCCTTCGTTTCCACGTTTTGAATGGTTACCGTCTCAACATGCCCCTCTTTACCTGCTAGTTCTTCAATGACATAAGGGGTCTTCACATCAACAGATGAATTTTTCATTTTGGTAATGTTGCTCTCAATTCCTTTAAAATCTGTCTTTCGGTAAATCAATGTTACCTTTTCCGCAATAGGCTCAAGCTCATTAGCCCAGTCCACAGCAGAGTTTCCACCACCTGAAATTAACACATGCTTTCCACGATAATGCTCGAGTCGTTTAATCGTATAATCTAGGTTATTTTCTTCAAATTGACTGGCATTGGGCAAATCTAGTTTGACCGATTTCAACGTACCAAATCCGGTTGCGAGAATAATGGTTCGGGTGTGATGTTTCGCCCCATTGTCGTTCGTTAGGGTAAAGGTGCCATCATCGTGTTGTTCGAGGTGCATGCACTGCTCCCCCAACACAACGGTCGGGTCAAATGTCATCGCCTGTTCAATGAGCTGCTCGGTCAGTTTTTCCCCTGAAATGCTTGGGATTCCTCCAATATCGCGAATGATTTTTTCTGGATAAAAGTACGGAACCTTTCCCCCTAAAAACGGTAGATATTCGATAATTTTTGTTTTCATTTCACGCATTCCACTATAAAACGCGGTAAACAAGCCGACAGGTCCTCCGCCGATAATGGTTACGTCATAGAGTTCGTCTTGATGGGTCATGGACATGGCCTCCTTGGTTTACTTGGTTTTCATTAATAGATAGACAAAATAGGGTGCACTTAAAATAGAAACGACAATGCCAACTGGAATCTGAGTTGGCGTTAGCAGATTTTTTCCGATGGTGTCTGCAACCATCAAGAGTAAAGCACCGGTTAATGTTGAAATCGGGATGACGTATTGGTGCAAGGGCCCAATAATTTTCCGCGTAATATGTGGCACGACGAGTCCTAAAAAGGCTATCGCACCACCCGCAGCCACACTTGCTCCAGCTAAGGCAACCGCAATAATGAGTAGAATTCGTCGCTCTTTTTCAACCTTTGATCCTAAGCCTGCTGCCACTTCATCGCCTAATGTGATGACATTTAGGGCGTTTGATTTGTGAAGTGCATAAGGAATGAGAATGAACAACCACGGCAATAACGCAAGCACAAACATCCAGCTAGCATTCCAGATGTCCCCAGACAGCCAGACGGTCGCTTGGCGGAAGTCCTGTGGGTTCATTTTCAGCTGAAAAATAATTAAAGCGGCGCTAAATCCGGCATTGACCCCAATCCCAACAAGGACGAGCCGAATCGGATTAATGCCTTTTTTCCAGGCAATTGAATAAATTAAAATAGCCGCAAACAACGCACCGACCAATGCAAATAAAGGCATCATGAAAATAGATGCAGTTGAATTGAACGTGTCTTGAAAAAAGAATATAAATAACACAACCGCAAGACCTGCTCCTGTATTGATTCCGAGAATTCCAGGGTCAGCTAAATCGTTCTGGGTGACTCCTTGTAAAATAACCCCGGACACAGACAGCATGGCGCCAATGAGAATGGCCAAAACAATGCCAGGTAAGCGAAAGTCAAATAGTACAAGTTCTTGTTTGTCTGTTCCCTGATTCATCAGCGTTTTGATGACTTCCATCGGAGAGATGTTGATCACGCCCGTACTTAGGGTCACAAAGAACATGACGATAATCAATAATATAAGTACTAGAATAATTCCTACAAAACGGCTAGGTCTCTTTTTATGTTCAGTATTCATGATTTTTCACCCCCACTACCACGTGCCAGATACAAGAAGAATGGAACTCCAATCAGCGATGTGACGGCCCCAACTGGTGTCTCAAATGGGGCATTGATGAGTCGTGATACCACATCTGATAGTACGAGTAAAAGCGCACCAAACAAGGCAGAGGAGGGGATGATCCAACGATAGTTTGTCCCTACAATAAAGCGGGTCAAATGGGGAACAATAAGTCCAAGAAACCCAATGACACCTGCAACAGATACGGCTGCTCCGGTTAAAATTAAAACAGATATGATGCCAAGAACTTTAACTAAAAAGCTGTTTTGGCCAAGACCTGCTGCAACGTCTTCGCCTAAGTTTAAAACGGTAATGGAATGGGCAATCATAAGGGCAATTACCATTCCAATCGCTCCGGATATCAGTAAAACCTGAATCGAAGTCCAATTCGTACCAGCTAATCCACCAGCTAGCCAGAATCCGAGTTGTTTTTCGAGTTGAAAATGCAACGCTAGTATATTGGATAAGGAACTAAGCATTGTTCCAATGGCCACACCAGCTAAAGCTAACTTCGCAGGGGTGAGACCACTTGCGGAAAAAGAACCCACCATAAAAACGAGAACAACCGCAACACCCGCACCGACAAACGAGGCAACCGTCTGTCCAAAATTCGTAGCAGCGGGAAAAAAAGCTAGCACAATCACGAGTGCGAATGCTGCACCATGTGTAACCCCCATGATGGATGGGGAAGCCAGCGGATTTCGGGTCATGCCTTGCATAATCGCACCTGAAACCGCCAAGAACGCTCCGACTAATGCTGCTGCAATCGCTCGGGGCAACCGCAGCTCCTGAATGACCTGGTGGGAGGTCAGATTTTGATCAAAATTCACAATGGCTTGCCACACTGTTGATAGTTGAATCTCAACGGCACCAAAAGCAACCGAGAGGCCAATCGCAAACAGTAGGATGATGAGTGTGACGATATTTACAATGATTTTTAACGTTGTTGATCTGTGTATAAAAGATAGCATGCTTTCTCCTGCTCCTAAATGAATTTCTATTTATGTATGACTGATTCCATATGGGTCATAGGAAAACTTCCTTAATTATAAAGTTTTTCCTAACATGTCGCAATTGTTGAAAAGCAATTGACAAATTAGATGAAAATGATTATCATTACCATTGTCAATAGTTAGTATAGCATATATAGGGGGCATACATAATGAGAATTTGTAGATATTTTTTAACCATTGGATTATTAGCTTTGATTCTGTTATTAGCTGCCTGCGGTGGAGAAAATGAAGATTCTGGTTCTGAGTCTGCAGACAATAGTGACGAACAAAACATAGAGGTCACACTGGACAGTCAACAGGGTGAAGTGACCCTTCCGACGGATGCCGAGGCGATCATGGCTCCGTACCATGAGGATGCATTAGTGGCGTTAGGTGTTACGCCAGTTGCCAAGTGGGCGATTGGGGAAAGTATACAGGACTATTTGGAAGAGGATTTAAAGGACGTTCCGAAAATCGAATGGAACATGCCGCTTGAACAAGTGCTAAATCATAGTCCAGACTTAATCATCCTAGAGCACGGGCTCGACAGCTACGAAGGAACCTATGAAGACTATAAAAAAATTGCGCCAACCTATGTGATGAAAGAAGAAGTTACGAATGACTGGCGTAAACAAATCGAAGTGTTCGGCAAAATCCTTGGCAAGGAAGACAAGGCTGAGCAAGTGATGAACCAATACAATGAAAAAGTAAAAAGTGCAAAAGAGGAAATAAACAATGCCATTGGCAATGAAACAGTCGCAGCGATTTGGGCAACTGGCAACCAATTCTTCCTATTTGAAGAAAATCGCCACAGTGCAGAAGTGCTTTATTCTGAATTAGGTGTTCAAGCGCCTGAGCTGGTGCAAAGCTTAAGTGGTGATGTAGAAGCCCAGTGGAATCCGATCTCCCTAGAAAAACTTTCTGAATTAAAAGCTGATCACGTATTCTTGTTGGCATCTGAAGGTGAACAAGGGATTGAAACCTTAGAAAACAGCTCCGTTTGGCAAAGCACACCTGCAGCAGAAAATGATCAAGTGTATGTGTTGAACGACCCTAGTAACTGGACAAATAAAGGTTTAATTGCTGCTGAGAAGACGATTGATGATTTATTGGAGTTTTTAGTGAAGTAAATTAGGTGAGGCGTCGCAACTATTATGGTTGCGGCGTTTTTTTTGTAGGCTGATTTGCTAGGGTGTTTGGGGAGGGGATGGGAATATTATCTTATAATGAAACCTATAAAAAGAGCTTTCCGTATTAAAATGGATCCGGCTCTCTTGGATTAGTTACCTATATCTTCTATTGATATCTAGGACTCCTCCTTGTTATAATAAGTTTTCATGGCTCCCCTGTAATCAGGGATGAGCGGGTAGGGAGAGGGATATTAATAGAAGGTCGTTAAAAATGAATAAATGGTTCAATCAATTTTTTCAGCTCGACACGAATGGAACGACGTTGAAGAGAGAAGTTTTTGCTGGGATGATTGGTTTTTTCACGATTGTTTACATTATTGCCGTTAACTCACTCATTTTATCTGAGGCAGGAATTCCACTTGAAGCGGCGATTCTGGCAACGATTTTAATATCGTTTGTAGGCTGTTTGATTATGGGATTTTGGGCAAATGTTCCAATTATTTTAGTTCCAGGTATGGGGATTAACGCGCTGTTCGCCTATACAATGGTTGAATCGATGGGGTTGACATGGCAGGAGGCCTTGGCGGTCGTTTTTGTTTCCGGCTTGATTTTTGCGGCGCTCGCTTTTTCACGTTTTGCCAAAACCTTAAGTGAATCCATTCCCCAATCATTGAAGGAAGCCATTACAGTTGGCCTTGGCTTATTTTTAATGTTAATTGGACTTGAAAAGGGCGGCATAGTGGAAAAGGGAACCAACTCAATTATTGCGCTCGGAGATCTTGGGGACCCACATGTTCTGGCCACAGTTCTCACCTTTCTGATTGCAATCATTCTTTTCCTCCGTAATGTTCCAGGAAATCTATTGATTACGGTTGTGGCCGGAACGATGATTGCGTGGGCGTTTGGATTGATAGAGTCTCCAACTGGAGGAGAGCAGCAGCTAGCTAGTTCGGATTATTTAGAAGTATTTGGGGCTATGTCATTTGAAAGTATATTCTCCATGACGTTTTGGGTTGCAGTGTTTTCACTTACGATGGTCTTAGTTTTTGAAAATATTGGCTTAGTTCATGGGCATGTGAACTTTATTAAAAGACCAGAACAATTTTCACGCGCATTCCAGGCGAGCTCGATTTCGGCGCTCCTCTCAGGAATTTTCGGCACGAGTCCTACCGTATCAACCGTGGAAAGTACAGCAAGCATGACAGCAGGTGGTCGTACAGGTTTAACCACAATCACAACAGGGCTGTTATTTTTGCTTTCCATCTTTTTTATTCCGGTGATTAAGCTAATCCCAAATAGTGCGATTGCGCCAATTTTGATCATCATCGGGAGCTTAATGCTTCAAAATATCCGTAACCTGGATTTGAAGGATATGAGTGAGAGCTTCCCAGCCTTCATCATTATTGCGCTCATTCCGTTCACTTACAGCATTGCTGATGGGATTGCAATTGGTTTTATTTTATATCCAATTTTAAAAATATCCATCGGAAAGGCAAAGGAAGTGTCATTTGCGCTTTATATTATCGCGGCATTATTCCTTGTTAATTTTGTCTTTCATGTGGTAGGTTAATAGAAAGTTTAGGGGGAGTGGTTTGCTGACTACTCCCCCTTTCTTGCATCGTCAAAGTATCTTTTTAAGGCAATCACGATTTTATGAAAGCAATTTTTAGATTTTCTTTTCAAAACGTCCTCGTGAGTGGCAATCGAGCGCTCAGATAAGCAATTCATTTCATACTAGGTTCAATAAAATTTGCTAACGAAAAGCAAGTTTCATGAAAAGAAAAAAGAGTCAATTTATGAATAAAAAGAACAATCCCCATTTACTTGCACCTTATTGCGTCAACTCAGTTTTGCGCAAATACTAAGGATGAATCGTAACCCTAGTGCCAATCGGTATCATACTCGCTAACTCCTCAACATCATGATTATACATACGAATACAACCCCTCGAGACCGCCTTCCCAATGGAGCTTGGGTTATTCGTGCCGTGAATTCCATAGTGCTCCTTCGATAAGCTCATCCACATCGTTCCAAATGGCCCACCAGGATTGGGGGCTTTATTAATAATGATAAAATCTCCTACAGGCGTCCCATGCAACATTCGTCCCACTGCAATGGGATATTCCTTCTGCAACCCCCCATTTCGTAACAACTGAAGTCGTCTATTATTAACGGAAACATCTATTTGATAGGGAAGGGTATTTGGATCTGGAAATCCTGGAATGACGATGGTTTGACCAGGGTAAATGACATTGGGATTGATTCCAGGGTTGGCAGCTATAATTTCCGCGAGTGGTTTTCGATAGTCCTGAGAGATTTGTGACAGTGTTTCCCCTGTCTTGATTGTATGAATCAATGTTAACACCTCCTTAAGATATAGGTATGGCTAGAGGAGCGACTAGTGCCTGTTTTTTACGATGTGTAAAGTTGTTGGGGGAAGTGGTTTATGAACGTAGAAAAATCCCTCCTGCACCTTTGATACAGAGAGGGATTTTTGTATGGATATACGTTAAGCGGACTTACTGCTTCTGTTAGAAATAATCCAAAAAAGCTGTAAAGATTTCCATTCCTTGGTACGTGAAAAAAGATACATCCGTTAAAGAAAAAAACGCAATCATAATGATTCTAAAATAGCATTTGGATACCCTCCTTATGAAAGAGAACTAAATATTCATTTTCATAGGAGAAGGAATCACATAATTCGACTGATAAAATATCGGTGTCACCCATCTTTTCTCACTAGGTACATATGTTAAGGAAGTGTAGAGCAGCTTATCATGAATAGTAATTAACTGAAGGGTTAAAGCAGGTTTTCCTAAAGTGAATTTTAATTTTTCGCTATCTTCAAATTGGAGTGAATCAGTTACACCTTGATGTAATAGTAAATTATCATCAGCTGGTTTACTTAGGCTATGATCATGTACATAGATTGACAAAATGAAACTAATCAGGAAAATGGTAGCCATGGCTAACAATCTATACATGAATATCACACACCTTTATGACCTTAATCAATTTTATGCCACAAATAAAATGATTAAAACCTTATCAATAAAAAATATCTTAACAAATCAATATTACTTTTTAAACATGAATAGTCCTGTCTAAGTTTCTATTAACAAAAACCCTACAGTTGAAGGGTTATGAAGTGCTAAAACATTTATAAATCGCTATAATAGTAGTATCACATAATATTAATAAGAATAAAAAATGTTCATAAATTAACAAAGACAAGTATTCCTATCCAATATTGATAGGTAACAAAAATAATAGAAACACGACAACATGGAAGGATTGTTTTCATGGGAATTATTGGTCCATTATTATTTTTACTCTCAGTGATGCTGATCATTGGTGTATTAGCTACGAAGTTCTCTTCTCGATTAGGGCTACCTTCCTTAATTCTTTTCTTAATTGCGGGGATGCTCCTCAACCAATTTATCTATTTTGACAATGTTGAACTCACCCAATTCATCGGGATTTTGGCCTTGATTATTATCCTGTTTGAAGGGGGTACACAGACGAAATGGGGTAGAATTCGCCCTGTTTTAGGTCCAGCCATATCGCTCGCGACTCTTGGCGTGTTTTTGACCACCTTGGGAACGGGCGTTGCAGCCATGCACATTTTGGATTTTTCCTTGCTAGAGGGGCTGCTTTTAGGAGCCATTGTCGGATCAACGGACGCGGCTGCTGTCTTTTCCGTACTGGGAAATAAAAACTTCAATAAGCGACTCACAGCAACACTTGAAGCGGAGTCTGGCTCCAACGACCCGATGGCGGTTTTTTTGACAATTACCTTAATTGAATTAACCCAAATTCCTGACATGTCGATTTGGGGAGCTATTGGAAACCTATTTTTACAAATGGGACTAGGACTTGGTCTAGGTTTAGTCCTAGGGAAGGCTACAGTTGGACTAATAAACAACATTAAGCTTGATATTTCCGGTCTATACCCTGTGCTTGCCATGGGAGCAGCTGTTTTTACTTACGCGACAGCAGATTTTTTTGGCGGTAGTGGGTTGCTCGCTGTTTATGTTATGGCGGTGTTTGTTGGGAACAGCGATTTAACCTACCGTTTCTCCATTTTACGGTTCAACGAAGGTTTCGCGCTGATGATGCAAATTGTCATGTTTACCCTGCTCGGACTCCTCGTCTTTCCTAAGGAATTGACATCAGTAGTCTGGGAAGGCATTCTCATTGCGCTCATCTTAATGTTCGTAGCCCGTCCCATTGCTGTATTTATCAGCACATCGTTTATGAAATTTAATGTAAAACAAAAGCTGTTTATCTCATGGGCTGGACTAAAAGGAGCCGTTCCAATCGTATTGGCTACCTATCCTACCATGGCCGATTTAGAAAATCACAGTCTAATATTCAACACAGTCTTTTTCGTTGTGTTATTTTCTGCTTTAATCCAAGGAAGTACATTGACGTGGCTGGCGGAAAAGCTGAACCTAACAGGTGATGATGACAATGGCCTGACAAGTATCGAATTAATCAACCTAGGAAACACAGACTCAGAAATTATGAAGGTTACCATGCCCAAAGATTCTCCAGCAATTGGCATGACTTTAGTAAATTTAGAATTACCTGAAGACACCTTAATCATCGGCATCACGCGCGATCGAAAATTATTGACTCCGACCGGATCGTCTGTGATTGAAAAAGGGGATACCCTATATGTACTAAGCGAGAAGGAACATCGTAGGAAGGCGAAGAAGGTACTGCTTGGGGTGTAATCGTTTGGAGCAAAAAAGGCGTTATTGGAATTTTCCAATGGCGCCTTTTTGTTTTAGAAAATAAAGGAAAATGGATACCCTTTCCGAATATAGTAATAAAGACAACCAAGTTATTTGCGGAAATCCAATATTCGGAAGGGGAAAAGGAATGGCGAATACAATTATTGAAACCGCTTATGGAAAAGTGGAGGGTGAAGAGGCTAATGGAATTTATGCTTGGAAAGGGATTCCATACGCAAAGCCACCAGTGGGACACCTACGTTTTCAGCCACCTGAAAAGCCTAATAGGTGGGAAGGAATTCGGGATGCAACGAAATTTGGCCCAGTTGCCTCTCAACCTGTGCGTGAGGTCATGCAGTTTTTAGGAAATGAGATGGATAAGGTATCGGAGGATTGCTTGTCCCTCAATATTTGGTCAAGAGGAAAGGGTGAGAAAAAACGTCCAGTAATGGTCTGGATTCATGGCGGTGCATTTCTATCTGGCTCAGGGTCGAGTAGCTGGTATAATGGTGCGACCTTTGTGGAGAGGGATGATGTCGTGGTCGTGACGCTCAATTATCGTTTAGGTATCATGGGCTTTCTCCATTTAGGTGAAATTGGTGGGGAGGAGTATACAACCTCCGGAAATTGCGGGTTGCTTGATCAAATTGCCGCTCTCGAATGGGTACAGGAGAACATCGAAGCATTTGGCGGTGACCCGAACCGTGTGACTGTTTTCGGGGAATCAGCGGGGGCTATGAGCATTGGAGCATTATTAGCGATGCCTGCTGCAAAAGGTCTGTTTCAGCAAGCAATTTTACAAAGTGGTGCCGCCAACAATGTGCTGAGCACGGCCAAAGCTACAGAAGTGGCGAACAAAATGCTAAGTGCACTAAACGTTGAACCTAACCAATTATCCAAACTCTATGACATTCCAATTGAGGATTTACTTGAAGCGTCAGAGCTTGTCCCGATGATGAGCTTAGGTCCAGTCGTGGATGGGGTATCCATACCCAAGCATCCCAGTGAAGCATTAGCAGAAGGCGCGGCGAAGGATATCCCTGTTTTGATTGGAACAAATAAAGATGAATGGCGACTATTTTCCTTTTTTGAGCCGATGTGGAAGGATCCAGATGAATCAACTAAGCAAGCTATTTTTCAACAAACCTTCCGTGACAGTTGGCCAAAGCTTGCTGAGAAATTTGTTGATGAAAGGGAAGGCTTGACCCACGGGCTATATGACCGCCTCATGACGATGCAAGTCTTCAGTGAACCTGCCATTAGACTGGCGGAGTCTCAGCTAAAGCACGATACTCCTATTTGGATGTACCGCTTTGACTGGCAAAGTCCTGTCTTCAATGGCGGACTGCAAGCGTGTCACGCACTAGAGCTTCCGTTTGTTTGGAATACTCTCGATTATGCAGAGCATTTAACTGGAGATGGTCCTGAACGCCAACGCGTTGCTGATCAAATGCAGGCGGCATGGATTTCCTTTGTGAAAAATGGGGAACCACGGGCTGAAGGGATGCCAGAGTGGCCTGCCTATGATACAGATAAACGTAAGACAATGTTGATTCATACCGAGAGCAAGGTTGAGAGTGATCCTCATGGGGATGATCGGGTGAAATGGACTGAAGTGATGACTGCGTTGAATCAGGGAGCGAATTTGTAAATTGGAGGGGCGTGGGGGATGCTGAAGATGGGTTCCGAAAAGCTAAAGAGTCAGTAGAGATGCTGAAGAATGTCTGAAATACTATAGATTTCCAGGTTTTTGCTAAAGTTCCATCCAATTAAACTAGACTTGACCTTTTATATGCTAAACTTCAGTGTGAAAATGCTGAACTCAGGCTGTTCATGCAACTCACCGCATGAACAGCTTTTTAATTCTTAAACCACCCCCCTCATGAATGAAACCGCCACATCTGTAGAAAATACCAATTGTAATGGTCTTCAACCAGGAGTGTCAGAATGAATCAGTCAAATCAAAGACCAAGAGGGTCAAAACTAGCTCATTTAAGTGCTTTTGGCACGACTCAAATCCACCTGCGAAATCCCTACATTATTGCTTGTTGGTCCATAGCTTTCCCAGGATTTGGGCATCTTTTATTATCGAAATACATTCGTGGTTTTGTTTTAGTCATTTGGGAGTTTTTCATTAATCACAATACAAACTTAAATTTGGCCATGGTGTACACGTTTATGGGCGACATTGATACAGCGCAGGCTGTGTTAAACGTGCGGTATATGCACATGTATATTCCAGTTTATTTGTTTGCTATTTGGGACAGTTATCGATCTACGGTTGATTTAAATAAACTTTATCTTTTAAACGAAAAAGGAGCTCCTACCGTAAAGTCATTTACCATTAGACCTTTTGAGATTAATTACCTGGATAAGCGAAATCCAGCTATTGCCGTATTTTGGGCGATGACCATCCCTAGTGTTGGTCAGCTTTATATCCATCGTGTCATTGCGGCTTTTTTCACTTTAATAGTGACGGTCATTTTAGTACATTTTTCACACATTTTAGAGGCTGGCCATTATTTGATATTAGGTAATATAGAAAAGTCGACGGAGGTTTTAAGTAAACAGTGGATCCTATATATGCCATCCTTTTATTTCTTTACCATTTTTGATTCCTATATGAATGTGGTGGAAAACAATAACCTATACGATGCGGAACAAAAGCATTTCTTGAAGACCCATTATCAATCGAAAATGTTTCAAATAAAGAAAGGTATTAAGGTGGAGTAATATGCAGGTATTTGCGACATTTGACCACTCACCCTATGTTGAACTCGCCATACGCAAGCTTGAACAAAAGGGCCTGCATGATATTTTTGCGGTGCCACTGGATAACCGAACAGAGGATGCTAAAATTTTTGATACCATTCATCGATCTGATGGCATTTCCTTGATCAATAAAGGAATGTTTTTGGCTGTAATTTTCTCGGTTATAACGGCAAGTAAAGGCTTTGAATTGAAATGGGGCCCCATCTATTGGGGGCTGATTGGGGCGGGATTTGGCTTTATACTTGGATTCATCATTGATTTGATTATTCTTAAAGTGAAAAATAAAAAGCTTCGTTTGCTTAAGGGAAAAAAGTCAGAAGTGATTTTGATCGTAGAGTGTGAGAATGAACAAGGAAGAGAGGTCGAGGAGGTTCTCTGGGAGCATTTTGCTCTCGGGGTAGCAAAGGTAGAGTAGTTGAAGGAGGTGCAAATATGAATAAGGAAGCTATTACCGAAGAGCTTAATACCCTGTTAAGAGGTACATATATGGGAATTCGTTCCTTGGAGCATTATATCCAAAAGGTGGACGACCAGGAGTTAAAAACGCAATTTCAAGCAATCCAGCAGGAAACGAAGGAAAGCGCCCAAAAACTAGCAGAGCGAATACAAAATCTGGGTGGTGTACCCGCGGATAGTGAAGGGTTTTCAGGTTCTATGCATAGCATGATGCACAAGGTCATGCTATCAGACAATGAGCATAAAATCATTGACGATGCTATCAAAGGGTTTGACCAATACGGAGTGGAATACTCAGAGGAAGTTGTCAAAGGTGACTTAGATCCAGAAAGTAAACAAATTGTCGAGGAAGTCATTGATCGAAATCGACGCTACGCTGATCAACTCCAAAAGCTATTACATTAAGATGATTTCGTTTACAATTTGCAAAATTATTTTTATTGACAGAATATTTTAACATGGGATATAATATCACTATAATAAAAAATATACCTTTCACATAAAGGGGAGTAGCTTTAACAGTAAAGTCGTCAATACAGAGTACACCACGACTCTCGGCTTTATTGGCAATTGAGATAATTGTTAGCCAGACCTTTACCTGTACTAGGTAGGGGTCTGTTTTGTTTTACCATCAGAATTTAAGCAAGATATGCCTTCCTATACAGGTAACCAACTAGGTGAAAACAACAAAGGAGATGGGATAGTTGAAAAAAGCAAAACTTTCATTAAAAGACCTTATTGAGGAAAACAAGCAGGAGTTACTTTTAGATAAGGAGGAAGTGGAGAAAATCGAAAAACGGCTAGATGAAAAATACGTTAAATTAACAGCTAAATAGAATGTGATAGCCTGGCACTCACTTGTCGGATTCAATATTATAAGTGCCAGGCTTTTTTGTGGTTTGGAGTGTTCGTGAATAAAATAAACCTTATATTAGCATTGACACGTATAAAATGTTATTGACAATTATTTGCTAGAGGAGTAGTTTTAATTTAACAATTTAACTAGGACTAATAGAATGGTGTATCATTATAGAGGGATGGCAAGTATACACAAAGACTATAATTTTGTGATGGTCTTTTTTTATGAAAAAAACGAATGTAAATTCTAGCTAAAGTTATCTTAAGGGGAATTCATTATGTTCAACACTTTAAAGAAAGATAGATTACGCCCTGCTCAAATGATTGTTTTATTTTATATAGTAGCTGTCTTTATTTCTATAGGGTTGTTAAGTTTACCGATAGCCTTGAAACCAGGAGTGGAGTGGACATTTATAGACCTTGTGTTCACAGCTGTTAGTGCTATAAGTGTAACTGGACTTACAGTTGTACCAACAGCTGAAACATTTAGCACTGCTGGAATCTTTATTTTGCTCTTTATTTTGCAATTTGGCGGAATTGGAATTATGACACTAGGGACCTTTTTTTGGTTACTCATTGGGAAGAAGATTGGCTTAAAGGAACGACAACTGATTCGGACAGATCAAAACCAAACCCATTTTGCAGGTTTGGTTAGTTTAATGAAGCAGATTTTAGTTATTATTCTATTCATCGAATTTATTGGAACCATTATATTAGGAACTTATTTTCTAAACTATTTTCCGTCCTGGCAGGAAGCCTACTTGCAAGGGCTATTCGCATCTGTTAGTGCAACGACAAATGCAGGCTTTGATATTACAGGGAACTCACTCATTCCATTTGCTCAAGATTACTTTGTGCAAACGATCAATATCATCTTATTAACTTTAGGTGCCATTGGGTTTCCAGTACTAATTGAACTTAAGGATTATATTAAAAGCAAAAATACTAGTTTACAGAACCACTTTACGCTCTATACAAAATTAACTACATTAACATTTTTTTCTTTAATGGTATTTGGGACGATCCTGATATTTATCTTTGAAGTTAATCATTTTTTTGCAAATAAAAGTTGGCATGAATCCTTATTCTATGCATTTTTTCAATCCTCAACAACAAGGAATGGTGGACTAGCAACCATGGATGTTAGTCAATTTTCTAATCCAACCTTAATGCTATTGTGCTTCTTAATGTTTATTGGTGCCTCCCCAAGTTCTGTCGGGGGAGGGATTAGAACGACCACCTTTGCGGTAATCATCTTGTTGATTATTTCTTTTGCCAAAGGACAAAAAGATGTGAAAGTTTTTAAACGTGAAATCCATGAGGAGGATATTCGAAAGTCTGTTGTCGTGAGCTTTCTGGCTCTGATGATTTGTTTTATCGCAGTCATGATACTTTCCAAAACAGAACCTTTTTCTATGATGAAAATTTGGTTTGAGGTAAGCTCGGCATTTGGTACGACAGGTCTATCTATGGGAATCACATCAGAGTTAAGTTCAATCGGAAAAGTCGTCATTATTCTTCTTATGTTTATTGGGAGAATAGGCATATTGTCGTTCATTTTCATTTTCAATCGTAAAAACCAACAAATAAGTTATCATTATCCGAAAGAACAGTTGATTGTGGGATAAATATCTAAGACGATATTTGCACCTGCTAGATAATTTCTTTAAAATAGCCTAACAAGGAAACCATCTGAAAGGAAGATTTAATGGAGAGACCAGCAGGATTTTGGCTAAGATTTGTGGCAAGCATACTTGATTCACTCATCATAGGATTCATTTTTGGGATCGTCACATTCATTACTTATGGCGAATTTTATCTTGATGCCCCTAATGTCACAGATCTCCTAAGTGTGCTTTATATGATCTTAGTTCCTGTATTCTGGAGAGGTTACGTGATTGGAAAACGCATCATGAACATTCGTATTGTCAAGGTATCAGGTGATAATGTAACTATTGGTACCATGCTGTTACGTGTTTTGTTAGGTGGATTTATCTATGCCATCACACTCGGGATTGGATTAATTATTAGTGCCTTCATGGTCGGGTTAGGTGAGGAAAAACGGGCGATTCATGACTATGTTGCAGGTACCTATGTGAAGCGCGGAGAATAAATCAAGAGACCAAATGACATTGGTGACTTCGAATTTATCGAATACGACGATACCATCCAAAAAGACCAATAAGACCTCGTATTTATTTTTATTTTCACCCTAGAAGAATTCAAAAAGTATCTGAATACAATGGTGGATAAGCAACTGGTGAAGGATAACGGCTATCTTTACTTTGCCTATCCAAAAAGGAACAACCCTCAATATGACGAATATATAGAACGGGACGAAATTTATAGTGAAAAACATTATAATGAAGATGGGTTTGTTCATGGTAGTCAATTAAAATTTTCCCGTATGGTTAGCTTAAATAATGTGTTTACGATTGTGAGGATGAAATCGCAGGCCCTAAAGAAAACGAAAAAAGCAACCAGCAACAAAAGCAGTCAGCGTGTGGATGACTACATTGTACATATTGATGATATTAAACAATACTTAAGCAAAAATGATGAGCTTTTGTGTATCTATAACGATTTAACCCCGGGCTATCAGAGGATTGGGCTCGGTTTGTGTATAGTGCAAAGCGAGAGACTACTCAGGCGAAGCGGTTACAGCAAATGGAAGAGGTGTTAGGAGAAGGGTATAAGTCGATGGATTTGTATCGGCAAAGAGGATCCTAAACGTAATGCCTTCCTTATTTACAGCAGGCATCTGAAAAGGCTTTTCTTTTCGTAAGCCAATCTGCAAATAAATAGATTAATGCATAGATGGGTAGGGAGTAGGTATATTTCCATCCTGTTAAAACATAATAATCAGCCCAAACAAACAGGGGTTCACCTATATACGAGGTTAGAGCACCAAAAAATAGCCCCTTTTTCCAGGCTGCAATATGGGGTTTGGTTTGAATTAAAAACATAATACACACGGGCAACATACAAAAGTTGAAAGGTAGCCAAGCAGGAAAGGAAGGGGTTGCCTTGCCTGTGTAGTACCATAGACCAAGGGCAGCGCCTATGTAATCTAAACATAGCGAAATGAGCATGACAAAAACACCTGCATAAAGTAGACGATGCGTGCTTTCCTTTTCTCGATAAAAAATCCAAAATATCCAGGCACCTACACCTAAAATAGCAGACCCCCACCAATTCCAGTGAAGGAATGTCTCATCGAACCAAAGCTGACCATACTCTTCGTGGAGATGGTGAAATCTTTCAAATAAATTACCTGTCTGTTCTACTTTTTCTTCTTTGTCCATATTCTTCACCCTTTTGAACATTCTAGTTGTTATTGTTTGAAAGTATAAGGGAATTATTTACATTTTATCGAATTAAAAACAATCATGAAAAATAGAACTTCCATTTATATGGAAGTTCTATTTTTTTACAAAGCCTCTTTAATCACCTTTTTATAATACTGCACAGACAACAACCCAAATATTGAGTACAGTACGGTGTATAAGCCCATCACCATCAACATGGGTGTCCAAAGCTCGGTGCCGAACAAGAACCAGCCTGACTTCACGGCGAAATAGCTGTGAAGAAGGCCAATGACTAACGGGATTCCAAAGTTAAACAGCTGCTTCGTCTTAATACCACGTAGGAGGTCTTTGCGTGTAAAGCCGAGCTTTCTTAAAATCGTATAGCTTGGTTTTTCTTCCTCGCCTTGGTCCATTTGTTTAAAATAAAGAATACAGCCTGATGTGATCAGGAAGGTCAGACCTAAAAAGCCTACAATAAACATAGACAGTCCCATGTTTTGCTTTTGATTCATACTAGTATTTAGTTGAGATGCGAAGTGTGGACTTCTTTCCATAAACTTCTCTTCCATGTCATTAAAAATTTCATTCGCCTGCTTGATATCACCGTGGTTGGAGATATCGACGCCTATAAAAATTGAAGAGGATTTTTGAATTCCTTCATTTCGATCTTCTTGAAGCTGTTTAAAATCCGATTCATCCACAACAACGACAGGCAGACCGCCATTGGTAAAATAACTGGAAATGATCGGTTCATCCAACATACCTTGATATTTTAAGGGAATTTGACTCTCTTTTCCGATTATCTCCACTTCACCACGATCATGAAGAGGCATGAAATTCTGCAACATGTTCGCATAACCTGCAAGATATGTCTCTCCAGGTGATACATTGACATCCTTTACATCTTGATCACTAACAATGGGGAGAGTCATTTTATTCGGATCAAAGTTCAACCCTTCCAGCTGCACATCCAAAATATCTTTAACATTCAATTCGGCTTGAATGACATCTACTGTACGCTCGCTATACGCAATGTTTTCCGCATCTAAAGCGGCTTTAAATTGACTCCCACTGTCCTGATTGGTAAGGGCAAAATCACTTGATACGTAATTTTCAGCCGTTTTTTCCGCTGAGTAATAGGTAATATAGGTTAACGACAACAGCCCAATGGCGAGAGCCGAAACCGCAGTAATAATCGTTAATAACAACGCATTCGATTTCATCCGAAACATAAGCGATGATAAGGATAATACTTCATTAATATTAAGATATCCGCCTTTTTGCTTGCGAATCAAATTCATAATAAAGCTAACGGATCCCTTATAGAAAAGATAGGTTCCTAAAATTACGAGCCCAAGAATAATGACCATCGCGAGAAATATCTCCGTTATAGACGTAAAGTCGCCACCAAATAGTTTAGACGAAAGATAGTAGCCGCTGATGATGAAAAGGATTCCGACAACCCCAATGACCATTTCGAAAACAGACATTTTTTTTACCTGATTCTCAGTTGATGACTGAACTCTGAATAGAGATAAAATGCTTTGCTTTCGAATATATAAGTAGTTCGTAAACATGATGAGCACGTAAATCAGGGTAAACACAATTAATGTTTGGATTAAGGCAGCCCATGAAAAATGCAAGCTGGCTGTCTCATTTACCTGGGTGACTTTATATAAAATCATCATAATAAACTTGGATGCGCTAAAGCCTAGAAAGGTTCCGATGATGGTCGAACCAAAATACATAATAAAGTTTTCGACACTTAGGATGCATGAGATTCGGTTTCTAGTCATCCCAATGAGTTGAAATAACCCAATTTCCTTACTACGTCGCTTGATAAATATATGATTCGCATACAGTAAGAATACACCGACAATCACGATCAGACCGATGGATGCTGTACGAAAGAATGCAGCCCCTTTGACAGATGATTCGGCCTCATTCATCGCTGGGTCAAACTGCAGGGTGACAAAGGCAAAATACAGTGCCACACTGAATATCAACGCAAACACATATAAATAGTAGTTTTTGAGGTTATTCCTCAAATTACGCAAAATTAGCTTTTGAATACTCATTGCTGCACACCACCTAAAACTCCTTGTGTTTTCATGATGTCCTTATAGAAGTCCTGCCTGGATTGCTCTCCCTTCGTAAGCTGGGTGTAGATTTGTCCATCTTGAATAAAAATCACCCGATTACTAAAGCTTGCCGCTGTCATATCATGGGTCACCATCACAATGGTCGCGCTGAGCTTATCATTTAAATCACTTAATTTATCAAGTAAATCAGATGCCGATTTGGAATCCAGTGCCCCAGTCGGTTCGTCGGCAAAAATGATGCTTGGTTCATGGATAAAGGCTCGAACAGCAGAGGTACGTTGTTTTTGTCCTCCTGAGAGCTCATTCGGGTATTTATCTTTAACCTCATAAATGCCTAACTCTTTGGCTAAGCGATCAAACCGGATAGTTGCTTCTTTTTTCGACACATTTGCAATGGATAGTGGCAATAAAATATTTTCCTTCGCTGTTAGGGTGTCGAGTAGATTGTATTCCTGAAAAATAAACCCTAAGTGATGCTTACGAAACTCTGCTAGCTTCTTCTCTTTCATAGCTGTAATTTCATGGTCTTCAATATTAATCGTTCCTCTAGTAACCCGATCAATAGAGGAGAGGACGTTGAGTAAGGTTGTTTTCCCTGAGCCTGATGGACCCATGATGGAAACAAACTCTCCTCTTTCAATAGACAGGTCAAGTCCCTTAAGTACTTCATGCTTATTAAACTTGTTTCCATAGGTTTTATGAATTTTATTGGCTTGTAAAATCGTCATTGAACTTCACTCCTTGCCTTGCTTTGTTAATTTCATTATAGGTATTACTGCTTGGGATTTCCTTCGATTCGACGAACAAATGAGAAAAGCATGTGACAATGTTGTCACATGCTTGTGATGTTTACAAAATCATTCTTCTTTGGAAAGGTTAACGTAAAGGTTGTTCCTTGTCCAAGTGTGGATTGAACATCGAGTTTAATGAATAGAGATTTGGCCACCTTTTGCGTTAAATATAGCCCCATTCCCGTTGCCGCCTGATTTTGATGATCAGACGTGGAGGTAAATCCTTTTTCAAAAATGCGTGGAAGATCTCTCGAATCAATGCCCCGTCCTGAATCCTTGATTTCCAATCTTATTTGTTCCATTTCGTTAAAGCTATTGATCACAATATCGGTGTTTTCACTATATTTCGCCGCGTTCGTCAAGAGCTGACGTATCATAAAGGCAAGCCATTTGGCATCACTGAGCACCACAGGTTCCACTAGGTTCACTTCAAAGCCAATCCCTTTTCGCAGACACCACGATTGTAGGGTTCGAATTTCCTCAAATAGGATATCCTCTAATTGTACTTTTTCGATATAGAGATCATTTTCAATAAATGGCATTCGTTTTTGGTGAAGCTGCTGGTCGAGTAAAAGGTGAATTCGTAGCCATTCAAGGGTTAGTTGCTCCTTTACATCCTTCTTTTCGATTCGATCAATGATTAATTGCATCGCCGTAAGCGGTGTTTTGACCTCATGAATCCAAGCAAGCAGCTCATCCTTTTCCTGCTCCAAGGAGACCTGACTTTGTGATGAAGATTTTTTCAACTGTTCGGTTTGATTTTCGATGCTTTCCGTGATGATCTGCTCAAATGGACTTTCAGGCTGTTGAATCGTCGTTAAATCCAGATTGTCGTCTCGGTCCTTTAAGCTTTGGTAAAATCTCGTTTCCTTCTGATAGCGGATGATAAGAAAAAAGACCAAAATAATTACGGATAAAAAAACAATGTATAGTGCCGATGTAATGGAGAAAGATGGATCGAAATAGGCTATCGATAATGAAAGAACCTGTAGGGACAGGACGAGAATAATCCAGCTACGTCTTTCTATAAGATATTGCTTAATCATAGGCTAGCCTCATCAATGGCCCGGTAGCCTTGTCCAACCTTTGTTTCAATATATTGCCCTAGATCAATTTCCTCCAAACGCTTTCGAAGTCGGTTTACATTGACAGTTAAAGTATTATCACTGACAAAACGCTGATCATTCCACAGACCCTCAATCAGGGAATCCCGACTGACGATTTTATTTTTTTGGTCAATCAGCTGTTTTAGAATGGAAAATTCATTTTTCGTTAGTTCTATCGAGCCTTTATCATTGGTCACCGAGTTTTGCTCATAATCAATAGTGGCACCACACCACGTTTTCAGCTCAACATTTTCGGTATTATAATTATATACTCGTCGTAGAATGGCTTGAATCTTAGCAATGAGCACCTCGAAATGAAACGGCTTTTGAATAAAATCGTCAGCCCCAAGCTGCATTGACATCACCATATCAGTTGGATGATCTCGTGAGGATAAAAAGATAATCGGTACACTGGAATGAGACCGAATCATCCGACACCAATGGAAGCCGTCAAATTTGGGAAGTTGAATATCAATAATGACCAAGTCTGGCTTCACCTCACTAAACTCCTGCAGCACCTGGCTAAAGTCATTAATTCCATAAACCTCATAGGACCACTGGCTCAATCGCTCCTGAATTTCTTGAAAGAGGGAGACATCATCCTCAATGAGTAAAATTTTAAACAATCGAACACACCACCAAATGTTTCCTTATTATTTATATTGTATAGGAAAACACGACATGTGACCATTGTGATGTGTTGCATCCGATGGTGAAATAGGTGAAAATAAAAGTAACAACCATTAAAGAAGGGGTCGAATCATGCCTTGGAAACGTAAGTGGCAAAAAAATACGTCTAATTTCACCGAAAAAGACATAAAAACAGAAAGTAAAAAAGCCAATAGTAAAGCTAAGGATTACTTAAAGGATAAAAATAAACTAAAGAATTTAATTGAGGAAGCTGAAGAAAAGGCCGAACTCAAGAAGGGCAAAAAAGGATTTGTTCAGGAAACATGGACAAGCTTAAAAGCTATGTTCGAGCTGGTTAAATCCTATATAAAAGGGGATTATCGCAATATCCCCTATGGTTCGCTTGTAATTATTGTCGGTGCCATTCTATATTTTGTGATGCCAGCAGATGCCATCCCTGACTTCTTAGTAGGCCTTGGCTTCACCGATGATGCTGCTGTAATCGGGTTTGCCTTAAAGAAAGTGAAGGACGATGTAGATAAGTTTCTGGAGTGGAAGGAGGCTCAGGAGAGGGAATAAAATTATACTTAAGTATAATTTACCAGTGTATAAGGATTTGGTACGCTTTTTTAGCACAAAGAAAATGCTGGAAAAGAGGTATATGAATGAAAAAAATACTGACCCTGATTCTGATTCTGATGCTTAGCATGTTTATGATTGTGGCCTGTAGTGAAAGCAGCTCTACAAAAGATAGAACTAATGATCAGACGAAAACAGAGGAAACTCAATCCACTGAGGAGACCTCATCCCCTGAAAAATCTTCAGAAGAAGAAAATGAGGAAACGAAAAATGAAGAGGAGAGTGGGGAAGGAGATTCTGTTGCAACAGGTAATGCACAGGATGTATTAGCAAAGGCAGCCGATGCGATGGCTGAGGTTACAAGCTTCAAGGCTACAAGTGAGTATTATGATGACAGTACCTTAAATGGACAGAACACCGTAACAGACACTAAATTTACGATGGAGCTTGTATACGGAGATCCTGCTATGATGTACGCTCAAGCCACTTCCACTTCTAACGAAACTGAAGAAGGGGCTTTCGAGATGTATATGACAGGTGAGCATATTTATATTAACTCGGAAGAAAACTGGTTTTCCATGCCAACGGACTCTGAGCATGCAGATATGTATGACCAGTTTAAAGGCATTGAGAAAGACCATATGGAGGGATATGCCAATCACAGTGACTTGTTTGAAATCCAGGATAATGAGAATCACTACCTATTCACATTTACAGGAAATGGTCAGGAATATAAAGAGGTTGTAATTGGAGCTGGTGGAACGGCTCTAGGCGGAATATTAGAAGAGCATTACGATAACATGGAAATTACGGATGGTGTCTATGAAATCAAAATTGATAAAGACACCTACTATATGACCCATTATCAAATGGAATATTCAGCTCGAACATCAGGTGAAATCGGTGACGTGGAGCAGCATTATAAAGGAACGTTTGAACTAAGTAATTTCAATGAAATTGATGACATTGTCGTTCCTGAAGCGGTTAAGGAGCAAGCCCAGCCGCTTGTTAATTAGTGGAAATCTTGTTCTAATCCTGTCCAATCTAGCATAAAATATAGCAATAGAATATAGAAAGGTGGGAAATATAGATGATACAAAACGACTATTACACCGAAGAAAATCATGGCACCTATGAAATGCATTCGATTGGAGACTTTGAGCTAGAGGATGGGGGAATGATTCCAAACTGTCAGCTGGCGTATGCAACTTATGGAGCATTAAATGATGCCAAGGATAATGTGATTCTGATTCCAACGTGGTTTTCCGGCACGAACATTGCCTATGATCCCTACATTGGGGAAGAAAGGGCACTCGATCCCGAAAAATATTTCATCATCATTATTAACCAAATCGGAAACGGCCTCTCAAGCTCACCACACAACAGTCCTACCCCAGTTGATATGGCAAATTTCCCGAATGTTCGAATCAGTGACGATGTTCGCGCGCAGCATCAGTTGCTTACAGAGAAATTTTCAATTGAAGAAATCGCACTCGTCGTCGGAGGTTCCATGGGAGCGCAGCAAACCTATGAATGGGCAGTTCGCTATCCAGACATGGTGAAGCGAGCAGCGCCAATTGCTGGAACGGCGAAAAATACCGATCATGACTTTATTTTCACCTCAACCTTGATGGAGGCAATCACCTCTGATCCCGGTTGGAATGGGGGAAACTATCAATCCTGTGAAGAGGTCGCTGATGGCTTAAAGAGACACGCCAACATATGGGCTGTCATGGGGTTAAGCACGGAGTTTTATAAGCAAAAGAAGTGGGACCTGTTTGAGGTGAATTCACTTGATGAATTTATCAATGGCTTTCTACAGCCTTTATTTCAAGCGATGGATCCGAACGCCCTGCTTACCATGGCGTGGAAATGGCAGCGTGGCGATGTCAGTCGTATGACGAACGGAAATCTCGAGGAGGCTCTTGGCCGAATTAAAGCGAAAATGTTTGTGATGCCCATCGATGAGGATATGTTCTTCCCAGTACGAGATTGTGAGGCAGAGCAGAAACTCATTCCGAATAGTGAATTAAGGGTTATACACAGCATTTGCGGTCACTTTGGTCTTTTTGGGGGAGAAGGAGCGGACTATTTTAACCAAATTGACCGCCATCTCAACGAATTGTTGAGTACACCTGTGTAAAATAGAGAAAAAGATAGATAGCACCTTACTTAATGGTAGGGTGCTATTTTTTGTATTGCGATTGGGTAAACTCATAATTCAGGAAAACATCGAATCTACAATCTTTTCAACATGAATGTCCTTCGTATCTAAAATAGGTAAGGCAATATCGCCGTCTTTAATTAACATTGGAAGCTCTGTACAGCCTAAAATGATACCGTCAATATGATTAAAATGATTCATGTCTTGGATGATCTCGAAAAATCTGCTCTTTGTCTCTTCACTTACGATTCCGTTCTCAAGCTCTTCCACAATTTTTGGATGGATGTACTGCTGCTTTACTGCATCAGGTACCACGATGTCCATGTTCCGCTTCACAAAGGGTTTTTGGAAAAAGTATGTTCCATCGTAAACTTAGTTCCAATCAGTCCTAGTCGATCAAATCCCAATTGCTGAGCTTTTTTCGCCGCTTCCTCCACAATGCTAATCATCGGAATGGAGACCTTTTCTTGCAGCTGGTCAAAGACAAGGTGGTTCAATATCTAGCTGATGCAGTTCACAAACTGAAAATTGATTTCCATCAAAGGTGACGATAAAGAATAGATCTTAACGCTTGTCCTTTCATGTCCAATAAAGTATTTTATAGGAAATGAACTTATGGAAAGGACGTTATTGGTGAAAATCGTTGTGACAGGAGATACCCATATACTAGGTAGAGGAAAGCGGCTTCCATCCGTATTACTTGAAGAATGTGAATCAGCAGATCTCATAATTCACACAGGGGATTGGAAGTCGCTTGAGGTTTACAACACGCTATCCCAATATGCGCGGGTAGTGGGCGTTTACGGAAATATCGACGGGGACGATATCAAGGAGCAATTCCCATCACGAGAAATCATCGAAGTTAAGGGACATAAAATTGGAATCATCCACGGACATGGTGAAAAGAAGACGACAGAAAAACGGGCTTTGGAAGCGTTTGAAGGTAAACAGGTGGATGTCATTCTTTTTGGTCATTCTCACATTCCCTTAATAAGATATTTCAAAAAAGTCATGCTTATGAATCCAGGCTCACCAACGGATAAACGCACCCTTCCCTATTATTCATATGGAATCCTAGAAATCAAGGAGAAAATCAAGGCTGAAATCATATTTTATCAGGATAAAGCTTAAACATTAATTTACAGATGAGGGTCCAATTCAAAATCAGAATAAGAAAGAGAACAGGATAAATAGGAACTGAATACCATAGTCTCCAACCATTGTGAATGAAAAAGCCCGTTTGAACAGCCAACCATTCAAAGAACAAAGCGAATATACTCCAACCAAGAATATATTTTATTTTATGTAACTTTGATTTTGTTCTGGGATAAAAATTGAGAAAAATAGTACTCGCAGCAGGGTAAATCCAGAAAATCACCCACAAGGTCAGAAAGTTAACATCAGGACTAAAATACCAATATAAACGATATTTAAACTCTAGGTAAGTATCCGTAATTAATTGCAGAACGATCGCAAACAATGATGTTGTATAGATTTCAAGTGATGTTATATGCTTTGGCATCATAAACACAATGACGGCAAAAACCACAGTGGTTATTACTAAAAGTAACATATGGATTCCTCCAAAACAGTACCCAATATTCGTCTTGTGTATTATGTCCCAATTAAGTTCTTTTATTTGCGAGTGCAAATAACTGTTCAATCAAATGTATGTATTTCCTTAGCAGAGGAGGAAATCCACTCGGTAAATGGTTTTCCAATTAATTCATCACTAAGAAATTTAGCAACTTTAAGGAACATATGGAGTTCATGTTTAGGAATATGATCAATGACTTTTGTAATATCAAGCTTAGGATCTTGAATCTGTTGGTCGATGAATCCATGTACAAGCTCACGTCCAGTTTTTGTGATGGTTATTTCCTTCGAGCGGGCATTTTTCCCACTTTGAATGTCCACCAGTCCTCGTTCCTTTAGATTCGTTAGTTTGCGATAAACATTGGATATATTCGTTTGAGATAAACAGGACAGCTGTGACATAGTCATATGAGATGAAAAAGTAAGAATCCATAGCAGTCGAAAACTAGGAAATGAGATATTTTTGCCCTTTAAGCTATCTCTTATATCATCCTCAATACTGAACTGAATTCCCTGTGCAAGTGCATACACCAAATAACTGTTCGCAAAAAGCTTGCTGGATGATTTCATGGGTTTTCTCCTTCCGCATCTGATTTCTTCTCTTCATTATTGCCATAAAATCCCATACCTAACCAGCATGACTACTTAACAAAGCCGAAATAATTGTACTATCCAAATGAATATAGGAAATGCTATGTGCAGAAGAATGAATAGGAGTCATGTTCTAATGAAAAAGGGAATTTTCCTCTTTTGTTTATATGGAATCCTTGTACTCACGGCATTTACATATCGTGAGCCTCTTATGGATTGGTTAAATCGTAGCGATGCTAATCAGCTACCCATCATGTTTTTTCTAGGGGTATTATTCGGGGTCATTCCGATTGTTCCATTTTCTGTGTTCGCAGGGATGATGGGAGCAAAATATGGGATTTTGATCGGAGCTGCTGTAAACTGGATTGGTTCAGTAGGGGCGGCGATCATATTTTTTATTCTGACCCGCTACTTTTTTGTTCACCAATTTCAGCAATATATAACCCGTTATAACAAGATTAAAAAGTTTGATGAGATCATCAGTGAAAATGCTTTTGTCGCTGTTTTATTTAGTCGCATGCTACCCATCATTCCACCGCCTATCGTCAACATCTATTCAGGATTAAGTGCGATGAAGTTTTCCGTCTATTTGTTAGCAACTGCAATTGGCCAAATCCCAGGCATGCTAGTCTATGCGTATTTAGGAAACCAAATTTTTGCCTCCATTCAATCGTTTTTGTTTGGGATTTTGTTGTATATAGCATTTCTGTTAGTTGTGCTTCCAATCTATCGTTGGTGGTATAAAGGCATTTAGCTATTCATAAAAAAACTAACGAATCCGCATATTGACGAGCGAATTCGTTAGTTACCTTAAAATAAATCACCTAAAATCTTCACAATGCCACGTAGGAAAAAGAACAAAGCCGAAAAGGAAGTAGGAGTAATTCCGGTACCCAAAGTAAAATATCGACAACCCCGTCCCAAAAGGAATAGATACCATCCTTTTTCCTTTGTTCCCGTCTATCTTTCCAGTTTTTATTCCACATTGGCATGGTTCCTCCTCATGAATTTCCTTATCCAAATTATACCACATCTATATACATACTATAGTTAAGGATTATTCGAAAATTTCCCATGCAATGGTAATAAAAATGTATTAGATATATTTTTACATAAAAGTGTAATTATATGAAAAATCAGTCGTCTTATTTATACAGACACATAAAAAGGAAACTGGCAACTGGGAGGAGAAGGTTTTGGCGAACGAGGAAATCATAACTTCATGGTTCAGGCAATATAGTGACGACGTCTATAATTTCCTGATTTACTATGTCGGAAATGGGGACGTGGATGACATGGTACAGGAGGTATTTATAAAGGCGCTCAGGAACATTGAGTCGTTTCAATATCAATCCAAGCCTCGCACATGGCTATTCAGCATTGCGAGAAATGTAGCCATTGATAAAATCCGAAAGCATAACCGAGAGAAAAGAAAAGAGGACAAATTGATTCAGTATCAAACAGGAACCAATGAACTGTCTCCTGAAGAAATTTATCAGTTCAGTGAAACAAAAAGAGAGGTCTTTCAAGCAATGCAATCCTTAAATAAAAATTATTACGAAGTCCTCCTATTACGCGGCATTAACGAATTATCAGTACAAGAAACAGCAAGCATTTTAAATTGGACACCCAGTAAGGTCAAAGTAACATTTCACCGAGCCATCAAAAAATTAACAAAGGAAATGGGGGGGATAAAATGAAGGAAGAAAATCTTATGGAAGAGCTAAGGACCTTTCCGAACAATAAAACGATGGGTGAACAGTCGAAAGTGGAAATCGAGAAAGCCATTCAGGAAGAGGCTAGAAAACGGCGTAACCATCAACCAATCAAGCAATCTTCAGGTGGATTCCCTTTTAAAGGAGTGGTCATTAGTGTGATGAGTGCAGCGGTATTATTTTTGGCTGGTACCTTTCTATATAATGAAATTCAATTGAATGAAGGTGTAGCCCCTTTAACGGACAATTCGGGAAGTGATGATCCTAAACCATCGATAGATAATGAAGACCCGAATGAACAGGAGACACAGGAACAAACACCTGAAGAATTAGATAAACAATCTGCACTAGAGGTCATGGAAACGTTCAAAACAACATTTGTGCGAATGTATTCTAGTAGCGATGAGAACCTGAAAATTCCTGAAGCACAATCCATCGAAGACATTAAAGAGGAATTTCGAACCATAATGTCTGATGAGTTAGCTGAATGGTATGCGGAGTCATACTATCGCGAAGAAAATGGGGAAGTATTCGTTGTAGCCATGGATGGTCCAACTTGGTTAGAGGCAGATATACCTTATGACTTGGAAAAAATAAGTGAAACGAAATTCAAAATTAACCAAGAGAGGGATAATGAGCAGTTAGGGCATAGAATAATGAGTTATGTACTAATTTATGAGGAAGGTCATTGGAAAGTTGATGATATTGAAACAGAAGTCCTTGAATAGAGAAAAACAAACGCAAAGTTTGTTCATCTGACAGGCTTTGCGTTTGTTCTTTCATTAATAGACTTTATCACCATTAAAAATGGAATTTTTCACTACTACATAATCAACCGTCCGAATAGAATCAAGTTTATTTCCACCAGCATAGGAAATGGAAGATTGTAGGTCTTGCTGCATTTCATTTAACGTATCTTGTAAAGGTCCTTTGTAATCTACATACATTTTCTTACCTTCAACGTTTTTCTTTTCCCCTTTTTGGAACTCAGAGGCAGAGCCGAAATACTCTTTATAAAGCTTTCCGTCTTGTTCAACGGTTTCACCAGGAGATTCTTCATGGCCAGCAAACAAGGACCCAATCATAACCATGCTGGCGCCGAAACGAATGGACTTAGCAATATCCCCATGCGTACGAATTCCACCGTCAGCAATAATTGGTTTACTTGCAGCTTTGGCACACCAACGAAGCGCGGCTAATTGCCATCCACCTGTTCCAAATCCAGTTTTAATTTTTGTTATACAAACCTTACCTGGTCCAATGCCTACTTTGGTGGCGTCAGCTCCCGCGTTTTCTAATTCACGCACAGCTTCAGGAGTCCCAACATTCCCGGCAATGACAAAGCTATTTGGTAAATGTTTCTTAATATGCTGGATCATCTCAATGACAGCATTTGAATGTCCATGAGCAATATCTATTGTGATGAACTCAGGTGAAAGCTGTTCATCAGCTAGCTGTTGTACGAATTGGTATTCTTCATTTTTTACCCCAACACTGATAGAGGCAATGAGTCCACGAGCTTGCATATCTTTCACAAAATCAATTCTCGTTTCTGGTTCAAAACGATGCATTATATAGAAATAACCATGTTCGGCTAAGTAGAGAGCAATGTTTTCATCAATAATAGTTTGCATATTGGCAGGTACAACAGGTAATTTGAATTGGTGTCCTCCCAATGTGATGGATGTATCACATTCTGATCGGCTATTTACTACACATTTTGCTGGAATTAACTGAATATCTTCATAATCAAATACGTTTTCCATGATTTGCACCCCTAAACACGAATAATATTTTAATGTAAAACAAAATTGTTCGTCCAAAGTGTAATATACATGAATTTTGTGAATCTGTCAAAGGGAATTTGTAATGGTTTTCAAGGATTGGATTACAGGAATAGTAAAAAAAGCCATAACACCTTCTCGGCATTACGGCTTCTCCTTCTTCACCATCGACAACAACCCTACTGTCCCTAATATGCAAAATGTCCCAATCCACTCCATAACCCCAAAAGGTACGTTTAGCCAAAGAACAGCCAATAAAGCGGCAGACAAAGGTTCAAAGTTTGCTAGAATACTAGCTTTGGTAGCGCCGATGTATTTTAAGCTTTCTAAATAAAATACAAAAGCAACTAGGGTACCAAATAAAATAATAAATAAAATAGCGAGAATCGTCGTTAAAGAAGCTTCCCCTCGAAAATCCCACGGTGTATGGATGAAGCTAAATACAACGCCACCGACAAACATTCCCCAACCCACTACAATAACAGACCCCCAATTGGCTAATAATTTATGAGGGTGCAAGGTATAAAAAGCCAAACTGACCGCAGAAAGTAGACCCCAAAAAAGGGCTAAAGGAGAAATGGACAAGCTGTTGATATTCCCTTGGGTTACAAGTGAAAATGTACCTAAAACGGCTACAAATACAGCGGTGATCTCAATCCCCGATGGTAGTTTTCGGTACCTAACAATAAGAAAGCAAGTAATCATCACAGGTGCTGTATACTGCAGAACCGTCGCTGTAGCAGCATTGCCATGTTCTATGGCTGCGAAATACGTGTATTGAACAGCTAGCATTCCTAGAATACTGAAGAGAATAAGGCTTATGGCATCCTTTTTCGTTCTCCAAATTCTATAAACGCTTTTTCCCTCTTTTAAATACCCAAAAAGTAATAAAAGGAGACCAGAAAAAAGTAATCTAACTGTAACAAGCCACTCGGTATTTATACCCTTTGTATGAAATAGATACTGGGCCACCGTGCCAGATACTCCCCATAACGTCGCTCCTATTGTGACAAGCAGAATTCCTATGAAGCTTGAATGTTTTAGCCGATTCAAATGTATGACCCCTTCTAATAAGACACTAGATTTTTGTTTATCGTAACACATTATTTTATTAGTTCATGAGGTAAATTATAAAAGTTTTATTAGGAATATCATTACGAAAACAATGGGGAGAGGTGGAAGGGTGGGAAAGAATCATAATTTAAGTTGAATATTCACACCTAACATAAAATTCAAAACATTGATATAATGGGTACTAAGTTTTTATACATACTTTTAGCTGTGAAGAGGTGACGAGCTTGAATATTACGCTGTCAGAGAAGATGAATAGGTTTCCAACATTAATTTTTAGCGAGCTTTCTAACTATAAGAACCAAAGGATGCAGGAAGGGCATGATATTGTAGATTTAAGCATTGGAAGCCCTGATTTACCACCACCTCAGTTTGTGATGGATGCATTAGCTAAACAGGTACAAGATCCGACTCAATATGGCTATACTTTAACCGGATTAGAGGAACTCCATCAAGCTATTGCCGAGTATTATGAGCGACATTACGATGTTCCGTTACAGGAGAAGGATGAGGTTTTAATGGTCATGGGCTCTCAGGATGGTTTGGTTCATTTGCCAATGGTCTTAACGAACCCGGAAGATATTATTCTAGTCCCAGATCCGGGTTATACAGCGTATGAGGCAGGGGTATCTTTAGCGGGAGCGACCACCTATAAGATGCCATTAAAGGAGGAAAATGAGTTTTTACCTGATTTAGAGGCTATACCTGAGGAAATCCGGGCTAAAGCGAAAATGATGATTTTAAATTTCCCTGGAAATCCTGTCCCATCGATGGCAACGAAGGAATTTTTTGAAAAAGTGGTGGCGTTTGCAAAACAAAATGAGGTCGTTGTGTTACATGATTTTGCTTATTCAGAGCTATATTTCGAGGATGAGAAGCCGATTAGCTTTCTTTCCGTTGAAGGTGCGAAAGAGGTGGGGGTTGAATTTAATTCCTTGTCTAAAAGCTTTAATATGGCAGGATGTCGAATTGGTTATGTAGTCGGAAATCCGACTGTTGTCCAAGCACTGGACCAGCTTAAATCGAACCTTGATTATGGAGTGTTTAGACCTATCCAAAATGCGGCTATTCAAGCGTTAAACAACTCTTCCACGTTTAGTGAGGAGCTTCGAAATGTATATCGCAGACGTAGGGATGTGTTTGTGCAGGGCTTACATGAAATCGGCTGGGAGGTAGAGTCTCCTAAGGCCTCGATGTTTATTTTCGCGAAAGTACCCCTGAACATGAATTCATTAGACTTTGCTTATAACCTCATTGACGAAGCCGGGATCGTGGTAACGCCAGGGAGTGCATTTGGGGCAGAAGGAGAAGGGTACGTTCGGATTGCCATTACCCAAAATGAGAATGTGCTGATAAAGGCTGTAAACAAACTGCAGGAGAGTGGGGTTATATCTCCTATTAAGAAATAACGATAGATAACATGATGTAGTGCTAGGTTTAGAACACCTAGCACTTTTTTAATGAGGGAATGTGGATGTCAGAGATGATTTAAATGAAAATAATCACAAAATCCCTAATTATGATAAACTTGGAGGGATTGGCTATCTTAGAATTTAGTTCATTTTGGAGTGATCATATGATTCCTTTTTTGAAAAAAGGTGCAGCAGAACTGTTTCCAGGTTATTTTGCCTTAGTCATGGCAACAGGGGCATTATCCATCGGTTCACATTTATTGGGTTTGACCTGGGTTTCCTTGCCGCTCCTTTACATGAATATACTAGCTTATTTGATTTTGTGGTTATTAACGATTACTCGCCTGCTTTTATTTCCTTCTTATATATTAGCGGACATAACGAGTCACACCAAGGGTCCAGGCTTTTTCACGCTAGTTGCAGGAACCTGTGTATTTGGAAGCCAGCTAATTATTGTCGGCAACCACATTGCGATTGCCAACTACTTATGGGGGCTAGGGATTGTCCTCTGGATGGTTGTGATGTATACGTTTTTTACTGCCGTGACGGTACGTAAAAACAAACCACACTTAGATGAAGGAATAAATGGTGCGTGGTTAATTGCCGCTGTTGCAACCCAATCCATTTCCATTCTCGGTACATTACTGTCTGATTACACAGATCATGGTCGAGTAGCCATGTTATTTTTCACTTTATGTATGTACTTTTTAGGCTGTATGCTGTATTTGAATATCATAACGTTAATTTTTTATCGGTTCACTTTTTTGCGACTTGAACACGCATCCCTAACGCCCCCATATTGGATTAATATGGGGGCAGTCGCGATTACAACTCTGGCTGGCTCAACATTGATCCTGCATGCCGAAAACTGGAGCTTGCTGATGGAAATCACTCCCTTCATAAAGGGCTTTACGATGTTTTTTTGGGTAACAGGTACATGGTGGATTCCACTCCTGTTTATACTAATGATATGGCGACATTTATACCATCGCTATCCATTAACGTATGAACCGCAATTTTGGGGAATGGCCTTCCCACTTGCCATGTATACTACGAGTACATTTCAATTATCTAAAGCACTTGAAGTTCCTTTTCTTCTAGTGATTCCTAAGGTGATGGTGTATATTGCACTATTTACCTGGGTTGCTATATTTATGGGTCTTCTTCATCATTTATTCAAAAGCTATAAAGAGGTCAGTGTCTAATAATGGAGATTTTTCAACTATAAGTTGAATTCATATAATTCTACAGTCTTGTTCGATATAATTACATATAGAGTTAGTCACAAAAAGAAGAGGTGTCGACATGAAACAACTTAGTGTTAGTCAAGAGGCAGCGAAATGGTATATGGATGAAATGGATTTGGAAAAAGGTGATTATGTACAATTTTTCGTTAAACTGTATGGGGGAATCCCAACCGTTTTCCCGAGCTATTTTTTAGGCATATCAGAAGGCATCGAAGGAAATATCGCCATCCAGGATGAAGTGGAAGGCATTACGTTTTATTTTAACAAAGAGGACTCATGGTTTTTAGATGACCACGATTTGAAGGTGGAGCTTAAGGGTGACGATCCCGAATTTATCTTTGAAGAGCGAAAATAATTATATTCAGCACCACATGAAACGACGAGGTTTTGTGTGGTGCTTTTTTGTATAAATATATCCCCTCCTGATGAAACTAAACATACGTTCGGGAGGTGAATGGAATGAATAAGCAGGATGATTTTGAGAACATTTACAATGAATATAAAAGTCAAGGCGATGAACAGGCGCGTCTCGAGGTAGAAGAGGATGCCACCGGAAAGGAAAAAATTGTGGCTGTTCGCAAAAATGATGATGGAGACTTGATTGCCTTCAAAACCGAAACTGGCCGAGAGCTTGATTATGTATCAGCGCTGCAAGAGGCAAAGGAAGGGAAGCTCGCCCATATTGATGTCTTCCACAAATACGGACGAGATATTATCCGCAGTGAGCCGGATGGTGTGAAGGAAAATAATCTAGACGAACTAGATACCTTCTAATTTCATTGAATATTCAAACATACAGGAAAATATGGTAAAATGGATGGTGTGATTATTTAACCAGGGGGAATGAGAATGTTAAAAAAGTTTGCTTCCGATGCTTTAGGTTTGTCCGATATTGGGAGAATTATTGACCCACAGGATTTTGACAAAACAGACGCGGATGATTATGTACGCCATGAAGACGATGAAAAAATTTACTTTTTGATTAAGACCAAATCGGATGAGTATTGCTTTACCAACATCGCCTTTATCCACGTCGATGGGGAAAATGCGGTTTCATCCAAACGTACGTTAAAGCGATACCCTTTCTCAAAATATAAAATCACTGATGTACTACTGGAAACGGCGGGTCGTGTTGACCTTGATATTGAAATTAAATTCACACTAGGAAATCAAGCCTTTAGTATTGATGTAGATAAAAAACAAATTGAAAAACTAAACGATCTCTATAAAGCTCTGGTATACATTTCGGAAATCACAGAAGAAAATGACATTATCTTAAACATGGCAAGTAAAAGCTTAGACAAAGCCGTTACGGTTCTACAGCATTCTAGAACAAATGAGAAGGACCTTGCCAATCAATATAAAGAGTTAACCGAGTATGGGTTTTCCTGGCTAAAATCAGTTCGGGAAGACTATCATCAGAAGGATTTTGGTGACGTGTTTGAAAAGTATATCAATAATTAAAGCTAGAAGGGGATGCACAAGGCATCCCTTTTTTTATTCGTTAAAAAACTCGTTAAACAAACGGTCATTTGTATCTTTTTCACTTGTATACGGATTGGCTTCTCGATTGCTTTGTACATCTATATTGGTTTTTAATACAATTCGTGGGCTTGGCGAGTTGTCCCGAATAAATCGATCATCTAGTGAGCTAAAATCGGGCATGTTTTGATTTTTTCTAGTATTCATATGGCCGTCCTCCTTTCATAATTAATCCCCTCTTTGATGTTCACCTTTAACTGATGCTGTCGCACCTTGATGTCCTTCCTCCTTCTTAAAATGCTCAAGGTTTCCAGCATTTTCGATGTCTCCTGAGGCTTTATAGCCTGCTAGCTCTTCGTCTGAGGTCGTTCCATACAAGCCCATTCCACCCAATTCCGCATTGGCATCTTCTCTCATTTCATTACTTTTTCGTTTCGCCATCCATATCACCTCCTACCATTAATTTCTCCTAGTTATCCGAAAAAGAAATAGGTAATTAATGCCTGAGGTGGTTGAATGATCATTTAAAAAGGTATAATTTAAATGAACTTTTTACCGTTTATAATACTCTTATCTGTGAGAGGAGTGGCAGCATGGACATTCAGCGGCTTGTAAAAAAAGCAAAAAAAGGCGATAAAGAAGCCTTGTTAGAGCTAATAATGGAACAAAAAGATGATTATTATAAACTTGCTTATACATATACGGGAAATAGGGATGATGCGCTGGATGCAATGGAGGATATGATTGTAAAGCTTTACGAACAGATTCCACGACTAAAGAAACCTGGCTCATTTTACAGTTGGAGTAAAACCATTTTGGTAAATTGTTGCCACAGCATTCATCGCAAGCGAAAAAAACTTGTGTTTGTTGAGGACTGGACCGATGATGCAGGAATTTCTTCTCAAGAAGTTAGTCCCATCGAAACTTCGGTGCAGCATATGCACATTCACCAGCTGTTATCCAAGTTGAATCCTAATCAAGCCGAGGCTATTCGCTTACGGTATTTTCAAGATTTGGATTATCAATCGATTGCAAATGTAACGAACACGTCATTAGGAACTGTAAAGTCGAGAATTTTTCAGGGTCTAAATAAGTTGAATCAATGGTATGGAGGTGAACGTAATGACTGAAATCGAAAGACGATTACGAGAAGAGAAACAGCGGATCGATGAGCAGGAAACGCCCAAAGAATTGGAGGACCGCTTGCGTTCAGCTCTTACCCATACAAGTAATACCAAGAGACGGAAGCCTGTTATGTGGAAAATCATTGCTGCATTTTTCCTGGCTGCTATTTTGCTTAGCTACAATTACCCGGCGCTTGCTTATTACGGAAAGCAAATTCTCGGTTTTGATGAGGTTGTTTCAGGGACGTTGCAGGACTTAAACGAAGCGGGGAAGGGACAGGTAATCGAGGAAAGTATCACTTTAGAGAAGGGTGTGACTTTCACTGTTAATGGTGTGATAACCGATGAAAATCGTTTAGTATTATACTATACATTCGAATCAGAAAAAGGAAATGCAGGGGATGTATCCTCTTATTATCAGCCAGCAAAATTGACTGGCTTTTTAACGAATTCCCATGTACAAAGCGGACATGGACAGGTAAATTCAGATGGAACCGAACTGAAAGGAACATTCGATTTCGAGCCTCCAAGTGCCTTCGCTAAAAAGCTTACACTACACTTTGGGGGATCAGAAAAAACGTTAGAATTTCATTACGACCCTTTCAAGGCGTTGGAATCTAGAGTAGTTCAGGACATCAATCAAGAGGTTCAAGTGGATAGTGGAAGGATAAAATTTGAGTCGCTAACAGCATCACCAACGCAAACCGTGATAAAAGGAACGACTAATGTTAAAAATCTTGATCAGGTTATGCAACCCTTCGGAAGGATCAGCCTTTGGGCAAATGGAAACAAAATGGATGAAATGGGAAGAGGAGTAGCATCCTCCATTTCCGGTTCAACATTTGAATTGGAATTTGATGCTCTCCCTCAAAAGTTAAAATCCCTTAACATAAAGGTTGATGAATTCATCGGCTATGAAGATTTACAAGCAGAGGTTCCTTTGGTGGAAGGAACTGAAGTGGAAGTAGCAGGGGAAACCGTAAAAGTTAAGCAGATTACTGTGAAAGAACACCAAACTGAAGTTACGATTTCAACAAAGGAATCCGTGACGTTTGATGATGTTTCCTTAGGTAATGAGCCATTAAGCACCACAGTGGGGCAATCCCTGAAGAAAAAGAGCAATTTTATCGAAAAAGAACGAACCCTTGTTTTTGAAACAACTACATCAGCCCCATCCATGTTTGTCGGGGGGATGTATTATATAAAGACGTACAATGAAAAGGTGGAGATTACATTTGAGTAAGGGTGCGGGGGATGCCGGCGTGACGAGTTGATGTTTAGCATTTGGTCGCCGGGATTTGGGTAGAAAAGAGTGATTATTAGTTAAAATAGGTGCAACTATAGCACAACGGCAATCAACTTTAGCAAAAATGCGGATCTTCTGCATTTTAAGGGTGCTTTTAGCAAAGCTGATATCAACTTTAGCATCCAGCGGCGGCGCCCCATTACGATTTGTCCAAAAAAATTCTCCTTCATTCCAAAAAGTATTCAAAAGAAACATGGGAACAATAAAAACAACTATCCCAAATAGAATGGAGGGGATGACCATGTCGATGGCGATGACCGATAACGAAATTACACTCGCTATTATCCAAACCTTAAAGGAAGGCAAAAAACAAACTTTCCAGGAGTTAATGGATGAGCTCCAGCCTTACGATATGGCTTGTCAATATAAAGAAATTCCACACAAGCACCGTAATAAATTTTTGATTTATTTATCGCTTGAGCATTTGACCGAGATGATGCAGGAGCTTGATAAAGAGGAGCAGCTGGATGTCCTCGGAAAATTGGGGATCGAAAAATCAACACAGGTCCTAGATTTAATGGAAAATGATAATTTGGCCTCCTTACTGGCAGATTTAGACCAAGAGCAAATTGATGACCTGACTTCAGAAATGAATAGGGAAGAGTCAAAGGTCGTTCAAAATCTTATAAAATATCCTAAAGAAACCGCTGGACGTATAATGAATAACCGCTATGTGTGGATCCCAAAGCACTATACGGTCAGAGAAGCGGTAGATAAAATTAAGCATTTTGCTGAGTTAGCAGAGTACTTGAATTATTTATATGTAATTGATGAGGAAAAGAAGCTGGCGGGAGTTGTGTCCTATAAGGATTTAATCTTAGCCGAGTTACACGACAAAATTGAGGACATTATGTATAGTCGGGTGGTCAAATCCGATGTACATACGGACCAGGAGGAAGTGGCTAAGCTCATCAGTCGCTATGACTTTGTTTCGCTTCCCATTGTGACTGCAGACGATACACTAGTCGGAGTTATCACGGTGGATGACGTCATCGATGTTGTGATTCAAGAGGCGAATGAGGATATTGAAAAGCTATCCGCATCAGGTAAAGCGATTGACTTTAATACCAAGCCTTGGGTGGCTGCCTATCGTCGACTTCCTTGGTTAATTTTATTGTTATTTATTGGACTCATATCTGGAGGTATCATTAGTGGTTTTGAAGACACCCTGGAAACGGTTGTGGCATTAGCTTATTTTATGCCGATGATTGCTGGGATGACAGGGAATACGGGAACACAGTCATTGGCTGTAGTGGTGCGAGGCTTAGTGTCCGATGATTTAGACATGAAACGAGTAATCAAACTGGTACTTCGAGAGCTCTGGGTCGGCCTCATCATCGGGGTGACGTGTGGTTTATTAATTTCGAACATCGCTTACTTTTGGCAAGGCAGTTTTACATTAGGGATTGTTGTCGGCAGCTCACTATTTCTAACTTTAATCATCGGAACACTAGCAGGAACCATTATTCCATTGATTTTATATAAACTAAACATTGACCCTGCAGTCGCATCAGGACCTTTGATCACAACGATTAATGATATTTTTTCCCTATTGATTTATTTTGGGCTGGCTAGTATGTTTATTTCGAAGTTGATGTGAAGATATTATCGTACAATCTCGAGGTGAGGTTGTGCGATTCTTTGTATTGAATCTTTTCATTTGAGTATATAAGCAAATTATTATATATTAATATGCGGACATAAAAAGGAGGTGTTTGATTTGGAAAAAACCGCTATTGAAATGGAAAAAGCTGCTTCGATTTTAAAACTGCTTGGGGATTCGACTCGCTTAACCATGATGAAATTACTTGAACACCACGATTGCTGTGTGTGTGAGTTTGTGGAAATTTTTAATCGAAGTCAGCCCTCCATTAGTCAGCACCTTCGCAAGCTACGTGATGCGGGAATGGTGAAGGAAGAAAGAAGGGGACAAAGGATTTTTTATTCGTTAAATCAAAGCTATGAGTACTTTTCATTTATCCAACAAATCCTACAATCATTACCGGATCAGGATGAAAAAATCAAAGAACTAGAACAAAAAGGTACACGCATTACCTGTTGTTAACTGGAGGGAAAGAGATTGTCAGCATCGGTTATACTCGCATTAGTCATCTTTTTGGCTACATTAATTTTAGTTATTTGGCAGCCAAAGGGGTTATCGATAGGTTGGTCCGCATGTGGCGGGGCTATCATTGCTTTAATTGTTGGTGTTGTTGGATTTCAAGACGTTATTGAAGTAACCCAAATTGTTTGGAACGCAACGCTTGCATTTGTCGCTATTATTTTAATTTCTTTAATTCTTGATGAAATTGGCTTTTTTGAATGGGCAGCTCTACATATGGCGAGAGCTGCAAAGGGAAATGGACTCAAAATGTTTGTTTATGTCAGTTTATTAGGTGCCATCGTGGCAGCCTTTTTCGCCAATGACGGGGCTGCTTTAATACTGACACCAATCGTTCTTGCAATGGTACGAAACCTGAACTTTCAGGAGAAAATGGTCTTTCCATTTATTATGGCAAGTGGATTTATTGCCGACACCACCTCCCTACCGTTGGTGGTCAGTAACTTAGTTAACATTGTGTCAGCCGACTTCTTTAACATTGGCTTTGTGGAATATGCATCACGCATGATTATTCCGAACTTTTTCTCATTAGGGGCTACGATTCTTGTTCTCTTAATTTATTTCCGAAAAAGTATTCCACGGAATTATGATTTATCGCAATTGAAGGAACCTAAGGATGCGATTCGAGATCACAAAATGTTTCGTCTGTCCTGGTATGTCCTGGCTGTCTTGCTTATTGGGTATTTTGTGAGTGAATTTATTCAGCTACCTGTGTCCATTGTCGCTGGTGCTATCGCGATTTTCTTTTTAATCATGGCTCGTAATAGTCAAGCTGTGGATACAAAGTCAGTGGTCAAGGGCGCACCATGGGAAATTGTCTTTTTCTCGATTGGGATGTATGTCGTTGTATACGGACTCCGTAATGCAGGACTTACAGATGTCTTGGCTCAGTTGATTCAATATAGTGCCGAGCAAGGCTTATTCATCGCAACTGTTGCCATGGGCTTTATTGCTGCTATTTTGTCATCCATTATGAACAACATGCCAACCGTGATGATCGATGCATTAGCCATTGCGGAAACAAGCACGTCTGGAGTGATGCGGGAAGCCTTAGTTTATGCCAACGTAATCGGTTCCGATTTAGGACCAAAAATCACGCCAATCGGTTCCTTAGCAACACTGTTATGGCTCCATGTTCTATCACAGAAAGGAGTCAAAATTTCATGGGGGACTTACTTTAAAACAGGGATCATTTTAACCATTCCAATATTATTTATTACTTTAGTGGGACTTTATCTAACGTTGATCCTAACTTAAAAATCTTAAGGAGCTGAACTATAATGACGAAAAAAACGATTTACTTCTTATGTACAGGCAATTCCTGCAGAAGCCAAATGGCAGAGGGCTGGGCAAAAAAGCATCTTGGTGATGAGTGGGAGGTACGAAGCGCAGGGATTGAGGCACATGGGCTCAATCCAAATGCGGTAAAAGCGATGAAAGAGGTAGACATTGATATTTCCGATCAAGCCTCCGACATCATTGACTTAGAAACACTTAATAATGCTGATTTTGTGGTTACCCTTTGTGGAGATGCAGCCGACAAGTGCCCAACCACTCCACCCCATGTGAAGCAAGACCATTGGGGCTTTGATGACCCTGCCAAAGCAGAAGGAACAGACGAAGAAAAATGGAAGATTTTTCAGCGCGTTCGCGACGAAATCGGAGAAAGAATCGAACGCTTTGCACAAACTGGAAAGTAATAGTTGATAATCATTTTACAGAAGACATAAAACCAAATGTGACATCCCATTGTATTGGGGTGTCACATTTGGTTTAATGGAGGGAGATGGCATCGGTCTACATATGTAGTTGAATTTGAATTTATATAAAGTAGGTGATTTGATGATTTGGATTCTAGTATTTATCATACTTATAGTGTACTTATTTGATTTTACAAAACTACGACAGCAAAATAATAAAATAATTGAGCAAAATGACGAAATGATACGATTATTAGATGAGATTAAAAATCAAAAGTAAATGTAAAAACCGACTCGATTCTCCTTATGCGAGTCGGCTCTCAACCCCATTATATTTGCTGAGTGACGGTTTGCGGTGTTCGTAATTTTACATAGCCCACTATGGTTAGAGCTAACATGCCAATCAAAAAGGCAATAAAATAGGGTGAAATGGTCTCACGAATGGCTCCAGTAATAAAGGAGCTTAGAATAATCCCTAAGGAATAAACTGCAGACATAAACGCAAAAGCTCTACCTTGCATATCACGTGCAGCATACTCTGTTATAGCCGTAGCCATTGCCGGCATGATCAGACCGAAAAACAACCCAATAAAAAATAACAGAATGGGCAATGAGTAAAAGGAATTAAAGAGAGCAAATAAACACATAGACATACCAAATAAGCCTGTCATAAGTCTCTTGAATGAATCAAAACGGTTTATGAAAAAGAGGGATAGGGTTAAAAAGGTTCCAATACTGAAATAGCTGAATAGTTGCCCAGTATTAAAGGTAGAAAGACCCTGTTCCACTGCTAAATAAGGTATTTCATAAATGATTACTCCATGGATATACATCACAGCGAATCCGATTCCATACACCATCAGTAGCTGCGGAGATTTAAGAACCTCTGTTAGGCCCCCAGAGTCAGACCCTTGCTGTGGATGATGAACAACTACCATTTGTCTTTCTCGCAAAAACATAATCGCATATACGCCACCAACAAGTAGAGCGACTCCAATGAAATAGTAAGTGTTGACAAAGCCTATCACTTCCACTAATTTTCCGCCAACGAGTGGGCCTATGATACTAGCAATCGTCGACAAAATTCCATTAATAGCAATGTTTTTACCTTGTTGTCGACTGTTTTTCGCATATCCGGATAGCAAAGTAAATGCAGCTGGTATAAAAAAACCTAGAGCCAATCCATTTAGCCCATGTAACAATAGTAGGTCCATAGAATCGCCTGCGAAGCCGTGAGCAATGAAAAATCCACTTGCTGCAAATATCGGAAGAATCACAAATATTTTTTTACCAAAACGATCTACCAAGGGTCCGGCAATCAGATTTCCCGTCAAATTTGCAAAAGAAGTAAAACTAAGAATCACCCCAATAAACAGGCTTGATGCGCCAAAACCGGCAGCAAAAGGCGTGAAGATGGGAACTTGCATTCTCATGATTAAGCTAATGAAAAACATTACGATAAAAATGTGTAACTTGTCTACAGTTGTCTCTCGCATTTTCTTCACCTCTCCAAAACAATATATGCGAAAGGTCCAAAAATAGACGAGCAATTGTGTGAAGAAAGGATGCCGATAAAGTTTTCGTGTTAAAATATTTGTATCTTTGAATATGGGAGAAGGGGGACGATGAAAATGATGAAGTTTTATGCTTTTGACCAACATGATCCTGACTTAGAACAAATTGGGGAATTGTATTGTAGAACGTTTATTGGGGAAAATTATTCGTTAAAGGATATGGAAAATGCGCTCAAAAATGTTAAAAAACACGCCAGTTATAAAGGATTTAAGTGTCTTAAAGCCAAATCACAAACCGGAAATTTAGTCGGCTTTACATACGGCTATACAAGTTTACCAGGTCAATTTTATAGGGGGAAAATAGCATCTCAATTGCCAGGTAGGATGACAACAGAATGGCTTAGCGATTGTTTTGAGTTTGTCGAACTAGCGGTTAATTCCTCCTATCGACGCCTTGGGATAGCAAGTCAACTCCACGATAAGCTGTTAGAAGACATCAACCATAACACCTCTGTTTTAACCACTTCCGAGAATAATTATCCTGCTATTCATTTCTATCAAAAGAAAGGCTGGCAAATCATTAAAAATCATGCTGCTGTCCTAAGTAAGGATGATCCACAAGTCATTATGGGTAAGCATTTGGTTAAATCGAAAGCGTAATGGTGAATATAAGATATATACAATATAAAACGATTTACATAAGGTGGTCTTAAACATGAAGGTCAGAATCGAACTAACCTATCAAACACCTAAAGGAACCAAAACAACTCTTCGCTCGGATGAAATGGCTGCTGGTGAAGCGATGTTAATTGCAGAGGACTTAGAGCGGAGTGGTCGCTCTAAATCGATAACGTTTTATGATTCACAGGAGCATACTTGGTCTTTGAAGGAAATACAGAAATTCATGACAGAAATTCATACCGAACCCCACAATGTAACCGTATATTTTGATGGCGGCTTCGACATACAAACGAAGAGATCAGGGCTAGGTTGTGTTATTTATTATGAGCAGGATGGGAAATCCTACCGATTGCGCAAAAATGCTTTGGTAAATGAGTTAGATACCAATAATGAGGCGGAATATGCAGCTCTTCACCTTGCTATACAGGAGCTAGAAATATTAGGGGTCCATCATTTGCCTGTAACGTTTATCGGTGATTCACAGGTAGTCATCAATCAACTCCGGGATGAATGGCCATGCTTTGAAGACGTGCTGTCAAACTGGATGGATCGAATCGAAGCCAAGCTTGAAGAAGCGGGAATCCAACCTGAATATGAGGTTGTTTCACGTAAAAAGAATAAAGAGGCCGACCAGTTAGCCTCCCAAGCTCTACAAGAGGTTGAAATTATGAGTACGAGTGAGGTTCAGGGGAAATGAATCGGGCGGTTTTTTTATTCGCCTGGTTCGTTATTTATTCTAAAAAGCAGTCTTTGTGGAGAGTAAAATAACTGGGAAAATTTAATTATTTACTTTCATAGACTACTAAAGTAAAATCTATTTAGATGAGAAACTAGTGTAAATAATCTGAAATAGCTATCTTGTTCCTCATCTGAAAAAGGCAAATCTACTGAAAGGTAGAGACGCAAAGTCACAGACCTACGGTGAACACTATGGTGGCTGGACTGCTGAAGGATGGAGAATGACTCATATAATAGAGTTCTTTCAAAATTCTTCTATTTCAAATACTATATTTGATTTGGGAGGTTTTTTTATGTTTAAAATTAAGGTTCGTCATTTATTCTCAATAGGTGTATTGGCGATGTTTGTAGCATTTTATATGGGTTCAGTTTCCGTTTTTGCGGAAGAAAATGAGGAAGTAGAGAATGAAACTACTGAACAAACTGAGTCAATTGATGAGGCAAACCAGGAGGATGGGCAAAACGAGGAAGTTTCAGAATCTACGGACCAAGATATAGAGTCAACAGAAGATGAAGAAACAGTAGAGGATGAACTTGAGGTTGAAGAGCCTTCTTTACTTCCTGGTGAATTTTTATACTTCTTCAAAACCCTTCGTGAAAATGTTCAACTGGCCATGACATTTGATGAGGTTAAAGAAGCAGAATTACTGGCTTCCTTTGCCGAAGAACGGATTAAAGAGGCTGAGGCACTGTTTGCAGCTGGTGAGGAAGATTTAGCTGAAGAAATTCTGGAAAAGGCGATCGAGCAGCAAGAATTGGCTCTATCAACTTATGAAAAGACAGAACGAGCAGAAGATGATATAACGAGTGAAGATGCAGTGGACGAGGTAGCAGGTGAGGAAGAGACTCCCGCAGAAGACGAAGTGGAAGAATCAGAACCGGTAGATCCTATACGTGCAGCTCTCGAAGAAAAATTTTCAGCAAATATTCTGGCTCTAACAGCGGCATTAGATAAGGTTGGAAATCCTCAGGCTAAAGCTGCTTTACAAAAGAACATCGCAAGAGCACAAGAAAAGCTCGAAAAGAAAATAAACAAAAAAATCGCTAAGCTTGAGGAAAAAGGGTTAGAAGCAGATGAAAAACGTACAGAATTAGAAGAGAAGTTAGCATCTGGTGAAATAGACGAAGAAGAGTTTCAAGAGGAATTAACTGAGATTAATGAAGAGTTAGAGGAAGAAAAAGCTGAGTTCCTTGAGGACGTTCAAGAGGAAACTGATGAGAGTGTAGAAGAAGTTGTTGAAAAAGCTGAAGACAATCAAAAGGAAGTAGCCTTAAAAAAGGCTGAAGAAAAACAACGTGAAGCAATAAAGAAACAAGAAGAAGCAAAGAAAAAGGCTGAAGAGAAAAAGCGTGAACAATTGCAAAAGCAAGAAGAGAAAGAGCGTGAAGAAGGCAAAAAACTAGAAGAAAAGAAACGTGAAGAAGCGCAAAAAATCAAGGAAAAACAACAAGAAGAAGCAGAGAAGAAACGTGAAGAAGCTAAAGAACGAGCCAAGCAAAAAAAGGATGAAAACAAAGGCAAAAAAGATCGTGATGATGAAGATGATGAAGATGACGAAGATGATGACGCTCAAAATGAAGACGAATAAAGATTACGCGGAAGGTCATGAGCTGACCTTCCGTATTTTTTTATGCTTAGCAATAGTAATGCTGATTTACTGTCTTACAGATATATATTAAACTTTTCATAATGAAGGAGGATATTTTATGGAAATCAACCGTATTTTAGTTGCTGGAACGATTTATAATGAAATGGAGAAAAGGATTGATTCCGAACAGTTGGAGAAGTCATTTCGGTTTATGGATAGTAAAGCAGTGACAGAAGAAGATTTAGAATGGGCAGATGCATTCATTTCTTTTGAACCACCCGAGAACTTTGATTTTTACAACCTGAAGTGGGTCCATTCACTAGGAGCCGGGGTTGATCGTTACTTGTTTAACCGAAAATGGAAGGAAGATGTACTTCTTACACGAACGATTTGTTCATTTGGTGAGAGGATTAGTCAGTATTGCTTAAGCTATGTCTTAAAAGATTTACAGCATCATGACACCTTCGAACAGGTGACTCGTCAAAAGGAATGGAACCCTATTGCACCTGGACTGCTTAGTGAGCAAAAGGTTTTAGTATATGGGACTGGAGAAATAGGCCAAGAGGTAGGGAGAGCATTTTCTACATTAGGTGCAAAAGTTTCGGGTGTATCCTTAAGTGGACATCCAAAACCCCATTTTGAAGAGGTATATAAAGTAACGAACGAAAAAAATCAATTACATAATTTTGATATCATTATTAACACTCTTCCTTTAACAGAGAATACCTATCAATTGTTTAATCACGATTTCTTTACAAAAATAAAGGATACCATCTTTATAAACGTTGGAAGAGGTAGGTCAGTTATACAAGAGGCATTGGTGGGGGCTATTCAGAATAAACAAGTTCGATTAGCAGTTTTGGATGTCTTTGCAGAGGAGCCACTACCGGAAGACAGTCCCTTATGGCAAATGCAAAATGTCATTATTACTCCTCACATTTCTGCGGTAACAACTGTTGATGAAGGACTCGAATGCTTTCTAGAAACACTACACAATATTGACCAAGGTAAACCACTTCATAATCAAGTTGACACTAGAAAAGGTTATTAAAAGAGAGTCAGGATTTTACCTGACTCTCTTTACCTTTTACTGAGAAGCAAAATCCTTCACTGCCGGCTCAGGCATGGCACCTGTTTTGCGGTCCACTTCTTTCCCGCTTTTAAATAAAATCATAGTCGGAATACTCATAACACCATACTGACTAGCGAGTTTTGGTGAATCATCTACATCAACACTGTAGAAATTTACTTCTTGTACATCTTCAGAAACAGCACTTACAACTGGAGCCAGTTGTTTACACCCTGGTCACCAATCGGCGGTAAATTTTACTACAACTGGTTTTTCTGCTTGAAGAACGGCAGTATCAAAATCTTTTTCTTGTAAATCTTTTAGCATAGATTATACCTCCTATATTTAAAATTCCTTTTTAGTATGCCCAAATATTAAGCATTGATTTATCAATCAAAATGGATAAATCCATAAAATGAGTATAATATACCATGAAATTACAACCAAACAAAACGCTTATTCACTAAATTTTGGTATAAAAGTGGCATAGCTTTATGCTATGGACTTGTTTTACTATGAAAGTACAGGCTGTAAGCGCTTAACTAGGGTTGATCAAAATTTTCCCTACCTCTCAAAACCTCTTTTTTCTACTAAATTATTTCCATCATAGGCTCCATACACCAGGACAGCCAATGGTTTAAGATTCTATTAAAATAGTATATTTTTTCCGTGATTGGTCTTGATGTAGGCTAGAAAATTTTGGTTCCATAAATATGTTTATAGGAAATGGAGGCTATGCGATGAAGAAATTAACAAAAGTCAGTTTGTTCTCTTTATTATCCATCATCATGCTCGTATCTCAATCGATTGTAGGAGTTCCCCATCAAACTGTACAAGCTGAGGAAGGAGAGGAGGTAACGGACCTGATTATCTATCAGAATGTACCAGAGGTGGAGCCTAGCATAGAGAATGATTCTATTCAACTCAAGGCACTCCACACATACATTGAAGGGCATTTTATGCTTACCTCTGACTCATTAACCTGGAAGTCCTCGAACAAAAATGTAGCGACAGTTGATAAAGATGGAAGGGTTACCTTTACAGGACAAAAAGGTAGAACATTTGTCACAGTGTCTGATGGTACCTATGAAGATCGAATCGCCCTAGACTATAAAGTAAATCCGGCCAAAGCTAGTCAATCCAAAGGAAAGCAACAACCAGAGGCAAGTGTGGTAAAACAAACAGACGAACGCCATCACATCATTGATAACGCATTAGAAAGTCTGACATTGAAGGAAAAAATCGGCCAAATGCTCATGCCTGATTTCCGTAATTGGAAAGGCGAAAATGTAACGGAAATGCTGCCTGAAATTGAAGAGCTAGTAAAAGAGTATGATTTCGGTGGGGTTATTCTGTTTAGAGAAAATGTGGTTACCACAGAACAAACAGCTAAGCTTGTATCTCAATATCAAGAGGCTGCTGAAAAATTTGGCCTCCTGTTAACCATTGACCAAGAGGGCGGAATTGTGACTCGTCTTCAATCTGGTACAGACATGCCAGGAAATATGGCCTTAGGGGCGACCCGTTCAACGGAATTGACACAGAAAGTTGGACAGGCTATCGGAGAGGAGCTATCTGCTCTTGGTATTAATATGAATCTTGCTCCTGTTATCGATGTGAACAATAACCCAGATAATCCAGTGATTGGGGTTCGTTCATTCGGTAGTGATCCACAACTAGTAGCAGATTTAGGCGTTTCCTATGTGGAAGGTCTGCAAAGTACAGGCGTTGCGGCAACTGCTAAACACTTCCAAGGACACGGTGACACTGCTGTGGATTCACATTTGGGATTACCAGAAGTCCCGCATGATAAAGAGCGACTTCTAAATGTCGAGCTTTATCCATTCCAAAAGGCGATGAATGCTGGAATTGATGCGGTGATGACCGCTCATGTCACTTTCCCAAAAATTGATGACACAAAAGTAATTAGTAAAAAGGATGGTACGGAAATTGCACTACCTGCCACGTTATCTAAAAAGGTATTAACCGGATTAATGCGTGAAGAAATGGGCTATGAAGGGGTCATTATCACCGACGCCTTAAATATGAATGCCATTGCCGATCATTTTGGACCTGTTGATGCTGCAATCCGTGCTGTAAATGCAGGTACAGACATTGTGCTCATGCCTGTTGGAGTAGAGGAAGTTGCTAGTGGATTGTTAGAGGCTGTTGAAACAGGTGAGGTTTCTGAAGCTACCATTAACGATTCAGTTCAACGAATTTTAACATTGAAAGTGAAACGAGGCATTATCAAGGAGGAATCTCCACAGCCACTTGATGAAAAAATTGGTCAAGCGGTTGAAATCGTGGGTTCTGATGAACATAAACAAGTGGAGCAAGAGGCTGCAGATCAATCCATTACAATGCTGAAAAATGAAGATGTCCTCCCACTTGATGTAAATGAAAACGATAAAGTTATTGTCATTGGAAATTCCTTTGGCACAAGTTTAGCAGATGCGGTTTCGTCCTATCATGAAAATACAGAATATATTCGTGCATCAGGTCCATTGTCAGAAAGTCAGCTAGCCCAGCTAGAGGATGCGAAGGCTGTCGTTATTGGGACGTACACCTATAATGTCAGTGGGCGCTCACCAAATAGCTCCCAGATGCAAATGGTTAATCAAGTGATAGATGAGAGTGAGTCACCTGTCATTGGAATTGGGATTCGAAATCCTTACGATATTATGGCCTATCCAGAGGTGGATGCTTACCTAGCCCAATACGGATTTAGAGGTGCTAGCTTTGAGGCAACAGCGGCTACGATTTTCGGAGACAATCATCCGACTGGAAAACTGCCTGTAGTCATTCCAGGAGCAAATGGTGAGCCACTTTATGAATTTGGTGCTGGTCTAAGTTATTAATTTTTTCATCAGAGCACGAGCTTTACCAGTTCGTGCTCTATATATAAATTAAGGGGAGTGAAGCGTGTATGAAAAAGGGTTTTATGATTATGGTAGTCCTTATTTTAGCACTGTCGTCTTTATCTGTTGTTATGGCAACAGGAAATGGAAACGGCAATCAGTATGGACATGATAAAGGAAAAGGCAATCCGCATCAGTTTAAGCTTGGAGTTGAAGCTTTGCTAGAGGAACAAAAGGATTTAATTGAAGGAAAACGAGTTGGGTTAATTACAAATCCAACAGGTGTTGACCAGGAATTAAATAGTATTGTTGATTTACTTCACAATGATGAGGATGTAAATTTAACTGCACTGTATGGCCCAGAACACGGTGTACGCGGTAGCGCTCAAGCTGGTGAATATGTAGAATATTATATCGACGAGCAAACAGGGTTACCTGTATATAGCTTATATGGCTCTACTCGTAAGCCAACACCTGAAATGCTAGAAAATGTAGACGTTTTGCTATTTGATATTCAAGATGTCGGAACAAGATTCTACACCTATATTTACACAATGGCCTATGCCATGGAAGCAGCTCAAGAAAATGATATTGAGTTTGTCGTGTTAGACCGTCCAAATCCATTGGGTGGGGAAAAGGTAGAAGGTCCTGTTTTAGACCCTGAGTACGCCTCGTTTGTTGGAAACTATCCAATCCCACTACGTCACGGGATGACCGTTGGGGAGCTTGCGAAGTTTTTCAATGAGGAATTTGACATTGGCGCTGATTTAACTGTAGTAGAAATGAATGGCTGGGATCGAGATGAGTATTATGATGAAACTCCACTCGACTTTGTAATGCCATCACCAAATATGCCAACCTTGGACACAGCTCTCGTCTATCCAGGAGCAGCGTTAATTGAAGGTACCAATGTTTCAGAGGGGCGCGGAACAACAAAACCATTTGAATTAATCGGTGCTCCATTTATTAATAGTACAGAGGTTGCAGCAGAGTTAAACAGTTTAGAATTGCCTGGTGTGAAATTTAGAGCAGCATCTTTTACACCTAGCTTCTCTAAGCATAGTGGAGACTTATCTAATGGTGTGGAAATCCATGTAACGGACCGGGATACGTTTAAACCGATTGAAATGGGTCTTCACCTAGTAAAAACCATTCATGAAATGTACCCAGAGGACGTTACATTCCGTAGTTTCTTCGATAATTTAATTGGAAACGGCTGGATTCGTGAAGGCATTATGAACGGACAGTCTGTTGAAGAAATGAAGATCCAATGGCAGGATGAATTGGATGAATTTAAGCAAGTAAGAGAACAATATTTATTATACTAAAGAGCAATGGCCATTCCCTACTAAAATAGGGGATGGCTTTTTTGATGCAGTTTAAGTTGATGAAAAAGAATAATCATGATAAGATATCAAAAATCTATATGGTAACCGAGGGAGGGCATTCATGATGAGAAAAGTCACTTTAAAAATGATTTACGAGCATCCCATTACACAAAAATATGTTAGACGTTCCGGAATGGCACATGCTATTTCAGTCGCTTACCATGCTTTTCGCCTTGCTAAGGATTATGATGTGAATCCAGATTGGGCAGTAAAGGCTGGATTTTTACATGATATTGGTCATTATGAATGGTATCAGGATGGAGAGTGGGATTACAGTCAGTATCGTAATTATGATATCCACCCTATCAAGGGAGCAGAGCGTGCGCACAAGCTACTCGTTCGCCTTGGGGAGGATAAACGTGCTGCCAAGGAAATTTCACATGCGGTACTCTTCCACACGGATTCGGCACTACCAGAAGGAAATTACGAGTTGAACTCCCTGCAAAAGGTTGTCCACCTCGCAGACGAACGGGACAAGCAGCCTGGCGATTTTCATCATTATCGGAATATCAATCAAGAAAAGGAAGTTAGATTAATAGAGGAGCTAGATCAAAAAATAGAAAATTATTTAGCGGAAAAAAATCGGGATGTGTCTAAGAATGGGTAAGAGGTTAACGTTTATTTGAAAGTTCTCGAATTTTGCGGTCATGCTCGACATATTTACTCGTTAAAAAATTTACATTTTCTTGCGTTTCGTTAAATTCAACACGCATTCCATCCACTTTCTTTTCTAGGCGATCAAATCTTTTTTCGACTTTATCAAATTTAGCATCCATGCGATTTTCTATATCAGTTAATTTTTCATCCATTTTTTGTGAGTGTTGCTTAAGTGCCTCTAAAATCTGATTCATTTGTGATTGCTCCATGTTTTCACCTCCTATAATCGTTATTATAACCGACGATTTACCTTTTGAAAAGAAAATGTAGGGTGTAATCGAATTAGTGAAAATGCAAAATGATTATATTTATTTTAAGGATAATACGTATTTTTATCACGCGAAATTCAATGATCAGTACTTACAAAACCTATAAAATTGAAATTCGAAAATTTTTCCGATAAACTTTTCAGTTAGGAGCAATCGACGCGATTAGCTCTTTTTTAGTTTGATGTTAAGGAGAGATATAGTGTGGGTCCTTTAGTATTTGGGATTAGTTTGTTGGTGTTATTAGTCGGATTTGTGATGCTCATTTATTATTTTATCGCTAGAAAACCTAAAACATTAGCTAAATATTTACTCATTGCTGGTGTAGTGCTATTTGTCGTTAGTTTGTTTTTGCCAGGGCCTAAAGAGGATACAACCTCGCCTGATGAGAGCGTAGACTATGAAAGTGAAGAAAAAAAGCAAGAGGAAGAAACTGAAGATAAAGAACCTGATGAAAAACGGGAACAAGGTGAAAAGGAAAATAAACCTCAAGAAGAAAAAGATGAACCTACTAAATCAGAAACAAAGGAACAAGATAACCCTCCAAAAGAGGAGTCATTAGAAGAAGAGAAGAGTGAACCTAAGACTACTCAAGATTCAAAGCAAAAAGAAAAAGAGAAGCAATCACCATCAAATCCAAATTTAGATACCGCAACTGTGTCTAGGGTAGTGGACGGGGACACCATTGAGATTCGCTACAATGGAAAGATTGAGGATGTAAGGCTCCTGCTGGTTGATACACCGGAAACGGTTCACCCGAGTAAGCCTGTCCAGCCCTATGGTCCAGAGGCAAGTAGCTTTGCTAAACAAACCCTTTCAGGTAAACAGGTCCAAATAGAGTTTGATGGCCCAAAACGTGATAAGTATGATCGACTTTTAGCTTACATATGGCTGGGGGGAAAGATGTTTAATCAAATGCTACTGGAAAAAGGGTTAGCACGGCTTGCCTATGTGTATGATCCGCCCTACACCCATTATGATGCCTATGTGAAGGCACAAACCAAGGCCGTTAATGCGAAAAAGGGAATTTGGAGTAAGGATGGATATGTAACTGAAGATGGATTCGCGAGTCAAGAGGAAGGGACATCGAATTCAAGCGGGGATTCAGCTAATTCAGAAGTACCTGACAGAGATTGTGGTGATTTCGATACTCATAAGGAAGCACAAGCATTCTTTGAAACACAAGGTGGTCCAAACAAAGATCCTCACAGGTTAGATCGAGATGGCAATGGTTTAGCCTGCGAAAGTTTGCCATAAAGAAATAATGCCTTCGCTTACTCTTACGGATATCTTTTCAAGAGATCTGGAAGAGTAGTGAAGGCATTATTTATCAAACTTCTTTTCTAAACGCTCAAAGCGCTTGTCCACTTGTTCAAAACGTTGGTCAACTCGCTTAAATCCAGCTTCCACTCGTTCTTCTAGCTCAGATTTTATTTTGTCCATTTTTTTGTCGACTTGTTCAGAATAAAGTTTAAGCGCGTCTAAAACTTGATTTATTCCTGATTGCTCCTTGCTTTTCACCTCCTATGATTTACAGTTTATATGGTAGGTAGACTTTAGGGAAGAATAGGTTTGCTGCAATACATGAAGTTCTTGACAATACATAAAGTCTATAATAATATTATTTTTATGACTTTCCAACCAATCGGTCACATTAGGTAACCGATTGGTTTTTGATGTTCAGCACTGATTAATGAAAAAAGGGGAAGATGGTTACATGTCACAGCAAGTACATGAACAGAGTCAATCAAATGTAAAAATCGGTCCAATGCTGGCGGTCATGTTAATAGGAGCTTTTGTTGGGATCCTCAATGAAACCTTATTAGCAACTGCACTGCCATCCATTCGAGCCGATTTTGGAATAAACGAAAACAAGGTCCAATGGCTAACGACAGCCTTTTTACTTACCAATGGTGTGATGATTCCCATTTCAGCCTTTTTAATCGAACGGTTTACAACAAGAAAATTATTCCTAACCGCTTTTAGTATATTTGGTGTGGGTACATTCATTGGAGCCATTTCCCACACGTTCCCGCTATTACTAACTGGGAGAATTGTGCAGGCCACAGGCTCAGGAATTATGCTTCCGTTAATGATGACCGTCATTTTAACGGTCATTCCTAGAGAAAAGCGGGGTGGGGCCATGGGATTTGCTGGAATTGTGATTTCTTTTGGTCCTGCGATTGGTCCGACTCTCTCTGGCTGGTTACTAAATCATTTTTCATGGCGTTCTTTATTCTACGTCGTGTTACCGATTGTGATTTTAACAGTAATTTTTGCTTACTTTGCCATTAAAAACGTCACGCGACTCACTTACCCTAAAATTGATGTTATCTCCATTATCCTTTCTTCTTTAGGATTTGGTGGCCTCTTATATGGGTTTAGTAGTGCAGGGGAAGACGGATGGAGCAGTGCTTCAGTTCTTACTCCTTTGATTGGTGGAGCGCTTATTTTAGCTATATTTATTATGCGTCAGCTTAAGTTGAAAACGCCGCTTCTACAGTTTAGAGTATTTAAATTTAATGTCTTTTCTTTATCGCTTATCATTACGATGATTGTGCTCATGTCCATGATCGGAGCCGAAACCTTACTGCCATTATACATGCAGGAATTAAGAGGATTTTCTCCATTAGAATCTGGCCTAATGTTACTTCCTGGTGCCATTGTAATGGGGATCATGTCTCCTGTTACGGGGATGTTGTTTGATAAATTTGGTGCAAGGTGGTTAGCTGTACCTGGCTTAGCCATTGTCGCAATAACTACATTTGTGTTTACCAATTTATCGATGGATACATCCTTCACGTTGTTAGCCACAATCTATGCAATTCGGATGTTTGGATTAGCCTTGGCTATGATGCCAGTCATGACAGCTGGTTTAAATCAAATTCCGGACGAATGGAATGCGCATGGTTCCGCAATGGCCAATACGATGCAGCAGGTTTCCGCCTCCATCGGGACAGCAATCCTCGTAACGGTTATGACCACAGGAGCGAAAAATTTCAAACCTGATTTAGCGTCCCTAGGTGGGCTTTCTCAGGCTGAGGCACAGCAACAGATTGCAAATCAAGCTTTATTAAGCGGCTATAATCAAGCATTTTTATTCGCATCTATTTTAGCTGTTGTCGGAATGCTATTAGCTTTATTTTTAAAGAGTAAAAAAGCAGAAGCTGCGAATGAATAAATGTATAAATCGGAAAAGACCATTCTAGCTAACTAGAGTGGTCTTTTCTTGTATTAAAGGGTTTGAGACCGAATATATCGAAATAGAAAGGAGGACGAAAATTAAAAAAGGAAAGAACTTTATGACAAAAGAGGACCAATATTTAGTAGAAGAAGCACAAAAGGGTAATGAGGACGCGTTTAGTCGTTTAATTCAAAACCACCGAGCCAAAGCCATTCATTGGGCAAAGGTCATCACAAAGGACCCATACTTGGCTGAAGATATCGTTCAGGATACCATTCTTCGCTCATATCTGCATTTAGAGAAACTGGAAAAGTCGGAACGCTTTTTACCATGGCTACGAAGCATGGTTCGAAACCAAGCCATCGATTATATACGGAAAAATAAAAGAATGGTACAAACACCTCAAGAGGATATTGAGAGAATCTCCCACACAGATAAGAATCCAGACCAAATATTGGAGGAGCGTGATTGGCTCGATGCCATCCAACAGCTATCCCAATCATTAACAGAGCGAGATCAGCGAATATTTGAGGCACATTTCTTTAAGCAACAACCGCCAGACCATATAGCCAAGCAATTTAATATGAAAATTAGTAATGTCTATAACATCATCTCTAGAACGAAGGTGAAACTACAGACTAAGGCATTCCAACAAGAGATAGAACGGTTTATTCATCAACGTCAGCAAGATAGGAGCCCATCGAAAAACATACTAAAAACACCTAACCTTCAATCTTCATATACATCACTAGGTCATGTACTACATGAAGTTTTCACTTATATAAGCTCAAAATCTTACAGCTTAAGTGAAATCATGGGCTATTCTGGTCAAGCATTTCGAATTCAATCGACGGAGGATGTTGGATTAAGTAGTAGCCTTATCTATGACTGGAGCTGGGTACTGGGAAAAGTAGCAGCCATTTTTGGAACCAGGTCATATTCGATTGGCAAACCAAACCAAACCCCGACACCAGAATTATTACTGAAAGCTCTCGTATTAATCCATGATTCAATAGATCGTGGAATCCCTGCAATTGTTTGGAATTTGACCACCAGTGAATTTGGAATCGTTTATGGTTATGATACAGAAAAAGGGATTGTTTACATATGGGGATGCCACTCACACCTCACAGCAAGTTGCTTATACCGAACTTGGGAGAACGGTAGAAAATCCGGAGTTATTTGTGGCGGCGATCGATAGACCTCAGCAGAGACCAAATCTAAAAAAGACCATCCACCATATCTTAGCTCACTATGAGGGAAAAGAGCCTGCCGTTTCAGGCTATATTCAAGGTTTAGCATCCTACAACACTTGGATTCAGGCGATACAAGAAGAGAAACTCGACTCTATCGGACATGCCTATCAAGTAGCCTTAATGAAAGAAGCAAGAGAGCATGCTCTTTGCTTTCTACAAGATATACATAATTTTGAATCAGAGAAAGAGGTACGTTCAGCTGTTGCCAGTTTTCAACAGGTAGATCACTTTTATGGGGAGCTCTACCCAAGATTTCCATATGGGTTTAAAGACATTCAGCTTAATGTTCGAGACCATGCTGTCCCACTATTAAAGCAAATCCAGCAGGCAGAAGCACAAGGAACTCATCACCTGAAAAAATTTTTGAAAAAATCTTTTTAAAATTGATAGATAAATAAAGCCTAAAACGTCTTTCTTCATGAAAACAAATTTATAGGAGGGTATTTCACATGATCACAACTGTAAAAGAACCAATTGTGAAAACATTGGGAGGTGCAGGGTTATACGTACGAGATGTAAAGAAAATGACAGACTGGTATGGCAAGTTAATGGATATGCCTACTTCCAACTTTGATGAAAAAAGTCCCATCTATGTATTTGACATGGACAATGGCGTGAATTTGGCGTTGGATGATTATCGAAATATGAAAAATTTAAAAAAATATCCAATCTGTCAAATGAAAACTGGGGATATTAAAAAAGCTTATGATTTGGTTCAAAAGAGTAAGATTCCGCTTATTTTGGATCTCCAGCGTCCACATCCAGGACTTGCATATTTTATCATTGAGGACTCTGAAGGAAACGCAATAATGATTGTGGAATCTGACTGGATCAATCCGAATCCTATGAAGCCAGCTAATCCAAATCATCCAATCAAAAATCATCTGAACACGATTGTCATTCCCGTTCAAGATTTGAAGCGAGCAACAGAATGGTACAGCAAGCTACTTGGCTACCCGATTAAACCGGAACGACAGGACGGGGGACCCATCTACTGGTTTGAGATGGACAATGGGACAGGGCTGTTACTTGACGATAACCGCAATAATGATGACTTAGATACGTATCCAACCTTCATGCTTAAGGCTTCCAATATCCATGAGGCTTTTGCTTATATTCAAGAAAAAGAGATTGAAGTAGTAAGAGAAATACAGTTTGATCATTTCTTTTTTATAAAGGATTTAGAAGGTAATACCGTTATGATTTGTGCATAATACTACAGGAAAGCGAGTGTGTCAGCACTCGCTTTTTTATATGCTCATGATGTTTACAGCATTTTAGGTGTGGACTTCAGCATCATACTGCAGAACTTTAGCAAACAAGCACCTAACTCTAGCAAAAGGTATACATCCTTTAGCATCAGACAATTTTTATACATGATGTTCAGCATCTACATAACAGTATCGGCACTTTAGTATAATTTGCCTGAACTTTAGCATACTATTTTCATTATTGAGCAACTACACCGTTTACATTGGCAAAAAAACCCTCAACTTTCGCCAAAACGTCAATCTTTATCAAATAAGCCAAAACTTCAGCATAATCGGGGACATCTTCAGCCACCCCCTCACCCCGCCCTCACACTCATCATCACGCCCCCTCTATACAATGTATAAACTTCCCACCCCTAACAAAACCTATAAAAAATAAACTAAAGGGGATTTTGAAAAATGTGGCGAAAACCGAAACAAACAACGTTTCAAACCCAACCTATTCAACCCAATCATTTGTCTGCAACAGAGATGGGGAAATTGTGGGCGACTTATGTTGGAAATACGATGTCGATTGGTGTCCTTAAATTTTTTCTCAAGCATGTTGATGACAATAATATCAAAAAGGTTGTTCAGCAGGCATTAAACATAAGTGAAAAGTTTGTAAACGAGATTAAACACATCTTTAATAAAGAAAACTTTCCTATCCCTATTGGGTTTACAGATGATGATGTCAATTTAGATGCACCAAGATTATTTAAAGATGAGTTTTATCTTTATTATCTGCAATATACAAGTAAGGCAGGACAAAGTCTCTATACGATTGCCATTCCGTTAATTACGAGAAAAGATGTACGGGAATTTTTTGTTTATTGCTTAAGGGAAACTGTCAAGCTTCAAATAGAGCTGAATCAACTGTTAAAAGAAAAAGACTTATTGATGAATCCTCCTCAGATTCCTACACCAGAAAACATTGATTTTATCGAAAAACAAAGCTTTTTAATTGGATTTTTTGGTGAGGTTCGTCCTTTACACGGTCTCGAAATTGGACATCTTTACGATAACATTAATAATGATGCTACGAGTAAAGCGTTACTGATTGGCTTTAGCCAAGTAGCGAGTAGGGAGCGAATTAGAGACTATTTACTACGAGGCAGAGACATTACCAATAGACATGTGGAGGCATGTATACAAAAATTAAATGATAGCCATTTACCTGCTGCAACCTTTTTAGATCACTTGGTGACGAACTCTACTGTTGCGCCTTTTTCGGATAAATTAATGCTATTTCATAAGATTGATATGTTTTCAATGAAAATTCGCACCTATGCCAATGGAATGTCACTAAATGGTCGGCGTGATATTGCGGCAATGTATGGGCGTTTTTTAATTGATACAGGGTTGTTTGTAGAAGACGGGTCAAATATTATGATTGATTATGGTTGGATGGAAAAGCCGCCAACAGCACCAGAACAGTATTGACGAGAAAAAAGGATGGTTAGTTTGTCATTAAAATCACAGTGGGTTTTAAACATCGTCATGGTAATTCTGTCGTGGGCAAGTCTTCCCTTACTAGGAAAACGAACCTTAATTCGATTTCTGCCGGGTTCCATTTTGCATTTTTACTTAGTTTGGCTGATGCTATGGTCGGTAGACAACGAAAATGGTAGGTTTTCTTTTCAAAGCCACAGTCAATTTTAAGCAATGAATTTCCCTATCTAATCGGACCGTTTTTTGTTAATTCATTTTGGATATTAAAATGGACGTTTGGGAACTATCTAAATTATATATTGCTAAACGCCCTTATGGAGTGGGTTTTCACTTTTCCTCTAAACAGGTTACTGAAAAGATTGCGGATATATAAATTAGTTAGAATCAGTCAATTGCAATTTTTTCTTTTTTATTTTTATAAAGCTCTGATTCTATATGGATATTAATATTTAATTGAGTATAAAAAACGATAATCTTGGATGTAATCTTTGGACTTCTCACCAGGAATCGATAAGACTAAAAGAATAATGCAGGAAAAAAGCTGAACTCAAGGTTAGTAGAGTTCAGCTTTTTCTTTCCTATCATATCATGCAGGATTTTTTAGAACTTATGCTGAAATTAAAAAGTATGAATTTTTTGAAATGTTTTTTCCGGTTTATGATGAATTCTCCATTACAAATTTCCTACAAATGTAATGTTCAATCTATAAGAATTGCCGCATATAATTGGAAAATAGCATGAAGGGGGGGAGAGAGCTTTATGGATCATATTTTATTTTATCTATTACCTTGGGTATCTATTTTCATTTTCCTGCTAGGCATTATCCTTTCATTCAAATACAACCGAAACTACGTCGTTCCCTTCATTGTATGTATTACCGGAATAGTCGTATACTTTTTTGGTCTATATGCAAGCACAGGCTTTGAAGGAATGGGTGTAAGCTTTTGGGGAATGGGGATATTCCTTCTCGGTGTTGTGATGATATTTTTTATTTGGCTGATGGGGAAAAATAACAGAGTATAAAAAGGGGTACAATCAACATGTCATTATCCATACAAGAAATGAAGCAATCAATGGCTAAGACCATTCTTAGTTGGAAATACGAGCAACCATATGATTTTTATAATAATGAAGAAACAGAGGAGGCATTACAGGAGCTCTTAGACGGCTCCTATTTTGCCATTATGAATGAAACGGGGAATTTATTCGGATTTTACTGTGTGGGAAAATCCGCCCAGGTTCCACCAGGACGTCCATTTGGGGTATATCAAAACCGAGCTGTAGATATTGGATTTGGTATGAACCCCACTCATACCGGCAAGGGGAAAGGCGTTGAATTTTGCACGTTTATTCTCCAACAAATTGAGGATCAACACCAGGGTATCCCTCTACGTTTAACGGTGGCTACCTTTAATCAGAGGGCCATTCATTTGTACGAAAAACTGGGGTTTAGGAAGGAAAATAAGTTTGAAACCGATGTAGCGAAGTTTATAACAATGGTAAAAAAAGGTAGGTAGAAGAAATGGCAAACCAAACACCGAAGCTACCCTTAACGAGTCTTGAAAAAGCACAGCTGCGACAACATAAAATAAAACTGAGTGACATTCATATGATTGATGTAGTAGAGCTAGCGGATATTATGCAGTCCTCGAAAAAGCGAGCTAGGCTGATCAAGGGCCTAGCTACCTTTCAAAAGATTCCCTCCATCGGATATCGACTTGCCGATACCCTTACCGATAACTTAGGCATATATTCTATCGAGGAATTAAAGAATCAAGACGGAGCTCAGCTGCTCAATGAATTAGAAGAAAATTTGGGATATTGGGTGGATCCTTGTGTGGAGGATCAACTTCGCTGTGTGATTCACCATGCCCATTATCCCAACTCTAGAAAACAGTGGTTCGATTTTACGGGGGAACGAAAAAGGTATCGGGAAAGGTATGGCTATCCCGAGTCTAGACCGGAAAAAGGTTGGGTTGAAAAGAGCTAACGTAAAGGAAGCATGCAAATCGAAAACATTTCATTTATAATGTTGGTATAATAAGAATGAATGAAATGCTGTCATAAAAACGGAGTGATAAATCTTGAACTTAGATGTAGCAAACACAATGGCAATTTCTTCTGATTCCCAATGTTAGAAAAAGTGACGGAACACATACATAGACTAGTGGTTCGTTATCCCTTTGCCATGCAAGAAACGAATTGCTATTTGATTAAAGGTGAACGTGGTTATACTGTAGTAGATACGGGGGCTTATTCAGAGGAATCTCTCGGTATCTGGCAGAAGCTTCTGGATACAGGGATTACTGTAGAAAAAGTGGTACTAACCCATACACATGAGGATCATCTTGGTCTTGCCAAGTGGTTTCAGGAGGAAATAGGCATTCCAGTCTACACCACTGAACTTGGCTATATGGAAATGAAAAAGCGGAGAGCAACAGATGCTAAGGCAAAAGTTAAACAGATGATTCAACAGCATGGAGGGCCATACATCAACACGAACAAACGGGATGATTCCTTTATCTATGATTTTGAACCAGACGGCTTCTTTCAAAAAGATGGGTATATTGAATTGGGTGATGAATCCTATGAAGTCATTTGGACTCCTGGTCATGCGCCAGATCATTTCTGTTTTTATCATCGAGAAAGCAAGGTTATGATTGCAGGTGACCATATCTTAAAGGAATTTTCTCCTGTTATTGGTTTGTGGTCAGGGGAGGAATCAAATGCATTACACGACTATTTTCAAGCGTTAGAGTGGATTCAAGCCTATCCTGCAGATATTGCTCTACCTGGCCACGGTGGATTGATTGAAAACGTCCAAGAGCGCGTAAATGAAATCCATACCAGCCATAAAAAACGTTTGGAGCAGGTGCTTTCTTTTGTGCTTGAAGAAAGTAAATCTGTACATGAAGTAACAGAGGAAATCTATGGTAGTGGACAAAAATTATATGTGAGTCAATTTATGGCCACATTGACTAGGTTTATTTATTTGGAATCTATTGGCAAAGTGAAGCGGGAGGAAACGGCAGGTATCATAAAGTTTCGGGCATTATAATAGCTAAAGGGGGAGTGTCATGAGTCCAGCAACGTATTTTGTTGCCGCATCCATTATTGCTGCTATTGGAATAACGTTTGCCTTTAAGCAATTAGCGCGAGAATTAGAGGGAAAAATAGAAAGAGAGGAAACCATCAGTCAAGGATCATTTCAACAATATTTGTCCCGTTTTTTTGTTAAAGTAGGGTTAATTGAAGCCGTTCCGATTGTGTTGGTGGTACTTGGCTATACCCAAGCAGAAGAAACTTCTTTTGACATTCTTCTGCCGATGGTTGCTGTTCTGTTAGTATTGTTTTTTGGCCTTTCTAACGTTTTCATGATTAGAAGGTCCATGTTATCAATCCCAAGTCTACCCAATCAAACAAAGAACTTTATCCATACGCTTTCCTTTATTGGTATGAGTTTAATCGGAGCCATTCCAATAGTATCTGTTGTTGCTATTTTGACCTTGAATGGATAGAAAAAGCTGTCTCAACAACTGAGACAGCTTTTTTTATACTTAGGCGTCTAATTGTGGCCACAGACTCCATGGATATTTCTTGGGTGGAAACGACGTTACTTCTGTTACATCCTTTTTCGTCGGATGTTCAAAAGCTAGGGTATGGGACCACAGGGCAATCTGTTGACCGGGACGGTTAACCTTGCTTCCATATTTTTGATCTCCATAAATTGGCCAACCTCTGGATGAAAGTTGGACCCGAATTTGATGGGGTCTACCGGTAAGAAGCTGAATGGACAGTAGGCTTAATCCATCCTGTTTACCTATAACCTCATACTCAAGCACGGCTTTTTTGGCATTTTTATCGTTTGCTGATGCGGTATAGACTTGATTTTTTTGTTGATTCTTCACTAAGTAATCCTCAAGCCTGCCCCGACTTTCATGGGGAATTCCTCGAACAACAGCTAAATACCCCTTATCAAACGCCCCTCTCCCTCGACGGATGGCATCAGATAAGCGTGAGGCGGCTTTTGACGTCTTCGCAAACACCATTACGCCACCAACTGGGCGATCCAGCCGATGGACCAATGCCAAATATACATTGCCTGGCTTTTGGTATCTCACTTTGATATCTTCTTTTAAAATGTTCAGTAAGTCCTGGTCACCTGATTGGTCTCCCTGGACAGGAATATTTACGGGCTTTTCCACAACTAATAAATGATTATCTTCATATAAAATGGGTATATCCATTTCCGCATCATGACTCCTTTTATGTAGCGTAGTTTATATCATAACATAAGCGGGGGAGGTTGTTGGGGATGCTAGGGTGGTTGGGCAGCCGGTGCTGAAGTTTTGGCACGTTTTCTAAAGAAAAGGATGAATATGCTAAAGGCCTGTGATTTGGCTAAAGTCACAGGCTCATTAGCTAAAGTTGTTGCTCGAGCGGCTGAACATTGCGCGGTCTTTGCTAAACAACGATTGCAAAATGCTGAAGACCACCCATAGATCTGTTTGCCTACACTATGATTTTTCCTTCTTCTGATCCTGTGCTCCCCACCATTCTACATTTTTAAGACCAGGAATGCGGGAGACATGAAATTGTGGATCAACGCCTTTTTTCCTTTGCTTCACATAATCATTTAACAAGGAAAAGGCAATTTTACCTAATAACAGAATCGCGATTAAGTTGACAACTGCCATCATGGCCATAAATAAGTCGGCCATATCCCAAACGATATCGATGGAGGCCATAGAGCCGAAAAAGACCATTCCTAATACAGCAATTCGATAAAGGTTTTTCCATGGGCCAAGTGGTCTCATAAAATCAACATTGGACTCGCCGTAATAGTAGTTGCCAATGACAGAGCTAAAGGCGAACAAGAAAATGGTCAGAGCAATAAAAACTGATGCCCATGCGCCAATATGGCTGCTAAAGGCGACCTGCGTTAATTGAATACCATCCTCAGTCACGCTAGAAAAGTCTTCATATAGCAGTATAATAAAAGCGGTAAAACTACAAATCACAATCGTGTCAAAAAAGACGGCTAAAGATTGGACTAAGCCTTGTTTAGCAGGATGGCTTACCCCTGCAGTTGCAGCAGCATTGGGTGCACTCCCCATTCCTGCTTCATTCGAGAACAGTCCACGTTTGATTCCTTGCATTAAAGCGACACCCATACCCCCGCCAAATACCTGTTCAATTCCAAATGCATGGCTTATGATCATCATAAATATACGTGGGACTTCTGTGATATTCATGATTAAGACGATAAGAGAAACGAATATATAAATGACGGCCATAATCGGTACAATCGTCCCTGAAACTACAGCAATACGATTAATGCCACCGAAAATCACAATACTGGTTAATACGACTAAAATAATTCCAGTCCATATGCGATCAATGTCAAAGGCTTGCTCAACCGCCATCGAAATCGTGTTTGCTTGTACGGCGTTAAAAATGAGTCCAAATGTAATTGTGATTAGAATGGAGAACAGAAGCCCCATCCAACGCTGTCCTAAGGCTCTTTCCATATAGTAAGCAGGTCCGCCACGAAAACCATCTTTATCCGATACTTTATAAAGCTGTGCCAATGTACTTTCAATGAATGCAGTTGCCATTCCGATTATAGCAATCAACCACATCCAAAAAACAGCACCAGGACCACCAACGGCAACAGCTAATGCGACCCCAGCAAGGTTCCCGGTTCCTACTCGGGATGCAATACTGATACTAAACGCTTGGAAGGCATTTGTTCCCTTTCTTCCACTTTTCTCAACTGATTCTTCGCGCAATACTTTGAACATTTCTCCAAAGAGACGAAATTGAACAAATTTACTACGAAAAGTAAAATAAATGCCAGCACCAATAAGTAAATAAATTAAAATATAGTCCCAAAAAAGGGTGTTGCCAAATCCAATTAAACTGCTAAAAAAATCACCTAACGTTTCCATTATGTAAACTCCTTTCTGTTTCTTTCCACAAATATCAATAATATCAATATTAATTAGCAAGGTCTAGAAAGAATACAACAATATACCTTTAACTAGTATTCACATTTTTATGAGATGTATTTGTAAATGAGAAAGAGATTTAATCCGTGTGAGGAAATTTAGAACTAAATCTCTATATAATAGGGAAGTGTTGGATGGAGTTGAGAGTTGTTCCTAATAAAATTAGGGGTTGTATTTCAAAAATCACATGCTATACTGATACTATCTAAAATGAATAACGAAAATTTTCATATAATCGTGGGAATATGGCCTACAAGTTTCTACCGGTTCACCGTAAATGAACCGACTATGAAAAGCAACTAATGATTAGTATACCTATTTGTAAGTCTGTATCTCTAGTCATTTTATTTAGTTTTTCCAAAGCTCGAAAAACTTTGCTTTCCTCATGGTTTAGGTGGAAGCGAAGATTTTCGAGCTTTTTTGTTTAGGGTGAGTATGGGGGGGCTGTGTTGTGGTGGCTAAAGATTGTGTGGAGTTTGCTGAAGTTTGTTAACGAAATGTTAAAGGTTGTTGGTTTTGCTGAAGAATTGGATTGGGTTGCTGAGTTTGGCGGGGCGAAAGCTGTAGTTGAGATGGGAAAAGCTGAAATACAGAGGTGAATTGCTGAAAAGGTAGCGACGCTGAAAGTGGTTGATTAGATGTTAAAGAGTGGTTTACAAAAGCTGAATTACAGTTGAAAGATGCTGAACATCGGCTAATATGCTGAAGTATTATGAGTCCAGCTAAAGTCATAGAGCAAAATGCTAAAGCTAACCCAGCAAAAGCTAAACTATGCGCCGTAAATGCTGAAACCGTGCAGTCGAACAACCGGCCGCACCAGCCCATGCCACCCACATGCGACAGCGTTAAATATCAGCACAACCAAAGAAATAACCAAAAGAGAGGGGTCCAACATGGAACAGTTAGAACAGAAGATTTTACGAGAGGGTAGGGTTTTATCTGAATCAGTTTTAAAAGTAGATTCTTTTTTAAACCATCAGATAGACCCACAACTTATGCAGCAAATTGGGGATGAATTTGCCAGCCGTTTTGCAAGTGATGGCATCACGAAGGTGTTAACACTAGAATCTTCAGGTATTGCCCCTGCAACATTGGCTGCTTTGCGACTGGGAGTACCAGTCATTTTTGCAAGAAAGAAAACGTCTCTGACACTAGCAAATGGGTTGTATACTGCTGAGGTATATTCCTATACAAAAAAAGAAACCAATACCATTTCGGTTTCAAAAGACTATCTTTCTCATGATGATCGCGTTCTACTTATTGATGACTTTTTAGCAAACGGGCAAGCGGTATTGGGCCTCAATGAAGTCATTAACCAAGCTGGTGCCTCACTCGCTGGAGCGGGGGTTGTAATTGAAAAAGGATTCCAGGATGGAGGCAAACTCCTGAGGGAACAGGGGATTCGCGTAGAGTCATTAGCCATTATTTCTTCATTACAGAATAAAACTATTACATTTCACAGGGAGGAAGTAACAGTATGAAAACAGCAACTTTGGGAATACAACATCTATTAGCCATGTATGCAGGAGCTATTTTAGTACCATTGATTGTGGGAGGAGCCTTAGGGCTAACTTCAGAGCAACTCACATATTTAGTTGCCGTTGATATATTAATGTGTGGGATTGCAACTATACTACAGGTTGTAAAGAATCGCTTTTTTGGTATAGGACTGCCTGTTGTTTTAGGGTGTACGTTCACCGCTGTTGGACCGATGATTGCCATTGGTGGTGAGTACGGTGTGACTGCTATTTACGGTTCTATTCTCGTTTCGGGATTAGTCGTCGTATTAATTAGCGGCGTTTTTGGGAAGTTGGTTCGCTTTTTCCCACCAGTTGTAACAGGAACCGTTGTGACGATTATTGGAATTACCTTAATACCTGTAGCCATTAACAATATGGGTGGAGGTCAAGGCGCCAGTGATTTTGGATCTATTAGTAATATTTCACTAGCTTTTGGAACTCTTATTTTTATTATACTTATGTACCGTTTTACAAAAGGCTTCGTCCAATCAATTTCAATCTTAATTGCCTTACTTGCTGGTACGGTTGTAGCAGCTTTCATGGGTAAGGTAGACTTCTCAGCTGTTACAGAGGCGTCTTACTTTCATATGGTTGAACCACTTTATTTCGGGATGCCAACCTTTGAATGGTCAGCTATTCTTACGATGATATTAGTTGCTATTGTTTCACTCGTGGAATCTACAGGTGTTTATTTTGCGCTAAGTGATATTACGGAAAGAAAATTAAAGGAAGAGGACTTTGCAAAAGGATACCGTGCGGAAGGTTTAGCTATTTTATTAGGTGGTATTTTTAACGCTTTTCCATATACAGCATTTTCCCAAAATGTTGGATTGATTCAAATGACTGGAGTAAAAACGAAAAAAGTCATCATGGTAACGGGAATTATGTTAGTCGGCTTAGGGCTTGTACCCAAAATCGCCGCCTTTACTACCATCATTCCAACGGCTGTATTAGGCGGAGCGATGGTTGCCATGTTCGGTATGGTTATTTCCCAGGGAATCAAGATGTTGAGCAGTGTGATGGCTAATTCACCGGAAAACTCCATGATTGTTGCCTGCTCTGTTGGAATGGGACTTGGGGTTACTGTTGTACCAGAAATCTTTGCTCAGCTTCCAGCAAGTGTTCAAATTTTAACAAGCAACGGCATTGTGGCGGGGAGTGTAACTGCCATCCTCTTAAACATCATCTTTAACATGATACCAGCGAAAAAAACAACAACCGTCATTCATGAAGAAGAAGCACAATCAGCATAAAAGTAAGAAAAGCTATCCCTTAATTTCGGGATAGCTTTTTTGATCATTATTTAGCACTTGATAATAATACCAAATTACAATAAACTAAAAATACAGAATATTCAGCATGGCTGTCTTCAAAATTACTTTTTGGGGAGTGGATAAAATGAGCACGGATGTACATGTGAATGAACAATTAAATCAAATGTTAAAAAGGGCAAGGCGAAATACACTTGGTGATCTACTGGCCCGAACTAAAGAACGTGATCCGGAAAAGTTTGCAATCGCTTACAAGGGTGTGCGTTTAAATTATGGAGAACTAGATGATGTGGTAAACCAGACTGCTCATGCTTTTTTGAACAATGGGATGAAAAAAGGTGACATGATTACGGTCATGTCCAAAAACAGCTTAGACTTTGTCATTGCAAATTTTGCTTTGGCGCGTATTGGGGCTGTAATGATTCCAATCAACTACATGCTAACTGTAGAGGATGTGCAGTACATATTACAGCATGCTGGTGTAAGTGGATTTATTGCCGAAAAGGAATATGCGTCAGTGCTTGATGAATCTGTTGGTGAGTTGGATATCAAGCACCGTTATTTAATGGATGTGTCGGCAACAGAAAGAATAACAGAAGACCTTTCTGAATGGACGCCTTTATCAGTAGCTCGTCATGGACAATCTACTGAATTTGTGGAGGCAGCGCTAGAGGATGATGATCTTGCCCATGTTTTATATACAAGTGGAACAGAATCACGTCCAAAAGGGGTCATGCTTTCCCATAAAAGTATTGTTAGTGAGTATGTAAGTTGTGTTGTAAATGGGGATATGAGTGAGCATGATGTATGTATTCACGCACTTCCTTTATATCATAGTGCACAACTACACTGTTTCTTAGGACCAAGTATTTACCTTGGCTCTAGCGGAATTATTTTAGATGCAGCCAAACCTGACATTGTATTAGAAACCATTGAGAAAGAGGGTGCAACTCAATTATTCTGCCCACCGACTGTTTGGATTGCACTTTTGCGTCACCCTGATTTTGATAAGCGCGACCTATCGACATTAGAAAAATGCTACTATGGTGCAGCGATTATGCCCCGTGAAATTTTAAAGGAACTATCAGAACGTCTGCCAAACGCTAGATTCTGGAACTTTTATGGTCAAACAGAAGTCGCTCCTCTAGCAACAGCCTTACAACCAGAAGATCAATTACGCAAACTAGGCTCTGCTGGAAAGCCTTCATTAAATATGCAAACAAAAATTGTAGACGATAACGACCAAGAAGTACCACGTGGAGAAGTAGGGGAGATTGTTCATCGTACCCCTCACGCAATGAAGGGCTATCTTCATGATCCTGATAAGACAGCTGAAGCATTTCGCAATGGTTGGTTCCACAGTGGAGATTTAGCTATAATGGATGAAGAAGGTTATATTACGATTGTAGACCGGAAAAAGGACATGATTAAAACAGGTGGAGTAAATGTCTCGAGTCGAGAGGTTGAAGAGGCTATTTATCAAATGGATGGTGTTTCAGAAGTAGCGGTAATCAGTATTCCTGATCCGTATTGGATTGAGGCAGTAACAGCTATCATTGTTCCGAAAGAAGGGGCTAATTTTACAAAAGAGGACGTCATTGAGTTTTGTAAAGACCATCTTTCCAAGTTTAAAATTCCGAAGCATGTTGAAATTACGAATGAGCTTCCGAAAAATCCGAGTGGAAAAGTCTTAAAAAGAACTCTTCGGGATGAGTATGAGAGTTTGGCGAAGTAGGTTAGGATGATTTTGGGAGGCTACTTGCCTCCCAGCTTTGTATTTTTGTTGAAAATTTAAATAAAATAATGGATAGAAAATAGAAGACTATGCCATATTATTATAGAAAGAAATAGATTGACTAGTCTCATTGAAGATTCCTTAGGAAAAAATTGGAGTGGTTAAAACTATTGATAATGGATTTGGACCATGGTATATTATTTCTTGTCGCCAAAACGGCGGCCACAAAATATAAGATTTTCATTACCATAATTTAACCATTGCATTACAAAGTCAACCATGTTAAATTATTTATTGTCGCTTTCAAAGACGACATGCCAACAACATTATAAAGTTTGAAAAGTTGTTGACACAAATTTGAGTATTTGTTATATTAATTAGGTCGCTATTTTGAAGGGCGACAATATTCGAACCTTGAAAACTGAACAAACCAACCAGTACGTCAATTCGCTATTTTAATAGCAATTTGATTTAATTATGAGCTTTTTGGATTTTAAACATCCAATACTATTTTGGAGAGTTTGATCTTGGCTCAGGACGAACG
>NZ_WJNH01000013.1 GCF_009649735.1 Salinibacillus xinjiangensis
GCCCATATTATATTTTTTTGCCAATGATCCATATCCTATGTTGCCATCTAAATACTCGGTGACAAGCTTCATTTTAAATTCTTCACTATATTTTGCCATAAAAAAACACCCCCGAAAGTTAGATTATTACTCTAACTTTCAGGGGTCGGTACCGATTCCAAGCGTCTTTTTTTAACTTGAAATTTTTGCAAGTTAATGGAACATGCTCGCTGAAAAAAGTACGAAGAATTATTGGTTTCACAGATGAGTACACTATAGATAAAGATTTTATAACTGCAGTGTGATAAGCAAAAAAGTGGACGAACTCCTTTCAAAAGCCGTAACATTTTTATATAAGATGGAAGAAAATAAGGAGTGCACATATATGCAAACAAAGCGATTTAATGGTGTTCCTTTATCTGTACTTGATTTAGCTCCAATCACAGAAGAGGGTTCACCTAGTGAAGCATTTCAAAATAGTGTTGAACTGGCTCAACATACTGAAAAGTGGGGATTCCACCGTTATTGGTTAGCTGAACACCATAACATGCCAGGCATTGCCAGCTCGGCAACTTCAGTAGTCATTGGACATATTGCGGGTGCAACAAACAGTATACGCGTAGGCTCTGGCGGTGTTATGCTGCCTAATCATGCACCAATTGTGATTGCCGAACAATTTGGCACACTAGAGTCGATGTACCCTGGACGAATCGATCTCGGTTTAGGCCGTGCCCCAGGAACTGACCAGGCTACATCCTATGCTCTACGACGAACTTTAAATAGTAGCCCTGAAGATTTTCCACAGCAGGTCGCTGAGCTTGAGCACTTTTTTGAGGGAGACCCAAATGCTCGTGTGAAGGCCTATCCTGGGCATGGACTTCGTATCCCTATCTGGTTGCTTGGATCCAGTGGTTTTAGTGCCCAGCTCGCTGCTCATAAAGGGTTACCATTTTCCTTTGCTAGCCACTTTGCACCCGACAATACGCTTGGGGCCTTGAAGCTTTACCGTGATAAATTTCAGCCGTCTGATGTATTGGAACAGCCTTATGCTATGGTTGGGGTCAATGTCATAGCCGCAGACACAGAGGAACGAGCTCAATGGTTATCAACCTCCCAGCAACAACAATTCCTAAGTTTGCGCAGAGGAGAATCCAGTCCATTGAAGGCACCGGTAGAAAATATGGATGAGGTCTCGACACCTTTTGAAAGAGCCGCTTTAGAAAGTACGCTCGATTCTCGTACAACTATTGTAGGGACGAAGGAAAAAGTTAAAGAAAAATTGAACAACTTCCTTGAGGAAACCAATGCAGATGAAGTGATTATCAACTCTCAAATTTATTATCAAAAGGATCGTTTACGCTCCTATGAAATTGTTGCTGAATTAATGGATTCTGAATAACTTGAACCCAATAAAATATTGTTATCGAAAAGAACGAATCTAATGAATATATAGGTTCGTTCTTTTTTCAACAGCAATTTCTAATACATAATTTCCCTTCCTAAGTAAGACAATAACATCACGAAGACAACCCGTGTTATGGCTCTTATTAATACAGAAGGGAGATTACTTATGAAAGAGAATTATACTGTCTTTTATATCTCTGTGGGAATTCTCATCATTCTAGTTTTGATGGGAATTATAATTCCTGAATCAACTGAACGAATCACATCAAATATGCAAGTTTTTCTTTATGACACTTTTGGTTGGTACTATTTAATTATCGTTAGCCTTCTCCTCGTCGTTTCCTTATACTTATTAGTTAGTCCAGTAGGCCGAATTAGGCTTGGTAAACAAGATGAAAAGCCTGAGTTTTCTAGACCCACATGGATAGCAATGTTATTTAGTGCTGGAATGGGGATAGGACTAGTCTTTTATGGTACTTCAGAGCCAATAAGTCATTATGCTGTTAGTTCCCCAACAGGAGAGCTTGGTACTGAACAGGGGATAAAGGATGCTCTACGCTTTACCTTTTTCCATTGGGGAATTCATGCCTGGTCTCTATATGCTATTGTTGCCTTAGCCATTGCTTACTTCCATTTTAGACATGAACGCTTGGGCTTAATAAGTGCAACATTAAGACCTATTCTTGGCAATCGTGTTGAAGGAGGACTAGGTAGAGCAATTGACGTTTTTTCTGTTATTGCAACCGTAATTGGGGTAGCAACCTCGCTCGGCTTTGGTGCTGTTCAAATTAATGGTGGACTGTCCTACCTTTTTGATATTCCAACGAATATCTGGGTTCAGTTTTTAATTGTACTCATTGTGACTGTTTTATTTTTGATTTCTGCTTGGTCAGGTTTGAGTAAAGGGATCAAAATACTAAGTAATGCAAATATGGGGCTTGCCGGACTAATATTTGCATTAATGTTTATATTTGGACCAACCTTATTTATCTTAAATTTATTTACCAATACCATCGGAAACTATATACAAACCCTTCCACAAATGAGCTTTCGAATCGCTCCGTTAAACGAAGACATTCGAGCTTGGATCAATGGCTGGACCATTTTCTACTGGGCATGGTGGATAGCATGGGCACCATTCGTTGGAATTTTTATTGCTCGCGTGTCCAGAGGTCGTACCATTCGCGAATTTGTATTTAGTGTGCTACTCGTCCCTACTCTTGTAGTAGCACTATGGTTCACAACATTTGGAGGCTCTGCTATCCACCTTGAACATAACGGGATCGCCAAGATATCAGAACTATCGGCAGAGCAAAATTTATTTGGGGTGTTTGCGAATTACCCACTCTCCATGGTGATGTCCATTACAGCGATGATTTTAATCGGTACTTTCTTTATTACTTCCGCGGACTCTGGAACCTATGTATTAGGCATGATGACAACAAACGGCTCCCATTCACCTAGTAACAAAATTAAAGTGACCTGGGGCATCATGCTATCCGCAACCGCCCTCGCTTTACTTTACACCGGAGGGCTACAAGCCTTAGAAAATATGATGATTATTGCCGCTCTTCCATTTTCACTTATCATGACCCTAATGGCAGTCAGTTTGTTAAAGGCACTGTCTAAGGAAGCAAAAGAGCTTGGAATCGGTCGAATTAGAAAGAAGAAAAAGCCAGTAGAGTAAGGTAAAGAAAAGGAACGCATCTTCTTAGACGCGTTCCTTGCTCTTTTTCTTTTTAATTTGTTTACTACGCAACTGTCCACAGGCAGCATCGATATCTGTTCCCTGTTCCAAACGAACCCCACAATTAATTCCACGACTTTTTAGTGTGTCGTAGAATGTTTTTATTGCTTCCAGTTCACTTCTTTGATACTGATTATGCTCACTAACTGGATTGTAAGGAATTAAGTTTACATATGATAAATGACGTTTATCACGAAGTAATTGTGCAAGCTGAATAGCCTCTTGCTTATGGTCATTCACATCTTTTAATAAAATATACTCAAACGTAATTCGGCGATTCGTCTTTTCCAAGTAATAATCGATTGCATCCATCAGCTTCTCAATTGGAAATGCACGATTAATCTTCATTATTTGCGTTCTTAAGTCGTTATTCGGAGCATGAATCGAAATCGCCAGGTTCACCTGTAAACCAAGGTCGGCAAAATCATAAATCTTATTCGCTAAACCACTTGTAGATACAGTTATATGACGAGCCCCAATGGACAATCCTTGTTGGTCATTAACAACACGTAAAAAGTCAACCAAATTATCAAAGTTATCAAATGGCTCCCCAATACCCATAACGACAATGTGACTCACTCTTTCATCCTTGCCTTTACTGTCAAGGTAATGCTGGACATTCATAATTTGTTCTACAATTTCACCACTGGATAAATCACGGTTTTTCTTTAGAATTCCACTGGCACAAAACGTACAGCCAATATTACATCCAACCTGTGTAGTTACACAAACCGATAATCCATAGTTATGACGCATTAATACTGTCTCAATCAAATTCCCATCCTGAAGCTTGAACAAAAACTTAACTGTTCCATCTTCTGATTTCTGCTGTATTTCTATATCTAAGGTCTGCACCTCAAAATGTTCATCTAAAAGGTCAATACAATCTTTATTTAAATTTTGCATATCCTGAAAGCTTTTTACTCTTTTTTGATAAAGCCAATCCCAAACCTGTTTTGCTCTAAACTTCTTTTGACCATGTTCGACTAACCATGCTGTCAATTGGTCAAAGGTTAACCCATAAATGGATTCTTTTGCCATAATATACCCTCATTTCAATACAATTCAATCCTATACTATCTTACTGGAATTTAAGGTGAGTAGCAAATGGATTATTGTGTTAATTAGCGGGTTTAGGGCCCGTGTCTTTAGCGAATGGCTGTGTGCATGTGCTTCTTCAGCATATTAAATAGTGTCTTTAGCCTCGAGCAGTCAATCTTTAGCATTTTACATTGTATTTCTAGCGTAGGCTCTGCATTCTTCAGCATTTGCCCCTGTCTTCAGCATTTCCAAACGTTTTTTAGCATAATCACAGCCTGGTTCAGTATCTATCTAGAACGCGCCTGCCTTCAGCATAATACTCGACATCTTCAGCCGAGACTTTTAGAACTTTAGCATAACTCTCATCTACTTCAGCAAAATCCCCTCAATCTTTAGCATTCCACACCTTCTTCAGCATTTGCTACAATAACTTCATCATAACCCACCAATCTTCAACACAACCCTCACCACATAAGCATCTAAAATCCAATGTAATTATTACCAATTTCATTCTTGTTATATTCGAAAATATCCTTCATAATATGATGCGGATTACGAAAAAATAAGTATGCGTTTTATTAAATTTTCGTGTTGAATGTCTCCTATTTTTGCGGACAAACACCACATTATTTTTCAGTCACGCATACGGAAGGAGGTTTGTGTGTACCTAGCACACAAAACAAATGAGTAAAAAAAATTATACTTATACAACAGATAAACCATCGATCGTATTTTACATTTCTGCTATTCTTGTAGCGTTATTTGTCATATGGGGAGCACTTTCACCTAAATCCCTTCAAGACATAGCATCACAAGCTCTTGAATGGATGATTACCAATTTTGGCTGGTATTACATGCTGATTACGGCATTTTTTGTTTTATTTGTGATTATCCTTGCCATTAGTCCTTATGGGAAAATCCGTTTAGGAAAACCAGGTGATGAACCGGAATATTCTTGGTTCTCTTGGCTTGGTATGTTATTTGCAGCTGGTATTGGCGTTGGATTTGTATTTTGGGGTGTTGCAGAACCGGTTCTTTATTACTTAGATCCCCCTTATGGATATGCACCTGAAACGAGAGAATCGGCTATTGCTGGTCTTCGTTATGGTTCTTATCATTGGGCATTACATCCATGGGCTATCTTTTCAATTGTCGGACTAACGCTAGCCTATGTTCAATATCGAAAGGGTTATCCTGCTTTAATTAGTTCTGCCTTTTACCCTATTTTCGGAGACCGAGTAAAGGGTTGGATTGGAAAAATAATTGATATTTTAGCAGTTCTAGCTACTTGTACAGGTGTTGCAACCACTTTTGGTTTAAGTGCGATGCAAATTACTGGGGGGCTTTCCCATTTAACTCCGATCCCAAATAATATTTGGACACAAATGATTGTGATTGCAATCGTAACAGTTTTATTTATGTTTTCAGCTGCCAAAGGCGTAAACAAAGGTATCAAGATTTTAAGTAACATCAACCTAGGTATTGCTGGTATCTTCTACTTATTTGTTCTCATTGTAGGACCAACTTTATTTATTTTTGAAAGCTTTGTCACCACACTTGGGGGCTACATCTCCAATGTGATTCCAATGAGTTTAACGCTCACACCGTTTACAGAAAGCGAATGGCTAGGAACCAATACCATCTTTTTCTGGGCTTGGCATATTTCTTGGGCACCTTTTGTCGGCTTATTCATCGCCAGAATATCCAGAGGCCGGACTATCCGAGAATTTATGGGTGGGGTACTAATTGTTCCTGCACTATTAGCTCTCATTTGGTTTACAACCTTTGGTGGAACAGCCTTAAACCTTGAAATGTATGGACCAGGTGGAATTGCTGATTTAGTAACGAACAATGTGGAATTAGCTCTATTCACAACGCTTGGGGAGCTGCCATTAAGCATGATCACGAGCGTCTTGGCGGTTATTTTGATCATTATTTTCTTTATTACGTCTGCTGATTCTGCATCTTATGTATTAGGTGCGATGACATCCAGAGGTAGTTTAGCCCCATTAACTTCCGTGAAAATAGTTTGGGGATTTTTAATTGCAGGAGCAGCAACTGTACTATTAGTTAGCGGAGGCGGTGGCCTAGATGCACTGCAAACCGCTTCAATCATTGCAGCATTGCCTTTTTCCGTTATTATGTTAGTGATGATTGTATCCATCTTGATTACATTGAGTCGAGATTTTAAAGCAGATAAAAGAAAGAAGCGCACCAAACGTATCGATTCATTTAAAGAGGAATTTAAGGATGAATTTTTTGATGATGTCAAAGAAGAAGTCTACGATGACATGAAAGAGGAAGTATATGATGAAATGAAAGACGAAGTGTACGATGAAATGAAAGAAGAACTTTACGATGAAATTAAAGATGAGGTCAAATCGGAAATGAAGGAAGAAATTCTTGAAGAGCTTGATTTAGACCAGGATTCCAACAATAACAATAAGGATAAAAAATAAAAAGGTAGTTATAGGTGACGCTTGCTAACGGCGTCACCTTTTTTATTAGGAATAAATTTTGGATTAATGATTATTTTGACTAATTTATTAATTTTTTGATATTTTGTTATTTTAGTAAAACTTTAAAACTTGAAAGTAGTATATTTTTCCTCTTATTAATAAGATTTTGACAAATGCCATATACAGAAAGTATTATATTAATATATGGGAGGTTTGAGAAATGTCAAAAATAAGTAAAGACAAAATTGTAGCAAGCGTTCCCCAAAAAGGATTTTTTGGTCATCCAAAAGGTCTATTTACACTGTTCTTTACAGAATTCTGGGAACGTTTTTCATACTATGGAATGAGGGCTATCCTTCTTTATTACATGTACTATGAAGTTTCACAAGGGGGATTAGGTCTATCTAATACTGCCGCCCTTTCGATTATGTCCATTTACGGTTCATTAGTTTATATGTCTGGTGTCATCGGTGGTTGGTTAGCCGACCGGATATTTGGTACCTCCAAGGCTATATTCTATGGTGGCATACTGATTATGTTAGGACATATTGCTTTAGCCATACCGGGTAGCTTAAGCATGTTTTTTGTTTCCATGGTTCTTATTGTAATTGGTACTGGTTTGCTTAAGCCAAATGTTTCTAGTGTAGTCGGTGAAATTTACAGTACAACTGATGATCGTAGAGATGCGGGCTTCAGTATTTTCTATATGGGAATAAACCTTGGTGCCTTTATCTCACCTTACATTGTGGGATCCAACTATGTAATGGAGACAAGCTTTCATATTGGGTTTGGAATGGCCGCTGTTGGTATGTTCCTAGGACTTATTCTCTTTATGGTAACGAAGAAAAAGAATCTTGGATTAGCTGGAACTACAGTTGCAAATCCACTTTCTCCTAATGAAAAGAAAAAGGTTACTAGCTATATCGTTATTGCCGTAATTGCAATTGCTATTATTTGTGCTATTACCATTCCTGCTGGTCTTCTAACGATTGAAAGCTTTGTTGGATTTGTCGGAATTCTTGGAATTGGTATTCCAACCATTTATTTTTGGAGAATGTTCAGAAGTCCAAAAACAACCGTCGAGGAACGTTCTCGCCTTATTGCCTATATTCCGCTTTTTATTGCCTCGGTAATGTTTTGGGCAATTCAAGAGCAAGGTTCAACGATTCTTGCAAGTTATGCGGACAATCGAACTCAATTAAATTTTGCTGGAATTGAATTATCCCCAGCATGGTTCCAATCTTTAAATCCGCTATTTATTATTGTTTTAGCACCTGTATTTGCTTGGATGTGGGTGAAATTAGGTAAACGTCAGCCGACAGTACCACAAAAATTCGCGCTAGGTTTATTATTTGCTGGTTTATCCTTCGTCGTTATCCTTATCCCGGGTTATTTGGCAGGTTCGGATTCATTAGTAAATCCAATGTGGCTAGTACTCACATATTTTATTGTTGTTCTTGGTGAGCTTTGTCTATCTCCAGTTGGACTCTCAGCGACTACAAAATTAGCGCCTTCAGCATTTTCAGCCCAAACAATGAGTTTATGGTTCTTATCAAATGCTGCTGCCCAAGCAATCAACGCACAAATTGTTAAATTTTATTCTCCTGAAAATGAAATCTTGTATTTTGGTGTTATCGGAGGAATATCTATATTACTCAGTATCTTACTCTTCCTTCTATCACCAAAAATTCAGAGCTATATGAAGGGTATTCGATAGCAATAAAAGAGTCTGCTTCCATAATGGAACAGACTCTTTTCATTTATCGATTTTCTTGTTTCTTTTGGTCAATGACAAAAGGAAAGGGTTGATCCGGATCCTTCCATAGCTTATAAAGGTAAGACGATGTTAATTTATAACCATCCTCAATTTTCTCCGTCAGATGGCTAACTCGCTCATATACAATCGAACGTAAATTATCCATTTGCCGAACCACTTTTTCCATAAGCGCTTCTTGGTTCTCCAAACGATTGAAAACCTCATTTTGTTTTTCATCATATTCTGAGATCTCTTCACATAATTCCTGCTGAAGTTTAAATAGCTCCTCTACTCTATCATTTAGATGATGATTGGACGTATCATACTTATCTAAATGATTTAAAATAGACTGGTTGGATTCATTTAAGTACTGGATCTGTTCCATGATTTCTTGATTTTGAGAATGCTCATCCTGTAACATACCTTGAATGTTTTGATTGCCTTGATGGAACTTTTCTATCCAATTCGATGCTTGTTGCTCAAATTGTTCATGCTTGCGACTGTTTTCAGTTAAATAGTTTAACTTTTGGTCGATTGCACTCCAACGTTTGGTTTGTAGATGATTTTGCTGTTTAAATTGACTAAGTGATTTTAGCATCGTCTTATTTAACTTCTTTTGTTCCTCAACCATTTCTTGGGCATAGTTTACCCGCGAATAACCTAGATTGGGTTCTTTAATTTTGTCCTGATTTTTAAACATATCAGGATGTTCACCTTTGTTCATAAAGATCGCCATAGTTATATCACATCCCTTATTGTCGTGCTGTATTATCCTATGCCGATGGTCTGAATTTGGGACGCATATAATGGCTTTTTTATGATTGAATCATATTTATAAAGTCAGCGAGTATCCTTGCTGTCAGCCCCCATATCACTCTGTCCTCATAAAGATAAAAATACTCATCTATTTTTCCTGTTCTCCAATTATAGTTCTCTCCACCTACTATCAGATCAAATGGGAACTTTTCGTCAGGCTCAATATTTATATATACATGATGTATATCAGGCTTAGTTTGGAGAAAGAAAGATAGTGGAACTGTAAATACTTCTCCAACCTCTTGAGGGTTTGAGTTTACGGCATCAGGTTCTTGAATAAACCCTACAAAAGGATAAACCATCATGCCAAAGGGAGATACGAGATAATTAATAGGAAAAACATTCGTGATATCTTGATCTTTTAAGCCGAGCTCTTCCTTGGTCTCTCTTATAGCTGCTGCCTGTTCTGTTGAGTCTTCTTGATCTATTCGGCCCCCAGGAAAACAAATTTCACCCGGCTGTCTTCTTAGATGTTGGGAGCGAACCTCAAATAAAATATGGAGACCATCTGACTTTTGAATGATTGGCAATAAGACGGCAGATTTTGTATATTCTTCGCTTCCTAATATAATTGGTTTATGTCCCTGAACCTTATTTAAAATATGCTTAGTATCCATATATTCACCTCAAGGTTTGGTCTTTCTAATACTATAACAAAGGATACAGAACATATGGAAATTTTAATGATTATTTTCTTATTCGCAATTGCTTACTATTTCCATTATGATAATAGCATAATCATTAAACATTGGAGTGATTGAACGTTGGAAACAAAGAAAGCGTTGCCCATTCTATTTGCCGTTATGTTCTTTGTAATGGTTGGGTTTGGGATAATTATACCTGTTTTACCCTTTTATGCAGAAGATTTAGGTGCATCACCAACTGAATTAGGATTATTAATGGCTGTTTATTCCGTGATGCAGCTCCTATTTGCTCCAATGTGGGGACGGATTTCAGATCGTATTGGGAGGAAGCCTGTCATAATGCTTGGTATTTTAGGGCTTTCCTTTTCCTTTTTCTTCATGGCTTTATCTACTCAGCTTTGGATGCTATTTGCCGCTCGAATCATTGGCGGTTTTTTATCCTCCGCTAATATGCCAACTGTTATGGCCTACGTAGCTGATATCACAAGCGAAGATGATCGTGGTAAAGGAATGGGCATCATTGGCGCCTCAGTTGGGCTAGGATTTATCTTTGGCCCTGCTATTGGTGGAGTCTTTTCTAAAATGAGTCTAAACATGCCATTCTATCTAGCAGGAACCTCTTCTTTATTAACATTCTTCTTTGTTTGGTTTGTGTTAAAGGAATCGATTGATGTAAATAGCCATGACGCTAAATCGCAGCAAAGACCATCTTTACGTCAGGCACTGAAAGGCACGGTTTCCTTTTTATTTATCCTGCAATTATTTGTCTCTTTATCCCTATCAGGACTGGAAGCAACATTTGCCTACTTTGCAGCCGAATCAGCAGGACTTGGGACAACGGAGTTAGGGTATATCTTTATGATTATGGGGTTAGCTGGAGCCATCGTTCAAGGCGGATTAGTAGGGAGACTCACCAAAAGGTTTGGAGAAGGCTCAGTGATTCAAGGTGGCATTTGGATATCCGCTTTAGGCTTTTTTCTCATCTTGTATGTAGACAGCTTTCTCACCGCCGCCGTTTTCTTAACGGTATTCGGTATTGGAAACGGAGTCATCCGACCTAGTGTTTCTTCCTTGTTAACTAAGAAATCTCAATCTGGGCATGGGAGTACAACTGGTTTGCTCTCATCCTTTGATTCACTTGGTAGAGTAATCGGCCCCCCATTAGGAGGCGTTCTTTACTCTGTTACTATAGGCTTGCCTTATATATCTGGGATTTTGTTGTCAGTTGTTGCGTTTTTGTTGTATCGGGTTTATGCGGCTAAACAGCTCAATTCTGCGGCTGCAGTACAAGATTCATAAAGGGGCTGTGCACTAATTTTTGCCTGTCATTGAAACCTCGTGACAGGCGTTTTTAATCCTCAAATAGGTTTTGGCCCCACTTAGCTTTTTTGAAATTAGAGCTAAATGAAAAAAAGATTAGATTAGAGCTATAATAAGCCTCGTAATCTAACCCACATTATCTGTATATTTAACCCCTTGTTTGTTTACTTTAATCGATAAACCCTTGTTTCATATGGCTTTAGTTGTATAGACAAAGGGGCCTCTGTTGTTTCACAAGAATAGTTGCTAATAAATAACTCATAAGATGTATACTTCAAGGAATCAGGTAAGTTAAATACTGGTGTTTCCTTTGAAAAGTTTGCAATTACTAGCAATGTTTCATCATTTAGCATTCTTGTATAAGCATATATTTGATTGTCATCCTCTAAAATAAGGTTATATGAACCATAAACAATGATGTCATGTTCCTTACGAAGCTGGATCAATTTCTTGTAATAATGATAGAGTGAATTTGGATCATTCATTTCCTTTTCTACATTGATGTCACGGTAATTCGGATTCACATCTATCCATGGCTTTCCAGTTGTAAACCCTGCATTAGGTGAATCATTCCACTGCATCGGTGTTCTTGCATTGTCACGTCCTCGGTAATGAATCGCATCCATCAATTCTTCCTCTGTAAAATTACCTTTATCCTTCTGATCATGATAGAAATTGAGAATTTCAACATCCTTATATTGATTAATGTTCTCAAAGGCTACATTTGTCATTCCGATTTCCTGACCTTGATAGACAAATGGTGTTCCCTGCATCATATGAAGCCACGTTGCTAACATTTTTGCACTTTCTTGATGATAGGCTTGATCATCTCCAAATCGTGATACAGAACGAGGTTGGTCATGATTTTCAAGATAAAGTGCATTCCATCCACGGCCATCTAAATCCTTTTGCCATCTGGTCATGATTTTCTTAAAATCAGTTAGTTTCCAGTCTCGGTTAATCATCCATTTACCAAGATTTCCGCCTACTGGTGATTTATCAATGCCCATATGCTCAAATTGGAAGAGCATACTCATTACACCATCTTCTTCATTCGTATAACGAACCCCATCTTCAGTTGTCACGGCTTGTGTTTCCCCAACCGTCATCATGTCATACTTATCAAAAACTTTTTCTTTCATTTCATGTAAATAATCCATAATCTTCGGACCGTTTAAGAAATAGTCCCCGCCCCACTGATATTTACCATCCATCGTCACTGGAGCGTCGGGCAACCCTTCTGTTTTCGATAAAACATTGATGACGTCCATGCGGAACCCGTCCACACCACGGTCAAGCCACCAGGTCATCATATCGTAAATTTCTTGGCGGACTTTTGGGTTTTCCCAGTTTAAATCTGGCTGTCTACGAGAAAAGAGGTGAAGGAAATACTCCTCTGTCTCTTCATCGTATTCCCAGGCAGATCCACTGAAAAAAGAAACCCAATTATTTGGTTCTTCCCCATCCTTACCTTTCCGCCAAATATAATAATCACGATAAGGATTAGCTTTTGACTTCCGGGACTCAATAAACCATGGGTGCTCATCAGACGTATGGTTTACCACTAGGTCCATCACAAGCTTGATGTCACGCTTGTGCATTTCTTTAATGAGCTGATCCCAATCTTCAAGCGTACCAAACTCATCCATAATATCCTGATAATCACTAATATCATAGCCATTATCATCATTAGGAGATTTATAGACTGGTGATAGCCAAACGATATCAATCCCTAAATCCTTTAAATAGTCTAGTTTGGATATAATACCTTGTAAATCTCCAATTCCATCCCCATTGCTATCATAAAAGCTTCTCGGATAGATTTGGTAGATGACTGATTCCTTCCACCATTTACGTTCCATGTACAATCCTCCGTTTCAAAAGTATGCTTACCCTTTTACTGCTCCTGCTGAAATACCCTCAATAATGTTCTTTTGTAAGAATAGATACATAATTAGTACTGGAATAATTGCTAAAGTTAACGCTGCTAGAGCATAGTTCCACTGGGTCATATACTGTCCAAAGTATACATATGAAGCCAATGAAATCGTTTGATTCTCAGGTGAACTTAGCATTAAATATGGTAATAGGAAATCGTTCCAAACCCATAGTGTATGAAGGATTCCAATAGTAGTTGTAATCGGTTTTAGTAATGGAAACACAATCTTAAAGAATGTTCGGAAAGGTCCACAGCCATCAATCGCTGCTGCTTCTTCAAGCTCCAAAGGAATTCCTTTAATAAAACCGTGATATAGGAAAACGGCTAGCGGTACACCAAAACCAAAGTACATCATAATAATACCGGGAATGCTATCAATCATATTAAAATCACTTGCTACTTTTACAAGTGGGATCATCATAGTTTGGAATGGAATGATCATAGCTGAAATGATAATAAAAAATAAAATATTACTAACTTTCCCTGGTGAACGCACAAGGCGATAGGACGCCATTGAGCTGATTAAAAGAATTCCAGCTACACTTACGACTGTTATGATTAAGGTATTCATAAAGACGACTGGGAAGTTCAACTGCTCCCAAACCTTCACAAAGTTATCAAAGCTTAACGCTGATGGTAGGGACGCCGTCGAGTTCAATACTTCATTATAGCTTTTAAACGCATTAGTAAATACTAGATAGATAGGCGCTATAAAAAGAATGGCTAACGCAATCATAATGATTTCTGTGAAAAATTTCGATGCTGTATATTTCTCCATCATTACATATCCACCTCTTTTCGTTTCATAAGAGCAACTTGTCCAAGTGTAATAAGCGCTACCATCATAAAGAAAACAACTGCCTGTGCAGAACCAAATCCGTACTGGTTATTCACGAATGCTTCTTGATAGATTTGTAGAGCTAACATCTCTGTTGAATTAAATGGACCTCCGTTTGTTAGGGAGAGGTTCAGGTCATACATTTTAAAGGCTTCTGCAGCAGCTAAGAACGTTGAAATCGTAATTGCTGGCATAATGAGTGGTAGAACAATATATCGTAAACGATCCCAACCACTAGCACCATCAATATAAGAGGACTCGACTAACTCTTTCGGAACCCCTTGAAGTGCAGCTAAATAAATAACCATTACATAACCAACAAATTGCCATGAGAATACAAGTACTAACGCATAGAAAGCAGAATCCGGAAGTGTTAGCCAGTTTATTTCAAAGAAGGACCAGCCTGTACTTCCATAAATTTGGTTAAATACTTGAGTGAAAATAAACTGCCAGATAAAACCGATAATTAGGGAGCCAATTACGTTAGGCATGAAAAATAACGTACGTAAAATATTTCGGGACTTTAATGCTTTATTTAATACAAGTGCAAGTAAAAACCCCGTTACGTTCACTCCGATTACCGTAAGAATAACAAATTTAGCAGTAATCCATAGTGATGATATAAAGTCTTTATCACTAAATAATGCAATGTAGTTATCAAGTCCTACCCATTTCGTTGATGCACTAATTCCATTCCACTCTTGGAAAGAATATATGATAGCTTGGGAAAAAGGGATAATAATGACTAGCGTGAAGAATATTAGTGCTGGAAGAACAAATGATAAGTAGATTAAGGTCTTTTTAAGCTTAGGTGTCATCTTTCTCCTAGCCCCTTTCCGTTTTATATTTAGTCCTTGTGTTAAAGGGAAAACACCTTCTAATGCTTAATTGATATGGCCATTAGAAGGTGCTTTCTTAGCATTTCTGCTTATAAATGATTATTCTTTCATTCGGTCATCAACAATTGATTGTAGTTGTTCAATTGTTTCTTCTTGGTTAGTTTGTCCTGCAACATAGGATTGAAGTGCTGCAGCGAAGTCCGTATCCAACCCTGATGGCCAGTAGTTCATAGCCCAAGGCATCGTTTGACCTTCCTTAGAGTACTTCATTAACTCCTTAGCCAATGGACCTAGTTCATCTGTTGTTTCAATATCTTCAAATGCTGGAATGAAGTTAAATGAATCAACTAGGTAAGTGTCACCGTTTTCATGTAACCAAGTTAAGAACTTCTTCGCTTCTTCTACGTGGTCACTTTGATTATTTACTGCATAGTAAGCTGGTACATCAACTGGTAATCTTGTTTCTTCTGCATTTTCACTTAATGGAATCGCGAACATTCCGATATTCATATCAGCGTTTGCTTCTTCAATAGATCCCATTGTCCATACACCTTGTTGCATCATTGCAGATTCACCAGATGTAAAGCTTGATAATTGACGAGTATAGTCAACACCAATTGAGTTTGTGCCTTCACCGTAGTCAACGGTTGCATCTAGTACATTAAAGAATCCGTCCATATAAGGGTTATCGTTTAATGTTTTCTCACCAGACTTTAAGCCTTGCGCATATGCGCCGGGATCTTCAACTGCTGAGAATGGTAGGTTAAATAAATGTAGACCTAAAATCCAATCCTCTTTATAACCTTCAGTAAAGGACTTAATTCCTGCTGCTTTGAGCTTTTCATTTACTTCCTCTAGCTCTGAAAGTGTTTTCGGTACTTCTTCAATTCCAGCTTCTTTAAATAAATCCTTGTTGTAAATGAAGCCATAGCCTTCTAGTCCTACTGGAAACCCATACATTTTTCCGTCTAGCGTCATTCCTGGTTTAGCTGCTTCTGAAACCTGATCCATCCATGGTTCATTTGAAAGGTCTGTTAAATACTCTGACCAATCCTCCATGTCTGTGTAACCGCGGACAAAGAAAATATCAGGACCTTGTCCAGATGCAAAACGTGCTTTACGTAAAGTAGAGTAGTCATCTACCACTTGAGCATTAATTTGAACATTTGGATTTTCCTTTTGATAATCCTCAGCCATTTGTTTAACTTGCTCTACAATCTCTGTTTTAAACTGTAGAAGATTAAGTGTGACCTTGTCTCCACTTTCTTCTCCGCTTTTGCCTTCATTATTGCTATCTTCTGTATTTCCACACCCAGCCATAATGACAAACATAAGTGCAATTAGAATAAATGATAATTTCTTAACCATTTAGAGTTCCTCCTTGTTCATCGGTGTAACTACATCATAAAACATTTTTGAAAGCACTTACATGTCATATTTACATGTGAAGTGGTAATATTTTAAGCGGTTTCATTTTTTGCATAATTACGTCAACTTAATATAAAAAAGAATGGATTTCGATTATCCATTCTTTTTCCCAACATATTTTTCTCGGTAATTTTTAGGAGATAATTGTACATACTTCTTAAAAACCTTGCTAAAATAATTTTCGTTACTAAACCCTAATTCATAAGCAATGTCCAAAATGGATTTGCTAGTTTTCATTAAAAGTTGTTTTGCCTTCTCTATTTTTAATTTCGTAACATATTCTACTATGGATATTCCATACTGTGCTTTAAATCGGTTCGAAATATACTGTGGTGATAAATAAAATTTTTTAGCAAGGATATCAAGTGTAATTCGTTCATGAAAGTGCCCATCTAAATAGTTTTTAATTTCTAATATGGAGCTACTTTCCTTCGTTTGTTCTTTTTCATCAATCTCCACTATCTTTTGAAATTGGCTAAAGGATTCTGTTTCCTGCCAATTTTTAATTGCTTGCTTTAGGGCTTTTTCAATTTCTTCTTTTTTAATTGGTTTTAGTATATAATCAACAGCGTTTGCTTGAATAACCGCTCTCATATATTCAAAATCATCATAGCCACTGATGACAACGACTTGGATGTTCACCTTTTCCTTCTTTAATGTTTCAATTAAATGGATTCCATTCTGTTCGGGCATCTTAATATCACAAAAAAGAATTTCGGGATAGTGTTCAGCAATAAGTTCTTCCGCCTCCACGACACTACCAGCAAATAAACGTTCCGTAATATTAAACTTATCCCAATCTATTAGATATTCAATGGCTTCACGTACGTGAGCTTCATCATCCACGATTAATGCTTTCACGGGTGACATCTCCTTCTTTTATGGATATATACAATCGAAGGACTGTGTTTTCAAAGGGTTCACTATCGATTGTCCAAGTGAACGAGTCTCCATATTCATAATACAGACGGAAAAGAACATTCATCAACCCTATTCCACCTTGTCTGTTTTCAGAGAGAACTTCTTTACTTTTATACATATTTTGTAGCTCTGCTATTTTTTCAACTGAAAAACCTGGACCATTATCTGAAACCTCTAACTGAAACATATTTTCATCCAACTGACTTGAAATTTGAATACGGCCTACTTGGTTGCCTCTCTCAATTCCATGAACAATGCTGTTCTCTACAAGGGGTTGTAAAACCATTTTAGGTACCTCTATTTGCAACGATTCATCAGTACAACGGATGTCATATTCTAAACGGTCTCCAAAACGCCCTTTTTGCAGGTATAAATATTCGTCAATCATCTCTACTTCTTTAGCTAAAGGAACACGCTTGTTTTTTAAGTCCATACTATATCTAAAAAGTGAGCTTAACGAGATTAACCGTTGATACACATCAGGCAGCTTATGTTTTAAAGCAATGGTTCCAATTGATTGAAGTGTATTATACAAAAAATGAGGATTGATTTGAGCCTGTAGCATTTTCAACTGTGCTGTTGTAACTTCCATTTGTAGACGCATTTCTTTGTTGACCAACTGATTTAGTCGGCCCACCATACTGCTAAAACGCTCTTCTAATAACCCAAGTTCATCTTCACGCTTAACTCCCTTTTCCTTAACCTCAAAGTCACCTTTTTCAATTGATCTAATGTTTTTCATTAACCGATGGATGGGCCTTGTGATAGAAATAGAGACAAAATAGATAAAAAAGATAATGACTAATACAGTAATCATTTGGACGATAGCTATTTGTTGCAAAGGGGATTGAGCCTCTTCTGCAATAATCGTAAACGGGATAAACTTCACTAATGTCAGAGAGAGATCTTCATATTGATCTTGATGAAACAGAGCCGTCCCATCCTCCTGATTCACTTCCATATCCAAGCTACCACTTGTCTGGCCATTATCTTTAATGCTATCAGTTAATATAGATAAAACACTCTCATCATTGACTTGATTTGGGTGTTCGGATGAATAAGAGGAAATAGTATTATTACTTTCTATAAATAAAAACATATTTTCATCTTCCTCATACAAACGCTGTAAAAAAGCATCTAGCTCATCCACATGTGTATAAATCGATAAATATCCTAACACTTCACGATCAGGTACGGAAACGATTTTTCGGTGGAGAACTAAAGCCACCTCATCTTGATATTTTTTTAGTTCAAATACCCGATAGCGATCACCCATTTTCTTACGTAAGTCGTCCACACGTTGTTTTTGTTGTAAATATACATTCCTCTCACTGTAGTAAGTATCCCCTGTATTATCCACAGAATATTGTACTCGGCTAATATTCGGATTTTGATATAACAAGTTTTTAATTTCATACTCTAGATTTTGTTCTTGTTGAAAGTTCAAGGTTTGATGATCTAGATCATTCATTAATTCTTCATCAAAGGTCCAAGAGAGGGACATTTGATCAAGCTCTCTAAAGTAATAAACTAAATTATCCATCCCTACTTCCATTAATTGCTGATTGGAATTCACTAAATTTTTTTCAATTGTTTCGGAAGTGGATTGGTAAGTAATAATAGTTGAAATGATAATAGGGATGACTGTGACTAGTAGCATTCCAACGAGCAGTTTTTTATGTAAGCTTTTACTCATAATTATGGACCCCTTGATTACCCATTTTTCGCTGTTTTCAATTCTTCCAGGCGCTTAAAGATAATTTGAGCAACCCAGGTAATCCAGTAAGCGGGAAGACTAAGACCAAAAAATAGCAATAAACCAGAAAAACTACTCAAAGCATAAACAAGTAGTCCAGTAACAATAAACATGACAATACTTAATAAAAGCTGAGAAAGGCTGATTAATAGAGTATTTTTAAAATACTCTATTGTTTTCAGCTTATAATGCGTAAAGACAGGGAAAATAAACAGGACAACAAGAGAAAATATAAAAATAATACTCCCTGTTAACAGCTCAATGACAAAAAACATCGGTCCTTCTTTTTCGGAAAAAAATTGATAGTCATAGTATAAAATAGCTCCAATGGCTACCAACACATAACCAATGATTTGAACCTTACCGAAGTTCTCTTTATATGAATTCCAAAAAGTCTTAAATAAAGGTATATCTTCTTTTCCCATCACCCAATAGCGTGTAATAGTGAATACGGAAGCTGTTGCAGGAAAGATTCCAAAGACAACTAGCCCACCCAAAGTAAATAAAACCCACAATATATTTAAGTAAGCTAAACGACTAATCCATTCACTTGCTTCATATAAACCTGACATTAAGCGACTCATGTTGGTGCTCCCCCTCTAGAACATTCATTCAAAATTTCATTGTATAATAACTACTAAGTTCTTACCAAGTATACGTACTAGATATGATGAAGAAAAAAAATAACACCGCCTTATTCTAATTTTTGAAGGCGGTGTTATTTTTATCCGTTTTGTATTCAGTTATTGCTTCTCATTACTCGTCAACGTCAAATCAACTGATTGTAATTCCCCATCACGATAAAATTCAATGGTGACTTCATCTCCAACCGATAGCTCTGTATATAAGTAATGGCGTATATCATCTGCATTTTTGATTTTTTTATCATTAATGGCCACGATAATATCTTCTTCCTGAATACCTGCTTTTCCAGCTGCTGAATCTTCATCAACTGAAACGACCATTGCTCCTTCTTTGATATCTCCAGACAGTTTGCTGCGATAATAAGGGTGAATCTCATCTAAACCTGCGAGCCCGACACCAATGTATGGGCGCACGACTTGGCCATTTTTTGAAATTTCTTCTACGATTTGCGAAACGTCATTACTTGGAATCGCGAAACCTAGCCCCTCTACACCGTTTTCGGAAATTTTCATGCTATTGATGCCTACTAGTTGACCTGATGTATTGATGAGAGCACCACCACTATTTCCTGGATTAATGGCAGCATCTGTTTGGATAACTTCTACCTCCCACTTACCTGCAGATGTCGGAACCGTGATGGTACGATTAACGGCACTGACGATTCCTTGTGTCACTGTTCTAGATAACTCAAGCCCAAGTGGGTTGCCAATGGCTATAACTTGCTGACCAGGGCGTAGGTTGCTGGAATCACCAAATTTTAATGGAGTAATATCATAATCTCCCTCTAATTTTAAAACCGCTATATCAGTTAATGAATCTGTCCCGACCAATTCCGCTTTAACTACCTCCCCATCATGTAAGGACACTTCAATTTCATTTGCCCCAGCAATGACATGATGGTTGGTGACAATGTATGCTGCATCCTCTGTTACTTTATAAATAACCCCAGAGCCTGTTCCTTTTTGTATTTCACCTGATGGTTGTCTAAAAGGATTAGAGGTCTGTTTTTGCTTGTTAACAACTCCTACAATGGCTTCCGATGACTGATCGACCACATCCGCAATAGATGTGGATTCTGCTGAAACCTGATCAACATTCACTGTTGAGGCTGACTCTTCCCTTGCTGTTTGTGAGACCTCTTCTTGCTTATTAGCATCTTGTATGTCGTTGTATAGGAAATCCATTTGTGGCACAGCTGCAAGAGTGAGTACAGAGCCAATGACTCCAGCTGATAACGTAGTCAAAAACCTTTTTAATGTGGATGACTTTTCATTTTTAACCTCTGTCTTTTGTTCTTGCTCTTCCATTATGATCACCTCTGATTTTGGATTGACAATTTTAGAGTGCTTATCTCTTATATGTTTTACTTTAAATCGTCAATGTGTCAGGCAGATGTCAAAAGGAAAATTTAATTAGGATTTACGTACATCAGGGTAATGACGGGTACTTTTCGGCTTTTTGTCATTCTTCGTATGTGATGTATTGCTCTTAGGTAATACAATCCGAAAAATCGTCCCATCTGATGAAGACTTTACAAGCTGCAGGTCACCTCCAAGCGCTTGGGCGATCATTTTACTAAATGGTAAACCAAGTCCGAGTCCACCTACTTTATATTTTTTCCCTTCTCCACGATAAAAACGCTCAAAAATAAATGTTTGTTCAGCCTCCGGAATCCCGATACCATTATCTTTTACATCAATAGTTACCGCATCTCGCTCCGTTCCTAATGAAATATCAATCTCACCTGTCTCATCCACAGCATGTAAGGCATTATTCAACAGATTCGTGATGACCTGCTGCAACCTTATTGGATCAACATTAAGCTCGATTTCATCATCTAGCACAGAAACAGTGACCTTTGATTTTTGATGATCCTGGGCTACCTCCCATTGATGAACGATATCTTTTACTAATTTATTAACCTCATGAATCTCCTTCGATATAGGAATGGCATTGGCCGCAAATGAGTTGAAGGCTAATAAGTCCTCCACCATTTTTTTCATTTTTGTTGTTTCTTTTAAGGATATTTCTAAAAACTCCTTGGCCTCATCGCCATTAACAACCCCATCATTTACCGCTTGAAGTAAGCCACTAATGGACGTAACTGGTGTCTTCAATTCATGAGTGACTCCTGCCAATAATTCGGTACGTAGAGACTCTAACTTCTTGAGCTGCTGGGACATCTCTTCAAACGAATGAATGAGTTCATACACTTCTTCTTCTTTCACATCACCCGGGGAGGGAAGTTTAACGTTGTAATCTCCTTTTTGTACTTGCCCAGCCGCTTTTGCTACCTCTTTGATTGGTTTGGACAGCCTTCTTGATAAAAAGTAAATGGCGGCCCAGCCTAAGAGAGCTAAGCTGCCAATCATAATAAGTAACTGTCGATACTCCTGATTAACAGCCGTTAAATTGTCTTCTGTATCCATCACCACTACATAGCCTAAAATATACGATTCATATTGGATAGGTCTTTTCACTAAGTAAACTGGCCCCGTTTGATCGTTTAAAGTAATTTTCTGTGTAGTATCCTGGCTTTTCATAATCGCAGGATTTAAACGCTGTTCAAAAGGACTTCTTGGTTTATTACTAGATAAAATCGCCCCATCCGTATTGACAACATAAATATAGGGTGTGCTTTTTAAGTTGGAAAACTCACCTCGTTCCTCTAAGAAAGCACGGACATCATCCTTTGGGTCAAGGGAATCCTCGTAAACAAAGCGGTACGCAATTTCATTTGCCATAAAATCCATCATATCCAACCGGTTTTCAAGTGTAGAATGGCGAATCCAAAGGGCAGAAAAAATCGCAACAACCACAAGCCCGATGACAAGCGTATATAAATATCGGGTCGTCCAATAACGCTGGAGAGGGATTCTTTTTTTATTTTTTATTGTAAACACTTAACTGATACCCCAATCCCCGTAGTGTTCTGATTTCCCCATCTGATTCAGGCCAGTCCTTTAAGGCTTTGCGAATACGTTTAATCGATAAATCAACCGCCCGGTCACTGCCATCGTAGTCAAAGCCCCAAACCCGTTCGATTAACTGCTCTCTGGTAAAGGTTTGATTCGGGTGGTTCACTAAAAATAGGAACAAGGACAAATCACGAGGGGTAAACTCAATCTCTTTACCCTTCAGATATACCCGGTGTGCTTGGAGATCGATTTTGAGTTGGCCAAATGTTTTCACCGATTCATTGTCATCATCTACACGTCGTAAAACCGCATGTACACGAGCGACGACCTCTTCACCTACAAAAGGTTTTGAAATATAATCATCTGCCCCTTGATTTAACCCACTTAACCGATAGTTCACGTCTCCAAGAGCTGTGAGCATAATGACAGGACATGAGCTTTTAGCACGGATCTCCTTCAACAACTCCCAACCATCCTTTCCTGGGAGCATAATATCTAACAGAACTAAGTCAGGAGATACCTCTTCAAATTTTTTTATTGCCTCTTCACCATCATAGGCCTGTTCCGTATGAAATTCCGCTTTTTGCAAATAGGCTTTTAGCACCTGGCTAATCGGGTATTCATCCTCAATAATTAAGATGGTTTTCATCGCAACCGCTCCAAATTTTGTTTTATATTTAATATTATCATGTAAAATATGTCAGCAGGATGTCAAGAGAATTCCAATTTGAGAACTACGTTTATTGAAAACTTGCTTCCTATTTTTGGACAAAAAAAGGATATCCTAATCAGGACATCCTGTTTACTTTAATCACCATTCTCCACACGATAATAGCTCTTAATTTCTTCAATATGCTCAAGTTTTTCAAGCTCAGATAAGACTTCTTGTATGCCTTTTTTGCTAGATTGGTGAGTCACAATAATTAATTCAGCTTTATGCTCGAGATGATGAGGTCTTTGAATAACTTGTTCAATGCTGACATCATAGCCTGCAAGCTTTTGTGTAATTTGGGCCAATACGCCACTCTGGTCATCTACTAAGAGACGCATAAAGTACTTGGAAAAGATTTCCTCGTCCTTTTTTAACTTCTTCTCTTTGTATGGGGCGACCATCCCTCTTCCGTTGACCCCAAGTTTCATATTTTTCACAACCGTTACTAAATCTGATACAACGGCATTAGCTGTTGGAAGTTCACCGGCTCCAGGTCCATAAAACATCGTTTCCCCTACCGCTTCACCATATACATAAACGGCATTAAAGACTCCATGAACAGAGGATAGTGGATGAGAATGCTTGAGCATAGTTGGTTCCACGCTAACTTCAATTAAATTATCATCTTGTTTAGCAATACCAATTAGCTTAATCGTATAGCCTAATTGTTCTGCATATTCGATATCCTCTAAGGTGACATTCTCCATTCCGTTGCAGTCCACTTCATCTAAATTCATTCCGACATGAAAGCCTAAGGTACTTAAAATGGACATTTTGCGAGCTGCATCTAATCCTCCCATATCTGCAGTCGGGTCTGCTTCTGCGTATCCGAGCTCCTGAGCCTCTTTTAATACATCCTCATAATTGCCGCCTTCCTGACTCATTTTCGTTAGGATATAATTAGAGGTTCCATTCACAATTCCCATCATTTTGGTTATTCGATCTGATGAAAATCCTTCAACAAGGGCTCTAAGAATCGGGATCCCACCAGCTACACTAGCTTCATAAAACAGATCACATCCGTTTTTGGCAGCTTCTTCAAGCAGTTCCCCGCCATGTACAGCCATAAGATCCTTATTGGCGGTTACGACATGCTTTCCCTGTTGAAGAGCTGCTAATATGTGTTCCCGGGTCCGCTCAACGCCCCCCATGACTTCCACAATGACGTCGATTTCTGGGTCCTGTAACAGGCTGTCAGGATCGTCTGTAAACAAATCAGACTCTACATCAATCGTCCTCTTTTTTTCCTTGTCTTGTACTAAAATCCTTGCAATCTCAATATTCATTCCTGTTTGTTGTGATAAATCCTCTTGATGGCTCTCAACTAAGCGGTAAACTCCGGTGCCGACCGTACCCATACCCATTAAACCGACTCGGACGCTCTGATTTGTCATCCACTTCACCCTCTCACCTTTTATGTCCTATATGCGTGAACATTTGTATTTATATAACGGACATTATAAATGCTTAAGAGGAACTTTTCAAGAGGAATTTTGTTCTTATTTAGGGTGCAAATGTAGAAACAAGGCTTGGGGAAAGAATTAATTTGTTTTACCAAGTTTTTTTGCAATAAAAACACCTCCCAGAGATACTCCCCAGGAGGCGTTAATCACATTTTATAAATTCTCTAAAAATAACCGAATCACATCTGCCCCACCAATAAAGGTGCCAAGTGAACTCCCAACATTCGCTAATACAACCACAAGCAGAATTCTGGTCACTTTATTATTCCAGAAGCCTTTGGCGCTAAACACATCCTCAGTCAGATTTTCAAAATCTCTTACATGAGGTTTTCGTATTAGAGCTTGAACAAATCCGGCAAAAAAGCCAGCTGCAATCAATGGATTGAGTGATGTAATGGGTGCTGCGATAAAAGCTGCTAATATGGTTAAAGGATGTGCTAAGGCAATAGCTGTTCCAATTGCTGAAAAGCTTCCATTCCAAAGTACCCAGCTTACAGTCTGCTGCCAACCCGCTGATGGGTTTGTAGCAAATGTATAAGCAATAATCGCCAATATCAAAACAGGAATTGACCATCCAATAATTTTAGGTACCTTTGATTTAGGTGGTCGTGTAGATAGCTTCTTTAAATCGTGATCCTTATGAATTTCTTCCTTAATTCCTGGAACATGAGCAGCCCCTAAAACAGCAACAACCTTATCCCCCTTGGCCTCTTTAATCTTTTGGGATAAATATTGATCACGTTCATCAATTAAAGGCTTTTTCAGCTTTGGAAAGTGCTCTGTAAACTCCTTCAGCATAGAATCAAGCATATCTTGGGATTTCATTTTTTCTAGATCCTCTTCTGAAATGCTCTCCTTACTAAAGATACCCCCAATGACCTCCATGAGAAGCATGGCCTTTCCTTTGAGTCCAATTCCACCCCAAATTCGAGAAAAGGTAACTTGAATATTTCGATCAGCTAAAACCAAATCAGCTCCTATTTCATTCGCTGATTCAATTCCTTGAATCATTTCTTGCCCTGCTTTAATTCCGAATTGTTTAGCCATTCTTTTTTGGAAGGAGGAAATGGCAAGGTTCATGAGCAATAAAGTAGCCTTCTTTTCTTTAATAACCTTAAAAATATCCATGTCCTTCCATTTGTTACCCTCTTGAATGGATTGATAGCGTTGCTCGTCCAATTCGACACAAACAGAATCTGGTTGCTCCGCTTCAATGACTTCTTTTACCTGTTCAGCACTATGCTTGGATACGTGCGCAGTTCCGATAAGAATATATTCTTTACCATCTAATTGGATTCTTGTAATGTTTTCTTCCGACATATAGACCTTCCTTCTACCTACTTTTAAGGAATACGTTTCTATTTCAATTGTAAACTAGAAACGGAAAAATTAGAATGTGAATTTTATACTTTATCCAAGAAAGTAAGGACTGACCCGAAATATAACTCGGGCCAGCCCTATCGAAACTTACTAACCATTACGTTGTAAACCATGTGAAATAAAACCAAGAAGCATCCCGATAAAGCTCGGAACAATCCATCCCACACCATTAGCCATGAATGGTAGGTAGGAAGTCCATTCGGTAACCATTTCTATTTCAAAGCCAGCACTAATGAATCCATCATAAATACTAACGATAGCTGCCCCAATAATACCTCCTAAGTACACTTTACGAGGAACCGCCTTAATAGCATGAACAAGGGACAACAAAATGAGTACAATCGCGACTGGATAAATAGCTGTAAGTACAGGCAATGATACAGCTATTAATTGACTTAAACCTAAATTTGCCATAGTTAAACTAAATAAACAAATAATCGTAATCATAGCACGATAAGAAATTCCTTTAATACGTTGACTTAAGAACTCCCCACATGCCGAAACTAGTCCAATAGAAGTTGTTAAACAAGCACCAATGATGACAACGGCAAGAATGATGGAACCGTATGGCCCAAAAAGATGGGACGCAACAGCAGCCAGAACAGCGCCCCCATTATCCTGTAAGCCTACTGTATCGACGCTAGTGGCACCCATATAGGCCAAAGTAATATAAACAAAGGAAAGACCAATTCCTGCGATGACTCCTGCCTTTATCGTATAGGAACGAATATCGGCAACCTCCGTCAAGCCCTTCTCCTTAATACGGTTAATAATAACTAACCCAAACACAAGGGCAGCAATGGCATCCATCGTTAAATAGCCTTCATTAAAACCACTAAAGAAGGCATTTTGTATATATTTACCTAATGGCTGTCCAATTGGATCCATAGGTGAGCTAAACCCTTTAATAGCAATGATTACAATGAGCGCGAATAGAATCGGTGTAATTAATTTACCAATTCGGTCTACAAGTTTAGCTGGATTTAATGCTAGCCAAAAGGTTATAGCAAAGAATATGAGGGTAAATATAAATAGACCGCCCCCACTATCCTCAGGAAGAAACGGCAAAACTCCGATTTCATATGCCACTGTTCCTGTGCGTGGAATACCAAAAAAAGGACCAATAGCTAAGTAAATAATAAATGGAAAAATGTATTGAAATCCGGGACTCACCCGTCTAGCCAAGTTATCTAAATTCCCGCCTGCAGATACTGCAATAATAGCTAATAAAGGCAGACCAACTCCTGTAGCTAGAAACCCAAATACTGCAGGCCATAACGATTCACCTGCTTGTTGTCCAAGAATAGGTGGGAAAATAATATTCCCTGCACCTAAAAACAAAGCAAACATAAAGAAACCTAACGCAAGTAGTTCTCTTGTTGGTAGTTTTTGTTTCATAGAATCCCCCGATAGTCTATTTTGACTTTGTCGAATATTGTAGATGATTGTTGTATTTTTTCTATTCAAATATACAAAAAATTTAAAAAAAGTGCAAAGAATTTTTTAAATTATATATACAGTTTGTGACCTGGTACAAATTTAAAGCGGGTCAGAGTAACTCCGCCTATATCATCTTAAAGTCTTCGCTTGGGTAACCGCTTCAGCAATTGTTATTAGTTCAAACATTCATATGCCTCTTTTCATCAGTCAATATCAGCAAGGACTTTATCATGAAATGGCGGGAAGGATTGTGAGGACCATCACTTTGATTAGCGCTCTTGGTTTTAGAAAATTTGCACAAAGGAGAACAATAACAGCTTCTTTTCATGATAAACTATCAGTAAATGACTAGAGTCACAATACACACAAAAAAGGATGGTAATGCATGACACAAAATGGTATAACCGCAGACGATCTACTAAAATTCTCATTTCTGCAGGATCCACAGCTTTCACCAGATGGAAATTGGCTTGTCTATGTAAAACGAAGTATTAATGAGGAGAAAAAATATCAATCTAGCTTATACATGATGGACCTACAAACGAAAGAAGAATTTCCTTTTACAAAAAAGGATGACAAAGCCGTACAACCTCGCTTTTCACCTGAAGGACATACGATCTTGTTTACATCTAACCGTAGTGGTACACAACAAATTTGGAAAATTGCTTCTAATGGTGGAGAAGCAGAGCAGCTGACCTATTTTAAAAACGGGGCAGCAGACCCAATTTGGTCACCAGACGGCAAACAGGTTTTATGTACTGTACCTCTTGCAGAAAATGAAGTCCTATTAACAGAAGATGACTCAGAGGACGATAGCAAGGAAGCCAAGCCTTATGTTACCTCTCGACTAAAATATAAAGCAGATGGAGAAGGCCTTTTAAACGAAACCCACAAACATCTTATATTAATAGATTTAGATTCAGGGAAAGGTACTAAACTGACCACCGGAAGTTATGATCACCAACAGGCTACCTTTTCACCCGATGGTAAGCGGATTGCCTTTGTAGCTAATCGTTCTAAAGATCCTGATTATGAGCTCATCTCGGATATATATGAATTGACACTTGAAGATAATCAGTTCACCAAATTAACGGATAGTGACGGTGTTTTTACATACCCAAATTATTCTCCTGATGGGACAACTCTCTCCTTACTTGGACACCGCCGAGAATACAAAGGAGCTACCTTAACCCGAGTATGGACACTTGACCGAGCAACTGGCAATCTCACTTGCTTAACAGGCGATTGGGATGTAGAGGCTAATGATGTGGCGATTAATGACATGGGAACAGGTGTACAAGGTAAAGGAGCGGTTTGGTCAACTGAGAATGATGCTCTATATGTTCAGGCAAGTGAAAAAGGCTATACAAATCTATATCATGTTTCTCTAAACAAAAGGATCAAAACGATTGTTAGTGGAAAGCGTCAAATCTACGCATTCAGCCTTGATCAACAGCAAAAAACGGCTGTCATTGGTGTTAGCGATCATGAAACACCAGGGGACTTTTCACTCGTTTCCATGGCTGATGGCAAGGAGGAAAAACTAACATACGCCAATCAGGAGTGGCTACAGGAAAAGGTCTTATCTGTTCCTGAAGAGATCAACTTTGAAGCAAGAGATGGAAGCAAACTTCATGGCTGGGTCATGAAACCGATTGGCTATCAGGAAGGAACAAAGTATCCACTAATCGTCGAAATACACGGGGGACCTCATGCGATGTATAGTCATGCTTTTATGCACGAATTTCAGGTGCTTGCTGAGAAAGGCTATGGCGTATTATATATCAATCCAAGAGGGAGTCATGGATACGGCCAAGCTTTTGTGGATGCTGTTCGAGGTGACTATGGGGGAAATGATTATCATGACATTATGGATGCTGTTGATTATGCAACAAAAACCTGTGATTGGATTGATAAAGACAGACTTGGTGTAACTGGAGGAAGTTATGGAGGGTTTATGACCAATTGGATTGTAGGTCATACAAATAGATTCAAAGCTGCCGTTACCCAGCGCTCCATTACTAATTGGTTAAGCTTTTATGGGGTAAGTGATATTGGATATTTCTTTACAGAATGGGAGCTAAAAGCTGATTTGATTCAAGACCCTGATACACTCTGGAAGCACTCTCCTCTCCGTTATGTAAAAAATGTAGAAACACCGCTTTTAATTTTACATAGCGAAAAGGATCATCGTTGCCCCATTGAGCAAGGGGAGCAGTTTTATGTAGCTCTTAAACAACAACAAAAGCCTACTCGTTTGGTGCGTTTTCCTGAAGCCAATCATAATTTGTCCAGAAGCGGTGACCCATCCCTTCGAATTAGTCGCTTAAACGAAATGATAGAATGGTTTGAGCAATATTTATAAATACAAAACGAATTTATTGCATAAAAATTCAAATAATTTATACTTTATTAAAACGACCATTTAAAGGAGGGATTGCTGAATGCCCATTAATATTCCGAAAAAGTTACCGGCACGAAATGTGCTTGAACACGAAAATATCTTTGTTATGGATGATGAACGCGCCCATACTCAAGACATTCGTCCTTTAAATATTGTGATTGTTAATCTGATGCCTGATAAGGAAAGGACAGAGACGCAATTACTTCGATTATTAGGAAATTCAGCTTTACAAGTCCATGTTACCTTGCTTCATACGGCTTCACACAAGTCCAAAAACGTAAGTGCATCACACTTGCAACAATTTTATAGTACATTTTCTTCCATCCAGGAACAACGGTTTGATGGAATGATTATAACAGGTGCACCTATAGAGCGAATGCCATTTGAACAGGTGGATTACTGGGAGGAGCTTTCGACCATTATGGAGTGGTCCAAGACACATGTAACCTCTGTCTTACATATTTGTTGGGGGGCACAGGCAGCCCTTTACTACCATTACGGGATTGGTAAGTTTGAGCTTCCTAGCAAGTGTTCTGGAGTATTAAGGCATAACCTGTTTGACTTTACTGTAGAGCTTGTACGTGGATTTGACGATGAATTTTTAGCTCCACATTCTCGTTATACGTCCACATCAATAGAAGAAATACAAGCATGTGAAGATTTAATCCTATTATCAGCCTCAGAGGACCAAGATCCATTTTTAATTTTATCCAAGGACGAAAAACATGTGATGGTGACTGGACACCTGGAATACGATTCGAAAACACTGGCGGACGAATACAAGCGTGATTTAAACAAAGGCTTAGAGGCAGACTTACCAAAAAATTATTTTCCAAATAATAATCCAGAAGAAACTCCATTAAATCGTTGGCGTTCACATGCGCATTTACTCTTTTCAAATTGGTTGAATTATTATGTTTATCAAGAAACACCTTTTGAATGGAAATAAGCTAATAGTAAGCAAGACGATCAAATAACTAATTCTTTGATCGTCTTCTTTTTAGGTATAATGGAGTTGTAAAGCACATTTGTTAATCTTTAGTAAATAGGCCAATCATTGTGGTGAACTCTTCCCCTTTTTCAGACTCACATGATTCGAGGTACACAATCGGTCCACGCTTTGATATGTATTGACATGTATAAGTACCTTTAGGAGACGGTGGATAACCCCCATATGTATTCTCAAAGGTTATCATTTTTCCATCGTAGGAAATTGTATTTTGAAAAGGAGCTCCTGTGGGGTTAAATATCGATATGTTAACAGAGGACTCATGGTTTTGCTCCACATCATTGATAAAATCATTGATTTTTTCGACATTTTCGACCTCTAATGCACCTTGGGAAATTTTGTTAAAGTTAACGGTTTGGTGCTTTACAATAATATCTTCATTTTCCCTGGCATCTTCAATTGTATAATTATCATCTGAACAAGCACCTAATACCATCATCCCAAACAACAAAAATAATACTCTTTTCATCAAATCACCCCCATTAACGAAAAAGGCTAAGAAAAGTTGCCTTAAAACTTATAAAGCTTATTCTATTTTTGTTTAATAAATTCCTTCATTTTATAAAAAGAATGAGATAAAGCAATTGTAAATGCTCCATCTCATTCTTATGGTGCGATGCTTTAATCACACAGTCCTTTCATTACAATACCTTTGACAAAAAGGCCTGCGTTCTTTCATTTTGCGGATGATTGAATAGCTCATCTGGTGTGCCTTGTTCAACGATATATCCTTCGTCCATAAAAATCACACGATCGGCTACTTCCTTAGCGAAGCCCATTTCATGCGTTACTATGGTCATTGTCATTCCTTCTTCAGCTAAATCCTTCATGACCTGAAGAACTTCCCCTACCATTTCCGGGTCAAGGGCTGAGGTTGGCTCGTCAAACAACATAATGCGGGGTTCCATCGCTAATGCTCGCGCGATAGCAACACGTTGTTTCTGTCCACCAGATAGGTTGTCCGGATATACATCCGCCTTGTCCACTAAGCCTACTTTTTCAAGCAGCTTTGTACCTAATTCTCTTACCTCCGCTTGGGACTTACCCTTTAATCGTTTAGGTCCCATCGTAATATTGTCCATTACAGACATGTGGGGGAACAGATTAAATTGTTGGAAGACCATTCCTAGTCGTTGGCGAAGTTCATTTATATTGGTTTTAGGATCTGTGAGATTGTCCCCTTCAATAAAAATATCGCCACCTGTTGGTTCCTCTAATAGATTCATACAACGAAGGAGTGTACTTTTTCCTGATCCTGAAGGTCCAATTACACAAACCACTTCTTGCGATTGAACATCTATATTGATATCTTTCAGCACTTCTAACTTTCCGAATGATTTTTTAAGATTATTAATTTCAATCATGCTCATGCTACATCCAATCTCCTTTCAAGCCAACGCGAGAACAGGCTTAATGAATAAATAATGACAAAGTACAGAATTCCTACAGCAAATAAAATTTCGAAGGCATGGAAATTAGCTGCATAAATAGATTGTCCAGATAGTGTAAGTTCAGCTAAACCAATCGCAGAAAGGAGTGAAGTATCTTTAATGCTTACAATAAATTGGTTAACAAAAGCGGGAATCATGCGACGTATGGCTTGAGGTAATATAATTAAACGCATAGTTTGACCATAGGAAAAACCAATTGTTCTTCCGGCCTCCATTTGTCCCTTATCAATAGAGTTAATACCTGCACGGAAAATCTCTACTAAATAGGCCGCAGCATTGACAGTAATGGCAATAACACCTGCAGCAAATGCTGTTAGACTAATATCTAGTACACTTGGTAAACCGAAATAAATAAACAAAATTTGAACGAGTAATGGTGTACCGCGAATGATATCAACAAATGCAGTTGAAATTGCACGTAAAACCTTAAACTTTGTGATACTAAATACACCAAGTACTAACCCAATAAACATAGCAAGAATTAGTGAAATAACGGTTACTTCTATTGTTAATCCCATTCCTTTTAATAGAGTGGGTAATCCTTCAAGTATAATCTTGATCGTTTCCATTGTTTGGCATCCCTCTTTCTATTTGAAAAGGTGTGACAAACTAGGCCACACCTCTTATCATTAATTATTTTTCAGAAAAATATTTGTTATAGATTTCATCAAACTCGCCACTATCTTTTAGCTCTTGAAGTCCAGTATTTACTTTCTCTACTAGTCCTTCGCTACCTTTAGAAATAGCAATACCATAGTCCTCACTAGGATACTTATCGCCTACAATTTGTAGCTGAGTATCATCGCCATCCTGGTTGATTTTATAAGCAACACTAGGATAATCATTGATGACAACATCGGCATTTCCATTTTCTAGTTCCATATACATGGTTGCATCATCTTGAAGCTTAGTGACATCCCCGTTATATTTTTTTGCCAGTTCATTGGCTAGTTTTAAACTAGAAGTTACTTGTTTTGCAACAATCGTTTTCCCTTCTAAATCTTCTTCACCTTCAATGCCACTACCCTTTAAAGTGACTAGTGATAGGCCAGATTCAAAATATGGGTCAGAGAAGTTTACTACTTCTAAACGATCATCTCTAATTCCAATTGCAGATACAGCTGCATCCACTTGGTTTGCCTGTAGCGCTGGAATAATTCCATCAAATTTCATAATCTTCCAGTTAACAGATAGGTTTGCTTTATCCGCAATCGCTTCCACTAGTTCTACATCGAAACCTGTGAGTTCCTCATCTACCTTATATTCAAATGGTGGATAGTCCTGCACCACCGCCACTGTAATTTCTTCTTTCGCATCACCTGTAGATTCGCCATTTGCTTCATCTGTTCCACAACCCACTAAAGCTAGTGCAATGAAACCTACCAAAGAAAACATTGCAATTCTACTAAAAAATCTGTTCTTCGTTTGTTGTTTACTCATGAAGAGCCTCCCAAATAGTTTTTTGCCGCTGTTTTTAAAACGACATATATAATTGTATCGATATACATAATCCTTTCCAAACGAGATTAATGTTGGTTTGTGATGATAAATTGATATCTTTTTAGATTATTCTCATTAATTAAACGTTTGTATAGAAATTCTTATAGAGAAGTAGATATACTATCATTTCCTTCAATATTGGTCAGAAAAAATAGACTAGTCCGACAGAAAATAAATAAAAATGCTCTTTTCTAAGAGATTGTTGTTTTGACTTAAAATTAGATATAAACTGCGACGTAACTCTAGTGTGACTCGTTTCCAAATATGATGAGTGCAAAACCATCACTCCGGAAATACACTTCGCTTTCCGCGGGCGAGCGGTGAGCGAAGTGTATTTCCTCCGCTATAAACAGTGCCTCATTCGTTTATTTAGAGGTAAACTATTGGTTGGTTAATTAAAAGCTTTTTAACTGTATAATCATCAGAACACTCCAATAGTGGAGGCAGAATACGGAGACTCCTATAGGAGGAAGCGTGGTGAAGACCCCGCAGGAAGCATCTTTGTTTCCGAGGAGGCTGAGGCCGTGCCCATGGAAAGCGGAGTATTCTGCCGGAACGGTATGCATGCACTCAATATTAATAAGAACGGCTCAAGCAAAACTAAAGAGTCTAACTATCTAGCACTTTCTATCTACTGTAAAGTACAAAAAGCAACAATTTTTACAAAAATATATAATAAAAAAAGAATGAGAAAAGAACTCTAATTCTTCTCTCATTCTTTGAACTCATATTATGATAAAAATATTGCCCCAAAGCTTAAAGCCCCAATTATCACAAAGGCTGGATGAACCTTAAGTTTCTCTAATAAGAGAAAGCTCACAACAATTAAAAAGATCGTTTCCCATAAACCTGTGTTTTCATAGGAAGTTTGAAAGAAACTAAAAGCCATAATTCCAAGTAAAATCGCAATCGTTGGACGAATTAACATCGTCATCTTTTTTACTTTTGGTGAATCTTTAAACTTATTCAACACACTTAAAAGGACAATCATGAATAGTAGAGAAGGAGCAACTGTTGCAAATACCCCAATTACGGATCCAAGTATACCTGCCTGCTGAAATCCAATATAACCCGCCATTTTAGTTGCAATCGGTCCTGGAAGGGCATTGGCCATCGCCAGCATTTCACTAAAGTCCTGAACCGTTAGCCAACCATAACGGTCGACTACTTCATTTTCCACAAGAGGAATGGATGCGGGACCACCGCCATATCCCACGATGCCTGGTATAAAAAAGGCTAAAAATACTTGCCAATAGATCATATCGATTGACCCTCCTCTTGAGGAATCTCGGTATCTTGGTCTTTGGTCTTTTTCGTTGGTTTAGCAATAGCATAGATTAGTAAAACTGCTATTAAAATACCTGGATGAATGCCAAGCCATTCGATCAAACCTAGAGAAACCACCGCTAATACGATTGTTAATGTCCAACCAAGGCCACCCTTAGCTTTTTTGAGGAAGTCATATGTCAAAACCGCAAGCATCACACCGACAACTGGAATAACAGCCTGCGTCATTCCCTGCACCCAAGGCTTATCACTCATAGATGATAAAAAGGTTAATAAAATAATCATGATGACAATTGTAGGTAGAATGGTTGCGAGGATTGCATTCAGCATCCCCACAACTCCAGCAACTCGATAGCCAATATAGCCTGCCATCTTAGTCGCAATGGGCCCAGGCAATGAATTACCGAGGGCCAGCGTGTTTGCAAAATCCTCGTCATTAAGCCACTTATACTTTTCAACTACTTCTTTTTGAACTAACGGAATGGAAGAAGGACCTCCACCATACCCCAGAATTCCAACACGAAAGAAGGCTAAAAAGATATGCCATTGTGTCATGTTGATCCCTCCATGTCAGTAATTAGTACGCCGCAATCGTTCCGTCTGTTCTAGACTCCGTTCCACCGTAAAGTGTTCCGTTTTCCTCGTCTCTCCAAATAATTTGACCTCTACCAAAAGCACCTCTATCTAACTGTACTTGAATCTCATGCCCTTTCCGCGCCAGTGCTTCAGCGATGTGTGTTGGGAAGTTTGGTTCAACTAAAACCTTTTTCCCTTCTACCCATTGCCATCTAGGGGCATCCAAGGAGGCTTGTGGATTTAAGCTTAAATCAATTGTGTTCATAATCACCTGCATATGTCCCTGTGGCTGCATAAAACCTCCCATGACTCCGAATGGTCCAACAGGCTTTTGGTCCTTTGTTAAAAAACCTGGAATAATTGTATGGTAAGTTCGCTTACCACCCATTAACACATTGTCATCCTCTTCATTTAAAGAGAAATTATGACCACGGTTTTGTAAAGAGATTCCGGTTTCTGGCACCACTAAACCTGAGCCAAAGCCCATATAGTTACTTTGAATAAAGGACACCATATTTCCTTCATTGTCTGCTGTTGCTAGGTATACTGTTCCACCTTTTGGCGGATTTCCCGGCTCTGGTTCAATAGCTTCTTCTTCAATAAGAGCACTTCTGGACTTTGCATATTCCTCTGATAATAATCCTTCTACAGTCTGTGACATATGCTTTTCTTCAGTAATGTATTTCTTTCCGTCTTCAAATGCTAGTTTCATAGACTCAATTTGTTTATGATAGAAATCTAGTGAATTTGTGCTAGTTGATTCAAAGTGTTTCATTGTATTAAGGGCCATTAAAGCAATTAGGCCTTGGCCATTCGGTGGGATTTCCCAAACATCATAGCCGCGATAATTCACAGAAATCGGGTTTACCCATTCCGGTTTATAAGCCGCTAAATCTGCTTTCTTTAAGAAACCATTGTGTTTCTTTGAAAAGGCATCAATTTGATCAGCAATTTCGCCTTCATAGAAGGACTTTGCCTTTGTTTCTGCAATTGACTTTAATGTACGCGCATGACCTGGTGACTTCCAAACCTCTCCTACTTCAGGCGCCCTGCCATTTGGAGCAAAGGTATCAAACCAATGCTTAAATTCGTCACCTTGTAAATTTTCCGTATATTTTTTCACAGCCGACTTCCAATACTTAGCTAGTGTTGGAGAGAGAGGAAAACCATTTTCTGCGTATTCAATGGCTGGTTGTAACACATCTGTGAGTGGTAACTTTCCAAAACGCTCTGATAATTCTGCCCATGCTCTCGGTGCGCCAGGAACAGTAACAGGAATCCATCCAAACTTCGGAATTTCATCATAACCGAGTTTTTTTACCGCTTCTACTGAAATATCCTGTGGTGATGGACCACTTCCGTTCAACCCATGTAGTTTCCCTTTTGTCCAAACAAGAGCAAAGGCATCTCCACCAATACCGTTAGAAGTTGGCTCCACAACGGTTAATGTAGCTGCAGTAGCGATGGCAGCATCAATGGCATTTCCACCTTTTTTCAAAATATCTAATCCTGCTTGAGCCGCTAATGGCTGTGAGGTTGCAACCATCCCTTTATTAGCAATTGTCGTATTTCTTTGAGATGAGTACGGGTGATATAGGGTGTCAAAGTTCATAACATTTCCTCCTAAGTCATTTTTTAAAATAATTTTGATATATTAACTGCCCAGTAATGAGTAATATAGCTACACCTACAGTAAGTAAAATGGCAATAGGAAAGTTTACCCATGTTAAGGATAAGTAACCGAACAGTGCAGCTAAAATTCCAGTGAGACTGTTTACTTTCTTATTAACAAACCTTATTACAATAACGGGGAAAAAAGCCACCATCCATATTCCGAAAATAAAAAACAAAAATGAAAAGTGCATCCATTGTTGATCTAAGGAAACAAGAAAGAAGATGAATGAGGGGAGTAACCATACTAACCCCTTATGAAGAAAACGAAATCCTTCAATCTTTTTAAACTCCATACGAAATGTATCCAGTAAGGTAAAGAGAAGAAAAATACTTACTAGCCAGAAAACAATTCGATAGTCAATGGTATATAGTAAGTCCCTCACGACGGTAAACGTAGAGTCAAATCCACCCTCATAAATAACGGAAAGAACAATAATAACAAACGAAATTGGCGTTGATGCCCACGCAATTCCACTGAGTAATACCACTTTGTAGTTGCTTTTCGTTTCTAAAATATAGGCAATCGACTTAGAATCAACTAGTATTCTACTCATAAACACCAGACATACTGCAAAGGTGAAGATTTCAAGATCGCCCCATTCTACATACAATAGATAAGGATGGTATAAGCGAAGACCACTAAAGATAACTTCTGCATCATTTGTCACATAAGTATAAACCATTAAGCCCGTCGTTATTAAACTTAAAAATATTAATTTAACTTGGTGTCTTATTGGGGGTAATTTCTGAACATATAAAAATAAAAAACCGACCCCAATGAATATCACGATCCCCACTGAAAGGTGATTCGAAAACAATATACTGATTACCATTCCGCCACCAATTGCTATCATAAATAACTGCATAAGTGAACTAACAATATAATAAAGTTGCAATACCCAGTCCGTTTCCACCTGTATACTTCGCTTATCCACAAAATAAGTTAAGTAAAGATAGCATAGGGAAACAGCAATCAAGACCGCAACACCAAAGAAAATTCCTTCCATCAGGCCATAGTGAATTAAAAAAGAGGGTCCAGTAAAAAGGGCACTAACGGATAACCAACGAGATATGATTTTTACTGGGTTTGTCGAATCAATGGATGAGTACTGTTTATTCATCAGCTTTGATGCCCTCTTCCCTAAATTCCTTAGGTGTTTGGCCTACCTTTTGCTTAAATGTTTTGCTAAAGTAATGTAAGCTGTTAAACCCACATTGATCTGCAATTGAAGAAATACTCTCCGTCCGGTTATTTAATATTTTTTCCTTCGATTTCTCTATACGATAGTCGAGAACATAGTCTGAAAACTTCTTCCCTGTTTCATCATGAAACTTCCTACTTAAGTAAGATGGATTAATGTGAATTTGTTCGGATATTAAGGATAAGTTTATGCGTTCATGGTAATTTTGATGAATGTAATTCAATGTATCTAACACGACAGTTGAAAAGTTATATTGTTGGACATACCTACCAAGTACTTCTTTTAATTCCTCTTCAATAATAGGCTTGGTCAGATAGTCATCGACACCAATTCGAATAGACGTTTTCGCATACCGAAAATCTTGATAAGCAGATAACATGACAATATTCACCTGTGAAAAGCTTTTTTTCATTTCCTTTGCTAAAGTTAATCCATCTTTTCCAGGCAATTCGATATCAAGAATAGCCAACTGAATATTGTGTTGATTCAGAACTTGTAGAGCCTGAATACTATCCACACAGCTAAAGGTTTCCCATTGTGGATGGAACTCTCCAATTAAATATTCTAATTGCTTTAACACAAATGGCTCGTCGTCAACTAGGAGTATTTTCATGTTCTTCACCACTCTTATTAGTTTGCAAGGGAAAGCTCACGCTGGCGGTCGTACCTGTATCAGACGGGCAAACTAGTAAATTTACATTCTCTTTACCAAAAAGCAACATCAAACGTCTTTGGATATTGTCTAAGCCATGACCAGAAGGCGTTGCTTCCATTTGTTTTAAGTTAATTCCCACACCATTATCTATAACTTGAATAACCAATCTTGTATCATCATTCTTTAAGAGAATTTTAAGATATTTCTCCCCAGCCTTTTTTTCTAGTCCGTGTTTAAAGGCGTTTTCTGTTAGGGTTTGTAATGTATATGGGGGAACCAAAGCATCATACACTTCCGAATCCACCTCATACTCGATGGTTAAATAAGATTCAAATCTTGCTTGTTGAATGGCCAAGTACTTTTTGGTTTGTTCAAATTCCATTGAAAGTGGAATCAGCTGATCTTGTACTTGATAGCTAAACCTTAAATACTGTGAGAAGTTTTCAATCGTGTTTACTAACTGCCTTTTCTCATCAAGCCGAGCATATCCAAGAATTAAATTAATCGTATTAAACAAAAAGTGTGGTTGAATTTGAGCGTTTAGCTGCATGTATTTACTTTGCTGGAAGTCTTTTTCTAATTCTACATTTTGTTGTTTGACCTTCATTAGCCGGAATTCCTTTTCATAGCCCATAATCATGAAAAGGGCAATGACACTAATAATAGGAATAAACACAGCTATGATAATCATCGTTGTAAACCATTCTTGGCTGATGAGCACAACATATCACTTCTTTTATTTAATAGTTAAGATAGTTCCTCAGCATAAAAACAGGCTACCCTATTTGTTTTGTCGCCTACTTGCTCTATAGTAGGCTCATTTTGCTTACAATATTCAGTTGCAAATGGACACCTAGTATGGAATCTACAGCCCGTAGGTGGATTTATTGGTGATGGAACATCCCCTTTTAAAATAACCCGCTCTTTACGCTTTGTACGATCTGGCTCTGGAATAGCCGATAATAAAGCTTTTGTATAAGGATGCTGTGGATGATCAAAAATATCTTTTTTCTCACCAATTTCAACCACTTTCCCTAAATACATAACCATAACACGATCGGATATATGTCGAACCACACCTAAATCATGTGAAATGAATAAATAGGTTAAATTATACTGTTTTTGCAGCTTCTTTAGCAGGTTGAGAACTTGTGCTTGTACGGATACATCTAAGGCGGAAACGGCCTCATCACAAATAATCAGCTTAGGGTTTGTTGCTAGTGCTCTTGCAATACCAATTCGTTGCCTCTGTCCACCACTAAACTCATGTGGGTAACGGTAGGCATATTCTGGACGCAATCCTACTTGTTGAAGCAATTCTTTAACCCTATCCAATCGTTTTTCTCTTGGCATATCGGTTAGTATTTCCATAGCTTCTTCAATGATTCGCCCTACCGTCTGTCTAGGATTTAAGGAAGCAAAAGGATCCTGAAAAATGACTTGAATATCTTTACGAGCCGCGCGCATTTCCCGTTTAGTTAAGTCTAATAAATTAATATTGTTAAATCGTACCTCACCTGATGTCGGGTTTTCAAGTCTTAATATTGAACGGCCTGTTGTAGACTTCCCACAACCAGATTCACCCACAATGCTTAGGGTTTCGCCTTCATATACCGTAAAAGAAACATCATCAACTGCTTTTACGTGATTAACCGTCCGGGAAAAGATCCCCCCTTTAATCGGGAAATACTGCTTTAAATTAGTTACCTTGAGAAGGGGCTGCTTCTTTGTTGATGTCACCATTTTGGCTCTCCTCCTTATTCCATTCATCTGTATAAGCGAAACATCTAACCTTACTTCCAGACTCGAGCGGCGTTAATTCTGGTAGCTTCTCGTGACAAATATCTTTTGCAATTGGGCATCGAGGTGCAAACCGGCATCCCTTTGGTAAATTATCTGGATTCGGCACAGTTCCCTCAATGGCATAAAGCTCATCAACATCTTCATCAATTCTAGGCATTGCTTTTAATAGCCCTTGCGTGTAAGGATGAAGTGGGTTATCAAATAATTGATCCACGTGTGTATGCTCAACTACCTTTCCCGAATACATGACGACGACATTGTCACAGGTCTCGGCAACAACTCCTAAATCATGAGTAATCATAATAACAGCTGAATTAAACTCTGACTGAAGCTTCTTCAACAAATCTAATATTTGAGCTTGAATCGTTACATCTAAAGCTGTTGTCGGTTCATCCGCAATTAGGAGTGAAGGGTTACAAGCAAGAGCCATAGCAATCATAACTCTTTGCCTCATCCCACCACTTAGTTCATGTGGTTCTTGCTTGGCTCTTTTTTCAGGAGAAGGAATCCCGACTAGCTCTAGCATCTCTACAGATCGTTTCCAGGCTTCGGATTTATTTAAACCTTGATGTATACGTAAGGACTCAGAAATTTGCTCCCCAACCGTAAAAACAGGATTTAAGGATGTCATAGGCTCCTGAAAGATCATGGAAATTTGGTTACCACGGATGGATCGCATTTCTTCCTCGGATTTATCTAGTAAATTTTGATCTTTAAAATAGACACCGTCACCAGAGATTTCACCCTGTTCATCTACCAGTCTCATAATCGATAAGGATGTCATACTCTTTCCGCACCCAGATTCACCCACAATCCCTAGGGTTTCGCCTTCCTTCACTTCAAAATCAACACCATCGACGGCCTTTACAACTTTTTTACCTGACTTAAAATGGGTTTTTAAACCTCTTACCTTTAAAATTTCTTTGCTTGTCATGGTGAAACCCCCTAGTTTAGATCTACTTTCTTATCAACAAATTTATAGGATATATCCACGATTAAGTTCACTAACACAAATAGTGCTGAAACAACTAGAATTGACCCTTGAACTAATGGTAAATCTCGCATTCGAATCGCGTCGACAATCATTCGTCCTAATCCATTAATGGCAAATACGGATTCCGTTAACACCGTCCCACCTAATAAAGCACCGAACTGTAAACCGACTACGGTGATAACTGGAACTAAAGCATTCTTTAATGCATGCTTATACACAATATATCTTTGTTTAACACCTTTAGCTTTTGCCGTTCGAATATAATCTTGTCTGATAACCTCTAGCATACTTGATCGAGTCATTCTTGCTACAATGGCAGCACCACTTGTCCCTAACGTAAGAGCCGGCAATACAATATGAGCAAACGTTCCCCATCCGGAAACCGGGAATATTTGGAATTGAACAGAAAAATACAAAATTAACATTAAACCTAACCAGAAGTTTGGTAGAGATACACCGATTAGAGCTGCAACCATAATACTAACATCAGTTAGAGAGCGTTGTTTCGTCGCAGAAATCACCCCTGCTAAAAGACCTAACACAACGGTAACAACAATACTCCAAAAGGCTAATTCGATGGTCACTGGTAAACGAACCAAAATCTCATCTAATACAGGTCGGTTTGACCGGATAGACGTACCTAAATCCCCTTGAATTACATTTTTAATATAATCAAAGTATTGAATATAGAGTGGTTGATCTAACCCTAATTGAGAACGTAATTGATTGACTTGTTCTTCAGTTGCACTTTCACCTGCTAATAAGACAGCAGGATCACCCGGTACCATTTGCATAATTAAAAATACAACTAGAGAAACACCTATTAATACTGGAATTGTTTGAAGAACTCTTCTGACGATGAATATAAACATAGACGATCCTCCTCTATTAGTTTTTCATCCTTGGATCTAACGCATCTCGTAATCCATCCCCAAGTAAGTTAAAGGCAATTACGATAATGGCAATCGCTAACCCTGGGAATGTTGCCACGTGCGGTGCTGACCAAAGGAAAGTTCGTCCATCCGATAGCATGGCTCCCCACTCAGGTGAAGGAGGCTGTGCGCCCATTCCTAAGAAGGATAGTCCCGCAGCTGTTAAGATGGCTGTTGCTAATCTTAATGTTCCTTGCACAATAATAGGTGACATAATGTTCGGTAATATATGGAGGAAAATAATCCGAAAGTCACTTGCTCCAAGTGCCTTTATCGCATCAATATACTCCACTTTCTTTAACGTCATTGTGGAACCACGGACAATTCTTGCAAAGGTAGGAACAGAGAATATTCCAACCGCAATCATAACGTTTATTAAATCTGGACCTAGCGCACTGATAATCGCTAAAGCTAGCAATATACCAGGAAAGGCTAATAAAACATCTATAATTCTCATGATGACTGTATCTACGAATTTACCGTAATAACCAGAAATCAACCCAAGTGCAATGCCAAAAAAGGCACCAATTAATACAGAAACAACTCCAACTGTTAGAGAGAGTCTGGAACCGTATATAATTCGACTTAAAATATCCCTTCCCTTATCGTCTGTCCCCATCCAATGATCTGCAGTAGGCGGCTGCAATTTATTAGGTAAATCAATCCCTAATGGATCGTAAGGAGCAATCCAAGGAGCAAATACCGCTGCCACAAAATAAATAAGTACGATAATTCCTCCGACCAGGGACATCTTATTTGTCACTAACTTCACCATAAGAGACTTGACCCTTTCTAGCCGAGGTGACTTTTTCTTTGGAAGGAAGTTTGGATCTTCTATTGTAGTTTCTACATTTGATTGATTTATTTCCATGGCCAATCCCCCTAAGTTTATTTATTAGAATATAAATTATCAGAATTTAAGGAAACTTTGTGCTTTTTTTCGACATAAGTCAAAATAATACAACAATTTGTAAAAATATTAAAAACATAATATTCAGAAATTTTCTATAATCGATTTAATATACAAAAAAGGTGGTGTCGTAAAGTTGTACCAAAAACGGTTGGAAAGTTTACATCAGCATATGAGCGATCAGCAAATTGAAGCTGTATATTTATGCTCTGATGTGAATTGTTACTATTTTTCTGGGTTTACAGGTTCTAGTAGAAACATTGTAATCAGTTCTAAAACAAATTACTTTTTTACCGATTTTCGATATGGAGATCAAGCTCAACAAGAGGTACAAGAACATGAAATAAAGGTTGTAACTCCACCTTTATTAAACACGGTCGTTGAAACCCTTTCAGAGCAGAAGGCCAAAAAGATAGGTTTAGAGTTTTCAAAGCTTAATACAAAAGACTATCTTTATTTAAAAGAAAAGCTGCCTGATGCAGAATTTATTAATGTGGATCCGTTTCTATCAGAAACAAGAATGATCAAAGACGAGGTAGAATTATCCTATATTAAAAAAGGGATGGAAATTGTGGATTCAACCTTTACCCACATTCTCTCTTATTTAAAAACTGGAATTAGCGAAAAGGAACTAGGTCTCGAACTAGAGTATACGATGAAAAAATTAGGTGCAGATGGCATAAAAGAAAACCATGTCATTGCAACAGGAGCTAGGTCTAGTTTGCCTCATGGACAAGCTACCAATAAAATCATTGAACATGGTGATTTTGTCAAAATGGATATTGGTGCCAAAGTAAACGGTTATTATACTGATTTTACACGAACCGTTGTAATGGGTGAGGCAACAGAAGAACAACTAAACATGTATTCAATCGTAAAAGAAGCACAAGAAGCTTCACTAGCTGCTATCAAAGCAGGAAAGACGTGTGCCGAACTAGACAATGTGGGAAGATCTATTATTCAAAAGGCTGGTTATGGCGAGAACTTCGGACACAGTTTAGGACATTCTTTAGGATTAGAAATTCATGAAATGCCAGCCATGAGAAGTACTGACCAAACTGTTTTACAGCCAGGAATGGTTCTAACCGTTGAGCCTGGGATTTACGTACAAAATTTAGGTGGCGTACGAATTGAAGATTTAGTGGTTGTAGAGGAAAATGGCATCAACAATTTAACAACATCAACAAAAGAATTACAAATTATTCAATAGGAGGGCTTAGCATGAAAAAAATTGCGATGCTAATGGCTATAAGTTTCTTAGCCATTCTAATGATGACTGGTTGTACGAGTGAGCCACAAACAGGTGGAAGCTCAGATAGTGAAGGGGCTGAAGGTTCTGGTAATGGATCTGCAGCCGGAGATGAACTTATTATTGCTGTATTATCTGATGCAACACAATTAGATCCACATACAGGAACAGATATCCCATCTGCGAATGTGTATCATGGGAAAATCTATGAAGGATTAGTTAAGCAAGACGAAAATATGGAGATTCAACCAGCTCTTGCAACAGAGTGGGAGCCAATTGATGATGTAACATGGGAATTTACATTAAGAGAAGGGGTTAAGTTCCATGATGGGACACCTTTCAATGCTGAAGCCGTGAAGAAAAATTTTGAACGTATTTTATCTGAAGAAATTGCATCACCAAGAGCCACTTTGTTTGAAATGATTGAAGAAGTTAAGGTTGTAGATGACTATACTGTACAAATTAAAACGGCTTATCCGTTTGCTCCATTACTTGCAAACTTAGCTCACTATGCAGGGGGAATTGTAAGTCCTACTGCAGCCGAAAAGTATGGTAAAGAATTAGGTCAGCATCCAGTAGGCACAGGGAAATTTAAATTTGAGGAATGGACACCAGGTTCTCAAATTACACTCTCGACATACGATGAATACTGGGGTGAAACACCTTCTTATGAAACTGTAGTTTACAAAGTTGTTCCTGAGGACGCTACCCGTATCGCAATGGTGGAGACTGGCGAAGCACATTTAGCAGAGCCTGTTCCTGTAACTGAAATTGAACGTATTGAAAACAGCGACAGTATGAGCCTTAATCGCAGTCAAGGGTTAGGAACAGATTATTTAGGTTTTAACGTACAAAAAGAACCATTCAATAACAAAAAGGTTAGACAAGCCATTAACTACGCAGTTGATACTGAGCAAATTATTGAAGGTGTTTATAACAATGTTGGAACTGTAGCTGACAGCCCAATGGGTCCTGGTGTTTGGGGATATAACGAAAATGTAGAAGGCTATGAATACAACATTGAAAAGGCAAAAGAACTTCTTAAAGAAGCTGGATACGAGGATGGCTTTAAAACGTCTATCTGGACCAATGACAACCAAGCTAGAGTCGACGTTGCTGAGGTAGTTCAATCACAATTAAAAGGTATTGGGATTGAAGCTGAAATCAATGTAATGGAGTGGGGAGCTTACTTAGAGGCTACTGCCAATGGAGAGCATGATATGTTCATTCTAGGCTGGTCTAATATGACAGGGGATGCGGATTACAATCAGTACTTCCTTTTCCACTCTGAAGCTCAAGGAACGCCTGGTAACAGAACATTTTATGAAAACGAAAAAGTTGACGAGCTAATTGATGCTGGCCGTCAAGAAACTGATCCAGAAAAACGTCTAGAGATTTATGCTGAAGCACAGAAAATTGAAGTTGAAGATGCACCAGCTATTTTCTTACGATATGATGAGAACCTTGTTGCAGTAAATAATAATGTAGAAGGATTCTGGATGCATCCAGCCGGAATTTATATGATTGATGATATCACGATTAATGAATAATTGAGGTTTAACTACTCCTCCATGTCTTCACAATTCGTGAAGTATGGGGGAGTTTTAATTGGAGTTCAATAGTAAATAAGATTTGTTAGCAAATTCACTAACAGGATCTTCCTAATTGCATATGATCAAATGCATTGGGAAGTGTTAGCTATTAATTCTATCTAAAACCCTAGCAATCTAGTCATCACAGAACCTAATCAAGTCAAACATCTTGATAATCACGTCCCACCCAGACTCCTGGCTAGTTGCTCTTATACTATATACCTATCAACAAATTTGATCGTATAAAAAAGGTGTACCGAGTTGGTACACCTTTTTTTAGTCCTCTTTATTCTTGTTATTGCCTCGTTGCTCTTTTCTTTCTTTTTTAGCTTCTTCTTTTTCTTTTTTCATTTCTTCACGTTCTTTTTCTCTTTCCTTTTTAGCTGCTTCTCTTTTTTCTTCTCGCTCTTTCTTAGCCTGTTCTTGTTGCTCTTTTCTTTCCTTTTTAGCTTGTTCTTTTTCTTTTTTAGCTTCTTCTCGTTGCTTTTCTTTCTCTTTTTTTGCTTCCTCTTTTTCCGCCTCAGTAGTTACATTCTCTACTTCCTTTTCTACTTCTTCAACATCACGATCTACTTCTTCCTCAATCTTTTCTTCCTTATTTTCTAATTCTGCTTCTAGTTTCGTTACTTCGCGGTTTGCTTCCTCTTCAGAAATTTGCCCAGATTCTTCTTTTTCTTCAACTTCACTGACTTTTTCATCAAATTTTAATTCTGCTTCTTCAAGCTTTTTAAATTTCTTTTCTAGTTTTTCAAATGACTTTTGAATGTTTTTCATGATGGCTTCTTGAGCACGTGGATTATCAATCTTTTCTAAAACAGCTACTAAAGAATCAATATTGTTTGCAAGTTTATTTTCTGTTGAATCCTCTGTTTTAGTGGTTTCCTTAGATTCAGTTGCGTCTTCCTCTTCTTTTGTTTCTGTGTCTTCTGATTCAGTTGCATTTACCTCTACAGTTCCTTCTACTTCTTCAGACTCAGTTGTATCTTCATTTGTTGTTTCTTCCTCTGTTGTTTCTTCATTTGATTCAGAAAGTTTCTCACCTGCTTGCTCTTGTGTCAAAATGGCTTCGTTAAGTAATTTTTCAGCTTCTTCCGTTTTCCCTTCAGCAATCAAGGCATTTGCCTCTGCAATACGTTCAGCAGCAAAATCCGCTAATAATTGTGCTTCTTTATAGTCATCAAATGTTACCGCAAGGCGGATATTCTCAGCAATTGTTTTAGTAAAATAGAAAAAGTCCCCAGGAATTAATGATGGCTCGTCCACTTTTTCTTGAGTGGCATCTTCTTGTTCTTCTGATTCTTCTGTTGTTTCTTCTGATTCTCCATCTGTTTCCACTGATTTTTCAGTATCTTCATTAGCTTCCTTAGCCGTATCTTCATTTTCTACCTGTTCGGTTGTTGTGGTAGTTTTCATTGGAACTTCCGTAATCTCCTCATCCTCGTTTGCAAAAACAGTTCCTGTACCCATTGATAGAATAAGTGCTGATGCCAATAAACTACTAGTAATTTTTCGTTTCATAGTAACATATCTCTCCTTTTTTATTTTCTAGTAAAGGAATTCGTCAATGTTTTGAACCATATGTCGGTAAATGTTTAATTATCATGGAATTTTTTAAAAATAGGAAAAAATACACCCATTAATATAAAGCATATGAAAACTAAGACTTTTTGTCCTGGTTATTTTTTATTCCCAATTAACTTACTGGTGCATAAGCTAATGAAAAAGCGGAGGTATGCACATGTATAGATACCCATATCATTATAATCAACAGTATGTACCAATGAATTATTACGGTCAGCCTTACTTTACGGAATTTCGGCAACAGCCTAGTGTTCAACAGGTCCTGCAAAGATTGCGTTCTCAGCACGACAACTTATATTCAAGACTTGAACAAAATGGTATGAATAGACAAATTGCCGATTATGCCTTTTACTTTGTGGTCAATTATACACTGAATCAAGCGAACACAAATCTTTCAGCTAGCCAAATTTATAACCAGTTCCAGAGACAAGTACCATGGCTTAACCTGTTATTCAGACAATATAACATTCCTCAAAACGTAATGACGCAAGTGTTAACGAGAGTGATTCAAATTACGTTAAACATGATGCAAGGCGGTGGAGAGCAGCCTGGGCCTGGTCAAGGCTGGTCACGCTGGGAAAACTTAGGTGGAACATTAACTTCAGCTCCTGCTGTTTCCTCTTGGCAACGAAACCGATTGGATGTGTTTGCAAGAGGAACAGACCAAACTCTTTATCACAAATGGTGGAATGGACAGAGATGGAGTGATTGGGAAACCCTCGGTGGCACTCTAACCTCTGCACCATCTGCTGTTTCTTGGGGACCGAACCGCATTGATGTGTTTGTGAGAGGAACAGACCAAAGCCTGTACCATAAATGGTGGGACGGTCAAAGATGGAGTGATTGGGAAAGCCTTGGTGGAACGTTAACGAGTGGACCTGCTGTATCTTCACGCCGTTCCAATCAACTGGATGTGTTTGTGAGGGGTACCAACAACCGTCTTTATAAAAAGACCTGGAATGGCTCTCGTTGGCTGGATTGGGAAGATCTAGGTGGAAATTTAAACTCTGAACCGGCTACTGTCTCATGGGGGCCAAATCGCATTGATGTGTTTGCAAGAGGGCAAAATCGAAATTTAATACACAAGTGGTGGAATGGGTCCACTTGGAGTAATTGGGAAAATCTTGGCGGTACTTTGACTAGTGCTCCTACAGTTTCTTCTCGCCGACCAAACCAATTAGATGTCTTTGTAAGAGGTAACAATAATCGCCTTTATAAAAGAACCTGGAATGGCTCTCGCTGGGAGGACTGGCAAGACCTTGGCGGAACCTTGACCTCTGCTCCTGCCGCTGTTTCTTGGGGGCCAAACCGTATTGATGTGTTTGCAAGAGGGCAAAATCAAAATCTTATTCATTCCTATCTAGGACAATAAGGACCACAAGGATATTGGGTATACAGCTACCCAATACCCTTATTTTTTATCCTTCCTGAACCCTTTTATTAGACGGTGCAAACCAGCCTAATAGGGCAATGCCGACTAAAACTCCATAAAAAGTAAGGGTCCAGCCTGTACTGTGAGGAAAATCATGAGGGAGTACACCTATGTCATTATGAGCAAGTGTAATAACAGCCAGCTTGACACCAACCCATGCCACAATTGCGTATGCTGTTGTTTCCAATGCCGGTCGTTTTTCAAGTAACCGAACAAACCATGTTGCTGCAAATTTAATTAAAATTAATCCAGCAATGCCTCCAAGTACAACCACAGCAAATTGACCGCCATCCATACCTCCGAAATCACCAAGCGGAGAATCAGGTAAGCCAAGTGCCAAGGCAACAGCAGCTAAAATGGAATCAATCGCAAAAGCAAGGTCAGCTAAAGCAATTTTTCCTACTGTTGGCCAAAAGCCTTTACCCGCTGATTCCTCCTCCACCTCTTCTTCTGCATTTTCATTTTCCTTTCCAAATTTATTTTGAATGACATGTTTTAAGCCTAAGTATAGTAGATAGGCTGCTCCAATTGCCTGCACCTGCCATACATTTGCAATAAAAGAAATGGCAAATAGGGCAATAAATCGAAATACAAAAGCCATTATGATTCCGTAATTAATTGCTTTCCCCTTCTCATTATCAGGTAAATGTTTGGCGATAACAGCTAATACAAGGGCATTATCTGCAGACAATAAGCCTTCGAGTCCAATTAAAATTAATAATGTCCAACCATACTCCAGCCATATTGACTCCAAAGTATATCTCTCCTTTCATAAATCCACATATATGGTTACAACTTATTGTTTTCTTCTACCCAAAAAGTATGATGCCGATTATATAACTAGACAATGTGTTTTTAGGTATATCTCTATTTTCTAATTTCATTCATTAATAACTCATCCTCCTGTTACCTATTTTGTCTACTATACATCCTCTTCTGTCCTATAGATTCCTTAGATTCTCTATAGTTTATTACACATTTTAAGATATTTAATATATTTGCCCATAGCATGTCCCTCCTATCAACATAAGGTGATTACAAAAGGAGGTGAGAACATGGTTGAACTATTGTTGTTTTCACTTATTGCTGGATTGTTTATCTATGGTGTAGCTTTTTCAAGAGTGATGACGAGACGTCAAGTAGACCAAACACTTAAAACACTTGTAGACAACTGGGAGCCTAAAACGAAAAAAGAAAAGGTTCTTTCTGTTCCTGAGCATCAGCTTGTTTTACAGGAATCCGTTAAACAAATGAAAGACTAAAAACAGAAATTACTATATTGTCTTCAATATAGAGTAGGACCTAATCCCAATATCCTACTCTATCTATTTCACAAAAAAACTAAATAACCTCCATTATTGTCACTTTTTTAAAGAAAGAAGGTGAAATGATGCTACAAATATTCCTATTTATTTTGGCTTTAGGTGTATTTCTCTTTGGAATGTACCTAGTAAGGACCGGTCTTTTCAAACTATCAGCTGACAAACTAAAAAAGTGGTTAGCCAAGTTAAGTGATAAGCCTTGGAAAGGTCTTCTTCTCGGTACGGTTGTGACGGCCATTTTACAAAGCAGTTCCGCGGTAACCATTATGGTCGTTGGACTTGTTGCTGGGAGAATGCTTACCTTTAGCCAATCAATCGGGATTATTTTAGGAGCTAATATTGGGACAACGGTAACCACTGAAATTATTACGCTAGATATCGATGCCTTGATCCTTCCTATGGCAATAATTGGTGCAATTTTATATGTTTTTAAACGAAAAAATGTACGCAACACAGGTATGACACTATTAGGATTATCTGCAGTATTTGGGGCAATGTTTGGACTTAAAGAGTTAGCAGCACCATTAGCAGAAATGGAATATATGAATCAGTTATTCCTCCGTTTAGATAATAATCTATTCCTAGCTGTGCTTGCAGGTACAATCATTTGTGCCATTCTTCAATCAAGTACAACCACTACAGCCATAACAATGGGATTTATTGCAGCAGGAGCACTACAGCTAGATACCGCCGTTGCCATTGTCCTTGGAGCCAATATCGGGACTTGTGTTGATGCATGGCTGGCTTCAATTGGTGGAGGAAGAGAAGCAAGACTTACTGCTTGGTCACACATTTGGATAAACATCTTAGGAGTTATTGCCTTTTTCCCATTAATAGGGGTCCTCGCAGATATTGGTACTTTATTAGCAGATCGCCCAGAAGTTCAGGTTGCACACATTAGTGTAATATTCAATGTTGCAAGCTCCTTAATTGCCCTACCATTTGTAGAAAAGTTCTCAAAGCTCATATTAAAAATCCATGATCGCAAAAACGCTCAAGTTTAGAAGCAGTTTCCCTATTTGGAAAACCATCTCCTACTTTTTTGGGAGATGGTTTTTAAGCTTAACAGTCTGGAGGGAGGTTAAAAAAATGATTTATATCATTGCTTTCATTTTATTCTTAGGAAGTTTTATCTTTGGCATGTACCTTTTAAGATCTGGACTCTTTAACCTATCAAGTGACACCGTAAGAAAATGGCTCATTACACTTACTGATACCCCCTTAAAAGGGATTTTAATCGGAATCTTGGTTACAGTGATTTTCCAAAACAGCGCTGTCGTTATAATGGTCACAGTCGGATTAATTGCGGCGGGATTACTTACCTTTCGTCAATCGCTTGGGATTATCTTAGGAACAAATATCGGTTCGAGTATAACAGTTGAAATCATAACCATTGACCTAGGAGCTTATGTTTTACCAATGGCTCTTATAGGGTCTATCCTATGTTATGTAAAAAATAATAATGTGATTCGTTTTGGTTATACGCTCATTGGATTATCACTTGTATTTGGTGCCATGTGGGGGTTGGAAATGATAGCAGCTCAAATAAAAGACCTAGATGGTGTTTTGGGACTACTTGTATATTTGGATGATCATCGTTTCTATGCTTTACTTATAGGTGCAATTTTCACTGTTCTTATTCAATCTAATACTGCTGTTACGGGTATGACAATGAGTTTCCTCTCAGTCGGAGCAATGGATTTAGCCACTTGTATTACCTTCATACTTGGTGGATATATTGGTATATGTGTGATTGCCTTAGTTGCTACCATTGGTTCTGGCAAAGAAGCACGGCATGCAGTTTTTGCCTATATGTGGTTAAATATCCTAGGTGTCCTTATGTTTTACCCATTTACTCATTTACTTGCTTCCATTGGCTCAGCCTTATCCAATTCTCCGGAAACTCAGCTTGCACATAGTAATTTGATTTTCACTCTGTTTGTTACCCTGCTCATTCTTCCTTTAGCCAATCAATTTCAAAAGCTTATTCAATACATTCATCGTTATTAAATAAAAGGCTGTTGGGTGTATCAACAGCCTTTTGCTTATTAGTTTTGACCATTTGTAAGTTTTTCCACCTTAATTTTCCTGACACGTCGACCAACAACCTCCTCAACGCTAATCTTTAAATTTTCATAAACAAAGTAGTCTCCTATTGAAGGAATGGTCTCTAGATTTTCCATCATCCACCCTCCTAATACATAATAGGAGCTTTGGGGTAATGGGATATTCATCTTCTCCGCAAAGTCATGTAAATGATACTGAGCATCAAAAATATAGGAATTTTCATTGATTTTAGATACGAGATAGATTTGTTCTTCATTTTCATCTAATATCTCTCCTACAATCTCCTCTAAAATATCCTCTAGTGTCACAAGACCTACTGTGCCCCCAAATTCATTGACCACTATGGCCATGGGTACCTTTTCTTTTTGGAGTCGTGGTAAAAGGGTGGAAACCTTCATCGATTCTGCTACATACAAGGGCTCTCTTAGCAGCTTCCTGATATTCACTTCCTTATCTTTTATTAAATGCGTTAAAAATTCCTTTTCAGTAATAAATCCAATAATGTGATCCATGCTGTTCTCATAAACAGGAATTCTGGAATAACGCTCTTTAAAGAATACATTTTTAACTTCTTCAGTTGATAAATTACAGTCAACGGCGACAATATCCATACGTGGAGTTAAAATTTCTCTGACAGGGGTCTCATCTAAATTCAATGAGCGATCAATTAATTGCCTCTCAACCTTATCAATAACACCCTCCTTTTCACCTATACCTAAAATGACCTTAATCTCATCTTCTGTGATGGATGGTAATTTGATTTTTGGACATAAACTTGTTCATTACTTCTTTTAATTTGAGAAAAAGAAAGTTAATCGGTTCAAGTAGCTTAATCAACATATACATTACAATGGATATAGACATTGAGTACGTTTCTGCATGCTCTTTCGCTAATGACTTCGGAAGGATTTCTCCGAATGTTAATATCAGTATCGTCATAACCACTGTACTGATGACAACACCACTATTTCCACCAACAAGGTCTGTCGCAATTTTGGTCGATATACTCGCAGCCGCAATATTCACAATGTTATTACCAACTAGGATTGTGGAAAGAGTTTTATCAAAATTTTGACTTTGTACAAGATGAAGGGCTTTTTTACTTCCTCGCTTTCCATCATTAGCAAACTTTTTCAGCCTTATTTTATTGATACTTGAAAAGGCAGTTTCAGAAGAGGAAAAGAAAGCCGACAATAGAATGAGAAAGGCCAATAAAATGAATGAATTCACGATATCACCTCCAATACATAATCATAGTTACTAAACTACTAATGGAGAACTTGTACACTAATGTAATAGGAGTTCGTTTGGTTTAAGTCACCTTTTTATTAAGATATGCTAGTAAATTCTATTAGAAACCGCTCTTATACCACTATGTTCGTACATATAATAAATTCTGATAATAAAAAAATAGACTACCTTTCTCCTCGCGTCTCAGGAAAAAGATAGTCCATGTGGTTATAGGATATTATTTCTTTTTATTTGATGTTGTGAACTCAATCATGTCAATTCTTTCACAAATGGCCACAAAGGTACTATTGGAACTATTAGTAAAATAAGCAAGGCCTCTTTTTCTATCATATCTTACAAACTCCTCAACACCTGACACATCTTCACCATTCATCATTAACTCCTTGACAGCTGTACCAGAAGGAGTTTCCTCTAAAAGTCTGCAGATAGAAGTCAACTTAAAATCCTCCCTTACTAATTAAGTTACTATACTATATTTGCATTAGAGGGCTTTTGTATGTGCATATATTGATTTATTCTAAAATGTGCTTTTGTATAGTAGATTAATAATCTAGTTATATCGTTCATTTTCACTTTTTCTAGGAATATACCGCTACAAAACCTTTAAAACTTCATAAATTATTAGAAACGTGATGAAGGGAAGGGAGAATATGTTTGGTTATTCCATGACCCAGATGGTGAGAAAGCACGCAGATAAACTGGATCGTCCTTTACGGGAAGAAATCCTAAACGTTTATAAACCTTTCAAATGGATACCTTGTTTTCTTCACCAAGTATTTGAAGGCTATTTCAAAAAAAATAGAAAAATATCTGTCATCATTGAGTTTGAAAATGGGAGCTATGATACAGGTTGTAAAGAAGTCCATGATATTATGAAACGTCATCGAAGGAATAAAATTAACCATTACTTTTCAAGAGTTTCCTGCTGCAGTGCAAATGTGACCCCAAATGGCTTAGAAGCTATTTTCTCCAGCTGTCAGCACATCAAAAGAATCTACATTAATCGTGAGGTAAAAGCACTTCTTGATGTGGCTGTTGAGGCTGCAAATGCAAAAAATATTACTAGAAATAATACGACTTTAACAGGGAAGGGTACTAAAATTGCTGTTATCGATACAGGAGTATATCCACATCAGGATTTAGCTGGAAGAATCACAGATTTTGTAGATTTTGTAAATAATAGAACAGAGCCTTATGATGATAATGGCCATGGTACACACTGTGCAGGTGATGCTGCAGGAAACGGTGAAGCATCAGCCTCAAAGTATAAGGGACCCGCACCAGAAGCAAGTATAGCAGGAGTAAAAGTATTAGACAAAATGGGATCAGGCTCTCTCGAAACGGTTATGCAAGGTATTGATTGGTGCATTCAATACAATGAAAACAATCCAAATAACCCTATCGATATCATTAGTATGTCATTAGGTAGTACGGCTCAAGACTATGGAGAGGAAAACAAAGATCCAATGGTTCAAATGGTAGAGGAAGCTTGGGCAACTGGTATTGTCGTCTGTGTTGCGGCGGGAAATGAAGGCCCAGAACCAAATACAATCGCAAGTCCCGGAATTAGTGATCAAATTATTACTGTTGGCGCATTAGATGATAAGAATACAGCAAATACGAGAAGTGACGATGAAGTGGCCAATTTTTCTAGTAGGGGACCTACCATCTACGGATTAACTAAGCCGGATATTTTAGCACCAGGAGTAAATATCGTTTCCTTACGCGCACCTAATTCCTATTTAGATAAATTACAGGGTTCTAGCCGAGTAGGTGAACATTACTTTCAGTTATCCGGAACTTCCATGGCTACCCCATTATGTGCTGGTGTTGTTGCATTAATAAAACAGTCTAATCCTAGACTCACACCAAAAGAGGTCAAGGATTTATTGAAATCGGGGGCAGATTTATGGAGAGACCGTAATTCTAATGTCTATGGCGCTGGTTATATAAACGCTCAGAGGTCTATGCCGTCGAATTAATATCTAAAATAAAAACAAGCGGTAACCTCTACATGGTCACCGCTTGTTTTATCTTTTCATGGCTATATGTGTATACACATCGTTTAAATGAACATAACCTAATTTTTTCACACCCCGAATTCCTTCAGACCATAATTCTGCTGTGGCTAATGCATCGTATAAAGCATGGTGTCTTAGCTGATTGTTAATTCCATAATGATTACAATATTCATCAAGGGTAAAAAGATTTAATTGAGGTTCCACAATTTTAGTTAAAAAGGACGTGTCGATAATTCGATGTTGAAAGTTAGTTTTCATAGCAATCCAACTAGCATGCTTCATAAAGTGTTTTTCATGACTAGAATGGTGAGCAACAAGTATATCACTTTTAACAAATTGATAAAATTCACTTAAAACGTCATGAATGGGCGGTGCGTTTCTTAATTGCTCTTGCGTGATTCCAGTTAAAGCTTCAATTTCCTCTGAAGGACCTTCATCATTATAAACTGCTGAGTAAAAGGTTTCTTCTTCTAAAATTTGTTCCCCTCTCATTCTGACAGCACCTATCGTTAAAATCCGATCCCCATTATATGGATAAAACCCTGTTGTTTCTATATCAAACACAACCACATTTAATTCATCAAACGGAATATTTAGGACATCATTCTTTTTCATTTCTCGTTGTAGGTTTCGAATATAGGCGATGTTCTGCGGATTTGATAAAGAGGTATAAGTATTGGAATTCAGTCGTCCTGACATTTGCTTTACAAATTGCACCACTTGATTCATAACCATGCCGATCACTCATTTTTGATGATTTTATTTGTTTTTGAAAAAAGGTCATAGCCTTTTTTCATTAATAATTTAAGTTCCTTTTTATCCAACTTTGTTAACTCATCAAGGGGTATAAGATGTGCCTGTTGATAGCTTTTTATATTCTGCTGAAAACGAAGACGAAACTTAAGTAGTTGATTAAAGTATGGTTCAAAATTATAGATTTCGGGATATGTATATTTAATTTGGTGAAAACGTGAGAGCGTAGATGGCTTCAGGATTTTCTCTTTTAAGGCTAATAGTCTCAATGCATTAACATGTGGAAAGAAGGCCGTTTGTTTCAGTTGAATATTCCCGGTCTGTTTACCATGTAATTCTGGTAGTAATTGACCGAAAACACCAACACCCTTTTTCATAAACTCAACATTTTCGATTAAGCGAATATACAATTTGGGTTGATTTTCCATGAAACGAAATACAAAATGTTTCACCTCATTGATAAAATCAGCATCACCAACTAATACTCGTGAATCAAAAAAGGTTAGAAAGTGACGTAAGGATGCCCAGCTTGCCTCCGTTAACCAATCTGATAACTGCAACTTCCAATCTCTAATGGAATGACACCACAATGGATTCGATGCCATTACCTTCCCTTCACATAACACATAACCCGTAACAGACAATCCATATGCAATTTCATTTCCTAATGTTAAAAAATAATCCTTACAGTCAGGAGGGCCATGAAAGATAAGGCCATGATCTTGATCACTCCATATCGACTGTTCAAATCGACCAGCGCTTCCCATTAAAAAGAAGGCAAAGGGAGCAGGAGGTGGCCCCCACTCTCTTTGCACTTTATCCATTGAAACTTGGACTGATTTTCGTATTATTTCATCGTGAAACGTATTCAATTGAACATGATTAGTTGAAACCTGGTGTATTTGTTTCTGGCGCCATTTAAAAATTTCCCCGTAATCATTCAATGTAGGCAACCCCCTGTTTCAACCCATCATATCATCTTACGCGCCCTTTTTGTCATTTGGATGAGGAATATTTTCAGGATAGCCATATCCACCATGTTCACTTAAATCAAGACCCACAATTTCCTCTTCCTCTGATACACGAATACCGCCCATAACTTTGTCCATGACTTTTAGGATTATAAATGAAACAACAAATGCGTAAAGACCACTCGTTACAACCCCGATTATTTGAACTCCTAATTGAGTGAATCCACCACCATAAAATAATCCTGGAAGTCCCCAGCCAATACCTGAAGAAAATTCAGGTACAGCAAATAATCCGTTAGCAAGTGTACCCCAAACGCCTACTGTACCGTGAACAGATAAGGCGAAGATGGGATCATCAATTTTAGCTTTATCAAACAGCTTCATGCTAAAGACGACAATGACACCACCAATCAAGCCAATGATAACTGCTGCCCATGGTTCCACAAAACCGGCAGGAGCTGTTATAGCAACAAGACCAGCTAATGCTCCGTTTAAGGTAGTGGGAACATCCGCTTTTCCTGTTAAAGCCCAGGCAACAAACATAGCTGCAACGGCACCAGCACCCGCTGCTACTTGTGTATTCAGAATTACAAAGCCAAAAAATCCATCCGCTACCGCAAAAGTACTTGCTCCGTTAAAGCCAAACCATCCCACCCATAGAAGTAGGACACCTAATGCTGTATATACTTGGTTATGACCAGCAAGATCATTAGAAGAACCGTCTTTATTATATTTACCCATACGCGGCTTTAAGACTAGGGTTGCAGCAAGAGCTGCCATGGCACCTGTTAGATGAACAACGGTCGATCCGGCAAAGTCCTGCTTTCCGTGATCAGCTAACCAACCACCACCCCAAATCCAATGTGCGACTACTGGGTAAATAACGGCTGAAAATAAAACGGCAAAAATAACATAGGAGGAAAGCTTTGCCCGCTCAGCAAATCCTCCAAACGCAACCGTCAATGCCACCAATGCAAACATCATCTGAAACATAAAATCAACTGCAGGTGCTAATCCTTCTCCACTAAATGATGCCTCTCCATAAAAGAAATCTGACAATCCGATAAACCAGTTACCTTCTCCATAAATAAAGCCCCAGCCAATCGCCCAGAAAACTAACGAGCCAATACCGGCTGTAAAAATGGTTTTACCAGCAATATGACCAGCATTCTTCATTCGAGTCGAACCAGCTTCAAGTAAAATAAAGCCACCAAGCATAAGAAATACTAAAAAAGTACCAATAATTACCCATAAGTTATCCATTAATGCTATTTCCATTTAAACATCTCCCCTTTTATGTTAATTTTTTTAACATTACTTGTTATTTAATAATTTACTATGGCATGAATTATCACACAATTAACCTGTTAGATTTTCTGACAGGGTTTTATAATAAAGGGAAATTCCGAAACAACATTTGAATATAACGCTTGTATACGACAAAAAATAAAGATTATTAAAAGACGATTAAAAGGAACTGAATATGAAAAAAGTATTCTTCTTTATATGCAGCCTTATCATTATGATGTCAGGAAATATGACTTCTCTTCACGCAGCTGAAGATATACCAAAGCAAAAAAGTAACCATATGCTAATGACTAAAAAAGAGTTTAAGGAGTGGTTATTTGATCAACAAGTCGATCGAAAAATAAGTCTGATTCAGCAGCATCATACGTGGGCCCCTTCATATAAGCGTTTTAATGGTTCAAACCATTTAGAGTTACTAAGAGGAATGGAAAAATATCACACAAAGGAAATGGGATGGTCACATATAGCCCAAAATATTACGACTTTTCCAGATGGCATGATTGCCGTATCACGCCCTTTAGATATAGCGCCAGAGGGGACCATCGGGGATCAAGCGAACGCTGAAGGAATAACGATTGAAAACCTTGGAAACTTTGACAAAGGGCACGATAAAATGACCAAGGAACAAAAGGATACAATCATTTACATTACCGCATTATTATCCTTGAAATTTGGATTAAAACCATCCATCGATACCATCACCTATCATCATTGGTGGCATATTAAGACGGGAGAAAGAGTACTAGACAATGCCGCTAGTAACGAGGTCAAATCCTGCCCGGGCACTGGATTTTTCGGTGGGAATTCAACGGAAAGTGCAAAAAAGTACTTTTATCCACTCGTGAGGGAGAAAATGAAGACAATAAAAAACTTATAGGCATAAAAAAGCAGCTAATTAATTAGCTGCTTTTTCATTATGCTAAAAGTTCTTGAGTTATATGTAGCTTTATGTGAACAACCTTAATATTCTACTTCTAACTCCTTAACACCAAACTCTAGTGCATCCTCTACCTCAGGCATATATACATCTATTCGTTTTTCTGTAACGGCACTACCTCTATCCTCACAAGTAAATGTGTCATCAAAATAAGGAATATACACTTCTGTACCAAATGAAATTGTTTTTGGACATGCGATGGTTTGTCCCTCTTTTACTTTTGTACCTGACGCAGTAATACCATACCCCGGATCACCAGGCCGTTTTCCAGTCGATTCATAACCTGCTGTATAAGCCGTTACTGTAAAAGTTTCCCTCTTTCCATCTGGAATAGTAATGGTCTGACCGGCAAAAATTATATCTGGGTCTGAAATTGCTGAGTTAGCTTCAACCAATCTATCCACGCTTACATTTTCCTTCACTGATATTTCCGATAATACATCACCTGGTTGGATTGTATACTTACTGCTCGCATATACTTCACTTGAAAATAATAATAAACCTAATGTAACTAATGTGATTAATCTTAAGTATTTGATAGAAATTACCTCCTATGTGTCTATTCAATATATAGATATCGCATAGAAGGCTAACTCTTTTGTAGGTTTTAATAGATTTGAAATATATATGTAAAACGAGACATAAACTACTTAAATGGACTTGAAACTATATAAAGAGAGGCTTTTAGCTCTAATAACTTATTAGAATCTTCTATTAGAAGTAATCAAAATGAAATCGAACTGTATAAATCATCTACTAGATTTCATGATATCTTATAGAAGGACCCGTATTATTTAAAATTTGGAGGCTATTTTATGTGCGTTCTCCATGACAATAAGGAAGGTATGTCACAAAAAGCTAGACGTCAATTGTCATATGAAATTATAGAATACAAGCAATTATTAAAAGGTTTGAAGATAAAATTAAATGATCTAACCAGCTCTTGTCCCAAAAATGCGGATACACGTCAAAACGCAATCAAAGTGGCAAAGCTCATATCCGAGAATACATTTTTATCAAACTATATAAAAGAAATGAAGAAACCGCCATTAAAGGAACTAAAAAAGCTCCCCATAGTTCACCATAAAACCATTAAAAAGCATAGAAAATATATCATTGCCATTTCCATCATCTATATCATGGAGTTTACCTACATCAAAAAATATATGAACCATTGAATTTTCTTGTCCGTGTTATCTATATGCTTAAAGAACATAACACGGACAACAGTAAGGTTAAGGGCGAGTATAGTCATCAGCATTAGGAATGCTTTGAATTTCTACTTTGATACTGTTAATTCTTTGATTCTCAATGTCCTCCACACTCACTTTTAAATTGTCATAAATAAAAGAATCTCCTTTAGAAGGTACAGTCTCAAGATTCTCTAAAACCCACCCTCCTAATGTGTTGTAGTCACTTTTTGGCATACGAATATTTAACTTATCTGCAAAGCGATGCAATTGATATTTAGGATGAAAAATATACACATTCTCACTAACTTTGGTAATAAGCTTCACTTTCTCATCACGATCATCCAATATTTCACCAACAATTCCTTCTAAAATATCTTTTAAGGTTACTAGCCCTGATGTTCCGCTAAATTCATCTAGGACAATTGCCACTGGGACCTTTTCCTGCTTTAATTGGGGTAATATTGAAGAGACCTTCATGGTTTCAACGACAAATATAGGTTTTCTGATCAATTTTCTAATATCAGTATGATCATTTATGATTAAATCATTTAAAAAGTCTTTTTCTGTTAAAATGCCTATAATATTATCAATACTTTCTTCATAGACTGGGATTCTTGAATAACGACTTTCAAAAAATAATTCGATGATTTCCTCTATGGGTTGATTGATATTGATAGCTACCATATCAATACGTGGGGTCATAAATTCTCTAATAGGGGTTTCGTCCAAATGCATAGAGCGTAGCATTAATTTCCTTTCTAAATGATCAATAACTCCCTCTTTTTCGCTTATATCTAATATTACCTTGATTTCCTCTTCAGTGACAGAAGGTAAAGGGTCATTTTTGTCTTTAAAAAACTTTAATAGAAATTCTGTCATTTTTATAAAGAGTTTACTGATTGGGGAGCATATTTTAATAATGATAGTCATTAAGCCTGCAAAAGCTATTGCTAACGTTTCGGTCTTTTCATTCGCCAAGGTTTTAGGAAGTATTTCGCCAAAAATTAGAATAACGATTGTCATGACTACTGTATTTAGTATGACCCCTGTATTACCGCCAACCATTTCAATGAATATCTGAGCTGATATCGTAGCAGCGGCAGTATTCGTAATATTATTTCCTACTAAGACGGCAGAGATCATATTATCAAAATCCTCCGCAATATGGAGAGCCTTTTTACTTCCAGGTCGCCCTTCCTTTGCAAATTGCCTCAACCTTATTTTATTTACACTTGAGTATATGGTTTCAGCCCCCGCAAAAAAGGCAGACCAAACTAATAAGAAAACCAACAAGATTATAGAACCTATTGGTATCGCCTCCAAACCATTCCACCTCCCGTTATCTGATAAACTAAGCAAATCATCTAAGAATAAACGAGCTTATCCAACCTTTGTTTACATTATTTTTTCATTTCCTTTGGTTTTCTTCATATTAAAATATGTCTTTTAAATTTTAATGGACACCTCATTATTCCTACTTTCAAAGCACATTTCAAAAAATAGGGTATAAAATAAACAAAGAGTGAACTAGGGAGGGTGTGCCGCGAGTTCTTTAAACATCGAAAAAAATATAGTAAAAGGAATAAAAAAGCAGGTAGAATAAATCTATATCAATTCTACCTGCTCTTTATTATTACGTTTGTTCTTCCGCTAACACTTTTTGCAATGCCTGAACAAATGTTTCAGTTGGCTGAGCACCACTTAGTGCATACTTCTTATTAATAAGGAAAAATGGCACACCATTAATGCCATATTCCCTTGCTTGTCGCTCATCGGCTAAAACCTCTTCTTTCATGTCTTCGCTTGCGAGCATTTTCTCTACAGCCTCTCGATTCAAACCAACTTCTACAGCTAATTCTGTTAAAGTTCTGTGGTCGCCAATATGCTTCGATTCAGTAAAATAAGCATGTAAGATTCTTTCAGTCATTTCTGTCATTAAGCCCTGTTCTTTAGCAAAAAGAGCTAATCGATGAGCATCAAATGTATTGGTTAAAATAAGTGTATCCAAATGATAATCCAAACCAGCCTCTTTTGCCATTTCAACCATGCTTTCGGTATTAGCCTTTGCTTGCTCTATACTCATCCCATACTTGTTGGCTAATTTTTCATACATGTTTTCCTTAACATCCCGTTCCATAGTCGGATCCAACTCAAATGATCTATAGGTTACTTCAACGGGGTGACCAATCTTCTGAATAGCGCCCTCCAGACGCCTTTTGCCTATATAGCAAAATGGTCAAGCGAAGTCTGTCCACATTTCAATATGCATTTTGAATACCTCCAAACAATGTTATTTATTTTATAGTATATCGAAAAACATTTCTTTTAAAAAAATATGCTCGACATATAAAGAGAAAATTTATGCAAAGATAGTACAAAAAAGGCATTGGTCTCTACCAATGCCTTTTTATCATTTAACTGTTAAGTTTTTGCTTAGTTGAGAATCACTCGATTATTTAAGATCAAAACGATCTGCATTCATTACCTTTACCCAGGCAGATATAAAGTCTCGAACAAACTTCTCTTGGTTATCTTCTTGAGCATAAACCTCTGCAATGGCACGTAATTGTGAGTTTGAACCGAAGATTAAATCTACTCTAGTTGCCGTGCGTACTACTTCACCTGTTTGACGATCACGTCCCTCGTATACGCCACCATCTACAGGCTTCCACTCTACTCCCATGTCAAGTAAGTTTACAAAGAAGTCGTTGGTAAGAGTGCCTACTCGATCAGTGAATACGCCATGTTTTGTGCCTCCGTAGTTCGTATCTAAAACACGCATACCACCAATAAGTGCAGTCATTTCAGGTGCAGTAAGAGTCAATAGTTGTGCCTTGTCTACTAAGAGCTCTTCTGGACTTACACGATACTCTTTCTTCTGATAATTGCGGAAACCATCAGCGAAAGGCTCTAGATCTTCAAAGCTTTCTACATCTGTTTGTTCTTCAGTTGCATCGCCTCGTCCTGGAGCAAATGGAACCGTTACGTCAAAGCCTGCGTCTTGTGCCGCTTTTTCAACCGCAGCACTACCGCCAAGTACAATCAAGTCGGCAAGGCTGACCTTCTTATCTAGGTGACTTTGAATACCTTCTAATGTATTTAGAACTTTTTCAAGTTGTTCAGGCTGATTTACTTCCCAATCCTTTTGTGGAGCAAGACGGATTCGAGCACCGTTTGCACCTCCGCGGTGGTCTGATCCACGATAGGTACTAGCAGACGCCCATGCAGTTGTGACAAGCTCACCAATTGTAAGTCCTGAATCTAGAATCAATACTTTAATATTTTCAATCTCTTCTTCTGATAATTCATAATCAACAGCCGGAACAGGATCTTGCCAGATTAGGTCTTCTTCTGGAACTTCTGGACCTAGGTATCTAGATTTAGGACCCATATCGCGGTGTAGTAGTTTGAACCATGCACGAGCAAATGCATCTGCAAACTCTTCTGGATTCTCATGGAATCGACGAGAGATTTTTTCATATTCTGGATCATGACGTAATGCTAAGTCCGTAGTAAACATTACCGTCGGAACTTTAGTAGAGGCATCTTCTGCATCTGGTGCAAGATCCTCCTCATCAGGATCAACTGCGAGCCACTGCCATGCACCTGCAGGACTCTTAGTCAACCACCATTCATACCCAAACAATAGATCGAAGTAACCATTATCCCATTGTGTTGGATTCGCAGTCCAAGAACCTTCAAGACCACTAGTGATGGTGTCGCGACCTTTTCCGCTACCATGTGTACTTAACCAACCAAGGCCTTGTGCTTCAATTGGAGCAGCTTCTGGCTCTGGACCGACATGTGCAGCATCTCCTGCACCGTGTGCTTTACCAAAAGTATGGCCGCCTGCGATTAATGCAACAGTTTCTTCATCATTCATTCCCATACGTCCAAAAGTTTCACGAATGTCGTGGGCACTTTTAAGTGGGTCTGGTTTACCGTCTGGACCTTCTGGGTTAACGTAAATGAGGCCCATCTGAACAGCTGCAAGCGGATTTTCAAGCTCACGATCGCCTGAGTAACGGTTGTTACCTAGCATTTCTGTTTCAGTACCCCAGTAGATGTCTTCTTCTGGATGCCAGATATCTGCGCGTCCACCACCAAAACCAAATGTTTTACCGCCCATTGATTCAATTGCAACATTACCAGTTAAAAGGAGCAGGTCTGCCCAAGAAATTTTATTTCCATACTTTTGTTTAATCGGCCATAGTAGTCGACGAGCTTTATCAAGGTTGCCGTTGTCTTCCCAGCTGTTAAGTGGCGCAAAGCGTTGATTGCCCGTTCCACCACCTCCACGACCGTCACCTTTACGGTATGTACCTGCAGCATGCCAAGCCATACGGATAAAGAATGGACCATAATGCCCATAGTCAGCAGGCCACCAGTCTTGACTGTTTGTCATTAATTCGCGGAGATCCTTCTTTAATGCCTCGTAATCTAGTTTTTTAAATTCTTCCGCATAATCAAAGTCTTCTCCCATAGGGTTAGATTTTGTGTCGTGCTGATGTAAAATATTCAAGTCTAATTGGTTTGGCCACCAATCTTTGTTTGTAGTAGCATTCGTATTGTTACTAGTGACACTACCGTGATGTACCGGGCACTTTCCAACTTTAGCATTTTCTTTTGAATCCATAATTTTTCCCCTTTCTAGATAAATTGCTAGATAATAATAATTATTATCTTGTTATGTATATTATAGTTAACTTCATCATAAATGAAAAGAAATATGACTCGACTTAATTTTTTATCTTTAAGTTCATTTAGGATTGAGAAAGAAACCATGGATTTTTTTAATAAAATAACGTATTCCATAATTCAGTTGAAAGTTTAATGAACTATAATGGAAAAACAGTCTATTCAAATGTATGCTCTGCAAGACAAGTACATGCATGCTTTTGAGCATGCAAAAAGAGCTAAGTTTAAAACTTAGCTCTTACAAAAGTATCAGCTTAACATCAACTTTTTGCTTCTATTTGTGGTACGGTTCACTTTTTAAGTATTGGTAAACATATTAAAAACCTTTATTAACATGTATTGCTTTTTGTAAGATAGTCAGTTAAACTGATTATATAATTAACTGATTAATAAAGGAGGTGATTTACATTTGAATAAGTTAAACCATTCTTATGGGTTTTTACTAGGTAAAGTTCTCCAACAAATGGAAAGTAAGTTTGCTGATACATTACGTCCATTCAACATTGATGCCAGACAATATGGAGTACTTTTATTTATCCAAGATAAGCCTTACTCATCTCAAAAAGTTATTGCTGAAAGACTACAGATTGATAGAACAACTATGGTGAGTCATATTGATCATTTAGAAACATTAGGTTTTGTTGAGAGGACTAAAAATCCAGATGACCGTAGATCCTATAGCCTTTTGATTACTAGTAAAGGTAATAGTGTATTGGATTCATGTTGGGGGTCTTTAACTAACACAGAAGCAGAGGTTTTATCCCCATTAAACGAACAAGAAAAGCAATTACTTAAGGATATACTTATAAAAGTTTGGAATTCACTATAGAAATCAGGAGGTTATTTTGTGAATACACTTGATTATTTTAATGCCCGCCTACAAGCAACAATTAGTCCAATGGATTATTTAAAGTCCATTAAAATTAATCCCGAAAAATATTTCTTAATTGATGTAAGAAACGGGCCAAATAATTTAAGAAATATTACAATTAAAGGTGCTAAAGTTATACCAGAACAAGAACTACAAAATCGCTTAAATGAGATACCAAAAGATAAAGAAATTATTGTCTATTGCTGGGACGTCTGGTGCAATACTGCTTCTAAAGTAGCAAAATTTTTATTAGAAAGAGATTATACAGTTAAAGAGTTAACCGGGGGTATAGCAGCATGGAAAGAAATGAACTTTCCTGTTTCAGATTCAACGCAAAAGGATAGCACACCTAATAATTGTGGGTGTTAAGACAATGCAAATGAAAACAAGGTATTGGATTTGCGTTGCGTCTCGTGATCATGTAAATAGGGGAGTGAATGGCGGATTTGCCCAACTTTGTCATGGAAAAGAGACTCCTTTAAAAAAGATGAATACTGGTGACTGGATTATTTATTACTCTTCAAAGAAGAATTTTAAGGAAAATACTCCGCATCAAAAATTTACTGCTTTGGGAAAAGTTATCGATGATAATGTTTTTCAGTTTGATATGGGAAATGGTTTTGTACCTTTCCGGAGAAATATAGACTTTATTAGTTGTACAGAAGCATCCATTCATCCGTTAATCTCCCAACTCTCTTTCATAAAAAATAAAGAGCGCTGGGGTTATCCATTCCGATTTGGCCATTTAGAAGTGTGTGAACAAGATTTTAAACTAATTGCAGAACAAATGCTTTAAAACAAAGGAGATTAGAAAGGTTTGCTGAAGAAGTCTTTCATTCCTTAAATGAAACAAATTATAGTCTTTTAAGCGATCCATTTAAGGATATAAATTCTATTGGTTTTTTTGAAAAAACTTATCACAAAAATAATGCTCTTTCTTCGCAACTAGAAAATTTCAAACAGATATTACCTAATCTCAATATTAATTCTATTGGTTATGAGGAACAATTTCATAAGATCATGTATTCTATTTTAAATGAACACTTAAATACATATACAGAAATCGAATCGTTACATGCAATTCGTAATTCTACACGTGAAGAATTATATAGAAGGGTAAGTATAGCACACGATTACATTAGATATTATTTTAATCAACCAATCAAACTAGAAGAAGTTGCTAAAGTTGCTTGTTTATCACCTAACCATTTATTAAGAAGTTACTCTCAAGTTTACGGTAGAACGCCCCATCAGCATATTTCAATATTTAGAATACAAAAGGCAAAACTACTACTAGCAGAATTAGACCATAATATGACCGATATAACCTTTGAACTTGGATTTCAAAACCCTGTATCCTTTAGTAAAATGTTTAAACAACATGTTGGTTTATCTCCTAAAGATCATCGAAAAAAAGTGATATTGGATAAGAAATTATAAGTGAGATTCTTTATTCTTATTAGGAATAAGAAATTTGAAGGGAGAAATGTTTTATGGATAATACAATGATTAAGAATGTTGGGCAAATTGGGATACCTGTAAAAGATATAAATAGGGCACTAGATTTTTATAAAGATAAACTAGGACTCTCTCTATTATTTAACACGGATAGTATGGCATTTTTTGAATGCGATGGCTTGCGGCTAATGTTGTCACTACCTGAAAAAGATGAATTTGCCCATTCAAGTTCAGTTATTTATTTTCAAGTAACAAATATTAAAGATACTTATGAGTGCTTAGTAGGTAAAGAAGTTACATTTATTGATGAACCACATGTGGTGGCGAAAATGGGACAAACAGAAACATGGATGGTATTTTTTAAAGATACAGAAGATAATACTCATGCATTGATGAGTGAAGTACAAGTTTAAGAAAACCAAAAGGAGACCGTCTAAATCACTTAAACGGTCTCCTTCAATTTAGATTAGCCTTTTTAATACTTCTTTTTCCAGAATTACTTCTACCCTCTGCTTTACCACTATTTGTGGTACGGTTCAGCGTAGTTATTTAAGAGGCAAAAAAGGCATTGGAATCCTATTATTTCCAATGCCTTTTTATAGAGGCAAGTTTATACTGTTATTCTTTTTGAGTACTACCAGTGGTCGGGGTTGATTAAAAGCTGATTGTACATATACTATTATCATTATGGATTTCGAATTTTACCAAAGGATTCTAATTCAATAAACTTTGACTTTGTATATTCAGGGTCCATCTTCCTTTTAATTAATTTGTAGAAATTTTCATTATGTGTGGAAAGTATTACTTGTTTATCAAGTTGGTTTGTAATAGTTCTTAACAAATCAATAAAAGAAAGTATATTAAGGTTATCTAAATGTTGTATAGGGTCATCCATAAAAATAGTGTTCAAACCATCGTGATCTTTTAGAAGTGCCTTTGCCAAAAAAATACTTAAAGATAAAATATTGACTTGGGCAGCACTAAAATAAAGAATTGGCGCTAACTTTTCTTTCCTATCAGAAGCATAAATATTTATTTCTGGTTTATCTTTGCTTAGGTCGCTTTCAAATTTTATATTGTTAAAATCCGGGTGGGGGTCTATGCGTTGGTATATACTATTAATGGATTCTAGATTAAAAGAATTATTAATCTTATTTTCTATATAATTAGTTATATACTCTTTAGCATTTGACAGCTCTTCATTACCTTTCTCTAAAACTGCTAAGCTGTCTTCTAGCTCTCTTTTTTTTGACTCTTTAGTTTTTGATTCAATATTATTTTCTATATAATTTGTAAATCCCATGAGATCATTTAAAATATTCAATGCTGAATTAGCTGAACTAATTTGATTAGATAAATCAGCATGAATTTGTATTAATTCCTCTTTACTTGAGGGATTACTTACTCTTAATTTGTCTAATTCCAAATTATAATTATCAATATAAGTCCGGACCTCTTGATGGCTATTTTGTAATTCCATATATTTATCATTTATGTCTTGTTCATTATATTGAAATAAGTCAATATCTAGGTTATAAATTTCATTAGAAATACTTCGCTTATTATTAACCTTTAATAAAAACTTTTCCTTCACTTCAACAGAGGTTTCTTTAATTTTTTCTATATTACTTCCTATTTTTAATTCACTTAACACTTGATTAAAGCTCTTTAGAATTGAATCTTCCCTAATTTCTCGTATTTTATTTTTATTAGAAACATATTCTACTTCTTTTTGTTTTAGTATTGTAGTTATTTTTTTAATACTTTCACTTGTTTCATTTACCTTATTTTCGTAATCAAGAATTGTTTTACTAAGATTGTTTATCTTTCCTAATATAGATGATTTAATATCAGCAATATTTTCATTACTACTATCTTCTATATCTATATTTAATTTATTGAAGAAACTGATTAAATCACTTTCTTCTTTTTTAATATTATTTAACTTATTGTTCATTCTTTGATTGAGAGAATTATAAGAAGAAATCTTTGTCTCACTTTCGATATCCATTATTGAGAGAACCTTTAATTCTTTGTCTATTTCTTTTCTATATAAATCAGTAAATTTATTTACCCTATTTTTTTCATCTTTTATACCGAGTTCGAGATTTACAATTTTACTTTTCATCTTATTTAAGATATCAATATCTTTAAAGTCTTTATCGACACTTCTTACTAAGCTTTCAAAATCATCATATTCTTTTTTGCATAAAGGACAAGAAGTAGTCCGAGATTCTTCAATAAACTTTTTTCCTACTTTATAAATTGTATTAATCTGCTCATTAAGTTTACCAAATTGATTATATTCCTGATTAAGTTCTTTTAATTCCAGTTCTTTTTGCTGAATAAATTTATAACTTTTACTGATCTCCATAACTAAACTGGTAATATTTTTATTATCAATATTAATATTGATAATATCTTTTACTTCATAATCTCGATAAGAATTTAGAGTAAGCATTTGTTTTTTATATTTTTGTATTTCAATCTGCCTTATATTAATCATTTCCTTTAGAAGTAAAAGTCTTTGGGATAAATGAGCTTTTTTTCGTCTTATATAAAAATACCCTTCTAGGTTGCTATCAAGTTTTGAATAACGGTATTCTATATCTTTTTTTAAATTCTGTATATTATCTAACTTCACTTTAGTTTCATTTAATATATGTTCTTGCTTAGTCTTTTGACTATTATTGGTTGATATTTCCTTAACTAGTTTTGAATTTTTCTCTTCAAAGTCTATTATCTTTTTTTGTAAATTTGCTGTTTTATTATGTAATTTAATTAGCTTTTTAATTTTTCTATATTTCTCATATAAATTATAGGCTTCATACACAATGCTATTTAAAGTATTTGTTCTCTTCTCTTTCTTTTTATATTTATCTAAAATATTTTTAGTGAATTTCATATCTTCTGTTATGTTAATAAGTATATTCTTCTTGTCGTTGTAAGCTTCAAAGTTTTTTGTCAGATATTGAGCAGTCAATACTTTCTTATTATTCTCTTCCATAGCAGATTCTAGCTTTGATTTAGTTTCAATTAATGCGTTAATAAATCGCTTATTATTATTTGTATTTAACTCAGGGAGACTTAATTCTTTTGACTTGATTTGGTTAAACTTTTCTACTAGATTGTTAATCTCTACCATAATGCTAGGTCGTATTACTAAACTTTGTATTTCTTTGGTAATCTCTCCTAAATCTTCTTTTACTTGTTTAAGTTGTTTTTCCGATTCACTATATAGATTTAATATCCTTTTAAATAATTCAGAATCATTTTCATCATCCCAGAAGTTTGTTAAGGTATCATACCTATCTTTAGGACTGATTGAACGAAGAAAAGAATCAATTTTATCCTGACCAAGTATAGATTTAGTAGAAAAATCAGCGTAATTAATTTTCTTAAATACATCAGATTTGAATATTAAGTCACCGTCCGCATAATCTGTCTTTCTATTACCACCAATTACCTTAGTTTTCTTTTCTAATAAGCCTCCGCCTTCTGCTATTAGTTTTACGGTTCCATATTCTTTTTCACTCTTTATATTTTTTAAAATTAAACCCTTTTCATTATCTGCTGTTTTCTTTAATATAGTGTTCTTTGATATCCTATTTATATTTCCCGTTAAAGCCCATTCAACTGCATCAATAAATGAGGTCTTTCCATATCCATTTGGTGCATATATAACAATTAGATTGGCCACCTCACCTGTATTAGTAAGGAAATTAAAAAACTGCTTGTTCTGGTATATTCTAAAAGCATCTAATTCTATACCTTTTAATTTAAAGTTCATTTTTTAACAACTCCAAATACTTAGTAAATAAAACTGAGGGCTTTTCATGATCGCCATCTTTAATAACTTTGATTAAATTTCCATACTTAGATTCTAATGTACTAAAAATTGATTCAGGGGGATTTGCATTACCAACAGACTCTACATTAACGTTAAATAGTTTCTCATTGATAATATTTTCAATATCCTCTGTACCTATAGGTCTTTCGACATTCTCAATTACTAATTTACGTGAAGAATATTTATTCTGTTCAATTAAATATCTTATATCATTATCTACACTACCCTGTACTAAGAACAAAATATAAATATTCCATATTTCAATATCACTTACTAATTCTCCCTGGAAATGGACTGCTATATCACCACTTATCTCCTTCCAATGTTCCATTAATTCGTCCTGGTCGTTTATTATCATAGTAAATATATAAACATTATAATTTGTTTCAGATTTTACTAGGCATTCAACTAAATCAAATGAATTGTTTCCGCTTTCATGTTTTATTCTTTTAATAACATCATATTTATTAAGGAACATTATTAAACACCTCTTTAATACAATCCTTTAATTTTTCTTCAAGTTCGGGCAAACTAGTTATTTCATCATATTTAGAAAAGATATCTTGAAATAAATCAATGTGTATAAATTCTACATCAGTTAGTTTTTCCGGATCATCTATATCAATACCTTTTTCAACTAATCTCTCTTTATCTGCACGATCTATCTTACGAACTATTCGCTTTGTTTTATCTTTATTGTAACTTTTGGTTCCTGGATTGCTATTTTTAGTATTAATAATTATTAAATCATTTAACTCTATATCGTCATAATTGTTTACAAATAAATCCATAATGCAAGTAGATAATCTTTTTTCCCTCGTAAAGTACATTTTAATATTATGGGAATACTCAACTCTATTTCTTATTAATTTAAAATTACTTTTATTTGGTAGATTAGATGTCTCCATATAATAGTATGTTAATAATGAAGCCCAACCTTCCCATAACTTAGGATTTAACAGTTCCTCTTCAACAAAAGAGTTATACGGTACATATAACTTTTCGTTATGGAACTTAACAATATCGTTAGGGGCTAAATCTAATATTGGCCTTGAATTTCTTTTTAATATTGACTGGATGTAACCTTCATTACTCTCAAAAGCTGTTTCGATGTAACTTTCAAAATTTAATAATTCTTCTGGTATTAACAAGGGTAGCTGGTTCTCTAATAGAATGTCATTTATTGATGAAATATCATAACCCAGAAGTGCACCATACGCACCGTCTTCTTCTTTTAACTGAGTGAAAATACCCATTAAAAACAAATTATTATCCGATTTTAGAAATATTCCCGACCCTGAAAAGCCACTTAAAGTTTTATTTACACTATTCATTAGGTTTGAGACATCAGGAATAGCTCTAAACTCTAATAAATTTTGTTCTGGATAATTGAAGTATGTTTTACATTCTAAAAGGTGACCTAATTCGGCTGTATCTTCTCCATTTAATAGATGTGGGAAACCATAAAGACCCACCTCTACATTATCTTTTGGAACTGTTATCAGTGTTCCAGGAATTCCTTCAATATATTTAACCTTAATTACTGCAAGATCATATTTACTATGAAAATAATAATCTAGCACGGTTATTTTAGTTCCTAAATTATGTAGGAATACCTCTATATCCTTCTTTTCAAATGATTGAGGATTCTCATTTGTCCCTTCTAAACAATGCCTTGCTGTTATTACATATGAGAATTCATTAGTAAATGGTTGAAACATACATCCTGAACCTTCAAAATCAATGCACTTTATTTTTACTGCTATTTCTCTGTATCTAGCATTAATACTCACCATTAACCCCCCACTGTATAACCGTTATCCCTGTTTAAATAGACACAAGTGATATTGTTTTCTTGACATTCTTCTGGAGAAAAAATTTTCTTCATTAAATTATAATTAAAATAAAATGCCACAGGTTTATCCATACTTTGTATTATTCTTGCCAAGCTTTCTTTGTTAGGTAGTCCGTGTTTACTCCCATCAGAACTAATAATGAACTTTTCACAATCTATTAGTTTTAATAATTCAGGACTTGTATTTTTTTTGCTTGCATGGTGAGAAATTTTCATAATGTCTACCCTTAATTTATTTTCATCTGAGTATCCTAAATTCCTCAAACTATTTACAATAGTTGATGGATGAGAATCACCCAACATTAATAGTCTAAAATTTTCATGCTCGAGTAAAAATGCAATACTACTTTTATTAAAGAGTGACGAATCCTCTTCAAATAATTCTGCAGCGAGTTCGTTAATTGATTTATGATAATCTGTGGCAGAGGACATCATTTTCTTTTTCATTCTTTTCTTAACTATCTTTTTTAATTCTGAATCCCACTTTTCATTTAATTCTTTAAGGGTCTCTATGTCTGGTGATAATACCCTAAGTATAATTCCATCATCATCATAAAATTGACCTGTAGAAATCAATTTTTTATGCCATACACCTGTTTCTTCAAGTATTCCTTCCAATGTTTCCCCTTGTCTTACACTCATCTTCCTTGATGATTCATCTGACGCTATTGGAAAATTAAAGTTACTCCCTTTATCTCCCTTTAATTCACTAGCAATTAAGGTTCCAGAATTAAACCAAACTCTATCTATAATAGATGTATTTACCTTTTTATCTTTAAATATCTTTATTATCCCTGCTATGTGATCATCATCAATATGAGTAACTACTAACAAATTGACTCGTTGATTATTATTTTCCATTTGTTCAAATTCATTTTTCAACATTAAATGACACAGTTCTCCTTTTCCACCATCAATAATAATATTTTTAATATCTGAATCATCTTTAATTCTTATTAAGAAACTATCTCCATTTGCAGCAGGATATACTTTTATATACTTACACATATGTCATTACTACCCCTTGTTAATTGTCGATAATTGGTATTAATATAATTATAATATTTTTATAGATATTATTTAAGGAATAATTAATAATAAAATGAGAAATATCTAATAATTAATATACTCAATTGGTATGACGGTGAAAAGACTTGGCTTATTTAGAATAATATGGTAGGGGGCTGCGTAGATTATTTATATAGAGAATTCAGGTATATGATAGTCGGGAAAAGAAATACAAATATAAATTGCAGATCACTCGAATTACTGTTCCACACACTCTATTTTCCAGTATTTCAACAGATAAATATAGTTCTTAACAATTTGACCTGATAACTCAAAAGAAACCCAAAACGATTCAGGATTGTTTTGGGTTTCTTATCTTTGATATTAGGAAATCATGAAGACGGTTCACCTTGGTTATTTAAGAGGCTAAAAAGGCATTGGTGAAATGATATGCTCCCCTTTAGGACTACTAAAGGGGAGTATTTTTTATGTCTAAAAGATCATTTACTCCAAAGTTTAAAACTGAGGTTTTACAAGCATGGGAAGATGGATCATTTACCTTATCGGAGATCGTTAGTAAGTATGAGGTTAGTGAAAGCACAATGAGGAAATGGAAATATAGATTTGATACATTTGGTTCTGAAGGTCTTAAAGAATCCTCAACTTGGAAGAAGTACACAAAGGATATAAAGCTTTTAGCTGTTAGTGATTATCTGTCTGGTAAATACTCTTTACTTGAGGTTGTCAGAAAGTATGAAATATCAAGTCATTCCGTCCTCCAAAAGTGGATAAAGAAGTATAATAGTCATAGTGAATTAAAAGATACGTCACAAGGAAGGACGAGTTCTATGACTAAGGGAAGAAAAACGACTTGGGAAGAACGAATACAAATTGTACTTGATTGCTTGGGGAACGGAAAAGATTATCAAAAAGCAGCTAATACTTATCATGTTTCGTACCAACAACTCTATCAGTGGGTTAGGAAGTACGAAGATGGTGGAGAGGAAGCGCTAAAAGATAAACGAGGTCATAAAAAAGAAGAAGCTAAGTTAACTCCAGAAGAGAAAATCAACCTTCAAATGAAAAAGTTGGAAAGAGAAAATGAACGGTTACGTGCGGAGAATTTATTCTTAAAAAAGTTAGAGGAGATCGAAAGGGGGCAAAAGTAAGTCAAATCAGATTTGAGGATAAATATATCGCTATTCAGGAGCTTCATGAAAAAGAGAATTTAAGCATTAGTTTACTTTGTGAAATTGCCGGTATTGCACGATCTGCATAAATGGTTAAATCGTACTCCTACATCCAGGGAAATACTGAATAAAGAAATCATCAACGAGATGAAAATTCTCCATGAAAAACTGGTGGCATACTTGGTTATCGCCAAATGACTCTTCACATGAATAGAAAGTTCGAGGAGAAGCTTAATCATAAAAGAATCTATCGGTTGATGAAAGTGGCTAGATTACGCTCTGTCATTCGTGTCAAGAAGAAGCGATATAAACGTTCTACACCCCAACATGTAGCAGAAAATATAAATCGTGAATTCGCAGCCGAAAAACCCAATGAAAAATGGGTAACGGACGTTACAGAATTAAAGTATGGCCAATCAAAAAAGGCCTATTTAAGTGCAATTCGTGATCTTTATGATGGATCCATTATAAGTTATGTTCTAGGACACTCCAATAATAATCAACTTGTATTCAAGACACTTGATCAAGCCACAGTACTATTGAAGGAAGAACACCCTCTTATCCATAGTGACCGTGGATTCCAATACACCTCTATAGGGTTCAAACGTAAGATAGATGCGGCAGAAATGACACAAAGCATGTCGCGAGTTGGTCGGTGTATTGATAATGGACCAATGGAGTCCTTTTTTGGGACACTGAAATGTGAGAAGTATTATTTACATAAATATAAGACCTATGAGGAACTTACTACTGCATAAATGAGTACATCCATTTTTATAATCATGAGAGATACCAAAAAAGATTAAACGGCCTTAGCCCTATGGAATATAGAGCTAAAGCCGCTTAAATCATTTTTATTATTTCCACTGTCTACTTGACAGGGAGCAGTTCAATATCTTGTGCACCCCAAAAATGCCACATATATTTTTGCTCTTTACCTGCTATGAAAGTTCCGTACTCTGCAAATCCTAATTTTCCATTGTCCCCAATTCTAAAAACAAAATTGCCTTTTTGTCCATCGTCTGAATTTACAACTTCTCTAACCAGAGTTGGACTTTCTTCCCAACTTTCTTTAGATGTCTTGATTTCTTCTTTTGAACAGCTCATCAAGAATATCCCACATATAAATATGAAAAGATATTTTTTTATTATAATTCCCCCCTAACTGAATTACCACTTTAGCCATTGTTTATTAAACTAATTTTACCTCGTTAGCTCATTATCTCCTAAACTAATGTTAACATAATATTCCAACTATTTATCGGATAAAATAAAGACGACCAAAATGTTGATCGCCTTGTTCAACTATTGCACCCTTCGTATTATAAGGTTAGCCAGAATGCTAAATATTTCTGGTTGACCTTTTTTTATATGGTCTTATTATAAGAGTAGCCAGGGTAGAACGTAACTGCCCGTGGGACATTGATCCCGTCAACTAAACCGTTCGCCCCTCTTGTAGAAACATGTTTGAGGCTGGTTGGGACCTAGATCTCGTATAACAAGCGAAGCTGTGATACTACATTAGGCATTAGGGGTTACTGGCAACTTTTCGATTGTATAGGAGAAGATACAAAATGAATTCAGTCGTTGGTCTGGATGTTTCAAAAGGAGAGAAAGTCAAGTTCAAGCATTCTTGGACAAAGGGAAACCATTTCGTAAGAGTTTCAAGGTTTCGCATACACTTGAAGGACTTAGTCCACTAGTAGAATTTCTTGAGGATGTAAAGAAAGAGTCTGGTCAAAAGCCACCTGTCATATTAGAGGCGACTGGACACTATCAAACTCCTGTTGTTCACTACCTGGAGGAACGTGGTTATCTATTAATTATCATTAATCCTTTAATTTCATACAAAGCTAGGAGTTCGAGTTTGAGGAAAGTTAAAACGGATTCCATTGATGCATATCTTCTGTGTGAGTTGTTATACAAAGAAGAATTAGAGCCTTATAATAAACGTGGGGTTCAACTTTTAAACCTTCGTAATCTCACGAGACAACATGAGAATATTACTGGGGTTGCGATGCAAACAATGCTTCAATTTCAGGCAGTGCTTGAACAAGTGTTTCCTGAATATAAAGGGATTTTGGGGATTTGTATTCAGTAGTTTCACTCTTAACTCTTCAAAGGTTTCCTTCTTCTGAAGATATTTTGAAAACTAGTGAAGAGATAATCATTGAGACGATTCATGAACTTTGTAAAAGTCGATCAATAACTTGGGCAACTGAAAAAGCTCAAAAGCTTAAAGTTGCAGCAGCTCGCAATCCTTTTGGAAATACCGTTTACCAGAGTCATATTTTAATTCTTGGTATGTATGTTAATATCATTCTCCAATATAAACAGCATCTATCCAAGTTAGAGACAGAGATAGACACTCTCGCTAGAGAAATTGAAGAATATCATATTATCAAATCTATCCCTGGTATCGGTGAAAAGATCGCTGCAACGATCATTTCTGAAATTGGCGAGATAGACAGATTTAATAATCCTAAAAAGCTTGTTGCTTTCGCAGGTGTTGATCCTAGTGTCTTTGAATCTGGTAAATTCTCAGCCACTCAGAACCGAATAACTAAAAGAGGATCTAGTAGACTTCGACATGCCTTATATGTGGTAGTACGTTGTGCTATTCGTGACTGTCGTAAGAGTAAGACTAGTGACGAGATCATTCCTCGTAACAAGAAGTTACATGAATTCTATGACAAAAAGCGTGAGGAAGGAAAGCCTTTTAAAGTCGCTGTAATTGCTTGTGTAAATAAGCTCTTACATTGGATCTTTGCCCTTTTAAAAGGCAAAACCACTTTCCAAGATATAGCCTAATATCTATATCTAACTAAATAACACAAAACCTTCCAACAAAGCTAAGACGGAAGGTTATTTGGCATGCGCTTTTTTAGTATATCATGTCTATTTTAGATTTTTTATTGAAAAATAATGACAAACTATTAGCTGGTTTAGTTAATAAGCTCGTTCTTTTTCTCTATGTATATTTTAACATATAATCCCAAAAAGCCTTTCCAAATAACCAGAACAAATCATTATTAGCTTCACATATCAACTTTAAAATACATAGCTTTTAACACGCTTTTTAGCAACTTAAATGTACACTGTACATGAATTTATGTACGTTTGTTAAAAAGGCTGCTATTTATAATGTCAATTTAGGAGTTAAAAATAGATAAATGTTGTCACATCAAAAAAATAGGAGTACGAAACGCTATGCGATTTGTACTCCTATTTAGTGTGTTATTTATTGTCTTCTCCTAGAACTGAACCTGTTAGTATTTTAGTTTAGGTCTAACATTATCTTTTTTTATATATTTTTCGAATGAAAACAACGGATGTAATAACCAAAAACATTCCCACTAGCAAAAATGCTATTGCATAAAAACTTAAATTTTCCTTAGGGACAGCATCACTTATCTGTAACCCAAGCACATACACGCCAATACCCGTCCCATCAACTGATTCAATAGAAAATAACTTATAACTCTCAACAAATAAAACAATTCCAATTATAAAAGACACAACTGACAGGATAATATTTTTGCCTTGATTTGCCACCATATAAAACACCCCTTTTCAACCAACATTTTACAATAAATGATTGAAAATTTCAGTAACGATTCGCATCTTTATGTCTATACAACTAAAAAGAAAGACGAGAACTTATGAATTCCCGCCTTTTTTAATGATAACTTAATTTTTTCTAGCGGAATCTAATTCCCAGTAAAGGTCAAAAACATTTACGTCTATATGATGTTTCTGATCATTGTTTTTGAGTTCTTTAACCTTTTGGTTTTTAAGTGCTTGTTTTTTATAATGGGCGCTAGAAATGTCCACTAAGAAAACATCATCACTCTCATTAAGTTTTTCGAAATCTTTGTTTTGAAGGTTAATATCAGCTTCAAAGGCATACACACCAACTACACTAATATCCTTTCCTTGTACGTTAGTAACTGATTTTATTTTCTCGTAAGGGATTTCATTTCCATCAGATAAATAGACCGTTAAACCTCCGATATCCCCATCGGATGTCTTTGTTCTAACAAATATTCTTTCACCCTTTATATTATTATCGTTCAATAGATCTTGTAATTCTGAATAACTAATAGTGTCTTCCAGTGTTACGGTGGCTGGTACTACTTTTTGATTGGATTTCACTAATTGTTTTTGAATGGCCGCTACTTTATTTTTATATTGCCTAAGATCTTTAAGGGTTGGTTTGTCTGTCTCCATGATTACATTTGCTTCAATTTCCTTTGATTCTTTTTCTTTCTCGAGAATAAATTTCATTGGGTTTCCGGGTATAATTTTTTGCTCATGAATATCAATTATTGTGTTTTTTAGATTTTTAACAGGCTCTGCGTTTGCATCTTTAGGGGAGGTTTCAGCTAATATTCCAGCGGAAATCCCACCAATAATTAAAGCTCCCATTATACTTTTCGATAAGAACCTTTTCATTTTTTTACCCCCTTTATTATTGAGCATAGTAATTAACAGTTCCTAGCCTTGAATAGTATTGAGTGTTATACTCTCCGTTCCACGCTTTGCTACTTTCATGTGCATTTATTTCAATGGTTCCATCTCCAGGTGCATTATATATACTGTCAGAACCACCGCCTCTGTTTACAAAGTCAACAGAATAATAGTAGTCAGTGGTCGAAGAAATTGATGTCGGCGAAAGTGATACCACTTCTGCTTCTTCATCAATGCTATTTGCGTCATCGTCATCTGTATCAAACTTATAGTTTGGTAAATTGGTAGCCATGCTAGATTCAGAAGTATCTAAGTTATCATTTAGATCCGTAGCATCATACCCGTGATAGTAGTTGTGATCATAATAATAGTCTCGAATACTACTTACTTCCGAATAGGTATAGTCAATGCTGTGCATCCTAAAATAGACCAAATCATTATAGGAGCTTCCTTCTTGGCTATTGGTATAATAACTCCCTGTATTTGGCGCATACGAACCAGCCGGATATGACCATGAACCTCCAACAACCTGCGCAAATGCACTGATACTAAAGAAAAGACTTGCGCAAACAACAATTATTGTTACTCCTAACTTTTTCATAAAATACCTCCTTTTTATTATTTAAATCATATTATATATTGTTAAAGGAGGGTGTGTAATATAATCATCAAATTACAATAGTAAGTATTTTTAAACTTAAATATCATTGGATTTTAGCCTGTTTTTTTGCACTGTAGCAATAATCAATAATAGTTTATGTTTATAAACTAAAATTACCACAGACCTATTAAATTTAGGACTGTGGTAATTTAGGTGATCGCTATGCTTAGTCGGTATATGTCTCATTGTTTATTCCTGCTGTATCTCCTTCATCATCAGCAAAAACCAATGAAGTTCCACTTAAAACAAGAAACAAGGAACAAATAAGGCTAATAACTATTTTTTTCTTCATAAAAAATCACCCCTTTATTTATATTAAGCTCCTCTTTGAAATGATAGGAGGCTAGCTTGTATCTTTTTGTTTGAAAAAAATATTCTCCAAGTTGTTCGTTTAATCCTTTTAAATTTTTTATATCTTTTTTTTCAGTGAAATATTTTATAGATTGTTTCATGAGTTTTACAAATATTTCGCTGTCTTCTTCTTTATTTAATAAAGCATAGTATGTATTCAGTTTATACTTATCTTTTTTATGTTGGACATTTTCGTAAGCAATATCCAAATATTTTTTCGCTAACTTCTTATTATCTAAATCTATGTAACACTTTATTACCCCTCTGTAAGACACCATTAAATTGACTGGTTCTTTATATATCTTCTTTTTCTTTTCAATCGCTTGTTTAAAGAACTCAATTGCTTTTTCATGGTCTTTCATAGATTGATAAACTAACGCTAAATTATGAAGTATTCTAGAGTGTAATACATCATCTTCTATAATCCCTTGTATTTCTTTCGCCTTTTTTAATTGCGCAATAGCCTCACTATAATCTTTTTTCTCCCAGTGTAACACTCCTAATAGAGTATACGTTTCTCCTATTTTCGACCAGTTATGATATTGTATATAAATTTCTAATGCTTGTTCTGCAAATTGAATAGAGTCCTGAGTTCGTTCTATTTTTTGATGAAGTAATGATAAGTTGTAGAAAATCGCTGCTTTAATTTTGATATTGTTAGTAGAAGGGAGAAGATTCTTAAACCAATAAATACTTTCTTGGAATTCATTTAGGAAGTATAATTGTATACCTTTGTAGTAGTAATAAGATCTTTTAATGTTTAACGGTAGTTCGTCAATATCTTCGTTGTGTAATAATATATTGATTTGCGAGTTTATAACAGAACTTGTTTTATTTTCTCGTTTTGCATCTAAACATGACTTCAATAGTAAGTATTGTAGTTCTAATTCCAATGATTGAAATGGAAAGAATTTTTCAGATTCAATTTGATTTATATAGTTCTGAGCTTTTATAGGATTAAGGATTACCAATTCCAATAATTTCTCTAAAATATCTTCGTATTCCTTTTTATATTCCTCATAATTTACTAGATAACGAGATGGAACCTTTAACTTCTTAGCTATAAGTTGAAGAACATCTTCTGGAGGTTTATATCTGCCTTTTTCTATATTACTTAAATGAGTCGTTGAGATTATCCCTTTGCTTATTTCTGATTGTTTCATTCCGTACTCTTTTCTTAAAATAATTATCCTTTTCCCAATATGCATAAATACATCCCTCCTCAAATTCCACTCTAAGACTATTGTATTACCATATTGTAACAAACACCATTTTTTAGGCAAGGGTTAAGTAATATTATAATAGGATATGAAACTGATTATAAGGTGTCACGTTTTATAACAAAATCAATAAAAGGACAATTAACACCATTCCTCAAAATGGTATTAGAGCATAACTCTAAACCCGCTTCTTCTAGTAAACAAAGGGGAAGGGCTTTTCTTTTTAAGAATGACCTATGATATAATAACTACATAATCTTTTAATTTGCTTATTCATTCTTTCTAACGCAGAGAGGCTCTTATTTATCATTAAAACGCCTTAATCAAAGGGCCCAAACTGTATCTCCTTATTTATACAGAATCCTGGACTTTTTGATTAACGGGTTCAGTTTAGGGAGAGAAAAATGCTAATAACATTAGAAATAACACAATAATTTTTGTGCATTTCGCACCCCGTTTTGCATAATAAATATCACGTTAAAAAACGCTCAGAAAGGTGGTTACCCCCAAAAGTTAGAGTTTTTATTATGCAGCTGATTGGCTGGATTGAGTTCGGTATTCAACTGGACTCAATCCAGCCAATTTTTCTTTTGATCGTTCATGGTTGTACCAGTAAATATATTCTTCTATCTGT
>NZ_WJNH01000014.1 GCF_009649735.1 Salinibacillus xinjiangensis
AGCGTTCGTCCTGAGCCAAGATCAAACTCTCCAAAATAGTATTGGATGTTTAAAATCCAAAAAGCTCATAATTAAATCAAATTGCTATTAAAATAGCGAATTGACGTACTGGTTGGTTTGTTCAGTTTTCAAGGTTCGAACGATGTCGCCTCTCAAAACAGCGACTTTATTAATATAACAAATTATCATTTGGAAGTCAATGACTTTTTTAAAAATTTGTTTGTTTGCGCATCGCTTTTGATAGCGACAAAAACCATCTTATCATGGCTGTATATTATTTTCAACAACCAATTACTGGATAAAACATTTATTTATTTGCTGTGTGAAACACTGCGTTTTCAACAGCCAAATAAATATATCATGGTACATTTACTTTTGCAATACAATTGGGCTACTTTAAAGCAGCCCAATTTATGGAAGTAATATGAAATGGATTGCAAATAATGAAGCAACACCTGGTATGCCTAAGAACCCAGATATTACGGTAGTGAATAAATTAATTGGAATGTGCAGCCCGAAGTTAGCTCCAAATATGTTGATAAAGAAAAGTATAAGAGCTCCTATTAATACTTTGACAATCCCCTGTGATAGATATTGAAGACCCCGCATAGGCAACCCTTTTATTAAAATAAGCAAAATAACTGCCAGAATAACGCCTATAATTATATACGAATTCACATCCATAACCCCTTTCGCTTGTCCTACTAGTTTCATATTATGACAGCGAAAGTAGATTTAGAACTATTAGTGCATTCCTTTAACCTGACGATACCTCGCTTCTTTTAATAGAAAAAAATATTTTCCTTTTAAACAGGATTGTTCAACATCTGCCTGATCACTTAAGTCAATACGATTCTTCAATAAATCACTCATCGTATTCCATTCATTCTTTAAAACGCCAATTTTATAGATTAGCTCTTTATCCAATTCCTTTTTCTTCACTCTTTTTTTGCGAAACATTCCAATCACCACCTCACAGTTCTCTTCTACCTTCTAATGCCTTTGATAAGGTTACTTCATCTGCATATTCAAGATCTCCACCAACCGGGAGACCATGCGCAATACGTGTAATTTTAATCCCCGCTGGTTTTACAAGTCTAGAAATATACATAGCTGTAGCTTCCCCTTCTATATTAGGGTTGGTTGCTAATATTAGTTCCTGGACATTTTCATCCTTTAAACGGTTGATTAACGAAGCTACATTAATATCTTCAGGTCCAATACCATCCATTGGAGAAATAGCTCCATGAAGGACGTGATATTTTCCAGTGAAGTCCTTCATCTTTTCCATTGCAATCACATCTTTAGGATCTTGGACTACACAAATAACTGATTCATCTCTATGCTCATCCTGGCAAATTGCGCATGGATCTTGGTCTGTAATGTGGCCACAGATGGAGCAGTGTGTTAACTCTCTTTTAGCATTGGCGAGAGATTTCGCAAAGTCCAAAACATCGTCTTCCTTCATATTTAAAACAAAAAAGGCCAGGCGTACCGCCGTTTTTGGCCCTATTCCTGGCAATTTTGTAAAGCTATCGATTAATTTTGATATAGGTTCAGGATAGTACACGAAAAATCCCCCTAGAATCCTGGGATGTTCATACCTTTAGTGAATTGTCCCATGGTTTGATTTGTTTCATCTTCCACTTGTTTAATTACATCATTTACAGCGGCTAACACTAAATCTTGTAGCATTTCTACATCATCAGGGTCAACTGCTTCTTCTTTAATTTCAATGTCTACAATTTCCTTCTTTCCATTCGCTACAACTTTAACCATTCCTCCACCAGAGGTTGCTTCAAAACTTCTTTCATGTAGTTCCTCTTGAGCCTGCATCATCTTTTTTTGCATCTTTTGCATTTGTTTCATCATATTATTCATATTACCCATTCCACCACGCATTGTGATTCCTCCTTAATTATCTTGTATTTCTAATAAGTCATCGCCAACTAGTTTTCTCGCCTCTGTAATCAAAGGATCATCTTCGTCCTGATTTTGCGAGGACTCACCCTCAGTGTCATCCTGTTGACGTTGTTTCTTCACGTACTCCTCTCTAAGCCCCTTCCAATCCTCTTCAGGAATCGGAATAATAGTCACTTGTTTCCCAAGATAGCTAGATAGTTGGGATTCAATAACATCCTGATTTTCTAACATGAGGGAGCAGTGAATTTCATATTTAAATGAAAGCACTAGCGCCTCTTCTGAAGCTGCCCTAGGTTTACTGTTAATTAACTTAGCATATGCAGGAGGGCTGTCTTTCTTTAGTGAATCCATAAAGGAAGCCCAATGATTCGCAATATTTTTCAATTCCGTTTTGGATGCTTGATCCAACACATTACGAATCCTTTCAAATGGTATTCGATATTTCCGTCCATTACTAGATCGTCTAGGTGACCGTGTCTCTGCCTTCTTTTGATCAGCCGGCTGAGAAACTCCTGACTGTTTTAAAGCCTTCAGTTCTTTCTCAAGCTGTTCGAGTTTTTGAGTGACTTGTGGCGTGATTTGTGCAGCTGGTTTACTTTCGCTTTTCGTATCCGCAATATTTAACATTGCAATTTCAATAAACACCTTTGGGCTATTCGTCCAGCGCATTTCCTGTTGGCATTCATTCAGTTGCCTAATGGCAGATTGTACCCACTCTGAGTCACAGCTTTCTGTTAGCTTTTTAAAACGTTCATCCGGAATGGCTCTTTCCAAAAACTCACCCATTTCATTGGATGACTGATACAACAATAGGTCTCTCAAATAGTAAATCAAATCAAAAACGAGTCGACCTGAATCCTTTCCTTCTTCCAGAAATTCATCAATTAATTGAAGTGCACTTTTAACATTTTTCTCAAAAAGGGACTCTAAAACCTCTCCTAGTTTACTTTGAGACACAGACCCCGTTACGGCAAGTACATCCTGGGTTGTAACATGATTTTCTTCACTGTATGAAATAGCTTGATCGAGAAGACTTAACGCATCTCTCATTCCACCTTCAGCGGCAAGAGCTACGGTTTGCAAGGCTTCTTTATCTACTTCTACATTCTCAGCGTCCATAATGTTTTGTAATCGATCGACAATTGCCGCTTGAGATATGCGTTTAAAATCAAAGCGCTGGCAACGTGATATAATTGTGAGCGGTATTTTATGAGGCTCAGTAGTAGCCAGAATAAAAATTACATGCTGCGGGGGTTCTTCTAACGTTTTTAACAATGCATTAAAAGCTCCTGTTGATAGCATGTGAACCTCATCCACAATATAAACCTTATACTTAATGGAACTTGGTGCATATTTCACTTTATCCCGTATATCTCGGATATCATCGACACCATTATTTGATGCGGCATCAATTTCAATAACATCTGAAATGGTTCCATCTTGGATTCCACGACATGCTGAGCATTCACCGCATGGTTCTTTAACTGGAGAACGTTCGCAGTTTACGGCTTTAGCAAAAATTTTAGCTGCACTCGTTTTCCCTGTTCCTCTTGGACCAGAGAATAAATAGGCATGCGAAAACTTTTCTTTATAAATAGCATTTTGTAACGTTCTTGTTATATGAGATTGTCCGACTACATCTTCAAATGTTTTCGGTCGCCATACCCTGTACAATGCTTGATAGCTCATATCCACGTTCTCCTCCTGCGGTTTCCTTCTTTCATTATAACCGATAGAAATCCACCATTCAAAAACTATATTCGTTTTGTTTAACTTTTTCTCTATTCAACACTTACTAATCGGATTAGACAATAAAAAAACTCACCCTAAATTGGATGAGTTGTCTTATTATGTAACGCCGTGCACCTATCGTCGATGAAACATTCCTAAGCGTTACGCAAGCTCATAGCTCGACCCAGGCTATCCCGCGGCACACAGGAATGACCGCTTACTGCTGCTTCCTTCCGGACCTGACAGGGTTCACGGGTTCCCGTTGCGCAGGACCCAGGTGTCAACACTATTCACTTGCGGCAGACCTTAAAAATGTCCACCTCGGATAGGGATTCAGCCTCGCTATAGCGGATTGCGAGTGACAAGGCACCGCTACCTCCCCACCTAGCACGGCAAATCTGTTAACAATTATGATGTGCACAACGAATGTGCACTACTTAGTATAGCTACTTTAGAACAAAAATGCAATGGTTTGTTACTTCCAATTTTTTCAAGACTTTCGTTTTTGGTCTCTTAAACGCCGAAAAAAATCACTCAACAAGTTGCCACACTCCTCTTCCAATACACCTGGAACAAGGTCAACATAATGATTAAAACGAGAATCCTGAACCAAATTTAGTAACGAGCCACAACTTCCGGCTTTCGGATCATAGGCCCCAAACACAACAGTTGGGATACGAGCCTGCATGATTGCACCTGCACACATCGGGCAAGGTTCAAGCGTCACATATAAAATACACTCTTCTAGTCTCCAGCTATTTAGATGCTCATTTGCTTGTTCTATAGCCAAAAATTCCGCATGAGCTTTTGCCTTTTGTGAGCTTTCTCGTACATTATACGCTTTTCCAATAATCTCGTCATTTTTTACGATTACGGCGCCTATTGGTACTTCGTGTATTGATTCAGCCTTTTTCGCCTCTTCAATGGCCATTTTCATATATTTTTCATGTGTCATTCAATCACTTCTTTTTTTCATCAGTGTGTGTATTTTAACACATTTCCAAACGAAAAAAGAGATTTAATCAAGCTTGGCCATAGAATACTTCTATTTTATTGCCATAAATATGTAAGAGAGCAAACTATGGAAAAGAAAGGATGTCATCTTATTGATTATTTATGTAGTTAAAGCAGGGGAATCATTGTTTGATATTGCCCAGCGCTTTCAAGTTCCAATGGATCAAATTATTAATTTAAATGAACTTGACCAGCCTAGTCAGCTCGTTGTTGGGCAGGCACTCGTTATTCCATCTAATCAGTATAGGGTTCAGCCTGGGGAATCGTTATATGTGATTGGTCAAAAGTTTAATATTCCATATCAGCAGCTGGCTGAAGCCAATCAAATTCCTTTGGATGGAACTCTCCAAATAGGTCAAACCATTACACTTCCACAGCAACCTAAAGTAAGTAAGGAGTTTAATGCCTACGTGGAACCAACTGGTGGTGAAGTAAGTCCAGAATTAGAACAATCAGCCAGGTCAAAGGCACAATACTTAACCTATTTAGCCCCATTTAGTTATCAAATTAATCGTGACGGTACATTAGTTCCTCCTCCACTTAACCAATTTCCTCAAATTGCTTCTGATAATGGGGCCTTGTTAATGATGGTTTTAACTAATTTAGAGGAAGGGGAATTTAGCGACGAATTAGGAAGGATCATTGTCACTGACGAAAATTTTCAAGATCAATTTTTAAGCAATGTAATTGAAACAGCCAATAACGTTGGTTTCGGGGACATTCATTTCGATTTTGAATTTTTACCACCTGAGGTCAGAGAGGACTACAACAATTTCTTGAGGAAGGCAAAACAAAGATTATCTGAAGCTGGATTACTTTTATCAACTGCACTGGCTCCAAAAACATCAGCTGAACAGGAAGGTGCCTGGTATACAGCACATGATTACGCCGCTCATGGGGAAATAGTCGATTTTGTGGTTCTGATGACATATGAGTGGGGCTACAGTGGAGGACCCGCCATGGCTGTTTCACCAATTGGACCAGTAAGAGATGTAGTAGAATACGCTTTGTCGGTTATGCCTTCTGAAAAAATCTTTCTCGGGCAGAATTTATATGGTTATGATTGGACACTGCCATATGAGCCTGGTGGAGACTACGCTGAGGCCTTAAGTCCACAAGCTGCCATTCAGCGAGCTAGGGAAAATAATACAGAAATTCAATTCGATGAAGAAGCACAGGCGCCTTTTTATTTTTATAATGACCAAGAAGGGAATCGACATGAGGTTTGGTTTGAAGATGCCAGGTCTATTCAAGCAAAATTTGACTTGGTAAAGGAATTAAATTTACGAGGGATTAGTTATTGGAAATTAGGGCTTGCGTTTCCACAGAACTGGGTCTTACTAGATAACCAATTTAACGTTGTGAAAAGATAGAAGAGAGACGCCCCTTTATAACACAGCAAAGGGGCGTTTATTTTGGTTGTATTTGTATGTTCAAAAGTTCCTGTTTTGTTTCTTTATAAGCCTTTTCTAAACCCTTCCCCATCACTTTATCCTTGGAAAGTCGTTTATATGGAATATCTACTTCAAATGAGGTTGTGAACGGAAAAGGAGAAACAACCACCACATATTCATTTTCCCAATGAGCATGCATTCCATCCTCTGCAAAATTAAATTTTTGCCTAAAGCCATCCCGAAACCACGCAATTTCCTCTTCCTTTGTAGCTCCAGGTTTATTCATACACAAATACAATGATAAATCATCACAAAATTGAAGTAGCTTAAAATGAAAATCAACCGTATGAGCATCTTGAACCGCCTGATTTCGACTTGCAATCTCATTTCTTCTGTCGATTTCCTGGGAAATAAATGACTTTGTATATATATCTGTCGAATCTGCTGAAAAGAAGAATGTGTAATGCTTACTACATAAATAGGCAGCGTAGACTGATGTTTGTTGAATATCATTAATTCCCTTTTGATAACTTTTCACCTTATCCTCTAAAGGGTAATCCATAAAGGAATACGGCTTACCCGTTTCCTTATTCCACAATGGCTTTTTATCGATATCAAACCAAGCATAATCATGATTGGTAATGGCAAATTCTACTTCCGTTCGTAGTTTTTTCCCTAAAAAGTTGCCTGCTTTAAGGTGATTAGCTATTGCCCCGGAAATCTTACCATGCTCATGTTGTTCAATCATACAAAAGTCATTTTTGCCTTCTACAACAATCATGAAACAATCCCCCTATGTAAGAAGTGTTTCTATTTATACTTTCCATCTTTCGCTTGATCTTCCTTCCAAAGTTGTTCTAGCAAAATAATCAAAATCGTACCCATTAACAAGCCATTTCCAACTACATTCTGAATAATGCTTGGCATCCCTTGAAAGGTTTCTGATGGCATAAACATTAACCCAATCCCAAGTAAAAAGGTGATTCCTAAAATAGTCATTTTTCGTTGATCTAAGGTTTGACTCGTAATGTTTCCTAAACCAATTCCCATCAATTGCACAAAGGTTGCCAATAAGGCCGCATTAGCCACAGGAGAAGGAATCATCGATACAAAGCTTACTATTGGTGGAAATAACGATACAAAAACAAGTAGCAAGGACGCAAACATAAACGGTGACTTTCTTCTTTGGCCGGTTAACTCCATAAAACCAGAAGATGACGCTAAGGTTACGACGGCTACACTTGAAAATAAAGCAGATAAACCATGATTTATACCTAGTGTATAGCTTCCTTTATTCATCTGCTGCGGACGAAATGACGGTTCGCCTTTCAATACATACCCTGCCGCTCCTAAAGAAGCAACGATGTTAGACAATAAAATAATGGCAATAAAAAAGGCGATAGGAAGAGTCCCTATATCCCATTTTGGTAAACCCCATGCAAAAATTTCAGGAAATTGTACAAGAGGCATCGACTGTTCAACCGTTTCACGGCCACGAATGATCCAGTCCAAAATCCAACCGATACCAATCCCAATTAAAACTGCGTAGTTTTTCAGTGGTCCCCTCCAAAAGGTTGAAAATCCTAATACAAAGAAAAAGACAAAAAAAGCGATAAAAGCCGCATCTAGCTGGGCTACATTTTCATCGCCACTCATCCCGAGCATTCCCTCTAAAAAAGTACCACTTAATTGAATGGTAAGCATAAATAAAAAGGCACCAGTAACAAGTGGGGTGAAAATGGTAATCAATTTTTGCGATAAACGAAATACACCGAATATAACCAAAAATAATCCTGTTAATAGCATAGCTGTTTCTAGCACTTGTAAAGTTTCTCGTAAACTACTCCCATGTTGAAGAGCTGTTATAGCATAGATTGTAAATGTACTTATCCAAATACCAGCTGGTCCATCTGCTATCGGTAAGCGGTGTCCCATTAACCCTTGTAAAAAACATGCTAAACCGACTACAAAAAAGGTTCGTTGCATTAAACCTGATATCTCTATGAATGATAGTTCATAAACAGATCCGATAACAATCGGAATGGCTACTGAACTTGCTAATAGAAAAATAAACCATTGTAGTGTTTCTAGAGATATTCTCTGAAATGATTGCAGTTGTTGATTCAAAATGGTTCCACCCACCTTAAAAGTTTTACTATTCACTAGATTAAACGAACAGTTATAAGGATACAACCAATTGAATCTTTCGGAGATTTTTATTAGAAAAACACGAATTTCGCCATAAATGGCGAAATTCGATGTCTTTTCTTATACTTTAATCCGACTAATCTTAGACTTTCTTAAAGTGCAAGAAAAAGGGGTAGGTCCGAGTTGGAACCCTATCCCCATTTCTCAATTTATTCTTCTAAAGTAGATGTATCCCCTGTAGGAAGGCCAAGCTCCCAGGATTTTAGTAAACGACGCATGATCTTTCCGCTTCGTGTTTTTGGAATCGTATCCTTAATTTCAATTTCTCTAGGTGCAGCATGTGCACTTAGTCCCTTTTTCACAAATAGACGAATTTCCTCAAGTAATTCATCTGATTGCGAGTAGCCTTCACGAAGGGTAATAAATGCTTTAATAATTTCCCCACGCTCTGGATCTGGCTTTCCAATAACTCCTGCTTCCGCAACGGCAGGATGCTCAATTAGTTTACTTTCAACCTCAAATGGCCCTACACGTTCACCAGATGTGTTAATCACATCGTCTAAACGTCCTTGGAACCAGAAGTAGCCATCCTCATCCATATAGGCACTGTCTCCTGATACATACCAACCATTAATAAAATAGCTTTCATATTTTTCAGGACGCTTCCAAATTTGACGCATCATAGATGGCCAACCCTTTTTAATGGCAAGGTTCCCCATTTGTTTTGGTGGTAGCACATTCCCTTCATTATCTACAATTGCTGCTTCCACTCCTGGAATTGGTTTACCCATTGAACCGGGTTTAATAGGTAGACTAGGGAAATTACTGATCAACTGCGCACCTGTTTCAGTCATCCACCAGTTATCATGAATTCGCTTATCAAATGCCTCTAATCCCCAATGCACAACCTCAGGATTTAACGGCTCCCCAACACTTAGAATATGGCGCAATGAAGATAGGTCAAATTTATTTGCTACCTCACTACCTGCACTTAGTAGTTTACGGAAGGCAGTAGGAGCAGAATACCAAACGGTCACTTTATATTTTTCAAGAGTTCCATACCAATCCTCAGGTGTAAATCGTCCACCACGAATGACATTGGTTACTCCGTTTAACCAAGGAGCAAATATCCCATAACTTGTACCAGTTACCCAGCCTGGGTCTGCTGTACACCAATATACATCATCCTCTTTCAAGTCTAATACCCAGCGACCTGTAGCATACTGCTGAATCATTGCATTATGGACATGATAAACCCCTTTAGGCTTCCCTGTAGAACCTGATGTATAGTGAATGACCATTCCATCCTCTAAATCTACCCATTCGATTTCCAATTCATCTGAAGCTTGTTTCATTTCTTGTTCGAAATCGATGTACTGGTTCCCTTCACGCATTCCGCCGACCAGAACAATTTGTTTTAAATGCGGGAGTTTATCTTGAGGTACTCGATCTAACAATTCAGGTGTTGTAACTAACATTTTGGCTTCACTATCTTCTAGACGATCATGAACTGCCTGCTCCATAAAGGCCTCAAATAGTGGGCCTGCAATGGCACCAACCTTTAAAATACCAAGGAAACTCATATAAAATTCCGGACTTCTTGGCATAAAAAGAAATACGCGATCTCCCTTTTCTACATTATGCTTTTTCAAAACGTTTGCAAACTGATTACTCTTTTCCTTTAACTGTGCAAAGGTTAAGCTTTCTTCACGATCTGGTGAAGAATACAAGAGGGCAACCTTATCCTTTTTATTAGGATCCTCCGCATGTCTGTCAACGGCCTCATAAGCAATGTTAACCTTCCCTGTCGTATCCCAGCTAAATTGGTTGTTTATTTCTTTCCAGTCAAAATTCTTATACACTTGTTCATAGTCTTTTAAATTATGGTTTCCTTCTCTAGCTGCTATAGGTTTCATATGCATATTTCCCCACCCCTTATTTGTAATCGTTTTCAACATTTGTGTACCTGTATGGTACTACAAACTTATGCAACAATCACTATTTTTATTAAAATTTATAATATTTGGTTAATTACTATTTTACCTAAAAATAGAACAAATTTAAAGTAGCTATATGATTAACTATAGACTCAAAAAAAGAGGCAGAACTATATGTCTGCCTCTCCACTTACTGGAAGCTCTCTATCTTGGTTGTTTGACTTATTTGAAGGGTTTTCCTCGTTATTTTGACTACCATTACTATTTCCGTTTTGATTGGAGTTGGTTTCATTAGGATTTGGATCCTGTGGCTCCACATTGTTTTGATTATTGCCATTTGATTTCTTTTTTCGTCCTTTTCCTCTGATTGTATCAACTAGTAGTTTAATTTCACTCATTAACTGGCTTTTTCCAGATTTATTTCTTCCCTCTCGTGAATACTTAACACCTGCAAGTGTACCCACACTGTATAAGGCGTATTTCAACCCCTGCATTAGTACATCAAAATTAAGTCCTTTTAGTTTAAAAGCGGCAAATCCAATTCCTAACACAACAGCTACCAATGGGATATAACGATTACTTACTCTACTGGCTCGGCGAATTGCATAAAGGAGAAAGGTAAGAGCGACATATCCAGTAAACTCAACATTCATCAATTGTTCAAGCACGCCATTCACCCTCTCTTAAAAGCAAAGGTCGCTTCCTTTACATTCAATGCAGAGAGGGTTGCTTATGTGTATGTCATAGCCTAAACATTTTATTCAATTACACCTGTGCCTGTTATATTTGCCTTCACGTTAACATCAAATCGAATTTGGTCATAAATGTTTTGCCATTCTTTTACCTTTACATTTTCATCTCCACTATGATTGGCTCTATATCTTAGTCCAAACCCGAGGGGGTCATAGTGTGAATCCTGCAGCTTTTTAAATAAAGCTTCCGTTCGCTTTTTTACTACTTGTTCAACCAATTGATTGTATTGATCCATCTTCTCTTCTTTAATTTCTACCATTGATTCTTCTATATTACCCTTTATATTTACTTTATATTTAATAACTGGTTTTTGAGAATCTGTCGATAGGATTTGGTAGCTACTGCTCAATTGATCAATAGATAGAATAAAATGCTGCTTCACTCCCTGAATCTTAATGCTCACTTTGTCATATCCCCTGTTTAACAAATTAAACAACTCGGTTTCATCATCCTTTAAGGGAAGTGGCTTTTCACCTTTCTTAACTAAACACATAGTCATAATTGAAAAAATATCATCTTTGACTTCAATAATAGGTAAATACCCATCAATGCCTCTTTCCTCTAAGTTACGGCGAAAGTGAAAGAGATAATTGGTTGTAACATAGGGAGATTCAGTTCCCGTTTCACCAAAAAATAAAAATAATTCGTTTGAAGGTAATCGTTCTCCCTTTGGCTCATGTGCCAACACTTCTCTAGCTGTTGGCTTTCCTACGCCTATAAAAGCAATTTGCTGAATATCACGTCTTCTCGTAAACCAGTCCATGGTTTGGCCAATATCTCTTTCTAAAATTTTCTCACCCAACACAATTATTTTCATATGCCCAAAATCTAACTCATTGCTTGTTTTGGCTTTTATTCGACTTACAGCCTCTGCAATGGTACGCCCTGTTTCCGTAGCTAATTGAAAGTTTTTTCCTTGTTCATTTGCTTCAGAGCTAGGAAAAGCAATTTTCAAAATGACCTCATAATTTTTCTCATTTTCCTGTGATTGATCAATTCCCATGCTAACGACAAAGGAACGCTTATCTATATCCTTAAAGCCGCAGCTAGACAGGACTACTAATGTACATATCAACATGCATGTTTGAAAGAGGGTCTTCATTTACTTTTTGACCTCCTAACCGCATAAAGCAGCACACTACAGGAGATGGCGCCTACCAATAATAACAAGCTAAAATAAAACTTTGAGAAATCAAAAATGTGTACCTGACTAAATAAATATGGACTAGATATTGTAAATACGGAGAAAACCAATAAGATCATACTTGGAACCATGGCGATTCCCTTCCACTTTTTCTTCGGTAAAATGCTTTTTAAGGTTTCCACTCCTACGTGGCAAGTAATCGTTGCTGTACTTATTGAAATTCCAATATAAAGGAGAAGAAAAATAAATAATACTCGCTCAATAAATCCAAATTCCATTCGAATGGAATCTGCAGTCGAAAACCAAGGATAAATATAGTTTTCTGAACCATCCACCCCATTAAAACCAATCGGAATTAAAAAAGATGTAAAAATATTGACCGTTGCTAAGATTCCAAGCAGTAAAAATGGAATAAGCTTGAGTTTATTTACTTTTGGCTTTAGTACACGGTTATAAATGGAGATAAAATAAAAGCCAATCATTGAATAGGATGCAGCACCGATTGTACTAATAGAAGGCTTCTCAAAAGAATGTATAAAAACAACTTTTATGGCATCCCAACTTAATAATTGATTAAAATAGGCTTTAAAGAATATCGCTATAATAAGCGGAAGACTGATTAGTAGAACGATCTCTAGTGCATATAAGGTTTTTTCTGTTTTCATTAAGGCTCCAAAACTTACTAGAGCAAGAAAAACAGCACCGATTAAAAATGAGGGCATCTCTGGATTTATAAAAATATTGGTAATATCAATAAAGGACACGAGAATAAACCAAGCAGAGCAAAAATACAAGATCGCCACGAAAAATAGATAGGTAAAGGCAAACCACTTAGGAGTATAGGTAAGGACAATTTCTGGTTGCCCTTTACCAGGAAACTTTAACATAGAATTGGTGAAAATATAGAAATAGAACATCGTCAGTACAATAGCTATGACCAGTGCCATTACAGTCCCATTTAAGCGGTCTTGAATGAGGATACGAGGAACAAGGGCAACAACATTCGCCAGCATATAGAGAACAACTAAGTAGTAGAAATAGCGGCTCACCCTACTTCCTCCTCCCTTACGATTGTTGTTTGCTTTCTCCATAAAATAGTTTTAGATAAGGATGTCCAACACTGTCTAATGACACCAAATAATAAATGAGAGCTATCGTTCCAATGACAAGTCCAATTAGCCCCGTAAACGTTGTGAGAGCTAACAAAATATACTTCATCACTCTCATCGCAAAGCTCATTTCGTTAATTGGGATAATAAAATTGGAAATGGCAACTGCCGCCACAATGATAATCATAATATTCGATACTAATCCCGCTTCTGTTGCTGCTTGTCCTAATATCAACCCACCAACAGTTGTAGCCGTAGAACCTATCGTTTTAGGTAAACGAATAGATGCCTCGGTAAGCATTTCCATCATGAGTAACATGAACAGAACCTCTAGATAGGAAGGATACGGAACTGGTACTCGGCTCCCAGCAATGGAAAAAGCTAATTGAATCCGCAGAACCTCTGGATTATAAGACGTTACCCCTACATAAGCAGATGGTAGAAATAAACTGATTCCTAAGCCAAGATAACGAAGTGAGAGCAAAAACTTAGACACCCAATATGGCTGATAAAAATCCTCCATAGAACTCATAAAATCAAAAAAGACAGTCGGAGCAATTAACACGAACGGCAAGCCCTCAATCATGATAATAATCTTGCCTTGGGACAGATTATATGCAATGCGATCCGGACGCTCCGTAACTAGCATCGTAGGAAATAGTCGTTTTTTCTTATTGGTTAGTGCGCGGTGAAGCTCTCCCGCTGATTGAACTATGGGACGATTGGCTTTGTCTAATTTCTTTTGTACTTCTTCCACTACCTTAGCATCCACTTTTTCAGCATCATAAACCACGGCCACCTCAATATTGGATTTACTACCTATATTGGGAGCATTCTCAATTTTTAAGCTCTTTTCATGATATCGATGACGAATTAAATTGATATTGGTATTAATATCTTCGCTTAAAGCTTTTTGCGGGCCAATAATTGTGGTTTCAACACTTGCATCTAATACGGCTGTGTTTTCTTGATGCCTTAACCCTACTAGGTGTACCTCATCTTGAATCAACAGTACAACTGTACCATGAAGCATTTCCTTAATGGTTTCTTGTTCATCTACAAAGCTTTTATAGTAAGGCAGACTTTGAACGTAGCTTTCAAACTTTTCTAGATTGGCATACTCAAAAAAAGGTCGATAAAACAAATCATGAATTTGAGATTGATCGACAATGGTAGAAATATAAATGATTTCTGCTTTTTCTTTACCTGTATTCAAGGTTTGAAAATTAACATCTTGAGTTGATTTAAAATTACTCTCAATTAATGGTTTTACTCTTTCTACATCACTTTTCTTTTTTTGGAACAATAGTCCATTCCCCTTTGAGTGTTATTCCACGAACTTCCTTACATATAAAGTTTTCACTAAAGAGGAATGGTTATACAATTTAGACCCGATAAATCAATCTGTTACTTTATGTTGATTCGTAATGAGTCCTTGACTGAATAAATCATGGATAGCCTCATAAACATGTCTCACTTCATGGGAGGCATGTTGTTTCACTTTGTCTTCAGCCTGTGGCATGACATAACTATGTGGTGTGAGGTCAAACATAGAGATATCATTAAATGAATCGCCAATACAAGCAATCTCATTCGGTTCAATATGTAGCGAATCTAGAATAGCCTGAACCCCATTTCCTTTATTAATATGTTTCGGCATAATATCTAAGCAATGTGGATCAGAAATAAAGGTATCGACTTGCTCTGTAAATGGCTGAAGCTGCTTCTGTACCTGTTTTAGCGTTTCATTCTCTGCGTTTAAGGATATTTTGGATATTTCAAGTCCATTGTTAACCTTTTCTAAAATATGAGGATCCGCTATGATTGGGAAAAACAAGCGTGCGTCATCAATAGCATTTAACATCGACTCATCTTGGACAATGGCCTGATTTTCTGAAAAAAGGGTAACTTTAATATCGTCTATTTCCGTTAAAAATTGATATACATCCCTTACGATATCTGCGGAAAATATTTTCCCCATAAGTCTTTCTCCATTATTGGAATATACATAGGCACCATTTTGGCTAATACGATGACCTTTGTAGCCAATAATATCGAGAACTTCTTTGATTTCAACATCCATACGACCACTAGCTATCCCAACATCAACCCCATAATCAATCGCTTTACGAATAGCCTGTTTGTCTTTTTCTATGATTTCTTTATGATGAGTTAAAAGTGTTCCATCTAAATCGCTTATAATCATTTTTATCATCAAAATTCCTCCTAGTAGTACGTATAAGCACTATTAATAGTCTAAATAGTATTCTTGTTTTCATGCAAAAAGGGTTTATGATAGAGGAAAATAAAAAGGCCCAACATTCTTGGGCGTGAATGTTGGGCTAGAAAGCTTAATCATAAACAAACGGCCCCGACAGGATTCGAACCTGTGACGCACGGTTTAGGAAACCGACGCTCTATCCCCTGAGCTACGGAGCCAATAGAAACATCAACTATTATACAAAATATTACTCAAGTTGAAAAGGGGGCTTTAACACTTTAAAGCGTGTGGGGACAGACCCCACTTACGCTAAAGTGTTAAAGGGATGGGTTTCGTTGGTATGGACGACCAAGCTCTTGGGAACGCTCTGTGGCGCTTTTTACGCATTCAATTAGCGCTTCTTGGTAATTGTATTTTTGTAGCGTTTCAAGCCCAGCTTGTGTAGTGCCCCCAGGACTTGTAATTTTTTTACGTAAGTCTTCAGGTCGCTCATTAGTTGTTTTTAGCATTTCTGCTGCTCCTACAAGGGTCTGAACAATCAGCTCTTTAGAAACCTTTTCCTGTAGCCCTGCTTGCTTTGCTGCCGTTTCCATTGCTTCCACAAGATAGTAGATATAGGCAGGACCACTCCCAGAAATCCCTGTTACTGCGTGGAGATCATCCTCGTCTACCACGGTTGTCGTTCCTATGTTTGTAAATAATTGCTTTGCGGCTTCAACATGCTGTGGATAGGCATATTCCCCAGCAGCAATCGCCGTGGCCGAAAAGCCAATTGTAGCAGATGTATTTGGCATCGCTCGAATCACAGGTACGTTTTTCCCTAATTCTGCCGTTATAAAATCAGTAGAAATTCCCGCCAATACAGATACGACTAACTGATTTTCCTTAATTTCGTTTTTTACAGATTCAATCCCTTCTTTCACATCCTTAGGTTTCATCGATAAAATCACGATATCGGCATTCTTTACAACCTCTTTTTTGTCGGATGAGGTTACAACATTGTAGACATCCCTTAACCTGCTTAACCGCTCTTGATTTTCTTTATTGGTTACGTAAATTTGCTTCGGCTGTAAAAACCCTTTCCCTATAACGCCTGTAATAATGGCCTCAGCCATGGACCCAGCACCAATAAAGGCTACTTTCTTAAACATGTCACTTGCCTCCTGTTTTCATTTTTTATCAAAACCAAATTATATCCAACATAAAAACCCATTCCGCCTCATGCAATGAGCATAAGGACGGAATGGGTTATCCCGCGGTACCACCTTGTATTGACATTAAACACCCAGAGGCAATTCTCTGAGTCGTATAAAGTCCTCTCTAGACCCGATAACGCACGGTTGGCGATCAGGTTGAACACCCTGATAGCTCCCAGGTAGGTTTCAATAATGCCGAAGTGATGGAACCTTTCAGCCGATGAGTTCCAATCTCTTTCACCCGATTCATTATCTACTGGCCTGTTCATAGCCGATTCATATTGTTTTTAGTATTATGCAAGGTATTCGCAAATATGTCAATAGCTAATTATCTTAAAATTCAATTAATACATATTATGCAGTTAGGAAATGCTAATGTTTAAAAAAGAATTAACATTTTATTCTTATGACGTAATCTTGCTCGATGTGATAAAATATAACCTGTCTATTTTTTGTTAAAACTGTTACATGTTCTCGAAGGGAGCTTAAGTCATGGGACACATACCTTTCATCGCAGTTGAAGGTCCAATTGGTGTAGGAAAAACCTCGTTGGCAAAAGAAATAAATGCCCACTTCAACTTTCACCTTCTCAAAGAAATTGTTGAAGAAAATCCTTTCCTTGGAAAATTCTACGATAACATCGAGGAATGGAGCTTTCAAACGGAAATGTTTTTTCTATGTAATCGATATAAACAGCTTGAAGATATAGATACAAAATATTTACAGTACGGCATGCCTGTTGTTTCCGATTATCACATATCTAAAAATATGATATTTGCGAAACGAACCTTAAAGGACGACCAATATAAAAAGTATAGTCAAATTTATCAAATTCTGACAGAGGATATGCCAAAACCCAATGTCATGATTTACTTGCATGCCAGCTTAGATACTCTACTCAAAAGAATTGAGATTCGTGGTCGGGAATTAGAACAAAATATACAAGCCTCATATTTACAGCAGCTATCCCATGATTATGAATCCTTTATGCACCAATTTGAACTAGATCATCCCAATATTCCTGTCATTCGTTTTAATGGGGATGAACTTGATTTTGTAAATAATAAGGACGACTTACAATACGTCATCAAGAAAGTGGAAAATTCACTAAAAGAGGGGGAAGTCGTACGATGATGACATCGAGTACTAAACATACGATCCCAAATGATGCGGTAATTACCATAGCAGGTACAGTTGGAGTGGGGAAATCCACGATGACCAAAGCTTTAGCCAATGCGCTAAACTTTAAGACCTCCTTTGAAAAGGTAGATACCAATCCATATTTAGATCGATTTTATAATGATTTTGAACGTTGGAGCTTTCATCTTCAAATTTATTTCTTAGCAGAGCGTTTTAAAGAGCAAAAACGAATTTTTGAATATGGTGGAGGTTTTATTCAAGACCGCTCCATTTATGAGGATACGGGCATTTTTGCTAAGATGCACTACGAAAAAGGAACCATGTCAGAGGTAGACTATCAAACCTATAAAAGCTTGTTTGACTCGATGGTCATGACACCGTATTTCCCACATCCTGATTTACTTATTTATTTGGATGGGTCCTTTGATCATATATTAGAACGAATTCAAAAAAGAGGACGACCAATGGAAAAACAAACACCAATAGATTATTGGAAAGAAATGTATGACCGTTACCAAAACTGGATTAACAACTTTAATGCTTGTCCAGTCATGCGGATTAATATTGCGGATTATGACATTATTAATGATGAGTCCTCGATTGATCCAATTTTAGAAAGAATTGATCAGTTTATTCATCATTCAAGGAAGTTTACGACAAACCGTACACCGTCGCATTTATAAAGTTATGAAAAAAGCTGCCTAATTGGGCAGCTTTTTTGATGGGATGAATTTGTCGGGTTCTGGTGAGAGAGAGCAATTTGGGCTTTCTAGGTGCAATTAACAGATTTAATCGTCTAGGCCCCCTAATCTGGCCACAAAATAAAAATCCCTACAAACATAAAAAAATCGCTACATTGTCTGTAACGATTTTCCTTAAAGTCCGGTATATCTCCAATTTTTATACGCTGATATTATATGGCGGAGGAGGAGGGATTCGAACCCCCGCGGGCTTTGACACCCCTGTCGGTTTTCAAGACCGATCCCTTCAGCCAGACTTGGGTACTCCTCCTTGACTGACACTTGAATAATATAACACATGAATTTTTGATGTGCAAGCCATCATGGAAATGTTTAAGTTTTCTTACACTTATGTGGAGAAAGAGGAGGATAGACAATTCCCCCTCTAAAAGACCACATTTACTTAATGACCTCACGATTGCCCATATATGGACGTAACGCCTCAGGTACAACAATAGATCCGTCCTCTTGCTGATAGTTCTCAATAATAGCTGCCACGGTTCTACCAATCGCTAAACCAGACCCATTTAACGTATGAACATATTCTGGTTTCCCTTTAGCTTCACGACGGAAACGAATCTTAGCACGACGAGCCTGGAAATCCTCAAAGTTTGAACAAGAAGAGATTTCACGGTACGTATTTGAGCTTGGAATCCAAACTTCAATATCATACTTCTTTGCTGCCGTAAAACCGAGATCTCCTGTACACATGCTCATAACACGATAAGGTAATTTAAGGAGTTGAAGGACCTTTTCAGCATGGCCTGTTAGCTCTTCTAATACATCATAAGAATCCTCAGGTCTAACAAGCTGTACAAGCTCAATCTTGTTAAACTGGTGCTGACGGATTAATCCTCTCGTATCTCGTCCAGCAGAACCAGCCTCAGACCGGAAATTAGCACTAAAAGCAGCAAATTTTTTCGGTAAATCTTCCTCTGATAAAATTTCATCACGATGATAGTTGGTAACAGGAACCTCTGCTGTTGGAATTAAATAGTAATCCCAATCGGCAATTTTGAATAAATCCTCTTCAAACTTAGGTAGCTGTCCAGTACCAATAAGGCTATCCCGGTTCACCATGTATGGTGGCATTGCCTCTTCATAGCCATGTTCATCCACCTGTAGGTCCATCATAAAGTTTAATAATGCACGTTCTAATCTAGCTCCAAGCCCTTTATAAAAGGCAAAACGACTACCTGTAATCTTAGATGCTCGTTCAAAATCAATCATGCCTAAATCAACAGCAATATCCCAATGTGGCTTTGGTTCATGATCAAATTGTGGAACATCTCCCCACGTACGAACCTCCACATTGTCATCTTCACTTTCCCCAACTGGTACACTCTCATGAGGAATGTTCGGAATGGATAATAATAGTGTTTGTAAATTGTCTTCGATATCTTTTAACTCATTATCTAGACTTTTAATGCGTTCGCCCACTTGACGCATTTCTTGAATCATATGGTCTGCATCTTTTTTCTCTTTTTTTAATACGGAAATTTGCTTTGATACATCATTACGTTTTGCTTTTAATTCTTCACTTTCTGTAATGAGCTCACGACGACGTTTGTCCCATTCTTCAAATTTGCCTAAATCAGTTAAGTCTTCTCCGCGATACTTTAGCTTATCTTTCAGTTCAGCAAAATGCTCGCGTAAATATTTCATGTCTAACATATCTGTTTCCTCCTTAAAAGACTTTATTTAAGTACGAAAAAAACTCCCGTCCCTTTAACATAAAGGGACGAGAGTTATACTTTACCCGCGATACCACCCTAATTGAAGACAAATTTGTCCTCCAACTCGGTTACGATAACGGTGTAAACCGGACATACCTACTTAAAAGTGGTTCAGTATATCTGCTCAAGGATGGATTCACAGTAGGCTAACATCGGTTCCCAGCGTACACCGACTCTCTTTAGATAGCTTTCCTGCTACTAGTTCCTATCATAGCTTTATTCGATCTTGCTTGATTATGTCAAAGTCAATTTAGTTGATTTATAATATACCCTTTTTTCTATAAGGATGCAAGTTTTTTCTGACTTTGCTTCACCATATCCACAAAATGCTGGGTGAAACGATGGTCATCCGTTAGTTCTGGATGGAATGCACATGCTAAATAATGGTCCTGTTGAGCCGCTACAATTTTATCATAATACGTAGCTAATATCTCAACATCATCACCAGTTTCTAGAATATATGGTGCCCGAATAAAGACAGCATTAAACCCTTCTGCAATTCCTTTTAAGTCAATGTCTGCTTCAAAGCTTTCACGTTGACGGCCAAAAGCATTTCGTTCTGCTTTTATATCCATTAATTCTAAGTGACCTGTTGATATGCTACCAATTTCCTTAGCTAATAAAATTAAGCCTGCACATGTACCAAACATCGGTTTTCCAGATTGTCCAAAGTTTTTTAGGGCATCGAGAAAATCATATTTATCAATGAGACGTCTCATCGTTGTACTTTCTCCACCAGGTAATATCAGACCCTCTACTTCTTCTAGTTGTTCCTTCCGTTTGATCACAACGGCTTCTGCTCCACATGCCTCTAACGAACGCACATGTTCACGAACAGCTCCTTGTAAGCCAAGTACTCCAATTTTCGTCATGATGTAGGACCCCTTATTTGCTTCGGTCTTGCATGCGATCTGCTGGAGTTAGGGTAGACATTTCAATCCCCTTCATCGCTGTACCAAGACCTTTTGATAGTTCACCAATAAGCTTATAGTCATCATAGTGTGTAGTCGCTTCTACAATTGAACGGGCAAATTTAGCAGGATTTTCAGATTTAAAGATTCCTGATCCAACAAATACACCATCTGCACCTAATTGCATCATTAATGCAGCGTCTGATGGGGTTGCAATTCCACCTGCTGCAAAGTTTACGACAGGGAGGCGACCTTCTGATTTAATTTCCTTTAATAGCTCAAATGGTGCACCTGTTTCTTTTGCATAAACCATTAATTCATCCTCTGAAAGTCCAACGATTTCACGAATTTGGGATTGAACCTTACGCATGTGACGAACAGCTTCCACAATGTTACCTGTACCAGGCTCACCTTTTGTACGTAGCATAGAAGCACCTTCACCAATACGGCGAACAGCTTCTCCAATATCACGGCATCCACAAACAAATGGAACCGTGTAATCCGTTTTGTTAATATGGTAAATTTCATCAGCAGGTGTTAAAACTTCACTTTCGTCAATATAGTCTACACCTAATGATTCTAATACTCTTGCTTCAACGATATGGCCAATACGAGCCTTTGCCATCACTGGAATGGATACAGCATTCATAACTTCCTCTACAATAGTAGGGTCAGCCATTCTTGCTACTCCACCGGCTGCGCGAATATCCGATGGAACTCTTTCAAGTGCCATAACCGCTACAGCACCTGCTTCTTCAGCAATTTTCGCTTGCTCAGCATTGACAACGTCCATAATGACGCCGCCTTTTTGCATTTCAGCCATACCACGTTTTACTCGATCTGTACCTGTTTTAGACATGATGATTTCCTCCCCTAGTGTTATTACTATATTACAGTACTTAGTTCTATTTTAACGTACTTGCGTCAAAATTCCTACTTTTCCTATAAGATTAAAATAAACCTGTGAACCAATCAGCTACACTTGAAAAAATTCCAGAAAAGAAGTCACCGATAGCTCTGAAGGTTAAGACAAACCAGTTCGCTTTTTCAACACCACTTTGGGTAACGATTTTTGCTGTTGTCTGGCCTTCTGCTAAGTCATCTGTGATATAACCGAAGTTTTCTTCACCTGTATAGGTGATTTTTGCTGTACCAACAGACTCGCCTTTTTTAATCGGAGCTGTTAATTCACCATCATCATTTAACTTTGATTCATCAATTTCAAAACTTATATCATATGGCTTTTCTTCGCCTGATTTCACAACTGCACGGATTGGTTCATCTGTTGCAAGCTCAACTGTATCCTCTTTCCCTTTTGCTACATTAAGCGTAGACTCGCCTTCAACTTGATGTCCTGCAGAGAAAATCTCTTGTACTTTAAATTGATTAAAGCCGTAATCTAGTAGCTTTCTTGTTTCCTCAAAACGAGCTGACTCCGAATCAGTCTGCATCACAACAGAAATCAATCTTTGGCCATTACGTTCGGCAGTACCTGTAAAACAGTAGCCTGCCATATCCGTCCAGCCTGTTTTCATTCCGTCTACTCCCTCATAGCCAAACTGTTCTAAGTAGCCTGGCATATTCGGTAGCATCCAGTTCCAGTTTTGATTATTTTGTCCCTCTAACTCATACTCCTTTATACTGGAGTAATCAAGAGCTTCTGGGTAATCATTGACTAGATGAAAGGCTAATAGGGCTGCAGACTTTGCTGATAAATAGTTGTCTGCGTCAGGGCTTGTCCCTTCTGGGTAGTTCTCACCTAAGTCACTATTTCCTAATCCCGTTGAGTTTACAAATTCCGCATCAGGAAGGCCCATTTCTTTTGCCTTCTGATTCATCATTTTAACAAACTCGCCTTCTGATCCTGCTACGATTTCCGCTAAGGCAACCGTAGTAGCGTTATCAGAGTTTACCGCCATTGCGGTATATAATTGTTCAACTGTGTAATCTTTATTTTTTTCTAAGAAATATCCAGAAAAGGCTTCATTTTGTGATAAAGAGTGGGCATAGTCACTTATTTGAAACGTATCATCCCAGCTAATATCACCGTTTGAAATTGCCTCTAATACCAAGTATTCAGTCATCATTTTCGTCATACTGGCTGGAGGCAATGCTAAATCGGCTTCTTTTTCATATAATATTTTACCCGTTTCTGCATCCACTAATATTGCTGATTTTGCTTTAATGTCCGATGGTGCTGCGTGTGTTGTCATAGGTGCTGGAAACAGCGAAACGATTGTTACAAGCATGGCCAGTGTAACCATATATATTGCTTGAATTGACTTTTTCATTCTAAATTTACCTCCACCATTTTTATTTATACCTTAGCAATTTTATCATATAGAAATCATTTAGAAAACTTGATATTTTCCTAGTTGTCTTATCAATATAAACCGAAAAAAATAGACAGTGACGAGTCACTGTCTATTTTATCGAATAGGTAAAAAGGACTAAACAGAATAATTGGGAGCTTCTTTTGTAATTTGGACATCATGTGGGTGACTTTCTCTTAACCCAGCATTTGTAATACGGATAAATTTAGAATCCTCTCTCAGTGAGGATAGAGTGCCTGTTCCACAGTATCCCATTCCTGACCGTAGACCACCTATTAGCTGATGGATGGTGTCAGCTAATGGACCTTTATAGGGGACACGTCCTTCTATGCCTTCTGGGACTAATTTTTTCGTATCAGATTCTGATTGGAAATAGCGATCCTTTGAACCGGCCTTCATGGCACCAACGGACCCCATACCACGGTATACTTTAAACTGCCTTCCTTGATAGATTTCCGTTTCACCAGGACTCTCTGATACACCAGCAAAAAGACTTCCCAGCATGACTGCATGTCCACCGGCTGCAAGGGACTTAACAATCTCACCAGAATATTTAATACCACCATCTGCAATAATGCTTACCCCATGTTTCTCTGCCTCATTGGCACAATCAAAGACAGCTGTAATCTGTGGTACACCAATACCAGACACAACTCTTGTTGTACAAATGGAACCTGGACCAATTCCAACTTTCACAATATTGGCCCCAGCCTCAATTAAAGCCCTTGTTCCCTCAGGTGTTGCCACATTACCTGCAATCAAATCTAAATCAGGATAGGTATCTCGAATAACACGAACTTGATCGAGTACACCTTTTGAATGTCCATGTGCTGTATCAATCACAATCACATCAACGCCCGCTTCTATAAGCTTTTCGATTCGAAGCATAGTATCTGATGTAACTCCTACGGCTGCACCAACTAACAAACGTCCTTGCTCATCCTTTGCCGCATTTGGGAATTCAATCACTTTTTCAATATCCTTAATCGTAATAAGCCCTTTAAGGTGGTTTTGATCGTCTACTAATGGTAGTTTTTCAATTTTATATGTTTCCAACAGATATCCTGCATCTTCAACGGTTGTCCCAACTGGAGCCGTAACCAAATTCTCAGATGTCATAACGTCTGCAATTTGAATGGAATAATCGTGAATAAACCGTAAGTCACGGTTGGTAATGATGCCTACCAACTTTTGGTCTTCCTCATTATTGACAATTGGGACACCTGAGATTCGATATTTTCCCATCAAATGCTCAGCATCATAAACCTGGTGCTCAGGTGTTAAGAAAAACGGGTTTGTAATAACACCATTTTCTGACCTTTTCACTCGATCTACTTGTTCAGCCTGCTCTTCAATGGACATATTTTTATGAATAATCCCTAATCCACCTTGTCTAGCAATAGAAATAGCCATTTCAGCCTCTGTTACCGTGTCCATACCTGCACTGATTAATGGAATATTCAGCTTTAGTTTTGAAGACAATGTAGTGGACACATCTACATCTCTTGGTAAAACCTCAGATTCTGCTGGCAATAAAAGAACATCATCAAACGTTAAACCTTCCTTTGCAAACTTGTCCTCCCGCATAATTAGCCCCCTCATTTATGATTTCAAATCATTCTGGTTACACTATGTTTTACGATAGATATTAAAGCGCAAACTCAAGATTTTTAATATACAATACGCTAATTTTTGCTTTTTTTCAAGGAGTTCTTACAGGTGAGGAGAATTTTTGTATGGTAAATCGTCAAGAGATTACAGCTTTTTTTCATCAGCTTAAATCCATTCCCTTTGTCCAAACCTATTTACAAAATTGCTACTTAAAACATGAATATCAAGATAGTGAACGGCTTAGCTTTGAAAATGCTGATCGGTTTATTTACTACTTAGAACATGCAGAAACCTATTTACAGCAAGCTAAAAATGTTCCGATTTCCATTCAACCAGTTTTGTTATTTTATGGAATGACACAATTAATCAAAACCTGTCTACTAACGGTAAGACCTCATTATCCCGAAAATACAAGTTTACTAGCACATGGAGTTTCAACACGTAAACGAAAAAAACAATCCTATCTCTTCTTACAGGACGAGGTAAAAATCCAGCAAAATGGACTGTTTCCTTACTTTACCAATCATCTCTTTGACATTCAGCAATTGCCTAAGGATAAGTTTTCAATGAATTCACTTTATAAAAGAATACCGGAAATGAACGACCTGTTTCAGGTTGATAGTAAGGAAAATGAACAGTTTAAAATTGGACATTATCAAGAAGGAAAGCTGCAAATTCCAGAGGAAATCTTAAATGAATGGCATATCTCTGAAAGCCGATTTATTCAAAAAATAAACATGTTGATACCACAAGCGACTGAGGTTAACCTTAAATCCGAGAAATTTTCAATAGATTTAAGTTATCCCCTTTATCCATTTGAAAGTAATACATTGTATTTAAATATGGACGATCAGCATTATTATTTAATGAAAAATCGCCAGTACACCTATCCATTTCATGAAGTAATGGCACATTTTCTACTGCTATATAATTTAAGTATGATTTGTAGATATGAAACAGAATGGTGGGGGGAATTGCTCCATACTTATGGGAGCAATGACTATCCGTTCATTCTTCACTTTTTAAATATTACTGCTAAAAAAACACCGATTATGCTTGGCTATTATTTATACAATCAAAATGAAAAGCATAATCGGTACAGCTTACAATAAGATGTCCTCAATATGTAGTTGTGGATTTTGTTTTAAAACCATCATTTCATCATTATGGCCTAAACGAACAATAGGTCGAGTTGGTTCTTTTTTATCCATAAATACAATTTCACCTTCACGTCCGTCAGACAAACGAACTCTAGTGCCATTGGAAAAACTCGATAAACTTTGAACAAGTTTATTGACGACTTCAAAATCAAGCTTTCCTGCTTGGTCAATTTGAATATCTTCAGCAACCTTAAAGGGAGATTGCTTTTGTTTATATAAACGTTCTGACGTAATAGCATGGAATACGTCACTAACAGCAATAATTTTAGAATACAGATGAATCTGAGGCTGTTTTAGCCCCAAAGGATAGCCACTTCCATCTAATCGTTCATGATGCTGTAGAATAGCTATTTTGGCATCATATTTTAAGGCCTTGATATTTTCAACTTTACGGTAGGAGTAAACAGGGTGGTTTTTCACCTGTTTAAATTCATCTTCTGTTAACCTTGCATTCTTATATAGCAATTGTTCATCAAGATAAGCCATACCTACATCACTTAGGTAAGCTGCGAGTGCAATCTGTATTCTTTCCCCTTGGGAGTAGTTTAATTTTTGAGCAAGAAAGGCAGATATTAATGCCTTCGCTACAAAATGATGATAAAAGTAATCCTCTTTTTCAACAAGATGATGTAATGAGAAAATGATTTTAGGATTGCCTTCTGCCTTTAAGACGATAGGGATAAGTAATTCACGAATCCTTGTATAATCGATAGGGCTCCGTTCCTGCCACAATTTAAACATTTGTTTCGTTTCTAAAACACAAGTTTCATACTCCTCTATAAAGGAAGTTTGTGGAGGTTGATTCTCGTCAACATTTTGTTGTTCCATTAATTCTGGTTTAAATTCTTCACCATCTTCAAATGTGTTGGCAACTTCAATTTCCTTAATTTGAAAATGTTTTAATACATTTATATGAATAGGTTTAATCACGGTATCCTTGGGCAAAATAGGTTTCATCGTCTTTCCAACTACATTTTTCATTACTACACAGCCTGGCTTTAATTGATTTGGTTCAACACGCAACTTCCTCAGCCCCATCCCTTCAATAATTGTGTAAAAAAGAGGACAGCAACCATATTAGTTGTGTCCTCTCATATGATGGCAAATTACTCCGTAGACTCTCCATCTTCTGTTTCATCTACTTCTGTATTTGACTCTTGCTCTTTTTCGTCATTTACCTCTTCAGTGGAATCTTGTATTTCCTCATCTTCCACATCTTCTTCTTCATCATCTTCATTTTCAATTCTAGCTACTGTGGCAACCTCTTCGCCATCATCAAGACGAATCAGCTTGACACCTTGTGTGTTCCGTCCTGTTTCAGATATTCCCTCTACAGACATACGAATAAGCATTCCACTTTCAGTTATAAGAATTAAATCCTCATCACCAGTAACAGCTTTGACTGCCACCACATGGCCATTTTTATCTGTTAAATTACACGTAATAATCCCTTTACCACCACGGTTCGTAATTCGATAGTCATCCGCATTTGTACGTTTACCGAACCCTTTACTCGTAACGGTTAGTACCTGGGAGTCTTCCTCTAAGATTTCCATGGAAACAACTTTGTCATCCTCATCCCTTAACGTTATACCCTTAACACCAGCAGCTGTTCTTCCCATTGGTCGAACATCCTGCTCTTCAAAACGGATAAGGTAGCCTTGTTTTGTTCCAATCATAATGTGCTTAGATCCATCGGTTAAGCGTACAGAAATAAGCTCATCCTCGTCTCTTAGGTTAATAGCCCGAAGTCCACCCTTACGAATATTAGCAAACTGTGATAAGGAGGTTCGCTTTGAAATTCCGTATTGGGTTGTAAAGAATAGATACCAGTCTTCCGAAAATTCTTCAATCGCAATAACGGCATTAATCCATTCTCCCTTTTCTACTTCAAGTACATTAACAATTGGGATTCCCTTCGCTGTTCGTCCAAATTCAGGGATCTCATAGCCCTTCGTTTTATAAACCTTCCCTTTATTAGAGAAGAACAATACCGTGTTATGGGTGGAAGTTGAAATTAAATGCTCAACAAAATCATCTTCATTGGTTCCCATACCCTGAACACCGCGACCACCTCGTCGTTGTGTTCGATAGGTTGAGGCAGGTAGACGCTTAATATATCCTTTGTGAGTTAAGGTAATCACAATTGTTTCCTCAGGGATTAAGTCCTCATCCTCAATGAAATCGGTTTGACCAACAACGATTTCTGATCTTCTTTCATCATTGAAGCGCTCTTTAATTTCTAGTAATTCTTCACGAATGATTTCTAATACCTTTTCCTCATCCGCTAGAATGGCTTTTAATTCAGCAATTAAGTCAACAAGCTCTTTATATTCATTTTCAATCTTTTCACGTTCAAGTCCTGTCAGACGTTGCAGACGCATATCTAAAATGGCTTGTGCTTGCTTATCAGACAGTTCAAAATTTGTCATTAAACCTTCTTTAGCTATATCTGTCGTCTCTGAATTACGGATTAGAGAAATAACCTCATCAAGATGATCTAGAGCAACTCTTAATCCTTCTAGGATATGTGCTCTAGCTTCAGCCTTTCGTAATTCATAGGCTGTTCTACGTTTAATGACTTCCCTTTGGTGGTCTAAGTAATAGACAAGGGTTTGTTTTAAATTCAATACCTTAGGTTCACCATTAACTAAGGCTAACGTATTGATTCCAAAGCTGGTTTGTAACGCCGTTTGCTTATACAGGTTATTTAACACCACATTTGGCGTTACATCCCGGCGAAGCTCAATAACAATCCGCATACCTTCACGATCAGATTCATCACGTAAATCGGTAATACCGTCTATTCTCTTATCACGGACCAACTCCGCAATTTTCTCAATTAATCTAGCTTTGTTTACCTGGAATGGAAGCTCTGAGACAATTATGGATGACTTCCCATTAGCCATCTCATTAATCTCAGCTTTGGCTCGAATAGTAATGGAGCCTTTACCTGTTTCATAAGCCTTTCGAATACCACTGCGTCCTAAAATTTGACCACCTGTTGGAAAGTCTGGACCATAGATATAATCATCCATTAATTCTTGAATTGTAATATCAGGATTTTTACTGACGGCTAAAACAGCATCAATCACTTCTCCCAACTGATGTGGAGGAATATTGGTCGCCATTCCAACTGCAATTCCTGATGCGCCATTTACTAATAAATTAGGAAATTTTGCCGGAAGTACAACGGGTTCTCTTTCAGTCCCATCATAGTTATCAGCATAATCAATGGTATCTTTATTGATATCTTTCAAAATTTCCATTGAAATCTTGGACATTCGAGCCTCTGTATAACGCATGGCAGCTGCGGAGTCCCCATCTACAGAACCAAAGTTTCCATGTCCATCTACAAGCATATAACGATAGTTAAAATCTTGTGCCATTCTTACCATGGCCTCATAAACGGCTGAGTCCCCGTGTGGATGATACTTACCAATGACCTCACCCACGATACGAGCTGACTTTTTATAAGCCTTATCCGCATGCATACCTAAGTCATGCATGGCATATAATATTCTACGATGTACAGGCTTTAATCCATCACGAACATCCGGAAGAGCACGAGCAACAATAACACTCATAGCATAATCTAAAAATGAAGTTCGCATTTCTTTATTAATGTTTATTTCTTGAACCTGTGGACGTTGCTGATCCACCATTGAAATTCCTCCTTCATAGAAAAGCGTAGGCGACTGGGTAGCCGAAGCTAGACAACTTTGAAAAGTTTAGGCGACTGTTCCCTTTGACTTTAGAATCTAAATATCTAAGTTCTTCACATAACGGGCATTTTCTTGAATAAAGTCACGACGTGGTTCAACTTTATCTCCCATTAAGATTTCAAAAGTCTCGTCAGCTCCCATTGCATCCTCTAAGTTCACTTGAAGTAGAGTCCGTGATTCAGGAGCCATCGTCGTTTCCCAAAGCTGAGTCGGGTTCATTTCCCCTAGACCCTTATAACGCTGTAAACCTGGTTTAGGCGTTTTCGATAACTCGCCTAATTTAGCTTCCATCTCGTTATCGCTATAGGCATAATAAACTGCTTTACCCTGTTGAATTTTATATAATGGCGGTTGTGCAATATATATATATCCCTTTTCAACTAAGGGCCTCATATAGCGATAGAAAAAGGTGAGAAGTAGGGTTCTGATGTGAGCACCATCGACATCCGCATCTGTCATAATAATGACTTTATGATAACGAGCCTTTTCAATATCAAAGTCCTCACCAATCCCTGTACCTAGGGCCGTAATCATCGCTCGAACTTCATTATTGGATAAAATTTTATCTAATCGCGCTTTTTCCACGTTTATAATTTTTCCACGGAGAGGTAAAATCGCTTGAAAGTGACGATCTCGACCTTGTTTAGCTGATCCACCCGCTGAATCCCCCTCAACGATATATAATTCACTAATGGTTGCATCCTTAGAGGAACAGTCCGCAAGCTTACCAGGTAAATTAGACACTTCCAAAGCACTTTTTCTTCGCGTGAGCTCACGCGCCTTTTTAGCAGCTGCTCTTGCACGAGAGGCCATAAGTCCCTTTTCTACAATTTTCTTAGCGACATCAGGGTTTTCAAATAAAAATTTTGAAAAGTTCTCACTAAAAAGAGAATCCGTAACTGTTCGAACTTCACTGTTTCCTAGTTTTGTTTTGGTTTGTCCTTCAAACTGAGGGTCTTCATGTTTAATCGATACAATAGCTGTTAGACCTTCTCGAACATCATCACCAGTTAAATTTGGGTCATTTTCTTTAAACATTTGATTTTTACGAGCGTAGTCGTTAATGACACGTGTTAACCCAGTTTTAAAGCCTGATTCATGAGTTCCTCCTTCGTATGTGTGAATATTATTGGCGAAGGAGTATATATTACTAGCGAACCCATCGTTATATTGGAGGGCAATTTCAACGGAGATATTATCCATTTCACTCTCTGTATAAAATGGTTCATGAATAGTCTCACGAGTACGGTTTAAGTGTTCCACATAGGAGGATATTCCACCTTCATAGTGGAAAGCCTGTGGTTCTCTATCTCCACGTTTATCTTCAATCGAAATGGTAATTCCTTTGTTTAGAAAAGCCAATTCCCGAACACGCTGAGCCAATGTATCGTATTGGTACTCGGTAGTTTCATTGAAAATTTCGGGATCTGGTGTGAAGTGAATGCGTGTACCCGTTATTTCTGTATCTCCAATAATCTTTAAATCCTCTGCAGGAATACCGCGATTAAATTTCTGATAATGAATTTTTCCATCACGGTGTACAAAAACCTCTAACTCTGTGGATAAGGCATTCACCACTGAGGCACCTACACCATGTAAACCACCAGAAACCTTATAGCCGCCACCGCCAAATTTTCCACCAGCGTGTAATACCGTTAAGATGACTTCAACAGCTGGTCGACCTTGTTTTTCGTGCATACCAACTGGAATACCACGACCATTATCAATGACGGTAATGCTATTATCTTTTTCGATAATAATTTGGATATGGTCACAATAGCCTGCAAGTGCCTCATCAATACTGTTATCAACAATTTCCCATACTAAATGATGGAGTCCTTTTTCGTTTGTTGAACCAATATACATACCAGGTCGTTTTCGTACAGCCTCTAGACCTTCAAGTACTTGTATTTGATTTTCATCATATGCTTGTTCGTTTAATTTATCTTCCATCGTCATCAGGTTCACACCTTCGTTTCTTAGTTTCATCCAAAATTTCTTAACATGAGTATGCGTTACTCTTCATACTCATCAGAAAAATCCTCTAATTTATCCAAAGTAGAGGTCAAACTTGATCGTTTTTTCAGTGTTGTAACGGATAACGTACTAAAATAAATAAATTCCGTTGTTACTACAATGGACTTAGCTTGATCGTAGGAGGAATCAATCACTTTTTGATTCCTTTTTTGATTCATAATCATCTCATCAACAATTGAAGACGATGTTAATAAGTCACAATCTATAATGGCCACAACGTCCTTAGATTGAATCACATGCTCTTCCCCAATATGTATAAACATACTGAACCTCACCCTTCTTTTAAAGCTGCTCCCTGCTGGACATAAAACATTTCTGCTTGTTTTAACGTTTCATGTTCAATTCCATCAACACTAGTTGTAGATACAAAGGTCTGCACTTTACCTTGAATTGTATTCAAAAGATGCGATTGTCTATGATCATCTAATTCACTTAATACATCATCTAATAATAGAACTGGATATTCCCCGACTTCCTTATGAATAAGTTCTATTTCAGCCAACTTCAATGATAAAGCAGTGGTTCTTTGTTGTCCCTGTGAGCCATATCTTTGTACTTCTTTTTCGTTTACATAGAAAATCAAATCATCACGGTGAGGACCAACTAACGTTGAACCTCTTTCTATCTCTCTTGTTTCAATAGCTTGAAACTGTTGTTCTAATACTTTTACTATTTTTGACAAATCCATATCTTCTGATACATCCACGCTAACATCGTAAGCAATCTCTAGCTGTTCTAAGTCACGACTAATCCCTTGATGTATTGGCTTTGCCCAGCTCCTTAATAGCCTTAGGAACTGAAATCTCTTCTCAATAATAATTGCCGCATGTTCAATTAACTGTTCGGTTAAAACACGCAGCATGGTTCGATCCATCTCTATTTTTCTTTGATAGTCTTTTAATAGGGCATTTCGTTGCTTTAAAACCTTCTGGAACTGTCCGAGATGATATACATATATGGGTTGTATTTGTCCAATTTCCATATCAATAAATCGGCGTCGTTCTTGTGGACTTCCTTTCACTAAATTTAAATCCTCTGGCGCAAACATCACAACATTAAAAGCACCAATATAATTACTTAGCTTTTTCTGTTCGATGTGATTAAACTTAGCTTTTTTCCCTTTATTCGATAAAATCACTTCAAGAGGAAAGGAGCGATTTCGTTTCACAATACTACCCTCTATTTTAGCATAATCTTCATCCCATTTTATCAATTCTTTATCTCGAGCCGTTCGATGAGATTTGGTAAATGCTAAAACATAGATGGATTCCATCAAGTTGGTTTTTCCTTGAGCATTTTCGCCGATAATGACATTGATTTTATGATCAAAGTTTAAGTGTAACTTTTCATAATTACGATAATTGGTTAGCGATATTTCGTTAATATGCATACAAATCTCCCTTTAAGGCGAAGGATTTACTCATCTTCAACCACTTCGAAAGAGCCAATCCCTTCAACTTTGACCACATCACCAATTTTTAATTTTTTTCCTCTACGGTCCTCTAATTCATCGTTTACGAACACGTCAAATTCCTGCAAAAACCATTTCGCCATACCGCCTGACTCAATGACATTAGCAAGCTTTAAAAACTGACCTAATGCAATGGTATCTGTAGAAATTTCAATAGGTTCACTCATTGATATCACCTAATCTTCCGTTCTAACTATTTCCTACTCAATGATAACATAATTGGGGGGTATAAGGATAATCTTTGTTAAGAAAAGCTTTAGGCGTCTTCAAAACAATAAGAAAGCAAGGGGTTACCTTGCTTTCCATAAAATTCATATTCTTAATAAGTCCTCACTGGTAGGATCAGCTGTAAAATTTCATCTTCATGTTCTGCCGGCTTGATAATAAATGGGCGCATAGCTCCTGTAAATGAGATGTTCACTTTTTCTGAATTTATGGCTTTTAAGGCATCCATCATATATTTTGCACTAAAAGATATTTTTAATTCTTCTCCTTCGATGGTATCTGCTGTAACCTCTTCAAAAACTTTTCCTACCTCTGGTGAATTACTTGAAATTTCAATAGATGTATTCTCTTTAGTAGTCAATTTTACGACATTATTCCGACTCTCTTTGGCTAGTAAGCTAGCGCGATCAATCGAGTGCAATAATTCTTTAGAATCAATCATAACATTGGTTTTGCTTTGTTCAGGAATGAGTCTAGATGTTTCAGGATAATTACCATCCAATAGTCGAGAAAGGAAATTTAAGTGCTTGGTTCTAAATAGAATTTGGTTTTCTGTAACACTAATTTCAATCTTTTCTTGGGTATCATCTAAAATTTTGTTAAGTTCATTCAAGCTTTTACCAGGAATGACAATATTTGAAAAGAGCTCCTTGTTTGCTGAATCCTCTAATGGAATACTTCTACCTGCTAAACGATGACTATCCGTTGCAACAAACTGTAGCTTTTGATCCTTAATGGACATGTTTACACCTGTTAATATCGGTCTTGTTTCTGATGTGGAAACGGCGAATACTGTTTGGCGAATTAAATCTTTTAAAAGGTCCACAGATAATTCAAAACTATTTTCTGTATGGAGCTTTGGTAGCTGTGGATATTCCTGTGCATCTTGTCCATTTAGATTAAATTCTGCGCTTCCAGATCTAATGGTTACATTGAATTGTTCATCGGATTCTATTTCAACAGTTTGTTCGGGGAGTTTACGAACAATTTCAGGAAAATACTTAGCTTGTAATACAATACTTCCAGGTTCAATGTTTTCTACATAAACAATTCCTTCTTCCTCTGCTGGAACAAAGGATTCAATTGAAATATCAGAATCACTTCCTGTTAATTTAACTCCTTCTTCTGTTACGTCAATTTTCATGCCACTTAAAATGGGTATAGCTGTTTTAGATGAAATAGCCTTCATTACATCTTGTACACTTTCCATCAATTGATTTCGTTGGACGTTAAATTTCATTTTCAAAATTCCTCCTAAGAAGGTATATATATTATTATTTTTTATAAAAAAGATAGTAATAGAACTAATAGGGACTGTGGATTTGTGTATAACTCATCAACTTGCAGGTAAATAAAGTCTATCCACATGTGGATAGACTGTGTATAGATGTGTAATAGTTATTCACAATATCCAGAGTTATCTTTGTTTAATTTTTTCTTTCACTTCTTCAATTTCTCTATTAAGTTGTTGATCATCAGCTATCATTTTAGCAATTTTTTCGTGTGCATGGATGACAGTCGTATGATCTCTACCTCCAAATTCCTCTCCTATCTTAGGGAGAGAGAAGTCTGTCATTTCCCGTGCTAAGTACATGGCAATTTGTCTAGGAAAGGCAATAGATTTTGTACGCTTTTTGGCTGCAAAATCCTCTAATTTAACATTATAAATATCCCCAACCGTCTCCTGAATTGATTGAATGGTGATGGTTTTAGGTTTAGAGCTTGGAATAATGTCTTTAAGTGCATCTGCTGCAACTGAAGCATCTATATCCTGGTTAATCAACGAAGAATATGCAACAACACGGATTAAGGCACCTTCAAGCTCTCGTATATTGGTATCAATCTGATTTGCAATATAAAGCATCACTTCATTCGGGATGTCGAGACCATCTGCTTTTGCCTTTTTTCTCAAGATTGCAATTCTCGTTTCTAAGTCAGGAGGGGTAATATCAGTAATTAACCCCCACTCAAAACGAGAGCGTAGGCGATCTTCTAAGGTTGGTATTTCCTTAGGTGGTCGATCACTAGAAATGACAATTTGTTTATTTTCTTCATGTAAGGAATTAAACGTATGGAAAAATTCCTCTTGTGTCGATTCTTTTCCAGCTAAAAATTGGATATCATCAATTAAAAGAACATCAACATTTCGATATTTATTACGAAAATCGACGGCTTTATTATCACGAATGGAATTAATAAATTCATTTGTAAATTTTTCAGATGAAAGGTAAACCACCTTTGCTTGTGAATTATGCTCCAAAACATAGTGCCCAATGGCATGCATAAGGTGAGTTTTACCTAAGCCAACTCCACCATAAATAAAAAGTGGGTTATAGGCTTTCGCTGGGGCTTCTGCTACTGCCAATGAAGCGGCATGGGCAAAACGGTTTCCAGAGCCGATTACAAATGTATCAAAAACATATTTAGAATTGAGCATACTTTTGATCGAACCATTTGAATCATTACTGACATTAGGTTTTGGTTGAACACTCTTTTTTGGTTCTTCTTCTTTTTCTGTATCTGGAATAATGAATTTAGGTTTTAATGCCGTTCCAGTTACTTCTTGTAAAGTGTTTGATATTAACTCAGAATAACTATTTTCCAACCAATCTCGAGCAAATTCATTCGGAGCTGCAATTACAATCATGTTATTTTCTAACGACTTTGCTTCCGTTGATTTAAGCCAAGTATCAAAGCTTGGTTTACTTATTTTCTGTTCAATATTTTCAAGAGTTTTAGTCCACAACTCCTCAATATTCTCCAATACTGCTCACCTCTCTCCTTGAGGGGATAATTTCAAGATAAATGGCTATCTGAATCATATATAACTATTGGCACACATATATTGGTTAATATGTTGACTCTACTAGCTAATTTTTTCTTAAACACGAAAAAAGCCTTGTGGATAGTAAAACAAGGTCCTTAAAATGATTTAGACATTTATCGACATTATCCACAAAAATGTTAATAGTTTCGTAAACATGGTTGTGTATGAATGTCCACACACTATCCACAGTCTGTGGATAGAATAAACAATATGATCTTTTATGAATGAGTTAAACACAAATATAATACCAAATAAATCCTTTAGTTTCAATGGGTTTTGAATAGTTATCCACAAATCCAAGTTATTGTAGATAATTTTTATCAACAACACTATATTTTGTGTATGATTTGTCGATAATTGTTGTGGATAGTCTAAAATGGGAAAAAATATCGTTAACATGTGATGTGGATAATTGAGAAAAGCAGTTTGAACGACACAAATCATCTTGAGAATGAACCTATTATATAACAGTTGTGGACAAGCTATTGTTTTTAAATAGGATTTGACATTTATTTATAAATTTGAGTATAATTAATTGGATTGTCTTACACTTTTCCGTATTGTTAATATGGATAAGGGTTAAAAAAGATTACCATTAAGGTAATGATGTTATTCCTAGACTAAATACAACTTTCCTCAGGAGGTGTATATATAATGAAACGCACTTATCAACCTAAAAAACGTAAGCGTAGTAAAGTTCATGGTTTTAGATCTCGTATGAGTTCAAAAAATGGCCGTAAAGTTTTAGCTCGTCGTCGTCGTAAAGGAAGAAAGAACCTATCTGCATAGGCCGCTGACATTTTCAGTGGTCTTTTTTTTACTATTAGATAGGCTAAAACTTACAAGGTATAATTTAGTTCAATAGAGGTTATGTTGATTATTTGAAAAGGGAATAATAGCTTTATCTCTAGCTGGAGTGGTTTTACTAATGAGAAAAGCATATAGAATAAAGAAGAATGAAGAATTTCAGGCTGTGTTTAAAAAAGGTAAATCTTTCGCTAATCGGCAGTTTGTCCTTTATTTCTATCCTAAGCCAAATCAGACACATTTTCGTATTGGTTTATCAGTAGGTAAAAGGATTGGGAATGCTGTTGTAAGAAATCAAGTGAAAAGATACTTGAGACAGGCCTTTTTAGAGCTTGAGGATTGTATAAAACAAGACTTTGATTATGTTGTTATTGCTAGAAACCCAGCAAAGGATCTTAGCTTTTTTGAAGTTAAGAAAAGCTTAACTCACATTTTCCGAAAATCGAAATTATTTTCAAAGGTGAAATGCTAACTTTTCATATAGATTTGTATATGGGTACAGTGGTAAAATACAAATAGCATGTACATAGTAGGTGAGCAGTTAAGGAGGAAATATGTTGCGAAAAAAGATATGGATCATTGCAATTCTTATTGGAATGGTGTTTTTCTTATCCGGTTGTATGGATGTGAATACACCGATCAATAAAGAAACGGAAGGTATTTGGGCTAATTATTTTGTATGGCCACTACATCAATTAATTGTTTATATTTCGGATGTATTCAATGGTAGTCATGGGCTTGGGATTATTGTCGTTACCATTCTCATACGTCTCGTGTTACTTCCATTAAACATAAAACAATTGAAGTCTTCGAAAGCCATGCAGGAAATCCAACCAGAAATGAAGGCTTTAAGAGAAAAGTACAGTTCTAAAGATGCAACAACACAACAAAAATTACAACAAGAAACGATGCAGCTTTTCCAAAAGCATGGGGTTAATCCAATGGCAGGGTGTTTGCCAATTATTGTACAAATGCCGATATTAATTGCCTTTTACCATGCTATCTATCGTTCTGAAGTCATTAAAGAAGGTACATTTTTATGGTTTGAATTAGGAACACCAGATCCGATTCTGCCAATTATTGCAGCAGCAACAACGTTCTTACAACAAAAGCTTATGATGATGGGAAATCCTACGTCAAATAATCCGCAAATGCAAATGATGCTTTATGTAATGCCGATTATGATTGGTGTATTTGCATTTTTCTTCCCAGCTGCACTTGCTTTATACTGGGTAATCGGTAACTTATTTATGGTTGGACAAACTTTCTTCATACATCGTCCATTAAAAAAAGATGATAACGATGGGGGAGCGAAAAAGTGAGACAAGTAACTGCTACTGGCCAAACCGTTGAGGAAGCCATTCAATCTGCCTTAGAAAAACTCGAAACAACCAAGGAACGAGTTGAGGTTGATATTATTGATGAAGGAAAAAAAGGCGTTTTTGGTCTTTTTGGTTCAAAACCAGCCATCGTAAAAGTAAGTCTTTTGGCTGATAAATCAAAAGAGGGCGAGGAGTACCTTCGCCAGATAGCAGAAAAAATGGGGATCGAAGTAGATCTGAATGTCATCAAAAATGATAAAGAGATTCAATATGAGCTTTCAGGGGATAAAATTGCCATGTTAATTGGAAAACGTGGTCAAACATTAAATGCGTTGCAGTATTTAACGCAGCTAGTGGTGAATAAAAACATAGATCGTTATAAGACCGTTATCGTCGATGCTGAAGGGTATCGTGGCAGACGAAATGACACACTTAAACAGCTAGCAGATCGTTTAGCCCAAAAGGCTGTACGTATTCAAAAGGAAGTTTTATTAGAGCCTATGCCTTCATATGAACGCAAAGTTATTCATACGGCTCTACAAAATTATCAAAAGGTTTCTACTTACTCAGATGGAGTAGAACCGAATCGACGCGTTGTTATTAAACCTGAATAATTATGATTTAGTTTATGGACACCTTCCGTCATTGGGAGGTGTTTTTCTTTGCTTTTGGTATTCCCGGCGAATAGAATGTACAAAATAAGAGTATTGACTAGAAGTGAAGTGTGTGAAAGTTATTCACATGTGGATAAAAGTGAAAGGATAGCTTCAAAAAAACTTATCCACACAGAGCGTATATTTTTCAAATGACTCCATTATGTGGTAATCTAATAAGTTAGTGACCATAAAAATAATCTTTTCTTAAAACATATATATTTTAAAATCATGTGAGGTGAAAGGGTAGTGGATACAGATACAATTTCGGCTATATCTACCCCAATTGGTGAAGGTGCTATAGCAATTGTTCGGTTAAGTGGAGAAAATGCAGTTTCCATTGCTAATCAAGTATTTCAGGGCAAGGATCTCGAGGAATTATCTTCACATACCATTCATTATGGGAAATTAATTGATCCTGAAACTGATGAGCTTGTGGAAGAAGTTATGGTAACGGTTATGCGAGGTCCCAAAACCTTTACTCGAGAGGATATTGTGGAAATCAACTGTCATGGAGGGCTCGTATCTGTTAATCGGGTTTTGGAGCTTGTGCTATCAAATGGGGCAAGGTTAGCTGAGCCTGGTGAATTTACAAAAAGAGCTTTTCTAAATGGACGAATTGATTTATCTCAAGCAGAAGCTGTTATGGATCTCATTCGTGCGAAAACAGATCGTGCAATGAATATAGCTCTTAAGCAAATGGATGGACGTTTATCAATGCTGATTCAAACTCTCCGCCAAGAATTGTTGGAAACTGTTGCGCATGTTGAAGTGAACATTGATTATCCTGAATATGATGATGTTGAAGAAATGACCAACAGAATACTGATAGAAAAATCCAAGAAGGTACTAGAGCAAATTGAACAATTACTAGAAACTGCAAAACAAGGGAAGATATTACGAGAAGGGATTGCAACCGCGATTATTGGGAGACCGAATGTGGGGAAATCCTCTTTATTGAATGCATTAGCTCATGAAAATAAAGCTATTGTTACGGAAATCCCAGGTACCACAAGGGATGTTATTGAGGAATATGTCAATGTACGTGGTGTACCCCTTAGATTAGTGGATACAGCAGGAATTCGTGATACAGAAGATATTGTAGAGAAAATAGGTGTGGAACGCTCACGCCAGGTTTTAAAAGAGGCAGACTTAATCTTACTTGTTTTAAACTATGGTGATGAGTTTACAGAAGAAGACAAACGCTTATTTGAGGCTGCCAAAGGTATGGATAAGGTGGTCATTATTAATAAAACAGACCTTCCGCAAAAATTAGATTTAGAAGAGGTTAGACAAGTAGCTGGTGATGTCCCGATTATTCAATCAGCCATCATTAAGGAAAAGGGAATTGACGAAATTGAAGCCGCTATTGCCAATTTATTTTTCGAAGGGGATTTAAATACGGCAGATTTAACCTATGTTTCAAATGCTCGTCACATTCAACTTCTAAAAAGTGCAAGAAATGCTTTACAAGAGGCGATGGACGGTATGGAAGCAGGATTACCGATTGATATTGTACAAATTGATGTAACCAGAACGTGGGAGATTTTAGGTGAAATTATCGGAGACACTGTACAAGAAAGTTTGATTGATCAGTTGTTTTCACAATTCTGCTTAGGTAAATAACAGTCAGTAAGGAGCGAAAATAATATGTATGAAGCGGGAAATTATGACGTTATCGTTATTGGCGCAGGGCATGCTGGTGTAGAAGCAGGTATTGCTGCCGCCAAACGGGGCGCTAACACCTTAATGTTAACGTTAAATTTAGATTTGATTGCCTTTATGCCATGTAACCCATCAATTGGTGGACCGGCAAAGGGAGTAGTGGTTAGAGAGATTGATGCACTTGGAGGACAAATGGGGAAAAATATTGATAAGACCCATATCCAAATGCGTTTGTTAAACACGAGTAAAGGACCAGCAGTAAGAGCACTCAGAGCTCAAGCTGATAAAGTGCTATACCAATCTGAAATGAAAAAAACACTGGAAAACCAAGAGAATTTAACACTTAGACAGGGAATGGTTGAAAAAATACTTGTTGAAGATGGAGTTTGCCAAGGCGTAGTGACTGAAACAAAGGCCGTTTACCGTGCCAAAACCGTGATTGTGACAACAGGAACATTTATGCGAGGGAAGGTTCTTATTGGGGATATATCTTATGCGAGTGGACCTAATAATCAGCGCCCAACCATTACTTTATCAGAACAATTAGAGGAGCTTGGCTTTGATATTGTTCGTTTTAAAACAGGGACCCCTCCACGAGTAAACAGTCATACGATTGATTATTCTAAAACGGAAATTCAACCTGGTGAAGATGAACCAAGAGCCTTTTCATATGAAACAACAGAGTTTATTACTGATCAACTGCCTTGTTGGTTAACGTATACAGGTGAATTTACTCATCAGATTATTGATGATAATTTGAATCGCTCTGCTATGTATTCAGGGGCGGTTAAAGGAACGGGGCCAAGGTATTGTCCATCTATTGAAGATAAAATCGTTCGTTTTCATGATAAACCGCGACACCAAATTTTCCTTGAACCCGAGGGAAGAAACACAGAGGAGGTTTATGTCCAAGGTTTATCTACTTCATTACCAGAAGACGTACAAAAGAAAATGTTAGAAACAATCCCAGGGCTTGAGAAAGCAGAAATTATGCGAGCGGGTTATGCAATTGAGTATGATGCTATTGTGCCTACTCAATTATGGCCTACACTAGAAACCAAGAAAATTGAAGGATTATTTACTGCGGGACAAATTAACGGAACATCTGGTTATGAAGAGGCAGCAGCTCAAGGGATTATGGCTGGTATTAATGCCGCTGCAAAAGCATTGGATAAAGAAACTCTCATTTTGGATCGTTCACAGGCATATATCGGGGTTCTAATTGATGATTTAGTAACAAAAGGCACCAATGAGCCCTATCGTTTACTAACTTCACGGGCGGAATATCGTTTGATTTTACGTCATGATAATGCTGATTTAAGATTAACGGAAATCGGCTATAAATTAGGGACAATATCAGATGAACGCTATCAAAAGTTCATAGCCAAAAAACGATTAATTGAAGAGGAAAAGAAAAGATTACGAAAGGTAATTATAAAGCCTTCAGAAGCCGTTCAAAGTGTCATTAGAGAATCTGGAGGTAAAGAACTAAGGGAAGCGGTCAGTGCTGCAGATCTGTTAAAACGTCCTGAAATCACGTATCAAGTTATTAAAGGGCTAACAGAACCTGAAGAAGCTTTACCTGTTGATGTGGAAGAACAAGTCGAGATTCAAATAAAGTATGAAGGATATATTGCAAAATCACGTCAACAAATTGAAAAAATGCAAAAGATGGATAATAAAACCATTCCAGAAAATATTGATTACGATGCCATTCAAGGTATTGCTACAGAAGCAAAGGAAAAGCTTAAAGAGGTAAGACCATTATCGGTAGGGCAAGCATCAAGAATTTCTGGAGTTAATCCTTCAGATATATCGATTTTACTTGTATATATCGAGCAAGGAAAAGTGGCACGGGTTTCAAATGATTAAGAGGAGTTTATTTATATGGATAAACAAACATTTCGGCAATCATTACTAGAAAAAGGAATCGAAGTAAGCGAACAACAAATGGAACAATTTTCCATATACTATCATACACTCGTGGAATGGAATGAAAAAATGAATTTAACCTCCATTACAGATGAAGAAGAGGTGTATTTAAAGCATTTCTATGACTCCATTTCAGCAGCTTTTTACTTTGATTTTCAAAAAGTGACAACATTATGCGATGTAGGAGCGGGGGCAGGTTTTCCTTCCCTACCGATTAAAATTATATTTCCTCATTTAGAGGTGACGATTGTTGATTCTTTAAATAAGCGTATTACTTTTCTTGAACATTTAGCCAATCAGTTAAAGCTAGATAAAGTCACTTTTTATCACGACCGAGCTGAGATCTTTGGGAGAAATAAGCAGCATCGTGAGCAATATGATGTGGTCTCTGCCCGTGCCGTTGCCAGAATGTCAGTGTTGAGTGAATTATGTCTCCCACTTACAAAAGTGGGAGGAACCTTTTTAGCCATGAAAGGGGCTAAATTTAAAGAGGAAGAGCGAGAGTCGAAGAAGGCAGTTCAAATTTTAGGAGGGGAATGGAAAGATGTTTTTTCCTTTCAATTGCCCGAGGAAGATAGTATGAGATACATGGCCATCATCGATAAAATGAAATCAACACCCAAGGCTTATCCGCGAAAACCAGGGACACCGAATAAAAATCCTATTGTTTAATTTTCACAATCCCTGTTATCCTGTTTATTATATGGTAAAATGAAAGTACTGAGATATTTTATGAATCACTTCTTTCCTTAGGATCATCAACATTTGCAGAGGCTAAAGCTTATGAAGACGGCGTTTTTTACTTGATCATCTGAGCACTTATATCATGGTTTATTCAACGCCTTGAGACTGGTCGAGCCAAAATGTTTCACGTGAAACATCTGCAGGAATCAATGAGTAAAATCACGAAGTCTTTTTAATAGGGATTGTCAAAAGAAGGTGGTGTAAGGGGATGCATCCGTTTAATCGTTTTTTTGGTGTGAGTGAAAAACAAACAGCCGAAAAAAAGGGACAAGCTACTCATCAGGATGAGGTTATTCAAATACCAGTTGTGGAAATACAACCCAACCAGTATCAACCTCGGTCCATTTTTAGTGATGAGAAAATTGAAGAACTGGCTCAAACGATTCGAACCCATGGTATGATTCAGCCTATCGTGGTCCGAAAATCGGAAAACCCTAGTGTAAAGTATGAATTAATTGCCGGAGAAAGAAGATGGAGAGCCGCACAGCATTTAAATTGGGAACACATACCTGCCATTATTAAGGAAATGACCGATACGGAAACAGCCTCCGTCGCGTTAATTGAGAATTTACAAAGAGAAGAATTAACGGTGATTGAAGAAGCGATTGCCTATGCACAGCTCCTTGAAATGCATGAATTAACTCAAGAAGCTTTGGCCCAGAGGTTGGGGAAAAGTCAATCGACCGTTGCTAATAAGCTCAGATTGTTAAAGCTACCTGAGCCCATTCAACAAGCTGTGTTAAATAAACAAATTACAGAACGTCATGCACGGGCTTTAATCGGTCTAAAGGATGCTGGAAAGCAGGTTAAACTACTAGAAGAAATACTAGAAAAAGAATTAAATGTGAAACAAACGGAAATGCGTGTTGAACAAATTGAAAATCCAAAACCGAAAAAACGTGCAAAGCCGAAAATTAGAGGCTTTAATAAAGATGTTCGAATTGCCATGAACACAATTCGCCAATCCATACATATGGTGAACGATTCTGGTATTAACTTAGAAACAGATGAAGAAGAATTGGACGATTACTACCAATTAACAATTAAAATTCCTAAAAAGAAGTGATAGAATAATAGATAGACCCCATCTACAGTAGGTGGGCGTTTTTTCTACGTTTTAAAGAAATAGGTAAAATGAATCATTGAGTCAAGAGAGGACTTAATGAAAAATAGAGGTAGGTGGCATCATGGGAAAAGTCATTTCAGTAGCAAACCAAAAGGGCGGTGTTGGGAAAACCACAACAGCGGTTAACTTAAGTGCCTCATTAGCTGAATTAGGACATAAAGTCCTGCTTGTTGACACTGACCCCCAAGGCAATGCTACGAGTGGCGTTGGTATTGATAAGGCTGATATGGATCAATGCATCTATAATGTCTTAATAGAAGATTTGCAGGCGGAAGAGGTCTGTGTTCCAACGAATGCAGAAAACTTATCCTGTATTCCCGCGACGATACAGTTAGCGGGAGCAGAGGTAGAATTAGTTCCAACCATTTCTCGGGAAGTTCGTTTGAAGAAAGCGTTGGATCCCATCAAAGATCAATATGACTATGTTGTGATTGATTGCCCACCATCATTAGGCTTACTCACAATCAATGCTTTAACCGCATCTGATGCAGTCTTAATTCCAGTACAATGTGAGTACTACGCTTTGGAGGGACTTAGCCAGCTGTTAAATACAGTAAGGTTAGTACAAAAGCATTTAAATAAAACCTTAATGATCGAAGGTGTCTTGTTAACCATGCTCGATGCAAGAACTAATTTAGGTCTCCAGGTTATTGAAGAAGTGAAGAAGTATTTTCAGGATAAAGTCTTTCAATCTATCATTCCCCGTAATGTTCGATTGGGAGAGGCACCTAGTCATGGTGAACCGATTACGAAATATGATCCGAAATCACGAGGTGCAGAAGTTTATTATGAACTAGCGAAGGAAGTGATGGCCAATGGCGCGAGGGTTGGGTAAAGGACTTGGTTCGTTTTTTCCGGAAGTAGATGTAGACCTTAATGATGAGTCTGTGAAAGAAATTCCTATACAACAATGTCGTCCCAATCCCTATCAGCCTCGTAAAACATTTCAGGCGGATGCCATTGAAGAACTGAAGGAATCGATTGTACAGCATGGAATCTTGCAACCTATTATTTTACGTACAAGTATTAAAGGATACGAGATTGTTGTAGGGGAACGCCGTTTTCGAGCTGCAAAAGAAGCAGGTCTTGAAACCATTCCAGCTGTCATTCGTGACTTAAGTGATGAGCAGATGATGGAATTAGCCTTGCTTGAAAATTTGCAAAGGGAAGATTTAACGCCGATAGAAGAGGCCCAAGCTTATGATCGCTTAATGAATGAGCTCGGCATCACACAGGAAACGTTAGCTCAACGCCTAGGGAAAAGTAGGCCACATATTGCAAACCTTGTTCGTTTATTATCTCTTCCTGAAAGTGTGACAGCTTTGATTAACAATCGGGAGCTATCGATGGGACATGGGAGAGCTTTATTGGGCTTAAAGGATCAAGAAAAACTGCCTTTAATTGTGAACAAAATTCGCAAGGAGAACTTGAATGTCCGCCAAGTCGAGATGCTCATTTCAAATTTAAACGAAAAAGTAATCAAAAATAAACCGAAAAAAGAAAAAAAGGATATATTTATTCAAGCGAAGGAATCGGAATTACGAGAACACTTCGGGACCAATGTTTCGATTCAAAAAGGAAAGCGTAAAGGGAAAATAGAAATTGAATTTTTTAATCAGGAAGATTTAGATCGTATTATGATGCTTTTAAAGAACAATTCATAACGATAGGTGAGCTGGTTGATGAAATAAATCAGCCAGCTTTTTTATTTTCATTGAAATAAGATCGGAAAGTCACATTTTTGGATGATGCAAAATCAAGAGCCTTTGACTTAAGGATAAAAGTTGAAGCCATTGTTTCACGTGAAACATTAAGGTTCAATGCATGAGAGAGAGGGAATGAAATGGTTTTATTCGGTACACTTATGAATGGACTCGGAATCTTAATCGGATCCCTAATCGGCTTATTTTTCACTAAAATTCCCGAACGAATCAAGGAAACCATTATGAGTGGGATTGGTTTAACGGTCATTATTATTGGTTTAGATATGGGATTTACCTCTGACCGCATTATTGTCGTCCTTCTCAGCTTATTGACAGGTGCAATCATAGGGGAATGGCTGAGACTAGAAGATAAATTGAACGCTCTTGGTGGATGGATTGAATCGAAAGTTCAAAAGCCCACAAATCAGTCCTTAGTGGCCCAAGGATTTGTAACAGCATCTCTAATATTTGTTATTGGTGCCATGTCCGTAATTGGAGCATTAGATAGTGGACTGAGAGATGACCATGAAATACTATTGACCAAGTCGATGATTGATGGTTTTGTTGCCTTAGTCTTAACAACGACATTAGGGTTTGGTGTTGTATTTTCCATCATTCCAGTCGTCCTTTATGAGGGATTGATCGCATTATTTGCTACACAAATTGAAAGCTGGCTACCTGAGGCCTTTTTAAATACGTTTATTGAAGATATGACAGCTACAGGTGGACTTATGATCTTAGCCATTGGACTAAATCTATTAAATGTTACAAACATTCGTGTAGCTAATCTATTACCAATTATTATTACGGTTGGATTGATATCAGCTGTATATTCGTTAATAGTTTAATAGATTGAAGAGAGCATATGTGTTCAATATAAACGCATATGCTTTTTTGAGCTTAGATAGAGAAAGTAATCATTAGTGATTTTCTTCTGTTTCTTTATACTCTGCTTTTACTTCCTTAATCATAAAATGGTCAAGGTAACGCAGCGATTGAGCGATTTGTTTGGCCATGTTCATAACAATCGATAGACGGGTGTTTTGAAGAACGAAATATTCCATGTATCCACTCATATTGACCACGCCACTTATGTATATGTCACCAATATCAGGCAGATGCTTTTGGACTGCTGCACCAGGCTTCATTGAACCAATCCCGGTAATGATAGATCCTATGGACGACTGTTTACCTAAACACGCATCAATCGCAATGATAAAGGGATTTTGATGACTCTCTTGAATCTTGTTCACGTGCTCAGTTAAATTTTTTGCATGCACAGGTGAATCAAGGGTTCCATATATTTTGATGTAATGAAGGCTTTTTGCCTGTTCCGTTAATAATGTTCCTACCAAAGGACCGAGTGAATCACCTGTGGAGCGATCTGTGCCAATACAAACAATAATAAGCTCTTGGCGGTTATGGGGAATCCATTCATAAAGTGTTTTGGCCATCCGGAAAGCTGACGATTTTTCCGCATAATAAAACCTTTTTTCTTGTTTTTTTGGAAAAAGGATGTCTTTTAGATTCATAGCCAGTCCTCCGCAATCATAATGGTATTAGTATACGGAAAACTTTTGATATCTATACGTAAAGTTAGAGGAAAAAATAAATCATTAGGGTTGGAACAAATGGGGGCAAAGATATGATTAAATCTGGGTTTAAATGGATGTTTTTAATTATCGGAACTATGGTTGGAGCCGGCTATGCTTCAGGTCGAGAGCTTTGGCAATTTTTTGGCCATGAAAGTGGACTAGCCATTTTATTGTTTTCCATTATGTTTGGGGTTTGTTGCCATGTCATTTTATCGATTAGCTATGAACAACAAACAGCTCATTATCTACCTGTTTTACGTATCATTGTAGGGAAGCATTTAACCTCTTTATATGATATTTTAATTCTATTTTATTTGTTTACCACTACCGTCATTATGATGGCGGGAAGTGGGGCAACCTGGCAAGCCTTTCATTTCTCCTACTGGTGGGGGATTGCGATATTGTGTATTCCATTAATTTTAGCATTTGTATGGGATATTAAAGGTATATTGTCTATGAATAGTTTGATTTTACCTCTTCTAATAGGTGGACTTCTTTTTGTATTAGTTTTATTTACACTTGAACAAGAACTGTCTTTATTATCTCATATACACGAGCAAACGAACTGGGCATCCGCCTTTCCGTTTACAGCTCTTAATATATTACCTCTTGTGGCCGTTTTAGGGGCTGTAGGGAAGCATGTTAGGCACAAAGGGGAGATATGGGTTGCCAGTATCGGAAGTGCTGCTGTACTGGGCGTTATTTCCTTTATATACAATAGTAGCTTAATCCACATTTCAGAGGAGATCCTTCTTTATGAAATTCCGTTATTTGCTATTCTGAAGCATTACCCGTATAAAATGTTTATTTTTATTTCATTTTTACTATGGGTCGCCTTATTTACAACAGCTTTATCGAGTGTTTTGGGTCTCGTGTCTCGAATACAAGAAAAGGTTAGGATGCCTTTATGGCTATTAGCTTTGATTATCATTGGGGTTACCATACCATTTACTAGTTTTGGGTTCGCGACTCTAATTGAATATTTATATCCTTTATATGGATTGCTGAATCTATATGTTTTATCCGCTATTTTACTCTATCCAATTGCGAATCGATATAAGCACGATTTGCGTTATTGAAAAATAACGATCGCTTAAACAATATATTACTTTTTGACTAAAAAGATATATACAGCGATGTAATTATTACTATTAAAGTGTTGCTTAAATTGTTCTGATGAATATTGAGTGCATGCATACCATTCCGGCAGAATACTCCGCTTTCCATGGGCACGGCCTCAGCCTCCTCAGAAGCAAAACCGCTTCTTGCGGGGGCTTCACCACGTTTCCTCCCATAGGAGTCTCCGTATTGTGCCTCAACTATAGGAGTGTTCTGATGAATGCATAGTTAAAAGCTATGGACATATAAACTGTTTCTCCTCCAAAATGAACAATACTGTTTTTAGCGGAGGAAATTCACTAAGTCTCCTGTGGGAGCAACTGCAGCGAGGGTACTACTTTGTATTGACTCCATTGCTCCCTTGCGCCGAGAAAGCCCAATTCGAAGCAATACGAGGGGACGCAGGCGTACACGCTTTTCGAGGATGCTCACCGCTCGCCCGCGGCAAAGAAGACACTACGAAAACGACCTAAGGGAGTTTGAGTAGATGTCGAACTTGTGCCCTTGGGTGAAAGCGAAGTGTAGATGATTGTGCACTCATCTTAAAGATCAAGTCACGCTAGAGTTATGCCGCATTTTTTATCTACTCCTAAGTATAAAAGCAACAACGAATAAGAAAACAACAAAAACAAACACGATATTTCCATTTTACGAAGGAATATTGTATCCTTAGGGTAGAGAATGGTAGGGTTAAGGAGTGAATGGCAGATGGAGGCTAAAAAGCAGTTTGGATTACATGATCTTGTCGAGATGAAAAAACCTCACCCTTGTGGTACAAATCAGTGGAAAATTATTCGAATGGGTATGGACATTCGGATTAAGTGTGAGGGGTGCCAACATAGTGTCCTTATTCCGAGAAAAACCTTTGAAAAGAAAGTAAAAAAAATCATCGCTAAAGCAGAAGAATAAAAAAGTGTTTCACGTGAAACATTGCGAAATTTACATAATGATGATTTAAAATGAGACAAAATTAAATTTCCATGTTTGGAAAAGGTAAAAACAGTGCTTAATCATACTGTTTTTACCTTTTTTGCAGGGGTTGTCTTTTAAGAAACGACTCTCTATAATTGGATTATCAACATAGAAAGTATTTGGGACGGATATAAAAGGAGTGGACTAGAACAATGGCCTTAACAGCAGGAATCGTTGGACTACCCAACGTAGGAAAATCAACTTTATTCAATGCAATTACTCAAGCAGGGGCAGAAGCAGCCAATTACCCATTTGCGACCATTGATCCCAATGTTGGGATTGTAGAAGTACCAGATGATCGTCTTCAAAAGCTAACAGAATTAGTGAATCCTAAAAAGACTGTACCGACAGCTTTTGAATTCACCGATATTGCCGGTATTGTGAAAGGTGCAAGTAAGGGTGAAGGATTAGGGAACCAATTTTTGTCACATATTCGTCAAGTAGATGCGATTTGTCACGTTGTTCGTTGTTTTCAGGATGACAATATTACACACGTATCCGGTCAAGTAGATCCGATTGATGATATTGAAACCATTAACTTGGAATTAATCCTAGCTGACTTAGAAACCGTAACAAAAAGATTTCAACGTGTAGAGAAAATGGCTAAACAAAAAGATAAAAGTGCCATGGCTGAATATGAAGTTTTAAAGAAATTGAAGGAATCCTTTGAGGAAGAAACCCCTGCGAGAGCCATTGATTTCACAAAAGAGGAAATGGAGGTCATCAAATCCTTTCACTTGTTAACGATAAAACCTGTTCTTTACGTAGCAAATGTAGGGGAAGATGAAATTCAGAATCCAGATGAGAATCAAAACCTTCAAGCAGTAAAAGAATATGCAGCTAAAGAGGGTTCTGATGTAATTACCGTTTGTGCGAAAGTGGAATCGGAAATTGCTGAACTTGATGGAGAAGAAAAGGAAATGTTTTTAGAGGAACTAGGCATTACTGAATCAGGTCTTGATCAATTAATTAAAGCATCCTATCATATGCTTGGACTTGCTACTTATTTTACAGCAGGTGAAAAAGAAGTTCGTGCCTGGACATTTAAAAAAGGAATGAAGGCACCACAAGCTGCTGGTGTCATTCACAGTGACTTTGAGAGAGGATTTATCCGTGCAGAAACGGTTGCCTATGATGACCTAGTAGCTGCTGGATCTATGACAGCCGCGAAGGAACAAGGGAAAGTAAGATCAGAAGGTAAAGAATACATTGTTCAAGATGGAGATGTCATTCTATTTAGATTTAATGTATAATCTATCTTTGCTATTGTGAAAGACAAGATTTTTTGCTATAATACATCATTGTGAGTAATTACGTAAATTACTCCTTGCTCCTATTGAGGAGCCGTTAAGTCCAAAAGGAGGTGAAGACGGATGAATAAATACGAAATCATGTACATCATCCGCCCAGACGTTGATGAGGAGACTCAAAAGGCAGTTGCTGAGCGCTTCAACACTGTGCTAACAGACAATGGTGCGGAGATCGAAAAAGTAAATGAAATCGGTAAGCGTCGTTTAGCTTATGAAATTAACGATTATCGTGAAGGTTTTTACGTTGTTGTTAACTTCTCAAGCGATGCTACTGCTATTAATGAATTTGAACGTCAAGCTAAGTATTCTGACGATATAATTCGCCATATGGCTATTCGTGAAGAAGATTAATAAGGAGTGATTCTGATGATGAATCGTGTCGTTCTTGTAGGAAGATTAACTAAGGATCCTGAATTGCGATATACACCGAATGGGGTTGCTGTAGCAAATTTCACAGTTGCTTGTAACCGTCCTTTCTCAAATCAACAAGGAAATCGTGAAGCTGATTTCATCAATTGTGTGGTTTGGAGAAGAACAGCGGAAAACCTTGCCAACTTTATGAAAAAAGGGAGCCTTATTGGTGTAGATGGTCGCATTCAAACAAGGAGCTTTGACAACCAAGAAGGAAGAAGAATCTTTATGACGGAAGTCTTAGCGGAAAACATACAGTTTTTAGAATCTAAGGGATCTTCACAGGGTGGCAGTGGTTCATCAGGTTTCCAAACTAGACAGAATCCTCCGCAGGAACAAAATCGTCCTAACGATTATGAGGATAACCCATTTGAAAATAGTGGGGAACCTATTGACCTATCAGACGATGATCTACCATTTTAAAATTATAAATGTCTAGCTACAACGCCCAACGCATTTCTAATAAGGAGGGATAAGCATGGCTCGTCGTGGACGTAAGCGTAAAAAGGTGTGTTATTTTACAGCGAACGGAATTACACACATTGATTACAAAGATGTAGACTTACTAAAGAAATTCATTTCTGAGCGTGGTAAAATTCTACCTCGTCGTGTAACTGGTACATCTGCTAAGTATCAACGTAAATTAACGATTGCAATCAAACGTGCTCGCCAAATGGCACTTTTACCATATGTGAACGATTAAGTTAAAGAGGCATAATGGAAGAATTTTTTTCTTCCATTATGCTTTTTTTACACTAACAGTATTTTTAAAATTTTATTGGTCTATAGTTAATAGGTAGAGTGGTACGCTAGAACAAGTAATCATTTTTTACATGAAGCTGTGGTACTGATAATATATAATAATAATCGTTATATTTGCGAATGAGGTGCAAGAATGAAAAAGTCGAATGTAATAACAGAAGGGGCACTCTTTTCTGGGATATTTATAGTACTATTACTGTTAACCTTATTTGTTCCAGTAATAGGTTTTTTCTCTATGTTTTTAACTCCCATACCTTTTATGGTCTTTACCTATAAAAATGGTATTAAACCTGGCTTAATGATGGCAGTTGTTTCTATTTTGTTGGCAACCATATTAGCTACTGTACTTTCCTTGCCTTTAGCCCTTATGGCAGCATTTGGAGGTATAACCATTGGTGCCAGTCTTTACTTGAAAAAATCAACTTATGAAACATGGGCACTAGGGTCAGTCGCGTTTGGTATTGGTTTTATGGCAGTCGTGTTTCTTGGCCAGTGGTTATTTGAATTAAATATGGTTCAGGAGATTAATCTTCTTGTAGAGCAGTCGCTTCAAACAAGTAAGCAACTCATGGAGCAATTTGATAACACAGAAGAAAGTATACAGCTTCTTGAAGAACAAATGGATCAAATCATATACTTAATCCCAACTTTGATTGGATTTCTTGGTATATTTTATGCCTTTATAACAATATGGATTGGCTTTAAAATGATAAATAGGTTAGAGAAGCGTTCTTTATCATTTCCTCCATTTCGAAAATTTAGCTTACCAATCTCTGCTGTATGGGTTTATCTAATTGCTATGGTCTTGACATGGGTATTTCCTGAAGAGGGGAGTGTAATGAATCAAGCATTCATTAACATTTTAACCTTAACGGGCTATCTGTTCGTCATTCAAGGTCTAGCCTTTATTTTTTATTATGTTCATGTTAAAAACAAATCAAAAGGTATCGCTATTGCAGCTATTATTGTTGCAATCTTATTGCCGTTTTTCCTTTATCCATTACGAATTTTAGGTATAATTGATTTAGGCTTTAATTTACGTGAGCGATTAACCCCGAATAAAGAGTAGCGTGAATGGAAGGGTTAGGAGATGACTTTATATGTCTAATCTGTTTAAAAAGACATCAATAAACAACCACATATGGGCAATTTATGGTCTGTCCCTCATATTTTTAGGTTTTATTTTTTACTTTAACTGGATAATTGGGGCTGTAATGACCATTTTATTGGCTATTACGCTTTATAACAGTGTTCGAACTGAAAAACAATTACAAAACGACGCTGAAGAGTATATTGCCACCTTATCTTATCGAGTAAAAAAGGTAGGGGAAGAGGCACTTAACGAAATGCCAATTGGAATCGTTCTGTTCAGTGAGGAATATGAAATTGAGTGGGCAAATCCATACGTAAACCTATTCTCAGCCGAAGATACAATCGTAGGCAACGACCTAAGTCAAATTTCAAGTAAATTAATAACAGGTATTAAAGAAAATAAGAGTGAGATTTGGTTTGATTATTATGATCGCAGCTTTAAAGCTATCGTTAAAAAAGAAGAACGACTCATTTATTTCTTTGATAAAACAGAGCAGGTTGAAATTGAAACTTTATATGAAAATGATCAAACGGTCTTAGCTATTATCTTTTTAGATAACTATGAAGAAATTACACAAGCAATGGATGATACGACGAAAAGTCATTTGAACTCGAAAATGACGTCCATTTTAAATGAATGGTCAAGTCAGTATGATATCTATCTAAAACGAACTTCTCAGGAGCGCTTTTTAGCTGTCATGAATCAAGAAATTCTAGAGCAGTTAGAAAAAATGAAATTTGAAGTGCTTGATGAGGTTAGAGAGCTTATCTCCGAAAAAAATGTTCCTTTAACATTGAGTATTGGAATTGGTAAAGGGCCAAATTCAACCCTTCGTGAACTAGGAGATTTAGCACAATCTAGTTTAGATCTCGCCCTAGGACGTGGTGGGGACCAGGTTGCAATTAAAGATGAAAGTGGAAAGGTTAACTTCTATGGAGGTAAAACCAATCCAATGGAAAAACGAACAAGGGTCCGTGCCAGAGTTATTTCTCATGCACTAAAGGAATTAGTTAAAGAAAGTGAAAAAGTCATTATCATGGGTCATAAAAACCCGGATATGGATTCCTTAGGAGCGTGTATTGGGATATTAAAGGTCGCACAGGCCAATGACAAGGATGGCTTTGTTGTTTTTGATCCGAATGGCGAAAATACAGGTGTTCAAAAGCTTATTGAAGCCATTCAAGATGATGAGTCATTACCTCAATGGCTGATCTCTCCAGATGATGCAATGGATATTGTGACGAAAAACACCCTTGTAGTCGTGGTAGATACTCATAAGCCTTCCCTTGTGATGGATGACAGGCTGTTAACGAAAACAGACCATGTTGTGGTGATTGACCATCACAGAAGGGCAGAGGAGTTTATTAAAGACCCTACCTTGGTTTATATGGAACCTTATGCTTCATCAACGGCAGAATTGGTTACAGAGCTCTTAGAATATCAACCAAGTAGTTTGAAATTAAATATGATTGAAGCAACAGCTTTACTTGCTGGGATTATTGTAGACACGAAATACTTCACATTAAGAACGGGATCTCGTACATTTGATGCAGCCTCCTATTTACGCTCTAAGGGTGCAGACACAGTCGTTGTACAAAAACTGATGAAGGAAGATTTAGATGTTTACGTGAAGCGCAGTAAGCTGATTGAGAATGCTAGAGTTTACCGAGATGGCATTGCAATAGTGAAGGCTCATGAGGGTGAATTCTATGGTCCAATTTTAATTGCTCAGGCAGCGGATACCTTATTAACAATGAGTGGTATTAAAGCATCATTCGTTATTTCAGCCAGAGATGATGGTAAAATTGGAGTTAGTGCCCGTTCCTTAGGTGATATTAACGTGCAAGTTATTATGGAAAATATGAATGGCGGTGGACATTTAACAAATGCCGCAACTCAGCTTGAAGATACAAATGTTCATGAGGTTGAAGAGCAACTAAAAGAAATTATAGATGAATATATGGAAGGGAGAGCTGAACAATGAAGGTCATTTTTAACAAAGATGTAAAAGGAAAAGGGAAAAAAGGTGAAGTAAAAGATGTCGCTGAAGGATATGCCCGTAATTATTTGTTAAAAAATAACTTAGCCGTAGAGGCAACAAAAGCAAATTTAAGTGCATTAGAGGGCAAGAAGAACAAAGAAAAGAAGCTTGAGCAGGAAGAGTTGGACGAAGCCAAAAAGCTTAAAGAAACGTTAGCTAACCTCACCGTAGAATTGAAGGCAAAAGCAGGTGAAGGTGGTCGTTTATTTGGGTCTATTACGAGTAAGCAAATTGGAGATCAGCTAAAAAAGGCTCATAATATAAAAATTGATAAGCGTAAAATTGAACTTGATCAACCAATTCGTGCTTTAGGGTATACGAATGTACCGGTTAAACTACATCCTGAAGTCACAGGAACCATTAAAGTACACGTTGGGGAGAAATAGATGACCTCATCTGAAAGGGGAAACTTGTTTTGAGTGAGCTATGGAATGATCGTACACCACCACATAATATTGAAGCAGAACAAGCTGTCATTGGTGCGATCTTTTTGGAACCACAGGCGATCGTTACAGCTTCGGAAATATTAGTACCTGAAGATTTCTATCGAGCGAGTCACCATAAAATCTTTGAAATGATGCTACATCTATCAGATAAGGGTGACCCAATTGATTTAGTCACCATTACAACATTATTATCAAATAAGAAGCTATTAGATGATGTTGGTGGTGTTTCTTATTTAAGTGATTTGGCCAATTCAGTACCAACGGCAGCAAATATTGAGTACTATGCTAGAATTGTAGAAGAGAAATCAACATTAAGACGGCTGATTTCAACGGCAACTAATATTGTACAAACAAGTTTTTCTGAGGAAGAAGAAGTAACAAGCATTTTAGATGATGCTGAAAAGAATATTTTAGAAGTTTCACAACAGAAGAATTCTGGTAAATTTAAAAATATAAAAGATGTTTTAATTGATGTTTATGATAATATTGAACAACTGCACCATCAGGATGCAGAGGTAACAGGTGTAGCCACAGGTTTTAAGGAACTTGATAAAATCACTTCAGGATTCCAAAAGAATGACTTAATTATCATTGCTGCACGTCCTTCTGTAGGGAAAACGGCTTTTGCCCTAAATATTGCGCAAAATGTGTCCATTCATACCCAAGAGAATGTTGCGATCTTTAGTTTAGAGATGGGTGCAGACCAGCTTGTGATGCGTATGCTATGTGCGGAGGGAAATATCGATGCTCAACGGCTAAGAACGGGAAGTATGACCCCTGAAGATTGGGGAAAGCTTACAATGGCCATGGGAAGTCTATCAAATGCAGGAATCTATATTGATGATACACCAGGTATAAAGGTGAATGAAATACGTTCTAAATGCCGCCGTTTAAAGCAAGAAAGCGGACTTGGAATGATTTTAATAGATTATTTACAGCTTATTCAAGGAAATAGTAGAAGTGGTGAAAACCGCCAACAGGAAGTTTCAGAGATTTCAAGACAGCTAAAGGCTCTTGCTAGAGAACTAGAAGTGCCGCTTATTGCCTTATCTCAGCTTTCACGTGGTGTAGAATCTCGTCAGGATAAACGACCAATTATGTCCGATATCCGTGAATCAGGAAGTATTGAGCAGGATGCAGACGTCATTGGCTTCCTTTATCGTGATGATTACTATAATCGTGAGGATTCAGAGAAGGAAAATATTATTGAAATTATTTTGGCTAAACAGCGGAATGGTCCAGTTGGTACGGTTGAACTGGCTTTTGTGAAGGAATATAACAAGTTTGTTAATTTAGACCATAAGTATAGCCAAGAGGAAATACCACCCGCATAAGAAACCCAAATCAGAGATGATTTGGGTTCTTTTTTTATATAATTGGGCAGAGCTATAAATAGGAATATCTGGTCAATTCGAACGAATTTAATATTATGAACAATAATGTTCGGTTTGAGCTTGACTATGTTTTTGTTCCATTGGTAAAATTATGGTTAGTGTTAGAATTGATTTGTAAATCATTCGGAGGTGCGTTATGACAACAGCAGTAGTAGTTGGTACACAATGGGGCGATGAAGGAAAAGGAAAAATAACAGACTTTTTATCTAAACAAGCTCATGTTGTGGCTCGTTATCAAGGCGGCAATAATGCAGGTCACACCATAAAGTTTAATGGTGAAACATATAAATTACATTTGATTCCTTCAGGGATTTTTTATGAAGATAAAATTTGTGTAATGGGGAATGGCTTAGTAATTAACCCGAAAGCACTATTAGATGAGATGGCCTATTTAAAGGAACGGAACATTACACTTGATAATTTAAAAATTAGTGACCGTGCTCATGTTATTTTGCCTTATCATATGAAATTAGATGAGCTGCAAGAACAAAGCAAGGGTGATCAAAAAATTGGAACGACGAAAAAAGGGATTGGTCCAGCCTATACTGATAAAGCATCTCGAGTTGGGATTCGAATTGCTGATTTATTAGATAAGGATATTTTTTGGGCTAAACTGAAGTCAAACCTAGAAGAAAAAAATCTGTTGTTTGAGAAAATTTATGAAACAGATCCAATGAATATTGAAGAAATATTTGAGGAGTATTACGCATATGGTCAGCAAATTGCTTCTTATGTTTGTGACACTTCTGTTATCTTAAATGAAGCAGCGGATGATGATGAGGATATTTTGTTTGAAGGGGCGCAAGGGGTTATGCTTGATATTGATCAAGGAACCTATCCTTTCGTAACATCTTCTAATCCTACTGCCGGTGGTGTTACTGTAGGTTCAGGCTTAGGGCCATCCAAAATCCATCGAGTAATGGGAGTGTCCAAGGCTTATACAACAAGAGTAGGTGATGGTCCTTTCCCAACCGAGTTACATGATGAGATTGGGAATCAAATTAGAGAGGTTGGACGTGAATATGGAACTACTACTGGACGTCCAAGACGTGTTGGCTGGTTTGATACGGTTGTAATTCGGCATGCGAAACGAGTAAGTGGCATAACCGATCTTTCCCTAAATTCAATTGATGTATTGACTGGAATTGAAACATTAAAAATTTGCATAGCCTATCAATATAAAGGGGAAAAGATTGATGAATATCCGGCAAGCTTAAATGTGCTTGCTGAATGTGAGCCGATTTATGAAGAATTACCAGGTTGGACGGAAGATATTACAGGTGTTCAATCACTTGATGACTTACCTGAGAACGCTAAAAAATATGTCCAGCGCGTATCTGAATTAACAGGTATTCCAATCGCTATCTTTTCAGTTGGCCCAGATCGCAGTCAAACAAATGTTTTAAAGGATATTTATAATAGCTAAACCCATTATCTAAAGGCAAAACGCTAAAATCGTTTTGCCTTTTATTTTTGACATATAAGACTTTTAGGTTACCATCGACATTCGCCATTAATGGTGAAAATCGTATTTTTCTAAACAAATTATAGGTAAAAACTGCAGAAAAAGTGCAATATAATATGTTGATATGAAAATTTGTAATATTTTTGCAACATTTTACTGTCGAATTATATAAAATAGAATCGACTTAACGCGAATTAAGCCCTGTTTTAATGACAAATTTCAAATAATTTACATTAGTTATACAAGTATATTACATTTATACCATTACTATTTATATATCTAGTCATATTGTGGTAGATTAGTAGCGTAGCCAGTTTATATAGAATCTACCACTACTGTATAAAATTGTCATATGTTGCTAGAAAGAAAGGTTGTGAGGATCATTCGAAAAAAAGCGATAAGCATCCCCAAAAAACGCGCTAACCGATCTCTTTTGAAAAAGGTAATGATAACGTCATCTCTTGCATTAGGATTATCTATAGGTTCTGTTCATGCTGCAGAAAATGATGATCTTTCTAAAATCTATCATGTATATGTTTCAGGAGAACATTTAGGTACAGTTGGGGATAAGGAAGTAGTAGAGACCTTTATAGAGGAGCAAGTAAACAAAGAGGAACAAAACTATAAGGGACTTAACCTTGCTGTCAATGAAGACATTTCTTATGTATCTGAATTTGCCTTTCAACCTACATATAATAATAGCAAAGTTTTAGAAAGGCTATCTGATCAAATAACATACAGTGTAAAAGCACAAAAACTAGAAATTGGTGGAGAAGAAATTGGTTACTTTAAAGACAAAGAGACGATTAGTGAATTATTGAAAGAGTTCCAGTCTCAATTTATACCAGAAGACCAAACAGAGGATCTAGATGAACTTTATACAATAGAAGAAGACACTGAGGAAGCGAAGCCAAATCAAGATTCAGATGAAGCAAAGGTAGAAGACCAGGATGAACAACCTGAAGAACTATCTACGGGAGACTCCCGGATTGTAGATGTATCATTGACTAAGGATATCGAGCTAACAGTAGAAAAAGTAAAACCTAATGAACTGCTAACAGTGGAGCAAGGTTTACAAATGCTTGAAAAGGATACAGTAGCTGAACAAGTACATAAAATAGAAGACGGTGACTATTTACAATTAGTAGCCAAAGAATACGATTTATCAATGGCTGATATTTTAGAATTAAACCCAGACCTCGAAGAAGATAGTATTTTGCAGGTTGGACAGGAAATTAAGGTGCAGGATAAAGAACCAATTGTAGAGGTTAGAACAACTGTCGAGGAGATTGTAGAAAAGGAAATGGATTATTCCACAGAATATGTTGAAACAAATGACCTTTATGTAGGAGAGAAAGAAGTAAAAGAAGAAGGACAAAAGGGTAAAAAGAAAATTCATTATCAAATTGTCCAAAAAAATGGTTCTGAAGTAGAGCGTAAAATTAAAGAAGAAGAGGTCATTAAGGAACCAGTTGATGAAGTTGTTCTTAAGGGGACGAAGGTTAGACAATTAAAATCTAAGCCTGCGACAAAATCAAAACCAAAATCATCATCTGGTTCAGGCTTTAGCTGGCCAACAGCTGGTGGGATTATTACCAGTTATATGGGTCCTCGTGGTGGTGGATACCATAGTGGCATAGACATATCTGGTGTGAGTAATCGCACTATTTATGCTGCAGAAGATGGAGTTGTCTCCTCTGCCGGTTACCAGAATAACGGTTATGGTAATCGTATCGTGATTAACCATCAAAATGGTACGAAAACAACTTATAGTCATTTATCGTTCATTCATGTAAGCAGTGGGCAAAAGGTAAGTAAAGGACAAGCCATTGGTGTAATGGGGGCAACTGGTAATTCTACTGGAGTACATTTACATTTTGAAGTGTATGTAGGTGGCTCAGCAGTTAATCCAATGTCCTATTACTAAGGAAAAGTTAAAAATTGAACCTCTAGCTAATGAGCTAGGGGTTTTCTTCTTTTGAAGGTGCTAAGTCCCACCATCGAATAAAAAAAAGACTTTTTACGTAATTTACGATAAAATAAAGGATAAGGTGCAAATTTTCCAAGAGGGAAGTGATTGGATTGAATCAAAAAATAGTAGTTGTAGATGATGAAAAACCGATTGCTGATATATTGCAATTTAACTTAGAGAAAGAAGGTTACACAGTAATGTGTGCCTATGATGGTGACGAGGCAGTAGAGCTTGTTCATCAAGAAAAGCCTGATTTAGTATTACTTGATATTATGCTTCCACAAAAGGATGGTATGGAGGTTTGTCGTGAAATCCGCCAATATCATAGCATGCCTATTATCATGCTAACGGCAAAGGACTCTGAAATAGATAAAGTGTTAGGCTTAGAGCTTGGCGCGGACGATTATGTAACCAAGCCGTTTAGTAATCGTGAATTAATTGCCCGGGTTAAAGCAAACCTTCGTCGGCATAAGCAAAGTGACGAACCATCTGCAAATGAGTCTCATGATATACGAATTGGAAAGCTAGTCATTCATCCTGATGCCTACACCGTTACGAGAGATGGAGAGCAAATTGAGTTGACACATCGTGAATTTGAATTACTTCATTATCTAGCAAGACATATCGGACAGGTAATGACCCGTGAACATTTACTAGAGACAGTATGGGGCTATGACTATTACGGTGATGTACGTACAGTGGATGTAACCGTACGTAGACTACGTGAGAAAATTGAGGAGAACCCAAGCAGTCCAATGTGGATTGTGACCAGAAGAGGAGTCGGCTATTATTTACGTAACCCTGATCAGGAGTAGTGTTCAATGACAAACAAAGTGAACTTTTTTAAATCAGTTGGTTTAAAAATCATATTAGTTTATATCCTTCTACTGTTAATTGCGATTCAACTCATAGGAGCCTACTTCGCTAGTGAGCTTGAGGAGCGTCTAATTGAGAACTTTGAGGATTCTATTGATGATCGACTAAGCTTACTTTCATATAGCTTGGAGCAGGCTCTTTCAAAGGAACGAACGAAGGATGATCCTACCATCCAAGAAGACATACAATCTATTCTGACCGATTTTGACTCCCAGGATATCACTGAGTTGCAGGTTATTGATAAACAAATGCGTATTATTGGTACAACAAATCAATGGAATCGGGATGTGGTTGGTAAGATTACCACAAGTAGTGATGTTCAAAGGATGTTCTCATTCCGCACCCAATACCCACACGAAATTAAGTACAACCGTGAAACAGGTGATCGAACCTTAACGAACACCATTCCCATTTTTAAAAATCAAACTGATGAAATCATTGGAGCAATATTTTTTAAGGCTAGTGTAGAGGATGTGTATGGGCAGCTTGAATACATTACCAAAATTTTTGCTAATGGAACGATATTAGCGATTACCATTACTGCCCTAATCGGTATCCTTGTATCTAGGACCATTACAAAGCCAATTTCAGAAATGAGAAAACAAGCCCTAGTAATGGCCGGTGGGGATTTCTCCAAAAAGGTAAACGTATATGGAATGGATGAGATTGGCCAATTAGCTTATTCATTTAACCATTTAACAGACAAGCTAAAAGAGTCTTATTCTATGATTGAAGATGAGCGTCGAAAGTTAACCTCTGTTTTAGCTAATATGAATGAAGGGGTTATTGCCTGTAATCGTTCAGGAGCCATCATTCTGATGAATGAACCAGCGGAACAATTTATCGGTAAGTCCTTTGATGAATTAAAGGGAGAATCGATTATTTCCATTTTAGGCATGGGCGAAGTTATCCAAAGCATTTCAGATATTCAAGAAACAGGAGCCACTATTATAGATGTCAGTGAGGATGACACGTTACTTTTAAGGGTTACCTTTTCTATTATTCAAGATGAAAATGAAGATATGAGTGGATTCATTACGGTATTAAGTGATGTTACGGAAGAGGAAAAGATTGAACGTGAGCGAAGGGAATTTGTGGCTAACGTTTCACATGAACTTAGAACTCCATTAACAACGATGAGAAGCTATTTAGAGGCATTAACAGATGGAGATACTTGGCGGAATGAAGACATTGCACCAAAATTCTTAAGTGTTACCCAAACCGAAACAGAACGGATGATTCGGCTTGTAAATGACCTACTTCAGCTTTCGAAAATGGATAACAAGGATAATTATTTATATAAAGAAAAAGTCGATTTTATTTACTTCTTTAATCATATTATTGACCGCTTTGAAATGAACAAATATGAGCAGAATTTAGAATTCGTTCGTAAACTTCCAAACAACTCTCATTGGGTCTGGATGGATAAAGATAAAATGACACAGGTTTTAGACAATGTCATATCAAATGCAATTAAGTATTCTCCTAATGGAGGAGTGATCACGCTAGAGACTGAAATAAAGGATCGGATGTTACTGACCAAGGTATCTGATCAAGGTGTCGGCATTCCAAAGGAACAAGTAGAGCGTATTTTTGATCGTTTTTATCGAGTGGATAAAGCTCGTACTAGGAAACTAGGCGGAACTGGATTAGGATTAGCTATTGCCAGGGAAATGATAGAAGCCCACGATGGCAAAATTTGGGCGGAAAGTAAAGAAGGAAAAGGGACAACTATTTATATTTCTCTTCCAATGATGCACAAGAAGTGGGGGAATGCTTCATGAACATCGAAAACATCAAATCTGCAATATTAGCTGTACTAGTCTTAATAAGCTTACTTTTGACAATTGGAATTTGGAATTATTCTTCCGCTAATTATCAAACAAATGAATCTGATACGCTAAACATTTCAATTAACGGCGAAAAAGCAGAGTTAAATGAAGCGGTACTTCCAACACAGATGGTTTTTCACCAGGAGGGACATCCTCTCCAATTTACTGATAAAACAAAGGAAGGCGAATTTTATCAGGCTTTAAAGGAATGGGATTTTCGAATCTATGAGGATAAAACTAATGTAAATATCAATGAGGAACAAACGTATGTAGAATTGATTTATCCAGAAAACATTCCCGTGAGTCTCTTACCAAGAATGTTTAACATTGGGGAAGATGGCTTAAATGCTGATTGGGATTTTAATCGATTATATTTGGTTTTGAACAATGAATCCAATACCATAGATGTGGTATTTCAATCGACAGTGCATGAGCGGGTCATGCGTACAGAAGTAAGAGAAACAGAAGCTTTTCAACAAGTACGTCAGTATATGCAATCAGATGATTCATTTGTACATCTTCTTCGCTATGAAGTGAATAATCAAGTGTTTTATTTGCCTGAAGAGAAATTAAAACTAGCTAACCAAACCTATACAACAAATAATATTCCTTTAGAGCCAATCATTCATAACTTGTTCCAAGACCCGGAAAACGTACGAGAATATAGAGGAAGATATTCAGATGGGTACCGATTGCTTGAAAAGCATCAAGTGTATTCCAATCAATACTATATGAAGTATAAAAATCCAATTTCAGGTGAGTTTTTGGAACGTGAGGAACTAATAAGTCAAAGCCTTACCTTTGTTAATAATCATGATGGCTGGACCGATGATTATATGTTATTTGATATTCTGGAGGGGAATAGCAGCATTCAATACCAAATGCTTTTCAATGGCTATCCAGTCATGAGTCGATTAGGACAGATTGAACAAAAATGGCTCGATCGTGAGCTTGATACGTATGTACGTCCTTTAATACGTCTATCTACACCTTTGAGTCAGGAACACAATACGGTTCGTTCAGGTAGTGAAATTATCCAAATACTTGAGACTGAGCCGAGAAGGTTTCCTGAGAAATCTATTGAGGATATCCAGATTATGTATACGATGAATGAAAAACAAGGCTATTCTTCTGATATTATTTCACTAGAACCACAATGGTTTATCAAATATAATGGTACGTGGGCACCAATCCCAACCGAAGACTCTCTAATCGAATCACAAGGAGGCGTGTAAACATGAAATGGGGGCAAATCAAGACCATTTTTATTTTATGCTTCCTTGTATTAGATATCTTCTTATTAACTCAGTACATGGAAAAAAATCAGGAGCCTGGGGAGTTCAAGGATCAGGAAACCTCTTCTTTTGATGATGAAATGAAGAGAAAAAATATTAATCTAGACAATATCCCTACAGAGGCTGGTCCTTCAGCATTTATCCAGGCAAATCGATATAAATTTACAGAAGAAGATATTAAACAACTAAAGAATCAAGAGGCAAATACGCAAAACGATTTTTTAGTGTCTAAATTTGAAGAGCCCATTCCAATTCCATCTGGATTATCCGAAGAAGATATTAACGCTTTTTTAAGTAAAAATATTTTATATGGAGATCAATACACATTTTGGAATTGGAATGAAGAGAAAAATATATTATTATTTTTCCAAACCTATAACGGAAATACCATCTATTATAATAAGGGTGGTATGCTCATGATCTTTCTAAATGAAGATGGTGAGATGGATTCCTATGCGCAGACGATGCTGACAGATATAGAGCTTGGAGAAGAAAAAGAAGTTAGTCAACCAAAGGCAACCATCAAAGTACTAAATAATAATGATAATCTTTATACAAACGATGAAATTACAGATATGAAACTGGGATATCATACGTTAGTACCATTTGAAAGTGGTTTGCAGGTATTCGTTCCAACCTGGAAAATTTCCATTAATGATAATAGAACTTACTTTGTTAATGCCATTGGAGCACAAATTATTTCAAGAGATGAAACAACTTTTATTGAAGAGATCATAGACTCTGTTCAGGTTAACGAGAGCAATTCAGGGAGTGAGGAATCATGACGCTACATTTTAGTGTCTTAGCATCAGGAAGTACGGGAAACGCATTTTATATTGGAACGGATCAGCAGAAAATTTTAGTGGATGCAGGCTTAAGCGGAAAACAAATGGAAAAGCTATTAGCTGGAGTCCATATTGACCCTAATGAGCTAAATGGTATCTTAGTGACACATGAGCACAGTGACCATATTAAAGGACTAGGGATTATGGCCAGACGATATAAGTTACCGATTTATGCGAATGAGAAAACGTGGCAAGCCATGAAGGGGAAGATAGGAGATATTCATCTAGATCAAAAGTTTATTTTTAGTATGGAATCAGCCCAAACCTTCGGCGATATAGAGGTCGAATCCTTTGGTGTGTCTCATGATGCAGCGGAACCGATGTTTTTTGTCTTTCACCACGAAGGAAAAAAGGTTGCATTGGTGACAGATACAGGGTATGTATCCGAACGAATTAAGAAAACGGTAGAAAACGCAGATGCATATATCTTTGAAGCAAATCATGATATTGAAATGCTAAGAATGGGACGCTATCCCTGGAATGTAAAAAGACGTATTCTCGGTGATCATGGACATGTCTCCAATGAAGATTCAGCCCTTGCTTTAACAGACATTATTGGGAACAATACAGAGCGAATCTATTTAGCCCATTTAAGTAAGGATAATAATATGAAGGATCTTGCACGCATGTCTGTTTCACAAATATTGAATGAGCGGGGATTTCATGTCGGCCAAAACATTGACCTGCACGATACAGATCCCGAAATGCCAACACCAATTTATCAGGTTGGATAATAAAGAAAAACAAGGAAAATATAATTGAAGATAAATCTGTAAGACGTTTTCATTCGTATAGTATTAGAGGCAGATTTTGTGAAAGGCTAGGTGATTAGATATGGGGTACTATGATGATCATGCACAAAATCATAATGCAAAAAAGCGAAAGAATTGGGTTTTCCCAACCTTTGTTGGATTTATAATCGGTGTTTTACTTGTATTTTTAACATTACCTACCCTGAGTAACGCCAATTTATTGCCATATGACCTTACAGAAGGTAATGAACAAGAGACCCAAGGAGATGGTAATGACCAGAGTGGGGTAACACAATCTGTCAATGTTGACATACAGACACAGGTCACCGATATTGTTGATCAAGTTTCGAATGCAGTCGTAGGTGTCGTCAGCATTGGTGGCTCTGAATTTTGGCTAGAACAGGGAAATGAGTCAGGAACAGGTTCTGGTGTCATTTATAAGGTAGACGGGGAACATGCATATGTAGTATCCAATCACCATGTTGTTCAAGGTGCAAGTGAATTGGAGGTATCATTGGCAAATGGTGAACGTATTCCAGCAGAATTACTAGGAAGTGATCTATACAATGATTTAGCCGTACTACGTATTGATGCTTCCAAAGTGGATAATGCAATTGAATTAGGTCACTCTGAGAATCTTAAGGTAGGAGAACCAGTCTTGGCAATTGGAAACCCGCTCGGACTACAATTTTCAGGTTCAGTTACCCAAGGAATTATAAGTGGAAAAGAAAGAGTCGTACCACAGGACTTTAATGGTGATGGTGTACCGGACTGGAATGCTGAAGTCATCCAAACCGATGCAGCAATCAATCCTGGGAACTCAGGTGGAGCACTTATCAACATGAAGGGACAATTAATTGGAATTAATTCCATGAAAATTGCTCAAGCAGCTGTAGAGGGAATTGGTTTCTCCATACCAATTGATACGGCAAAGCCAATATTAGAGGATATTGAGGATGACGGAAAAATCACCCGTCCATATATGGGTGTAACTCCACGCTCATTATCAGAGGTTCCTAGTTATTATTGGACCTATGAATTACGATTACCAAACGAAGTCAAGGGTGGTGCCGTTTTAGAAGGTGTAGAACCAATGTCACCTGCCGATCAAGCAGGACTTAAAGAACTAGATGTGATTGTTCAATTGGATGAAAAAGAAATTACGAATGTTATGGATTTACGCAAACATTTATACCAAGAAAAAGAACCTGGTGAAAAAATGAGCGTGACGTACTATCGTGATGGTGAAAAACAAACAACAACCATGACTTTATCAGCTCAAGACTTTTAATGAACAAGCGGGGATTAAATTCCTCGCTTGTCTTTTTTATACACAGGGTTATCCCACTTATCAACAAACTGTGAATAGTTTGTTAATAAGAAAGCATATATGGTAGCGAACATGTATTCCAATACGAAATAAAGTGGAAACACATGTGCATATGTGGATAACTTTGTGAATAACTGGTTAATCCCGTGTACAAGTTGTGAATATCTAGTCCATCCACATGCTATGTGGACAAATTAGGGGATAAACCGTTACGATTGTGAAAGGATATTGACGCTTATAATAAGGGAGTTTATACATATGAAAATTAACATCATAACAGTCGGTAAACTGAAGGAGAAGTATTTAAAGCAAGGAATATCGGAGTATCTCAAACGACTTGGACCATATGCTAAGGTGGATATCGTCGAATTAGCAGACGAAAAAGCACCAGAAAATTTAAGTGCAGCCGAAGAAGAAGAAGTGAAAGAAAAAGAAGGGCAAAGAATTTTAGATAAAATATCCACAGACACCTATGTTATTACTTTAGAAATCAAAGGAAAACAACTAACCTCCGAGCAATTAGCACAAAAGCTTGATGAACTAGCTACATATGGGAAGAGCAAGATCGCTTTTGTGATAGGAGGATCGTTAGGGCTTAGTGACAAGGTTATGGAGCGGAGTGATATGGCTTTGTCGTTTTCTAAAATGACGTTTCCTCATCAGTTGATGCGTTTGGTTTTATTGGAGCAGGTTTATCGAGCGTTTCGGATTAATAGGGGGGAACCGTACCATAAATAGAGGCAAAAAAATTTGAAGATAAGGTGGCATTTTGTCTTTTGAATCAAGTTTTGAATAGGGGTTTTCCTCTGTATGATCTGATTCATGAAACAGGATGTGGATAAGTGTAAATGATTTGGACATATTGACTTCAGAAAAGTCGAAGTCGAGTTCTATATTATCGACAGTTCGAGAACGACCGTCGGATTGTTTGATTGTTACCTTATTTAGCAAAAACTGAAATAATTGTTTTTTCCTTTCTCTCGTAGATTGTTGAAATTCTTGAACATACTTATCTAATAAATGCCTAATCACATTTGGTGGTATGATTTTCGTGTCTGATGAACTTAGTTGAACACTAAGTTCATTTTTCTTTTGGTCTAAGTCATTCTTCGACTTGCTAATTTCTGCAACCGTTCCTGTAATATGGAAACAGGGAAGATATTTTGTTCAAATGCTTTCATATATTTTTCTTGCATGGCATTGGCTTCTTTTAGCTCTGCTTCAATCACCTCTAACTGCGCTTTTAGTTTCAAGTTTATTTGAACCGTGTCTTTATTAATACTTTCTATGGTTTGACTAAAGCTAACTGAATCGCTTAAGAATTCTTTTATACGATTAATGACAGCATCTTCTGCATCGTATGCTTTAATTGAATTTGCTTTACAGGGAGACGAGCCTTTGTTATGAAAATTACTACACACATAGTAGCGATGCTTTCGTTTACTACCATCTTTTCGAGTATAGGTAGTGATAGATGGAACCAAAGCTTGGCCACAGCTAGGACATCTAAGAATACTACTTAATAAGAAAGGCTCGTTGGATTGGCGTTGCTTAAACGATTTACTTTGTCTGCGAGCTTGGACTATATTCCAAAGCTCATCGGAGATAATGGCTTCATGCTTCCCAGCGACAACAATGGGGTTTGCATTTTTGCCACGCCTTCTCTTTTTATCCCAATTTTCAACTTGTAACCATCGAATTTTACCGCAGTAGATAGGATTATCTAATATTGTAGCAATACCATTGATTGAGAAGTGTCTGCCACGTTTAGTAAGATAGCCTGCTTTGTTTAAATGATTAGCTATAGCCTTAAGACCCTTCCCCTCTGCATATAAAGTAAAGATAAGCTCAACAATCTCTGCTTCTTTTGGATTAACAATAAGCTCTTTTTCTATAGAATCATATCCAAAAACCACACCACCATTCCAGCTGCCTTCTTTAGCCCGTTGTGTCATGCCCAACTTCACGTTTTCTGAAAGAGTATTTCTTTCCATTTCTGCAATAGAAGCCATTAATTGGACGACAAGCTTTCCAATAGGACTCGATGTATCAAAATTCTCCGTGTAGGAAATAAATTTCACATCATACTCTTCGAACTTATCTAGAAGCACCAGCGTATCCAACATGTTCCTAGAAAGACGTGATATTTTCCACACTAGCACAGCTTGAAATTTATCCTTATTAACGTCAGCTATCAATCTTTGCATTGCAGGACGACCTTTTATGACTTTGCCACTAATACTTTCATCAACATATTCTTCAGCAACTTGCCAACCATATAAGGATGTGTATTGACGTAAAGTTTGTAATTGGGCAGATATCAATATAAGATACTCTTCAACTAAAGGGAGCAAATGCTGAACAAGGGGCTGTCGAATGCGGCTCCTATTGTTTTAAAAAGCAGTGATAGTGAAAGATGGAAAAGTAAAAATATAGGTATAACAACGAGGGGGAAAAGGATTGCTTACATACAAAATTGATGATGAAGTATCTTTAAGGTTATTTACTGAAGATGATGCAGAAGAATTTTACAATTTAACAATTGATTCAAAACCATATTTAAAACAATGGCTTGGATGGCTTGATAATATTGAGAGTGTTGAGGATTCTGCCAATAATATAAGGGCAAGACTTAAAGGTTTTGTAGAAAACGGTGGTTATCTAAAGTCATTTGCTATCATTTATAAAGGTAAAATCGCTGGTACAATTGGGTTTAATGACATAAATAAAGCTAACAGAATTGGTGTTATTGGTTATTGGTTGGGTGAAAAATTTCAAGGAAAAGGTATCATGTCAAAGGCGTTTAAAACTGTGATAGATTATGGTTTTAAGGAACTAGAGCTAAATCGAATTGAAGTGAGTGTCGCAGTTGAAAACCACAAAAGTAGGGCGCTACCTGAACGATTTGGATTCACAATAGAAGGTGAAATTAGACAAGCAGAATGGCTATACGACCATTATGTTGACCATGTTATTTACGGACTTTTATCTGAGGAATGGACCTAAAAATTCAAGACTGATATTAAACAAAACCAGCTAATAGTTTGTCAATATTTTTCAATAAAAAAGTTAAATTACCCATGATATACTAAAAAAGAACATGCCAAATAACCTTCCTCTTTGTTGTAATTGGAAGGTTTTGTTGTATTTAGTTAGATATAGCTTTTAGGCTATATCTTGGAAAGCGGTTCTGATTTTTAGTATGGCGTAAATCCAATGTAGGAGCTTATTTACACATGCAATAACAGCTAGTCTAAAGGGTTTACCTTCTTCACGCTTTTTATCGTAAAACTCTCTTAATCTTTTATTGCGTGCCATAATCTCATCTGTTGTTTTCTTTTTGCGGGCATCTCGAATACCACTTTGAACAGCCATATATAAGGCATGACGAAGCCTATTGGATGCTCGTTTAGTGATACGATTAACTGATGCTGTAAACTTACCAGATGAGTATACACTTGGATCTACTCCAGCGAATGCAACAAGTTTTTTGGCATCATTGAACCGATCTATCTCTCCAACTTCAGAAATAATCGTGGCGGCGATTTTTTCTCCGATACCAGGGATAGATTGGAGTATATGATATTCTTCAATTTCATTAGCGAGGGCATCTATTTCATCTGCAATCTTAGATAGATGCTCTTGATATTGAAGAACAATCGTTACCAATCCCCCTCAAGATTAAAGATATGACTCTCGTATAAGTTTTTCTTAAATGGATTACGGAGGGCTGCATCTCTTAGTTTCTGCGCTTTTTCCTTTGCCCAGAGGTCGGAACGACTCTTACATAACGCACCAATCTTGTCCGATAATTCTCTTTCACTCACGTTCAAAACTGCCTCAGATGTCGGGAATTCAAGTAAAGTAAGCAACGAAACCTTAGAATATAAACTACCAAGTACACCTCTATATTCAGGAAATACCTGATCCACCAAAGAGTGCAGCTGCAACTTAGTTTTTGCGGATATTTCTGCAATACTTTCCTGTTGTCTAGTAAGATTGCGAAGGTTTAATAGCTGAACACCTCGCTTTTTATCAGGTTCTTTTGTTCCTCCAAAAACTGAATGACGGGAGTATGATAGTGACCAGTTGACTCCAGAACGACCGAAGGTGGATTGCCATTAGCCGCATCTTCAACTTCTTCAATAAATTCTAGTAAGATACCTAGCCCATCAAGATCATGTTTAATACTAAAGCTACGAAATGGTTTACCTTTATCTAGAAAGGCTTGGAGCTGACTTTCCCCTTTTGAAACATCCAGACCAATGACTGGATTCATAGAATATCTCCTCCTAGAATAATAAATTAGTCGGTATCCCCTAAAGGCTTCTTGTAATGTCATAGGTTCGCTTGTTAAACGGGATCTATTGTCCCAACCAGCCTGAAACATGTTTATACAAGTAGGGGGTGAACAGTTTAGCTAACGGGATCGAGTCCCACGGGGGCGACGTTCTACCCCGACTACCGTTATAATAAGACCATATAAAAAAGGTCAACCAGTAAATAAAGGCTACCCTTTAAATATCTGGCTAACCTTATATTACGAACGGGGGGCTTTAGTTGAAGAAGGAAATTAAATATCACGTTAAAAAACGCTTAGAATGTTTTTGGTACCGACCCCCGAAAGTTAGAGTAATAATCTAACTTTCGGGGGTGTTTTTTTATGGCAAAATATAGTGAAGAATTTAAAATGAAGCTTGTCACCGAGTATTTAGATGGCAACATAGGATATGGATCATTGGCAAAAAA
>NZ_WJNH01000015.1 GCF_009649735.1 Salinibacillus xinjiangensis
CGTGGGCGTTGGAAATTTGAGAGGAGCTGTCCTTAGTACGAGAGGACCGGGATGGACACACCGCTGGTGTACCAGTTGTTCCGCCAGGAGCATAGCTGGGTAGCTACGTGTGGAAGGGATAAGTGCTGAAAGCATCTAAGCATGAAGCCCCCCTTTAGATGAGATTTCCCATCATTTGAAATGAGTAAGATTCCTCAAAGACGATGAGGTAGATAGGTCCGAGGTGGAAGCGTGGTGACACGTGCAGCTGACGGATACTAATCAATCGAGGACTTAACTTAAAACCAAAAGCGGAGACGACCGGTTAGGTCCGACCGCATAAGCAGAATACACGTAGTGGCGGTTTATGCCACGGAGTGGATTATGCTTATGACGGCGAGGACCTAGGAGCCGGAGCTAGACAGCACAAACGCAAACGTCATCTTGATCTACTTCTTATCTAGTTTTGAAGGTACTCAAAACATCTTCAAAAACACAAGTCCAGTAGCAAGGGCGGAGAGGTCACACCTGTTCCCATTCCGAACACAGAAGTTAAGCTCTCCAGCGCCGATGGTAGTTGGGGTTTTTCCCCTGCGAGAGTAGGACGCTGCTGGGCAAAAGGCCAAGAAGAATTTTTCTTCTTGGCCTTTTTTATGTTCGATAAAATGGTTCTATGAAAAGTCACGCCCTGTTCTAGTACGTTATTACTTCTAGTCATAAATCAATCCTGTGGACAGGCATAAATATGTTACGCCAGGGCTTGCCCCTTATCCCCAAGGAAAAAGCACTAAGATGAATTCCTTAACCTTCGTAATTGTTTTTTTACTTCAAAGTAACTTCCCCATTATTGTTCTACAATATAATTTCGCACTTTAATATAACCATTATTCTCATTAAGACCTGTTTATCCCATGTAGGAAAAATAGAACTGTTAGTAGAATATATAGATAAGGTAGTTTTTGTCTATCATTTTCCTTGCATGAAACAAATATAATGATACATATACAACTATTTTCCTTACTATGAATAGCAGTTATGGGGGGATGAAGCTTTGGTTGACTTATTATCTTGGTCTTGGCTAGGAGAACATTTTGACCTAATGACATTCAGAATTATATTAGCAGCAGCACTTTGCGGAATTATTGGTTTTGAAAGAGAACTAAAAAACCATTCAGCCGGTTTTCGGACACATATATTGGTTGGTGTCGGGGCTTGTTTAATGATGCTTTTATCTCTTTATGGTTTTGATCAATATTTAGATAAATATGACAGCATACGATTTGACCCAGCGAGAATCCCATCCTATGTAATTAGTGGGATTGGTTTTTTGGGTGCTGGTACAATCATGGTGCATGGGATGACCATACGAGGACTTACAACAGCAGCATCAATTTGGACAGTTGCAGGGTTAGGACTTGTTATTGGGGCTGGTATGTATGGACCGGCCGTATTAACAACGATGGTGGTGTTGTTAAGTCTTATCTTTTTAAATCATATTGAGACTCTTTTTTCTCTAAATAAAGGGGAGAGAAAGGTACGTCTTTTGTTAAAGAAAGAAGCTAAGCTAGGTGAAATCCTTGCTATTTTTGAACATTTTGATTTAATGATTCGTAAAATGGAAATTGAAAGTGAGAGTAATGAAGAAAGACGCTTAGTAATTGAATTGGAAAAGGGACAATATATTGATCGTAATGATTTATTGGAGCACTTAACCAGAGTGGAGCATGTAACTTATTTATTCGAAAACAAATAACTGTGTAACCCTTCTATTCGTAATCAATCTAGGATAGGAGGGTTTGATTTATCTTTTGAAGGTTATCCTTATAATAATGTCTAATTCTTTATTCAATACCTTTTTTATCTTCTTAGCATTGAGAAGTTCGTGGCTAGACAATCCCTGTGAACTTTGAATACAGTTTTTTCGTTCAACGTTATACATAATATTTGCAACTGAGCATAAATTGAGTATAATAAAAAGTAAAGTCAAAGATAGTCAAAGTCAAACTTTAATGCGAAAAGGTTAAATTGTGGAATTCGTTTGTTTTAAGGAGGAGGGAAGATGCGGAATATATCCGATATTATAGAGAATTATTTAAAGGAAGTGCTGAAATCTAGTCATCAGGGCGCAATTGAAATCAAACGTAGTGAAATAGCAGATCGATTTCAATGTGTACCATCTCAAATCAATTATGTCATTAACACAAGATTTACTTTAGAGAAAGGCTATCTTGTGGAGAGTAAGCGTGGCGGTGGTGGATATATTCGGATTATTCGCGTTAAACCCCAAAGTAAGGTGGAATTAATTGAACAGATTATCCAACTTGCTCAACCCAAAATTGCTCAGCAATCAGCAATTGATATTATTGAACGACTTCTAGAAGAGGAAATTATTTCTGTGCGAGAAGCTAAAATTATGATAAGTGCCATTCATCGTAATGTGATTTCGGTGCAATTACCTGTTCGAGATGAATTGCGTTCCAAAATTTTGGTTGCGATGCTAGAGGTATTGAAATATAAGTAGGAACAGTAAGGGAGGTTGAAATGGCATGGAATGTCAGGAGTGCAAGAAAAGACCAGCAACCGTACATTTTACACAGGTAGTAAATGGGGATAAGAAAGAAATGCATCTTTGTGAATACTGTGCCCAGGAGATGGGGTATATGGACTATCATGACCATAATTTCTCCTTCCATCATTTATTATCTGGTTTATTTAACTTCGACTCAGGAGCATCCTTATCAGGGAATCAAAAGGAAGCCTTCCATAATGCGAGTGTGACGAAATGTGAAAAATGTGGCATGACCTATCAAGAATTCACGAGAGTTGGGAAATTTGGTTGTGAAAATTGTTATAAAACCTTTGATCAGCATTTAAATCCAATTTTCCGTAGAGTCCACAGCGGTAACACAAAACACGATGGAAAAATCCCGAAACGAGTAGGGGGAAATTTACATCTAAAGAGAAATCTTCAACAGTATCGTCTACAGCTACAAAACTTAATTGAGAAAGAAGAATTTGAAGAGGCGGCAAAAATGCGTGATCAAATCCGAGAATTGGAGAAGAAATTAAGTAATGCCGAGGACGGTGAATCATAATGTCATTACAACAGTTTATTAATGAGGCGATTAGTCCATGGTTAAAGGAAGAAGCAGAAGATAATGATATCGTTCTCAGTAGTCGAATTCGCCTAGCCCGAAATTTTAAAGAGTATCCTTTTCCTATCGTGGCAGATGAGAAGACTTTAGAGAAAGTGCTAGATGTATTTGCGGATCATTTTGCGGAACACTCATTAGGAAAAAATGCTAACTTAGAGCTTGTCCGTATGTCTCAGCTTGAACCTATTGAAAAACGGGTATTAGTTGAGAAACACCTAATAAGCCCTTCCTTAGCTGAAAATCAAAAAACAGGTGCAGCCCTAATCTCTGAAGATGAACAAGTATCGGTCATGATCAATGAGGAGGACCATATTCGCATTCAGCTTTATCAACCAGGCTTTCAACTGGAAGGGGCTTTAGACTATGCCTCAAAATTAGATGATTGGTTAGAGGAAAAAATCAGCTATGCCTTTGATGAAAATAGAGGCTACTTAACCAGTTGTCCAACTAATGTTGGAACAGGAATGCGAGCTTCTGTGATGATGCACTTACCGGCTTTGGTGATTACACAGCAAATGAATCAAATTATACCTGCTATTAACCAACTAGGTCTTGTGGTTAGAGGAATATATGGTGAAGGAAGCGAAGCATTAGGAAACCTATTTCAAATTTCCAACCAGATTACATTAGGTAAATCTGAAGAAGACATTGTGGAGGATCTAAAAAGTGTTGTTAAACAGTTAATTGAACAGGAAAGAAATGCGCGTCAACGCTTAATGAAAAATTCCGCTATTCAATTAGAAGATAAAATCTTCCGTTCCTATGGAATTTTAGCCAATAGTCGAATCATCCAATCCAAAGAAGCATCCAAGTGCCTCTCAGATGTTCGATTAGGAATTGATTTAGGGTTAATCCAAAATGTATCAAAAACCATTTTAAATGAGCTGATGATTTTAACTCAACCAGGCTTTTTACAACAATATGCTAAAAAAGGTTTGACTCCAGAAGAACGAGATGTGAAAAGAGCGACCCTAATTAGGGAAAGACTGAATCTAGAACAAGAGTAAGGAGGTCATTAATATGATGTTTGGTCGGTTTACAGAACGTGCGCAAAAGGTGCTAGCTTTAGCACAAGAAGAGGCAATGAGACTTGGGCATAATAATATTGGTACTGAGCATATTTTACTTGGACTTGTAACAGAAGGGGAAGGGATTGCAGCCAAAGCCCTTACTACCTTAGATGTTGCCCCAGATAAGATACAGCAAGAGGTAGAGCAGCTAATTGGTAAAGGGGAGCAAGCCAATAAAACGATTCACTACACTCCTCGAGCGAAAAAGGTTATTGAACTATCAATGGATGAGGCTCGGAAACTAGGACACTCCTATGTTGGTACGGAACACATTCTTCTTGGATTAATTCGTGAAGGAGAAGGCGTTGCGGCAAGAGTTCTAAATAACCTAGGAGTTAGTTTAAATAAAGCACGTCAACAGGTTCTTCAATTGCTTGGAAGCAATGAATCGACAGCGAGTCAACGTGGAGGTGGACGTCAGTCATCAAGTGCCAACACCCCTACGCTAGACTCATTGGCTCGTGACTTAACGGCCATTGCACGTGAGGACCATATTGACCCAGTGATTGGTAGAAGCCAGGAAATTGAGCGAGTTGTGCAGGTATTATGTCGTCGTACGAAAAATAACCCTGTTTTAATTGGGGAGCCTGGTGTTGGTAAAACGGCCATTGCAGAAGGCTTAGCACAACAAATTGTAAACAATGAAATTCCTGAAATATTACGTGATAAACGCGTCATGACCCTTGATATGGGAACTGTTGTAGCTGGTACTAAATATCGTGGTGAATTTGAAGACCGCTTGAAAAAAGTTATGGAAGAGATTCGCCAGGCAGGTAACATTATTCTATTCATTGATGAACTTCATACTTTAATTGGTGCTGGCGGTGCAGAAGGGGCCATTGATGCTTCTAACATATTAAAACCGGCATTAGCAAGAGGCGAATTGCAATGTATCGGGGCTACGACTTTAGATGAGTATCGCAAATATATTGAAAAAGACGCGGCTCTAGAACGACGCTTCCAGCCGATTCAAGTTGATGAACCAACAAATGAAGAGTCTGTTCAAATTTTACAAGGACTCCGTGACCGCTATGAGGCACATCACCGTGTGACCATCACAGACGATGCAATTGAATCAGCTGTTAAGTTTTCGGACCGTTATATTACCGACCGCTTCTTACCTGATAAAGCAATTGACCTTATTGATGAAGCGGCATCAAAGGTACGCCTTCGTTCCTATACGGCTCCACCAAATTTAAAGGAACTTGAGCAAAAGCTAGAAGAAGTGCGAAAAGAGAAGGATGCAGCTGTGCAAAGTCAAGAATTTGAAAAGGCAGCATCCTTAAGAGATAACGAGCAACGTTTGAGAGAACAGCTAGAAAAAACGCAAAATGAGTGGAAGGAAAAACAAGGTCAGGAAAGCTCTGAAGTGACCGTGGAAGATATCGCAAGTGTCGTCTCAACCTGGACTGGAGTACCTGTATCTAAGCTTGCTAAAGACGAAAGTGATCGACTTCTTAATTTAGAGGAAACGCTACATGACCGTGTGATTGGTCAGGATGAAGCGGTTAAGGCTATATCAAAAGCCATTCGAAGAGCGCGTGCTGGCCTGAAGGACCCGAAACGTCCAATTGGTTCATTTATTTTCCTTGGACCAACAGGTGTGGGTAAGACGGAATTAGCTCGTGCATTGGCATCATCCATGTTTGGTGATGAGGATGCGATGATTCGTGTTGATATGTCTGAATATATGGAGAAACACTCCACGTCTCGCCTTGTTGGTTCACCTCCAGGCTATGTTGGATATGAAGAAGGTGGGCAACTAACTGAAAAGGTGCGTAGAAAGCCTTATTCTGTTGTGCTGTTAGATGAAATCGAAAAGGCTCACCCAGAGGTATTTAATATTCTCCTACAAGTACTAGAGGATGGACGTTTAACCGATTCAAAAGGGCGTACAGTTGATTTCCGCAACACCATCTTAATTATGACATCAAATGTTGGTGCGCAGGAATTACGCCGTAATAAATACGTAGGCTTTACATTAGGCGATGAGCAACAAGACTTTAAACAAATGAAATCAAAGGTATTAGATGAGCTGAAAAAAGCCTTCCGCCCAGAGTTTTTAAACCGTGTGGATGAATTAATTGTCTTCCATTCCCTTGAGAAGAAACACCTGAAAGAAATTGTTACCTTAATGATTGATCAGCTTAGAGCACGCCTTGTGGAACAAGAAATTGATTTTGATGTCACAGATAAAGCTGTTGAGAAAATTTCTGATGAAGGTGTAGACCTTGAATATGGTGCCCGTCCACTAAGAAGGTCCATACAAAAAAATATTGAAGACTTGTTATCTGAGGAACTACTGAAAGGAAAAGTTCAAAAAGGTCAAAAGGTAAAAATTGACGTCGATAAAGACGGAAACATTCATGTTAAAGCCTAGAAATTTTAACTTTGAACCATTAAAGTGAATAAAAACACAAAAATATCGGGAGGCATTGCCTTCCGATATTTTTTATAATAGAAATAATCGATTTATTATTTTCACAAAATGTTCACAAAAAAATGCAACATACAACCTATCTCGTTCGTATATAAAAGTGATAGTTTTAAAAAGGAAGGATATCATGGCAAAAACAAAAATAAAATACGTATGTCAGGAATGTGGGTATGAGTCACCAAAATGGATGGGGAAATGCCCTGCCTGTCATACATGGAATACAATGGTGGAAGAAAAGGAATTTACAAAAACACGTCATTCAAGTTCTGTAGGTTCACAAAAGGCAGGAAAACCTGAATCCATTACTGGAATTGAAACGCAAGATGAGCCTCGTGTAACAACGAATATGCGAGAATTCAATCGCGTACTAGGTGGGGGGATTGTACCAGGTTCTTTAGTATTAATAGGTGGTGACCCGGGAATAGGAAAATCCACGCTTCTTTTACAGATTTCATCCCAGCTTGCGCAAAAACCGTTAAAAGTTTTATATATTTCAGGGGAAGAATCCGTACGACAAACCAAGCTCAGAGCTAATCGATTGGCGATTAAGACCGATAATCTATTCGTCATGTCAGAGACAAATTTACAGGCGCTAGCGGAGGCTGTTCGAGAAATGAAACCATCATTTGTAGTAGTAGACTCGATTCAAACCGTCTATCATAGTGAGATTACTTCTGCACCTGGTAGTGTCTCACAGGTAAGAGAATCGACTGCTGAATTTATGAGAATTGCTAAGCAAAACGGTATTCCTATTTTCATTGTTGGGCATGTGACGAAGGAAGGTTCAATTGCGGGACCGCGTTTATTAGAGCATATGGTGGATACGGTGCTGTACTTTGAAGGGGAACGCCATCACACTTTTCGTATTCTTAGAAGTGTGAAGAACCGTTTTGGAAGCACTCATGAAATGGGTATTTTTGAAATGAAGGAAGAAGGACTGCTGGAGGTCACAAACCCTTCAGAGGTTTTTCTTGAGGAACGTTCTGCTGGGGTAGCAGGCTCAACTATTGTTGCCTCCATGGAGGGGACTAGGCCCGTACTTGTAGAAATTCAATCTCTTATTTCACCTTCAAGTTTTGGTAATCCACGAAGAATGGCAACGGGATTGGATCACAACCGAGTTCCTTTGTTGATGGCGGTATTGGAGAAAAGAGCGGGATTATTGCTACAAAATCAGGATGCCTACGTAAAAGTTGCTGGGGGTGTGAAATTAGATGAGCCGGCTATTGATTTAGCTGTTGCCGTAAGTATCGCATCAAGTTTCCGTGATCAATCCACAAAACCTGACGATGTATTAATTGGGGAAGTCGGACTTACAGGAGAGGTAAGACGTGTTTCCAGGATTGAGCAACGAGTTCAAGAGGCAGCAAAGTTAGGCTTCAAAAGAGTTATATTACCAGAACGAAATCTTACCGGTTGGTCACCAGACACTGACATAGAAATTGTCGGCGTGAATACAGTACAGGATGCGCTAAAAGTCGCTTTAGAATAGGACTTTTATGATTCAAACCCTAACAAAAAGTGAATTTTCGGTAATTTGTAATCAGTTTGACACATTGTAAATTAAGTGTTAAAATAACTTGTTTTGCCATTTTGACGAAAAGCGCTTAGCGTGCTATAATAAATTACTACCAAATATTTGTATTTGGTAGTTGTAGCAATTATTTTTATACTTATTATTTTTGTATTTTTTGGTAATACTAGTTTTTAGGAGGTGAATATTTGATGCTGAAAAAGATTATTCAGCTTTTCATAGTGGTAGCAGGTGGTACGATTGGTTATTTATATGTACCTGATCTACTGAGTTTAACAGGCTTAGAAAGTCCTGCATGGTTGTTGTCACCATACATCGGTACGTTATTGGGTGCAATTATATTATTCTTATCTACATTTTGGTTAGTCGATTATATAGTCGAGTTCCTAAGATGGGTCGAGGAAACGTTGGTCAAAGTACCTGTTATAGATTTGTTATTTGGTAGTATTGGATTAATTATAGGTCTGATTATTGCCCTTTTAATTAATATCCCAATCCAAGATATCCAAATACAGCTTGTCTCACAGGTGATTCCGATTTTTCTAACGGTGATTCTAGGGTACCTTGGTTTTCAGGTTGGTTTTAAACGGAGAAACGAGTTTGTTAACCTGCTATCCACTCCAAGAAAAGAAAAGCGTAAAGCTGTTGAGGAAGAGGAAAGTGTTGAAGACTTTCATATGAAAGCCAAAATATTAGATACTAGCGTCATAATTGATGGTCGAATTGCAGATATTTGTCAGACGAAATTTTTAGAGGGTACGGTTGTGATTCCTCAGTTTGTATTGGAGGAATTACAGCATATCGCCGATTCCTCTGATGTGTTAAAACGAAATCGAGGACGTCGAGGTTTAGATGTATTAAACCGAATGCAAAAGGAAATCCCGATAGATGTACAAATCTATGAAGGGGATTTTGAGGATGTCCAGGAAGTGGATAGTAAGCTTGTGAAGCTTGCTAAAAAGCTAGAAGGTATTTTGGTAACAAATGACTTTAATCTTAACAAAGTTTGTGAGTTTCAAAATGTTGAAGTGTTAAATATTAATGATTTAGCGAATGCGGTTAAGCCGGTTGTTCTTCCGGGCGAGGAATTAAATGTCCATGTCATTAAAGATGGTAAGGAAGACAAACAGGGTGTTGCTTACTTAGATGATGGTACAATGATCGTCGTCGAGGAAGGCAGAAACTATATTGGTAAGACTATTGAAGTCATCGTAACCAGTGTTTTACAAACATCTGCAGGTAGAATGATCTTTGCAAAGCCAAAATTACTTGAAAAAGCTTTATAAAAAAGGAATAATAATAGAGACGTTAACAAAAGTGATAACAAAAACGGTATTGTTATCGCTTTTGTTATTTTAAATAAGACATTGTACATACATAAAGGCGGTACTATTGTAATGAATTATCAATCAGTTGTTCTAGCTGCAGGGCTTGGTAAACGAATGAGGATGGGGAAAAACAAGCAATTTTTAGAACTTGCAGGGAAACCACTTATCGTTCATACTCTAAGTGTATTTGAACAGGATGAATGGTGTTCTGGTATTTATTTGGTTGTCAATCCAAATGAACGCGCAGAGATGAAGGCCTTGCTCGAAGAATATAGCATCACAAAGGTTGCCGATGTCATTGATGGGGGTTCTGAACGTCAGCACAGTGTTTATAATGGCCTACAAGCCTGTAAGCCTGATGGAATTGTACTCATTCATGATGGGGCCAGACCCTTTGTAGAAAAACAGCATATTCACGAACTTGTAGAAAGTGCTTCAGCAAAAGGGGCAGCATTGTTAGCTGTACCTGTGACAGATACAATTAAGAGAGCGGAAGATGGCCGCTTGGAAACCTTGAAAAGGGACATGCTGTGGTCAGCTCAAACCCCACAAGGGTTTCAATACTCAGTCATTAAAGCGGCACATGAACAAGCCAATCAGGACCAATTTATTGGTACAGATGATGCCTCTTTAGTTGAGCGACTGGGTCATCATGTAGACATCGTTCAAAGTAGTTATGATAATTTTAAATTAACTTCACCAGAGGATATTGAAAAGGCAATAAACTTGCTCAGAGGAAGGGAGGATAACTCCTTGGATGTCAAAATAGGAACAGGATATGATGTGCATCAACTTGTTGAAGGTAGACCTTGTATTATAGGTGGGGTCACCATTCCTTACGAAAAAGGACTCCTTGGACATTCCGATGCAGATGTGCTTTTGCATACAGTGGCAGATGCTTGCCTAGGTGCTTTAGGGGAAGGAGATATTGGGAAGCACTTTCCTGATACAGACCCAGCCTTTAAAGATGCGGATTCAAAGGAATTATTATCCCAGGTTTGGGAAATGGTGAAGGCAAAAGGCTTTCAACTTGGTAATATAGATTGTACGATTATTGCGCAAGCACCTAAGATGGCTCCTTATATTAATCAAATAAGAGGGAATTTAGCCAACCTTCTCGAGGCGGAAGAATCCCAAATTAATATTAAAGCAACAACAACGGAAAAATTAGGATTTACCGGCAGAAAAGAAGGTATCGCTGCACAAGCGGCAGTATTATTAGCGAAAAGATAGGAAGGGGATTCATATGTCAACGGATATTCGTGTAAGATATGCACCTAGTCCAACTGGTCATCTACATATTGGAAATGCACGTACAGCATTATTTAACTATTTGTTTGCTCGTTCAACAGGTGGAAAGTTTATTATTCGGATTGAGGATACAGACCAAAAGCGTAATGTTGAGGGTGGAGACCTTGGACAGTTAAAGTATCTAAAATGGTTAGGAATCGATTGGGATGAAAGTATTGATGTAGGTGGCGATTATGGCCCATATCGTCAGATGGACCGTTTAGATATTTATAAAAAGTATGCCGATGAATTGCTAGAAAGAGGCCTTGCCTACAAATGCTATATGACGGAAGAGGAATTAGATCAAGAGAGAGAAGAACAAAAAGCACGAGGTGAGGTTCCGAGATATTCAGGAGCGCACCGTGATCTAACAGAAGAAGAAATAAAGCAGTTTGAAGCGGAAGGACGTCAACCAAGTCTGCGTTTCCGTGTTCCTCAAGGTAAGACTTATCGTTTTAAGGACATTGTCAAAGGAAATATCACCTTTGAATCATCAGATTTCGGGGATTGGGTCATTATGAAAAAGGATGGAACCCCAACCTACAACTTTGCGGTGGCGGTAGATGATCACTTAATGAAAATTTCTCATGTGCTACGTGGGGAAGACCATATTTCTAATACCCCTAAGCAAATGATGATTTATGAGGCGTTTGATTGGGGGGTTCCAACCTTCTGTCACATGACCCTTATTGTAAATGAAGAACGTAAAAAGCTAAGTAAGCGTGATGAGAGCATCATTCAATTTATTGAACAATATGCTGATTTAGGCTACTTACCTGATGCGTTATTTAACTTTATTGGCTTACTTGGATGGTCACCAGTAGGAGAAGAAGAGCTATTCACAAGAGAAGAATTCATTAAGATCTTTGACCCAGAGCGTTTAGCAACCTCTCCAGCTGTCTTTGACCCACACAAACTAAAGTGGATGAACAACCAATATATTAAAGCGGCTGAATTAGAGGATGTCATAAAGCTTGCTATGCCTCACTTAGTGAAAGCGGGAAAAGTGCCAGAGAACATGGATGAGAAACAACAAAAATGGGCTGAAGATTTAATTTCACTTTATAAAGAGCAGCTTAGCTATGGGGCAGAAATTGTAGAGCTAACAGAGCTATTCTTCAAGGAAGAAATTGAGTATGATGAGGATAGCATGAAGGTTCTTAACGAGGAACAGGTTCCAGAAGTTATGGAAACCTTCTTAACCAAGCTTGATGAATTAGAAAACTTTGAGCCCGGTGAAATTAAGAAGTCGATTAAGGCGGTTCAAAAAGATACAGGAGCAAAGGGTAAAAAACTATTCATGCCAATTCGTGTGGCAACAACAGGGCAGACACACGGTCCAGAACTGCCTGATGCCATTTACTTACTAGGCAAAGACACGGTAAAAGTTCGCTTACAAAGTGTCATTAAACAAATCGGTTAAAAACACAATTTTTTTCGTTTATAATATAGTATAATAAAGAAAAGTACCTATGCAGGTGGAAGGGAAAGGACTAGCCTGTTATAAATATACCGAGCGTTGATGAGGAGAAGTAAAAAGTGTCTGTCTGTTTACAGAGAGAATTACCACCGGCTGAGAGTAATTCAACGGACGCCTTTTGAAATGCACCTCAGAGCCCCTTATTGAATGAAAGTAAATAAGGGCGGTTATCTACCGTTAACAGACACAAGTTGAGGAATGTCCAAATTCCTAAACAGAGTGGAACCGCGTGTGACACGTCTCTGTATGTAATATACAGAGGCGTTTTTTTATACCTTCAAAACAGGGAGAGGAATCTATAGTAATCGTAAGGAGGGGACAGGTATGGGTAGGTTTTTTAAAATGCTGAAGGAAGACGTTGATGTTGTTTTTGATCAGGATCCTGCAGCTAGAAATCGCTTTGAAGTTATCTTATTATACTCAGGTTTACATGCCATTTGGGCACATCGGGTGGCCCATGCTTGTTTTAACCGCAAACTCTTTTTTATGGCACGTCTTATCTCGCAAATTAGCCGCTTTTTTACTGGAATCGAAATTCACCCAGGTGCCAAGATTGGAAGACGCTTTTTTATCGACCACGGTATGGGTGTGGTTGTTGGGGAAACGTGCGAAATTGGCGATAATGTAACCCTATTTCAAGGTGTCACCCTCGGCGGTACAGGTAAAGAAAAAGGGAAAAGACACCCAACGGTTAAAGATAACGCACTCGTAGCATCAGGAGCGAAAGTGCTAGGGTCCATTACCATTGGGGAAAATTCAAAAATCGGAGCAGGCTCTGTTGTCTTACGTGATGTGCCTGATAATTCTACAGTCGTAGGTATTCCAGGGAAGGTGGTCGTGCAGGACGGGGTGAAAGTTCGTAATGACCTTGATCATCACAAATTACCAGACCCGGTTTCAGATAAAATCGAATCCTTAGCAAAGGAAATTGAACGCCTTCAATTTGAAGTAGAGAATCTAAAAAAGGAGTGAGCCATATTGTCAATCAAATTATATAACACATTAACGAGACAAAAAGAAACGTTTGAACCGATTGAAAAAGGGAAGGTAAAGATGTATGTCTGCGGGCCTACAGTATATAACTATATACACATCGGAAATGCTCGTCCGGCCATAGTATTTGATACGGTAAGACGCTATTTTCAACACAAGGGCTTTGATGTTGATTATGTTCTTAATTTCACTGATGTTGACGATAAATTGATTAAGGCTGCCAACGAGCTTGGTGAGGAAGTGCCTGATGTAGCTAACCGCTTTATTCAAGCCTATAAGGAGGATGTGGGTGCTTTTGGTGTACAAGAGGCGGACCATCATCCGAGAGTAACAGAAACCATGGAGGATATCATAGCCTTTATCCAAAAACTAATTGATAAAGGGTATGCCTATGAGGTTGACGGTGATGTCTACTTTAAGACGCGCTCCTTCGATGAGTATGGTAAGCTTTCCCACCAGTCTCTTGATGAGCTACGATCAGGTGCTCGAATTCAAGTCGGGGAAAAGAAGGAGGACCCCTTAGATTTCACATTATGGAAGCCGGCTAAGCCAAATGAAATTTCCTGGGATAGTCCTTGGGGGAAAGGTCGCCCTGGCTGGCATATTGAATGTTCAGCAATGGCGAAAAAGTATTTAGGCGATACAATCGATATTCATGCTGGTGGGCAGGACCTGTCATTCCCTCACCATGAAAACGAGATTGCACAATCTGAAGCGTTAAATGAACAGACCTTTGCAAATTATTGGATGCACAATGGTTATATTAATATTGACAATGAAAAAATGTCTAAATCTCAAGGGAACTTTATTTTAGTTCACGATATTATTCAGCAGCACGATCCCAATGTTGTCCGCTTTTTTATGCTAAGTGTGCATTATCGTAACCCGATTAATTTTAGTAACACACTTCTCGAAAGCGCCAAAAACAGCTTAGAAAGAATAAAAACAGCTAGAGTTAATCTAGTTCACCGCCAAAAGGCTAGCACGGACTTGGTGGACCATCAAGAATGGATTGAAAAAATAAATGAGCTAAAGAGCCGTTTTTATGAGGAAATGGATGATGATTTTAACACGGCGAATGCCATCTCTGTTTTGTTTGATCTGGCAAAGGAAGCAAATGTTTATTTACAGGAGCAGAACACATCTACGAAAGTTATTGAGTCGTTTGTTCAAGCCTTTGATGACTTGATGAAGATATTAGGTGTCTCCATTACGGACGATGCTGATGAGCTCCTTGATGATGACATTGAGGAATTAATCGAAAAGAGAAATGAAGCGAGAAGAAATCGCAACTTTACATTAGCCGACCAAATCAGAGATGATTTAAAGGAACAAAATATTATTTTAGAGGATACTCCACAAGGAACGCGTTGGAAAAGAGGCTAGCTATGCTTGAAAATACCATCAATGCTAAACAACTAAAAAGTTTAACCCTCGCCTATATGGGGGATGTCATTTATGATAAATATATTCGCGAATATTTGATTAAAAAGGGAATAGTTCATCCGCAGCAGCTGCACCGCTCCACGGTGCGGTTTGTTGCGGCAACCTCACAGTCCGTTGTCCTTAAGGATTGGTTGGACAAGGAGCTCTTAAGTGAGGAGGAGCAAGCTGTAGTGCGTAGAGGTCGTAATGCAAAGTCTAATTCAGTACCAAAAAACACGGATGTGATGACCTATCGATATAGCACTGCTTTTGAAGCATTACTTGGTTTCCATTATTTAAGTGGGAATATTGAGCGGTTAGAAGAGCTTATTGAATCCGCCATTCAAAATATAGAGGAAAGGAGCGTTAGTAGATGAGAGAAGAATGGATTGTCGGTAAAAACCCTGTAATTGAAGCGTTAAAATCAGGGCGGACTATGAATAAAGTGATGATGCTGGAGAATTTAAAGCCTCAATCAGCAAAACAAATCCAGCAGTTAGCGAAGAAAAACGGTATTGTAGTCCAACAGGTTCCTAAAAAGAAGCTTGACCAAATTGGAGAACATCATCAAGGTGTGGCAGCATCAATTGCAGCCTACGATTACGCGTCACTGGATGATTTATATGATTTGGCCAATAACCGAAATGAAACACCGTTTTTTATTATTTTAGACGAGCTAGAAGATCCGCATAATTTAGGATCGATATTGCGGACAGCTGATGCGGTGGGCGCCCACGGAGTTATCATCCCTAAACGACGTTCTGTACAGTTAACTCAAACGGTTGTAAAAGCTTCAACTGGAGCGGTGGAATATATACCCGTAGCCCGAGTGACCAATATTGCCAGAACGATTGATGAGTTGAAGGAGAAAAACATCTGGGTTGTCGGTACAGATGCCAAAGGGGATGAAGATTATCGCGAATTAAATGGCGATATGCCTCTTGCTCTAGTCGTAGGTAGTGAAGGGAAGGGGATAAGCCGTTTAGTAAGGGATAAGTGCGATTGGTTAGTACGTTTACCTATGAAAGGGAAGGTCACATCGCTAAATGCTTCTGTAGCGGCAAGCTTACTCATGTATGAAGTATATCGAAAACGCTCCCCGCTTGGTGAATAAAAGATGGATGTGCTGATTGTTGATGGTTATAATGTAATTGGGGCATGGCCTGAATTACAAGCCCTTAGAGATAAGGACTTAGCACAAGCGAGAGATTTGCTGATTGAAAAGATGGCGGATTACCAAGCCTATATGGGAAATCGAGTTATCGTGGTATTTGATGCCTATGAAGTACCGGGAATTGAAAAAATGACCCAATATCGTAGAGTTCAAGTCATTTTCACCCGTGAAAATGAAACGGCAGATGAACGAATTGAGAAGCTAGTAGGTGAAGTCAAAAATATTAAAACACAAGTGTATGTTGCAACATCAGACTATACGGAACAGAGGACGATATTCGCACAAGGTGCTCTACGTATATCAGCACGAGAGTTGTTAATTGAAGTGGATAATATTGAAAGAGAAATTGAGCAGGATGTTCAGGTGCAGCACTCTAAAAAAGTTCGTTCTAAAATACCACTTAACGAAGATGTTTTAGAGGTTTTTGAGAAATGGCGTCGAGGAAAAAGATAAATTGTAGCTAACATTGACTCAATTTTGACAATTCCTGTATAATATGTCTATAATCATGGCATTATTTGAATTTTCAGGGGGAATCCTGTGTGACCATCAGACTTGAAGATCATGAAAATCAAGATCTCGATTTAGAACTTACACCAGATGAAGAGGTTGTGGCGTTAGTCCATGAAGGGAATAGCTATGCGCTTGAATATCTCATAAACAAGTATAAAAACTTTGTTCGGGCCAAGGCGAGGACCTATTTCTTAATTGGCGCAGATCGTGAAGATATTGTCCAGGAGGGAATGATTGGATTGTACAAGGCCATTCGTGACTTTCAAAAGGACAAGCTTTCTTCTTTTAAAGCCTTTGCGGAACTTTGTGTTACTAGACAGATCATCACAGCGATTAAGACGGCCACCAGGCAGAAGCATATTCCTCTGAATTCTTATGTATCCTTGGACAAGCCTATTTATGATGAAGAATCAGACCGGACTTTGTTGGATGTATTAGAAGGGTCTAAGACGATGGATCCAGAAGAACTGCTTATCACCCGTGAACGATACGGAGATATGGAAGATAAAATGAGTGAAATTTTAAGTGAACTAGAACGTAAAGTATTAAACCTATACCTGGACGGTCGCTCGTATCAGGAAATTTCTGTCGAGCTTAACCGACATGTAAAGTCAATTGATAACGCTTTACAACGTGTGAAACGAAAATTGGAACGTTATCTTGAACTGAATGAGTTATCCCTTTAGCGTAGATTGACAGAGCTTGTCTTGCATGCTAAATTTATAGAAGTGAAAAACCCTATTAAGGGATGATTATATGCGTAAAAAAGTTATTCTAGCTTGTACTGAGTGCCATAATAGAAATTATTCTTCTTATAAAAACTCAGAATCAGAGTCTGGAAGATTAGAAATAAAAAAGTACTGTAAACATTGTGGAAAACACACGCTACATCAAGAAACAAAATAGTGGTGAAAATAGAGGCATAGTTTGAACGAATACTATCGCCCTAAATTCAACTTATTAATCTAGGTGGTTTAAAATAACAGTTTTGGCAGGTTGGGGGTCCGAATATGAAGTTTCTTAAAGATGTCGTTCGCGAAATGAAGAAAGTTAGCTGGCCTAAAGGCAAGGAGCTAACTAAATATACAATTACAGTTGTCACTACGGTTGCTTTCGTAACGATCTTTTTTGCATTAGTAGATACAGGAATCTCGCAAATCTTAGAACTATTTTTTGAATAAACGAACGATAAATATGCTATAATGTAAAATATAGTCATATGAGCCAAAAAACCCGTTTTACGGGTTTTTTCAATTTGCTTTAAAACTTCATTTATCCAATAGATGACTTGTTTCATAGGATGTAGCATTTGTTAAATGATGCGTAGTACAGTTGGTTTTGAGAATAATAAGAGTAGGAATGATTAATTTCGTGTAAGGGAGGGAAGGACAGAAAGATTGTCCTAAGCTATGGAAAAAAGATGGTATGTAGTTCATACGTATTCGGGGTATGAAAACAAGGTAAAAACAAATTTAGAAAAACGTGTTGAATCAATGGGGATGCAGGATAAAATATTCCGTGTCATTGTTCCTGAAGAAGAGGAAACAGAAATCAAGAATGGTAAAAGAAAAACAGCTAAAAAGAAATTTTTCCCGGGATATGTGCTAGCTGAGATGGTCATGACAGATGACTCATGGTATGTAGTGCGTAATACACCGGGAGTTACAGGCTTTGTTGGCTCAACTGGATCTGGTTCCAAACCTATCCCTCTCTTACCGGAAGAAGTGGAAGATGTATTGAAAAAGCTAGGAATGGACGAGCCCGTCACCGATATCGACATCGAACTACAGGAAAATGTTCGGGTTACAGATGGTCCATTTGCTAATTTCACAGGTACTGTAGAACATATTGACTTAGATAAACAAAAAATTAAAGTCCATGTAAATATGTTTGGTAGAGAAACTCCTGTAGAATTAGAGTTTTCCCAGGTTGAAAAGCTGTAAATTATATTTACCCCCTTGCATTTGGTGATTAAAGATGCTAAAATTTTTATGTTCTTTATGCCTAGAGTATGAGGATTTACAGCATAAAAATTAGTGGGAGGGGGCAAACCCCAAATACCACATCACGGACTTAAGGAGGTGTGTCTCGTGGCTAAAAAAGTAATCAAAGTTGTAAAATTACAAATTCCTGCAGGGAAAGCAAACCCAGCACCACCAGTAGGTCCTGCATTAGGTCAAGCTGGTATTAATATCATGGGCTTCTGTAAAGAATTCAACGCACGTACAGCTGAACAAGCTGGCATGATTATTCCGGTTGAAATCACGGTTTTTGAAGACCGTTCATTTACATTTGTTACAAAAACCCCACCTGCTGCGGTTCTTTTGAAGAAAGCAGCTGGTATTGATTCTGGATCAGGCGAACCAAATCGCAACAAAGTTGCGACTGTTAATCGCGATAAGGTTCGTGAAATCGCAGAAACAAAAATGCCTGATTTAAATGCTGCTGACGTGGAAGCTGCTATGCGTATGGTTGAAGGTACAGCGCGTAGTATGGGTATTGTGATCGAAGACTAATCCCACGCTTTCAGTGGAAGTGAAAAAGGTTGCGGGGGGATCATTTCACCCAACGCAACCTTTATTAGTGGGAGGTAAGACCTTAACCGTTAAAACCACATTTCGAGGAGGAAAATTAGAATGGCTAAGAAAAGCAAAAAGTATGAAGAAGCGCTAAAGCTTGTTGATCGTACAAAAGCATATGAAATTTCAGAAGCTGTAGAAGTTGTTAAAAAGACAGCAACAGCTAAGTTTGATGAATCAGTTGAAGCGGCTTTCCGTTTAGGTGTAGACCCTAAAAAAGCTGACCAACAAATCCGTGGAGCAATGGTACTTCCTAATGGAACTGGTAAAACACAAAAAGTTCTTGTTTTCGCTAAAGGTGATAAAGCGAAGGAAGCAGAAGCGGCTGGAGCCGACTATGTAGGAGAGCAAGATTACATCAACAAAATTAACCAAGGTTGGTTTGATTTTGATGTTGTAGTAGCAACTCCGGACATGATGGCTGAGGTTGGTAAGCTAGGACGTGTATTAGGACCAAAAGGCCTAATGCCAAACCCTAAAACTGGCACTGTAACTTTTGAAGTTGAAAAGGCAGTAAAAGAAGTAAAAGCTGGTAAGGTTGAATACCGTGTAGATAAATCAGGAAACATTCACGTTCCAATTGGTAAGGTTTCTTTTGAAGATGAGAAGCTAGTTGAAAACTTTAACGCTCTAGCTGAGCAAATTGTTAAAGTTAAGCCTCAATCTTCTAAAGGTACTTACATGCGTAATGTATCTATTGCATCTACAATGGGACCTGGCGTCCGCGTAGACGTTTCTAATTACTAAGAAAAAAATAACAATTGACATTCTGTATTGAGTTCAATATAATAGTCAATGTTGTTAAATAAATATACGAAATACCGAAGACAGTAGGTGCGTATTGAACGCTTAATTTCCTGCCGAGGTGTGTTGAATCTGAAGATAGCATACATTGTAATGTGTATGTTTTGCAGGATATAAATACATGCCTCCACTGTCATTTGGTGGAGGCATTTTTAATGCTTACGAAACCAATACACTGATCGGTATAAACAGATTGTAGGAGGTGGAAAGGTGAGCGAGGTAATCGAACACAAAAAACAAGTTGTATCTGAAATTGCAGACAAGCTAAAGACTAGTCAATCAACTATTCTTGTTGACTATCGTGGTTTGGATGTTGAAGAAGTTACTGAATTACGTACACAGCTACGTGAGGCGAACGTTGATTTCAAGGTTTACAAAAACACAATGACACGTCGTGCTACTGCTGAGGCAGGACTTGAAGGACTTGACGATGTTTTGGTTGGTCCAACAGCTATCGCATTTAGTGAAGAGGATGTTGTGGCTCCGGCAAAAGTGTTAAACAACTTTGCTAAAGAACACGAAGACCTTGAAATTAAAGGTGGAGTTATTGAAGGTAACGTTGCAACACTTGAACAAATCAAGGAACTTGCAGATCTTCCAAATTACGAAGGACTACTTTCAATGCTACTCAGCGTGCTACAAGCACCTGTACGCAACTTCGCATACGCTACAAAGGCCATTGCGGAACAAAAGGAAGAAGCAGAAGCTTAAGTTTAATCTCATGAGTTAGATGATAACGCAACGAAAATATACATTATAAAAATTTTTAAGGAGGAAACAAAAATGACTAAAGAACAAATTATTGATGCAATTAAAGAAATGTCCGTTCTTGAATTGAACGATCTAGTTAAAGCTATTGAAGAAGAATTTGGTGTAACTGCTGCTGCTCCAGTTGCTGTAGCTGGTGGAGCTGCTGGTGGCGAGGTTGCTGAAGAGCAAACAGAATTTGACGTAGTACTAACTGACGCTGGTGCTTCTAAGATTAAGGTTGTTAAAGCAGTACGTGAAATCACTGGTCTTGGCTTGAAAGATGCAAAAGACTTAGTAGATAACGCTCCAAAGCCTGTTAAAGAAGGAGCTTCTAAAGAAGAAGCTGAAGAACTTAAAGGTAAGTTAGAAGAAGTTGGCGCTTCAATCGAATTGAAGTAATTTTGAAAAATGATTAAATAAGAAGCTCGCTGGTATCCGGCGAGCTTTTATTTTAGTTTCAGGAAAATAATTTATGGTTAAAACATAGGCGAAAATGTTAAATTTCGTATGTTTTTGAAGCATACGGAGATAACTAGCTGTAAAAGTACTTTGTTAATTGCGGGATGGTGTGGAATTTGTCCGAGCATTATTATTCGAATGATCCAAAGAGTAAAAGTAACCCAACAACATGGGAATACACCTTGCGTAATCGATCCTTCGCCTTCACTTCTGATTTTGGCGTTTTTTCGAAGGGTGAAGTAGACTTTGGCTCAAGGGTATTAATAGAAGCGTTTGAAGAACCAGAAGCTAAAGGGGACTTTTTAGATGTCGGCTGTGGATATGGTCCCATCGGATTAAGTGTTGCAAGCTCTTATCGAGATAGGCATGTATATATGATTGATATTAATAAAAGAGCAATAGAGTTGGCGAAGCATAATGCACATCATAACCAGGTAGATAACGTTACGGTTATGGAAAGCAACCTCTTTGTAGGGGTTTCGGGTCATCAATTTGCAGCTATTTTGACGAATCCGCCTATCCGGGCAGGAAAGCAAGTGGTTCATTCTATTCTTGAACAAAGCTACGAATTTCTTGTTGATCATGGCACGTTGTGGGTTGTTATTCAAAAGAAGCAAGGGGCACCATCGGCAAGGAAGAAGTTAGAGGAAATTTACGATGATGTAAGTGTTGTGGCCAAAGAAAAAGGGTATTACATTTTAAAGGCGGAAAAATTTGACTGACAAATCAAGCTATGCTATTATTGGAAAATGCCAATAATAACTTTTTCTTGTCAAGAAGAATTTTATAATTCTTTATGTATAGGCTGTGAATCGTTTTGGTTATACTAATAAAATCGAATATAAATGGTGATTGATTAGTGAAACATCAGTGAGATTTTACATAACCAGTTAGATAGAAAGTCTATAAACCTTTTTCATGATTACGTTATTATTTATTGTACCACAAATGAGATTGTGGTTCTTGCATTATTCAGGATTATTCATTCGTTTAATGAATTCATGATCGTTAAACGGATGTGATATATATGCTTGTTAAGAATATTTTCATTCTCTAGCAAGCTCGTTCGGCATGCCATTTTTGCCGAATTGTTCTTATTTTACATTAAATATGCAAGTTCGAGGGGTGAATCAGTTGACAGGTCAACTAGTTCAATACGGTCGACTACGCAAGCGTAGATCTTACGCACGTATTAGTGAAGTGTTAGAGTTACCAAACCTAATCGAAATCCAAACTGCTTCCTATCAATGGTTTTTAGATGAGGGTTTGAAAGAGATGTTCCAAGACATTTCTCCTATTGAAGATTTTACAGGAAATTTATCTTTAGAATTCGTAGATTATAGTCTTGGAGAACCAAAGTATCCAGTAGGTGAATCAAAAGAGCGAGACGTCACTTATTCCGCTCCTCTACGCGTTAAGGTGCGACTGTTAAACAAAGAAACCGGAGAGGTAAAAGAACAAGAAGTGTTTATGGGAGATTTCCCACTTATGACCGATACTGGTACTTTTGTGATCAATGGCGCCGAGCGTGTAATTGTATCTCAGTTAGTTCGCTCCCCAAGTGTTTACTTCAGTGAAAAGATTGACAAGAACGGAAAGAAAGGATTTACGACGACGGTTATCCCTAACAGAGGGGCTTGGCTTGAATTTGAAACAGACGCTAAGGATGTCGTACATGTACGTATTGACCGTACACGTAAACTCCCGATTACCGTTCTTTTGCGTGCCTTAGGTTTTGGCACTGATGAGGAAATTGTTGATTTAATCGGTGAAAATGAGTTTCTAAAAAATTCATTGGATAAAGATAATACGGAAAACAGTGAAAAGGCTCTATTAGAAATTTATGAGCGCCTTCGTCCTGGAGAACCACCAACAGTGGAAAGTGCGAAAAGCCTATTGATTTCACGTTTCTTTGATCCAAAGCGTTATGACTTAGCGCGCGTGGGTCGTTACAAAATGAACAAAAAACTTCATATCCAAAACCGTCTATTTAATCAAACGTTGGCAGAAACGGTTGTGGATGAAGAAACAGGTGAAGTGTTAGGACGTAAGGGTGATAAAATTGATCGCCGACTACTGAATAAATTGTTACCATTATTGGAACGTACAGAAGAAAGTCTTGGTGAACAAATTTTAGAACCACATGAGGGTGTGTTGGATGACCCTGTTCGCGTTCAAGCTGTTAAAATTATAGACCCATCTGATCCTGAAGGTGAAAGAACCTTAAAGGTAATTGGAAATGGTGGCGTAGATAAATCAGTTAAACATATTACACCTGCAGATATTATTTCATCTATCAGTTATTTCTTTAACATTTTACATGGTGTAGGAGATACAGATGACATTGACCATTTAGGAAATCGTCGTTTGCGTTCTGTAGGTGAGTTGTTGCAAAACCAATTCCGCATTGGTTTATCAAGAATGGAAAGAGTCGTTCGTGAACGTATGTCCATTCAGGATACGAATTCTATCACACCTCAGCAGCTAATCAATATTCGACCAGTCATTGCTTCCATTAAAGAATTTTTCGGGAGCTCGCAGCTCTCACAATTCATGGACCAAACAAACCCTCTTGCTGAGTTAACGCATAAACGACGTCTTTCAGCTCTAGGGCCTGGTGGGTTAACTCGTGAACGTGCCGGATTTGAAGTGCGTGACGTTCACTACTCACACTACGGTCGTATGTGTCCGATTGAAACGCCTGAAGGTCCGAACATCGGTTTGATTAACTCCTTATCTTCATATTCTAAGGTAAATGAATTTGGCTTTATCGAAACCCCTTATCGTCGTGTAGACCCAGACACAGGTAAGATAACGGAACAAATTGATTACCTAACAGCTGATGAAGAGGATAATTATGTTGTCGCGCAGGCCAATGCTATTCTTGCTGAAGATGGAACGTTCCAAGATGATGAAGTTATTGCGCGTTTCCGCGGGGAAAACACCGTTGTACCTAAGGATCGAATTGATTATATGGACGTATCGCCTAAGCAGGTTGTATCGGCAGCGACCGCTTGTATTCCATTCTTAGAAAACGATGACTCGAACCGTGCGTTAATGGGTGCAAACATGCAACGTCAAGCTGTTCCATTGCTACAACCTAAGTCACCAATTGTGGGTACTGGTATGGAATATGTATCAGGGAAAGACTCAGGTGCTGCTGTTGTTTCACGCTATGACGGTATTGTAGAACGTGTGGAAGCGAAAGAAGTCCATGTTCGCCGCGTGTCTGAAGTTGATGGCAAAGAAGTTAAAGGCGATGTGGATAAATATAAATTGCAAAAGTTTATTCGCTCAAACCAAGGAACATGTTATAACCAACGCCCGATTGTTGAAATGGGAGAGAGAGTTAAAAAAGGTGAAATCCTTGCTGATGGTCCTTCCATGGAACAAGGGGAACTTGCTTTAGGACAAAACGTTCTCGTTGCATTTATGACATGGGATGGTTACAACTATGAGGATGCTATCATCATGAGTGAACGTCTCGTGAAAGACGACGTTTATACATCTGTTCATATTGAAGAGTATGAGTCAGAAGCGCGAGATACCAAATTAGGGCCTGAAGAAATTACTCGAGATATACCAAACGTTGGTGAAGATGCTTTACGTAATTTAGATGAACGTGGCATTATCCGCGTTGGTGCAGAGGTTACGGATGGGGACTTATTGGTAGGTAAAGTAACCCCTAAAGGTGTCACAGAGTTAACAGCCGAAGAAAGACTACTTCACGCAATCTTCGGTGAAAAAGCACGTGAAGTACGTGACACTTCGTTACGTGTACCACATGGTGGTGGCGGTATCGTCTTAGATGTTAAGATCTTTAACCGCGAAGACGGAGATGAACTACCACCAGGTGTGAACCAACTCGTTCGTGTTTATGTGGTACAAAAACGTAAAATCCATGAAGGGGATAAAATGGCTGGTCGTCACGGAAACAAGGGTGTTATTTCCCGTATTTTACCTGAGGAAGATATGCCGTTTATGCCAGATGGAACACCGGTCGATATTATGCTTAATCCATTAGGTGTACCATCACGTATGAACATTGGTCAGGTACTTGAATTACACCTTGGTATGGCCGCTAGACAGCTAGGTATTCATGTTGCAACACCAGTATTTGATGGAGCTTCTGATAATGATGTATGGGATACATTAGAAGAAGCAGGACTTTCAAGAGATGCGAAAACAGTCCTTTATGATGGACGTTCTGGTCAACCATTTGATAACCGCGTTTCCGTTGGTGTCATGTACATGATTAAACTTGCACACATGGTTGATGATAAATTACACGCCCGTTCAACTGGTCCATACTCACTCGTTACACAGCAACCATTGGGTGGTAAGGCGCAGTTCGGTGGACAACGTTTTGGTGAGATGGAGGTTTGGGCACTCGAAGCTTATGGTGCTGCCTATACACTTCAAGAAATTCTCACTGTGAAGTCTGACGATGTTGTTGGACGTGTGAAGACATATGAATCAATCGTTAAAGGAGATAACGTACCCGAACCAGGCGTTCCAGAATCCTTTAAAGTATTGATTAAAGAACTACAAAGCCTTGGAATGGATGTCAAAATCCTTTCAGGTGATGAGTCTGAAATTGAAATGCGTGACATGGAAGAAGAAGAGCAATCAGCTGAACAGTTGAATGTAAACATGGAACAACGCGAAGATGTGAATGGGTAAAGATGAGCTTAGGTAAATTCGGATACTATAAGGGAGGTAGGCTCCTTGTTAGATGTAAATAACTTTGAATTTATGAAGATTGGTTTGGCTTCACCAGATAAAATCCGTTCGTGGTCTTATGGTGAGGTAAAAAAGCCAGAAACAATTAATTATCGTACATTAAAGCCAGAAAAAGACGGTTTGTTTTGTGAACGTATTTTCGGTCCACAAAAAGACTGGGAATGTCATTGTGGAAAGTATAAGCGTGTGCGTTACAAAGGAATTGTCTGCGACCGCTGTGGAGTAGAGGTTACAAAATCAAAAGTACGAAGAGAGCGAATGGGGCATATTGAACTCGCTGCCCCTGTCTCTCATATTTGGTATTTCAAAGGAATACCAAGTCGTATGGGACTTGTGCTTGATATGTCTCCACGTGCGCTTGAAGAGGTCATTTACTTTGCGGCATATATTGTGACCGATGTAGGTGACACTCCTCTAGAAAAGAAACAATTGTTATCCGAAAGGGAATATCGCCAGTACCGTGAAAAGTACGGCGCGACTTTCCAAGCTCAAATGGGTGCGGAGGCAATTCGTAAACTACTTCAGGATATCAACCTAGAAACAGAGGTTGACACCCTTAAGGAAGAGCTAAAAACAGCTCAGGGTCAACGTCGAACTCGAGCTATTAAACGATTAGAAGTGTTGGAATCATTCCGTAACTCAGGTAACGATCCATCATGGATGATTTTAGATGTGTTACCGGTTATTCCGCCTGAGCTACGCCCAATGGTACAGCTGGATGGTGGTCGATTTGCTACTTCAGATTTAAACGATCTATATCGTCGTGTAATTAATCGTAACAATCGCTTAAAGCGTTTATTAGACTTAGGCGCTCCAAGTATTATCGTACAAAATGAAAAGCGTATGCTTCAGGAAGCGGTTGATGCGTTAATTGATAACGGGCGTAGAGGTCGTCCTGTTACGGGGCCAGGAAATAGACCATTAAAATCTCTATCACATATGTTGAAAGGGAAGCAAGGTCGTTTCCGACAAAACCTATTAGGTAAGCGTGTTGACTATTCTGGTCGTTCCGTTATTGTGGTGGGACCTAACCTAAAAATGTATCAATGTGGTTTACCGAAAGAGATGGCCATCGAACTGTTCAAGCCTTTCGTTATGAAGGAGCTTGTCGATCGTGGTATTTCTCACAATATAAAATCAGCCAAGCGTAAAATTGAACGTTTGCACCCGGAAATTTGGGATGTGCTTGAAGAAGTGATCAAAGAGCACCCGGTATTACTAAACCGTGCACCTACTCTTCATAGATTAGGTATTCAAGCATTTGAACCAACACTAGTTGAAGGACGCGCCATTCGCTTACATCCATTGGTTTGTACAGCATATAACGCGGACTTTGATGGTGACCAAATGGCTGTGCACGTTCCGCTATCAGCAGAGGCACAAGCTGAAGCGCGAATTTTAATGCTTGCTGCACAAAACATCTTGAACCCTAAGGATGGAAAGCCAGTTGTTACACCTTCACAGGATATGGTGTTGGGTAACTACTATCTAACCTTGGAAAGAAAAAATGCAATTGGTGAAGGTAAGGTCTTTAAAGACTTGAACGAAGCAGTTATGGCATATCAAAATGGATATGTTCATCTCCATACAAGAGTCGCAGTATATGCTGGTTCCTTAAAGAACCTTACTTTTACAGAAGAACAAAATAATATGTTGCTCTTAACAACGGTTGGTAAGCTGATTTTTAACAACATGCTACCAAACGCGTTCCCTTATATGAATGAGCCAACACCTTTCAATCTTGAGGTGAAAACACCTGAAAAATATTTCGTTCCTAAGGGTACGGATATTAAAGAAGAGATTGCTAAGCGGGATATTATTCTGCCGTTTAAGAAGGGTATTCTTGGCGACATTATTGCAGAAGTATTTAAACGCTACAAGATCACGGAAACATCTAAAATGCTTGACCGAATGAAGGATTTAGGATTTGAATTCTCAACAAAAGCTGGTATTACAGTTGGTGTGTCCGACATTGTTGTATTACCAGAGAAGCAGGTTATTTTAGATGAAGCCCAAGAAAAAATCGATAAAGTCGTAAAGCAGTTCCGTCGTGGTTTAATTACTGGAGAGGAAAGATACGACCGAGTCATTGCAATTTGGACTGAAGCAAAAGATATTATTCAAGACAAATTGATGCAATCCTTAGAGCCAACAAACCCAATCTTTATGATGAGTGATTCTGGAGCTCGTGGTAATGCTTCAAACTTCACTCAGTTAGCGGGTATGCGTGGCTTGATGGCCAATCCATCTGGTCGAATCATTGAACTTCCAATTAAATCAAGTTTCCGCGAAGGTTTAACCGTATTGGAATACTTTATTTCCACTCACGGTGCTCGTAAAGGTCTGGCGGATACGGCGCTTAAGACGGCTGACTCAGGTTACTTAACACGCCGCTTGGTCGATGTTGCCCAAGATGTTATTGTGCGTGAGGATGACTGTGGCACAGACCGCGGATTGTTTGTCAGCACTTTAAGAGATGGAGACGAAATTATTGTTCCATTGATCGACCGTCTCATCGGGCGTACTAGCTACAAAACACATCGTCACCCTGAAACAGACGAAGTAATTGTAGGCCGTAACGAACTTATTACCGAAGACAAAGCAAAAGATATTATTAATGCAGGTATTGAAGAAGTTTACATCCGTTCTGTGTTCACGTGTAACACAAGGCACGGGGTATGTAAGAAGTGTTACGGACGTAACTTGGCAACTGGTCAAGAGGTTGAAGTTGGTGAGGCTGTCGGTATTATTGCAGCTCAATCCATTGGTGAACCTGGTACACAGCTTACTATGCGTACCTTCCATACAGGCGGGGTTGCGGGAGACGATATTACACAAGGTCTACCGCGTATCCAGGAGCTATTTGAGGCGCGTAATCCGAAAGGGCAAGCTGTTATCAGTGAAATCTACGGTACTGTACAGAATGTCAGTGAAGTCAAGGATAAGTTAGAAATTGTCGTCCAAGGCGACGTTGAAAGCCGTACGTACACGACTCCGTATAACGCGCGACTCAAGGTTAGTGTTGGAGATCAAGTGGAGGCCGGCCAAGAACTAACTGAAGGTTCTGTGGACCCTAAAGAGTTACTCAAGGTACGTGGCACGCAAGGTGTACAACAGTACATTCTTAAGGAAGTACAAAAAGTTTATCGCATGCAAGGTGTTGAAATCTCAGATAAGCACGTTGAGGTTATGGCACGACAAATGCTTAGAAAAATTCGTGTGGTTGAATCAGGAGAGTCTGATGTATTACCTGGCTCACTTATCGAAACCTTCCAATTCAAGGATGCAAACCAAAAAGCATTGCTTAATGGTGAACAGCCTGCTGTTGGTCGACCAGTGCTCCTAGGTATTACGAAGGCATCACTTGAAACTGATTCATTCTTATCAGCTGCATCCTTCCAAGAAACAACAAGAGTCTTAACAGATGCAGCCATTAAGGGTAAACGAGATGAATTACTAGGCCTGAAAGAAAATGTGATTATTGGTAAACTCGTTCCGGCTGGTACTGGTATGAATCGATATCGCCGAATTGAAATGAAGAAGAATCAAGAACAACAAGAAATTGTTTCTGAAGTCACTAGTGAAGAAATCACAACTCAGTAACAAGTGTTTGAAAAGGTAAAGAAATAGAATACCTTGAATCATAAATCATGGTTGACTTTCGTATTTCAGGATGATAATATATTCAAGGTGTTCTATTTACCCCTTGTTGCTTTGGAGGATTAAAAATGTCTTATGAAAAAGTAGCACAGGATAAGTCGAGAGCCGTAATCGGTACTAAACAGACAATTAAGGCTATAAAAAACGGCGAGATCGAAGAAGTGATTGTTGCCGAAGATGCCGAGCGACGAGTAACAGAAAAAGTAGTTCGTCTTGCTAAGGAAACAGGAATTCCGATTTCACATGTTGACTCTATGAAACAGTTAGGAAAAGCGTGTGGCATAGATGTTGGGGCAGCTACAGTCGCTATTAGAAAATAAAGATTTTAGTGGAGTTTCCCGCTAAGACTTTGTTTTTTACCTTTATATGAACCACCTGGATGTGTGGTATTACAACAATGGAAGAAGGGAGGAAATAAACAATGCCAACTATTAACCAATTAGTGCGTAAAGGTCGTAAGTCAAAAGTTAAATCAACTGACTCACCAGCACTTAACAAAGGCTATAACAGCTTTAAAAAGACGTTAACAAATCAATCTTCACCACAAAAGCGTGGGGTTTGTACTCGTGTGGGTACCCTAACTCCTAAGAAGCCAAACTCAGCACTTCGTAAATATGCTCGTGTTCGTTTAACAAACGGCATCGAGGTTACTGCTTACATTCCTGGAATTGGGCACAACCTTCAAGAGCATAGTGTTGTGTTAATTCGTGGTGGACGTGTTAAGGACTTACCAGGTGTGCGTTATCACATCGTTCGTGGAGCTCTTGATACTGCAGGTGTTGAAGGTCGTCAACAAGGCCGTTCTAAATACGGTGCAAAAAGACCTAAGAAATAATCTTATACTCACTAGAAAGATAGCGCAAAATGAAAGGAGGGGAACGTATGCCTCGTAAAGGTCCAGTAGCTAAGCGTGATGTGTTACCAGATCCAATTTACAATTCAAAACTAGTAACTCGCCTTATCAACCAAATCATGGTAGATGGTAAGCGTGGTACTGCTCAAAAACTTTTATATAAAGCCTTTGAACTAGTTCAAGAACGCAGTGGCCAAGATGCTATGGAAGTTTTTGAACAAGCAATGAAGAACGTAATGCCTGTACTTGAAGTTCGTGCTCGCCGTGTTGGTGGCTCAAACTACCAAGTACCAGTTGAGGTTCGCCCAGAACGTCGTCAGGCATTAGGTCTTCGTCACATCGTACTTTATTCACGTCAACGTGGAGAGAAGACGATGGAAGAACGTCTTGCAAACGAAATTCTTGATGCTGCAAACAACACTGGTGCAGCAGTTAAGAAGCGTGAGGATATGCACAAAATGGCTGAAGCAAACAAAGCATTTGCTCACTATCGTTGGTAATAACATTCATTCAACTAAACTTTACTCTAGGAAGGAGAAAAATTCATGGCTAGAGAGTTCTCCTTGGAAAGAACACGTAACATTGGGATTATGGCTCACATTGATGCCGGTAAAACCACTGCTACAGAACGTATTCTTTTCTACACAGGACGTATCCATAAAATTGGGGAAACACATGAAGGTGCTTCCCAAATGGACTGGATGGAACAAGAGCAGGAGCGTGGGATTACCATTACTTCCGCTGCAACAACTGCTCAATGGAAAGACCATCGTATCAACATTATCGATACACCAGGTCACGTGGACTTCACAGTAGAAGTTGAACGTTCTCTTCGTGTATTAGACGGTTCCGTTGCTGTATTGGATGCTCAATCAGGTGTTGAGCCGCAAACTGAAACAGTTTGGCGCCAAGCAACAACTTATGGAGTACCACGTATTGTTTTTGTTAACAAAATGGATAAGATTGGGGCAGACTTCTTATTCTCAACTGGTACTTTAAACGAACGTCTAGGTGCAAATGCACACCCGATCCAACTTCCAATTGGTGCAGAGGATCAATTCGAAGGAATCATTGACCTTGTGACCATGGAAGCTTACTATTACCTTGATGATTTAGGAACGCGCGCTGAAGCACGCCCTATTCCTGATGAATACAAGGACCAAGCAGAAGAATATCGCACGAAGTTAGTTGAAGCGGTAGCTGAATTAGATGAAGATCTAATGATGAGATATCTTGAAGGAGAAGAAATCTCCAACGAAGAACTTAAAAACGCTATTCGTCAAGCTACTCTAAGTGTTGAATTCTACCCAGTACTTTGTGGTTCTGCTTTCAAAAATAAAGGGGTACAATTATTAATTGATGCGGTAATTGATTACCTACCATCACCATTAGATGTACCACCAATTGAAGGTCATGTTGCTGACACAGATGAAAAGGTTGTTCGTAAAGCAGACGACAACGAGCCATTCTCAGCACTTGCCTTTAAGGTTGCAACAGACCCGTATGTAGGTAAATTGACTTTCTTCCGTGTGTATTCTGGTACATTGAGCTCGGGCTCATATGTAAAGAATTCAACAAAGGATAAGCGTGAGCGTGTTGGACGTATCCTTCAAATGCACGCTAACTCCCGTGAAGAAATTTCAACTGTATACGCTGGGGATATTGCAGCTGCAGTAGGTTTGAAGGATACTGGTACTGGAGATACTCTAGTAGACGAGAAAAGCAAAGTCATCTTAGAGTCTATGGAATTCCCTGAACCAGTTATCTCTGTTGCGATCGAGCCAAAATCTAAAGCAGACCAAGACAAAATGTCAGTTGCTCTAGGTAAGTTGGCTGAAGAAGATCCAACCTTCAAAACTGAAACAAACACTGAAACTGGTCAAACAATCATTTCTGGTATGGGTGAGCTTCACCTTGATATTATCGTTGACCGTTTAAAGCGTGAATTCAAAGTAGAAGCAAATGTTGGTGCGCCACAGGTTGCTTATCGTGAAACATTCCGTTCTTCTGCAGAAGTAGAAGGAAAGTTTGTACGTCAATCAGGTGGTCGTGGACAATACGGACACGTTTGGGTTAAATTTGAGCCAAATGAAGAAGGTGCAGGCTTTGAATTCGTAAACAAAATCGTTGGTGGTGTTGTACCACGTGAATACATTCCATCAGTTGAACAAGGTATTCAAGAATCCCTTGAAAATGGTGTGTTAGCTGGTTATCCACTAATTGACGTTAAAGCAACATTGTATGATGGTTCTTATCATGATGTTGACTCTAATGAAATGGCATTTAAAGTTGCCGCTTCAATGGCATTAAAGGCTGCTAAGAATAAGTGTAACCCAGTTATACTTGAGCCAATGATGAAGGTTGAAGTTGTCATCCCTGAAGAATACATGGGTGACATTATGGGTGATGTTACTTCTCGTCGTGGACGTGTAGAAGGTATGGGCGCTCGCGGTAATGCGCAAGTTGTTAATGCCTTTGTACCACTTGCTGAAATGTTTGGTTATGCAACTGCATTACGTTCAAACACACAAGGTCGTGGTACTTATACTATGCACTTCAGTCACTATGAAGAAGTACCAAAATCTATTTCAGAAGAAATTATCAAAAAAAATAATGGTGGATAATTGATTTTTTCATAATCTTCCATTATAAATGAAGGTAGAGGCTTGGAAGTATGTCCATCCTGTGTACATACTTCCGAGTAAATAATAAATAAAAATCCATAAGAAATATTTATTTTAAGGAGGAAACATAAATGAGTAAAGAAAAATTCGATCGCTCCAAATCCCACGTTAACATTGGGACAATCGGTCACGTTGACCATGGTAAAACTACTTTAACTGCAGCTATCACTACTACACTTTTCAACAAGTATGGTACAGGTGAAGCACGTGCATATGATTCTATCGACGGTGCTCCAGAAGAGCGTGAACGTGGTATCACAATCTCTACTGCACACGTTGAGTACGAAACTGACAACCGTCACTATGCACACGTTGACTGCCCAGGACACGCTGACTATGTTAAAAACATGATCACTGGTGCAGCACAAATGGACGGAGCTATTCTAGTTGTATCTGCAGCAGATGGCCCAATGCCACAAACTCGTGAGCACATCCTTCTATCTCGTCAAGTAGGTGTACCTGCAATTGTTGTATTCCTAAACAAGTGCGACATGGTAGACGATGAAGAACTACTTGAATTAGTAGAAATGGAAGTACGTGACCTACTTTCTGAGTACGAATTCCCTGGTGACGATGTACCAGTTATCCAAGGTTCTGCTCTTAAAGCACTTGAAGGTGACGAAGAGTACCAAAACAAAATTTATGAACTAATGGATGCAGTTGATGAGTACATTCCAACTCCAGACCGTGACACTGACAAGCCATTCATGATGCCAGTTGAGGACGTATTCTCTATTACTGGTCGTGGTACAGTTGCAACTGGACGTGTAGAGCGCGGACAAGTTAAAGTTGGTGACGAAGTTGAGATTATCGGTCTTGCTGAAGAGCCTTCTAAGACTACTGTAACTGGTGTTGAAATGTTCCGTAAGCTTCTTGACTATGCTGAAGCTGGAGACAACATTGGGGCACTTCTTCGTGGGGTTGCTCGTGAAGATATCAACCGTGGTCAAGTACTTGCAAAGCCAGGTTCAATTACACCACATACTAACTTCAAAGCTGAAGTTTATGTTCTATCAAAGGAAGAAGGTGGACGTCATACTCCATTCTTCTCAAACTATCGTCCACAGTTCTACTTCCGTACAACGGACGTAACTGGTGTTATCCAACTTCCTGAAGGCGTTGAAATGGTAATGCCTGGAGATAACGTTGAGATGACTGTTGAACTTATTTCACCAATCGCAATTGAAGACGGTACAAAGTTCTCAATTCGTGAAGGTGGACGTACAGTAGGCGCTGGCGTTGTATCAACAATTGAAAAGTAAGTTTTAATTAAACGGATCCGTAATAAACAGGTAGCAATAATCTTGCTACCTGTTTTCTATTTTGTTCGGAATATATTTGTGCCTAGCATATTAGAAAGATGGAGTACGTTTTGAAAACGAATCGACAGTAAAGTTCATGTCCTTCTCCGTTAAAACAAAAAGCATCAGCAAACGGAAATTTAAGCCAATTTAATTCCTATGTTGAAATCACACGATTATGTATGTATAATATTACAAGTGTCAAACATGAATAATATATTTCATGGTTGCAAAACGCCTTTAAATTCTATATAATTAGTAATGTTGGTCGTTAAAGGCGATGATGTGAAAGGTTGCTGAAACACCCGGCCCCTTTGCCATGGCGGGCGTTGAGGAAATTTTCACGGAGTATGTCTATTTAAATATGGGCGAAGAAGGAGGGAAAGTAATGGCAAAAGAAAAGATTCGTATTCGTTTAAAAGCATATGATCACAGGATTTTAGATCAATCAGCTGTGAAAATTGTAGAGACAGCAAAGCGTTCTGGTGCTAATGTTTCAGGACCAATTCCGCTTCCTACAGAAAAAACAGTTTACACAGTCCTTCGTGCGGTACACAAGTACAAGGATTCTCGTGAGCAATTCGAAATGCGTACACACAAACGTTTAATCGATATTGTGAACCCAACTCCACAGACTGTTGATTCTCTTATGCGTTTGGATCTTCCGTCTGGCGTGGACATTGAAATTAAACTATAAAATAATTGAATTATTAGGAGGTGTAACGGATGGCGAAAGGAATCTTAGGTCGAAAAATTGGCATGACTCAGCTTTTCTCTGAAAATGGAGAAATGGTTCCAGTAACAGTAGTTCAAGCAGAACCAAACGTTGTTTTACAACTTAAAACATTGGAAAACGACGGTTACGAAGCCGTTCAATTGGGTGTAGCCGATAAAAAAGCAGTTCGATCAAATAAACCTGAAAAGGGTCATGCTGAAAAAGCAAACACAAACCCTAAGCGCTACATTCGCGAAATCCGTAATGCAAATCTTGATGACTATGAAGTCGGTCAAGAGGTTAAGGTAGATATTTTTGAAGCTGGTGAAAAGATAGATGTAACAGGAACTTCTAAAGGGAAAGGTTTCCAAGGTGCTATTAAGCGTCATAACCAATCTCGCGGACCTATGACTCACGGTTCTCATTATCACAGAAGCCCAGGTGCAATGGGTGTTATTGATCCAATGCGCGTATTTAAAGGTAAAAAATTACCGGGTCAAATGGGTGGAAACACTGTGACAATTCAAAACCTAGAAGTTGTAAAGGTAGACACTGAAAACAATCTATTACTTATTAAAGGTAATGTACCAGGTGCCAAAAAATCTTATCTTGAAATTACAAGTGCGGTAAAGGCGTAAAAGACTATTAAATGAAGGGAGGATCTGTCATGCCTAAAGTAGCACTATTTAAACAAGACGGTTCAAAGCTTGAAGATATCGAGCTATCAGCATCCGTTTTTGGAATCGAACCAAATACTCACGTTTTACATGAAGCGGTTCAAGCTCAACGTGCTTCATTGCGTCAAGGTACGCATAAAGTGAAAAATCGCTCAGAAGTTAGTGGCGGTGGCCGTAAGCCATGGCGTCAAAAAGGAACTGGTCGTGCACGTCAAGGTTCTATCCGTTCCCCGCAATGGGTAGGAGGAGGAGCTGTATTCGGACCAACTCCTCGCAGCTACAGCTACAAGCTACCTAAAAAGGTGCGCCGTTTAGCTCTTAGATCTGCACTATCTTCTAAGGTGCAAGAAGAAAAAGTAGTTGTTTTAGACGCTCTTTCTTTTGATGCACCAAAAACAAAAGAAGTTGTAAAAATGCTAGAAGGTTTAAAAGTAGACAATGACACATTGATTGTTACTGCTGAGAATGATGAGAATGTTGCACGTTCTGCAAACAACATCCAAGGTGTTAAAGTGTTAACTGTTGAAGAGGTTAATGTACTTGATCTGTTAACGCATGACAAATTAGTCATCACAAAAGATGCAGCCGAAAAAGCAGGGGAGGTGCTTGCATAATGAAAGATCCACGCGATATTATTAAGCGCCCTGTCATTACGGAAGCTTCTGCGGACTTGATGGTCGACAAAAAGTACACATTTGAAGTTGACCCGAAAGCTAACAAAACAGAAATCAAAAAAGCAGTAGAGGTTATTTTCGGTGTTGAAGTAGAAAAAGTAAACACTCTTAACCAAAAAGGTAAATTTAGAAGAATGGGACGTTATGGAGGCTATCGCCCAGACCGTAAAAAAGCGGTTGTGCAGCTTTCAGAAGACAGTAAAGAACTAGACTTCTTTGAAGGTGTCGAATAAATAACAAACAATTAAAGGAGGGAAATTGAGATGGCGATCAAAAAGTTTAAGCCAACCTCAAACGGTCGTCGTAACATGACAGCATCTGATTTTGCTGAAATCACGACGAACAAACCTGAGAAAACCTTGCTTGCTCCACTCAGCAAAAGAGCTGGTCGTAACAACCAAGGTCGATTAACTACTCGTCATCAAGGTGGCGGTCACAAGCGTAAATACCGTATTATCGATTTCAAACGCGATAAAGATGGTATACCAGGTCGCGTTGCCACTGTTGAGTATGATCCAAACCGTACAGCAAACATTGCTTTAATTCATTACGCTGACGGTGAAAAGCGTTATATCTTAGCACCTAAAGGCCTACAAGTAGGTCAAGAAATCCAATCTGGTGAAGGTGCAGACATTAAACTAGGAAATGCTTTAGAGCTTAAAAATATCCCTGTAGGTACAACAATTCATAACATTGAATTGAAACCTGGTCGCGGAGGACAATTAGTCCGTTCAGCAGGTGCTCAAGCACAAATTCTAGGTAGAGAAGGTAAATATGTACTTGTACGTTTAGCTTCTGGTGAAACTCGTATGGTTCTTGGTACTTGCCGTGCAACAATTGGTCAAGTAGGAAACCTTGAACATGAACTTATCAATGTTGGTAAAGCAGGACGTAATCGTTGGAAAGGTAAACGCCCAACAGTACGTGGTTCTGTTATGAACCCAGTTGATCACCCACACGGTGGTGGTGAAGGTCGTGCACCAATCGGACTTCCATCTCCAATGTCACCATGGGGCAAACCAACTCTTGGTCTTAAAACGCGTAAACGCAATAAAGCATCCGATAAATTTATTGTACGTCGTCGTAAGAAAAAATAGCGGGATTGTAAGACACAGATAATCATTTAGTCTGTCAATCGCGAAGGGAGGTTTACTGATGGGTCGTAGTTTGAAAAAAGGACCTTTCGTTGATGATCATTTAATGAAAAAAGTAGAAGACTTGAACGAAACAGGTAAAAAGCAAGTTATTAAAACTTGGTCACGTCGTTCAACAATTTTCCCTAACTTTGTAGGGCAAACCATTGCGGTTTACGATGGACGCAAGCATGTACCAGTTTATATCACAGAAGATATGGTCGGCCATAAACTAGGTGAATTCGCACCTACACGTGCCTTTAAAGGTCATGCTGGCGACGATAAGAAAACAAAACGCTAAATGAGAGGAGGCACACAAAATGCAAGCTAAAGCCGTTGCTAAAACCGTCCGTATCGCTCCTCGTAAGGCTCGGTTAGTTGTTGACTTAATTCGAGGAAAAAACGTTGGCGAAGCTTTTGCTATCCTAAGCCATACGAATCGTGCGGCTTCTCCAATTGTAGAAAAGGTTTTAAAATCTGCTATTGCAAATGCGGAGCATAACTATGAGCTAGATCCAGAAAACTTAGTGGTTTCTGAAGCATTCGTTAATGAGGGAGTTACACTTAAGAGATTCCGCCCTCGTGCTCAAGGACGCGCTTCACAAATCAATAAACGCACAAGCCATATTACGATTACGGTATCAGAAAAGAAGGAGGGATAATCTGTGGGTCAAAAAGTTAATCCTGTAGGTCTACGAGTAGGCGTTATTCGTGACTGGGAATCAAAATGGTATGCAGGAAATGATTATTCAGAACTATTACATGAAGACATTAAGATTCGTGAATATATTGAAAATCGTTTAAAGGATGCTGCTTTATCTTCAGTTGAGATTGAACGTGCAGCAAGTCGTTTAAATATTACAGTTCACACTGCTAAGCCTGGTATGGTTATTGGTAAAGGCGGTTCCGAAGTTGAAGCACTTCGTAAGTCTCTAAACAACCTTACTGGCAAAAAGGTTCACATCAACATCGTTGAGGTGAAAAAACCTGAATTAGACGCAACATTAGTTGCTGATAATATTGCTCGTCAATTAGAAAACCGTGTTTCATTCCGTCGTGTACAAAAGCAAGCTATCCAACGTGCTATGCGCGCAGGAGCTAAAGGTGTTAAAACACAGGTTTCAGGTCGTCTAGCTGGAGCAGATATTGCTCGTGCTGAACATTACAGCGAAGGTACTGTACCACTTCACACACTTCGTGCAGACATTGATTATGGTACTGCAGAAGCAGACACTACTTACGGTAAGTTAGGTGTTAAAGTGTGGATCTACCGTGGTGAGGTCCTTCCAACGAAGAAAGATAATTAAGGAAGGGGGATAAGCAAAATGTTAATGCCAAAACGTGTTAAATATCGTAAACAATTTCGTTCAAACTTAAAAGGCCGTGCAAAAGGCGGTACTAATGTTTCGTTCGGTGAATATGGACTACAGGCATTAGATGGTGCTTGGATCACAAGTCGCCAAATCGAGGCGGCACGTATTGCCATGACACGTTATATGAAACGTGGTGGTAAAGTATGGATCAAAATTTTCCCAGATAAACCTAAGACAGCTAAACCATTGGAAGTACGTATGGGTTCTGGTAAAGGTGCCCCAGAAGGATGGGTAGCAGTTGTAAAACCAGGGAAGATTATGTTTGAAATTGCTGGTGTATCTGAAGAAGTTGCTCGTGAAGCATTACGTCTTGCTTCTCACAAACTACCGATTAAGACAAAGTTCGTAAAACGTGAAGAAATTGGTGGTGAAAATAATGAAGGCTAATGAAATCAGAGATCTAACCACTGCCGAAATTGAGCAAAAAGTAAAATCACTAAAAGAAGAGCTTTTCAATTTACGTTTCCAACTTGCGACTGGCCAGCTTGAAAACACAGCTCGCATTCGCGAGGTACGTAAATCAATCGCTCGTATGAAAACTGTAGTTCGTGAAAGAGAGCTTACTGAATAATAATCGATAATTTTGAGAGGAGGTCTGCCTCGATGAGTGAACGTAATGATCGTAAAGTTTATACTGGTCGTGTAGTTTCAGACAAAATGGATAAAACCATCACTGTATTGGTTGAAACGTATAAGTTCCATTCACTTTATGGTAAGCGTGTAAAGTACTCTAAGAAGTTCAAAGCACATGATGAGAACAACCAAGCTAAAAAAGGCGATATCGTTAGTATCATGGAAACTCGCCCGTTATCAGCTACAAAACGTTTTCGTTTAGTGGAAATTGTAGAAGAAGCGGTTATTATTTAATAGTGATAAAGGTTAATTGTTCCGAAGGGAGGTAACACCGCTATGATACAACAAGAGAGTCGGTTAAAAGTTGCAGATAACTCTGGTGCTCGTGAAGTATCTACGATCAAAGTACTTGGAGGATCTGGTCGTAAGACTGCTAATATTGGTGATGTTATTGTTTGCTCAGTAAAACAAGCAACACCAGGTGGCGTTGTCAAAAAAGGGGAAGTTGTAAGAGCTGTTATTGTGCGTTCTAAGAGCGGAGTTCGCCGTAAGGATGGTTCATACATTCGTTTTGACGAAAACGCTGCTGTTATTATTCGTGACGATAAGAGCCCACGTGGTACTCGTATTTTTGGACCAGTTGCACGTGAACTTCGTGACAACAAATTTATGAAAATTGTTTCTCTAGCTCCAGAAGTATTATAAACCTAATTAAGATGAAGCCTTGTAAGGAGGTGCGCTAGTCATGCATGTAAAAAAAGGTGACAAAGTTTTGGTTATCTCAGGTAAGGATAAAGGCAAGCAAGGTACTGTTCTTGAAGCCTATCCTAAGAAAGAACGTGTTCTTGTAGAAGGTGTCAACCAAGTGAAAAAACACGCAAAACCTTCTCAAGATAATCCACAAGGTGGCATTTTAACTCAAGAAGCTGCTATTCATGTTTCTAATGTCATGCCGGTTGATCCGAAATCAGGTGAACCAACTCGTGTTGGTTACAGCGAAGTTAACGGAAAAAAAGTGCGTATCGCTAAAAAATCCGGTGAACCTTTAGATAAATAATCTAACGGCGAAAGGAGGGCTATATGATGAACGAAATGAAATCACAATACAATAAAGAAATCGTTCCATCCCTAATGGAAAAATTCAACTACGAATCAGTTATGGAAGTACCAGGAATTGAAAAAATCGTAATCAATATGGGTGTTGGTGACGCAGTTCAAAACGCAAAAGCGCTTGATAATGCGGTTGAAGAACTAACATTAATCACAGGGCAAAAGCCTGTTGTTACTCGTGCTAAGAAATCAATTGCAGGTTTCCGTTTACGTGAAGGAATGCCAATCGGTGCTAAGGTTACACTTCGCGGAGCGCGTATGTACGATTTCCTACAAAAGCTTATTGCTGTTTCATTACCACGTGTACGTGACTTCCGTGGTATTTCAAACAAAGCTTTTGATGGTCGTGGAAACTACACTTTAGGTGTTAAAGAACAATTGATTTTCCCTGAAATTGACTATGATAAGGTTGATAAAGTTCGTGGTATGGATATCGTGATTGTTACATCAGCAAACACAGATGAAGAAGCTCGTGAACTATTAACTCAACTCGGAATGCCGTTTAAAAAATAGCTCCGAGAGAATAAAGGAGGTCAATTATGGCGAAAAAATCTATGATTGCGAAACAAAAACGCGACCAAAAGTTTAAAGTTCGCGAATACACACGTTGTGAACGTTGTGGACGCCCACATTCAGTTATTCGTAAATTTAAGCTTTGCCGTATTTGTTTCCGCGAACTAGCATATAAAGGTCAAATCCCAGGCGTTAAAAAAGCAAGCTGGTAATCCCGAAAATAGGGAAGGAGGTAATGAACAATGACAATGACAGATCCAATTGCAGATATGCTAACACGTATTCGTAACGCTAACATGGTACGTCATGAAAAATTAGAAGTACCTGCTTCAAACTTGAAAAAAGAGATTGCAGATATTCTAAAGCGTGAAGGGTTTATTCGTGACTACGAATTTGTTAGTGACGACAAGCAAGGCATCCTTCGTTTGTTCCTTAAATTCGGAGCTAACAACGAACGTGTTATTACAGGACTTAAAAAGATTAGTAAACCAGGATTACGCGTTTATGCAAAAGCAGACGAATTACCACGCGTTCTTAATGGTTTAGGTATTGCAGTCGTTTCAACATCAAAAGGTGTTTTAACTGATAAAGAAGCTCGTCAACAATCAGTTGGTGGCGAAGTTCTTGCTTATATATGGTAATGAATAACCATCACGACAGGAGGTGTAAGGAATGTCTCGTATAGGACTAAAACCATTGGAAATTCCTGAAGGGGTAGAGGTTAACGTTAACGAAGGTAATGTTGTAGTCAAAGGACCAAAAGGCGAATTGACTCGTTCATTCAACCCTGACATGAATATTAAAATTGAAGATAACGTTCTAACTGTTGAGCGTCCAAGTGATAATAAAGAACATCGTGCTTTGCATGGTACTACTCGTAGCCTGATCGCTAACATGGTTGAAGGTGTATCAAAAGGCTTCGAAAAAGCTCTTGAAATCAACGGGGTTGGTTACCGTGCTCAAAAGCAAGGTAACAAGGTAGTAGTGAATGCTGGATATTCACATCCAGTTGAACTTGATTCTGTTGAAGGTATTGAAGTAGAAGTACCATCAAACACAAAGATCGTTGTTAAAGGTATTGATAAAGAGAAGGTTGGCGCTGTTGCTGCTAACATCCGTGCTATCCGCCCACCAGAGCCTTACAAAGGTAAAGGTATCCGTTATGAAGGCGAATATGTACGTCGTAAAGAAGGTAAAACTGCTAAATAATGTTCAGGCAAGGAACAGAAAGGAGTGACCTAGATGATCACAAAGCAAGATAAAAACGCAGTACGTAAAAAGCGTCATGCGCGTGTGCGTCGTAATCTATTCGGTACTGATGCTCGTCCGCGTCTTAACGTGTACCGTTCCAACAAGCACATCTACGCTCAAGTTATTGACGACATTAATGGTGTGACAGTTGCGAGCGCATCTACAGTAGATAAAGATTTCGATCTTGAAACAACTGGAAATGTGGAAGCAGCTAAGAAGGTTGGAGAACTAGTTGCTAAGCGCGCTATTGATAATGGATTTAAATCAGTCGTATTTGATCGCGGAGGTTACTTGTATCACGGACGTATTAAAGCTCTAGCTGAAGGAGCTCGCGAATCAGGACTTGAATTTTAATCGTAAAAGGAGGGAAAAGAATGCGTGTAAATATTGATCCGAACAAGTTGGATCTTGAAGAACGTGTAGTTACAGTTAATCGTGTAGCGAAAGTTGTTAAAGGTGGACGTCGTTTCCGTTTTACAGCTCTAGTAGTTGTAGGAGATAAAAATGGTCATGTTGGCTTTGGAACAGGTAAAGCACAAGAGGTTCCAGATGCAATACGTAAAGCTATTGAGGATGCGAAGAAGAATCTTGTTGAAGTACCTATCGTTGGTACATCAATTCCACACGAAATCATCGGAGAATTTGGTGCTGGAAATATCCTTCTTAAGCCTGCTGCAGAAGGTACTGGTGTTATCGCTGGTGGACCAGTACGTGCGGTATTAGAGCTTTCCGGTATTGGTGATATCCTTTCAAAATCTTTAGGATCCAACACACCAATCAACATGGTACGTGCAACAATTAACGGACTTAAAAATCTTAAAAAAGCTGAAGATGTTGCAAAACTACGTGGTAAGTCAGTAGAAGAATTGCTAGGATAAGGAGGGATATAACATGGCAAACAAATTGGAAATTACCCTCAATAGAAGCGTAATCGGAAGACCAGAAGATCAACGCGCAACAGTAAAAGCTCTAGGACTTAAAAAAATTCGCCAAACAGTTATTCATGAAGACACACCGCAGATTCGCGGTATGGTGAATAAGGTGTCCCATCTTGTTGCAGTGAAAGAAGCGTAATTTACATTAGTTTTAAGAGGAGGTGCTACCATGAAACTTCATGAATTAAAACCTGAAAAGGGTACTCGTAAGACTCGTAATCGAGTAGGTCGTGGAATGTCTTCAGGAAACGGTAAAACATCAGGTCGTGGTCATAAAGGACAAAAGGCTCGTTCTGGTGGCGGTGTTCGTCCAGGTTTTGAAGGTGGTCAAATGCCACTTTTCCAAAGACTACCTAAGCGCGGTTTTACTAATATTCACCGTAAAGAATATGCCATTATTAATCTTGAAACGTTAAATCGTTTTGAAGACGGTACAGAAGTAACTCCAGAATTGTTACTTGAAACAGGTGCTGTAAGCAAGCTAAAAACTGGAGTGAAAGTACTTGGTAAAGGTAATCTTGAAAAGAAACTAACCGTAAAAGCTCACAAGTTTTCTGCTTCAGCTAAGGAAGCTATCGAAGCGGCGGGCGGTCAAACTGAGGTGATTTAATGTTCCGTACTCTCTCCAATTTTATGCGCGTAGCTGATATTAGACGGAAAATCCTTTATACGCTAATGGCACTTGTCATTTTCCGTCTAGGTACTTTTATTCCGGTTCCATTTTCGGATAAAGATGCACTACACTTCATGAACCAATCCAATGTATTTGGATTATTAGATACGTTTGGTGGTGGGGCTTTAAGTCAATTTTCCATTTTCGCAATGGGGATTATGCCTTATATTACCGCATCCATTGTAGTTCAGTTACTACAAATGGATGTTGTTCCTAAATTCACGGAATGGAAAAAACAAGGTGAAATGGGACGAAAGAAGTTAGCACAGGTAACACGTTATGGAACAGTTGTCCTAGCTTTTGTTCAAGCAATTGGAATGTCTGTCGGCTTTAACGCGATCTCAGGTGGACAGCTCATCCTAGATCCTGGTCCATTAACGTATATCGTTATTGCACTCGTATTAACAGCAGGAACTTCATTCTTAATGTGGCTTGGTGAGCAAATCACGGCAAATGGAGTGGGGAATGGAATATCTATTCTAATTTTTGCTGGTATTGTGGCAGCAATCCCTCAAGGAGTTAACCAATTGTATGATCAATATATTACCGGTGCCGGTGATCAATTGTTCTTAAACGTGGTAATTCTAGCTCTAATCGTACTTGTGATCTTGGCCGTTGTTGTTGGGGTTATCTTCATTCAACAGGCATTACGTAAAATACCTGTCCAGTATGCGAAGCGTCTTGTGAATCGCTCACCTGTTGGTGGTCAATCTACACATCTGCCGTTAAAAGTAAATGCTGCTGGTGTAATTCCGGTCATTTTTGCCATTTCCTTTATTATTGCTCCAAGAACGGTTGCGCAATTCTTTGAAGGAGATGTTGCATCGTTTATAGAACGCGTATTTAATTACGAAGAGCCAATCGGAATGATCATTTATGTAGCCTTAATTATTGCATTTACTTATTTCTATACATTTGTTCAAGTTAATCCAGAGCAAATGGCAGAAAATCTTAAGAAACAAGGCGGGTATGTACCTGGTATTCGTCCGGGTAAGAATACTGAGACGTATTTAAAACGAGTTATGTATCGTCTAACATTTGTTGGATCTATCTTCCTTGCAGCCGTTTCTGTATTACCTATTTTGTTAGGTTCAGCTGCAGGTTTACCTTCTGCCGTTCAAATTGGCGGAACTAGCTTGCTCATCGTGGTCAGCGTAGGATTGGAAACGATGAAGCAATTAGAAAGCCAACTAGTGAAACGACATTATAAAGGATTCATCAAATAAAAGACTTAGAATGGATAAATGAGAGCGAGGGGAAAGAGCTTGAATTTAATCTTAATGGGTCTGCCAGGTGCTGGTAAGGGCACCCAAGCAGATAAAATAGTTGAAAAGTATGGTATCCCTCATATCTCAACAGGAGATATGTTCCGATCAGCGATTCAAGAAGGAACAGAACTAGGAAACAAAGCAAAATCGTTTATGGATAAAGGTGAACTTGTCCCCGACGAGGTAACAATAGGTATTGTTCGTGAACGTTTAGGTAAACCTGATTGTAAAAAAGGGTTTTTGCTAGACGGTTTTCCTAGAACCATTGCCCAAGCTGAAGCTTTAGAGAACCTTTTACAGGATATGAATTCAAGCCTTGATTATGTTATTCATATCAATGTTCCTGAAGAAAAGCTTGTTGATCGCCTTACTGGACGTAGAATATGTCCAGAATGTGGGGCAACGTATCATGTTGAATTTAACCCACCAAAGACTGCAGGTAAATGTGATGTCGATGGTGCAGAGTTGATTCAGCGTGATGACGATAAGCCTGAAACGGTTAAGAACCGTTTAGAAGTAAATATGAGTCAAGCAAAACCGTTGCTAGACTTTTATCACCAAAAAGGTTATCTTGTAACCGTAGATGGTGACCGAGAAATCAGTCTAGTATTTGAAGATATCGATCAAAAGCTAGAAAAAATAAATTCATAAGAACGCTTGACAATAGATAGACCGTTGTAACTGTTGATGGAAAACGATGTGCTTTATCTAGGGCACGCATGAGTCGTTACAGAAGATGGTTTTGAAATAATAACAAAAGCCTAAGTGAAGGTGATTATTTTTGAGTGAATCTGAGTCGAGTCCCAGAATAGGTCAAATTGTTCGGGTCGTCCAGGGGCGAGAGTTTGGTCAATATGCGGTTATCATTGATATTGTTGATGAGCGATTTGTTTCATTAGCAGATGGTGATAAGCGAAAATATGACAAACCAAAACTGAAAAACTTACAGCACATTGAACTTTGTGATTATGTATCACCTGAAGTAAGAAATAGCTTGTTAGAAACTGGTCGAGTTACAAACGGTAAATTGCGTTTTGCCTTATCAAAATTTATCAATGAGAATTTGATTGATTTGAAGAAGGGAGATCAACTCGATGGCTAAAGATGATGTTATTGAAATGGAAGGCACAGTCGTTGAGACTTTGCCGAATGCAATGTTTAAAGTTGAGTTAGAAAATGGCCACACGGTGTTGGCTCACGTTTCTGGTAAGATTCGTATGCACTTCATTCGAATATTAGCAGGAGATAAAGTAACAGTTGAACTTTCTCCGTATGATTTAACAAGAGGACGAATTGTCTATCGTTATAAGTAAGTGAATCTCCAGTAAAGGAGGTAAGAGAAATGAAAGTAAGACCGTCTGTAAAACCAATTTGTGAAAAATGTAAAGTCATTCGCCGTAAAGGGAAAGTCATGGTAATATGTGAAAACCCTAAACACAAACAGAAACAAGGATAAGGAGGTGCTTGGCTAAATGGCACGTATAGCAGGTGTAGATATTCCTCGTGATAAAAGAGTTGTAATATCATTAACATATATTTATGGAATTGGTAAATCAGCTGCAGCAAAAGTTGTTGAGGATGCAGGAGTTTCTCCTGATACTCGTGTACGTGATCTAACTGAAGATGAATTAGGTCGTATCCGTACAGAAGTAAACAACCTTACTGTAGAGGGTGATCTTCGTCGTGAAACATCATTAAACGTAAAACGTTTGATTGAGATTGGTTCTTATCGTGGTATTCGTCACCGTCGAGGATTACCAGTAAGAGGTCAAAACACGAAGAACAACTCTCGTACTCGTAAAGGTCCAAAACGTACTGTTGCAAATAAACGTAAATAATAAATAAAGGAGGTTAGCTACTAAATGGCTCGTAAAAATACTGCAACTCGCAGAAAGCGTAAAGTCAAAAAGAATATAGAATCAGGTGTCGCGCATATCCGTTCAACATTTAACAACACAATTGTAACCATTACGGATACGCATGGTAACTCTATTGCTTGGAGCAGTGCTGGTGCTTTAGGTTTTAAAGGCTCTCGTAAGTCTACTCCTTTCGCGGCTCAAATGGCTGCAGAGGCATCTGCTAAAACAGCAATGGAGAATGGTGTGAAAACAATTGAAGTAGCTGTTAAAGGCCCTGGCGCAGGACGTGAAGCAGCAATCCGTGCACTTCAGGCTGCAGGTCTTGAAGTAACAGCAATCTCTGATGTTACACCAGTACCTCATAATGGGTGCCGCCCACCAAAACGTCGTCGTGTTTAATATCGTTTTGTATAGACATTTGTTACCCTGTCTATAATGGGTTATGATAGCTTTATACATCCATGCACGCCACAACAGGACATTTTCATCTCACGTGATAACAACGGGGGAACTTGCCTACCTGAGGAATTTCGGTTAGACATGGGTCTAGCCGGGGTTTCGACGTTTTGAAGGAGGGTTTTAATAAATGATCGAAATTGAAAAGCCAAAAATTGAGACGGTTGAAGTAAGTGAAGATGCAACATTTGGAAAGTTCGTTGTTGAACCACTCGAACGTGGATATGGAACAACAATGGGTAACTCCTTGCGTCGTATCCTATTATCCTCACTCCCAGGTGCTGCGGTAACATCTGTTCAAATCGATGGAGTACTTCATGAATTTTCAACTGTAGAAGGTGTCGTAGAAGATGTTACAACCATCATTTTAAATCTTAAGAAGCTAGCATTAAAAATCTACTCTGACGATGTTAAAACGATGGAGATTGATGTTCAGGGAGAAGGAACTGTTACGGCTGCTGATATTACCCATGATAGTGATGTCGAAATCTTAAATCCAGATCTTCACATAGCAACACTATCAAGCAATGCACATTTCCATATGCGCATTACGGCAGAACGTGGTCGTGGCTATCGTCCATCAGAAGAAAACAAGAAGGAAGACCAACCAATCGGTGTTATTCCTGTTGACTCTATCTTCACCCCAGTTTCTCGTGTAACCTTTCAGGTGGAAAATACACGTGTAGGGCAAGTGGCGAATTTTGATAAGTTAACATTAGACGTTTGGACCGATGGAAGCATTCGACCAGAAGAAGCAGTATCTTTAGGTGCTAAAATTTTCACAGAGCATTTAAACATTTTTGTAGGCCTTACAGATGAAGCACAAAACGCAGAAATCATGGTAGAAAAAGAAGAAGACCAAAAAGAAAAAGTGCTTGAAATGACCATTGAAGAATTGGATTTATCTGTACGTTCTTACAACTGTTTAAAGCGTGCTGGAATCAATTCAGTTCAAGAACTCGCTCAGAAGTCAGAAGAAGACATGATGAAAGTCCGCAATCTTGGACGTAAATCACTCGACGAAGTGAAACACAAACTTCATGATTTAGGCTTAGGCTTGCGTAACGACGATTAAAGATAAAAGGCAGCTTGAGAGTTTCATGAAAAGGAGGGAATCGAAATGGCTAATGCTAAGCTTGGTCGTACAACGGATCAACGCATGGCGTTACTCCGCAATCTTGCAACAGACTTAATCGTTCACGAACGTATTGAGACAACTGAACAAAAAGCGAAGGAGCTTCGTTCAGTAGTTGAAAAGATGATTACACTTGGTAAACGCGGTGACTTGCATGCACGCCGTCAAGCAGAATCATTTTTACGTAAAGTTGATGCAGGTGAAGAGGGAGAGCAAAACGCATTGCAAAAGCTTTTCACTGATGTTGCACCACGATATGAAGATCGTCAAGGTGGCTACACTCGTATCCTAAAACTTGGTGAGAGACGTGGCGACGGTGCAAAAATGGTGATCATTGAACTAGTTTAATGATTAGTTGAAAAGGGCGGTTTACATCGTTTGATGTGGAACCGGCCTTTTTTGTTTGGCATAAAAGAAGGTGAATAAGCGAAATTATGACGGGATTATTAAGAATAGTGACATGAATGAAGGGTGTAGACTGAATAAAGAGAAGAAGTGACGGGAATATTCGGAAGTCTGAATTGAATGGATGTTAACTCTGACAGGTATGCTATAGCTTTAGACAAGATTAATCAGCATAATGACAGAATCCCGGCTCTGTCCAAATGGAAGCTGTTTTAACACATCTTGACCGTTATTATATATTTGAATTTATAACTAGCACGTATTCTATGTTAAAATTAAGAGGTTAGTTTGGAAATGAAATTCTATTACCAAGGAAATAGTGGAGTAGAGAAGAGGTGGTTATAGTGGAGCCGAGACATTATATAGAATTCCAGGATGTATCCTTTCAGTACCCTAATAGCGAAGACTGGGCATTAAAGGGTGTGTCTTTTCATATTAAACCAAATGAGTGGGTAGCGATTATTGGCCACAATGGCTCAGGAAAGTCAACGATTGCAAAGTTGATGAATGGTTTGTTATCTCCTCAACAAGGTACGATCCATGTGCAGGAATTGCCTATAAATCAGGAAACGATTTGGGATGTACGGAAAAAGGTAGGTATGGTATTTCAAAACCCTGATAATCAATTTGTCGGTACAACCGTCATTGATGATGTTGCTTTCGGTTTAGAAAACCACGGTATACCTAGAGAGGATATGCAAAAACGAATATCCTACAGCCTAAAAGCTGTAAATATGGAAGAATATGTGAATCACGAGCCTCATAATCTTTCAGGTGGGCAAAAGCAACGGGTAGCCATTGCAAGTGTGCTTGCGGTAGAGCCAGAACTGATTATCTTAGACGAGGCAACAGCTATGTTAGATCCCAAAGGCCGAAATTCAATCATGAATACGGTACATCAAGTGAGACAAGATCGTGATGTTTCCGTTGTGACCATTACCCATGACTTGAATGAAGTGTTGTTTGCAGATCGAGTGATTGTCATGAATGAAGGTAATGTTTGGTTTGAAGGAACACCAAGAGAAGTATTCCAAAAACACGACGAGCTACAGGCAATTGGTTTGGATACGCCATTTGTAACACAGCTTTCTAGACATTTAAACAAACTAGGGATTTCCTTACACAAGGAGCCCTTAACACATAAGGATTTGATGGATGAACTATGGACATTACATTCGACAAGGTAAGTCATATCTACCAAAAAAATACCCCATTTGAATATAAAGCATTAGAGGATGTATCCTTTCACATTTCCTCTGGCTCGTATGTGGCTATAATCGGCCATACTGGAAGTGGTAAGTCCACACTTATACAGCACCTTAATGGCTTGCTTAAGCCAACTGAGGGCAAAATCCAAATGGGCAATTTTGTATTGACTGCTGACAAAAAACAAAAGGATATTATGAAGCTGCGGAAACAGGTGGGTGTCGTGTTTCAGTATCCTGAACACCAGTTGTTTGAAGAATCAATTGAAAAGGATATTAAATTTGGTCCCCAAAACTTTGGAGTAGAGCCTGAGGTAATCAATCAACGATTACCAGAAGTCTTAAAGTCTGTTCAGCTTTCTGACCAATTGTTAAGTCGCTCGCCATTTGATTTAAGTGGTGGACAAATGAGAAGAGTGGCGATTGCTGGCGTTCTCATTATGGAACCTAATTTATTGGTGTTAGATGAGCCGACGGCAGGACTAGACCCTCGAGGTCAAAAAGAAATCATGGATATGTTTTATCGTCTTCATAAGGAAAAGAACCGGACAACCGTTTTGGTGACACACAGTATGGAGGATGCGTTACAATATGCAGATCATGTCATCATTATGGACCATGGGAAATTGTACATGGAGGGGAATCCAATTGAGGTCTTCAGGCAAAGAGATGCATTACAGAAAGTCGGTTTAGATGTTCCGGAGGTTATTGACTTTCTAGACTCCTTTGAAAAAACCTTTCAAAAGCCCATTGATTATCATGGACAATCCATGGATGAGCTGGCAGAAGTGATCGCGAGGATTGTAGAAGGGGGGCATCAGCGTGAGTAATTCCGTTATTATTGGCCAATATGTCCCTGGACACTCTCCGATTCATCGCTTAGATCCGAGAATGAAAATTGCTATAATCTTTATTTTTGTTATTGTTATTTTCTTAGCGAATAATTGGGTGAGCTACTCCATTTTAACGGCTTTTGCCTTACTAAGTACGATTTCAACAAGAATTGCACCAAGCTTTATTCTCAAAGGGTTAAAGCCTGTCTGGTTTTTGATTATTTTCACGTTTATCCTTCATCTTGTTGTTACAAAAGAAGGAGACGTGTTAATTTCCGTTTTAAATTTTGATATTTATTCAGGTGCCATATGGAAGGGACTTGAAATCTCTCTCCGGTTCTTTTTATTAATTTTAATGACTAGTCTCTTAACCTTAACGACTACACCGATTTCGATAACAGATGCGATTGAAAGTTTATTCCATCCCTTAAATAAAATTCGTTTCCCTGTTCATGAATTAGCTCTCATGATGTCCATATCGCTTCGTTTTATTCCGACATTAATGCAGGAAACCGATAAGATCTCGAAAGCACAGGCATCAAGAGGGGTCGATTTCCGTACAGGCCCTATCAAAGAACGAATTAAAGCGGTTGTTCCATTACTGGTTCCGTTGTTTGTTAGTGCCTTTAAGCGTGCTGAGGAGCTCGCGATGGCAATGGAGGCTAGAGGATACAACGGTGGAGAAGGTAGAACTAAGTTTAGAGAGTTGAAATTGAAAAAGGCTGATCTATTTGTTCTCATTTTTTTCATACTTGTATTGATAGGATTTTGGATTTCAAGGTCGTAAAGGATGAAGATGATGCAAAGAATGAAATGTACAATTCAGTATGATGGCACCTTTTTTTATGGCTTTCAAATACAGCCGACCAAGCGTACGGTGCAGGGAGAAATTGAACAGGCATTGAAGCGCATGCACAGAAATCAGTTCGTTCGCATTACCCCATCGGGAAGGACAGATGCTGGTGTTCATGCAAAAGGGCAGGTTTTTCATTTTGATACTTTCTTAGATATTGAGGAATCAAAGTGGAAAAAAGCCCTTTCCTCTTTATTACCTGGTGATATTTTCGTCGTGGCTGTTGAAAAAGTGCCTGAAGATTTTCATGCACGTTTTGGCGTTAAAGTTAAAGAATATCGCTATCAGATTTTAAACCAGTATGACCCTAACATTTTCACACGTCAGTATCATTGGCATGTTCCCTTTCCGTTGGATGTAGAAAAAATGAAAGAGGCTTGTCCATATTTGGAGGGAACGCATGATTTCACTTCATTTAGCTCAGCAAAAACGACGGTTATTGGGGATCGTGTGCGAACCATTTATCGTGTTGAATGCTTGCAAGAGGGAAATGAGCTGACCATCCGAGTTGAAGGTAGTGGCTTTTTATATAATATGGTACGCATTATTACCGGAACGCTAGTGGAAGTTGGACAGGGGAAGAAGCGTCCTGGGGAAGTTCAAACGATACTTGCGGGCAAGGACCGTACATTGGCAGGGTTAACGGCTCCACCACAGGGATTATTCATGTGGAAGGTGACCTATGAGTAAAGACGAATATTGTTTGTTTATTATCGTTTTATGTTCGTGAATTTTAAAAAACATCTTTATTTACCTGAAATAGATGTTATAATGATGTTGAATTTAACAAATGAAAATAAAATAAATGATTACCTCTCATATAAAGTTGGGAATATGGCCCAAAAGTTTCTACCTAGTTACCGTAAATAACTAGACTATGAGAGGAAGTATTCGTATACCTACGAATCATAATGCGTTTTATGATATTAAGGGTGCAGACTGCTTTCTCTCAGTTTATGTTGAGAGAGTGCGGTCTGCACCTTTTTTTACCTTAAAAGGAGTTGATTTCATGACTAAACCGCTTGTCGGTGTGATTATGGGAAGTACATCAGACTGGGAAACGATGCGGCATACGTGTGAGGTTTTGGAGGAATGCCATGTTCCCTTTGAAAAGAAAGTGGTATCGGCTCATCGTACTCCTGATTTGATGTTTGAATATGCAGAACAGGCAAAGGAACGAGGAATCAAAGTGATTGTGGCAGGAGCAGGAGGAGCGGCTCACTTACCAGGTATGGTGGCAGCGAAAACAACTTTACCTGTAATTGGCGTACCTGTGCAATCTAAGGCACTAAATGGACTCGATTCTCTTTTGTCTATTGTACAAATGCCTGGAGGTGTGCCGGTTGCAACAGTTGCCATTGGTAAGGCAGGAGCAACGAATGCAGGTCTTCTAGCCTGTGAAATGTTAGCTACACAATTTGATGAGATTGATAACCGTCTTCAAGAACGTCGTGAACAAATACGTATACAATCTGAACAAAGTAGTAAGGAGCTATAAATCTATGGATATCATTTTACCTGGAAGCACAATTGGAATTATAGGTGGAGGACAGCTAGGGAGAATGATGGCCGTTGCTGCTAAAGAGATGGGCTACCAAGTTGCGGTGCTCGACCCGACACCAAATTCACCAACTGGCCAGCTGGCAGATGTAGAAATCGTGGCACCCTATGACGACTTAGAGGCTGCTAAACAACTTGCAGATGTTAGTGATGTGGTTACATATGAGTTTGAGAATGTGGACTACGATGTCCTAACGTGGCTAGAGGATAACGCCAATTTACCTCAAGGCAGTGAGCTTATCCAAGTGACACAGGACCGCGCAAATGAAAAGATTGCGATTGAAAAAAGTGGAGCAGCGTTTGTGCCTTATCATTTAGTGAATTCTTATGATGAGCTGAAGCAAGCCATAGATAGAATCGGAATACCTAGTGTATTGAAGACACGTACTGGGGGTTATGACGGAAAGGGTCAGGTGATGGTGAAATCACAGTCCGATATTCAAGAGGCAGCGAAACTGCTTGAGCAAGGCCCATGTATATTGGAAAAGTTTATTGATTTTGATAAAGAGATTTCTGTCATTGTCAACCGAAATGGCAAAGGAGAAACAAAGACCTTTCCAGTAGGTGAAAACATTCACCACGAACACATTTTACTCCAAACCATTGTGCCGGCCCGGGTTGAACTATCTATCAATGAACGAGCACAACATATTGCAATAGACCTTGCTGAATCTCTTGATATGGTTGGAACTTTAGGTGTCGAGATGTTTTTAACGAAAGAGGGCCATATTTATCTTAATGAGCTGGCACCTAGGCCACATAATTCAGGGCACTATACCTTGAATGCTTGTGAGACGACACAATTCCAGCAACATGTTCGTGCAATTTGTCAGTGGCCATTAGGGTCAACGGAATTACAAACCCCAGTCGTCATGATGAATATTTTGGGCGAGCATGTCGATAAGGTTGTAGCAAATATACCTAATTTCCGTTCTGGTCATTTGCATTTGTATGGAAAAAATGGTGTGAAACCGAAGCGGAAAGTGGGGCACATAAACGTTACGGGTAGTGAGCTTGTCACTATTCTTGATCACATTACAAGTTTAAATGTTTGGCATATGCAGGACGAAGCTTCAGGCGTGAAATAATGAGATTGATTTAACGGAGGGGATTCGATTGAAAAAAGAGACCTTAGTTTATGAAGGAAAAGCTAAGCGGCTGTATCAAACAAATCAAAGACATGTGCTATGGGTGGAGTATAAGGATAGTGCGACAGCCTTTAACGCTGCTAAAAAAGCAACCATCGATGGGAAAGGCCGTTACAACAATGAAATATCCTCTCTTCTTTTTCAAAAATTGCACGAAAATGAGGTTCCAAACCACTTTGTTACTCAGATTTCGGCTACAGAGCAATTGGTCGCAGAAACGACAATCATTCCAATAGAGGTGGTCGTACGAAACATTGTGGCGGGTAGTCTATCCAAACGGATTGGTAAAGAAGAGGGAACAATCCTGCCGAAAGCTATCATTGAATTTTATTATAAGGACGATGAATTAGATGACCCGCTTATTAATGAAGATCATATTGACGTCTTGCAATTGGCTACGCCTAGACAACTGGAAGAGATCAAACAATTGGCTTATAAAATCAATGATATTTTAATAGCCTCTTTTGACCAGTGTGAAGTAAAGCTGGTGGATTTCAAGCTAGAGTTTGGATTAAACCACCTAGGTAAATTGATTTTAGCTGATGAAATTTCTCCAGATACCTGTCGTTTATGGGATAAGGCTACAGAACAGAAGCTTGATAAAGATGTGTTTAGAAGAGATATCGGAAGTTTAACCGATGCATACGAAGAAATCTTAACGCGATTAAAGGGGGTACATCATGTTTAAAGTAAAGGTTTATGTCACGCTCAAGCAAGGAGTTTTAGATCCTCAAGGGAAGGCTGTTAAGGGTGCCTTGCACAGTATGGACTTTCAACTGGTTGAAGAGGTGAGAATCGGAAAATATATGGAATTAACCGTTGACCATACAGAAAATGTGGAGGCTCAAATAGAGGATATGTGTAAGCGACTGTTAGCCAACCCTGTGATGGAAGAGTACAGCTATGAAATTGAGGAGGTCGTCGGGCAATGAAGTTTGCGGTCATCGTTTTTCCAGGTTCCAATTGTGATATCGATATGTACCATGCGATTCAAGATGAATTAGGGGAAGAGGTTTCCTATGTTTCGCATACAGATACGGATTTATCTGCCTTTGACGGTGTTCTACTTCCAGGTGGATTCTCCCATGGGGATTACTTACGGTCGGGAGCGATTGCTCGGTTTGCCCCTATTATGACAGCGGTCAAGGAGGCTGCCCAATCGGGTAAACCTGTACTTGGTGTTTGTAATGGATTTCAAATATTACTAGAAACAGGATTACTACCTGGAGCCATGAAACAAAATCGTGATTTAAAATTCATGTGCCGTCCTACCAAACTACGAGTCGAAACCAATCACACCATGTTTACATCTCTGTATGAGGTAGGAGAACAGATTACAATTCCTATTGCTCACGGAGAGGGAAACTATGACTGCGATGAACAAACCTTGCAAGCCATGAAGCAACATAACCAAATTGTTTTTCGTTATGTCGGCGACAACCCAAATGGCTCAAAGGACGATATTGCTGGCGTTATCAATAAACAAGGAAATGTCCTTGGTATGATGCCACACCCGGAACGAGCTGTAAGTAATTTGCTAGGTAGTGAGGATGGACTTCGTTTATTTCAATCGATTTTAAAGCACTGGAGGGAAAAACATGTCATTACTTCTTGAGCCAAATACATCGGATATTAAGGACCAACAGCTATACCTGCAAATGGGATTAAGTGAACAAGAATTTCTAAAAGTTGAAGAAATTTTAGGGAGAACACCGAACTATACAGAGCTTGGTCTTTTTTCGGTTATGTGGTCGGAGCACTGTAGCTATAAAACGTCAAAGCCAGTTTTGAAGAAATTCCCAACGGAGGGGAAACGAGTCATACAAGGACCTGGTGAAGGAGCGGGGATAGTAGATATCGATGACGAGCAAGCGGTTGTGTTCAAAATTGAAAGCCATAACCATCCTTCAGCCATTGAACCATATCAAGGGGCAGCAACTGGCGTAGGTGGAATTATTCGAGATGTTTTCTCTATGGGAGCACGGCCAATTGCGTTATTAAACTCTCTTCGATTTGGCAACCTTAATACGCCAAGAGGCAAGTATTTGTTTGAAGAAGTAGTGGCTGGCATAGCGGGATATGGAAATTGTATTGGCATCCCGACGGTTGGAGGCGAAATCCAATTTGATGATTGCTATCAAGGGAATCCACTTGTAAATGCCATGTGTGTAGGATTAATCAATCACGAGGATATTCAAAAAGGGCAAGCAAAAGGAATTGGGAATACCGTCATGTACGTCGGGGCAGCTACAGGTTCCGATGGCATTCATGGTGCAACTTTCGCTTCAGATGAGTTAACCGAAGAATCGGCAGAAGACCGTCCTGCTGTGCAGGTAGGGGATCCTTTTATGGAAAAGCTTCTGCTTGAGGCATGTTTGGAGCTCATTCAATCCGATGCCCTTGTTGGGATTCAGGATATGGGAGCTGCTGGGTTAACCTCGTCAGCTAGTGAAATGGCGAGTAAGGCTGGAACGGGAATTGAATTAAATTTAGATGAAGTCCCACAGCGAGAGCTGAATATGACCCCATATGAAATGATGCTTTCTGAGTCCCAAGAACGAATGTTAGTCGTTATTCAGAAAGGCAGAGAACAAGAAATTATCGATTTGTTTAAAAAATACGACTTGGAAGCGAAGTCAGTAGGTACGGTTACAGATGATCAACGGTTTCGTCTTTATCATAAAGGAGAGCTTGTGGCTGATGTTCCTGTGGACGCATTAGCAGAGGATGCACCTGTCTATCATTTGCCTTCTAAGGAACCGGAAATGTACCGCAACATGCAAAATATGGAGCTGCCATTACCCGAGGTTACAAACTACAAGGAAACCTTACTCAATATTCTAAAACAGCCGACGATTGCGAGTAAAGAGTGGGTGTTTGATCAGTATGACTACATGGTGAGAACCAACACAGTGGTGGCTCCGGGGTCTGATGCTGCGGTGTTACGAATTCGAGGAACGAATAAAGCTCTAGCCATGACCACAGATTGTAATTCACGCTACCTTTATCTAGATCCTGAAGAGGGTGGAAAGATTGCAGTCGCAGAGGCAGCTCGAAACATTGTTTGTTCCGGGGCAGAGCCATTAGCTATTACAGACGGCATTAATTTTGGAAACCCGGAAAAACCAGAAGTATTTTGGCAATTGGAAAAAGCAACGGATGGAATGAGCGAAGCGTGTTCTGTGCTTAGTACACCTGTCATTGGTGGAAATGTTTCCTTATATAACGAAACCAAAGGAAAGGCTGTCTTTCCAACTCCTGTCGTCGGAATGGTCGGACTGGTCCACGATTTAGCTCATGTGACCACACAATCCTTTAAACAGGCTGGTGACTTGGTTTATGTGATTGGGGAATCGAAGCCTGAGTTTGGTGGTAGTGAGCTACAAAATTTATTAGATGGCGAATATAAAGGGAAAGCACCTGCAATTGATTTAGACGTAGAGATGAAGCGCCAAAAGGGATTACTTCAGGCTATCCAATCTCAGCTCGTTTCTTCTGCTCATGACCTTTCAGAAGGGGGATTGGCTGTTGCCTTAGCTGAATGCTTGATGGATGCAGAAGCACTAGGGGTGAACGTGAGCATTGAAAGTGATGCTGTTACGGAATTGTTTAGTGAAACCCAGTCTCGCTTTCTAGTTACAGTTAAACCTGATAAGAAGGAAGAGTTTGAGCGAATTGTAGCGGATGCTGAGCTGATTGGAGAGGTAACGAGCACTGAAGAGATGATAGTTAGTGACAGAGAGGAAAATACTGTGATTCATGCAGGTGTGAAGGAATTACGAACTGCCTGGAAAGGAGCCATTCCATGCTTGCTGAAATGAGAGGATTAAATGAAGAATGCGGCGTATTTGGGGTCTATGGTCATCGTGATGCGGCTCAATTAGCCTATTACGGGTTACATAGTCTTCAGCATCGTGGCCAAGAAGGAGCAGGGATTGTCGTTTCGGATCAAGTAGGAATGAAGCAAACCAAAGGGGAAGGGTTAGTCACGGAGGTTTTCCAAGAGGATACTTTGGAAAAATTAACGGGTCACGCCGCTATTGGTCATGTACGGTATTCCACTGCAGGTGGGGGAGGATATGTCAATGTGCAACCACTATTCTTCCAAACGCAATCTGAGTCGTTGGCATTGGCTCATAACGGCAATCTAACCAATGCCATGGTATTGCGTGAACAACTGGAGAGGGATGGGAGTATTTTTCAAACAACCTCAGATACAGAGGTGCTAGCCCATCTCATTCGGAAGCATAATTACCTCCCGTTTGAGGATCAAATTAAGCAGTCCTTACCTTACTTAGAGGGCGCCTATGCTTTTGTAATTATGTCTGAGCACCAATTGATTGCGGTTTTAGATCCGCTTGGAATGCGGCCTCTTTCCATTGGGAAAATTGATGGATCATGGGTGGTAGCCTCTGAAACGTGTGCTTTTGATGTGATTGGAGCCGAATATGTTCGTGAAGTAAAACCTGGGGAAATGATTATCATTGATCAGGATGGTTTACGCTCAGAGTTTTTTGCAAAACAAAACGAGCGTGCCATCTGTTCAATGGAATATGTGTATTTTGCGAGACCCGATAGCAATGTGGATGGGTTCAACATTCATTCCACCCGGAAAATGCTTGGTAAACAATTGGCAAAGGAAGCATTCGTTGATGCTGATGTGGTTACAGGGGTACCTGATTCTAGTATCTCGGCAGCGATTGGATTTGCAGAAACAGCACAACTCCCATATGAATTAGGACTCATCAAAAACCGCTATGTGGGCAGGACCTTTATAAAACCATCTCAGGAGCTTCGGGAAAAAGGGGTTCAAATGAAGCTTTCCCCTGTTCGCAAAATTGTAGAAGGAAAGCGTGTTGTGATGGTGGATGACTCGATTGTAAGAGGTACGACATCACGTAAAATCGTTCAAATGCTAAGAGATGCTGGGGCAACGGAAGTCCACGTTAGAATCAGTTCTCCTCCCATTACAAATCCGTGCTATTACGGTATTGATACATCATCATCAGGAGAATTGATAGCTTCATCTAACAGCGTTGAGGAGATTCGTCAATTAATCGGAGCAGATAGCCTATCCTATTTATCCATTGATGGAATGCTAGAAGCGATTGGACGATCATCTACTATGAAAAACTGCGGACAATGTCTCGCATGCTTTACAGGCAACTATCCAACCGAAATCCATGACAATACCATCAGGCCACATGATAAAGAAAACCTAGTCAGCGCCAAATCATAAGGCGCTGTGATCGTTTGAAGAAACAATTGATAAAGGAGAGCCTTATTTATGGTGAATGCCTATAAACAAGCAGGAGTCGATGTAGAAGCGGGTTACGAGTCAGTACGGAGAATGAAAAAACACATCCAAAAAACCAATCGTCCTGAAGTATTAGGCGGTCTAGGTGGCTTTGGGGGGATGTTCGACCTTTCCTCGATTAATATGAAGGAGCCCGTTTTAGTATCCGGGACAGATGGCGTGGGAACAAAGCTAAAGCTAGCCTTTCAAATGAAGAAGCACGATACAATTGGCATCGATGTAGTAGGGATGTGTGTCAATGATATTGTCGCTCAAGGAGCTGCTCCACTATACTTTTTAGATTATCTTGCTTTAGGGAATGCAGCACCCCAAAAGATAGAAGAAATTGTCAAAGGTGTAGCAGATGGCTGTGTGCAAGCTGGATGTGCTCTTATCGGTGGTGAAACAGCAGAAATGCCAGGTATGTATGATGTGGATGAATACGACATTGCTGGGTTTGCTGTAGGTGCAGTAGAAAAATCCAATATCATCACCGGGGATGCAATAGAAAAAGGGGATCTGTTGATTGGATTATCTTCAAATGGAGTTCATAGCAACGGATTTTCCTTAATTAGAAAAATTCTAGAAGAAAATCGAATAAACTTAGAAGATCAAAGCTCTGACCTAGGGAAGACAGTTGGCGAGGCTTTACTAACACCAACGCGAATTTATGTAAAATCGGTGCTAAATCTAGTAAAACGATTTAAAATAGAGGGAATCGCTCATATAACTGGAGGCGGATTTCATGAAAATATCCCTCGCATGCTACCAGCTGGATTAGGGGCTCACATTAACCTTTCAGCCTGGAAGCGTCCGGCTATTTTTGATTTCATCATGAAAAATGGCCAGCTATCACAAAAAGAAATGTTTCATGTGTTTAATATGGGCATTGGCATGGTGCTATGTGTTAAGCCCTCAATCGCTGATGATGTGATAGCCCAACTCTCTAGTGAAGGGGAGAAAGCATACGTCATAGGAAAAATTTCGGATGAGAGTGGGGTTCATTTTGAATAACAAGATCAAAATTGCTGTTTTCGCCTCTGGTTCAGGTAGTAATTTTCAGTCGATTGTGGACTCAGGCCATTCAGCATATGAAGTCGTTCTTTTAGTTTGTGACCGTCCTCAGGCAAAGGCTATCGACCGTGCAAAAAAGGCTGGTATCGATTCCTTCGTCTTTCAACCAAAGCAATATCCGAACAAGCAGGTTTTTGAGAGGGAGATTGTGCAGCACTTGAAGGAAAAACAAGTTGGGTTTATTGCATTAGCAGGTTATATGAGGTTGATTGGCCCGACTCTCTTAACGGAATATGAAGGGAAAATCATCAATATCCATCCCTCCCTTTTGCCTGCATTCCCTGGAAAGGATGCAGTAGGCCAGGCACTTGCCAAGCAGGTAAAGGTAACAGGTGTGACTGTTCATTTTATTGATGAGGGGATGGACACAGGTCCCATTATTGCGCAGGAACCTATCTATGTACATAACAAGGACACAAAAGAGACGTTACAACAGAAAATTCATCAGATTGAGCATCAATTATATCCAGAAGTGATTCAAGATTTATGCTTAACCATCGGGAAGGAGACGATCAAAAAATGACCAAGAGAAGAGCTCTAATTAGTGTGTCTAATAAGGAAGGAATCAGTGAGTTTGCCAAAGCCCTTCAGGAACAAGGAATTGAAATTGTTTCAACCGGAGGAACACAAAAGCTACTAAAAGAAGAAGGAATTGATGTTGTAGGTATTTCAGAGGTAACAGGCTTTCCTGAAATACTTGATGGACGTGTCAAAACTTTACATCCCCATGTTCACGCTGGACTACTCGCTGTTCGTGATGATGAAAAGCATCAAGAGCAGTTAAAGGACTTAAATATTGGAACCATTGACTTTGTGGTGGTGAATCTTTATCCGTTTAAGGAAACCATTTCTAAACCAGATGTAACCTTTGAGGATGCCATTGAGAACATTGATATTGGTGGGCCTACTATGCTACGTTCAGCTGCCAAAAATCATAATGACGTTACTGTCGTTGTTGATCCCGAGGATTACGAAAAGGTAGTCAATGAAATTCAGACTAATGGGGATGTTTCAGAGAGCCTTAAAAGGCAATTAGCTGCAAAAGTATTTAGACATACTGCCCATTATGATGCACTAATTGCTCAGTACTTAAGTGAACAGGTTCAAGAGGAGTCGCCAGAGGTTTTCACGGTTACTTATGAAAAGAAACAAAATTTACGTTATGGGGAAAATCCGCATCAAAAAGCAACATTCTATCAGGAATCATTACCTGTAAAGGCCTCCATTGCAGCCGCCAAACAGTTAAATGGAAAAGAACTATCCTATAACAATATTCACGATGCAGATGCCGCCTTATCGATTGTAAAGGAATTTGATAAACCAGCAGTGGTAGCGGTAAAACATATGAATCCATGTGGGGTTGGAGTAGGTGAAGACATTGAAGAGGCATATGATCGGACGTATGAGGCGGATTCGAAGTCTATCTTTGGTGGAATTGTTGCTACTAACCGCGAAATCGATGAAGCAACAGCACTTAAAATGAAGGAAATCTTTTTGGAAATCATTATAGCTCCATCCTTTACACAAGCGGCTTTAGATGTTTTAACAAGCAAGAAAAACCTACGTCTCTTAACCATTGACCAAACAGATGAACAGGAGACGAAGAAACAGCTTACATCTGTACATGGTGGACTATTGGTACAGGATGAGGATACCTATTCCTTTGATGATGCAACGATTTCGATTCCAACTAAAAGAGAGCCAACAGAGAAGGAATGGAAGGATTTAAAACTAGCGTGGCAAGTGGTCAAGCACGTAAAATCCAATGCCATTTTACTAGCGAAAGACCAAATGACAATTGGAGTTGGTGCTGGTCAGATGAATCGTGTGGGTGCAGCTGAAATTGCAATTGAACAGGCGGGTGAAAAAGCTCAGGGCTCTAGCCTAGCATCTGATGCCTTTTTTCCGATGGATGATACGGTTGAAGCAGCAGCAAAAGCGGGCATTACAGCAATTATCCAACCTGGAGGCTCCATTCGTGATGAGGACTCCATTAAAAAATGCGATGAATATGGCATTACGATGGTATTTACCGGCGTACGGCATTTCAAACATTAAGGCTATTAGGATGAAAATAGTCAATCACTAAGAATAAAAGAGGTGCGTAGGATGAAGGTTCTTGTAATTGGAAAAGGTGGCCGAGAGCATGTCGTAGCCTGGAAGCTTTCCCAGAGTAAACAAGTAGAGAAGGTGTTTGTTGCCCCAGGGAACGACGGGATGACAGATGTTGCGGAATGTGTTTCGATAGAGGAGTCTAACCATGATGAGTTAATTGCCTTTGCAAAAGCAATTCAAATTGATCTCACCTTTGTTGGTCCTGAGGCACCTCTTCTTGATGGGATTGTCGATCGCTTCCAGGAAGCAGGCTTAACCGTATTTGGTCCAACTAAGGCTGCTGCCCTTATTGAAGGAAGTAAATCTCATGCGAAATATCTGATGAATAAGTACCAAATTCCAACGGCAAAGTCAGAAACCTTTGCAGACTTTGAAAAAGCCAAAACCTATGTACAAAGTCAGGGTGCACCTATTGTTATTAAAGCAGATGGGCTGGCAGCGGGTAAAGGCGTTACCGTTGCCATGTCACTGGATGAAGCTCTAAGTGCTTTAGATCAAATGATGAATGAAGGACAATTTGGCAAGGCAAGTCGAAAGGTGGTCGTGGAGGAATATTTAGAGGGTGAAGAATTCTCTTTAATGGCTTTTGTTAATGGAATTCATGTTTATCCGATGGTCCTGTCCCAAGACCATAAGCGAGCCTATGAGGGTGACGAAGGCCCGAATACAGGTGGAATGGGTGCCTATTCTCCTGTACCACAAATTTCTACAGAAGTGGAAAGGGAAGCCTTTGAGCAAATCATAAAACCAACCGCACAAGCGTTGGTTAATGAGAATACGCCATTTACAGGTGTTTTGTATGGGGGATTAATTGCAACCGAAGATGGACCTAAAGTCATTGAATTTAATGCCAGGTTTGGAGACCCTGAGGCACAGGTCATTTTGCCACGCCTAGAAAGTGATCTCATCGATGTACTCGTTTCGATTCTAAACAAAGAAGAGGTTCAGTTAAGCTGGTCTTCTCAAGCCGCAGTTGGGGTGGTCTTGGCCTCTAAGGGTTATCCTAATTTGTATGAAAAGGGTAAGCGCCTAAAAGGTCTAGAGCTGATTCATGAAGATACATTAATCTTTCATGCTGGGACACAAAAGGTTGATAATAGTTTTGTAACGAGTGGGGGAAGAGTCTTGCTATTGGCCCATTTAGGAGATTCCCTTCATAGTGCACAGCAAAAGGTTTATGAGGAAATGGATAAGATAGCATCTCAGGATGTATTCTATCGCAAAGATATAGGTTCGAAAGCTTTCGTTTATAACCAATAAAATTCAAACGCAGTAACTGACGACGCAATGGGATTGACCATGGGGGAGCTGCGTGGCTAATATGCCGGTCGTCTGGGCGGGGACTTTTTAGTCTCTTACTATTTCATTTTCATATTAGGAGGATCTAAAATGGAAAAGCAAATAATACTAGACGGTAAGCACGTAGCTAAGGAAGTAAAGGATTCATTAAAGCATAGAGTAGAAGCATTAAAGGAGCAAGACATTACCCCATGTCTGGCCACAATTTTAGTGGGAAATGACCCTTCCTCGGAAACCTATGTCAAAATGAAGGGGAATGCTTGTGGGCGCTTAGGAATTCGTTCCATGCAAATTCATTTGCCTGAGGAGACAACCACAGACCAGCTCCTTGATCAAATAATAGCATTAAATGAAGATGAAAGTGTACATGGGATTTTACTCCAACATCCGGTACCACGTCATATCGATGAACGATTAGCCTTTGATACCATTTCCATCGAGAAGGATGTAGATGGAGTAACAACTGAAGGATTCGGGCAAACTGCTTTTCACTTTGGACGTTTTCCTAGCTGTACTCCTGCTGCTATAATGGAAATCATTAATTTTTATAACCTTGAAGTAGAAGGGAAGCATGCAGTGGTTATTGGGAGAAGTCCTATTTTAGGAAAGCCAGTCTCCATGATGCTTTTAAATCGAAATGCAACGGTTACCGTTTGTCATTCGAAAACCGAAAATCTGCCCCAAATCGTTCAACAAGCAGATGTGATCGTAGCTGCTGTGGGTATGCCAAAATTTGTTAAGGGTGATTGGGTAAAAGAAGGTGCAGTCATTTTAGATGCAGGCTACAATAAAGGAAATATTGGCGATGTCGATTACGATTCTTGTGTAACAAAGGCCTCAGCCATAACGCCTGTGCCAGGTGGAGTAGGACCTGTTACCATTTCCATGCTCTTAAAGCATACGGTTTTGTCTGCTGAAATGAAAAGCTAGATTATGTTTCATTGATACGTATTTTTTGCCTGCAATGATTAATTTACCTTGACATTACTACTTCAGCTATTATAATATAATCTATGGCATTTTATTTCAAAACCACGATTAGCCCCGGAACTATTCGTGTTGAGATAAGCATAACTGATATTAAAAATGACTGATGAATTAATAGGAGGGAAACCAACATGCGTACAACTTTCATGGCGAAAGATAAAGAAGTTGATCGCAAGTGGTATGTTGTTGATGCAGAAGGACAAACACTAGGTCGTTTGGCTAGTGAAGTTGCTTCTATCCTTCGTGGAAAACATAAACCAACATATACACCGCATGTCGATACTGGTGATCACGTAATCATCGTTAACGCTAATAAAGTAAATCTAACTGGTAACAAACTTTCTGATAAAATGTATTACCGTCATTCCAACCATCCTGGTGGACTAAAGGCGCGTTCTGCTAACGAAATGCGTACAAACTATTCAGAAAGAATGATCGAAATTACTGTAGCAGGTATGCTACCGAAAAATAAACTTGGTCGTAAAATGGTTAAAAAGCTTCATGTATTTGAAGGTCCAGAGCATACTCACCAAGCACAAAAACCAGAAGTTTACGAACTTCGTGGGTAATTTTAAGGAGGTTAACTAAAGTGGCTGAAGTACAATACTACGGTACAGGACGTCGTAAAAGTTCTGTTGCACGTGTACGTCTCGTTCCTGGAACTGGTAAAGTAGTTGTGAATAAACGCGATGCAGAAGAATATTTTCCACATGAGACATTACGTCTTATTTTAAACCAACCATTAGAAATTACAGAAACGCAAGGCAGCTATGATGTACTTGCTAATGTAGATGGTGGAGGTTTTACTGGTCAAGCAGGTGCAATCCGTCTAGGTATTGCTCGTGCATTGCTTGAAGCAGACCCAGAATACCGCACACCTCTTAAGCGTGCAGGTCTTCTAACTCGTGATGCTCGTGCTAAAGAACGTAAGAAATACGGTCTTAAAGGCGCTCGTCGTGCACCACAGTTCTCAAAACGTTAATATATACTGTTCAAAGACTCTTTCTACTTTATGTGGGAAGGGTCTTTTTTGCATTTATAAAAGCAAATTGTCACGATGGCATATTTCAGAAAGAACTCCCTTGTTTGGACAACCATTAGTCAAAATTCTAGTTATTTCGGCAATTCCGCTTACATAGTATTAAGTTAAGGGTCTAAACATCATTAGAGGTGGTGCATGGAGAATGAGCTGGTACTTAAAGTCATTAATAGGTGCACTTATTGGGGGAGCGACAGCTGGTGGTTGGTTGGTCGTTGATCTCCTTCTTCCTGATCCAATTGGAGATTACTTATTATTCTTACTTATGGGTATAGCAAACGCGGGCATTGGGTGGCAAGTTGGAAGGGTAGTTGGAAAACGGCGTGAACGAGAAAGGGCTAGTGTTCTTGAGTCCTCAGCAAATGGGAAAAATTCGAGGTTAAGAGAAGATCTATAAGGGCAATAACAATCTCCATCCCTGGTTTATGTAAAAAGCCAGGGATTTTTCCATTTGGTTGGACGTAAAAGGTTGTTTATCTGCATATTTCCATACCTTGTCCCATATAGTTTAACGAGCGGGATTACGGGGAGGAAAGTGTATGAAAAGGAAACTTGGATTTAGCGTATTATGGCTTATTGGACTAGCTGTTCTTATTTTTTTATTACAATATCCAGTTACAACAAAAGAAGCCTGGGAATCTTGGTCACTACCTTTATCAGGAAAGGTTATTGTGCTAGACCCAGGGCACGGTGGTGTTGACGGAGGAGCTGTTGGATCAGATGAAACGTTGGAAAAGGACATTGCCCTCAGCACAGTTGAGAAATTAAGAGATTACTTGCAGGAAGCAGGTGCGCTCGTTTATCTGACAAGGGAGGACGACCGGGATTTAGCTGCGGAAGGAACGAAAGGACTTTCCAAGCGGAAGGTCGAGGATATTCGAAAACGAGTACAATTTATTCAAGATAAAGAACCAGATTTATTTTTGAGTATCCATCTAAATGCCATTCCATCTTCAAAGTGGTCTGGAGCACAAACCTTTTACTATCCGGCTGTCGGTAAAAGTGAGCATTTAGCCAAGTTTATTCAAAGTGAAATTAGGCGAAACTTAGATAATACGACTAGAAAAGCGCAGGCCATCAAGAACGTTTATATTTTAAAGCATGCGAAAAGTCCTGGTGCCTTAGTCGAAATCGGATTTCTATCCAATCCACATGAACGTGACTTATTAAAGACGACTGACTATCAATTAAAAATGGCAGGTTCTATTTATGAGGGGATTTTACGTTATATAACTGAGGAAGAGTATCCTGAAGAATCATAATTTTTACGCTAGATGAGATGCAAATCACTGAGTATCACCACAATATATGTTATACTAGCTTTGGTAAATATACTTGCAAGGGACGGTGACTAAGATGTTATCAAAAGAACAAGTAACCGAAATTTTAAACTCATTTCAGGATCCGTATTTACATAGATCATTTGAGGAAACGGGTGCTATCCAAGAGATTACCATTAAAGAGGAAAAGAATCATGTAAGTGTTAAGCTTGCGATTGGGAATCCTAATTCAGCAGAGCAAATGCAGCTTCAACAAGAGATTGTAAACGCATTAAAAAAAGAAGGGGCTGCTACAGTTGGCTTGCGTTTCTCTAAGCTTCCTGATGAAGTCATGGGCAAGTATGAAGGAGAGGCGAAAAAGAGCAAAGAAGCAGATCTACTCGGTGGAAGCGCTGATACTAACTTCATCGCTGTTGCCAGTGGTAAAGGCGGAGTCGGTAAATCAACAGTTACCGTTAACTTAGCTGTTGCTTTAGCTCGTCTTGGTAAAAAGGTTGGGATTGTTGACGCGGATATCTACGGCTTTAGTGTTCCAGATATGATGGGAATTGAAAACCGCCCACAGGTCCGTGGTGAGAAAATTATCCCTGTCGAACGTTTTGGGGTCAAAGTCGTATCCATGGGCTTTTTCGTAGAGGATAACTCGCCAATTATTTGGAGAGGTCCTATGCTAGGAAAAATGCTCACAAGCTTCTTTAAGGAAGTAGAGTGGGGCGATTTAGACTACCTATTATTAGACCTTCCTCCAGGAACTGGTGACATGGCATTAGATGTTCATTCCATGCTGCCGTCATCTAAAGAATTGATTGTAACCACACCACATCCAACAGCCGCTTTCGTTGCTGCACGTGCTGGCCAAATGGCGCTAAAAACAGAACACGAAATCCTAGGTGTGGTTGAAAATATGGCATACTTTGAAAGCACGCTCACTGGTCAAAAAGAATATGTATTTGGCCAAGGTGGTGGGGACAAGCTTGCAGAAGTGTTAGATACAGAAGTATTAGGCCGTCTCCCATTACAACAGCCTTATGATGAAAAGGATGACTTTGCACCTGGTGTATACCAGAAGGATCATCCGATCGGCAATGTCTTTCTAAAAATTGCCGACAAAGTGCTAACCAAATATGGTGACTAAAGAGAAAAACCCTTGTTGGACAGGATGGACTGTCTAACAAGGGTTTTTGTTTTTGTACTTTATTGGTTTCCTAAAAAATTTCCTGCAGTATATAGATTAAAATAAAAATCATCAGGAACCTCCTGAACCACCGCCAGAGCCGCCGCCAGATGCACCTCCTTGACTATCCTGACCAGATTGCCCTTGTTGTTGACCACCTTGTCCTTTTTGCAACTCTTCGGCGGCTTTTATTAAGATTTCACTCATTTTGGCCTTAAACACAGGGCTTTCGAGAGTCTCTTGAATCGTTTTCTCTAAATGCTCACGAAATTGTTGACTTTTTAATGCATCGACCATTGCTTGGGTCATTTCTGGATTTTGGAATAATTCCATCATGGATTTTTGATACTCAGAATCCTTCATTAATCCTTTCATAAGCTTTTTTTGTGAATCCTCAACAGCTTTTGTGTAGCTTTCGACAAACTTAGGATCCTCAAAAAGCTTGCTCCAAAATTCCTTCCCTTTATCAGAAGTTAATGTGCTGTTGATGGCATCTTTCACCATAGAAGATTCCATGACCAGCTGCTGCTTCATTTTTTCATCTGATAAAACCTCTGTCAGAGCTTTTTTGCCCTCATCTGTTTTTATGATATCAACAACCATTTTTTTGGTTGTTTCATACTCGGCATCGCTTTGACCACTGCCTTGCTGTCCACCGCCACATGCGGATAAAAGGACTAAAGCGGCTAGACTAACACACCATTTCTTTATACGATCAGAATGAAATAGCTGGGCGTTAGATAGTATAAGTGCGACTACACCTCTACCCTCGCATATCTGATCTGCCAATCGGCGCGTTTTCTTTATCATATTGGATCTCTCCTTCAAACGACATCCTATTTGTTAGGATATAATGAACGCTTGAATTTATACGCAGTTAAAAGAGGAAATATCAGTGAAAACATGTTAAAATACGAAAGGAATCAAGAATACGTCATTGTAGGAGGATACAGTGTGACAAGTCGGAAATGGGTTCGTTTATTTATAAGAACGTTACTACTAGGAGCCATTGCCACCATTTTGACCAGCTTTTTTGTCAAAACGGACTCGTATAGTATGTTTTTAGATCCGTTAAATATATGGGAAATTTTTGGTGCTTTGTTATGGTTTATGGGTATTGGGTTTATTTTCAGTATCGTCAGTCAAACTGGTTTTTTTGCCTATCTCTTTATCAATCAATTTGGTCTTAGTATTTTTAGAGGTTATTGGGGGCCAGTTCAGTTTATTTTAATTGTATTTGTACTTTTTGACCTCGTTTATTTTCCTTATAAAAATGCACCTGATGGGTCTTCAATCATACCTTATGTGGTTACGGCGCTCGTCATACTTGGCTTTGGACTAGCTGTTGCCTATGTGAAAGCTAAAGAGACAAAACGTACCGCGTTTTTACCAGCGCTGTTTTTTATGGTTGTTGTGACGGTTATTGAATGGGTACCAGTCCTAAGAACCAATGACCCTGATTGGATGATGCTCATGATTGTACCGCTTTTAGCGTGTAATACATATCAGCTATTACTGCTTCATCGTATCAACCCATCCCCTGATAAACAGAATACTAAGGATGTTAAAAACAACAAGTAGGATGCAGTATTCCTACTTGTTGTTTTGATTTAATTAAGAGGTTTACTTTCAGAGGAACTATTTGAAATCAACTCTGAAACAGTGACAAATGATAATTTTTTCTTTTTAATGGCCGGTATAATGTCCTTAAGGGCTGTCTCCGTATGTTTGATAATATCAGATGCGTGAAGAAGGATAATATCACCACTGGAGGCATCATCTAACACGGTATTTACAATTTCCTTAGAACCGGGATTTTTCCAATCGTTTGGATTAATGCTCCAATAAATGGTTGAAAAGCCTAGCTTCTTGACTGTATCCAATACCTCTTCATTAAAATGTCCGCTTGGTGGTCTTACTAATGTGAGGTCTTCATAACCTAGCTTTCGAAAAACCTCTTTCGCCTGCAATAAATCCTTTCTCACTTCCTCGATATCCTGTTTGACATAGCTTTTATACCGATAACCTAACATCCCGATTTCATGATTATCTTCAGCGATTTTATTCAAAATTTCAGGGTGTCGTTCAGCCCACTCACCACTTACGAAGAATGTAGCATGAATGTTTTCCTTTTTTAATACGTCTAAAACCTTGTACACCTTTTCTTGTCCCCAGCTAATATTAAAGGTTAGCGCTATTTGTTTCGAATTCTTTTCGCCGCTTTTAATTAAAGCCTGTGTTTCTGTTTCGTTCTTGTTAAAAACAGAAAAAGAACTTGTCGTTTCTGCAAATAAATAGAAGGCTGCAAAAAACGCCATGAATAAAATAATCAGCCATTGCTTACGGTTATTCAACTTCACAACTTGGAAATGCTTCAACGTTTGTCCCTCCTGAAAGTGAATCATACCTAGTTTGAGTATATGAAAGCATGTACACAGTTATGTAACGGAGCCTCTCATAAATTACCCTAAACTGGTTAAAATGATTAAGGAAATTAATTCAATTTATCTCTTTACACTTTAAATGCATCAAGGCCATGCCACTTTTCAAAAAGGAGAATGATTTATGTATGGTTTAATGATTAGTGAAATAGAAAAGAAGGAATTTGAGTATTTGTTGAAACGTGAGATGGAAGAGTTGATTCTCGATTTAAAAAGTAGAAACATTGATCATGTTGTAAAAAGAGCGATGAGAGAGCGGTATCAGATCTTGTTTCGTCTTTTTAAGCGCTTTGCCGATCAATCTGAGTGTTTAAAGTATCTACCGTCTAAGTATTTTTCTCAACATTTAGGCTGAGAAGAGGTGTAGAATAGAATAGTTGATAAAACATTGGATGTAGAATATAGGTTTGTAAAACGTTTGTGTGGACTGATAAAAATTCCTAAAAACATATTGACATTAACCTGTAATCATGATAAATTTATTTTCGTCGTCAGGAACGACAGCAAATTAATAAAATAAATTGTTGACATTTCGTTTGCTGTTTGTTATATTAATAAAGTCGCTGTTTTAAGAGACGACATCATTTGAACCTTGAAAACTGAACAAACCAACCAGTACGTCAATTCGCTATTTTAATAGCAATTTGATTTAATTATGAGCTTTTTGGAAGCTTTTCAAAAGAGCTTCTGCTAAGTTCGGTCACGTCCTCGAAACAGCAATGCTGTTTCTGTGTAGTAATGCTACGAAGTATTACCTAGTGTGACCAACGCAGAAGTTAGCACATCCTGTGCGTCACTTTTTGGAGAGTTTGATCTTGGCTCAGGACGAACGCTGGCGGCGTGCCTAATACATGCAAGTCGAGCGCGGGAAGCTAACTGAACCCTCCGGGGTGACG
>NZ_WJNH01000016.1 GCF_009649735.1 Salinibacillus xinjiangensis
GATAGAAGAATATATTTACTGGTACAACCATGAACGATCAAAAGAAAAATTGGCTGGATTGAGTCCAGTTGAATACCGAACTCAATCCAGCCAATCAGCTGCATAATAAAAACTCTAACTTTTGGGGGTAACCACCATCCACGCACGTTTTTTGTTTTTTTATAATAGGGCTTTGGGGTTGGCTGTTTTTAGTTCTTCCTCTTTCCACCTCTATTTTTATTAACAATAGTTGGAAAATGGGTCAGTGAACCTGTCCCTCCGTCCCTCGGTAGATTATTTTGCTTAATAGGATGCTTGTTTCATATAATAGGAATAATGGAATGATTACAAGGATATCAGAGATAAAATCTGGTGGTGTGATTAGAACAGAAATGACTACGAGAATAAAATAGGAATATTTTCGTAGCTTTGCTAGTTTAACTGGATTGATGAGTCCTAATCTAGTTAGATACATCACAACAGCTGGCATTTCAAACAAAAAGCCAAAGGGTAAGCTAATGTTAATCATAAACCGAATATATTTATCCACCGTATAAAAGGTTTCGAACTGTTCCCCGGCAAGGGACTGGACGAAAGAAAGAACCAATGGAAACAAGACATAATACCCAAAAGCAATCCCGGCAAGGAACAGAAAAAATAATCCAGGGATAAACGCTAAGGTGACTTTTCGTTCTTCTCTTGTAAGCGCAGGCTGGACAAACCTCCATAATTGATAAGCTGCAATGGGAATGGTAGTTGCTACGGCCACAACTCCAGCCATCATCATATAGACCCAAATAATATCACCTGGTCCTAATAACGCTAATTGTCCGTTTAGATCTCTGATTAAAAATTGGTAGACTTGATCTATGAATAGGAAAGAAATCAAAAAAGATAAAATGAATCCAATGAGGATGAAAATGATTCGCTTCCGTAATTCCTCGATATGTTCTATCACATGCATTTCTCTATGATCCATGAGAGACACTCCTTTTCAATACTCTCAGAAAGTGCAACTGGCAAGGTTTAATTAAAATAGAAGGTGTAAGCTTGGGGGGCTTACACCTGAAATGATTTAACTTCCCGTCTTGCTTTGTTTCTTTTCTAGTGAAGGAATGTTATTTAGTTCATTATTTTGAGTTTCTTCATCACTTGACATCAGGTCATTGGTTGATTTTTTAAATTCCTTAAGCGTATTCCCAAATGCACGACCGATTTCTGGTAATTTAGAAGGGCCAAAAATGACCAATGCAATCACGAGTACAAGAATCAAGCCAGGTATTCCAATATTTTGTAACAATTTTTTTCACCTCCTATGAAATCTTATATAATAGGCATTCCGTGACGATGGAAAGCCGCTGCTTCCAGCTGAGACATTCCTTCACGCTCCGCAAATGCCATTAGCTTGTCTGACATTTTAGGAGCAAGTTGCTGAGGAGGATTCGCATGTGCCATGTGACGTTGACGTCCTGAATTTCGTCGTGCAAATGGACCTGTAATGGCAAACGTTATGCCAGGATTTTGAATATTGACGAAAAAGGTATTTCCATCAGTAGAAAAACATGGCCCAGCAAGCTCAGACCCATTTAATACATTCTTTCCGAACTCATATGCTCCACCCTCAGGCGTAATTCCCATAATTCGGTCCTGGCCATCTCCATCTTCAACAAACCAAAGATCGCCCCAAGGTGTGATACAAATATTATCAGGACTTTGCATGTTAGATGCACTTGAACCTTCATAAAATAACTCCAACGTATTGGTGGCCGGAATATAGCGATAGATTTGTCCAAGTCCCTTTTCACCGGCTCCCGTGTCACTAAACCAAAACGCTCCACCTTTAAAGTAGGATCCTTCTAATCGGAAAAATTTAAGGCATCCCTTAGCATCTGCGTCTAAATTTGCTTTTTCCGGATCCACATCCTTCCAAACAAGGCCAAAGGTTTGTCCAGGATTAAAGCCATCTATGTCGGCATTGGGATTTTCTTCAATAGCTGCCGCCTGTAGCCTACCACCTTTTTGTAAAGCACCTGGTTTAGGCTGAGGATCATTTGGAATATAACGATAAAAGAAGCTTTGTCCCCACTGATCTTCTGTCAAATACACAATTCCTGTAGACGGGTCCACATCACATGCCTCGTGAGAAAAAGCCCCCATTTCTTTGATTGGTGTTTTGGAAAGTTTGTTTTCTGGGTCATGTGGGTCGACTTCAAATACATAACCATGACCAAATTCGAGAGTTTCTTCGCATGTCAACCAAGTTCCCCATGGAGTTCCACCACCAGCACAATTTCGAATCGTACCTGAAGAGGTGACATATTCATCCAAGACCTTGTTATTGGGACCGACGATAAGTGCTGTTGTTCCTCCACATACATCTTTCCGATAAGGGTTTTTCCCTTCTACAGGGAGATTAGAATTTTCCCCTAACTCATGGTTTCTTACCAGAATCGTTGAATGATGTTTTCCAGGAAAAGAGGCCATTCCATCAAAATTAGCAGGAATTCTAGCACCATTCGAAAGCTTGTCCCCTTCATTTGAAATCATTTGATACTTGAATCCCCTGGGAAGATTCAAAATTCCATTTGGATCCTTGACTAACGGACCATATCCACTAAAGCTTGGTTTGGAGTTTCTTGGCTTTGCTAAAACCTGTTGTGCAGTACCAAAGGAAAGGAGACCCGTAGCTCCTAATGTAACTGCAGCCGTGCTCATCCCCCCAACTTTTAGAAAATCTCGGCGGTTGATACTCTTCTCATTATGAGTACTCATCAAATGAAACCTCCTAGAATTATTTTGCTGGAATAACCTGGTGTGACAATCTAGTTTCAAACTAACAACTAATTGTTAAATCTATATTGAGAATTAATTAAGGAAGTATTAACTTGGGAAAATAAACCAAATGTACTAGACCAATCGTCGTGAAAGGAGGGGCGGAGGGGACGGGGGGACAGGTACCTTGACCCACTTTGAACGAAAAAACGTGCACATCACTTGTGATGGCACGTTTTTTCATGGGTTAAGTATCGTTTGAAAAGCTCTAATTTAGTATTCAATATCCTCAAAATCCTGTGGTTGCGGGGTTGGTCGCTTTTTCTTTAGTTCTTCCTCTTTTGTAATTTCCTCGTTTATTTCCTGGTAAGCTTTAACTTTATGGTTTTTAGGATTTTTTTTCTCACCCATTTGGTCCACCTCCTTTGTTTTGTATATTTTTTCTGGATTTCCGTTTGTTATGAAAATTTTGTTGAAAAGTGGGTCAATGAACCTGTCCCTTCGTCCCGAATAGCGTTTAGGTTTTTGGGGATTTTAAGGGGTGAGTCTACATGGAAGGTTATGGTGAATTTTATGATGAGGAGAAGAAGTGGGATTTCTAATAGGCATCTGATTTTTAATTTAAGTATCATTCTTATTCCTTGGTTAACGATGATTTTCTTTGGAAAGCGAAATTTAAAACGGTTTACTGTGGCTGGGGTTGTCACAACTGTTGTGGAAATCCTTAATCATATGATCGGCAAGAAACTGGGCTGGTGGGAGTTCTTTGATAAGGATAAATCATTTGTGAAAAATGAACTGCCATTCGATTTGGGTCCCTATATGCCGATGTCGATGTGGATTTTACGATTTACATATGGGAACTTTAAAAAATTTCTATTGTTAAACACCCTTGCAGACGGTCTTTTTACTATTCCAGTCATGCCTTTGCTGAAGAAAATGAAAATTATTCGTCTGCATCGCTTAAGTTATTTACAGTTTTTTATTTATATTTTCTATAAGGCCTTTATTTTATATGGGGTACAGTATTGGGTGGAGAATAGAAGGAATTCATAAGTTAAATAGGTAGGAACCGATACCAACATTTACTGTGGGGAAGCCAAGATTGGTTTTTGTTCCTACCTATGCAGTAATATTAACAGAACATTCGTTCTAAGGACAGGTGTTTTTTGAAAGTTTTATAAAATAAGCCTTTTTACCTGATTGTGTGCTGGTTGACGTGATTAACTGGAAATGGGACTGAATTCGTGAAATTGCGACATGAATGATGGATAAACCGACTTGATTGTGGTATGTTGACTGAATCAAGGGATAAACTGGTAGGAATATAGTAGGAGCTGACATGAATAAACTGCAACCTGACGTGATTCCACAAGCAACTGAATGGATGATTCAAAAAGTTAACGGGAACACATTTGAGCCTAATTGAGCAGACTTGTTGGTTTATTTTTTTGACGGGATTACTGGTTGTACAAACGTGAATAATTTTGAAACTGCAAGGATTATATATGGTGTAGACTGGATTACACATTTCCCCGTACTCAGCTTCACAAATTTACAAGCACAACATGTGAAAAAAATTCAATTATTGTAACTTTTTGTTGAAAATCCATGGTAGAATGATGGAAAGGGTCACCAGTAAAGGAGTGTAAATGGATTTGAAGGGATTGCAGTCCAAATTTTATATAGCAATTATTCTATCATTCTTTATTTTCGTACCAATGGTTTTATCGGCCTTCTATGTGGAGAGCCTTGCGATTTTAATAGGCATATTGTTTTTTGGTAGCGCTTTATTTTTCATAGTTTTATATATGACCTTAAAGTCGATGTTGAAACCGATGATACAAATGGAGAAAGCTACCAATGAAGTGGCTAGCGGGAACCTGAGCTTTGACGAAAGTGGAGAAATGGGGGAGCTCTCACAGTCGTTTGATCAGATGGTTTCCAGTATTCATCAACTAATCCAAAAAACGAATGGCCTATCAGATGAGGTCACAATATCATCTGATGAATTGTCTCTCGTCATCAAGGAAATACGGGATATTTCTGACCGTGTGACCGATTCGATTCGTCAAATTTCCAATGGCTCTATCAGTCAAACGGAACAGGCGAAGGAAAGCTTAGGGGCTATGGTTAACCTGCAGGAAACGATTTCAGAGGTAAGTGAAAAAGTATTGAATCTATCAAATGTGGCGTCCAATGCCTCTGAGGAAGCTGAGGATGGAAAGGGATATATTGATCAAAATATTGACCAAATGGCCATGATTAATGAGTCTGTACATAAGCTTGCAAAGTTCATCGAAAAACTAAATAGCCAAACGTCAGAGATTGATAATATCATAGAAGTGATTACGAATATTTCCAAGCAAACCAATTTACTTGCTTTAAATGCCAGCATCGAGGCGGCACGAGCTGGGGATCATGGGAAAGGTTTTATGGTTGTTGCAGATGAAGTGAAAAAATTAGCAGATGAGTCGGAACAAAGTGCGAATCAAATTTCCTCCATTATTCATGAAGTAAATGAAAATGCTCTGCAGGCTGTTGATTATACGAAGGTGTTGACGGCAGAGACGGACAAGGGAACCTCTGTCGCGAATGATACGAGTAAAAAACTGTTGAATATTATTGATTCTATCCAGCATATTTCCAGTGAATTTAACACATTATATGAGCTTTCAAACACGATTTCTAATCACTCTACAAACGTGTCAGAGCTGATGAACCAGACGATTCAAATTTCTGAGGAGAACACAATTGAAGTGGAAACGGTAGCGGCATCATCCGAGGAAAACCTCGCTTCGATGGAACAGATGCAGGAGATGTCGGATAGGCTAAATCGTCATGCGAAGGATTTACGATTGTATGTGAGTCAGTTTGATCGAACGAAGCAGTTTAAGTTAGGACTTTCATTGCCAACTGCCTATCATGGCTGGATGGGGGCGTTGGTGGAAACGACGAAAAAGGAAACATTGAAGCATGAACATATGGATACATTGTTTTTAACGTCTAAAAATGCCTCCGAGCAGCATAGAGACATGAGGGAATTTCTAGATGCAGACGTGGATGCGGTGGTCATTCTCCCCCATGATGATTCCGTTACACCGTTAGTGGAAGAGGCTTATTCCAAGGGGATTGATGTGTTGATCCTCGACCGGGATTTGAATACGAGCAAATATACGGTCTATCTTGGTGGAGACAATGAGGAAACAGGAAGAGGATCGGCCGAAGTTTTAGTGGATACCTTAAAGCAGGAAAAAGGTGAGGTAAACGGGAGAATCATTGAAATTAAAGGAGTACAAGCTCCCATTTCCGACATTCGCCGTAAAGGATTCATTAATATGATTGAGAAGTACCCGGGAATCGAGCTTGTTGCCAGTGAGTTTGGCGATTTTGACCGGGAAAAGGCCTATAAAGTGACGAAAAGATTGCTGAAGGAACACCATGATGCTGAATTTGTGTATTCCCATGATGACGACATGACGATGGGGATTGTTCGAGCCATCCGTGACCTTGGAAAAGAAAACGAGGTTCGAATCCTCTCCTGTGCAGGGATGAAGGACGTCTACAAAATGATAAAAAACCATGAACGACCGAAAATTCTCGTTTCGGTGACCTATTCGCCGACCATGGGGGCAACAGCGGTTGATTTTATGACCAAGTATCTTGAGAAAAAGGAGTTAGTAGGGAACTGGACGAAGATTGATGATAAGAAGTATATTATTCCAGGGATTAAGGTTACAGAAAGAAATATTGAAAAACATTATGACCCGAATGCGAAATGGTAAATTAGGAGAGAGATAATGGAACCATCTAGAGTGAAACCTAAGAACAAATGGGATACGATAAAGAACATAAGCATACTGTTCAATGCTATTGGTTTGATTTTTCTTTTTATCGATGTAGCCATTGATAATGAACCAAAGATATTGGGAATCATGCCTATGCTTTTATTTACTATAGGTGTACCTCTTTCATTTTTAGCGGATTATTTTGTGAGAAAGACGAATAGATAATCGTTTATATGCTTAACGCATGGGTAGTTTATTTACCCATGCGTTTTCATGTCTTGCTGTCTTCCTTTATACCAGGTGAAAAATTTATTTGCCCAATCGATTGGCACGTCATCAATAGAAGTATGTAAAACAGGATTGGCCCGATTTACAGTATCTAATGTGGCTAAACCAAGCTTTTGCTGTACGATATTACGTGAAGCTGCTACCTCAATAAACTTGCTGCGCTTGCTGATAAACATAGATGTGCTAAACCCTCCACTCTTAAACTGAAGGTACTGGTTATTGATCGTAAAACGTGTTTGGGTATAGTTCAGTATTCTTGAAGCCGTGATCAAAACAAGTAATAGGATCGAGAGTACCCACCAATACTCCGATAATCCAAATATGTCCGGCTTCCAAAAGTAGAGTCCTATGGTTGCGATGATCCAAACCCAGCTTGGCGTTAGTATACGTAGCCAAAAGACTTTTCTTGGTAGGCGGTACATCGTATTTGAAATTTCATAGGTTGGCAATAATTCAGCAATTAATTGATAGGCTCTATCTATAGGGAGAAATGGATAAAGATTGTTCACATCGGATTGATCCCCTTCTTTACCTCCTGCACAAACAAGCTTTACTTCCGCGAGCCCAAGGATTCGCTTCATCAGTGACTGATTCACTTGGATGGCCTGCACGTTTTTCTTCGTAATGGAAAAAGCCGTTTCTTCTAAAACACCTTTTGTAATATAAATTTTGCCTTCATCAGAGGCAATCTCGTATTTTCCGTAACGCAAATAAGTCCAGAGGATGCCAGCGCCAATCACAAGCAGGGCCAATGAAAGGACTGCAATTGCGATCATCCACCAAGCCCCCAAGAGAAAAGATATAACACCATCAGCCTGTTGCTCAAATGGAAAGGAATCCTCAAGCTTAGAGAGTAAGGATGCACCAATTGGGATGACAGCTAAAAAACTGAGAGACGTAAATGAAGCCTTCAATACTTCCTTTTTGGTTGGATTGAAATGAATGGTTCGTTCTGGTTCCACAGAGTTAGGCTGAAATTCCTCTTCCTCAAGCTTTATATTTGCTTCCTCATTCGCTTCTTTATTCTTCAGCTGAAAGACTTCTTTTTGCAAACGTTCAGCCTCTTTGTGCGTGATAACCTCAAATTTTACAGAACTATTATCCCCCTGAGAGGTAGTTTCAAATGTGATAGATGTAACACCCAATATGCGATGGATTAGCTTGTTTTCCCGCTTCACATGTTGGATTTTTGAAAAAGGAACGGTTTGCTTTTTCTTATTAAACACACCCTCTGTCAACTCAAAGGCTGTGTCGGTCAGTCTATATTGAAGTGTCAGCCATTTGAGCACAATATAAATCATACTAATAGTGAAGACCACTAGGAAGGCGATTCTTCCATATTTCACCCACCATGATTCAGAGCCAGCTTGGAGAACAAATAATAGAAAAATAAAGAAAAATGCATTCTTAATAAGTTCCCATAAATCATAGAGGATTTGAAAGGGATGATGTCGTTTCATTTTACTCATTCGCCCATCTCCTCCACTTTCGCGTATTGCGCAATGGTGTTTCTTAGTTTGGTGGCGACCTCTTGATCAAGAGCTGGAATCGTGTGTGAGGAGCCCATGGTTTGCACGGATAATGAATAAAGGTCGTATTTTCGCAGTAATGGCCCTTGCTTTGTTGAGACGGACTGGATTTTTGTCATCGGTACTAGCTGATGCTCTTCCTTAAGAGCTCCGTGCTTTAATTGCAAAAATTCCTCACTGATATCGTAACGCCAGTGTTTGTATAAGAAATAAGGTCTAATGAATCCCCAAATGGCGCCTAGAATACCCAATACAGCTAAACCGATGAGAACCCATCCGACCCAATCGACCCATGTGAACTTGTAATCAAATATAAAGAGAACGATGAAGACAATGAATCCAATCAGATTCTCTATAGCTTCGCGGAGTAACCATACTTTGACTGATTTACTCGATAATTTATGTTCTGGTGATTGTAGTTGCTCATTCAATATGTAAGCCTCCTCATACTTAATAGATTTAAAGAGTTTGTTTATCCGCATCGATTATACTACGAGTGCATGCGCTATACTAGATACGAACAGCCTACACGGTTTGTTTCAAACGATTTACAATATGTTATTCTATACTTACCGAAGTATTCAGGAGGACCCTTGATGAGATTAAATCATGTTAGTCAATATATTCGCGAGGTTGAATTAAAGAGGGAGCAAATTTTATCCTTTGACAGGTTTCCACTTTCGCTCCCGGTTATTAGAAAGTTTAAGAATCTAAAACTGCATCCTAATGTGACTTATATAATTGGTGAAAATGGTATGGGAAAATCTACTTTGCTTGAAGGAATTGCCATTGCCATGGGCTTTAATCCTGAAGGGGGCACGTTTAATTTTAATTTTTCAAGCTATGATTCTCATTCCAATTTGGACCAATATTTGAAAGTGGTAAAGGGAGTACATAGAGCGCGGGATAGCTTTTTCTTTCGTTCAGAAACCTATTATAATGTAGCAACGAACATTGAGGAATTGGATAAAGAACCAGAGGGAGGAGGGAAGATCATTGATTCATTTGGGGGAAAATCTCTTCATGAACAATCTCATGGGGAATCTTTTTTCGCCGCTTTTAATGAACGTTTTCAAGGAAAAGGAATCTACATCTTAGATGAGCCGGAAGCCGCTTTGTCTCCGCTACGGCAATTGTCTATGTTAGCTAGAATTCATGAACTAGTTCATCAAGGCTCTCAGTTTCTAATCTCGACTCATTCGCCGATATTGATGGCATATCCTGAAGCGAAAATCATTGAGCTTACAGAGGACGGGATGCAAGAGGTACGCCTTGAGGAAACTCATCATTATCAGATTATGAAACAATTTTTTGATGATCGGGATCGGTTACTGCATCACCTGTTTAATTGAAACATATTGAGAGGGTCACTCGTATGATTTATTAGGAAAGCCTTTTTGGGAGGGTGAAAAATGCGTTGGAATATGCTTGTCGGTACCTTGCTAGGTTTTACCATCTCTTTTTTAATCATCAGCTTTTGGCGGGATGAATTTGAGTGGATGAATTTATTGTTCGTGCTTTTAGGTGGAGTGATTGCTAATGTAGTCTTTGCTCTCTTGATTCCAAAGGATACAGAGAAAAAGTGGAAAAAGTGAAGGTGGTTTTCTCATGAAAATAGTTATGAATATACTCGTACTCGTTGTTTTAAGCTATTATACTTTTCATTTTATTCAGGTGATGGTAAAGATGAAGAACAAGATGGTATTTCCGTCAACCGATGAGGAAATGGCTGCGATTAGAAAAGGCCCGCAAAAAGCATTGGATTTACCCCATTACTCCAAACAAAAATTGGGAATTATTTTTTACTCTGTAACACTATTATTTGTGACGTCAATGTTCATCGCAGGGCTATTACAAGACTTTGTTTGGTCTTTTTATCTTATGATTTTTGTACCATTGGTTCACGTTCGAGACCTGTTTAATATGTTTGGATTTGTTGAAGACGGTGTGCTTAGCGGAAGCCGGTTTATCCCTTGGGAAAAAATCAAATCCTACTCATTTGTCCGTATTGATGTAAACCACAGATTTTACGGCCATTCGAAAGAAGTTAATGATCGGTATGAATTGAGGATCAAGTCGAGATTGGGTACTTATAGCTGTGTGGTTTTGACGGATGAGGTAAAGGAGAAAATGGAACGAATTTTACAAGAACGAGTAGCATAAAAGTGGGTTGGGGGGACAGGTACATTGTCCCGTTTTTTGGGAGGGGCACCATTCCAAATATAAGGAATGGTGCTTTTTAAATTGCAGAAACTAAACGTGTTAGGTGGATGACGGGAATAGATGAGTTTTGGGCAGAATTAGATGTGAGTTGACGTGATTAATAGAGTTTTTGACGTGAATGAAGCGGGTTGACTGAATAAAGGGTAAGCAGACTAAATTATAGAACCAGTGGACGTGAATAAGTATGTGGGTGAAATGTTTATAAAAGTAACGGATCGGAATATTCATGAAGGTGACGGGATCAAAATAAGGCCAAATCAACCGGACTTGGTGAAAGTGCTTTTTGATCGAATTCTTCTTTAAACTGACGGGATTAATTCAGGGTCAAACTTGATTCCTGAGTGAAATAGCTTGATGAAAAAACTTCCTGATACCAATTTATAACTGGTTCACTTCAGGCGTGAAATCATTACAAACCACATCATAAAACACACGAGTTTTCTCAAGGAAATCTCGTGTGTATTTATATGATTATATCCAGGTTTAAAAGATTTCATAGAGTCTATTGAATGAAATTCACATCGTAATTAACACGAGTGAGAAATTTAGTGTTAGTGAAAGATTGAAACATGTTTCGAATGTTAATCGTATTTAATCCTAATAAAATAAATGGGGGTGAAACTAATGAGTGTTGTGACTAATGAAGAAGATTCAGTAAAAGTGGTGTTTGTTTATCAGAAAAATGAACAAATTGAAGAAACGAACCTTAATTCAGCTCAACTAACGGCATTATTAAATTCAAAACAAGTTTGGATTGAAAAATTTAGTAATAACCTTAAAATAGAAAACACTGTTTGGTCTTATGGGGATAAAGTTGCATTACAAGTTTATTTGAAATAGCGTTCCCCCTTTTGCAAAAAGGAATGTGAAGGACTACACTTAAACAATCGGAGAGCGTTTCTGGAACAAGCAGGAACGCTAATTTTTATATTGAAGCAGGATATCACATAGGAAGGAAGGAGGTGTTTAAGGGAAATTCCAAAATTTACTTATAAAAGATGAAAGTATTCCAAAACAAGGGTTGGCTTATTCGATAAATTCTAATAAAAAATAATAGGTTCAATCCATGAAGCGAATATTTCATCGGAAAAAGTTGGAAATAAACTAATAAAGCTATTTAAGTTTCTTTTTTTGAATACATTAATAGAGTTATTGTAGAGAATTTTGAGTTGGAATTATTGGATGAAGAAAGAATTATAAAAACTTAGGGCTTAGAGATAAATTTCTCTAAGCCCTTTTTACGTTTGATTAAGCATTTTGCACTTCACAAGTAAACCCTTTATACCAATTTATCAGGAGTTTTTCATTTCATTATATAAAATTTATGAAAACCCAAGCACTGGATGCGGAACATATGGCTCTTCCAAGTGCTGGACTTCTTCATCTGTCAGTTTCACTTCAAGAGCGGCCGCCGCATCCTCTAAATGGTGTAGCTTAGTCGCCCCTACAATCGGGGATGATACGGGTTCTTTTTGCAGCACCCAGGCAAGAGCAACCTGGGCACGTGGTACTCCGCGTTTTTTCGCGACCTCTTTGACGCGTTCCACCACTTGTTGATCAGATTCTTCAGTATGAGAATAGAGCATTTTACCAAACTCATCTGTTTCCTTTCGCTTACTCGATTCCTCCCAATCTCGCGTCAAACGGCCGCGTGCCATGGGGCTCCAAGGCATGACGCCGATTTTTTCCTCTTTACAAAGGGGGAGCATTTCTCGTTCTTCCTCGCGATATAATAGATTCAGATAATTTTGCATGGTAACGAACTTGGTCCAGCCGTTTTGCTCAGCAACATGATTGGCCTTCAAAAATTGCCAGGCATACATGGATGATGCTCCTATGTAGCGTGCTTTTCCAGCCTTGACCACATCATGCAATGCCTCCATGGTTTCCTCGATTGGCGTGTTGTAGTCCCAGCGGTGAATTTGGTAGAGGTCCACATAATCCGTGCCCAGGCGCTTTAGGCTATGGTCAATTTCCGCCATAATGGCTTTGCGCGAAAGTCCAGCTCCGTTTGGCCCTTTGTGCATCCGGCCGTTCACCTTTGTTGCGAGGACGATTTCATCCCGGTTCGCGTAATCCTTTAGTGCACGGCCAACAATTTCCTCACTGGAGCCATTTGAGTACACATTGGCTGTGTCAAAAAAATTGATGCCGAGGTCGAGGGCTTTCTTGATGAAAGGGCGACTGTCTTCTTCGTTGAGTGACCAAGGGTGTTTACCTCGATCCGGTTCGCCGTAGCTCATGCAGCCAAGGCAGATTCGTGAAACGTCTAGGCCAGTGTTGCCTAGTTTGGTGTATTCCATGGGTTTGCCTCCTTTTTGAGATTTTCTGTGAATCGTACGTCATGTTGTTAACCTTATTTTACCATATCATATACTATGAAATTCACACTGCCACAGTTATTAACAAAAATTGTATCATTCACTTGATAGACTTCCCCTGAACTCTCCTATATAGTAAACCCTATAAGGAGCTGAGAATATGATTGGTATGAATATTCGTGTTTTACGTAAGAAGCATAAAATGAGTCAGGAAGCACTTGCTGAAAGGGTTCACGTGTCACGCCAGACGGTAGCCAAGTGGGAAAATAATGAGGCGCTGCCTGATATACATAAATGTAGGCTTTTATCGGACATTTTTGAGATCACCTTGGATCAGCTATCCGGGAGTATGAGTGAGGAAGAGGTCGAGCGGCTGGGACCAAAGGGGAAGCAGTTCTTTGGTGTGGTAAAGGTCGGCGAGCGGGGACAGGTGGTCATTCCGAAACAAGCACGGGATATGTATCAAATTCAAGCTGGTGATAAGCTGGTCGTTTTAGGGGAGGATGCGACAAAAGGCATTGCCATTCTCAAAAGTGATAGCTTCCTAGAATTTGCCGATATGATCCGAAATGCCGAGTTAGGAGATGAGGAATAAAGATGAGTCGAATTGTATTTTTTTCAATCCCAGCACATGGACATACAAATCCCACATTACCGGTGGTTTCGGAGCTAGTCGAAAGGGGACATGAAGTCTGGTACTACTCCTTTCATGAATTTCAACAAAAAATAGAGGCTGCTGGAGCAACTTTTATTTCCTGTGATGAATTTTTACCTGAAATAGCCGAGGCGGAATTGAATCGTAAGGTAGGGAAGGATTTTGCCGCTTTAATTGAAATGGTGGCTGATACGACCATTGCTCTGGATGAAAAAGTGTGTGCAGAATTAAGAGAAATTCAGCCGGATTGCATTGTTTCTGATTCAGTCTGCTTTTGGGGAAAGTTATTTGCCAAGAAGCTTGGAATTCAGTATATCTGTTCGACTACTACCTTTGCCTTTAACCAGCATACTGCGAAATTGATGAAGCCAGGGATCAAAGAAATGGTACGGATGATCTTTGGGATGCGGCGGATTCATCAAAAAATGGAGTTGCTGAGGTCCCATGGGTATGAGGTGGATAATTTTATTTCCATTATTCAAAATGATAATGAGACAGATACCATTGTTTACACGACGAAGAAATTTCAACCCATGGCTGAGACCTTTTCCGATCGATATGCTTTTGTGGGACCTTCCATCGTAAATTCTCCTGAGGCAGCGGAAGAGAAGCGGGGGAGAAAGGTCGTCTATATTGCCCTCGGGACTGTTTTGAATAAAAACAAGAACTTTTACCAAAATTGTATCAAGACCTTTGCTGACCGTGATGTTGAGGTTGTGATGTCAGTTGGAGAAAAAACGGATATCAGCTCTCTTGGGATGATTCCTGATAATTTCACGGTGAAAAATCGAGTGGATCAACTGGCTATGTTACAGAAGGCAGATGTTTTTATCACGCATTGCGGGATGAATAGTGTGAATGAAAGTCTGTATTACGGTGTCCCGATGGTTTTGTTTCCGTTACATAGTGAACAGAGAGTTGTTGCTGAGCGAGTGGCTGAGCTTGGGGTTGGGACGAAATTAAAGGGGAGTAAGCCGAAGCTGCTGGATGAGGCGGTTGGTGAGGTGCTTGCCAATCCGAAGTTTCAGGAAAATGCTAATAAAATGTCCGTGGATTTTCAGAATGCTGGGGGACGCGCTGAGGCGGCAGATATGATTGAGTCTAAAGTGATGAGGCTTNGAAAGTTATGATATTTATGGTATATTCCTCTTGAGAGTATGAGTACATTCAAAAAAACAACGGAGGACTACGTAATGAAGAAAATAGGTTTTATGTTATTAATGCTGCTGATGATCACATCATGTGGAAATGAAGACGGAAATGAGACCGAACAAAAAACAGAAGGACAAGAGAAACCAGAAGAAATACAAACTCTAGATGTTGATTTTCAGGTTCCCGATAAGGCTGATGTGGGTGAAACCATTGAATTAAAAGCAACGGTAACCTATGGGGATGAACAGGTAACAGATGCAAATGATGTCAAAATTGAATACTGGAAGCAAGGACATGAAGATGACAGCACCATGGTGGAGGCGAATCACGTTGGTGAGGGGATATATGCTTCTAAAGTAACGTTTGAAGAAGATGGCGTTTATGAAATGTATGCACATACAACAGCTAGGGATTTACATACGATGCCGAAGAAATCCATATCAGTCGGTGAAGGTGCGCAAAACGAAGAGGATCACGAAGCGGAAGGCCACGACCACTCTGAGCAGGATGAAGGTGTCGCTATTCATTTTGATGCACCTGACACCATCAATGCAGATGAATCTGTCGAATTGATTGCGCATGTAGAAAATGATGGAGAGGGATTAAAAGGTGCGAATGTGCGTTATGAAATCGTGGATACGGATTGGGTTGATACGGAAGAAACAGCTGCTGGTGAGTACACGGGCTCATACTCTTTTAAGGAGGTTGGGAGTTATACGGTTGTGATTCATGTGGAGAATGATGAGGGGATACATGAGCATACGGAGAGGGAGATAGAGATTGGTTCGTGACCCTCTTTTTGAATGAGAAAATATCCATCAGGTACGCTTTTAGAGCAACTAAACTCCCCGTTGCGACATTAATAAGGCGGGAAGTTTTAATATTTTAATTAGCAAGAAAGGTTAATGGTCGGGACAATGGACCTGTCCCTCTGACCCATGTCCCTCCGTCCCATTCTGTGTTATACTATTATCAAATGAAAATTTCATAAATTTGTCAGTAACACTAGGGGAGTCACATGTTGACTGAGACGGATATTCCGGACCCTTTGAACCTGATCTGGTTAATACCAGCGTAGGGAAGTGGTGGATCACAAATATAAGATTAACTTGTATAAAGCCACTTTTCTATCAAAGAAAAGTGGCTTTTTTTACATAGGGGGGGAATCATTTCAAATGAATGATGTGGCTTTAACATTGAAAAATATCGATTTCCGTTATGGACAGAGTGAGAAGGTAAATGAAGCGTTGTTTATTTTTGAAAATCTACATCTTTATCTGCGAAAGGGGGAATTTGTAAGCATAATTGGTCCAAGTGGCTCAGGAAAAAGCACCATTTTTCGGTTAATCACGGGTCTTGAACACTCTGACGCTGGAACGATTTTGATTGATGGCAAGGAGACTGGCAATCGGTTAGGTGAAGTAGGCTATATGCCACAGGAAGATTTACTGATGCCATGGCGCACCATCATCGAAAATGCAGCGTTACCTTTAGAGATACAGGGGATGAAAAAGGTGCAAGCGTATCACAAGGTTCGCCCCCTATTAGCGGAAATTGGGCTTGGTGGCTATGAGGATTACTTCCCGAAAGATTTATCAGGAGGCATGAAACAGCGAGTATCGTTTCTTCGCGCAGCTTTAACGGGGTCTCATGTGTTACTGCTAGATGAACCATTTAGTGCACTGGACGCCATCACGAGGATATCCATGCAAGAGTGGCTACTCAAACAGTGGAGAATGCTAGAGAAATCAATATTATTTATTACTCATGATGTGAATGAAGCCCTATTTTTATCTGATCGAATCTACGTATTAACGGGTTATCCAAAAAAGCCTATACAAGAAATAACGGTTCCTCTTAACCGGCCAAGGCAACTGCTGGATTTAAACAAACCGAAGATGTTAGCGCTGAAAGATCAACTTATTGGTCAGTTAAGAGGTGGGTCTAGATGAAAAAACGAATAGCAAATCTATCATCTATCATACTCGTTTTCATCATGTTAATAGGCTGGGAAATAACCGCTAGAATTATTCGTCTACCTTTTGTCTTACCCTCCCCGGTGGAGATTTTGATTCGACTTTGGGAGCTAAAGGCGGAATTGGGGTCGACACATCTACCCGCTACCCTTCTCATTATCATGGTCGGTTTAACCATCTCAATCCTATTGGGAGTAGGCTTAGCCGTTTTGATGAATCTAAGTAAGTCTGTGGAGCGGGCGCTTTACCCGATTATCATCTCCTCACAGACAATCCCAATCATTGCACTTGCTCCCATTTTTGTCCTTTGGTTTGGTTATTCCATTTGGAGCAAGGTTGTGGTGACTGTTTTGATTACGTTCTTTCCTATTGCGGTGAATACGTTTGACGGGTTTCTATCCGCTAAGAAGGAGTATAAAGAGTTATTACTGACGATGGGGGCCAGCAAAAAAGATATCTTTTTAAAAGTGAGCATCCCATCTGCTCTTCCTTATTTTTTCTCAGGGTTAAAGGTAGCCGTCACGTTGAGTGTGATTGGAGCAGCTATTGGGGAATGGTTAGGGGCACAAGCGGGTCTTGGTTATTTTAGCAGAAGAATGATGACACAATTTGACGGCGCTGGCGTTTTTGCCCCGATTGTCTTGCTGTCACTGATTGGAATTTTATTATTTTTAGTTGTTGTAGGAATGGAAAAATGGCTATTAAATTGGAGGAATGAAAAATGAAAAAAATGTATTTGTTTTTGATGGCGATTGCTTTGATATTTGTGATGACAGCTTGTTCTGAAAATGAAGAGGCAGGGGAGAGTGATGAGCTAACGGAAATCGATGTCATGTTGGATTGGTATCCGAATGCTGTACATAGCTTTCTCTATGTCGCACAAGAAAAAGGGTATTTTGAAGATGAGGGGATTAAGGTGAATATCCAGTATCCAGCTAATGCGACAGACCCCCTAACCTTAGCAGCTGCTGGAAAAGTAACATTAGGTTTCTATTATCAACCTGATGTTGTGATGGCGAGAGCGAATGAAAATGTGCCTGTGAAAGCAGTTGGTTCTATCGTCCGTTCTCCATTAAATCACGCCGTTGTACTTGAAAATAGTGATATACAAAGCCCTAAGGATTTAGAAGGAAAAAACGTTGGCTATCCAGGGATTCCTTTAAACGAGGCCTTAATTCAAACAATGGTAGCAAGTGATGGGGGAGACCCGGAAAAAGTGGACCTGGTGGATGTAGGTTTTGAATTAGGTTCATCTCTAGTGACTGAGCAAGTGGATGCTGTCATTGGGGCATTTGTCAACCATGAGGTTCCCGTCTTGAAGCATGAAGGACACAACACTCGTTATTTCAACCCTGTTGATTATGGTGTTCCTGAATATCATGAACTGATTGCGGTAACTAGTGATCAAACGTGGGAAGAGAATGAGGAAGAAATCAAAGCATTTTGGCGTGCCGCAACCAAAGGATATGAATTTATGGCAGAAAACCAAGATGAGGCACTAAAGATTTTATTAGACAATCAGGAGGAAGAGAATTTTCCATTGGTAGAGGAAGTCGAGGCGGAAAGTATGGAAATCCTTTTACCGAAGATGGAATCTGAGAACGGATTTGGAAGTCAGGATAAGGATTCATGGCAAGAGACAATCGATTGGTTAAGTGAAGTGGGCTTAATAGAAGAGAAGCCGTCTGTTGAAGATATTGTTGTAGACGTTGGTGAATAAAGGGATATTGCGGAGATTGATGGGACAGGGACCTGTCCCCCCGTCCCACATATCATACTAGAACAGCAGCAATGCGCATACCATGGTTATAAGCAGGCCTGTGACAACAGGGATGAAGCTTTTTCGGACGAGGTCGATGACGGATATTTTTGCGAAACCCGCAATGGCGATAATGGGGGACCATGCGACAAGTGTGCCACCGCCGACCCAAATGGCGCCAATTTGGCCAATCGAAGCAAGCGTGGTTGGATCCATACCTGTTGAGGCAGCCAATGCTTCCGAAAGCGACCCGATTAAAGGTAGGGCGGAGAAGCCAGAGCCGTCAAGACCAGAAACCATCCCTAAAATCAGTACGCCTAATGCGGTGAAAAAGGCGTTGTTTGGAATATAGGCCTGCCCTTCCTGGACTAAGTCGAATAGGAAGGAAGGGGTCGTTTCCGGGTCAGTACCAAAAATTTGTCCGGCTAATTCGCCGCTTCCGATAAAGAAAAAAGCAGCAACAGGAATTACGAGACCCATGACTTTAAAGGCAAACACGAAGCCATTTACGATATGGTCGCTCACTTCCTGAAGTGTTTTTTTGTAATCACGGAAAAGGGATATCATAATAATTATGAGAATCGCGGTACCGCCAACAAGGGCAGAACCAGCGCCATCTTCAATGGCAGGTACGAGATTTGAAAAGGTTGCAACAATGACGTATGTGACAATGATTAAAAAGATGAATGGAACGAGAAATGCGAAAATGGGACTGTATTTGCCTTTTTTAACCTCGGTGTCATCTGCTCGAAGGTTTAAGTCATCGTCTCCGCTATTTTCCCAATCAGTCAGGTTTTGTTTTGCTGGTTTTTTCATGGTTTTGCGAAACATGAAATAAGCTATAGTTAGGGAAACTGCTCCAGCAATTAGAGACAGAATTAAGGTTTGAATTCCAATAGCACTCGCCTCAAGAGCACTACTACTCGAAGCGGTTAATTCTGGTGCAACCTTCAGTACGAAGTCGGATGATAGTGCCATACCGTGACCGGCAAGAGAAATCGCAACCGCAGCCCCCATTGGTGCAAGCCCAGCTCGAATCGCTACTGGAATCAAAAGGGCGCCAATTAGTGGAACGGCTGGTGCTGGCCAGAAGAATAAGGATAAAACATACGTGACGACGACTAGTACCCAATAGGCTAAAGTTCCGTTTTTCATGACCTTTTGAAATGGCTGAACCATTTGCTCATCTGCGCCTATTGATTGAATTGATCGCAGAAGAGCTGTCATAATGGCAATGATCAAGAAGATATTAAACAGCTCAGACGCTGCTGTTAAGTTAGCATTAAAAATAGCTTGAATTCCGTCTAAAAAAGAACCTGTAAAGGCCCATGCAACGAAAAAACTCATAACTAACGCTGGTACGACCACATTTTGCCTAAATAACATGGTTAGAATAATGAAGAATGTTCCGGCTAAATATAACCAATGAGCTAAAGTTAAATCCATGATGCATCTATCTCCTTTATCTAGGAATATAGAAAACCACGATTATACTATGTGCAATTTAGGCAGGTGTGAGGAGGGGACGGGGGGACAGGTCCCGCGTCCCAGAGGGACAATGGACCTGTCCCCCTGTCCCACTTTTGAAAGGAGGAATGGGGTTTGCGTTATGTCATTATTGGTGGTGTGGCTGCTGGGATGAGTGCGGCGATGGAAATTTTTCGTACAGATTCTTCAGCTGAAATTACGGTGCTTGAACGTGGTGAAGTGTACTCCTATGGGCAATGTGGCTTGCCTTATGTTGTTGATGGTATCATTCCTTCCATTGATCATGTGATTGCCCGGAGTGTGGAGACATTTAGGGAGAAGTATAAGATTAATGCCAAAGTCAATACAGAGGTAACTGACGTGGATGTAGAGCAGCAGCTTGTAAGTGGAATTCATACAGAAACAAAAGAGCCTTTCCAGGTTTCATATGATCGTTTGCTCATTGCTACGGGGTCTGACCCGATTGTTCCGGAATGGGAAGGAGTTCAACTAGACGGAATTCATACCTTAAAAACACTGCCGGATACGGAAAATATTATGAAGGATTTAACGGATGTGAAGCAAGCTACTATTGTTGGTGGGGGATATGTAGGCTTAGAAATGGCCGAAAGCTTTAAAACTCTCGGCAAGGAAGTAAGACTTATTCAACGTGGTGAGCAGCTTGCGAACATATTTGATACTGATATGGCAGAATTGATCCATGAAGAAGCTAGCCATCAAGGGATTGAGGTCATTCTGGGGGAGTCAGTAGAAGGCTTTGCAGGTAATAAGCGGGTGGACACGGTCATCACTGATAAGCAGTCCTATCAAACGGACATGGTATTATTGGCGATTGGAATACGGCCAAATACAGGCTTTTTAAAAGAGACAGGTATCCATAGGAACAAGCAAGGTGCCATCCATGTGAATGCTTATATGGATACGTCGGTGAAAAATATTTATGCGGCTGGCGATTGTGCTACCCAATATCATATCGTGAAACAATTGGATGACCATATTCCACTTGGCACGACTTCGAACAAACAAGGGAGAATTGCTGGGGCTAATATGGCAGGCAATCCTTTAACCTTTAAAGGGATTGTTGGAACGTCTATTGTAAAATTTTTTGATTTAACCTTAGGGCGTGCAGGATTAACCGAAAAAGAAGCAAAACAATTAAACCTCCCCTATAAAGTGCAGACCACCAAGGCCAATTCACATGCAGGCTATTATCCGGGCCGTGAAACATTGCATATCAAAATCCTTTTTCATAAAGAAACCAACCAATTACTTGGCGGTCAGGTCATTGGTCAAAAGGGTGTGGACAAACGTATTGATGTGTTAGCCACCGCTTTATACAATCAAATGACGGTTCACCAGTTGCTGGATTTAGATCTTGCTTATGCACCACCCTATAATGGCGTTTGGGATCCGGTGCAGCAGATGGCGAGGAAGGTATGAGGGGCTTACTGACTAATGTGAAGGACAAAGTTCATTCGGGGGAGTATGGCGATGTCCGTGAGACGTTGGATCAAGACCAAAAGTCATACAGAGGGCATGCAATGTCCATGAGAGAGTAATTCAAGGACAAAAACAGCCCTAAAGAAGTAGACTGTGTCCATGAGAGACTCCATCAAGGACAAAGCATCCTTTAGAAGGCAAAAAAACGTCTTTGAGCATGCTTACGCCATTAAGCAATCTCCCCTAAATCTAACAATCTATAACAGAACATCCCCTCTGAATAATTCCACCTATTCCGGACACGCTAATGACTGGCAATGCTTATAACATCAATTGTAACGGAGGGTAAACGATGGTTAAGGACTCTTATGCACCGAAGAAAAAAAGAAACCCAGACAAGAAACAGCCTGATGACGAGCAAAAACGAGGAAAAGGCAAATCTGGAACTCGTGGAGGAAAGGATTAACGTTAATAAGTTTCGGATGCAATGTTGAATAAAAAAGGGGTGCTGTTCAGAACAGCACCCCTTCGTTTTTACACTAATTCAGCAATATCCTTCTCGATTTTATGAGGCTCAGTGGTAGGGGCATAGCGTTTAATGACTGCACCTTGTTTATCCACAAGAAATTTCGTGAAGTTCCATTTTATATTTTTCGATAGGGTCCCTTTTTGCTGATCTTTTAGGAACGTAAATAGGGGATCTGCATGCTCGCCATTGACATCAGTTTTGGCAAACATAGGGAAGGTTACTCCGTAATTGACCTGACATAATTCTATGGTTTGTTCAATTTGGTCAAATTCTTGATTGTTAAACTGGCCACATGGAAAGCCTAAGATTTCTAATCCTCTGTCATGGTACTGATCATAAAGCTCTTGGAGACCCCTGAATTGATCTGTCAATCCGCATTTGCTAGCTGTATTCACGATGAGTAAAGGCTTCCCTTCATAATCTCTCAGTGATTGTTTCTCGCCATTCGCCTTTTGAACTGTAAAATCGTAAACAGTTGGCATCCTAATTTCCTCCTTATGCTAAATCCATTCGCGTGCATCTTTACAATGAATCGTAACATAAACAGTTCATGGTCGTAAGCAAAACGAATAAAGGATATGGACTACCCCTTACACCAGGCTATTAATTAATTTGAATGTACTTTTTCCCCTTGAACCCAAACTTCACGGATATTGACCGGCTTCACATGATACATCATCTTTTGAAAAACATCATAAAGTTCTTCCTTTTCATCAAAAATCGGTAATCTATTTCCCTTCGCTTGCGTATCTACAATTTGTACGTCCCAAGCATAATTTTTTTCTAAACGACCGACGGGTAAGCTCAGACTTTCGCCGCCACCTGCTGTTGCTAAATAAAAGGCTTCATTGATGGTAATGCGTGAACCTGCCACCCCGCGTTTTTCTGGAGGGAGAGACGTGTCTACTCCGTCCTCTAACATCCTGGATGAGACCACAGCCTGCTTGGCATTGTCGTAAAGGCTTGGTGTGGCACCTGCTGAAATGTCTGTACCTAAGCCAATATCAACGCCTTTGGAATGAAAGCGAGAGATTGGAATTACACCATTGGCAAAATAGGCGTTGGATAATGGGCAATGTCCAATTGCTGTTCCAGTTTGAGCAAATAAGTCTACATCCTTGTCTTCTAAATAATTACAATGAGCCATGACGGATTTTTCGCGTAAAAGTCCAAAGTCTTGTAAGGCAAAAGCGTCATTTTTGTGGAATCTTTCCTTGACATAGCCATGCTCCCAATCGCTTTCGCTGCAATGGGATTGGACGTGTGTATTATGTTTTGCTGCTAATTCCCCTAATCCCTGTAACGCCTCGTCGGAGCAGCTTGGAATGAATCTCGGTGTCACAACTGGGTAGACACCTTGTTTGGTTGATTTGGCTAGCTTTTTCACGTCTAAAATAAATTCTTCTGTTTCAACTAATGCGGTTTTTGCGTCTAAATCCCGGTAGTAATCAGGATTTTGTTCCGGATCATCTGCGACCACTTTTCCGACTAAACCGCGCTGTCCTTTTTGGGCACAAATTTCCGCTAATAAGAAACTCGCCTCCTTATGGACGGTGGCAAAATACAGGGCAGTTGTCGTCCCGTTTGCTAATAATGTCGTGACAAGATCATTATAAACCTCCCTAGCAAAAGCCAAATCATGAAATTTTGACTCGAGTGGAAAGGTGTAGGTATGTAACCATTCATACAAAGGAAGGTCTAATGCTGTTCCAGACTGGGCCCATTGTGGAGCGTGGATATGCAAATCGACAAACCCAGGGAGGATGTATTGTCCCTCTGGTAGGCGATAAAAGTTATCCTTGCCTTTGTACTCGTAGATTAGAGTTGTATACAGTTTCTCTTCAGGTGCCACCACGTTCTGAATCATCCCATTTTCATCTATACAGAACAGATAGTCTTTTAGAATTTGTATTTCCGTTTTAGATTGGCTCGTGAAAGCAGTCCCAAGAAATATTCGCGAATAATCATTCATGTTATCACCTCATCGTTCGTGTTTTTGGGTATAATAGCCATTATAAGGGATTGAAAAATAGAAGTCCAATCGAAAAAATATAAGGACTTACAAGTAGGTTGAAGTCAGTTAAATCAAGGGTTTTGTCAGGATCACTCGCGATTTCAAGGTATGTTTTCACTAAAAACATACTTGTAATGTGAAAAATGAATGTTATACTAAACACAAACAAAATCATGTTTTTCATATAATCGCGGGGATATGGCCTGCAAGTTTCTACCGGACTACCGTAAATGGTCTGACTATGGAAAGCGAGTACGGATGACATCTATGTTTGTAGGGGTCGTCTTGATTTCGGTCTTATAAAGCTCGAAGTACATGCTTTCACATAGTGAAGCGTGTGTTTCGGGCTTTTTTATACGTTCAGGGCAATCGGTAGATAGTATAGGTGCAACTAGGCAATCGCCGGCACCCTACGCCATAGGGCTAACCAAGGTGGGACAGTGTACCTGTCCCCCTGTCCCGCGGGTTTAATTAAGGAGGAGTTGGAAGAATGGAGAGTACAGCGAGAAAATTGGAAGCTGAGAATAGGGAAGAACAGAGTAGTAAGGATGAGAATATTTCTGTTGGGAAGTCCTTTTTTGTTGGTTTGCAGCATGTGTTGGCGATGGATCTTTTTATTCCTCCCATTATACTGGCTGGATTATTAACGTTTTCTGTAGCTGATAGTGCTTTACTTATTCAAATGACCTTTATCGCCTGTGGTATTGCGACCCTTATTCAAGCAGGCTTTGCTATGAAACTACCAGTTATGCAGGGGCCTTCCTTTGTACCACTTAGTGCACTGGCTGCTATTGGGACGACTTCAGGTGTTGGAGCGATGATTGGAAGCTTAATTCCAGGCGCGTTGTTGATTGCTTTATTAGGACGTCCACTGAACTTGTTTAGTAGAGTCGTGAAAAAATTTATTCCGCCAATTGTTGCGGGTACGGTGATTGTTGTGGTGGGGATTTCCCTTATGCCTAGCGCAATCAATTCGATATACACTGCACCGGGAAGCTTTAATGCAAATATGTTAGTGGCTTTTATTACGGCTGGAATTCTTATTTCTTGTATGTATATAGGAGAAAAGGTCAAAAACCGATTTAGATTTGTGAAACTCGCTTCTGTTATTTTAGCACTAGGAATTGGAACGATTGTGGCATCATTCTTTGGATTAGTTGATTTTTCATCGGTTGCAGAGGTATCATGGTTTGCTTTACCAAGTATTTTCGCGTTTGGTATGCCAACCTTTGAGCTAGACGCCATTCTCATTATGCTAGCAATCTATTTAATCGTAGTGATTGAAACGACTGGGACATGGTTTACTGTTGGAGAAGTAACGGATGAAAAGCTAGATGAGAAACGTTTGAATGGTGGAGCATTTGGAGAGGGCTTAGGCTGTTTTGTTGGCTCATTCTTTGGCGGTACCCCTGTTACAGGATACTCCTCCAATGCGGGAATCATTGCGATTACAGGTGTGAAGAGCCGTAAACCGATTTTAGCAGGTGGTGTGATTCTAGTAGCCTTAGGAATGATGCCAAAATTAATGAACGTGATAGCAAGTATTCCAGCTGTTGTGATTAATGGCGTGTTTGCGATTCTATGTGTGGTTATTATGATGAACGGATTTAAGGTAGTAAAAAATTCACCATTTACGGAACGAAATATGATTGTCATTGGTGTTCCCATTATGATTGCGTTATTTGCTGTTCTTTTACCAGCAGATATTTCAAGTAACCTGCCAAACCTCGTCACGTACTTTGTTTCTTCAGGAACAGCAGTAGGGGCGATCGCCGCACTTATTCTGAATTTGGTCCTACCTGAAAAAGAGGAGGACAATAAGGTTGTAAGTATGGGGACGACTGAAAATGGACCAATCATGGAGGGGAGATAACGATGCATCAAGATAAATTATGGAATGAATGGCATCCTGTGTGTAATGCAGAGGAACTAAAGGACGATCCCAAGCAGGTATTTGTGCTGGGCGAACGAGTAGTGATATTTCGAAATGATAAAGGGGTTCATGCCTTTAAAGACTTATGTATTCATCGCGGGGCAGCTCTTTCCTTAGGAAAAGTGAAGGACGGAAATTTAGTCTGTGCTTATCATGCTTGGGAATATAATTCAGAGGGAACGTGCGAGAAAATCCCTGCCTTACCATGTGAAAGACCCATTCCAAAGAAGGCGCGTGCAACCGTTTATCACTGTGAGGAGTACCTCGGACTCATTTGGGTGAATCTAGGAGACGAACCAGCACCATTGATTCCATATCCAGAGCATGACAAAGAGGGGTATCGAACCATCATTTGCGGTCCCTATGAAGTTAAGGCCAATGCACCACGAATTATTGAAAATTTCCTCGACGTATCTCATTTAATGTTCGTTCATGAGGGAATGTTAGGGGATGCGAATCATGTAGAAATTGTAGATTATGATGTAGAATTTATCGATGGTCGTTTGATTACAAGTAAGATCCCGGTGTTTCAGCCAAATGCAGATGGCCGTTCGAAAGGGGGATACACGGATTATGTGTATGAAGTGTTAAACCCGACAACCGCTAGATTTACCAAAACATCTGAAGGTTCAGATGAAGAGTTTACCATTTTAACTGCTGTCAATCAGGAGGATGATGAGCAGTGTAAAGTCTTTATGCTGTTAACGAGAAACTATGATTTAGATCAGCCAGATGAACCGTTTCGAGAGTTTCAAGACGTAATTTTCTATCAGGATTTAGATGTGGTGGAAAGTCAGAAGCCTGAGCTCCTTCCGTTAGATCTACAAATGGAAATGCACTTAAAATCAGATGCACTGACCATTGCTTATCGTAGATGGTTGGATGAGTTAGGGATTGAGAACGGGACAATGCCGGTGGGGGATGAGAAACGAAATCAGATAAGAAAACTGAAGAGTAAGGAGTCAGCAAGGGTTTAGAATATTTCCTCGCAAATACCACGGGTATTTGCGAGGATTCTTTTAACTGATAACTCCTAAATCAGTCGTTCTAGCTCTTGCTTCTCTTCAATCCCTCATCATGATCCCTCCAAATATACGTTAATTCTGGCGACAATTATGTGATTGTAGTCACCCAATCTAAAATATTTGAAGGTTTTTAATTATAAGATTAAAATACGATTAGTGTTTAAATAGACTAGTAACTACGCTAATAGGAGGCATAAGCAAATGAAATTCGTAGCACTTGTAGGAAGTATTCGCAAGGAATCCTATAATAAAAAACTTGCGAAATATATCAAAATTCGCTATCAAGAAAAAGCAGAGATTGATATTTTACCGATTGAAAATCTTCCACTGTTTAACCAAGATGAAGAAGAAAATCCACCAGCAGTAGTTGAGGATTTTAAGCAAAAGGTGGCAGATAGTGATGGTCTGATCTTTGTTACGCCAGAATATAATCATTCGGTTCCAGGTGTTTTGAAAAATGCGATTGATTGGTGTTCAAGAGTAGATAAAGTAATGGTGAAGAAGCCTGCTATGATCGCAGGGGGTTCTATCGGTGTACTTGGGACAGCGCGAGCCCAAATGCACCTGCGCCAAATTTTAAACTCTCCGGGAGTATCTGCACTGACCCTTCCAGGAAATGAAGTATTTATTGGTGGGATCCAAAATAAGATGGATGATGATGGGATTCTAAGTGATGAGTCGACAATTGAATTTATCGATAATGTCATGAATAATTTTATCGATTGGGTGGATAAAACGAAAAGGTTATAAGCTTAAATCACCCACATAATACCTAAAAAGAAGTAGCTCAGTTTTGGCGTACATGATTGTACCCTTAATTGAGCTACTTTTTCATACTCATTATATAAATATAACAAATTGGCAGTGTCAGTAAAGGGAGGTACGTCCATCCTGTTTAATGGTATGTATAGAAAAATCGTAATCAGTAAAACAAATATCTAACCTAACTACCTTTTACTATAAAATGGTAATGTGCTTACTGAAAAGCTCTTATGTTTATTTTAATTGGAGTATTTTTAAGTAAATCAGTGTGATTCTATGTGTCAGTTTAATATATTGGTAGAGTATTGTCATTACACATAATAATCTAAAAATATGAATCATTTTGGACTTTGAGTATGTATTTAGCAAATGTGAAAATAATAACATATGCAATTAGCGAAATCATACATCATCATCAAGGAGGAAATACTTAATGTTTAAAAAACTATCATTACTAACATCAGCTGTAGCCTTAGCTGTAGGTTTAACAGCTTGTGGAGGAAGTGAAGAAGACACCAATAATGAAAATGCTTCTGTTGGTGAAAAGCTTGAATATACGATTACGGGAATTGATCCAGGTGCTGGGATTATGGGTCAAGCTGAGGAAGCATTATCTGAGTATGGTCTAGACAATTGGGAGATTCAAGAAAGCTCTGGCGCGGCCATGACTGCGGAATTGGATAGAGCCATTACGGAAAAAGAACCTATCATTGTTACAGGCTGGATTCCACACTGGAAGTTTTTTGAGTATGATTTAAAGATGCTTGAAGATCCAAAAGGTGTGTTTGGCGGTGAAGAGAACATAAACACGCTTGTACGAAAAGGATTAGAAGAAGATCTTCCAGGAGCTTATACCTTCTTCGATCAATTTGAATGGGAGCCAGAACACTTACAGGACGTTATGTTGAAAATTGAAAAAGGTCAAGGAGAACAAGAAGCGGCAAAAGAATGGGCTAGCGAAAATGAAGACTTAGTTAAATCTTGGGTTGAAGGTGCTGAGCCTGGTAACGGAGCGGAAGTGAAAGTGACTTATGTTGCCTGGGCTGACGTTATTGCTAGTTCAAATGTTGTGAAATACGTATTGGAAAATGAACTGGATTATAAAGTGGAATTAGTCCAAGTTGAACCAGGTCCAATGTTCGCTAGTGTTGCGGATGGAAGTGCGGATGCGATGGTTGGTGCTTGGTTACCATCAACACATGACGCTTATATGAAAAAGTATAAAGATGATTTAGTGGATTTAGGAGTTAACCTGACTGGTACACGCAATGGTCTTGTTGTTCCTAAATACATGGAGATTGATTCCATTGAGGACTTAAAGGAATCTAAATAATGATGTCACAAAATCCCCCTTGACTATGGGGGGGTTTTTTGCATTTCCAGATGCTCATGATTACAATGGTGGTTAAATAGAGGTGATGAAATGAAAACGGAAGAGCAATATTTTATCGAAGGAAAGACTATTCAACAATATATGAACAACATGGGCAAGCTAAAAGAGGAAAGCTTTCATGTATACGAGCAGTTTCTAGTGCCTGATGATGGTTTTACGGACGAGCTTAAAAAGCATTCTCTACACTTTTTAGTGATTACGGAGGATTGGTGTGGGGATGCTATGATGATCAATCCGGTGATTCGAAAGGTTGCTGAAGCGGCGGGAATTGATGTGCGCGTGACATTAAGAGATGAAGATACAGACCTGATTGACCGTCATCTTACAAATGGTGGACGAGCGATTCCGATTGTGTTGATATTAAATGATGAGGGAACACTAGTTGGAAAATGGGGGACACGCGCACCTGAAGTTCAACGTATCGTCGATGATTATCGAGCCACACTTCCGGAAAAGGATGATCCTGCATTTCCTGAAAAGCAAAAGGAAGTATTCGGGAAGCTGCAAAAGAGATACGCTGAGGAAGAACAGCTTTGGAACTTTGTTTACGAGAGCTTTAAGAAAACGGTGTTGGAGATTATTTAAAAATACTATGGATACCTAAGAAATCGAGGAGTAGTTTATGGAAAATAACGTCTTTGAACAGCTGGCCAAACGATATGATACAGAAGATCGAATTGCATTAGCTAAGGTTATAACGAAAGAAGTAAGATCAGAATTACAAAACAGTCAAACGAAATCGTTAATCGACTATGGAAGTGGGACGGGTCTCATCAGCTTAGAATTAGCAGATTTAGTAGATTCTGTTTTGTTGGTCGATTCATCAGAGCAAATGCTGGAGGTTGCGAAAGCCAAGATTTCTCAAAAAGGGTTGACCAACTCGAAGGTACTTCAATCTGATTTTACACAAGAAGAACCAAATCTTATGGCAGATATTGTTTTCATGTCATTAGTCCTCCTACATATTCCAGATACGAAAAAAATTTTACAAGCATTGTTCAACATTTTAAATAGTGAGGGCAAGCTTATCATTGTGGACTTTGACAAAAACGATCAAATTAATCATCCCAAAGTTCATAACGGTTTTTCGCATGAAGAATTGAAAAAGAGTTTTTCAGAGGTTGGATTTCAATCAACTGAAATTAAGACGTTTTATCACGGAGAGCGGATTTTTATGAACAAGGACGCCTCGATGTTTATTGCGAGTAGTATAAAGTGATTTGAGTAAAGCCTAATTTTTAGATGAAAATTAGGCTTTAGCTATGTTTGTGGGGGGCTTAGAGCATTACTTATCTGAATTTTTGTGTTAATATGGAAAGGAAAGTTTTGAAAAAGGAGCGCCTAAAGAATGAGGATAAAAAAATGCACCATGAAGGACTTGCCCATCCTTCAAGACATTAGTTATGAAACGTTTTATGAGACATTTAGCAATCAGAATTCACCTGAAAATATGAAAGCCTATCTAGATAAGGCGTTTAACCAGAAGCAACTAACTAAAGAATTGTCCAATGACTCCTCCCATTTCTTTTTTGTTTATGTGAACGATGAAGTTGCTGGATATCTAAAGGTTAATACTGATGATGCTCAGACTGAAACAATGGGGTATGAAGCCCTTGAAATTGAAAGAATTTATATAAAGTCAAAATTTCAAAGGCATGGTCTTGGTCAGGATCTGCTTGAGAAAGCGATGGAAATGGCCGTAAAAAATCATAAAAAGAAAATTTGGCTAGGTGTATGGGAAAAGAATGAAAAGGCTATTGCTTTTTATAAGAAAATGGGGTTTGTGCATACTGGGTCCCACTCGTTCTTTATGGGTGATGAAGAACAAACGGACTTGATTATGACAAAATCCATTGTTTAATTTTTATGTAAGGGGGAGTTTGATGTACATTCCTAAGCACTATAAGGTAACGGATTTTGAGGAAATCAGAGAGTTTATTCAGGGGAACTCATTTGGAACAATCGTTACGACACAACAGGGTAAACCGATTGCTACGCATTTGCCTTTAGAATTACATAAGCAGGGAGACGATTACTACATAACTGGACATATGGCCTATGCTAACCCACAATGGCGAACATTTGAGGGTGGCAATGAAAATGTTCTTGTCATGTATCAAGGTCCACATGCTTATATTTCATCGTCTTGGTATAAGACAGATGATGTACCCACTTGGAATTATCAATCTGTCCATGTGTATGGAACAGGTAGTATGATGAGTGAACAAGAATTGGAGGAAGACCTGATTCTTCTGTTGCAAAAATATGAAAAACATCGCAAGAATCCAGCTTTGTGGGAGAATCTTTCTTCACAAACGAAAAAACAAATGAAAGGAATTGTTGGATTTAAAGTAAAAGTGGAGGAAGTTCAAGCTGCTTATAAGTTAAGCCAAAATCGAAGTGAAGAGGATTATCAAAATATCATTGAGAGGTTATATGAGGAAGAGGATTTGGCTGGTAAGGAATTGGCAGATGTGATGAAAAATAGAGATTGAAGACCGACTCCTTGGAGTCGGTCTTGTTATTCGCTAAACAGGCTGTATGTAAGTAGTTTTCATTTCTTCGTTAGTCGATAAAATCCATGTTAGCCGTTTTGGACTTTCTAGCTTTTTTAGCTTTCTTCTTGTGAGCACGATTTGCATTGGCACTGCCAAATTCATTTGCAAATTCGGAATCGGTTTTACTTGAATCAAAGCCTTGCTTGTTTTTCTGTTGTGGGTCATTTTTTTTGGTTCTTTTCGCCATGGTTTTACCCTCCTTTTTGCTTTTAGTATGTAGAAAGGAGGGGGAAATATTCTGAACGTTGTCATTCATCTCCGACATACTTCAACGACTTTATATGAGTCTTCGCCAAATGAATCACTTCTTGGATAAACTCCTCCTGGGTTTCCTTGAACCCGTTGTGAATCCAGTTCAATATAAGACCATAAAATCCATAGGCTGTGTAGCGTGTGAAATAATCCATATTGACTGGAGTATCTTGAAAGGTTTCGAAAATAAATTTTTCTTGATAGATTTTTAGAATCGTTTGTGGAAATTGGGTGTGTAATCCCGGTATGGTGTCCTCGTATTGAACCAGCTCAAAAAAATCTCGGTTCTCATAAATGTATGAAATTATATAGAAGGAACCGGCATTGAGCTTAGTTGTCGATACAGTTCGTCCTGGTACATACGGTCTCCCAACAGATTTCTCCAGCCCCATCAGCATGGACTCCATTAAATCTTCAGTTAATTCATACTTATCCTGATAATGAATATAAAAAGTACTCCGATTATAGTCTGCATGTTTCACGATGTCTTTAACAGTGACAGCATGAAATCCCTTTTGTTTGATGAGAGCAATGAGTGCGGTTTGAAAATCTTCTCTAGTTCGGTTTTGTCGTTTGGTTGTCATGACATGATTGCTTGGCATAGCTAAAACCTCCAAAGAATAGACAGATTTATATGAAGTGTCTATAAAATAGACAGGTGTTCTTAACTTGATGATTGGTTCTTGATTTTTGATTGATTAAAATGGAATTGTAAGCATTTACATTATGTTTCTTCACATCTCTATTATACTGGAGGAATTCATTATGGGGAAATTACAAGATCAAGTCGCCATCATCACAGGTGGTGCATCAGGTATTGGTGCAGCCACAGCACGCTTATTCGTTCAAGAAGGAGCGAAAGTGGTACTCGTCGATTTAAATGAAGAAAAAGGAAAAGCGATGGAGCAAGAACTAAAATCTCTGTCGGCAGAAGCGCTTTTTGTCAAAGCAGATATTACAAGCGAAGAAGATGTCACTAATATTTATAAACAAACGATAGACACATTCGGTAAAGTCGATATTCTGTTTAACAATGCAGGTATTGGCCGTACGCTACCCTCTCATGAGTTGGAGTACTCGGAGTGGAGAAAAACCGTAAACGTGGATTTAGACGGTGTATTCCTAGTGGCACGTGGAGCCATTCGGGAAATGCTAAAAACAGGTGGCGGAACCATCGTCAATACGGCTTCCATGTATGGCTGGGTAGGGGCACCTGGGAATGCAGCTTATAACGCAGCCAAAGCAGGTGTCATTAACCTAACACGTTCACTCGGTCTTGAGTATGCAGACCAAAATATTCGAGTGAATGCCCTGTGCCCGGGATATATCGATACACCAATCATACCAGCAGAAATTAAGCAAGAATTAGCTCAAGCCACACCAATGAAACGTCTAGGACAGGCAGAGGAAATGGCAAAGGCTGTATTATTTATGGCTAGTGATGATTCAGCATTCATGACAGGTAACAGCCTTATTGTGGATGGTGGATTTACAGCACAATAAAACAAGAGAAAAAAGGAGCGATCAGTTATGCGATTTAAAGACAAGGTTGTACTAATTACAGGTGCTGCAGGTGGAATTGGCATTGCAGCCGCTCAAGCCTATGCTAAAGAAGGGGCTAAATTAGCGCTAGTAGATTTAAAGCAAGAACCTTTGGAAAAAGCAGCAGAACAGATAGAGGCTCAAGACAAGCTACTACTTACTGCTAACGTGTCCAATGAGGAAGAGGTTAAGGGTTTTGTTCAAAAGACAAAGGATCATTATGGTCGCATTGATATCTTTCTAAATAATGCGGGGATCAATGGAGAATTTCATAATATTACCGACCAAACAGAGGAAAATTTCCAAAACGTATTTGGTGTCAATGTCATGGGTGTTTTCTTCGGATTGAAATACGTGCTTCAGGTGATGAAAGAACAAAAGAGTGGGGCCGTTGTGAATACAGCATCAAACGGGGGACTTCTAGGTGCACCTGGAATGAGTGCCTATGTTGCTTCCAAACATGCGGTAGTCGGCTTAAACAAAACTGCTGCACTAGAGATGGCTGAATATGGTGTGCGTGTCAATGCTGTTGCGCCATCAGGTGTAAACACAGAAATGATGAGACGAATTGAGCAAAATGCAGCAGGCGATCAAGCGGAGGAAGCGCGTAAAGCATTCGAGGCTTCCGTACCTATGAATCGCTATGCAACAGCTGAAGAGATTGCGGATCTAATGGTCTTCCTATCATCTGATCAAGCATCCTTTATTAGTGGCTCTTACTACAGAATTGATGGTGGCCAAGGGGCTACGTCAGTTTAATAAGGTTTGTAAGTGGGGTCTGTCCTCGTGTGGGGACAGACCTTTTTCATTCATAATAGATTCCCTATATAGGATTGGATGGGTTTGGGTAAAAGTTGGAAAAATAGGCCTTGGTATATTAGGTCGAGTAATGTAGCTATGAAAATAATGATTAAGGTTAGAATTAGGATTGTTTTTTTCTTTTTAGATTGCATATTTAATGGTTCCTCTCCATAAGTGGAATATAGCTTAATTAATTTAGAATTATAACATTAACTTTGGATGAACAGTACTTAAAACCTTTCATAGACACCTGTTCACGAACTCCGAAAATGATACAATAGATATGGATAGTTCATAATCATGCAAAGACATCTAACTACTTAAAAGGAGTGAGATGAATGCAGGAGAAATTTTTTGAACAAATGAAGAACGGAAAAGGGTTTATTGCTGCACTTGACCAAAGTGGGGGAAGTACACCAAAGGCGCTTGCTGCGTATGGTGTGCCCGAGAGTGAATATTCCACTGAAGCGGAAATGTTTGATCTCGTACATGAGATGAGAACGCGAATTATCACTTCTCCATCATTTGATTCGGAGCATATTCTTGGCGCTATTTTGTTCGAGCAAACGATGGACCGTAAAATCGAAGGCCAATACACCGGGGATTACTTAGCCAATGAAAAGGGAATTGTGCCATTTTTGAAGGTAGACAAAGGACTAGCTGACATTTCGGATGGTGTTCAAAAGATGAAGCCAATCGATGACTTAGATGACAAGTTAGAGAGAGCCAACAAGCGCGGGATGTTCGGGACAAAAATGCGTTCGGTTATAAAAGAGGCCAATCACGATGGAATCAAAGAAGTGGTCGATCAGCAATTTGAAATCGGTAAAAAGATTATCGACGCTGGACTTGTTCCGATTATTGAGCCGGAAGTTGATATTCATAGTGCTGATAAAGAGCAGTCTGAAGAACTTTTGAAACAGGAAATCAAAAAACATCTTGATCAATTAGCAGAAAATGAATTTGTCATGTTGAAGCTTTCCGTTCCAACTGTGGCGAATCATTATCAGGAGCTTATTGATCATCCGCAAGTCGTTCGGGTCGTTGCTTTATCTGGTGGGTATTCCCGGGATGAGGCAAACCAAAAGCTAAAGGATAACGAAGGGTTGATCGCAAGCTTCTCCAGAGCATTGACCGAAAATTTAAATGTCAGTCAGTCAGACGAAGAGTTTCATGCAGCATTAAAAGAAGCCGTGGAATCGATTTACGATGCATCGGTGAACAAATAGGGAACAGGGGCGAACCCTGTTCCTTTTTTGTGCTTTAATCCTTTAACGCTTTAGTGAAGTGGGGGTCTGACCCTAAATAATTAGGACCCTAAATAATTAAGGGCATATTTAGCCATATTAATACTAGGAGGGATGAATATGCGTGAAAATGGCAATGCATTATCGGTTTTCGCTCTTGGTGGTTTAAATGAAATTGGCAAAAATATGTATGCCCTTGAATATAATAACGATATTGTACTAATTGATTGTGGGAATAAGTTTCCTGATGAAAGTTTATTAGGGATTGATTTAATCATCCCAGATATGACTTATTTGGTTGAGAATCAAGATCGAGTGCGTGCGCTACTGGTGACTCATGGCCATGAGGATCATATTGGTGGTGTCCCATTCTTCTTGAAGGAGCTCAATGTGCCCGTGTATGCAACGCGATTTACAATGGGACTGATTGAAATCAAGTTAAAAGAACACCGGCTGTTACGGGAAACAGAACGGATTGAAATTCACTCCGATTCAGAGGTGCAAATTGGGGACATGAAAATTACTTTTTTCAAGGTGAACCATAGCATTCCGGATTGTTTAGGGATTGTCATCAATACACCAGATGGAACGATCGTACATACAGGAGATTTCAAGTTTGATTTGACTCCTGCGAATCATGAGCGACCGGATATTCACAAGATGGCCAGTATTGGGAATGAGGGGGTGACACTTTTATTATCAGAGAGTACCAATGCGGAGCGCCCCGGTTATACGCCTTCTGAAGAAATAGTAGGTAAAAATTTAGAGCAGATTTTTATCGAGGCCAAACGAAAGGTTATTGTTTCTACTTTCGCTTCGAATATTAGCCGTATCCAACAGGTTGTCCATGCCGCTGAGAAGACCAATCGGAAACTTGCCTTGCTGGGTAGGTCGATGCTGAATGTCGTACAGGTTGCGATGGACCGTGGTTATATAAACATTCCGGACGAGATGTTGATTGATGTCCGTGATATTCATCAATTACCTCCAGAAATGGTGACGATTTTATGCACTGGCAGTCAAGGAGAGACCTTGGCAGCTCTAAGTCGCCTCTCAACGGGGAACTTTCGTGATGTGGAGATATTACCTGAGGATACGGTCATTCTTGCCGCTGGTCCAATCCCTGGCAATGAAAAGAAAGTCACGGGTATTGTAGACAACTTATATCAACTCGGTGCCCATGTTATTTATGGGTCGGGAAGTAGTTCAGGGATGCACGTGTCAGGGCATGGATATCAAGAAGATTTGCGACTCATGCTTACCCTAATGAAGCCGAAATACTTTATCCCTATTCATGGTGAACATCGAATGCTGCATCATCACCGCATGCTGGCAGAATCAGTCGGGGTAGAGGAAGGTCATACCTTTATTTTGAAAAATGGGGATGTTGTCGATATTGAAAACTCGAAGGCACGCAGTACGAGAACCATCCCGATTGATGATGCGTATGTGGACGGAGTGGACGTAGGCGATATGGAATTTGTATTGCGTGACCGTAAGCAAATTTCAGAGGAAGGTATGCTGATGATTATCATCCCGATGAACAAACACGATAAAAAGCTACTCACTGAACCCGAATTTATTTCCCGGGGATTCGTCGATCAAAATTTCTCAGAGCTCCGAAAAGGGATGAAACAGATTACGAAAAAAACGATCAACGAGCTGCGTGATGCAGATCGAAATTCGTGGAATATCATGAAAAAACGAGTAAAAAGAGCTGTAGCGAAATATGTAAAAGAACATACAAGAAAAGAACCGATGATTGTTCCGATATTGATGGATATATAGTCAAGGTCCTTGCTGGGGTCAGTCCCTCACTGCGTTAACGCGTTAATGTGGTGGGGGACTGACCCTGTTGTACACGAAGGACGCTAAGATTTATTGATGAAAAATGGGACGATGAACCTGTCCCTCCGTCCCTACCGCCGATAATATTCGACTAGCTCTGGGTATTGTTTTATCTCCAGTTTGCCTTTATCACTTAGCTCATAGACACCTCTTTTGATGCGGACAAACCAGCCGTAATAGTTTTTACTTAGGATGGATTGTGTTTTCTTTCCTGTTCCCATTTGGACTAAGGCCTTTGGGGATAGTTCGCCGTGTTGTTCTAGGTAGCTCGCAATTTGGATGCAATTTTCGCGATAGGCGGTCATGATCTGCTTTCGGCTGGAGCCACCAATATTATAATTCGCACTGCGCCCATTGATTTCTTTGATAATGGCTTGCCTTAGGTATTTGCCTTTCCCCATGCTGATGGGGCGATGAAATGGGGTTGGCTCCAGGGCCATTTCCACTCGAGTACGCTTTTCTGTAAAGGAAACGAGAATAAGTCCTAGCTCTAATCTTCGTAACAGGTGACAGGTGTCCCGCCACTTTTTGGAGCGGGGGTTGTGTTTTTTTGGTTTAGGAATCGCTACATAGACATGCTCCGTTAATCGCTGCCGTTTTGTTGCCTGAATGAGAAGATCCACACTTAGGTTTAACTTTAACTCCACGATAATTAACATCTCATCCTTCACAACAGCGATGTCACAGTCTTTAACCTCTCCGTAAACGTCGTAGCCCTTGCGTTTGAAATAGTTATGGATGGGTTGGTATAAGTCTGCCTCTTTTAATTTGGGTTTTTGTGTCATGTTAGCACCGTCCGGTAATAGATTACTAGAGTTATTTTATCATAATGGTCGTCCTTTGTAGTCAAAGTGAATCCAAATAATCCTCAGCTGCCTCCTTGGAATGAAAAATTTTATTCGTACCCATTTCATCTAAACGTAGCTCCAAGTAGGGTAATAAATAGGTAGAACTCGTGTATGAAAAGGGCGAAAAACAGGCAAATAAGATGTTTCATAAGGCGCTTTCTACCGATCAAGATGTTGTAAAATACCAATTTACAAAGGTGAACGCGAAATGGTACAGAGAACATTTCGCCTTTAACACAAGGGAATCACTTCAGCAGGTTCATGTTCCGATTCTTGCCATCATGTTTGACAAAGATTCCTTGTCAAACACCGAAACGCTAAAGGAGTTACCTCAATTAGTAAAAGGGCAATGTGAACCTATCTGATTGAGAATATGGAACATGGATTAAACCCCCAAACCAAACACTACTAGTGGGTCAGGGGGACAGGTCCCTTGACCCAGTTGCGGATGAAAAACGCTAAGCGATTTATGCTTAGCGTTTCTTTGTGTGTAATTTTAGCTTTTCGTCATTGTTATTTTGACTAAGAGGAAATTAAATATCCCAGGGAACAGAGGCAACCTATGCTCTCATATTTTATTTTGATGAAAAATGGGACGAGGGACCTGTCCCTCCGACCCAGTTCCTAGGTGAAGTATTCGATTCTTGAGTCGGGGAAGTATTTTTCAATATGGGAGCCTAATGTATCTTTTATGTCCTCCTGTTCATCTTTCTGATATACGTACTTCCAGATGCCGTATTTACCCCATTTTGTTTTTCGTTTGGTTTCGTCTAGTTCGAGCTTTGTCATGGGGTAGTTTTCCTGGATTACACGTTTGGCCGGCTTCGTAAATCTGTGTTGAATCATTTCAAAGGTAAGGTCTTTTTTAGCAAAATGGGGAAGTGTGGCTTCTAGTTTTTCAAACATTTCATGATATCCATCCTTCCACCCTTCATGCAGGTAAATGGGAGCAACGATGAAACCGAGTGGATAGCCTGCCTCTGCCACTTTTACTGCCGCCTCGATGCGATCATCCAATTTGGAGGTTCCTGGTTCGAAATATTTAATAACGTAATCTGCATTAATACTAAAACGAAAGCGGGTTCGGCCGTTATGGTTGGCATCTAACAAATGATCCACATGGGAAAATTTCGTGACAAAGCGAAGACGACCGTGATCGGACTCGCCAAAGTATTCAATCGCCCTTTTTAGGGTATGGGTTAAATGATCGACACCCACAATATCCGAAGTACAGGAGGCTTCAAAGCGGGTTGGCTCTGGTGCACGTTCTTTCATATATTCCTCTGCTGCATCAAAAATCTCATCCACATTAACATAGGTACGAATATACGGCTTGCTTCCCATTGTGGTTTGCAAATAGCAATAATGGCAGTGCCCCATGCATCCTGTGGCGAAGGGAATCGCATACTCTGCTGACGGTTTCGAGGTATCAAACTTCAATGTTTTCCGAACCCCGACGACTAATGTGGATTTTGCCGTTCGATACTTCTGAAAATGATTATCCCCAGGTAAATTACGGATTTGGTTATGCGAAGTGGTTTCCCTAATTTCAATCCCCATCTTTTCAAATTTATCAGCTAACTCTTTCCCCAAATCATATTCCAATGCACGTGGTTCAACATACACGAGCTGTGGGACAAATGGTTTAACCATCGAAGCGCGCATCCTCCACACCAAGAGTACCAAACGCTTCTTTATAGGCCTCTTCCGCTTCTTCCTCTGATTTAAATAATGCAAATTCATCGGATAGCGGGAAATAGTTTTCATGAGCAAAGAGTGCTAATTCATGGGGGTTGTCTGGATTCTCAACAATCGCTGCTTGTTGTACATGGGCAACGTCTTGAGCATGGGGATTTCGAATAATCATATAGACCACTTCACCAGGTTTAAAATTTTGATCCATTATTTCCACCTAACCTTTTTTGTCAGTTTGGGGATAGTATTGGTTAAAAAATAAGATATATGTGGGGGCGACTGGATAGGTTATGATAAAGTAATGATAGGGAGGGGCTATTTTATGAATAACGGTAGAAAAATTTTAATAACTATATTTGCTTTAGTTTTCGTATTATTAGCTGCTTGCCATTCACCTGATGAGCAAAGTAAAAGCGTTAGCGATGACGAAACAGAGGATTCATTAGAGGGTAAGGCGGAAGTTAGCGAAAAGAACGAAGACGAAGAACAAAATGAAGTTCTAGCAAAAAATGAAGCGGAACCATCAGAAGTTGAGAAAAATGGTCAAATTACAAATGGAGAGGAAGCTGTTCAATACTTAAAGCAACACTTAAAAGAGGGAAAGGACCCAGATATTTCATTTGGTACAGACGGGAAGCTTGAATCCGATGATTATGGATCGTTTTATACAGTCCAACTGGTAGACATCCCTTTACGGACATCGGGGAAAACGGGAAACTTAGGTTATTATAAGGTTTATCAAGATGGTACATATGAACCATATCAAGTGAGTTTTAGTCAAAAAGATGAATATCTTAAAAAACTGAATGATATCAAAATAGAGATGGAAGCTTTGCGTGAAAACTCTGAGGCTACAACTACATTAGCTATGGAGGAAGAGGAAGCGTATCGTTATGAAGTCTGGGATGTGGAATTGAACAAGATTTACGGAATTTTGAAGGAGCAGTTGAGTCAAGAGCAGTTTGACGAATTAAGAGAAGAACAGCGGAACTGGATCATCCAAAGAGATGAAAAGGCTAAAGAAGCATCGCTAAAATATAAAGGCGGTACAATGGAGTCATTAGAATATGTGGCTGCTCAAGCAAATCTTACTAGAGATAGATGCTATGAGTTAGTCGAGGATTATTTGATTTAACTTATACGAAAGACGCTAAGCAGCCCGTGCCTAGCGTCTTTCTGCTATTAATTTTTTGTCATCGCACCCATAAGTGTATTCATTTTATCTAAAATGGATCAGGGGGACAGGTCCCTTGACCCACTTTGGGAATTTCAGGAAGATTCGTCTTTAGCGCGAATGGTTGATGTATAATAAGGGTAGAAGTAAACCTTTGCAGAATCCGAATCACCAGGCGCTCGCTAGAATTTCAGTGCATGGTGTTTTGTGCTCATATCACACTAAAAAGAGGTAGGTGATCATTTTGCATCAAGGTGATGAAGTGTTTGTGACGAAATTAGGGAAGTATTATCATTACATGGATGATGATTGTCCAACTACATCCAGTATCCTCAAGGGAAAAAAGCAGGCGCAGAAAATAAAGGAAGAGGAAGCCAAGGCGAGGGGGTTGACCCTCTGTAAGCACTGTGCAAAAGAGTATGCCGAGGATTTGAAGGAAAGACAGGGGTGTGGCGCGGCAACAATATTTTTTCTAGGTGTTGTTGGAACTTTACCCCTTTTTCAGTTTTTTATTTAATTTGTGATGCAAGCTATCCTATTAACTTGACCAATTCTCCCGAGTAAAATCCGTAAAAGAATCCGATTTATATAACAATAATGGGGAAGATAAGGTCAAGGGGTGATAGGGTGGCAACCGTGTATTCAGGCGATAAATTGAAGAATTACTTACTCCAAAAAGACAATGACATTCAGACCATAAAGTTTGAATTGTATAATTTATCGGTAAAAGAAGAATCCATTGACGACTTATCTAATGCCAACTTGTATTTTTTGGCTAAACAAAAACCAATTCCCCTCGTGTATGAATGTAAATTATTCAAAAGCGCTAAAGAAGTAGAGGATTTTAGGAATCAACCATTAAAGGATTTCGAGCACGTTGTGTTGTATGAAATTCTAAAAGGAAAAGAAATAAATAAGTACAATGGCTTCTATGGAGAATTGGAGCTTGCAGAGTTTTACAGTAACCTGAAAAGCACGAAAAAGGTTAAAAAAGAGGATATTGATGAGAACAGTTTTTACATGTTTGTTGAGGATGTTATTTTGAAAATTAAGCTTGAGTTGTGAAAGAGGGTGGGCAGGTGGGACAGGGGACCTGTCCCCCTGACCCACTTCATTTCCCGATATCTACATTTCCTCCAGATAAAACGCATACTACGTTTTTATTCTGGACTCCTAATTTGCCATTCATAGCGGCTGCTACTGTGACGGCGCTGGAGGGTTCGATGAGCTGCTTCATGCGCTCCATGACAAGAAATTGTGCCCGCTTAATCTCTTCCTCGGAAACAAGTACAAGATCATCCAAGAATTTTTGTAAGACTGGGAAGGTCATACTCCCCGGTTGACTGGTTCTTAGTCCATCTGCAATCGTCGTTGTTCCCGGAATAGCGGTGATTTTTTTATTTTTTAAGGACAAATACGTATCGTTCGCTGTCTCTGGCTCTACCCCGATAACTTTTACCTTTGGCTTTGTTTGCTTAATGGCTGTTAAAATCCCTGATATTAAACCCCCACCGCCAATTGGAACGACAACCACGTCTACGTGATCCAATTGCTCCAAAATTTCGAGACCAATAGTGCCTTGGCCTGCCATAATCAACGGGTCGTCATATGGTGGGATAAACCAACCATTGTGTTCCGTTGCGAGTTTCTTGGCTCTTGGCAGCCTTTCCGCCGAAGTAGTCCCACACTTCTCAATTTGACCTCCATAGGCTTTGATTGCATTCAGCTTGCTTTCCTTTGCGTCGACAGGTACGACAATCGTTGCTGGTACGCCCAATTGATTTGCAATATAGGCAACGGCTTGACCGTGATTTCCGCTAGAGGCTGCCGTTATATATGTCGCTTCCCTTTGGACGGCCTGAAGCACCTTATTGGTAGCGCCGCGAATCTTGAAGGAGCCTGTTTTCTGCAAATGTTCCGATTTAAAGTACATTTCATTTCCGCAAATTTCACTGAGCTGTGAAGAATGTAAGATAGGAGTCTTGTGAATATACTTGGCAATGTTCTCCCGAGCTTGGAGAATGTCGTGAACGATGATCATTGGGCATTTTCCTTTCTTTTATGTATAGCTTTAATGGTAACACGAGAGGGAGAGTTTGTTCTTTGGAAATGAATATTTTTTTTGGAATAGTCTGATGTTTTCAGTAGCTGGATGGGGTGGGACAAGGGACCTGTCCCCCTGACCCGCTTATTCTACTTGCATAAGCTGAGTTATTTCGTTGTGTAATTCGTTTGAAAATCCTTTATGAGTTGTGTAATAAAACGTGTTTTTATCATCGGTAAGGAGGATATCAATCAGTCTTGCTGCTCTTAGCACAGAGAGATGGTGATGAATATTTCCTTTTGCCATGCCAATTTCCTTTACGATGTCAGTAAAGGTGGACGGCTGACTGGAAAGAAACTGTAGAATTTGAAGACGTCGCCTATCACTCAATGCTTTGGTAACTCTAATGACTTCATCAAAATGGGTGGTTGTTCTAGCTGGATAGGTAATAAACAACGTACCCTCAAAAGCATCCACTAAAGACATCGGTTGGAAGTGGTAGGCTGGTATTAGATAGACTTTTGTAAATTCATCTGTTTCCACCACAAAACGGCTTTCGGAGCGTACTACTTGCTCCGGTAATTCATTTGTAAGGCGGTGCTTAACCCTTGTCGCATCATGCTTTAATGCTTCGAGAAACCCTAAATCTAGCGTCTGAAAATATTGTTCGTTCCAACCCTGCAAGAGCTGAATGAATTGAGTACGCTCCCTATCAAGATCGCCAGGAACAGTCATGGATTCAGTGAGGTAGGGGGTAAGTAGATTATAAATATCCCCAGCTGACAAGGACTTTAACCACTTAAAAAATGCCGCCGTATCTTCTTTAACCGGACTCTGCGCGATTAACAATACAGATAAATCCTCGAAATATAGTTCTTCCTTTGCTTGTATACGATGCTTTAAATCTTCAGAGATCTTACTTTCTACATCTGATATCCATTTCGGACCTATATCTAAATACTTCAAATGGGTTTGCCTCTTATATAATGAAAAGCTTAATAACAATTCATAGACAGGTGAAAATAACGGTTCAACTTTAAAGGACAAGATGTTCCCTCCAGTGTTTTTCTTTTTATTGTATCATAATTGTCGTTAAAGTTATATTTATATTGACAGTTAATATTAGTTCAATTACCATTGAACTAAATAAAGGGTGAGGTGATTTGTTATGTCCGTTAAAAGTTTCACGAAAATCCAGCAAGAAGCTATCAGTTATGTGAAAAATAAGGAATATGCAGAAGCGCTTAATCTGTTAGAGAAGGCTAAGTCAACTTTTCCAGAGAAACTGGATAGACTTGGCCATTGGAGTGCAAATATTTATTGTTTGCAAGGAAAACAGCAAGAGGCAATCGCTGAACTTAGAGGAGTACTAGATGGTGGGATGTGGTGGAATCCGGAATTACTAGATTCAGATCCTGAGCTAAGCCCACTAAAAGACTCAGAGGAGTTTGAGCAGATTTTAGAAAAATGCAGGGGAAGATACGTGGAGGAGAAGGGGGCAGCTGCTGCTTCTTTACAAGTGGAAGGTGACCCAAAGTCATCAACTTCTATCTTTGCTATACATTGGAAAGGTTCAAATGCAAAGGAATTTGCTGCTCAATGGAGTGACCCAAGGCTTTTAAAAAACTACCTATTAGGATTTCCCCAATCTTCGCAATTGTTTAGCTATAACAGCTATTCTTGGGATGATGCAGCCATTGCGAAAGCGGACATAACAGATACTTTTAGGCAGTTTATGACCACCTATAATGGTAGAGATAAGAATAATATTCTTGCTGGTGCTTCCCAGGGTGGTAGGCTAGCCATGGAATTAGGTATACAAGGGTTCCGAGGGTTTATTGCACTTGTACCAGCGATTGAACATGTGAATTTTGCTGACGACTTTCAACCAGGTCCTGGAGTTAGAGGGTGTGTCATTACTGGGGATCAGGATCCTTTTTATGAAGCAACTTTAGATGCGATTGAACGATTAAAAGCAAGGGGTGTTCCGTGCAAATTAATTGTCAGAGAGGGGATGGGTCATACTCTGCCAGGTGATTTTGCGGAATTGGTGCAAGATGCGGTGGATTTTATTTTGGGTAAATAGTACATACAGTGGTGGTTTTAATAGAGCAGTTCAGAAAAATCCGGACTGCTCTATTGAATTTCTATACACTTATTGCAAAATCAACCTCTTATAGTTTCCCTTTTTCCTGCCTCAAAACCAATTCGAAAAGCCTCATATCCCAAATCTGAAATTTCTTGAAGGGGCCACTCATCAGGGATATAAACAACCTCAAAATCATTTAACCAATTCACGTTCCTTCTAATATACAGAACTACCTTGAACGCCTCCTGGTTAACCTCTACAATGTTTTTCTCAATTCATCCTTGTTCATGCGAATCATCCTTTCTCGTTCAAATTTCGGTGTGCAACATGGTGTTCACATTTTTATAAACGTTTGAGAGGATGAAAATCAGCCGGTTTTTCATTATAATTAGATTCGTATGCTGTTCATTAAGGCAATTTCTTAAAGTGAATAAGGCAGTAAGATGGTGGGACGAGGTACCTGTCCCTGTGACCCCCGTGTTTGCAGCGTAGAAAGGGCGGCTTTGTGTGGATAAACGTGTTTATTTTTTGATGGTTATTTCTTTTGTCATTGGGATGGTTGAGTTAATTATCAGTGGCATATTAGATTTAATTGCGGAAGATTTGGGTGTTAGCCTAGCGCAGGCTGGGTATTTAATTACGATTTTTTCTTTCATTTTTGCGGTTGCATCACCCATTTTATTGATTGCAACAGCGAAGATTGAACGTAAACGGTTGACGCTCGTTTCTTTGTTCATCTTTTTAATTGGGAATATTGTAACAGTCATCAGCCCTAATTATAGTGTTTTGTTTTTAGGGCGCATCATTACAGCAACAAGTGGTGCTTTGTTAATCATTTTATGTTTGGTATTAGCACCAACAATCGTAGAGCCAAAATATAAGGGACGAGCCATTGGAATTGTGTCGATGGGCGTTAGTGGTTCTCTTGTACTCGGAATACCGATTGGACTTATGATTGGGAATACTTTTGGCTGGCGTGGTCCGTTTGTCATGATCACGATTTTGACGGCCTTTTCCATTGTGGGGATTTTCTTTATGATGGACAGGGTTAAACCCAAGCCATCCATTCCCATTCGTGAACAGCTAGCTACATTAAGGAGTAAAAAGATTCTATTTGCACAGCTAACGACATTTCTATATATGGCAGGGCATACGGCTCTTTATGCCTATTTAAAGCCTTTTATTCAATCAACCATGGACCTCGATGGAACGTGGGTCAGTGTGATCTACTTCGCATTCGGGATTGCTGCAGTTAGTGGTGGCGGAATAGGGGGAGCATTAGCAGACATTTTTGGGTCGAAGAGAACTATTTTCATATCGATTTTGATCTTCTGTGTGGTCATGTTTGCAATTCCATACACGACGAACTATTTGGTATTTTTCCTGTTTGTGGTGTTAATCTGGGGGATGTTGAGTTGGGCAATCTCACCCGCGATGCAAAGCTATTTAATTGAAACCTCTCCAGAGACATCTGGTATTCAGCAAAGCTTGAATAACTCTGCTCTACACTTTGGCGTTGCCATTGGATCATTGATTGGTGGGGTAGTCATCGAGCAGCTGTCTGTAGAACTTACGACTACGATCGGTGGAATATTAATCGTTGGTTCACTTATTACGGCGCTTATTTCAATGCGTAGTGTTAGGAGAGTTAGGGGTGGGGAGGCCGTGCCGCAGACTCGGTGAATGGTTGAACCAGGTGTCAGGTAATTTGTTTGATGCCAATAGTGGGTCAAGGGACCTGTCCCCCTGACCCATTTTTTATGGTAAAATAATACTATTAAAATTTGTTAATTAGGGGTTACAGCAATGGATAATCGTTTAGAAGGGTCTTGTTATATTAGATTAAAAGAGTTGAACTATGCTACGCCCTCCAAATTTTATTATCAGAGTGGGGCGTTATTCTTTGATGATAGTGGAGTAGATCCAATCGATATTGATCGTATCAAAGAGGTATTTGTGAATAATTCGGTTAAGTTAACTCTCCAAGGACGGTTTAGTCAAAGGGGACGACTAGTTCGTGAAATAGAAGTGACCATAAGTGAAAATTGGCTGTTTGATAATTTTGTTAGTTTAATAGAGAATACTGTAAAACGATACAGTGGTACGTTTATTGTTACAAATGAGGAAATGTTCACAGAACATAAAGTGGTGATAGAACAACGAGACGATTCGTTAACCGTAATTGATCCTGAAACGAAAACACCTTTTATGACACTTCATCAAGATGATCCTGTATATAGGTATAAAAAGGTATTGTTGTTTTTTGTGGATGGGTATGCCAGATACATCATCATGGACAGGAAAGCGAAAAGGGCAATCGATTTATCCGATTTTAATGTTATCGAAAATCAATATTATCACTCTATTTCTCGTTTATATGGTTCCTTAAGTAAACTAAGATTTCGGGACGAGAAAATAAGTATGCTCGTGCGCGAAGAAGAGGTCATTATTTTTCTAGAGGATTACCAAGCCTATTCATTTCACCGAGCCCAAATGAAGGTTTGTACGGAGCATGAAGATGGTAGTATAACCATTCAATTTACTTCTTACGAGGGAGAGCTATCATATGTAACCTTTTCTAGTATTCCAAAGCAATTAAGAGAATTACTTTTTCCTGATCATGATGGCCAAACCAATTTTGATTTTATGTTCACGGAAAACAAAGATCCGTATCACATCTTTTATGAGAATGATAGCTGGTGGTTCTATCAGTCAAAGGATGTGCATTTCAAGATTCCGATTTCCAATATAGCATCGATTGAAGCGGGTGGAAGTGAAGTTAAGGATCACGTTCGGGTTACCTTTTATTTACATACCAAGCAGAATCAAATAAGCCTAGAAATTGATCAACATATATATGCAAAAATTATGAAGACAACCTTTAGAAAAAAGAAGCTACCACTACTTCAGCAAGCGTCGGTGACTGACTTATATACGAGCTGGGGAAGACAAATGAATGATTTTCTCGTTTTTCATTTGTTTGGACAATTGAAGATTCTACAAAATGAAATAAGAGCCGTGGAACAAAAGAGAGGTTCGCGTGTAGACAAGAACTATCAATTGTTAAACCTCATGTACTATGGAATTAGGGAACAAAAAAGAAGCTTAGATCAAGTTGCCATTCAATTTCCACAGGCTTATATGCAGGAAGAACAAGCATTTCATTCAATCAGCGATGTGGAGAACTATAAAAAATTACAAAAGCAATTATTATCGATATCCAATCATATACGACGGCATCTTAATGAAATCGAAAGGTCCTTAAGTGTCCTGTCCTTTGCCATTATTCCGAAAGAAAAACTTCCTACAGACCATTCAGGCCATGATTATCTATCTGCTGCTGTCATTGGTGGTATTGGATTGCTTACAGGTGGAGTGGGATTTTTGGCATTGGGAGGATTAAAGGGATTAAGTACATATCAATCCAAACGGAAGCAAGCTGAACAACAGCAAATTACAGAACAAAACGAAAAACAAAAAATTGCGTTTTATGTAGATCAAGCAGTCGATTCATTTGAACATATGATGGACACCATGCTGCCTTATTCGATTGGTGAGGTGAGCAAGGCCTTCTATACATTGAGTAAAAAGCAAGGCGAACGATTACTTCATGAAAATGAAGGAAATTTAGATCGTGTAAAACTAGCCATCTTTGATCGATTAGCTGCTATGCATACCTACAAAAAACTACCTTTATATCACGCAAATCACTATACGAGAGAAAACGTTACGGAAATGTTGCTGACGCAAAATGAATCTAACGCCCTACAGTTAACGGGCAACTTATCCAATTAGGAGGCGGTAGTATGTTAAATAAGAATCCTTTTCGACCAGACGGCTGGACGCAGACCGATCCATTTTTAGATATGAACCAAAATGATATTCCAGATAATCATGACATTTATTCAGACATAGATTTAAATGGAAGAGCTGATTCACAGCAGCTGGGTTTGGATGCGGACAGAGATAAGTTAGTGGATGATCGGGATATATCCGTTGATCTGGATGATGATGGCATTGATGATGAAGTTGAATTACATCTAGACATGGATGATGATAGTGTGCCAGATGAACATGATCTATCTGTTGATTTAGATGATAATGGGATTACGGATGGGATTGTTTAGTAGGGAAAACTCCTCCAATAGTTGGGGGAGTTTTTTTGGTAGGGAGAATTTACTTTGATTAGTTGATGAACATAAGTCAAATCCCAGAGTGAGTCAAGGGACCTGTCCCTATGACCCACTTTTCAAATGATTTTAATATTCAATACCAAATTGAGAGCCTTCTGCAACCATTTTGGCATTATCGGGATGATCTTTCTCTGGTGTGATCGCTTGCTTTATTGGTAGGTTATCTTTCGTTTTCTCGTTTTCTTTTGCTTTGTTCTTAGGATTCATGATTAGTAAGGTAGTAAGAGCACCAACACTAACTGCACCTAGAGTGGAGTAAATTATCTCTTTTTTCCTTATATTATGCCTCCTATTAGCATGACTTACTAGTTTTTTTCCCGGATAGTATATTTAGTAAACATGGAATAGTTTTGGTTGGCCGCCTTATACCATTTGTGGGTCAGGGGACCTGTCCCCCTGACCCACACAAAATTTATTATTTCTATTTTTGATAAAAAATGATAGAATTCGACAGGATGACATTATCGAACTAATGTTTTCTAAAAATTATCATAATTAACAACAAGGAGTGTCGATCATCATGAATAATGAAATGGCATTAATTCAGGATCCCATGGCTATTTTCGCTTATTTAATTGCCATTGTCGGGATTGTATTTATGTTATCTACTGTAGATAATACATTTTTGCGTAAATTTTTCCGCTATGCACCACCTTTAATTTGGATGTACTTTTTGCCTATGCTATCCACGACCTTTGGGATCATCCCACAGAGTTCGGACTTATATGGCTTTCTAAGTACGTACTTACTTCCAGCCGGATTGTTATTACTAATGATTAGTACGAATGTTCCAGCTACTTTTAAACTTGGAAGTAAAGCTGTTTTAGTCTTTTTAGCTGGGACATTAGGAATTGTCATAGGAGGACCGATTGCATTTGCTCTATTCCAAGGCATTCTACCAGAGGATGCGTGGCGCGGAGTCGGTGCACTCGCCGGAAGCTGGATTGGTGGCTCAGCCAATATGGGGGCCATGATTGAGGCGTTTAAAACACCTGATGATATTTTGAGTCCAATTATTTTGACGGATACACTAGTTGGAATTAGCTGGATGGGTGTCATGATTGCGTTAGCGAACTTCCAGGATCGCTTCAATAGCTGGAATGGCGCTGACAATTCCACGATTAAGAAAGTGAATGCAGATATTGCTACAGATATTCAACGAAATGCGAAGCCATTACAGCTTCCACAGCTATTCGGAATATTGGGAGTTGGATTTGCAGGCTCCTACCTAATTCGTTTATTAGCCGATATGAACTTTATTCCGAAAAGTGATATTATGAATACCTCTACTTGGACGTTTATTTTAATCACGGCTATTGGAATTGGTCTATCCTTTACAAAGGTGAGAAATCTAGAATATTACGGTGCAAGTAAAATCGGATATCTAGGTATCTACTTATTCTTAACAGGAATTGGCGCACAAGCGAATCTCTTGGATATTGTGCAGGCGCCTCAGTTTATCTTAATGGGAATCGTTTGGTTAGCCATTCATATCATTTTTATCTTTACGGCAGCAAGGTTATTAAAGGCTCCACTGTTTTTCGTAGCTGTAGGATCTCAAGGTAACATCGGTGGGACAAGCTCCGCTCCAATTGTCGCATCCGTATTCCAACCAGCACTAGCACCTGTGGGTCTATTAATGGGAATTCTCGGGAATATCGTCGGAACCTACGCAGCACTGCTGTGTGGGAAGCTGGCTCAGATGATTATAGGAGGATAGACTCGTTTAGGTCGTTCTCTAGAATTAGCTCATCTCCAAAAATTTGGAGGTGGGCTTTTTGTGTGTTTTGAAACTTGTACGGTGCCATACAACTATTGAAGAATGATTCCCATTGATTTGAGGCAATCGTCATTGAATCTCCAAAGGAATCGATTAAGAAGTTGAAAAGGCTTGAAGAAACATTACTGGAGAAGAAAATTAAAATTACATTTTCTTATTAAATAGTGCCGTGTTTATGCAGTATCATTCATGTATCGGGCAGTCTGAATAGGGTGATGGGACGAGGGACCTGTCCCTCATGTCCCTAGGTGAACGAAAAGGCTGATGGTGTGTGATAGTAGTAGGATTTTCCTAATCGATAATAATGGTCTACAATTTCTTGATTTAAATGTTTATGTTTTTCGGGTACGGGTGGGAGATTGTCTGCATCCTCTTGCTTCCAAACGGATTGACCAGGTGCTACGAAACGGTTGTCGGGAACTTTTACTCCGTTTGTGATTGTAGCGCCGTGCATAATGACACAGTTCCTGCCAATAACTGCATCATAAATATTGGCGTGCTGACCGACGAAGGTGTTGTGGCCGATAAATAGAGGTCCATGAACCGCAGCATGATGGAGTACACTATTTTCTCCTTCAAGATAAACGCCCCATCTCTGCCCTTCTACTACAACATGTTCCCTTCCTGGATGTACGTGCATAAGGACATTATCCTGAATATTCGTTTTAGGTCCAACATAATAGGGATATCCAGAATCCGCTCGAAGTAAATTTTTAAACCCAATAAAGACATCGTTCGTAATCGTAATATTTCCGATAATCATAGAATCCGTCCCGATGACTGCGTGTGGACTAATGGTGGGATAGCTGATGCTTGTGACTTCTTCTACAGGAGGATTTTGCATAATAATGGGCGGTTGAATCATATACTGGTGCTCCTTTCGTGTATATCTGCCATCATCATATGCCTAGTTTACTTATATCGTGTCTAGTCCAGTCCTGTAATAGTCGAATAAATTGAGTAGGCTTTGAATCAAGATCCCCTAGGAGCCTTCATGGATTCAGTGAGGTAGACAGGTGTACTTTATCACTATTGAAGGAGTTTTTTCGTTCAATTTAAAAAAGGGATACATCGTTTGTACCCCTTTAGAATATGATTAAATGCCCATCATCAACAGCATTGCGCGCTTCGTTTTTCATTGCAACAGTCCTCTTGGTTTGGTGCTTTTTTCGCTTTAAAAAAGTTCTTTATATTTTCGGGTGGAACATAGGGCTTTCTTTTCTGAGCTTGATGATTTTCCGTACTGTATACTTTCTTTAGTATGGCATCGATTAGCAGTGATTTTGGTGGCGTCGTATATTCCTTCCCGTCATATTCCCATACGCGGCAATCGACATGCTCTCCTACAATCGTTCCGCATGAGGCGCAGTTACTTTCTTTGGTTGTCAACTGAATATCCTGCCCATTGATTCGAATCGTTGGTGAACTTTCAAATTGCAGTTGTTCTGCTTGTGCTTCACTTTCAACAAGGATGTTATTAACCGTAATATCAAACCCTACATTGGATAACAAATGACCTACCTCATGTAATGCTTCATTCAAATTTTGTTCCGTTCCTTGGCAACGTGTACAGACGGCAAGGTCCAAATACATAAAATCAATAGTAAGTTCCTTTCTTGTTGGTTGTACATCCGTAATTTCGCCTTCAGATCCACATCCACAAGAAGCTTTTGGTTGATTTATTTGACAGTTTGACATCGTAAATCCCTCCTGTTTTTTGATTTCATTAGTTAAGACGGAGGGGAAATTAAAAAGACGCAAAAATGATTTTACGTTTTTGCGCAAGCGCAATTACCGCGGTTGATGCGGTAATCAATGATGTTTCCTGCATAATCAAATTCTAAATGACAGCATTCAAGCAACGCTTTCTTTAATTTTTCTCTTCCTCGTTGAACCCTTGATTTTGCCCCGGAAGGAGATAAACCGAGCCTGCTTGCTAATTCTTTTTGAGAAATCTGCTGGAATTCAACTAGTGAAAGTGCTTCTTGATATTTCTCGGGTAGTCTACTTGTTAAATCCTTTAACCATGAGGAGACGAGTTCATTTATATTTTCTTCTGTATGTTGATCGTTAAATGTTCGGATCGTTTCTTTTTTTGATTCCTCAAAAATATTCTTTTGTGTATTACGACATCGATAAAAATCAATAAGGGTATTCCTTGTGATTTGATACACCCAAGCCTGTAGCTTTTCTTCTTCTTTCAAATTTGGTAGATGATTATGAATCTTAATAAAGACTTCTTGAATGATATCCTCAGCATCTTGTTCGTTTGATAAGCGCGATTTGATAAACTGTTTTAAAGGTTCACGCAAGGATTGCCAAATATCTTCAAAGTGAAGCTGTTCCATTGGATCCCTCCTTTTACCAGTTCCGTTTTCTCTTATGTTACAGAAAGGCAAAGTGAAGTCAAGGCAGTGATGTTAATATTTTCAAAAAAACACTTGATTAATATCAAAAATGATATTAATATTGATAATGAAAACAACAGAGGTGATTCAATTTGAATACAAAATACAGCAAACTAATTTTTCATCCTGTCCGTATGGAAATTATGCAAGCTTTAACAGGTGGAAAAAGCCTTAGTGCTAAGCAAATTTCGGAACGTATCTCAAACGTTCCACATGCGACATTGTATCGTCACATCAACACTTTATATAAAGCAGGTTTATTACAAATCGTAGATCAAAATCAAAAAAGAGGAACGATAGAGAAAATTTATGCATTGTCAAAAGGTGCGGAAAGTGTTCCTGTGGCTGGGCTTAGTAATGAAGAACATATGAATTATTTTATACACTTCTTAGCTGGAATCATCAACGATTTTGGGGGTTATCTTGAAAACGCCAATAAGGATTTAGTGAATGATGGATTGGGATATCGACAGTTCGCTTTTCATATGGACGATGAGGAATTCAAACAGTTTTCCGAGGATATCCGTGATGTTTTGATGAAATATAACGCGTTGGAGCCAAATCATAAACGAAGAAAGAGAAAGGTTACAACGATTATCATTCCTGATGAGGAAGGGGAATCATGATGAAAACATTTGAAGAAAAACAAGTAGACATTCAGGGAGGTGTAGTATTAAAGGGAACCCTTACCATCTCGACAACAGGGCAAGGGAAATCGCCTGCTGTTTTGATTTTGCCTGGAACCGGAAAGGCCGATCGCGATGGGAATATCAATCAAAACAAACTGCAATTTAATCTGTACCGTGACTTGTCCGAGCAGATTGCAGCATGGGGATTTATCACATTACGCTACGATAAACGGGGCACAGGTGAAAGTGAAGGAAAACATATCGAAACCGGGATGTGGGATTTGGTAAATGATGCGCAAAAGGCTGTTCAATTTTTAAAGGAACATCCTGACGTAGATGAAAACCATATCATCGTTTTAGGCCATAGTGAGGGAGCGACCCTTGGCACTGCACTTGCTGTTAGGGAAGAAATACAAGGATTAATTCTCTTGTCAGGTGGAGGAGAAAAAATACAAGAAGCCATGGAACGACAACGAGAACTTAGCTATCAGGAGCTAGAAAGTAAGAAAGGATTCCTAGGGTGGATGTTTCGAACCTTTCATTTAAAAAATAAATCGGAACAAAAGACGAAAAAATGGATGGATAAAGTGATGACATCCGATAAAGATGTGATAAAAGCGCAACTCTTTGTTCCTTTTCCGGCTAAATGGATGAGAGAACACTTGGCATATAACGTGTTAGAGGATTTAAAGAAAATCGACTGTCCTGTCCTGGCTATAACCGGGTCAGCGGATTATCAAGCAGATGCTGAGAAATTGGAACGGGTAGAGAAGAGCGTGTCAGGGCAAGTAAAAGTCGTGGAAATTGAAAACATGGATCATATGCTGAAACAATCTCCACCTGTTTCAATTCTAAAATTAAAAAAAGCATATATTAAAAACCGCCATAATCCCCTACACCCAGAATTGATCAAACATGTACGCGACTGGTTGCAAAATTATCGGTAAGGAGTTGCTGGTGATGAAAAGAAAGTTAACTTATTCTTTATATTTTGGTGTCATTACCCTATTTGCTTATGTGATTTCAATTCCATATCTACTTCATGTTTCAGGGCCAACCATAGAGCAATTAAATGAGTTAGTCGACACTCCCATTACGACAAGTCAATATATTTTGGGGTCAGGAATAAATATTGTGCTGATTACCTTTCTGTTTAGCATGATTGGCATCTGGTTGTCACCAAAGGTTGGGTTGAAGTGGAGCTGGATTCGAGCTTTATTTGACAAACAAGTAAAGCCTAGATGGGATCGTCCATTCTTATGGATGGCTGTTGTTTGGGGGGTGATATCAACCGTATTTATTACCCTATTGACTGCACTCGTTTTCGCCAAAAATATCCCAAACTTCACTGAGATCAATGAAGAGATGGATATGCCTTGGTGGGTAGGGCTTACGACTGTATTTCAAGGTGGAATTTCCGAAGAATTAATGATGCGATTTGGACTTATGACCTTGATTGTATGGCTACTGAGTAAGGTGTTTATGCGTAAGCGTGAAAAGCGTGAAGTCATTTCTCCTTGGGTATATTGGATTGCGATTATTGGCGCTTCCTTAGTGTTTGGATTCGGTCATCTGTCATTAGCGCAGTCAGTATATGGAGGAAATTCTTTATGGGTGATTCTGTATGTTTTGATTGGAAATGGATTTGCAGGACTTGGATTTGGCTACTTTTATTGGAAAAGGGGGTTAGAATATGCAATCGTTTCTCACATGACAGCCGATTTGATGCTTCATTTTGTTATCCCGCTACTTCCGTTTTAATAAAAATAAAGGAGTGATTATGTTGAGTACGTTTGTATTGGTACATGGGGCATTTCAAGGAAAATGGGTTTGGAGAAAAATTAATCCAATGTTACAACAACTAGGGCATAAAGTGATAACCTTTGATTTACCGGGTCATGGTAGAGATGATTTTCCCCAATCCAAAGTAACGCTGAAGTCGTATACGGATCGTTTATGCCATATTCTAGATGAGGCAATTGAACCTGTCATTTTAGTAGGGCATAGTATGGGGGGAATGATCATGTCTCAGGCAGCGGAATATCGCCCCCACAAAATAAAAAAGCTCATTTTTTTAGCCGCGATGGTTCCGAAAAACGGCGAAACCCTAATGGATATTAATCAACAAGATCAGCATGCTTTGCCTTTACCAGTTTCGATTAGTGAGGACCAAAGACTTTTAGAAATTGATGCAAGCGCAACAAAAGAACATTTTTTTGCAGCTTGTACAGACGAAGACACCGCTGAGGCACAAAAGAAGCTTTGCAATCAAGCCTTAGAGCCCTTTGTTACACCGGTTCAACTAACAGATAACAAGTTTAATCATTTGCCCAAAATATATATTGAAACATTAATGGACCAAGCGATATCCATTGACTTTCAACGAGAACTGCAAAATAAATCCTCATTTGAAAAAATATATAAAATTCCTAGTGACCATTCACCTTTTTTCTCTTATCCAGATGAATTGGTTAGCATTTTAGATGAAATTGCTTGATTTGGACATCAATTACTACGCATATATCATCAGGGTTTGGTAAATAAAGGAGTGATGGTATGGAAGGTCAAGTAACTATAAGGAAAATAGAAGAACATTTTCGTAAAAAGGTACAGAAAGATCCTACAATTCATAATGCCTATTTGTTAGTAGAAAGTGAAAAAAATGATTTACATGTGAACATGGCAGAAGGTACAACCGGAAATACACCTGTACATGCACAACAGCCCTATTATATTGCCAGTGTGAGCAAGCTATTTACGTCTGTTCTTTTTGCCATTTTGGTTGAAAAGGGAATGTGCTCGTTTGATGAGTATATGACAAAGTATTTGGAGCCGAATGTATACCATAACTTACATGTGTATCAAGGAAAAGATTATACCAACGGAATACAACTAAAGCATTTGCTGAATCATACGTCTGGCTTACAAGATTTTTTGGAGGATAAGCCAACGCGTGGGAAATCGATGGTTGAGTTGGTACTGAATGACCCAGCACATCAATGGACACCACGTGAAGTCATTACATGGGCAAAAGAGAACATGCGGCCATTTTTCCCTCCAGGACAGGGATTTCATTATTCTGATACAGGATATCATTTGCTAGGATTAATCATTGAAAACATCACAAATCAACCTCTTCACGAAGCCTATCATCAGTATATTTTTCAGCCACTGCAAATGACTAACTCCTATCTACATGGTTCCACACCAATCGAAAAAAGCAAATATCCAGTAGCAGACTTATATATTCAAAATGTAAATATAGTCAATCATCAAAGCTTAAGTATTGTTTATGCTGGTGGTGGCATTGTTTCAACGAACAAAGACTTGTTAACTTTCATGAAAGCATTGGTAGAGGAAAAAATCATTGGTAAGAACATGATTCAGAAAATGAAAGCAGATTGTGGTAAATTCTTTCTTGGCATTGATTATGGCTACGGGATCATGAATATCAAAACTGTACCGATATTGATGCCGGCCAAGTATAACGCATGGGGAAATGCAGGTTCAACGGGGTCATTTATGTTTTATCACCCTGGAAAGGAAGCCTATGTAATCGGTAGCTTTAACCACTTTGGCTACGGGCAGAAAGGGATACGGTTTTTGTTGCAGGTTGTGAATAAGCTGTCATAAAAGGGTAGCTTTGTAGGGGGAGAGTTATAAAGAGATAATAATTATTGAGGACCTGACTACATGGGTTAGGTCTTTTTTTACACTTTAAGACAGTATAAGTTTAGTCGATTAAAGTGGAGAAAAGACATCGATTTAGCTGATCAATTTATTGTATTAATAAAAAACCACTAGAAAAAAGAAAGGCTTATTTCTTGAGGGAAATGATCCTTATATATGTGGTAGTGGAAAAAATATAAGAAGTGCTGCGGCTGGAGAAACGTGGTTATATTGGCACCAATGGAAGAGGTGCCGGATGTTATTTTCCGTCATGTATTTACAAAGAGGTGAGTCAGTATGGAAGTAGTATATTTTGCAGGCGGCTGTTTATGGGGAGTACAAGCTTTTATCAAAACGTTACCTGGAGTTAAGTTTACGGAAGCGGGAAGGGCTAATGGAACCAGTCATACACTTGAGGGTGATTATGATGGCTACGCCGAATGTGTAAAAACAGGATTTGATCCGACGGTTGTAACGATTCGGGAATTAATGGGATATTTTTTTGAAATCATTGATCCATACAGTTTGAATCAACAAGGACAGGATGTTGGCGAGAAGTACAGAACAGGAGTATATAGTGAAAAGCCTGAACACTTAAAAGAGGCAAGGGCGTTTCTTAGTGAGAGAAATGATTATGACCTGATTGTTGTTGAAGTATTACCGCTTACAAACTATGTGAGAAGTGCAGAAGAACATCAAGATAGGCTGGCTAGATGTCCAGATGATTATTGTCATATACCAAAAGAAATAATAAATCGATATAAGTAGGGTTGGGCGCGTTTATCTCATAACGCGTCTTTTTTGTTTGTAGATGTAGAGGGATTGATATTAGGTCAGATTATAATCCTTAGGAACTAATAAAAAGCCTTCTTAGCAGGCCAGTTTGACTGCCTGGAAGACTTTCTGTATGAATCGTATTTTCTAAAGATTTATTTTATGATGTTTGTTCTTTACTCACGGCTGTTCTGTTTTTTAATCCAAACTGTTGCTTTTAAAATTATCGAAACCCATACAGTATTAACGCTATAACAAAGAATAACAACATAAATTGAAACCTTTCTAAACGAACCATGGACACGATCCCTTTCTTTTTTGCGAGCTCAACGGCTGGAAAGGTATAAAAACTATGCATCAGTTGGTTTAAAATCAAATATAGAGGCAATCTTCCATAAGTCCATTGTAATATCCAAAGTGTGCTAACAAAGAAAGGCCCGAGGTTCATGGGTGTTTCTCCCCATGCTCGGGGATGTAACTTTTTATGCCATCTCCACCATGTAAATTTCTCCGCTAAATAATTCTCTAATCGTACAACAAGAGTGATGAATATCGTAGCAGGTAAGTATCTTTTGAAAGTCTCTCTCTTTAAGAAAGGAGCGGAAAGCATGGTACGATCATCAGTATAATGAGTAGTAACTTATAATTCTTGATTCCTCTCACCACCTAACTCCTTGATTACATATTATGTTGGTTAGATTTAGAGAAAATTATCCCATTATTATTTTTTGGTTCGCAACTTCCTAGTTATTCATACGAAAGACTTTTGAAATGAAAAACACTCACAAATGTTGGTATGTAATGTTTGTGAGTGTTTTGTGTTTGATAGGGGTCCTGGTACCTTTTAAAGGTTAGGAAAGGTACCTTTCCCCAGTGACCAATTACTCCTTCAGTTCATTAATTTTCTTTTTAACAGTAAAATGATGGAAAATGGTCAGAAGAATAAGTACTAAGCTCAGAAGATTGGTTAAAGTCGTACTCTCCATAGAAAGAGTATTTTTACTATCTAAAGCCATGTTATCACCACTTTTTTCTTTAATATGGGTAAATATCAGGGAATTATACAAGTAGGATTGGGTCAGTCTTCCACTTTGGTAAAGTGTTGGTGAAGTGGGGGACTGACCCTATTTATTAGAGTGTAGATAAACAAAAAGCCGATTGTATATTGCAAATGAGGGAGGACATTATCTAAGGATTATTGTAAGTTTACAAAGCTTTTAAAATGTCAAACATCTGCCTTATTTTTTTGTAATATATTCACTCTCCACTCCTTATGCAAAAAAATGTTATAATTATCCATATAATATTATAAGGAGTGGTAAAAGTAATGAATAAGAAAGAGTTGCAAGACTTTTTGAGAGAATATTATTACCCTTTAAAAGATTTAAACAGAAGACTCCATGAAGAAACCCCTTCCTCAAGAGCCCGCAATGAATACCAAAGAGACTATTCCAGAATACTTTATTCTACTTCATTCAGAAGACTTCAAGGCAAAATGCAACTTCTAGGTATAAAAAGCGATAAGTTTTATAGAAATAGACTGACCCATAGTCTGGAAGTTGCTCAAATAGCTAGAGCAATTGCAGAGAGATTAAGAGTGATTTCTGAATTAGAAGATGTCTATGTAGAAGATACTTATGTAGTAGAGGCTGGGGCACTTGCACATGATATTGGTAATCCTCCATTCGGACACCATGGTGAGAGAATATTAAACAAGTTGATGAGTTCTGAAGGGGGATTTGAAGGTAATGCACAAACACTTAGAGTTTTAAATACTCTTGAAAAAAAACTCCCCAGACAAAAAGGATTAAATTTATCATTAAGGACCTTATTTAGCGTGGTTAAATATTTCAAACCTTATGATGGGAAAAGTAAAAAGTTTATCTATGAGTCTACTTACGAACAATTATTAAGCGAGATAGAAGGGTTCGAACTTGGACCACGCACACTAGATGTTCAAATAGTAGATTTAGCAGATGAAATAGCTTATGCAGCTCACGACTTAGAAGATGCTTTAAGCTTGAAACTCTTTAACATTGATGAGTTTGTATTTGAATTTAAGCACACTGTAAATACAGAAACTGAGGAGAAACTGGAAGAATTAGTGAGGAATGCTAAGAATGTTGCACGTTCTGCTTCAAACTACAACTCATCTGAAGAATTTGGATTCCTATTAAGAAAAGAGTTGACATCAAACTTAGTTAATGAACTAGTAAATGATATTGGAATAGTTGAAATAACTGATGAGGACGCTGATTATTACGGAACTTCGAACAAATTGGAGTTAGGTTTTGAAACACTGAAGGAATTTGCGAAAAGTCTTAAAACGTTTACATTTAAATGTATAAATAGAACTAATATTGTGCAAATGTATGAGAAACAAGGCGAAAAAATTATCAAAGGACTATTTGATGCGTTCCAAGACGAGAGTTTTAATGATGGGAACATTTTACTTCCAATAGAGTATAGGCATGAAAGTGAGAGCAAAAATAGATTAATTACTGATTATATTTCAGGAATGATGGATTCTTTTTCATTTCAAGTATACAAACAACTTTATGGAGAAAACTCTATAGATACCATATATGATGTGAAATATTTTAGAGAATATCAAGAAAACTAGATAATAAAACAGGGACCAAAAGAAGCCTCATAGACTAGCATAGTAATACATAGATAGTACCAGGTGCTGGAGATGGCTATATCTATATTGAGATTAGTACCTGGTACTTTACTAAGGCTTAAATCACAATTGAACTGACTACACAAGTTGTAGTTTTTTTATGTTCTTTAATATCTGCAGCTGTGCCATGAGATTTATTGTAATCATGGAGCGTAGGAAAACAAAAAACCGTTTATATATTGGAGGGAGGAGATAACATGTTAATTCAAAAACAAGAATTTCAAGCATTTAAGAATTCACTTGCAAACATTTCAAAAAGAAACGCGAAGGAAAAAGTGTAGAGGTTTTACAGGGATTAAAGGCATATGGCCGAAAGCTGCATCAATCCATCGAAAAAACTGTGGGCAAACCAAAAATGAAAGGCTATATTAGCCGCCTGTTACGAAGTGTCGGCGAGAGGGCTGGCTCAGCTTTGAAGAACAGGTTTGGACGACCAAACCAGCGTCGGGCTATTGCACATACTGTTTTTCACCATTAGATGACATCTATCTGATCAACATTAATGTACATCAATTGCTTTGATGAACTGGAGGAGTTATAGTCCGAGAATAACCGCAGGATGTGTTTCCGAATTAAGAAAATGACTGAAATTGCAGGTTATAGAAAGAAGTAAGACATAAAACAGACAGCAGTTTTAAAGATTTTATTATTGACAAGTATGTTTAGCGTGCCCCTTTATTTCCATTGAAGTACCAAACTACCTATTCTCAATTATTACTTCTTTAACTTATAGATTTTTTCTTTCTATGGTATTGTTAATAATAATGTCTGCAATATCATTTGGATCCATAAAATTTTTCGTTTGTTCATCTGTTAATATGTCATCCCAAAACTCAGTTTTCATGCCTCCCATATAAGCACCAATAACATGAACGTTTGTATTCTTTAACTCTTCATATAGGCTCTCTGTAAAACCACGTACTCCAAATTTACTTGCACAATAAACTGATTCAGTAACCTTACCTATCAGTCCAGCAGTAGATATAATATTAACAATAACTCCCTTATCACGTTCTTTCATAGATGGTAATACTTCCTGTGTACAGAAGATGGTTCCTTTCAAGTTCGTGTCAATCATACTATGTATAGACTTTTCATCAATTTCTTCGGCTTTACCAAACATGCCTAATCCAGCATTGTTAATTAACAGTTCAATTGATCCTATTTCCTTTTGTATGGAGGAAAATACTTCTGAGATTTCATTCCTTGACGTAACATCCATGGTATATATGTAATACTTTCCATTTAATGTTTTGGCTGCTTGTATTAATCGTCTTTTATTTCTGCCTGTTAATACAATCTGATATCCCGCATCACTATATTTTTTTGCTAAACTTGCTCCCAGACCACTGCCTGCTCCTGATATTACAGCTATCTTTTCTTGCAAAATTAACAGTCCTTTCAATCACATGTAAATGCTTATTTATTACAAATATAAATGTATCACTAGGTTCATTAAGAGGTCAATATTATAGTTAGACTATTCCTTTAATTTTGAATTGTGCTTATTTATTGTTACAATAACGTAAAATAATTTAGAGGTGATAAAAATGAAAATAGTTCAACCCCTTGATTATTTAAAACAAATTGTACAGATAGATACAACGAATCCTCCTGGTAATGAACTGCCATTAGCTGAAACTCTTAAAAATTTACTAGATTCAGTGGGGATACCAAATACCTTATTAATACATGGTGAAAATCGGGCAAATTTAATAGCAGAACTTGTAGGAAATAAAAATACAGATAAAGTTTTGGGGTTATCTGGGCACATGGATGTTGTACCTATTGGAGATAAGGTTTGGAAGTACCCTCCTTTTTCAGCACATGAAGCCGATGGGAAATTATACGGTCGTGGAACAAGTGATATGAAAGGGGGATTAGTGGCCTTATTATATGCTATGATTCAAATAAAACAAGAAAATATCTCCTTTAGCGGAAAAATAAAATTCCTAATGACTTTTGGGGAAGAAATAGGGGCAACAGGAGCAAAGGAACTTGTTCGTTTAGGACACATGGATGATGTAAGTGCTCTTGTAATAGCTGAACCTACTAATAATGAAATTTATACTGCGGAAAAAGGTGTGCTTTGGTTGGAGGTTAAAACTTATGGGGAAATTGCACATGGCTCACAACCAGAATCAGGGGTGAATGCCATTGAGCATATGTACTACTTGCTAAGAGGGATTCAGGAAGAATTTAAAATGGATGTTCAAGAAGACGAATTATTAGGGAAACCTACTTTAAATATTTCTCTAATTGATGGTGGAGTTAATACGAATGTCGTACCGGATACGTGTCGATTACAGATAGACATTCGAACTATTCCCAGTCAATCTCATCAGGATATTATATCGGAGTTACATAAGTTATTTAAAACCATCCAATGTAAAGTACCTAATTTGCTATATGATATGAAAATTATTAATGAATTACCATCATTAAAAACACCGTCTTCAGATTCATTTGTCCAGTTTTTTCAAAAAGAGGCTGAAGATTTTTTTAAATCAGAGAGACGTCTAAGAGGAATTCCGGTTTACACAGATGGTGCAGTTTTAAAGAAAACTGATTCTACAATACCAGTAGTTATTTTTGGTCCTGGAGACCTATCAAAAGCCCATGAAACAAATGAACATATTGAAATAGGTGCCTTTCATAGATCGATTTCTTTTTTTAAGCAAATCATAAAAAATTATTTAAAATAAATGCCTAAAAAAACTCTTTTGTCAAATGACAAAAGAGTTTTTTAATTAATTTTAAATTTAAAATTGACTGAAAATTTTAATAGTGTTAAAATGTAATCGGTTACAATAATTCGATCATATACAAGGTAAAAGCTTTTATACCAATGTAGTAAACGGTTACGGGTGATTAAAATGACAACAATTAAAGATGTTTCAAAAAAAGCTGGTGTTTCAGTCGCAACAGTTTCACGTGTACTAAACAATAAGAAAGTAAAAAAAGAAACTGTTGAACATGTGTTACGCATTATGAAGGAGCTAAATTATTCTCCAAATCAAATTGCGCGGGGGCTATCTAATAAGAAAACCAAAACAATTGCACTTGTGATTCCAGTTATTAATAATCCGTTTTTTCCAGAGTTAGCTAGCTCGATTGAACATATCGCTCATAAATACGGTTATAAAATTTTTTTATGTAATTCAGACGATAGTAAAGAGAAATTGGCGGATTATATCGATACGTTAACATCAAATTACATAGATGGCGTGATTATCAATTCTCATGTTGTCGAAAGAGTAGACATTGATAAATTAATACAAAACAAAGTGCCAATAGTAACTATTGACCGTAAGCATTTCGAACATGAATTTACCCATGTATCAGTAAAGAATAAGGATGGTGGGGGAATAGCAGCCAATCACCTTCTTGAAATTGGTTGTAAAAGAATTGGGCATATAAAAGGTCCAGAAAACGAGCGTAACGCGACAGAAAGATATTGGGGTTATCGTACAACGGTACACAAACTAGACTGGTATGATCAAAGTTATGTCGTAGCTGGAGACTTTTCTGTCGAAGGTGGATACAAGGCCATGAAGGAATTACTTATCAAGCACCCTACAATTGATGGGGTATTTGCTGCTAATGATTTATCTGCTATAGGAGCCATGAAAGCAGCTTATGAATGGAATATAAAAATACCAGATGATTTAGCGATTATTGGATTTGATGGGATTGCCATGACGAAGTATATGGTACCTTCTATTACAACCATTCAGCAACCTCTGCAAAAAATGGGTAAAATTGCTTTCGAGGAGCTTATGAATAAAATTAATAATCCTGATGCAAAAATAAAGCATCATGAGTTAGATGTAAGTCTCATGTTACAAGAATCAACTTTAAGGTGAAGGGGGGAACCGGGTGACCAAGCCTAACATATCTGTTGTTGGAAGTATAAATATGGATTTAGTAAAAGAGGTTTCAAATTTTCCAAATAAGGGAGAGACTGTTTTAGGAAAAAATTTCTTTACTAGTTTTGGGGGTAAAGGAGCTAATCAAGCCATTGCCAGTTCACGTCTTGGAGCCGAGGTTACAATGTTTGGCTGTGTTGGAGATGATGATTATGGGAAGAAGTTAATATCTAATTTACAAAGAAATGGTGTAAACACAGAAAATGTCACATCTGTTGCCAATATGACTTCGGGAATCGCATCTATCACTCTATCAGAAGAAGATAATTCAATCATTGTCATACCAGGGGCAAATAATAAGGTCACACCAGAATATATATTTGACCGGGAAGCTGAAATAATAAAGTCAGATCTTATATTGGCATCAATTGAAATTCCTTTAGAAACAGTTGTGTGTGTGTCAGAAATGGCAAAGAAATATCATATTCCATTTGTTTTAAATCCAGCTCCAGCTACCCAATTGCCAGCAAAACTTATACAGAATAGTACTCTTCTTACTCCGAATGAACATGAATTTTTTGTAGTGTTAGGATCAAATGATCAAAAATCAATATACGAAGAACGAATTAATACCTACAATGGAGCAATTATTATTACAAGAGGAAGCAAAAGTGCAGTTATGAAAAAAGAGAAGGGAGAATTGAAATATTTACCAAGCTATAAAGTAAGGGTTGTTGATACAACAGGAGCAGGAGATGCCTTCAATGGGGCTATAGCCTATATGCTTGCAAAAGGAGAAGATTTAGAGGATGCGGCCAAATTTGCGATGGCCGTTAGTGCACTAGCAGTTACAAAGCTAGGGGCACAAACAGGATTACCCACTATAGAAGAGTATGATAATTTTATGCAATCTAATAACATTTTAAGATAGGAGATGCTTATTGTGAAAATACTTTTTATAGGTGAATCATGGACAATACATATGATCCATACCAAAGGATTTGATTCTTTCGAATCAACAAAATATGAAGAGGGTGCTACTTATTTATTAAACCGTTTGCGGGATAGTGGAGTCGATGTGGACTATATGCCAGCACATGAGGTCCAAGTTCATTTTCCAAACTCTAGAGAAGAACTAGCAAAATATGATTCTATTGTCATTAGTGACGTGGGAAGCAACACTTTCTTATTGCAAAACTCTACTTTTTACGAAATGCAGATTGTTCCAAATGCTCTTTCTCTAATTCGTGATTATGTCCAAAATGGTGGGGGACTATTAATGATAGGTGGATATTTATCATTTATGGGGATTGAAGGGAAAGCAAATTATAAAAATACTGTGCTAGCTGATGTCCTTCCAGTGGAGATGAGGGAAAAGGATGATCGCATCGAAAAGCCAGAGGGGGTCCATCCCATCACAAAGGACCATCAACATACCATCACAAAAGGATTAGGGGAATGGCCTAGATTTTTAGGTTACAATCAATTTGCGGCTAAATCAGATGCTGATGTTTTAGTTGAAATTGAAAGCAATCCATTCCTTGTAGTTGGAACCTATCAAAAAGGGAAAACTGCCTGTTTTGCAAGTGATTGTGCACCCCACTGGGGATCTAAGGAATTTATGGATTGGAATCAGTATCAAACGCTATGGGTTAATATACTAGAATATTTAGGAAATTAATAACAATCTAAGGGGAAATAGGTTGTTTTTATTTTTTTATATATTATCTGAATATTTATATTATTAGCAATCCAATTATGTAGGAAGAAGAGGTGTAAATTATGAGTGAGGGAATTTTTATTCCTAAACCGAATTATATTAAAGAAATTTTTGACACGGAAAGAGCTATTATCGGGATGGTGCACCTTAAGCCTTTACCAGGAGCTCCATATTACAATGGAGAGTCACTAAAAAAGGTTTATGACTTTGCAATGAGTGATGTTCATGCATTAGAGAACGCTGGTGTTGATGGAATTATTATTGAAAATGCTTGGGATATTCCTTTTTCAAAACCGGAGGATATTGGTTTTGAAACAGTTGCAGCCATGTCCACTATTACTGAAAAAATTAAACAACAAACACATTTAAAAATAGGTATTAATTGTTTAGCTAACGGTGCTCTTCAAGCATTGGCAGTTGCAAAGGCAACTGAAGTGTCGTTTGTTCGTGTCAACCAATGGGTGAATGCGTATGTAGCTAATGAAGGATTTGTTGAAGGAGCTTCTGCTAAAGCCATGAGATATCGTTCCCAGATTAAAGGTGAAAGTATTAAAGTTTTCGCTGATGTGCATGTCAAACATGGAAGTCATTCGATTATTGCAGATCGAGGTTTAGCTGACCAAACTCACGATAATATTTTCTTTGATGCAGATGTTCTGATTGCTACCGGTTCTAGGACAGGAAATGAAACAGAAGTAGGTGAGTTAAAAGGGATTAAAGAAAATTCGAATTTACCTGTCATTGTCGGCTCTGGGATGACTGTAGACAATGCTGAAAAAATTCTCTCAATCGCTGACGGATGTATCATAGGTAGTTCATTAAAAGTGGATGGGAAATGGTGGAATCCGGTAGACGAAATGAGAGTTCGGGAATTTATAGGAAAGGTTAGAGATACTCCTATAAAGGGGGAAAACCAAATGGGATAAAAAAAAGTGATGTTATCGTATACGGGACAATTAATATGGATCTTTATGCATTTATAAATCGAATGCCATATGAAGGAGAAACTCTAGCATCTAATCAATACTTTGAATCTCCTGGAGGAAAAGCACTAAACCAGGCTGTTACGGTCGCGAGAATGGGGAAAAGTGTAAGTTTAATAGGAAAGATAGGGAGGGATGCTTATGGTGCAGAAATAATAGAAAAATTGATATCTGAAGGCATTAGGGTAGATCATATTTCAACAAATTCAAATACTCATACGGGAAATTCCTTTGTATTAATTGATGGACAAGGAAATAATACCATTATTACCAACCTTGGTGCCAATCAATGTCTTTCTATTAAGGATGTAAATGATTCTTTAACAGTTGCAAAAAATGCATCTGTTGCTTTAATTCAATTAGAAATGCCTAGTAACGTTAGAAAGCACTTAATTAGACAGTTAAATAAACTTGGAATAAAAATTGTATTGAATCTAGCGCCTATTGTGGAACTGCCTATAAAAATCCGACGTTTAGTAGATATATTAATTGTTAATGAAATCGAAGCAGAACAACTTACAGGCACAATCGTACATGACTCCAATACAGCGGAGAAAGCAGCGAATATATTGGGTGAACAGGGTAATCAAAATGTTGTGATTACGCTAGGATCAAATGGAGCTGTGGTTAAAGAGGATAATTCCGTTTATGTTGTGGATGCTCCTAAAGTAAAAGTTGTTGATTCTACAGGGGCAGGTGATTGTTTTTGTGGAAGTTTGGGATCTTTTTTATTAGAAAATGATATAAAAACAGCTGTCGAAAAAGCCGTAAAGGTAGCAGCTTTATCTGTAACGAAATCTGGCACGTTATATTCAATACCATCCCAAAGAGAAGTGTATACTTATTTAAATGAAAAGGGGAGATTGTTCAAATGAGAAAGCTTATATTTCTATCACTTTTAATTATGGGGTTTATATTAGGAGCATGTAATTCTGAATCTACGACTGAAAAATCTAATCAAGATGGTTCTAATTCAACAGAATCGGAAACTACAGAATCCGGAAGCGAAGGCGATAACAAGTTGACAATTGGCATGACAGTGATTAATCAAGAAGCGTTATTCTTTACAGAAATGGTAAAGGGTGCTGAGGCAAAGGCGGAAGAGTTAGGCGTAGAACTAAATGTTTATAATGCCAACAATAATCAAGTGGATCAAAATAATGCAGTTGAAAACTTTATAAGTGAAGGTGTAGATGCAATTATTGTAAATGCAATTGACCCAGGTGCACTAAATCCTGTTGTAGAGAAAGTAGAGGAAGCAGGCATATCGCTAATATCTGTAGATTCAGTTATTGAACATGAAGCCGTCGATGTTCAGATTGGAGTAGATAATAGCGAGGAAAGTGTTCGAATGGGTGAATATTTTAATGAATTTAAGGAAGAGCATTGGGGAGACAAAGAAGTTAAGCTAGGAATTGTGAGTGCTTTGAATGCACCTATCCAAGTTAATCGCCAAGATAGTTTCCTTGAAACTGTAGAGAGTGACAGCGTTGAAGTAGTAGATATCGTAGATGGAGAAAATGTGCAAGAAAAGGCACTAACAGCCTCAGAAAATTTATTTATCTCTAACCCAGATTTAGATGCTGTATTTGTAACAGGAGAACCAGCTTATATTGGTGCGGTTTCTGCAGTGAATTCTCAAGGAAAACAGGATAGTGTGAAGTTGTTTGGTTGGGATTTAAGTCCACAAGTTGTGCAAGGAATTGATCAAGGTTATGTAGAATCCGTCATTCAACAACATCCAGATAAGTATGGTGAGGAAGCTGTGAAGTCAGCAGTTAGCTTGATAAATGGTGAAGAGGTAGAGAGTTTAATCGGTGTTCCTGCCACCATTGTCACGGAGGATAATGTAGATGATTTTCGCTCTTTATTCGAGTAATAAATTAGATGATTTTCATGTATGGAGGGACTAATTATGCCTGAAACATATCAAATTGAAATGAAGAATATTCAAAAATCTTTTGGTAATATAAAATCTTTGCGCGGCGTAGATTTAAAGCTACGCCCGGGGGAGGTATTAGGTTTAGTTGGAGATAATGGGGCTGGGAAGTCTACTTTAATGAAAACATTAAGTGGAGTAATAAATCCTGATGAAGGTGAGTTTCATTTTGAGGGAAAGAGAGTAAATATAGACAGTCCAAAAGCAGCCAAAAATCTAAATATTGAAACTGTTTTTCAAGACTTGTCACTATGTGATACTCTAGATGTTGCTAGTAATATGTTTTTAGGAAGAGAACCAATTAGGTTTCTAGGCAGATTGATAGATAAAAAGACACTTCACACTAGAGCAAGAGAAGAACTGGATAAACTAGGTATCAACATTTCCTCTACTAAACTACAGGTTCAAAATATGTCTGGAGGACAGCGTCAAGCTATTGCAATCGCTAGAGCGATGTTGTTTAAACCAAAGGTACTTGTTATGGACGAACCAACCGCAGCTCTTGGAGTAAAAGAAGTAAACATGGTACTGCAATTAATCAAAACAGTTAAAGAACAAGGAGTTAGTGTGGTCTTGATTACACATAGATTGCAAGACTTATTTGAGGTTTGTGATCGTTTAATGGTTTTATATGAAGGAAAATGCATTGATGATCGGCCGATTGATGATTTTACTCTTGAAACTTTGATCAAATCAATTATGGGTTCACCTGAGGGGGTTAAAGTATCATGAAAGTAGAAGAGAGTATAGATGTAGGTGGACGAATTAAACAAGAATCGGCGTTAAAATCCTTTGTACGTGAGAATCTTTCAACCCTAAGTATTGCAGGAGTCTTTATACTAATCTGTTTATTTTTCGGCTTTATGACAGATACCTTTCTTTCGTTTAGTAATTCATCTAACATCATCATTCAAATTGCACCGAATATTATTGTAGCAGTAATGATGACGTTTGTCATTACTACTGGTGGAATTGACCTATCGGTAGGGTCAATTCTAGCTTTAGCTAGTGCACTAGCTGCAACTCTATTATCAATAGGAGCAGGAAGTTTTGTTACGCTCATTTCGGTGATAGCAGCAGGCTTACTTGTAGGACTAGTAAATGGATACGTAGTTGCTTACCATGGAATACCGCCTCTCATTGTAACATTAGCCTCTATGATCTATGTAAGAGGACTTGCCTTGATGATTACGGGGGGATATTCTATCGCAATAATGGGAGAGGATTGGATTGTAAGTCTGGGGCAAGATAGAATTCTTGGTGTTCCAATCCCTGTATTCTTATCTGTTTTCATCGTTACGTTGGGAATCGTCTTTCTCAGATACACCCGCTATGGGAATTATGTGACTGGCATCGGTGCAAATGAGGAATCAGTACGTAGATCTGGTGTGAGCACCAAAAAAGTTAAACTAATCACTTATATGTTAAGTGGTGGATCTGCGGCATTAGCAGGATTAATTATTGCAGCTCGATTAGGCTCAGGTTCTTCTAACATTGGGAACATGTTTGAACTAGACATAATTGCAGCTGTTGTATTAGGTGGAACAGCCCTTTTCGGAGGTGCCGGTACAATCATAGGAAGTGTTATCGGTGTTGCCCTTATTGGAGTAATCCAAAATGGTTTGACGTTGATGCACGTTTCTCCATATATAATTCAAATTGTTGAGGGGTTTGTATTATTACTAGCCGTTATTATTAATATTCGAGTGTTTGGGAAAAAGTCTTAATTTTTAAGAAGGTGATTTAATGAGTACCGTTGAAACAGTACAAGGTCCAATCCCTGCCGAGGACTTAGGGATAACCCTCATGCATGAACATTTATTTGTTGATAGAACAAGATTATGGAGGGATCCAGTGGGTCCAAAAAAGAAATTTGCCCAACGTAAAGTAGAAATGGATATTTTAGGACAATTACGCTTAGATCCCTATAGTAATTATGATAATACACTAATGATAGACATTGATTTAGCTTGTAAAGAAGTGAAACATTTTTTTAACAAAGGTGGAGGCACTTTAGTAGATGTCACCAATGTTGGAGTGGGTCGAGATCCACATGCTTTACTTGAGGTTTCAAGGCGTACAAGCCTAAATATTGTAATGGGAGCTGGGTACTATCTCCATCCTACTATTCCAACGGAAGTCCAGTATATGTCTATAGATGAAATTAAAGAAGGAATTGTAAAGGATTTAACAGTAGGTGTTGATGACACGGGTATTAAGGCAGGAATAATTGGGGAAATTGGTATTGGACCAAATATGACTGATTTGGAAGTAAAAGTGTTAAGAGGAGCTGCACGAGCACAAAAGGAAACCGGCAAGACGCTAACCATCCATACTCCAGCTTGGGAACGATATTGTCACGATATTTTGGATGTTGTAGAAGAAGAAGGAGGAAACTTAGAGCGAACCATTCTAGACCATATGAATCCAAGTATGGACGATATGGACTATCAATCATCCTTAGTAAAAAGAGGGTGTTATATCGAATATGATATGATAGGTATAGAAGTATTATTTCCGGGAGAGGGACAATCTCCTTCCGATGAAGACAATGCTAATGCAATTGTTCGATTATTAGAAAAGGGATTGGGGAACAAGGTGCTATTGTCTCAAGATATTTTCTTAAAGATGTTCTTAAAGACTTATGGTGGATACGGATACTCACATATACTGGAAAACTTTGTCCCTAGGTTAAGAAAAAAAGGAGTAAGTGAACAAGAGGTTCAAAACCTGTTAGTTGAGAATCCGAAAAGGTGTTTAATAAGTGAATAAATATAATAATGCTATCCAAAAAAGTTTATCCATGGAGACAGAAAGAGGAAAAAGTTTCTGAGAAAAATACAGAATGTAGACTCTGATGAGCCTTATATAGAACTTAAGAAATTTTGATTGTATTAATGGAAATTAAAGTTTACTAGACTACAAACAATGTGGTCTTTTTTTTTGCACTAATTCAGTACTTAAAAGGCGTTTGTACATTGAGAATGAGTAAGAAAAATTTAAATTTAGTGAAGAGAATATGACAGGCTCAAAAATGGCTCCGGGAAAGGATATTGGCAGGATGGCACATTGTGGTACGAAGGTGATTTTGAATACGACAAGCCCCATGGCTATGGCAAAATGTATCATCCATCGGGCATGCTTCGATATGAGGGACAGTTGGAGGACGTGCAATTTGTTGGATGGGGAAAGGAGTATTACGAGAATGGGAATCTGAAATTTGAAGGAGTGATGGAGAAAAGTATGTATTTCTTTTATGGTGCGCGACGTTATCGGGTTGGGAAGCTCTATTATGAAGATGGGAGGCTGCGGTATGAGGGGACGTTTACAGGTTTGAAGTCTTATGAGTTTGATAGAGGTATTGAGTATAAGGCGGATGGGGAAGTCGGTTTATCATGGGGAGTCCTAGTTAGTGTTTTATTGGTTGAATCTGTAAAATGTAGATTACTTTTGATACAATTAATCGTATATCGAAACGGTTAGGAGAGTCAGGGATGAAAATACAAACGCAGGATTTGTACCATGGGGCAGTACTTACGCAAATGACGGAGCATCCGTCATTTACAGCTTTAAATAAACCAGATACGTTATACGGTCATTATTTAGTCAATCATGAAACTAGATTATTCGTTAAATATCTGACAAAAGAGACTTCCTCTTGGAATTTTAAGTTTAGTTTGGATGAGTTGCAATCCATTCAAAAGTGATATGGAACGAACAAGAAATGTTTATTTATGCTTAGTTTGTGGACAGGAAACCATCTGCGCATTAAACGTTCAAGAGTTTTTTATTTTAATAGACTTAACATCGCCTGAAAGTCAGTCCACTATTGTAGAGGTTCCAGTTGGAGGATCTATGCGTGTGAAAGGGACCGCGGGGGCTTTGGGAAGGACTTTGAGGCATAATTCATTTCCTGGTAAGTTGTTTGATGAGGCTTTGGAAATGGTTGAGTGATTGATAACAAGAAAAGTACAAGGTGATTTCATGTAAGAATATAATCACACCTGGATTAACAGAACTACATGATTATTTTGATAGATGTGAATGATGGAACTTTTAGGGTGGACAAAGGAATAATAAAATCAGCATGTAATGAATTTAAAGGAAAGTATTTTGTATTAGTATTAATTATTTAGACTAAGAAATTCTGTGAGGTTTTGATATGAAGTTAAAGCTTGATAGTTTTGTTCTGCAAAAGGAAATTAAAAATAGGGCGTTGGATCTAATAAATTCTGAATCTGATACAGTAGCTATTAATTTGCTTAAGGAAATTACATCAGTTGGGGAACTTCGGAAAATAAGGATTTTTACAGAATGCCAGAAAAAGAACATAGCTAATAACTTTACCATATTAGCTATTTTTATATCTAGTACAGCATTAGTGTTACCTTCAATAGAACGGATATTCCCTTTTGGTTATATAGTAATTAGTATGGCTCTTTCTATAGGGCTTATATTTACAGTCTTTAAAGAGATATTACCATTTATAAATAAAACTGATGAATATAACACTAAAATTGATTACTTACTATGGTTAATAGATGAAGAAATAGAAAGAAGATATACTTATCTAAAATAATCATACATCTCAAAACCATTCTAGTTAGTGTCAAAGGTTTATCAATGCGTATTTCTTTAATGTATAAAGTGTTAAAAAAGAAGTCATGATACTCGATTGTGTAATCATGGGAAGGGGAATTAATCGTGATTAGTGATCTTGTAGAGTTCCAGAAAACAATTTCAAAAGAGTTATATACAATTAAAGATAGAGTTAAAAACCTAATTGGTGATGCTCACTGGGGAGAAGAAGGAAGGTATAAGGAGTCTGTTTTGAAAATGTTATAAGTCGTTTTTTACCGAGTAACTTAAGCATTGGTTCTGGTTTCATAATTACAAAGGATTACGAAAATGATAGGACAATTCGTTCTAGCCAGATTGATATAATAGTTTATGACAATACTTACCCTTTATTATTTAAAGAAGGAGACTTCATTATTACTTCACCAGAAAATGTTAGAGCAATGGTCGAAGTTAAAACAGCTATGAGAAGCGGTGATATTCCGGAAATAATGACAAAAGCAACCCAAAATGCTGGTATGGCTCCTTTTTCTAATTTTAATGGAATATTCGCATTTGAAAAAAGAAATTTAAATATTGGAACTAACATAAATCAAAACTTAAGGAATTCATTGAATTCAAGTAATGGAGAAGTGAACTATATATGTTTAGGAGAAAATATATTTATTAAGTTTTGGGGCGCTCGAGAAAAACAGGAAGATAATCTGGATAGAATGTATAGTTTTTACAAAATAGATGATCTTGCCTTCTCATATTTTATATCAAATATGGTAGAAAATATTGCACCAGATAAGGTGTTTGATAAATCCTGGTTCTTATATCCAATACAAAATGAATTTGGAAAAGAATTCTATAATGTTATGGATTTGAAAAATAAGTGATGAAATAGACTTTGAATAAATAGGTTTATAGAGTTACAGACTAATAAAAGGATGTCATGTACAACCTTGTAACTAAAACATAAAAATGGGGTATGATAGCGGTCTGCCTACCGTATTATTGATTTGACCCTAACTATCGGTATCAAACAAGTCGGTCATGCTCTTTAGCAATGTATTCTGAAACTATCGTGTATTAATGTCCCCCTTTTAAGGGGGACATTGTGATTTAAACAAAAATCAGTTATAGACCGTTTAATTCAAAAATCTGGTTTCAGCTATATCCTCCGGGAGTGTAATATGAACTGTGTAAGTAAGAAATGCGTACGGTTTCTTACTTGCACAGTCTTTTTATTTGGTAGAATAAATATAAAGCTAAAGGAGTGATTTTGATGGGGAAGTCAAAGAGAGATCCTAACTCCGTAGAAT
>NZ_WJNH01000017.1 GCF_009649735.1 Salinibacillus xinjiangensis
CTAAAAAAACTTCAAAAACATATGTCCAGTAGCAAGGGCGGAGAGGTCACACCTGTTCCCATTCCGAACACAGAAGTTAAGCTCTCCAGCGCCGATGGTAGTTGGGGTTTTTCCCCTGCGAGAGTAGGACGCTGCTGGGCAACTTGAATCGCAAGAGCATTAATTTGTTCTTGCGATTCTTTTTTATGCCATGAAATGGTTGTTATTTCCTCCCTCCGCCCACTAAAAATCTGCATATTTACATAAATAACCTATCCCGAGAATTCCGTGAATGAATACCATGATAAAAACAATGAAATGAATCATGTATATAAATTGTTAGATTAGGAGATGATAGAAATGGAGGTGGGGATTATGAGTAAACAAACAGCTGTTAAAAAGGTATGTCAGGTTTGTAATCAAGAAAAGGCGGAGGGAATCACAGTCTACACAACCTTTATCTGTTTAGAGTGTGAACAGGAAATGATTAATACGGAACCTGGAGATGAGAAATATCAATACTTTGTAGAAAAGCTAAGGGTTATTAATCATTCAAATCAATTTTCATAGATAAGAAATGTCGGACGTTTATGTTCGGCATTTTTTTGTGTTCTGTGCAATGAATATTTGTTTAGATGTACTCGCACTTTCCTGCTTTCCTAATGTAAATTTGATAGAATGTATACGAAATCTAGTTTTCTAATGAGGTGTCGGAATTAATGGTTCATAATCAAAAAAATCTTCCTATATTTGAGGCGTTAAATAAGCATGTCAAAAATAATCCGGAATCCTTTCATGTACCTGGTCATAAAAATGGAAGTGTTTTTCCGGAAGTAGGTTTGGGTGCTTTTCAGGATATACTCCGCTATGACTTAACAGAGATTACTGGAATGGATGACCTTCATCATCCTGAATCTGCTATTCAGAAGGCGCAAGAGCTAACCTCTCAGTTATACAAGGTCGAGGAAAGTTATTTTTTAGTTGGTGGTAGTACTGTTGGTAATTTGGCTATGATTTTTTCGGTTTGTGGTTCAGGAGATCAAGTGATTGTGCAACGGAATTGTCATAAGTCCATCATGAATGCATTAGAATTAGTTGGCGCTCAGCCCATATTTGTCGCACCCATTTTTGAAAGAAAAACCAATCGTTATAGTAAAATTGATGTAAACCAAATAAAAGAAGCACTAGAGCAATACCCTGAATCGAAAGCTGTTGTTCTCACCTATCCTGATTATTTTGGACATACTTATCCCCTAAAGAAAATGATTGAATTGGCCCACGGGCGTAATATTCCAGTGTTAGTAGATGAGGCTCATGGGGCGCACTTTATTTTGGGGGAGCCTTTTCCACCTTCAGCTACATCGCTTGGAGCTGATGTTGTTGTACAATCAGCACATAAGATGCTACCAGCAATGACTATGGCATCCTTTTTACATGTTAATTCATCTCGAATCTCTAATCAAAAGGTGGCATCCTATCTACGCATGCTTCAGTCAAGTAGTCCTTCCTATCCGTTAATGGCATCTTTGGACATAGCCCGTTACTTTTTAGCCCATTATCATGAGGATCAATTAAGGGAAACGTTAATGAGTGTTCAAAAGCTCCGCTCACAATTAGACCAAGTAACACGATGGGATATTTTACCAGAACAGGCTGAGGATGATCCATTAAAAATAACCATCCAGGTTCGAAATTACCGAGATATAGATCAATTTGTTCGTATTATGGAAAGAAGTTATATTTTTCCGGAGCTGTCGACAACTAATCAAATCCTGTTGATACATGGACTAAAACCTCATTATCATGATCAAAACATCCATAAGCTTATAATGGCGTTGAATAATGAATTAAAAAGTCCAGCAGGGCATGATAAAATAGAATCAGCGGTTATTGATTTTTCATCTATAACTAAGCTCCCCTTTTCATATGAAAAACTAAATAATATGAGAAAAGTATGGGTACCTTGGGAGGAAGCTATCGGTGAGTATGCAGCAGAAGTAGTTACCCCTTATCCACCTGGTATTCCATTCATTGTAAAGGGAGAACAAATTCTTAAACACCATGTTCATGAAATAAAATGCCTAGTAGGACAGAATAGACATATACACTACGAAGGTAAGGATTTGGAAAAAGGGATTGAAATACTAAAGTAGAAACTAAAGGGGAATCATCAAGTGAGAGGATCATTTATTACGTTTGAAGGTGTAGAAGGAGCAGGGAAAACTTCTATCATCGAAAAAGTGTACGAGCTATTACAGGCAAGAGGATTCAAAACCATCAAAACACGTGAACCTGGTGGAATTGAAATCGCTGAGAAAATTCGTAATGTCATACTAGATCGTTCACACACAAATATGGATGGACGTACCGAAGCCCTTTTGTATGCAGCAGCAAGAAGGCAGCATTTAGTGGAAAGGGTATTACCAAAACTAAACGAAGGATATATTGTGCTATGTGATCGGTTTATTGATAGTAGCTTGGCGTATCAAGGCTATGCCAGGGAATTAGGAATGGATGAGGTTCGCCAAATAAATGAGTTTGCTATTCAAAGCTGCATGCCTGATTTGACACTATTATTAGATATTAATCCCCAAAAGGGAATGGAGAGAATATGGGAAAACAAGGAACGCGAACAAAACCGTTTAGATTTAGAGGGCCTAAACTTTCACCATAAGGTTTATGAGGGATACCAGCTGTTACTGAAACAATTTCCAAATCGAATCAAAAGAGTGGATGCAGATCAGTCTCTAGATGAGGTTCTTCAGTCCTGCATGTCTTATTTAGAAAAACATGTAGCTAAATAAACAATTTTTGATAAAGCACATATAATAAAATAGGCTTTCGAAACAGAAAGCCTATAATATCTATCGCAATTTGTGCACTCTATCACCCAACATGCATGCAGAAAAGTGCTTTTACGTTTATCTCATTCGTTGTATGATAGAATAAGAAGATATACGGAACTCTTTTATAAAATAAGAAAGGATTTGGTGGGAGCTCATGAAATTATTACTTGCGGTCGTCCAGGATAAAGATGCGAACCGCTTGGTAGAAGCTTTAGCTGACGAGAACTTTCAGTCAACCAAACTTTCCTCCACTGGCGGCTTTTTAAAGGAAGGAAATACGACTTTGATTGTTGGTGTTAATGATGATCGTGTAGACCCAGCCCTAGAGATAATTAAAAAGAATTGCAGTCAAAGAGATCAAATGGTGGCTCCAATCTCCCCAATGGGCGGCAATGCTGATTCTTATATCCCCAAGCCTGTAAAAATTGAAGTAGGTGGAGCAACAGTATTTGTTTTACCAGTCGATTCATTTTTTCAATTTTAGTGAACAACTCTAATCAACAAAGTAGGTGTGTGGCTTGAAAATTAGCCAGGAAATACGTGGACAAATGGAAACATCACAAAAAAAACTTCAGATGAATACCTCACAAGGAAAAAACTTCGAATCCATGGTTCAAAAGGAAGCGGGTCAGCTGCGAGATCACGAGTTAAACCGTCTTATGGAAAAACTTTCGTCTCAGGGCGAAAAAGTTGCTAGGTTCCGCTCTTTTCAAGACTTAGCTAAGTATAAGCAGTTGGTTAAGGAATTTGTCCATGAGGCTGTTCAATATGGAATGGACCTGAAACAGTCCAGAAGCTTTTCAATGGGTGGACAAAGTCAAAAGCTTACGATTGTCGAAAAAATTGATCAGCAGCTTACAGATTTAACGGAAACAGTTTTAAATCAGGAAAAGAAGTCAATTGATATTTTAGATCATATAGGTGAAATTAAAGGTCTTTTAATGAACTTGTATACGTAAAAGGGTGAATGAAGAGTGAATACGTGGGGCGACTTTGAAAACGTTCAACCAATTGTGGCCAAAATGCTTGAAAATAGCATTAAAAAGAATAGAATTTCGCATGCTTATTTATTTCAAGGTCCTAAAGGTACAGGCAAGAAGGAATCTAGTTTTCTTCTTGCCAAAAGTTTTTTTTGTAAGTACCTGGAGGGGTTTAATCCATGTAATGAATGCCGAGATTGTAAGCGGATTGAATCTGGTAATCACCCTGATGTCCATCCCATTCAACCAGATGGACAATCCATTAAAAAGGAACAAATTACCCATCTTCAAAAGGAATTTACATATACCGGCATGGAGTCTAACCAAAAGGTCTACATTATCGAACATGCTGATACGATGACAGCAAATGCCGCCAATCAACTTCTCAAGTTTTTGGAGGAACCAAAACGAAGTACGATGGCTATTCTGTTAACGGAAAATGGTCAGTCTATTTTAAATACAATTCGTTCCCGTTGCCAAACCATGTCATTTAAGGCGTTGAATACAAAACAACTAGAATCTAGGCTTGTCGCTAGCGGAATTAGCGAACCTATTAGCAAATTCAGTGCGGCTTTAACCAATGATTTTGAGGAAGCAGAGCGAATTAGTCAGGATGATTGGTTTGCTAAAGGGCGAACGATAGTGATAAAATTAATACAAGTGTTAATGGAAGGAAATGACGAAGCATTTCTTTTTCTGCACAATGATTGGCTCCCACATTTTAAGGATAAGGATCAATCACAAATTGGTCTTGATCTACTTTTGATTTGGTATCGGGATTATGTCTCTTATTTGATAGAGCGTAAAGATACCATTATATATATTGACGAAAAGGAGAAGTTCGAGAAATATACCTTTTCGCTATCTCGTGATCAGGCTACGAAAGCGTTAAAAAAAATATTGGAAGCAAAAAACAAACTCAAGGCAAATGTCAATCCTACACTTGTCATGGAGGAGTTGGTGCTTCAAATACAGAGGTGATAGAGTTGGTTGAAGTTGTAGGAGTGCGTTTTAAGCAGGCGGGAAAAATATACTACTTCGACCCGAGTGGCCTATCTTTGACAACAGATGACTACGTAATCGTGGAAACGGTTCGTGGAATTGAATTCGGAAAAGTTGTCATACCGCATAAAGAAGTTGGTGAGGACGATATCGTTCTTCCATTAAAACGGGTTATTCGCATCGCGGATGAAAAGGATAAAGTGACTGTGTTAGAAAACAAAGATAAATCACAGGAAGCTTTTGACGTATGCAGCAATAAGATTAACAGTCATCAACTAGATATGAAACTGGTTGATGTAGAATATACATTCGATCGTAATAAAGTCATTTTTTATTTTACAGCTGATGGTCGTGTCGATTTTCGTGATCTAGTTAAAGACCTAGCTGCTGTATTTAAGACAAGAATTGAGCTCCGCCAAATTGGAGTAAGGGATGAAGCTAAATTGCTTGGGGGCATAGGCCCATGTGGCAGAATGCTATGCTGTTCCACATTTTTAGGTGATTTTGAGCCTGTATCCATTAAAATGGCTAAGGATCAGAATTTATCTTTAAATCCTGCGAAAATCTCTGGTTTGTGTGGACGTTTAATGTGCTGTCTGAAGTATGAAAATGATGATTACGAGCAAGCCAAAAAAGAATTACCTGATATTGGAGAACCCATTAAAACTCCAGAGGGAGCAGGTAAGGTTGTTGGCCTAAACATACTTGAACGTGTAGTACAAATTGAGGTTCAAGATGGTGAACGAGTGATAGAATATTCATTGAAGGAATTAATCGATGAAGGAGTCGTTTCTACGTAAGCCACAAAGTAATGGGGTGGAGAGCCAGCGTGAATAAAAAAGAGCTATTTGAGAGATTTACGTATTTGGAAAAACAAATTGGTGAATTATATGAACAGTTTGGTGAATTAAAAGGAAACCTAGTTCAACTCATCGAGGAGAATCATCATCTTTCAGTAGAAAACCATCATTTGCGCAATCGCTTGGAAAGTGAAACTGAAAACCATCCAGAGCCTAAAGAAAACATAGCTGATAACCATGTGCCCAAGGCTGATGCAGCTGTTGGAGAAGGTTATGATAATTTAGCTAGGATTTATGAAGAAGGTTTTCATATTTGTAATGTTCACTTTGGGAGCCCTAGAGGTGAAGAAGACTGTCTTTTTTGCCTACTGTTCCTAAATAAACAGCAAACGTAAGCGTCCCTGTCAGCTTCGGAGACAAGGCGCTACTTGCAAGATAATGTGGGAGGGCCTTAGGGTTCTTCCACTTTTGTTTTTAGATAAAAAAGGGCATCCTTATACATACATGAAAAATATACCCACTAGAGTGAGGGAAAGATTTATGGCAACGTTAAAGGACGATGAACGGCTAGACTATTTATTATCAGAGGAAGATATGAGAATCATCCAAAGTCCGTCTATTTTTGCATTTTCATTAGATGCAGTTTTACTAGCTAAGTTTGCATATGTACCAATCAAAAAAGGTAATATTCTAGACTTATGTAGCGGAAATGGAGTTATCCCCCTACTGCTTTCCAGAAGGTCATACGCAAATATCACGGGTGTAGAGATTCAGGACAGACTTTATGATATGGCAATGCGAAACATATCAATCAATCAGTTAGATGAACAACTATCCATGGTCCGTGGTGATTTAAAGGACATGCCAGAAGTATTGGGACATGGAAGGTATGATGTGGTAACCTGTAACCCTCCTTATTTTAAAACACCTGGGAAGGATGAAAAGAATTTAAATCAATACCAAGCCATTGCTCGACACGAAATTTACTGTACGTTAGAGGATGTAGTAAAATCCTGTGCAAAGCTTGTTCGTCCGGGTGGAAAGGTTGCTCTCGTTCATCGACCTGGGCGATTAGTTGATATCATTAGCTTATTTCGTAAGTATCGCCTTGAGCCGAAGCGAATCCAATTTGTTTATTCTAAGCAAGGTAGAGAAGCTAATACATTATTAATCGAGGGTACCCGTGATGGGAAACCGGATTTGAAAATTTTAAATCCATTATATGTATATGATAATAATGGAAATTACACCGATGAGCTTCATGAAATTTTATATGGGAAGGGTGGGAAGTAGGTGCATATTCAAAAGAGCTTTTCAAGTGATGAAAAGGGAAAATTATATATTGTTCCCACTCCCATTGGGAATTTAGAGGACATCACGTATCGTGCATTACAGATATTAAAAGATGTAGATGTCATTGCAGCGGAGGATACTAGGCAGACCCAAAAACTACTGAATCATTTTGAAATCTCAACACCTACCTTTAGCTATCATGAACATAATAAGGGAGCCGTTGGTGAAAAAATTATTCTACAATTAAAAACAGGCAAAAACATTGCCTTAGTAAGTGATGCAGGCATGCCGGTTATTTCAGATCCCGGTTTTGATTTAGTAGAACAAGCAAGTGAGTGGGTAGATGTTGTAGTATTACCTGGAGCAAATGCGGCACTAACGGCTTTAGTTGGCTCAGGTCTCCCTGCTGAGCATTTTTACTTTTATGGATTTTTACCAAGAAAAAAGAAAGAACTAAAGGAAGTATTAACGAATCTTCAATATGTTCAAGCGACTTTGTTGTTCTACGAATCTCCTTATCGCATTAAGGATACGCTTAAAGGTATGAAGGACGTATGGGGTCCTGAACGGAAGATAGTACTAGCAAGAGAGCTTACGAAACGCTATGAAGAGTATGTGAGGGGAACAGTAGAAGAGATATTGGAATGGACGAACTCAGAGGATGCCCAAGTTCGTGGAGAGTTTTGTATTGTGGTTGAAGGTTCCTCACAAGAACAAGAATCCCAAGAGCAGTGGTGGAGTGATTTATCAATTTTAGACCATGTTGACCATTACATAATAGAAAAAGGAATGTCTAATAAGGATGCGATTAAGGAAGTAGCTAAAGAGAGAGGGATTCCGAAGCGAGAGGTTTACGAGATTTTTCATAAAGAAAACTAGCCGATTGGCAAATCTGAAAGGTGTAAACAGAGGCGTAGTTGCACTTATACTTAGTACTTAAAATTTTTCGCGCTACGTCGCCAATTCTTCTAGCTAAAATTTTATGCTTTTCTAATGTGTAAATAAATAAAAAGTTGCCTTGATATATCAAGGCAACCTTCCCCATTTTCGATTCCAATCCTATTGTTTATGCATCAATTTTATCTTTAATTTCGTTCAATAGTTGTTGTGCGCCTTCTTTGCTAAGAACTAATTTTCCATCTGCAAAGCTGATGTTGTCGTTTGATACTTCGCCTGTGATGTGGCAAGTATTAGATGGTTGATACTTTTTCAACACGATACGATCATCATCCACATAGATTTCTAATGAATCCTTTTCATGGATATCTAGTGTGCGACGCAACTCGATTGGAATAACAACACGTCCTAATTCGTCTACTTTACGGACGATACCAGTGGATTTCATAATAATTTCCCCTCTCGATCATTCTGTTTTTTCTCTTTTTATTCGTCATCTTTCGACATGAATTCTATCACTATTTGTCAATAGTTGTCAATTGCTTTGTTTGTAATTTCATGTAGTTAGAAACAAATATTTACAAGGTATTTACCCCGTTTTCAAAAAAGTAAACATGAATCTTAAAGCGGAGAGGAAATGGTCTAGGCTAGGGTATATAAATTGACAAATTAAAATGCTCTTATGTATAGTATTCTGTTAGATATGGAAATCATGGGGGTAAAACGTTAAAATAATACAGTATAATCCTTTTTATTTATACTCTCAAGAATTAACGGATATATGTTGTTTTAAACAATAGCTTTCGACGAGGTCAAGGAGGTATAGGGATGCCAAAAGAAAAAAACACTTTTTATCTAACCACACCGATTTATTACCCAAGCGGAAACTTACATATTGGTCACGCTTATACGACTGTTGCTGGTGATGCGATGGCTCGGTATAAACGATTACGTGGATTTGATGTTATGTATTTAACAGGTACGGATGAACATGGGCAGAAAATTCAACGTAAAGCGGAGGAAGAAGGGGTAACCCCGATTCAATATGTGGATCAGATTGTTGATGGAATTCAAGATTTATGGAAGAAGCTTGATATTTCCAATGACGATTTTATCAGAACAACCGAGGATCGTCATAAAAAAATAGTGGAAAAAATATTTGCCAAATTAGTAGAAAAAGGGGACATCTACTTAGATGAGTACGAGGGTTCCTATTGTACACCATGTGAATCCTTCTTTACTGAGCGTCAATTAGTGGATGGAAACTGTCCTGACTGTGGGCGCCCTGTAGAAGTTGTTAAAGAGGAATCCTATTTCTTTAAGATGAGCAAGTATGTGGATCGTCTACTCGCTTTTTATGAAGACAATCCTGAGTTCATTCAGCCTGAAACTCGTAAAAATGAAATGATTAATAACTTTATTAAACCAGGTCTTGAGGATTTAGCGGTCTCTAGAACCACATTTGATTGGGGAATTAAAGTACCTGGTGATCCTAAGCACGTTATCTATGTATGGATTGATGCGTTAACCAACTATATTACAGCACTAGGCTATGGAACAGACGATGATGAACGCTACCAAAAATATTGGCCTGCTGATGTGCACTTAGTTGGAAAGGAAATTGTTCGATTCCATACGATTTATTGGCCAATTATGCTTATGGCATTAGATCTTCCATTACCTAAAAAGGTATTTGCGCATGGCTGGTTGTTAATGAAGGACGGAAAAATGTCTAAGTCCAAAGGGAATGTCGTTAATCCAGTTGACTTAATTGACCGTTACGGATTAGATTCACTACGTTATTACCTATTAAGAGAAGTACCTTTTGGTTCTGACGGTGTGTTTACGCCAGAGGGATTTGTGGAGAGGTCAAACTTTGATTTAGCCAATGACCTGGGTAACCTATTGAATCGTACAGTGGCTATGATTAATAAATATTTTAATGGTGAGATTCCACAGCTTACCAACAAGGAAGAATCTGTTGATGCTGAACTAGAGCAATTTGCGTTCGATACACAAAAGCAGGTTGAGGATGCAATGGAGGAAATGCAGTTTTCGGTTGCTTTAACCAAGCTATGGCAGTTCGTAAGCCGTACCAACAAGTATATTGATGAGACAGAGCCATGGGTGCTGGCAAAGGATGAAAGTAAAAAGGACCGCCTTGGTAATGTGATGGCTCACCTAGTGGAATCCTTACGTCATATTGGGATTATGCTTCAGCCATTCCTAACAAGCACGCCAAATAAAATCTTTACCCAAATTGGCGTAAAAGATGACAAGTTGTCCGCTTGGGATAGCTTAAAAGAATTTGGAGCTATTGAGCCTGGTACAAAGGTGGAAAAGGGTAAGCCTATTTTCCCTCGTTTAGATGTGGACGAAGAGGTTCAAGCGATTAAAGATATGATGAGTAATCCTGCTAAGCAAGAGGAGCAGCAACAGGAAGAGTCAGATACTGATGAAATAGCCATTGATGACTTTATGAAGGTTGATTTAAAGGTAGCGGAAGTCATTGAGGCAGAAAAAATGAAAAAGGCTGATAAACTCTTACGTATCCAACTTGATTTAGGTACGGAAAAAAGACAGGTCGTTTCAGGGATCGCCAAATACTATAGCCCTGAAGACTTAAAAGGAAAAAAAGTAATTTGCGTAACGAACCTAAAACCGGTGAAATTACGTGGAGAATTATCACAAGGAATGATCTTAGCGGGAGAAGATGACAAAGGAAACCTATCACTCGCAACAGTTGATCAATCCCTGCCAAATGGTGCAAAGGTAAAATAATAAAAAAAGAAAAGGTTAGGTGCTTTTTGCGCTTAACCTTTTTTACGAATCAGAGAGGTGATATAAAAATGCTTTTTGATACACATGTTCATTTAAATGCTGATGAGTTCATGGAAGACCGAGAAGAAGTGATTAAACGCGCAGAGGATGCAGGCGTTGAATATATGGTAGTCGTCGGATTCGACCGTAAAACCATCCCATTAGCTATTGAAATTGCAGAGCAATATGAACATATTTATGCAGCAGTCGGCTGGCACCCAGTAGATGCCATAGATATGACCGATGAGGATTTAAAATGGATTGAAGAACTTTCCGCCCATCCCAAGGTAGTAGCCATTGGTGAAATGGGCTTGGACTATCATTGGGATAAGTCACCTAAGGATGTCCAAAAAGAAGTCTTCCGTAAACAAATTGCGTTAGCTAAAAAGGTAAAACTACCGATTATCATCCATAATCGGGAAGCGACAGAGGACATTGTTGAGCTTCTAGAGGAAGAGAACGCAAAAGAAGTAGGTGGCATCATGCACTGCTTTAGCAGTACTCCTGATATTGCTCTAAAGTGCATCGATATGAACTTCTATATTTCATTAGGTGGACCTGTTACGTTTAAGAATGCGAAAGAACCTAAGGAAGTAGCCAAAGTGGTGCCTTTAGATCGCTTGCTCATTGAAACGGACTGTCCATTTTTAGCCCCACATCCAAACCGTGGAAAGCGAAATGAACCTGCCTATGTAAAGTTAGTAGCAGAAAAGGTGGCAGAGCTCAAGGAAATGACTTTAGAGGAAATTGGAGCCATTACAACCCAAAATGCAAAGGAATTTTTTAGGGTTCAAGATTAAAATTATGTTACAAAGGGCTTTTTTATATTACATTTCAATTAAAAAAGGGCCGAAAGTGTTTAAAAAAACCGAAAAACCCAATAATATTTAAGGAGCCAAGCACAATTGCTAGCTCCTTATTTTTATAGACTAGTAATTTGGCTTAATTGACAGTTTTGTATGTAGTCGTTATACTACACTGCGTGCAAAGGAGGCAAAGCCGGAAATGAAAAAGCTATCAAAACTTACTTCTTATCTGAGAGGTTCAAAGAAGCTTGTCATGATAATCACAAGTGCTATCGTGCTAATTGCCTCACTAGGCATCTTAATCTATGAAACAACGAAAAACGATGTTGTGCTAGTCATTAATGGTGAAGAGCAATCGGTCCGTACACATGCTGATACAGTAGATGAATTATTAAATGAAATGAACATTGACGTAAACAAACATGATGAAGTTTTACCAAGCCCAAAAGCTGAACTTTCACAAGGAATAGAGATTGCCTATAAAGAGGCAAAACAAGTAAAAGTAGCAGTAGAAGATGAAACACAAGAATATTATACGACAGCAGATACAATTGGTGAATTATTTGCCGAAAAAAATATCGAAGTAAACGAACATGATGAAGTTTCAGTAAAACCATCAACAGAAATTAGCGAAGGATTAGAAGTTCAAATCGATAAAGCCTACGAAGTAACATTAAACGATGGGGGCGAAGAAAAGAAAATTTGGACGACAGCTAACACAATTGGTGAATTTCTCAAAAAAGAAGGAATCGAGCTAAGTAAGCTAGACAAACTTAAACAAGATAAAGACGAAACCATTTCTGAGAAGTCATCCGTGACCATCACCAGAGTTGAGAAGGTTGAAGACGTGGTGAAAGAAACGATTGATTATGCAACAGTCACAAGAAATGATGATGACTTGACGAAAGGGCAACGTAAAGTTGTTCAGGAAGGTCAAGAAGGCGTCGTGACCAAACGCTATGAAGTGACGTTGGAAAATGGCGAAGAGGTTGATCGGGAACTTATTGGCGAAGAAGTAGAGAAAGAAAGCCAAGACCAAATTGTTGCACTAGGTACGAAGCCAGCTGCTCCAACACCTACCGTTTCACGTGGAGATGATGGAGAGGTCGTTAAAGAATACTATATGACCGCGACAGTTTATACCGAAAAATGTAACGGTTGTAGTGGCGTAACTGCAACTGGAATTGATTTACGCAATGCTCCTGGTAAAAAAGTGGTTGCAGTGGACCCAAACGTCATTCCATTAGGCTCTAAAGTATGGGTTGAAGGGTACGGTTATGCAATAGCTGGAGATACAGGTGGGGCAATTAAAGGAAATCGAATTGATTTATTTAAACATTCAAGTCAGTACAGTGGCGGCTATGGACATAAAAAAGTAAAAGTAAAGGTTTATTAGAAAAACACGACTTGTCGCCTGTAATGGCGAAAGTCGATGTTTTTTCTTTATACTTTATTCCGGCAAAGTTAATATTTTAAAGTATAAATAAGACAGAGGAAATGAATCCTCTGTCTTTACTTTTGCTTTCTACTTATTATAGTGTAAACTTTTAAAGATGGAATAGGATATCTAACGGTTAAAGATATAGCAAGTAGGAGGACATATTCATTGTACATAAAGGAAATTATTGTTGTAGAGGGAAAAGATGATACAACAGCTGTAAAGCGCGCAGTAAATGCTGATACGATTGAAACCAATGGATCAGCTGTAAATCAATCTACACTAAATCAAATAAAACACGCACAAGAAAAAAGAGGAGTCATTATTTTTACAGATCCCGATTATCCAGGACAACGCATTCGAAGTATCATTGACGAGTCTGTACCTGGCTGTAAGCACGCTTTCCTGCCCCGCGAGCAAGCAATTGGTACAAAAGGTCTAGGGATTGAACATGCCACTTCTAAAGACATACAAGCAGCACTAAAAAAGGTATACGAGGTCACAGGTGAGCCTGACGTTCACTTTACCAAAAGTGATTTAATTGATTTTGGTTTAGTTGGAAGTCAAAAGGCAAGTGATAGAAGAAAAAAATTAGGAGAAAAACTAAATATAGGGTTCACCAATGCAAAACAGCTTGAAAAGAGGTTAAATATCTTTAGGGTATCAAAAGCTGATTTTATCGCCAGTATGGAAGAAATTTTGCAGGAGGAACAAAAGGATGGAAAATAGCAAAGCAATCGCAACCCCCTCGCGTACAAAGGATATTTTAAAGAAGTTTGGTTTTTCCTTTAAAAAGAGCCTAGGACAAAACTTTATTATTGATGTCAATGTGATGAAAAACATTGTAGAGCAGGCGGGCATAGGCTCGTCTACAGGGGTTATCGAAATTGGTCCTGGTATAGGGGCTTTAACTGAACAGCTTGCACAAAGAGCGGATCGTGTAGTGGCATTTGAAATTGACCAAAGGCTAATACCCGTATTAAAGGAAACCCTGTCCCCTTATGAGAACGTTACAGTTATTCATCAAGATATTTTAAAGGCTAATATTCCTGAAGTTATTGACGAGCAGTTTACTGAACAACAAGAAATTAAAGTAGTAGCTAATTTGCCGTATTACATTACAACACCCATATTGATGAATCTATTGATGGCAAGAATTCCAGTTTCATCGATTACGGTTATGATTCAAAAAGAGGTTGCGGAACGTATGTCTGCAAAACCTAAGACCAAGGAATATGGTTCCCTTACCATTGCCATACAATATTATACTGAGTCACAAATCGTAATGAATGTACCTAAATCGGTTTTCATGCCCCAGCCTAATGTGAATTCAGCGGTATTACAGTTAAAAATGAGATCAAATCCTCCTGTAGAGGTTAAGGATGAAACATTTTTCTTTGAGCTTGTACAAGCATCCTTTGGACAGCGTCGTAAAACTTTAATGAATAATTTGATTCGGCATTTTAAGGGTAAATTAGATAAGTCGAACATTGTTGAGGTTTTAGCGCAATCTAATATAGATGGATCGCGTCGTGGAGAATCGCTTACGATCGAGGAATTTGCTACACTAGCTAATACATTTATTGATAAACAGAACCTAACCAACAGCCAACCATAGGATGAGCTGTTGGTTTTTTGATTAAGAGAAAGGGTGCTCTATAGAATTTAAATAAAATAAATTGGTTTATGTAACATCTACTTTTCCTCTGAAATAAACTATTGTAGGAGTTGTAATGTTGAGGAGGAGAAATCATGCAGTGGCAAAAAGGGGATCTTGTAACAAGGATTTCACACAATCATGACCTTTTGTTTCGTATACAAAAAGTTGAAGGCCATCTTGTGAAGTTATATGGTGAAGAGTTTCGATTAGAGGCTGATGCCGAACCAAATGATTTAGTAAAAGTCACAAGAGCGGAAATCACAAAGCGGAAAAAGGAGGAACAAAAGAAAGAGGACTTTTCCTTTCGATTATTTCGTCAAGATTATCAACTTATGCGTAAAAAAAGAGAGCACGAAACCTCCACTAGTTATAATGATGAAATTAAACATTTTCAAATTCCTCCTAGAGTCTTACACATAGATGGGGACCAATTGTTTTTAAAGAAATGTATAACTCTCTATAAAAGACTTGGCTTACAGGTTCATGGCGTCCATTTAAATGAAAAAGAAATGCCAAATCAAATACGTGAGCTATTAGAAAAAATACAGCCAGATATTCTTGTTATTACAGGACATGATTCCTTTTCCAAAAATAAAGGAGATAAGAGTGATATAAGAGCATACCGGCACTCAAGGTTTTTTGCCGAAACTGTTCGCGAGGCTAGACGGTATATACCCCACTTAGATCAATTAGTCATTTTTGCTGGTGCATGCCAATCTCATTTTGAATCCTTAATTCGAGCTGGTGCAAACTTTGCTAGCTCACCCTCTAGAATAAATATTCATGCCTTAGATCCTGTATATATAGCGGCCAAAGTCGGCTACACGTCATTTATGGATAAAATAAAGGTTTGGGATGTACTGCGAAATACGCTAACAGGCGAAAAAGGAATCGGTGGCGTCGAAACTAGAGGATTATTTAGAACAGGTATGCCATTTTCAGATGAAAGCGAAAATCAGGAGTTAAGGCCTTATTAATGGGTTAATGAAAAAACCACGACAAATTGCGTATTTGTCGTGGTTTATTAATGCTTTTTAGGACAAGTTTTAAGGCTAGTAGAATGAGAAGCATATAAAAGTCTAGAAATGTATATAAAAGTCGAATTTTTGAAGATTTTATGCATTATTTTTTCGAATCCTGGAAAAATAGGAAGGAATGGTGCATTTTGCGTTGACATGTTCGATAAATAGCTGATATAATGTTATGTTTTATTTGACGAAATAGGTTGTTTATGTTATCTTATTAATAGTGAGGTGGAGTGAAGTGCCAAAAACATTAGCGGAAATTAAGCAAGTATTAGATGGACGTATTGGTAAAAGACTTACTTTGAAAGCTAACGGTGGCCGTAGAAAAACCATTAAACGCAGCGGTATTTTAGCTGAAACATATCCAGCTGTATTTATTGTTGAGCTCGACCAAGATGAAAATTCATTTGAGCGGGTTTCATATAGTTACGCTGATGTGTTAACTGAAACCGTTGAGTTGAAATTCATTGACGATTTAAGCAAAATGGCTTGAGGGGCAGTAAACTAGGTTTACTGCTTTTTTGTGGGTTATTTTACATAAAACCCAATTTTTAACTTGTGTATTCAATGTAAATAGTGGTCAAAATAAAAATGTCGTAAAAACGATTCTTCGAAGGGAGCTGTTACCTTTGGCTGGACGAAGGGGCATGATGTCAGAACAGTTTAAAGAAGAGCTAGCGAAAGATTTAGGTTTTTACGACACTGTGCAAAAAGAGGGATGGGGAGGCATCCGTGCCAAGGATGCTGGTAATATGGTGAAGAGAGCCATTGAAATTGCTGAAGGCCAATTATCTAACCAGAACACAGACAGATCTTAATGATCTGTCTGTGTTTTTTTAGAAATGAATATTTATTAAAGCCATAATGTCTACTTACCAATAATAATTAAGACAATTACGTAATCTTAAGCCCGTCAACTCCCCATCATGAAGTGAGGATTATCTCGCCAAACTTTAAACACTTATGTTACAATTTGAAAGACTATCTCGAAAGTGAAGGTGAGAGCATGCTTCTAGAAAAAGCTCCCGCTAAAATAAACCTAACCTTAGATGTTTTACATAAACGTGATGATGGATATCATGAGGTGGAAATGGTGATGACCACTGTAGATTTGTATGATCAAATCCAGCTTAGTGAGCTTAACAAAGACACCATTCAAATATATTCCGAAAAACGGTATGTTCCAGATGACTATCGTAACTTAGCTTATCAAGCGGCAGAATTGATTAAATCCAAATTTAATATCCAAACAGGTATTAAAATCTCGATTTTTAAACAAATTCCGGTCGCAGCGGGACTTGCAGGTGGAAGCAGTGATGCAGCTGCAGTACTACGCGGTTTAAATACTCTCTGGAACCTAGGACTTTCCTATGATCAATTAGCTGAAATTGGGACAGAAATTGGATCTGATGTTGCTTTTTGTGTTTATGGAGGGACAGCCCTAGCCAAAGGGCGCGGGGAGCAAATCGAAAAGCTTCCTTCTGTGCCAAGCTGTTGGGTTATCTTAGCGAAGCCGACAATTGGCGTTTCTACCAAATCCATTTACGAACGCCTTAATTTGAATCGTTTAAACCGTATCAATACTGAGGCCATGATTACAGCTATAAAAAATGGGGACTATCAAGGGATGTATCAAAACCTTGGAAATGTTATGGAGTCGGTGACACTTGATATGCATCCAGAGATTAAACAAATTAAAGAGCAAATGATCCAATCAGGTGCGGACAACGTATTGATGAGCGGGAGTGGTCCAACTGTTTTTGGCCTGACGCGTAAACAGACGCGTGCAGAGCGGATTTACAATAGTTTACGTGGCTTTTGTGAAGAGGTATATGTAGTTCGAATGTTAGGGTAGAATAATAGATGAAATTATGGATAATCAGGAAAAGCGGTTGATAAAATCCGTATAAACATGTAATATTCACTTATAACATTCGGTTTATGGGGTGGAAGCAGTGAAAAGAAGTGAAAGACTTGTAGCGATGACAAATTTTTTATTGGAACATCCGCGTGTACTTATCTCCTTACCTTATTTTTCAGAGGAATATGGTGCGGCAAAGTCGTCAATAAGTGAGGACTTAGATATTGTAGATGAAATGTTTCAATACCAGGGTATCGGTAAATTGGAAACAGTAGCAGGGGCTGCAGGAGGAGTCAAATATATTCCTTTATATTCACGTGAGAATAGCATTCGTTTTATTGATGAGCTTTGTAAACGTCTAGAAGAGCCGGAACGAATTCTTCCGGGTGGATATTTATATATGAGTGATTTATTAGGTGACCCTGATATCATTCGTAATTTAGGGAAAATATTTGCTACTGCTTTTGCTGATAAAAGGATTGAGTATATTGTAACAGTTGCTACAAAAGGAATTCCTTTAGCTTACGCGGTTGCGAATATTTTAAATGTCCCAGTAATTATTGTGCGAAGAGACCCGAAAGTAACAGAAGGATCGACAGTCAGCATTAATTATGTCTCAGGCTCTTCACGAAAAATCCAAACAATGGTCCTATCAAAACGTAGCCTTCCAGAGGGTGCCAATGTCTGCATCATAGATGATTTTATGAAAGCAGGAGGAACCATTACAGGTATGCAAAGCTTGCTTAAGGAGTTTAACGCCAATGTCGTTGGAATTGGTGTTTTAGCAGAGGCAGAGGATGAAGAGGAAGAACGAGTCATAGATGAGTATTATTCCTTAATAAAAATTCAGGACGTTGACATTAAAGAACAACGTATTGAAGCTGTAAAAGGAAATTATTTTACAGAATAAGTTGCAATAACACACAGTGGAATTAATTAAACTGTGTGTTTTTTGTTGTTCGTAAGTTAAAGCATCCTTCTAAGCTACAACACTTTTTTTAATAAATTTTATTTTAAAAAATTTTTTTGAAAATTAGAAGGAATTTCTGTATATTTGTGGAATATTGCATAATAAGTTCTAGGGGAAAAGGTGGTGAGACAGAATGGAAGTTACAGACGTGAGATTACGCCGCGTGAACACTGATGGCAGAATGCGAGCAATAGCATCAATTACCTTGGACCAAGAGTTCGTTGTACACGACATCCGTGTTATTGACGGGAATAATGGTTTATTTGTAGCGATGCCAAGTAAGCGTACTCCTGATGGCGAATTCCGTGATATTGCACATCCAATCAACTCAAACACTCGTGCAAAAATCCAGGATGCGGTATTAGCAGAGTATCATCGTGCAGGTGAAGAAGAGGTCGAATATGAAGAAGCCGGTGCTTCTTAGATAAGAGAAAACGAAGTCTAGTCATCACGATTAGGCTTCTTTTTTTTGCTCAAATCATGCAATACAGCATTCCGTATACAAATTTACCGTTTATTCGGAAGTAATTAAAAAGAGCTCCTTCATTAATTATCGAAAGCGTATCCACTTTGGTTCATGTTTTATCTATTCTTTGCTATAATATAGTACGGTACATACATACTAAAGTTTAGTATAGCGAACTTTAAGGATAATCTCACTTGAAAGTGGATGGAGGGTAATACATGACAAATCGGTTTGCAGTTGTATTAGCTGCAGGACAAGGGACCAGAATGAAGTCTTCATTATACAAAGTGCTGCACCCAGTTTGCGGAAAACCGATGGTACAACACGTGGTTGATCAGCTTAACCAATTGCACTTAAGTAAATTGATTACAGTCGTAGGTTTTGGAGCTGAAAAAGTTAAGGAACAGCTAGGTGAAGCTTCTGAATTTGTGATACAAGAAGAACAATTAGGTACAGGACATGCGGTGATGATGGCCGATTCCCTATTAGGTAAAGAGCAGGGCACAACCATCGTGGTATGTGGAGATACTCCTCTATTAACAGCCGAAACAATGGAGGCACTTATTTCCAAGCATGAGCAGGAAAATGCGAAGGTGTCTGTGTTAACTACTGAAGTGCTTAATCCAACAGGCTATGGAAGAGTCGTACGAAATAAACAAAATGAAGTTGAGAAGATTGTTGAACATAAAGATGCAAGTGAAGATGAATTGAAAATTAGCGAGATCAATACAGGTACATATTGTTTTGATAATCAGTCATTGTTTGAAGCACTTAAAAATGTATCAAATGATAACGCACAAGGGGAATACTATCTTCCTGATGTGATTGAAATCGTAAAACAACAGGGCGAGAAAATTATTGCTCATAAAACAGATGATATCAATGAGACCATGGGAGTAAATGATCGTGTCGCTCTCTCTCGCGCTGAAAAGAATATGCGAAAGAGAATTAATGAGAAGCACATGAGAAATGGTGTAAGTTTAATTGATCCAGACCAAACCTATATTGGACCTGAGGTGAAAATAGAACAAGATGTTGTGATTTATCCTGGTTCTATTATAGATGGCCATACGAACATACAAACAGGAACGGTTATAGGTCCACATTCAGAAATAAAAAATTGTGAAGTTGGTTCTGACACAATCATCAAACAAAGTGTTGCGCATGATAGTCATATTGGTAACCATGTGAAAATTGGCCCATTTGCACATATTCGCCCAGACTCAAACATCCATAATGAAGTTAAGATTGGTAATTTCGTTGAAGTGAAGAAAGCAGTTTTTGAGGAAGGAAGCAAAGCATCTCATTTAAGCTACATTGGAGATGCTGAGGTTGGAAAAGAAGTAAACATTGGTTGTGGCACTATTACCGTGAATTATGATGGCGAGAATAAACATAAAACAGTGATTGAAGACGGGGCTTTTGTTGGTTGTAATTCGAATCTAATCGCCCCTGTTAGAGTGAAAAGGGGTGCATATGTTGCCGCTGGTTCAACCATTACGGAAGACGTGCCAGAGGAGTCCCTTTCAATTGCACGTTCGCGACAAACAAACAAAGAAGGATATATCGCAAAGCGAAAAAATAGCAAAGAATAATGGAGGTTTAGAAAGAAAATGTCCAACCATTACAAAGATCCGTTGTTAAAGGTTTTTACCTTAAATTCAAATCCAAAGCTTGCTGAGGAAATTGCCGAAAATATCGGAACGGAGCTTGGAAAATGTTCTGTAAAAACGTTTAGTGACGGGGAAATCCAAATTAATATCGAGGAAAGTATCCGTGGATGTGACGTCTACATCATCCAATCGACTTCTGAGCCAGTTAATGATCACCTAATGGAACTGCTTATTATGATTGATGCTTTAAAGAGAGCTTCTGCACGTACGATTAACGTTGTTATTCCATATTATGGTTATGCAAGACAGGATCGTAAAGCACGCTCAAGAGAACCTATTACGTCTAAGTTAGTCGCAAACTTATTAGAAACAGCTGGAGCTACTCGAGTGGTTACTTTAGATCTTCATGCACCACAAATACAAGGATTCTTTGATGTACCAATCGACCACCTCATGGGTGTTCCGATTCTTTCCGAGTACTTTGAAGAGAAAAAACTAGATGACCCTGTTATTGTTTCCCCTGACCATGGTGGTGTAACGAGAGCACGTAAAATGGCAGACTTATTAAAGGCTCCAATTGCGATTATTGATAAACGTAGACCAAAACCAAATGTAGCAGAGGTTATGAATATTGTCGGGAATATAGAAGGAAAAACGGCTATTTTAATTGATGATATCATCGACACAGCAGGAACAATGACACTTGCAGCCAATGCACTCATTGAAAATGGCGCAAAAGAAGTATATGCTTGTTCCACACACCCTGTGTTATCTGGTCCTGCGATTGAACGGATTCAAAATTCTAAAATAAAAGAGCTAGTAGTCACTAACTCCATCCCGTTACCTGACAGTAAAAAGATAGATAAGATTACACAACTATCTGTCGGAGAGCTTATTGGAGAAGCGATTCGCAGGGTTCATGAATTAAAATCCATTAGTGTTCTTTTTGATTAATCAAATGAATGACATCACACCTTAGAGGTTTATTCACAATTAGTTAAGGGAAGAAATAAAAATAGTGTATAAAATTTGGAGGGTGATTGTTCTATGACAGCAACAATTAAAGCTAGTAAAAGAGAAGATTTACGTCGTTCCAACACCAGAGAATTACGAAATCAAGGCTCTGTACCAGCCGTCGTTTATGGGAAAGGAAAAGAACCTAAAACGATAGCAGTTGATAGCTTAGAACTAATCAAAACACTACGTGAAGAAGGCAGAAATGCAGTTTTCTCTCTTGAAGTTGAAGGGAATAATTCTTTAAGTGTGATGCTTTATGATTACCAGTCTGATCCAATGAAGGATGAGCTCATCCATGCAGACTTTTATTTAGTGGACAAGTCCTCGGTTGTAGATGTGGAGGTATCCATTAATTTAGAAGGTGAGGCGTTGGGTCAAAAAGATGGTGGAGTGTTACAACAAACCTTACACCAGTTAAATGTGAGAGCTAGAGCTGATGAAATTCCAGATGTCATCAATATTGATATCTCAGAATTAGCTATTGGTGAAGGCTTAACAGTTGGTGACCTTAAAGAAGGTCGCAACTACGAGATTTTAAACGATGAAGAAACAACGATTGTAACAGTTCTTCCACCGCAAAATCCTAATGCAGAAGATGAGGAAGAAGCAGGAGATTCAGCTGAAGAGGAGCCAGAAGCTGATAATGGAAGTGCTGAGGAAGAATAAAGCTTTTTACTTATAGATGATACAAAATCTATAGCATATAAGATAGGCCAAATTATAAGGATTTGGCCTTTTTTTACTATACGGTAAAATTTATACATACAGCAATTGCTATTATATATGATAGCTATTTTAAATGTGAAAGAGGGAAGAAGCAATGAAATGTATTGTCGGACTCGGGAATCCTGGCGCCAAGTATGAAGACACAAGACATAACATTGGCTTTAAAGTCATTGATGAATTAGCAGAGAAACATAACTGGTCCCTTTCCAAGAAGAAATTTAATGCGCAATACACAACCGAACACATCAATGGTGAAAAGGTGTTACTCATTAAACCGTTAACCTATATGAACCTATCTGGTGAAGCGGTTCGCCCATTCTTAGAATTTTACAACTTAAGTATAGAAGACCTTGTTGTTATCTATGATGACTTAGACCTGCCAGCAGGAAAAATACGCTTACGCCAAAAGGGTGGCCATGGCGGTCATAATGGAATTAGAAACATTATTGATAAAACGGCAGAAAAAAATTTCAAACGAATTCGAATTGGAATAGGACGCCCCGAATCAAATATTCCGATCGTGGATTATGTGTTAGGGAAGTTTTCAGAGGAACAACAGCCTAAAATGAAAGAAAGCGTAGAGCTAGCAGTTGAGGCCTGTGAATCTTGGTTCGAAAACCCATTCTTGGAAGTTATGAATGAATACAACCGTTAATATATTTAAAGTATAATCACCTCTAACTTCGGAAAAACTGATGATGAAGTTTTTTCGAGGAGGGGTAGGTATGGCTGTTATTTACCGATGCCGCCATTGTGGAAATAAAATTGGCGAGTTGCAACAATCCTATGTCAATGAAGAACAGCTAGGACTTCATGTTTTAACAAATGATGAACGAAATGAAATGATTGATTACAATCATGATGGAAATATGGAAGTGAAGGCAATTTGTGATCACTGTGAAGAGTCCTTAAATCGTAATCCAAATTACCATGAGTTAGACAACTTTATTCAATAATATGAAAATACAAGGAGGCTTTGGTGTTTTCGCCAAAGCATTTTTGTACGTTTGTTAAGTATAAAAACTATCATATGAAGTGTGACGTGAATGTAGTGTTGAATGGTCTTAAGGGGGAGTAAAGTTTGCAAGGATTAAAACGCTATTTACAAGAACAAAATGATATTCAAACCATTATTTCGGGTTTTTCTTCAGGAATGAAAGAGCAACTGGCTTCAGGATTGTCTGGAGCGGCTAGAAGTGTTCTTGTATCATTACTTGCAGAATCATTAGAAAAACCTGTACTTATCATCACCCATCATTTAAGCCAAGCACAGAAGCTCTATGAAGACCTAGTAGAGTTAAGTCATGATGGAAGGGTATTTTTGTATCCAGTTAATGAATTAATGGCATCTGAGATTGCTGTAGCTAGTCCAGAGCTGTTAAGTCAACGTATGGATGCACTACATCATTGGTTTAATCAAGAAAGAGGAATATTTATAGCCCCTGTTGCAGCTTGCAAACGGATCCTACCACCTAAACAACGGTGGAATCAGGCTAAGCTTCCCTTTCGTGTAGGTGAATCCATATCGATTGAAGAATATAGCAAATTATTAGTTGAAATGGGCTACAAGCGGGAAGACATGATTGGTGCCCCTGGTGAATTTAGTATTCGGGGTGGAATCATTGATATTTATCCGTTAACGACGGAAAACCCAGTAAGAATAGAGTTGTTTGATGATGAAGTAGACTCTATCCGTTATTTTGACTCTAACTCGCAAAGGTCCTATAACGAAAAAGTAGAGGAAATCATCATTGGGCCTGCGGAGGAATTATTGCTTTCAGATGAAGAAAGATTAAAAGGCTCACAGCGATTAGAAAAGCTGCTGGCACATTCCTTAAAAAAATTAAAAGATAAAACGGCAAAAGAGGAATTGGCAGAGAACATTGAGTATGACATTGAACGTATTCGTAATGGAGAACAGTTCAAAGAAATTCATAAATATATTTCCCTGTTCTATGATCAGCCAGCTAGTTTAATAGATTATATGCCATCCGATGGTTTAGTCGTCATTGATGAGATGAGCCGCGTGGAAGAAACCTCCACTAGTCTAGATCATGAGGAAGCAGATTGGTACCAAGCTCTGCAGGAACAAAACAAGATGGTTCGAGATCTTTCCATGTCCTTTGGTTGGCAGGATTTGCAGTCTAGGTTAGAGCATTATTCAAAGCTCTATTTATCCGTATTTTTACGACACATCCCAAACACAAATCCTGAGAATTTAATTAATATCTCCTGCCGTGCTATGCAGGAGTTCCACGGTCAGATGAATTTATTGAATAATGAAATGAACCGCTGGGACAAAGGGGATTATTCAGTTCTGATTGTGGCCCCAAACCGAAAACGAATGGAAAAGGTGCAATCCGTATTAGAGGATTATGGAATGGATTCTGTGATAGCCGATGCCAATATTTCACTACCGACTCATAATGCAACCATTATAGAAGGGCAAATAAGTGGTGGTTTTGAACTACCGCTCTTTCGTGTTGCGGTTTTAACCGAACAGGAATTATTTAAAAAACAAACCTCAAAACCGAAAAGGAAGCAAAAGATTTCCAATGCAGAACGAATCAAAAGCTATCAGGAATTAAAAATTGGCGATTATGTCGTTCATGCCAATCATGGAATTGGGAAATATGTGGGCATTGAAACGTTAGAATTAAATGGACTACACAAGGATTACATGCTAATCAAGTATTCTGGCGATGATAAGCTCTTTGTCCCAATTGACCAAATTGATCTTGTCCAAAAATATGTAGGCTCTGAGGGAAAAGAGCCTAAGCTTTATAAATTAGGTGGTAGCGAATGGAAAAAAGTTAAGAGACGGGTGCAGTCCTCAGTTGAGGATATTGCTGATGATCTTATTAAACTTTATGCCGAACGAGAACGGGCAAAGGGCTTTGCGTTTTCTGAGGATAATGAATTACAAAGGGAATTTGAAGCGGCCTTCCCTTATCAGGAAACTGAAGATCAGCTTCGTTGTATTGAAGAAATCAAACAGGATATGACGAAACCACAGCCGATGGACCGATTATTATGTGGTGATGTCGGATATGGAAAAACTGAGGTAGCAATCCGTGCTGTTTTTAAAGCCATTTTAGATGAGAAGCAGGTAGCTGTCTTGGTTCCAACGACGATTTTAGCTCAGCAGCATTTTGAAACGTTCCAGGAGCGCTTCCAAGAATTTGGTGTAAATATAGGACTGCTTAGTCGTTTTCGGACACGTAAGCAGCAAAAGGAAACGCTTGATGGTTTAAAGAAGGGCTTAGTAGATGTGGTCATAGGTACACATCGAATTCTTTCCAATGATATAAAATTTAAGGAATTAGGCCTGCTCATTATCGATGAGGAACAACGGTTTGGGGTAAAGCACAAAGAGAAAATTAAACAATTAAAGACAAATGTAGATGTTTTAACATTAACGGCAACACCAATTCCGAGAACGTTGCACATGTCAATGTTAGGGGTAAGAGACTTATCTGTTATTGAAACACCACCTGAAAATCGATTTCCCATTCAAACCTATGTGGTGGAATATAATGCAAGCTTTATTCGTGAGGCTATTGAGCGTGAAATGAGCCGTGGAGGACAAGTCTTTTTCCTTTATAATCGGGTAGAAAATATTGAAAGAATGGCAGAGCATATTGATTTATTAGTCGACGATGCCAGAGTGGCTTATGCTCATGGACAAATGAATGAAACACAGCTTGAAAATGTAATATTAGATTTTCTAGAGGGTCATTATGATGTACTTGTGAGTACGACCATTATTGAAACAGGCGTGGATATTCCAAATGTAAATACGTTAATTGTCTATGATGCAGATAAAATGGGTTTAAGTCAGTTATATCAACTGCGCGGTCGGGTTGGACGCTCGAACCGGGTAGCCTATGCTTATTTTACGTATCAGCAGGATAAAATTTTAACGGAAGTGGCGGAAAAACGTCTACAAGCAATTAAGGAATTTACAGAGCTAGGTTCAGGATTTAAAATTGCGATGCGAGATCTTTCCATTAGAGGTACTGGTAATCTGTTAGGGGCTGAGCAGCATGGCTTCATTGACTCAGTTGGGTTCGATATGTATTCCCAAATGCTAAAGGATGCCATTGAGGCGAAAAAGCAAGGGAAGACATATGAAGAAGCAAAGCCGTTTGAGGTTGAAATGAATCTAGATTTAGATGCGTATATTCCATCGTCCTACATACAGGATGAAAAGCAAAAAATCGATATGTATAAGCGTTTCAGATCCATCGAAGAACGAAGCGACATTTTAGACCTACAGGATGAATTGATGGACCGTTTCGGTGAATACCCGAGCGAGGTTGAGAATTTGCTACATGTGACAAAGCTACGTTTGCTGGCACGTAAGGAAAGAATTGAATCCATTTCTGAAACGAAGGTGAAACTTGAGTTAATTATGGACGGTGAGGAAAGTCAGACGGTCGACGGGGCTAAATTATTTGAGCTGGCTAACGAATATGACCGATTAATACAGCTTGGAACAGAGAATAATAAGCTTAAGATAGCCTTTCGTTTTAATCGTAACCAGCAGCATAAACGTTATGAGCTTGTAGAAGAATTCATATCCAAGCTACCAGAAGTGAAAAGTAAGGAGCCATATGTTGCAGGCTAATGTACATCCATATACGTACATAGTCCTCGCGAAATTTTACCATTACGTGTATAGATTGGCCGTGATGTTAAATACTAACTTTACGAAATGGTGGTTTCGAATATGCGAATCACCCTAAGTAAACACATCTTAGAAAGCGAGGATTGAAAGCATGAAAGCAACTGGTATTGTTCGTCGTATCGATGATTTGGGAAGAGTAGTCGTACCAAAGGAGATTAGAAGAACGTTGCGCATTCGGGAAGGCGATCCTCTAGAAATTTTTGTTGACCGTGAAGGTGAAGTAATTTTAAAGAAGTATTCGCCAATAAATGAATTAGGTGATTTTGCTAAGGAGTATGCAGAAGCGTTGTTTGATACATTAGGACACACCGTATTAATTTCAGATCGCGATGAATTTATAGCTGTAGCTGGAGGATCAAAGAAAGAGTACTTAAATAAAAATATCAGTTCTCAAATAGAAAAGATCATGGAAGACAGAAGTGTTGTCACCGAAAAATCAGAGCAAAGTGTTGAATTTGTCGATGGAAAAGAGGAAACAATAGCCTCATACACGATGGCGCCAATTGTGGCCAATGGTGATCCAGTTGGGTGTGTTGTATTAGTGTCACAGGATCAAGTGATTGGAGAGTCAGAGCAAAAAGCTGCCGAGACAGCAGCAGGATTTTTAGCTAGACAAATGGATTAAGATATGTAGTACAGAGCGGGGTCGTCCAGGAAAATTAAGGGCGACCTTTTTGTACTTTTATACAAAAAGGTCACTAAAGAGTGTGGTGCTATGAAGGTTATTTAAGTGGAATTTATAAGATGCTTGGTTAATGAACTCATAAGGTTAATCAAAGTTTCAATCCAGCACATAAAACAGCAATTATTCCCGCCTCATTTTATGTAATTGTTGTTATAGGACGGTAATTGCAGACTGAGCTCTGGAATTGCACTAAAATCCAGGGATTGCTCCTTTATAACGTGTTTTGTTTCTCTATTTCTTTTATTTCAGGTTAATTAACGTTTTCTAATGTTTGGGTAGACCCACGTTTATATACCAAGCCCCTCGTCTTTGCTATAATGGTTTCTAATAGAAGATGGCTGGTATTCAAACAGTCTAGAAGGGCGAACATTATGAGTCATAAACAATTACTTAGGGGAGCATTACTCCTCACAGCAGCAGGAATATTTGGAAAGATTTTAAGCGCAGGCTATCGAGTCCCTCTCCAAAACTTAACGGGTGATGAAGGTTTTTATATATATCAACAGGTTTATCCATTCATTACGATAGCTTGGATTCTATCCATTTATGGCTATCCGGCTGCCATATCAAAATTAGTGATTGAACAAGAGGGGGGGAAACGTTCAACCGTAACGTTTTATCTCCCCATCTTTATGTTTATCTTTATCCTGAATGGGCTTTTCTTTTCCATTTTATATTTTGGCGCAGATCAGTTAGCCCACTGGATGGGGGATCGTCATTTAACGGGTCCCATCCAATTTACGTCTGTTCTTTTTTTGCTCATTTCCTTTACCTCCTTTTTAAGAGGAAGCTTTCAAAGTACAGGTGATATGCGCCCAACTGCTATATCGCAAACGGTGGAGCAACTATTTCGGGTGGGTTTTATTTTATGGTTTACCTATGTGTTACTTCAACAGGGGAAGGATTTGTATGAGGTGGGTAGCGCGGCAGCCATTTCCTCATCCATAGGAGCATTGGCCGCTATTTTAACTTTAATTTTTTCAGGAATAATGCTTTATCGACTGAAGGAAATGAACGTTACGACTAAAATGGTTGCCATCAAAAAAGTGGTCAAGGTTCTCTTTGAAACAAGCTTGGTCGTTGGATTAAATTTCATGCTATTAATTCTTTTGCAAATTGCTGATGTGTTTACGATGATTCATGGCTTACAACAAAATGGACTGAGCTTGCTTGAAGCTAAGATGGAAAAAGGAGTGTTCGACCGTGGTCAGCCGCTTGTACAGCTAGGGGTTGTGTTTGGTTCATCCCTGTCACTTGCACTGGTTCCGGCAATTTCAAATTCAAAGGTCAATGAACAAAATAAACTTGAGACAAAAGCGGTGAAACGAGCCTTAAAGCTTACAGCAATATTCTCAGCTGCAGCCACTGTCGGCTTAATGGTTTTGATGCCATCTGTGAATTTATTACTATATAAAACAGAGTCTGGCACACTTACTCTCCAAGTGTTCTCCCTTATGATATTGTTGGTATCGTTAACGTTAACCCTATCAACCTTTTTACAGGGATTAGGGTTTATGAAAAGACAAGCGCTTCTATTTGGAATAGCGGTTTTGATCAAGTGGTTATTCAATCAATTATTGATTCCATCAATAGGCATTTTAGGGGGCGCCCTAGCATCTGTGTTCAGTGTAATATTTTTAGTTCTAGCCTTTGGTTTTCTATTGAAGAAGTATACGAGGGTATGTTTTGGTGATATTCTACCTTGGAAATCATTATTATTAGGACTCATTATAATGGCTTTCATTGTATTCATATCCCAACAGGCTTACAGCTATTGGCTAGACATACAGGAACGTTTTGATTTAATGCTGGCGACTATTATAACGTGTGGGCTTGGAGCTTTAGCCTTTTTTGGTGTGTTATTAGTGACAAACACATTTTCAAGATCAGAGTTACGGCAATTTCCTTATGGAGATCGCCTCGTTCGTATGACAGTTAGGAGGAGAAAATATTGGAGAAAGTAATCACGATCTTCGGCTTAGGCGCAGGAGACATCGATCAAATTTCACTGGGTGTTTACCGAACCTTAACATCTAGTAAAGCAGCTATCTACACTCGCACCCTGGATCATCCTGTTATTCAATCCCTAATGAATGAGGGAGTGAATTTTCAGTCCTTTGATGAGGTATATGGACAGCATCAGGATTTTGAATCTGTATATGATCAAATTGCGGAAACGCTCATACAAGCAGCGCAGCAACAGTCCATCATTTATACAGTACCAGGTCATCCCATGCTAGCGGAAAGAACCGTTCAACTTCTTCTTGAAGCTGAGCAAAGGGATGCTAATCTTAAGGTACATATTGGGCATGGGCAAAGCTACTTAGATAGTTTGTTTACAGCGTTATCCATTGATCCTGTGGAAGGATTTCAATTTGTTGACGCAACTTCCTTTCAGCGATTTGATTTAAAGTATGGACAGCATATCATTTTCACACAGGTCTACGATGAAATGATTGCATCTGAAGTAAAATTAACCTTGATGGAGGACTTACCTGATGATTATGAGGTTACAGTCGTTCATGCTGCGGGGAGCGATAGCGAGTGGATGAAGAAGGTTCCACTTTATGAGCTTGATCGAAAGGTTCCAATCAGCAATCTCATCAGTGTGTATGTACCACCTGTTCCTAAAGAATTGAGGAATCATCAATTTGAACGTCTGCGAGAAGTGATTGCGATTTTGAGAGGACCTAATGGCTGCCCTTGGGACCTGGAACAAACTCATGAATCTCTAAGGCCATTCTTAATTGAAGAAGCATATGAAGTCATTGAGGCTATTAATGATCAAAACGATGATAAAGTTGCAGAAGAGCTTGGAGATGTGCTCTTGCAAATCATGCTTCATGGTCAAATCGGTGAGGAAGAGGGATTTTATAGTGTTGATGATATTATTCAATCAATTACCGATAAAATGATTCGTAGGCACCCTCATGTGTTCGGGAATGCCAATTTAGAATCATCAGATGCTGTTATTCAATCTTGGGAAGAAATTAAACAAGAGGAGCAAGGGGATCAGCCATCATCCGTATTGGATGGTATTGAAAAATCGCTGCCTGCTTTATTAACAGCACTGGAGCTCCAAAAGAAGGCGGCTAAAGTAGGCTTTGATTGGAAAGAAAAAACACCAATCATGAACAAAATTAAGGAAGAAATAAAGGAATTTGAGGAGGCAATCGAGAATCAATCAGTAACCAATTCGGAAAAGGAGTTTGGTGATCTCTTGTTTGCCATTGTAAATTTAGGAAGACATGAAAAGATCAATCCGGAAATTGCATTAGGTCGAACAAACCAAAAATTCAAGTCGCGTTTTCAGTACATAGAAAAACGTGCAGCAGAAAATAAAAAAAGCCTTAAAGACATGTCGCTCTCTGAAATGGATCGATATTGGGAAGAGGCAAAAACGAACATAGAAAAAGAGAGGTAACGAACCATGCGCTTAGATAAATTTTTAAAAATATCACGACTTATAAAAAGAAGAACTTTAGCAAAGGAAGTAGCCGAACAAGGTAGAATTAAGCTAAATGGCAGTCAAGCAAAGGCCTCAACAAATGTTTCAGCAGGTGATGAGCTCACAATTCAGTTTGGGCAAAAGCTTCTAACGGTTCGAGTGAATGACTTACGAGAGAATGTAAAAAAAGATGAAGCCTCGTCACTTTATACAATTGTCAAAGAGGAGCAGGTAAACCGAGAATAATTTAATTTCATGTTCTAGACTTGTCCCTTCTATCATAAATTTTAATGATAAAGGAGGGGCGACTCTATGAATTATGAAAACAATTTCTATCCGTCGCAAAGGGAGCACCAGGAGCATCAAGTGAAAATAGTAAACCGTAGAGAACTAGAGATCACAGGTGTAAAGGAAGTCGATAGTTTTGATAATGAGGAATTTTTACTTCAAACCAATCTAGGATTTCTAGTGGTTCGTGGGGAAAATCTCCATATGAAAAACCTTGATGTTGAACAGGGGTTAGTTGCCATAAAGGGGCGAGTCTACGAATTATCATATATCGACGAACAACAAGGAGATAAAGCTAAAGGTCTCTTTAGCAAGCTATTTAAATGAGTCTTTCACTACAATTTTTCACGATGATGGTAATGGTGGCAAGCGGAATCTATTTAGGGATGGCGATTGATACCTTTCATCGCTTTCACAACCATAAAAAGCGCAGCGATATCAGTAAATATGCAAATGAAATTTTGTTTTGGATCCTACAGGGTTTAGTTATTTTTTATATTCTATATTTGACAAACCAAGGACAGCTTCGTTTGTATGTCTGGCTAGCCCTTTTGTTCGGAATAGCGTTTTATCAATCCGTATTAAGGGTAATGTATTTAAAGGTACTTGAAGGTATGATCCAATATTCCGTTGCCACCTTCCGTTTTCTTAATAGACTTTTTCAACGTTTAGTCATCGCCCCGCTTACTAAGCTGTTTAAATTGACCACATATCTCTTAACCCTGTTTTGGGCTGTTGTCATTTGGATTCTTTTAATTCCATGGAAAATATTTAGAAGACCATTAATGTATGTATGGAATAAAATAAAGTCAGCTATACCAAGGGGTTGGAAAAAAAACATTCTTTCCTTCTCTCGTTTTTGTAGTAGAATAATAGATACAATCATTGAACGATGGAAAATGATTTTTTCAAAAAGGAGGTAAACGACGATGAACCAGGACAAGGGACCTGTGACTAGATTAAATTCCAACTATATGAAACAATATGATGCACAAATGGAACGACACAAACGAAGGAAAAAACGTCTATATCGTCGTTTGACACTTTTTGCCGTTTTGATTGTAGCGGTTTTTGGTTACTTATTGAATTACCATTTGGATCAACGGCAGCTATATAACGAAAAAGTAAATCAGTATGAACAATTACAACAGGATCTGGATAAACTAAAAGCAGAAGAGAAGGACCTTAAGGAAGAAATGAATTTGTTAAAGGATACAGATTATATCCTGCAAATAGCCCGTAAAGATTACTTTCTTTCCAAGGAAGGGGAGATTATCTTTAATGTTCCCGAAGATGGGGATTTGTCTTATTGACACTTTTTTACGTGCATATATATAATATAGTATAGAAGACTTATTTAAAATTCTAAGGAGGAGCATTTTTTTTATGTCAGTTGAAGTAGGCAGCAAGCTGCAAGGCAAGGTGACAGGCATCACAAATTTTGGAGCTTTTGTAGAATTACCAGAAGGATCTACAGGTCTTGTTCACATTAGTGAAGTCGCGGATAAGTATGTGAAGGACATCAACGAACACTTAAAGGTTGGCGACGAAGTAGAAGTAAAGGTGATTAACGTCAACGATGGTAAGATCGGCCTTTCCATTAAAAAGGCAAAAGAAAATCCAAATCGTCATAAAAAACGCAATAACTCAAACAGACCAAACAGACGCAGTGAATCGTTTGAGGCAAAGATGAACCGCTTTCTAAAGGATAGTGAAGATCGCTTAGCTTCTTTGAGGAAACATACGGAATCGAAACGCGGCGGGCGTGGTGCTAAAAAAGGTTAACTTGCTGTCTATAAACATGGACTGAAAAATGTATTTCTAACGAATAACGATATAATAAGTATACAGCCTTAAAGGTATATCCTTTAGGGCTTTTTTTATACTATCAGAATTTATAAGTTAATTAGGTAGATAGTATAAGTGCAACTACCCCTCTGTCTTCGCCTTGCAGGCTCGCCAATCGGCGAGTTTTCTTTATGTGTGAAAATATCCCCAAAGTATCTTCTAGTATCTTTATCCCCTATTATTTTCATCAAAGCTCTTTAGGTCATCAACACTGAGGTTACAGCGTATTAACGTTCCTATTCTACTAATGCCCTTACAAATCTAGGAAATACGTTATTGTATGCAGCAATAATTACAGCAAAGTAAAAACAGGAATTTCGAAACCAAAAAAGGGGGTGAACCTTCTGAGCCACTTAGACCCCGTCACACGTAAGGCTTTAGCATCTGTTAATCAAACCCAGGATGTTGAACAACAAAATGTAAACCAGCAAGTAGCGGCAATTGCCATTGCATTTGGAAGTAATGATGCAACCGCTGTTCAGGCTAGTGCACAAACGAATGATAATGAACAGGCTGTACTAGCAAATGCAACCAACATTGTAAATAGCAACAAAGGTGCTAAGGATAAAAACGCCAAGGATAAAGATATCACGAAGAAATCCGTGAGTATGGATGAAAGGAAAAGACAATCAAAGGGACCAGATAGTGCAGAACATAAAATGAGTGACCTTTCTTCCATTCTGCCCAAGTCATTGGATGAATTAAAATCCAAGTTTAATATTGGATTAACCATCAATCATAATGGTGGTAACTTTGAAATTGGAGCAAATGAAGAGGGAGAGGTCTCTTTTCAAGAGAAAAGCGAAACAGACAGTACAGAAGCAGGTACTTTTAAAGTCGTCCTTAATCAAGGGGAAGAAAAGCTAGAAATTGAAGCTGACCCAGATGGTAACGTTTATATGAATGGTAATAAGGTAGAGTAAGCTAAAAAAGAGGTGTCTCAAATGAATGAGACACCTCTTTTTTATATGACCCGTACGGGATTCGAACCCGTGTTACCGCCGTGAAAGGGCGGTGTCTTAACCACTTGACCAACGGGCCGGTTTAAATAATGGTAGCGGCGGAGGGGATCGAACCCCCGACCTCACGGGTATGAACCGTACGCTCTCGCCAGCTGAGCTACACCGCCATTTTTTAATATAATTAAAGGATAGGTGCTTTAAAAGCACAAGAATTATATTATAACAGGATTAAATAAGTGTCAATAGGTTTTGTCGATTTTTCAATTGCCAAAATGGTGTGAATTACTCGATGAAATGTGACAGAGTCCATGCATTTCATTTTTTTCTTCGGTTTATATTGTAGAATTGCAACTTGATTTTCGGAAACACGTCGAAGACTTTTTCTAGCTTGTCCCTTTGTTTTGACAAAAAAAATAATAGAGGTGTGTTTCAATAGAGTACATAAAAGGAGTGATCGATAATGATTGAATCCGTTACAAGGAACCAATCAAAATCTTCATATCAATATGTACGTTATTTATTATTAAATTGGAAAAAGAAAGTAGGAGATCTTTCCAAGCAAAAACTTATGGACGAGGGCTGGCTCATTGTATTTGCGGGTTTTTTACTAGGAAGGGCAATTATCCTGGACTCTGTTGCCCCATTTGCAGTTGCGTTTTTTGCATCTATTTGGATGCTAAGGAGAAATATTTCATTTAAGGTAGCACTTGCGGTGTTAGTGGGAAGTCTGACTATTCATGTTGAACACGCAATCTATTTGTTTAGCAGTTTATTTCTATTTTGTATACTCGCGGCATTATTTAAGAAGGCATCCAATCAACAAAAAATCATCCCGTTATTCGTGTTTATCTCTTGTTTAATCCCGCGGATATCAGGGCACGTTCTCATTGGTCAGGTTGAAACCTATCAATGGGTCCTAACGATAGTAGAGGCAGGCTTAAGTGTTGTCCTTGTTCTCATCTTTATGCAGAGCGTACCTATTTTATCACCCAAAAGGGTAAAAAAGGACTTAAAAAATGAGGAAATTGTGTGTGTAATGATTTTGATCGCATCCGTTTTAACTGGAACCATTGGTTGGATTATTATGGATGCGTCTGTTGAACAGGTCTTTTCACGTTATTTTGTGTTGGTGCTAGCCTATATTGGTGGAGCTGCGATTGGATCGACCGTTGGTGTCGTAACAGGTCTTGTTTTAAGTCTTGCGGATGTAGCTAGTTTATACCAAATGAGCCTTCTTGCCTTTGCAGGTCTATTAGGCGGCTTACTTAAGGATGGAAAAAAGGTAGGTGTTGGCTTAGGTTTATTTATTGCCACACTCTTGATTGGAATTTATGGGGAGGGCCAGGGTAATCAATTTGCTCCAACGTTAATTGAAACCGGGTTTGCGATTATTCTATTTTTTGGTACACCCGAGAAACTTATTCGAAAGATGGCCCGATATATTCCTGGAACGAATGAGTATACAGAGGAACAGGAACAGTATTTACAAAAGGTGAGAGATGTGACGGCACATCGTGTTGAACAATTTTCAGATATGTTTCAGGCGTTATCAAAGAGCTTTTTACGAATTGATGGAGTCCATGAACCGCATAAGGATTCCAAGGAAACGGATTTCTTTTTAAGCCATGTTACCGAAAAGACCTGCCAATCATGCTTTAAAAAAGAAAGCTGCTGGGTTAATAATTTTGATCAAACCTATGATTATATGACAGAAATTATGTCCGAAATGGAAGATGGGACACTAGACCAAAGAAGAAGGCTAAAACGTGACTTTGATAAGCATTGTGTAAAGTCTAAGAAGGTTTATGACACGATGAAAAGTGAACTATCCTTTTATCAGGCGAATCAGCGGTTAAAGAAGCAGGTACAAGAAAGTCGTAAATTTGTTGCCGAACAGCTAAAGGGCGTTTCAGATGTTATGGACAACTTTGCAAAGGAAATCATGAAAGAACGGCAAATTCATGAACAGCAGGAAAGTGAAATTGTATATGCTATCAATGAACTTGGATTTGAAATTGAAAAATTAGATATATACAGCCTAGAACCAGGCAGAGTGGATATTGAGATGAATTTATCCTTTTATGATTATCGTGGGGAGGCATCGAAGATCATCGCACCCGTGTTATCAGAAATCCTTCAGGAAACCGTAATTGTCGATCATGAAGAGGTTTCACCATTTACAAATGGATATGGATTCTTTTCCTTTAAATCTGCGCAACAATATAATGTGCAAACAGGGGTTTCCCATGCTGCAAAAGGTGGCGGGTTCATCTCTGGAGACAGTTATTTAACCTTAGAGCTAGGAAGTGGAAGATATGCCTTAGCCATTAGTGATGGGATGGGAAATGGCGAAAGGGCTTACTTAGAAAGTATGGAAACCTTAAGGCTCTTACAGCAGATCCTACAATCGGGGATTAATGAAAAGGTAGCAATTAAGTCTATCAACTCCATCCTATCCCTTAGAACAACGGATGAAATTTTTTCCACACTAGACCTTGCTGTTATTGATTTGCATCATGCTGGTGTGAAATTTCTGAAGATAGGGTCTACTCCAAGCTTTATCAAACGTTCATCAGACATTATGAAGGTGGAGGCAAGTAATCTACCGATTGGGATTATTAAGGAGTTCGATGTTGATGTTGTCAATGAACAGCTAAAGCCAGGAGATATTTTAATCATGATGAGTGATGGTATTTTTGAAGGGCCAAAACATGTTGAAAACGTTGACCTTTGGTTGAAACGTAAAATAAAGGAAATGGAAACGGAAAATCCTCAAGAGATTGCTGATCTTATTTTGGAAGAAGTGGTGAGAACTAAGTCAGGTACAATTGATGATGATATGACGGTGCTAGTAGCTAAAATTGAAGATAATATTCCAGAGTGGGCATCCTTCCCTCTTCACAAGGCGCAATAATCATTTATTGCGTCTTTTTCTTATACTATTAGAATTTATAAGTTCATTCAGTCGATAGTATAAGTCTAGTTCTAGGTGGCAATGATGGTAATAGAAATTGAGGAGGGATAGCATGAAGAAGGGTACCATTAAACAGATTCTATTAATTACAGATGGATGTTCCAATCAAGGAGAGGATCCATCATCTGTTAGTGCTTTAGCTCATCAGCATGGAATCACCGTAAACGTGATTGGAGTGTTAGAGGATGAGCAATCTGAACAGCCTGAGGGGTTAGAAGAAGTAGAGGATATTGCCAAGGCTGGGGGTGGAGTTAGTAGAATCGTTTATGCCAAGGCGTTGTCACAAACGGTACAAATGGTAACAAGACAAGCAATGACTCAAACCTTACAAGGAGTTGTAAACCAAGAATTACAACAAATATTAGGCTCGGAGAAGTCCATGGAAGACCTCCCACCAGAAAAACGTGGGGAAGTGATGGAGGTTGTAGAGGATTTAGGCGAAACAAGCAATTTAGAGGTTCTAGTATTGGTAGATACAAGTGCAAGTATGGCTCATAAGCTTCCAACCGTGAAAGAATCACTGGAAGATCTATCGTTGAGTTTAAATGCACGAACAGGGAATAATCGATTTGCCATATATAGCTTCCCTGGTAAAAAGCAGCCTGTTCATGAAATCATGCCGTGGACAAATGAGCTTTCCAATATCGCATCGGTCTTCCCTAGATTAACGAGTGGAGGCATTACTCCAACAGGACCGGCCTTGAAAGATGTTATGTATCGTTTTCAATCAACACCAAAGCTAGAAGGATGGGGTTCTACCGATGAGACCATCTACGAAGAAACTGGTTACTAATCTTAGTCCTGGTACAAAAATTAAAGGCAAATGGCACCAGCAAACATACCAAATCGTCAAACTACTTGGTTCAGGTACGATAGGTTCGGTTTATTTAGCTCTTCATAATCAAAGCTATGTAGCGCTAAAAATTAGTGACCAGCCATCGGCCATTACAACAGAAGTAAACGTACTGAAAGCATTTAAGAAGGTCCAGGGAAGTCGCCTCGGGCCTTCTTTGTTGGATGTCGATGATTGGATCATCACGAAGGATCAATCCTATTCCTTTTATGTGATGGAATATTTAAGGGGGTATGAGCTGAACACCTTTATTAAGAGAAAAGGCTATGAATGGCTAGGTATTTTGATTGTTCAGCTTTTAAGTGATTTACGCGAGCTTCATGACCAAGGGTGGGTGTTTGGGGACTTAAAGCCTGAAAATGTTATTGTCACTGATGCTCCGCCGAGACTTCGTTTAATAGATGTTGGTGGAACAACTAAGCAAGGAAGAGCTGTGAAGGAATATACTGAGTTTTATGATCGTGGGTACTGGGGATTAGGTACACGGAAGGCAGACCCAGCCTATGACCTTTTTGCTGTTGCTATGGTAATGATTCAAGTATTTTATCCAAATCGTTTTGATAAAGGCCCGAACCCTTATCGAACCCTTACATATAAAATAAAGCAAAGTCCAATATTAAGAAGGTATGCTGGTTGTTTGGAAAAAGCTTTATTAGGAAAGTACACCTCCAGTTCAGAAATGAGTCAGGATCTTTCCAAAATTATATTAAAGCGGCAACAATCTAGTTCACAAAACACAAAAACCCGCAGCCAACCTAGAAGGAATAACTCAACAGTAAAGCGTCAGCAAAGAAAACAAAAACACTATCAATGGGAGGAATCACTTGGAATCGCAATGGTTACCGCACTATTTACGATTTTTTACTTTGTCATTCATATGCTTTAATCTAGTCCTTTTCTCTTTGCACCTACTTTTATGAAAGTGATAGGATAAGGTTGTATGTAGTTGAAGTGAATGGAGTGGCTCGATTGATAGAAGAAAAGGTTTTATCCTACTGTGAAAATCATCACTTATTTAAACGAGGTGACCATATCTATATAGCGGTTTCTGGAGGTCCTGATTCTATGGGATTACTGCACTTTTTTAAAACAATTCGGGACCGCTATCAGCTTACCCTAACTGCCTTAACAGTCGATCACCAGCTACGAGGAGATGAATCGCATCAGGATGTTCAGTATGTGAAGGAAATGTGCCAAAAGTGGTCCATTACCTGCGTCGACACCAGTATTGATGTGAATAAGTATAAGAAAGACCATAAGCTGGGGACACAATTAGCAGCAAGAAAACTACGGTATGATTTCTTTGCTAATGAAATGAAAAAAAGCCGATCACCCCTATTAGCCATGGCACATCATGGTGATGATCAGGTTGAAACGATGTTTATGCAGCTAACTAGAGGTGCTAACCCAAAAGGAATTCCCTTCAAGCGAGAGTTTTCCAATGGATGGATCATCCGGCCTTTTTTAGGCTTAACTAGGCAAGAAATACAAATGTATTGTGACACAAATGAGATTACTCCGAGATATGACCCCTCGAATGAGGATGAAGTATACACGAGGAATGCCTTTCGCAAAAAGATTATTCCAGTTGTAAAATCCTATAATCCAAGCATACATGAAAGCTTGTTAACCGTTAGTGAATTCTTAAATGAAGATGAACAATTTTTATTTAAGGAAGCGGAAAAAATCCTAACAGAATGCGTGGTTTGGGATGAGAAAGAAGAAGGTCAAGTAAAGCTAAATATTAAGAAGTTTATGGGGTATGCTCGACCTTTACAAAGGAGAGCCTTTCATCTAATATTAAACTATCTTTACAAAACTAAAGAAATGGACTTTTCTTCTACCCATATTGAAAGCATTCTTCATATAATTGAAACGGGTAGACCGAATGCCAAAGTTGATCTTCCGGGTGGGTTAAGAGGGATTCGTGTTTATGATGATTTTATTCTTACCTTTCATAGCATTTCAATCATCCCATACCATAAAAAAATTCACCCTGGTGACATTACCACCCTTCCTGATGGAGCGGAAATTCAGTTAGAGGTTCTTTACCAAAAGGAAAGACCATTAGAACAAGATCCGACCATTTTTGTTTGTGATGCCTCAAGCATCCCTTTTCCACTTATTGTGAGAACGAGACAGGACGGGGATAAAATGAGAGTTCGTGGTTTAGGGGGAAGGAAAAAACTGAAGGATATTTTTATTGATGAGAAGATTCCGAAAGACCAACGGGAACAATGGCCTGTTATTACCGATTACAATGGGCAGCTTTTGTGGGTTCCTAACCTGAAAAAAGGTGAGGTGGAGGAAACATCTAATAATCAAAAATGGCTTCGGTTAAAGGTTTTCAATCAGACTTTATAGGTTAACAAATTGATTACATATAGGAGGAACATAGGGTCATGCACAACGACATAAAGGAAGTTTTAATTGCCGAAGAAGACATTCAAGAGAAGATTAAGCTCCTAGCTGGTGAATTAACGGAGGAATATCAAGACCGTTTCCCGCTGGCAATTGGTGTTCTTAAAGGTGCTCTACCATTTATGGCAGATTTACTTAAAAGGGTTGAAACCTACTTGGAAATGGACTTTATGGATGTATCAAGCTATGATGGTGGAATGAAATCCACAGGAGAAGTAAAAATTATTAAAGATTTAAATACAAAAGTTGAAGGAAGAGATATCCTCATTATTGAAGATATTATAGATAGTGGATTAACCCTTAGCTATTTAGTTGATTTATTTAAATATCGTAAGGCTAAATCAATCAAAATTGTCACTTTGCTTGATAAACCAACTGGCAGACAGGCGGATGTAAAAGCGGATATGGTCGGATTTGAAGTTCCTGATGCGTTTGTTGTTGGATATGGATTAGATTATCAGGAAAAATATCGTAATTTACCGTATATTGGCGTCTTAAAACCAGAAGTATATTTAGGAAAGTAAGAAAAGCGGAGGCGACTGTTCAGGAGCCGGAGCTAGACATCTTTGATTTTTAAAAATTAGGCATTAAATTCCCTTTACTCGTCTAAACATTTAACTAAGGGATATTAGTTGAGTATGTTGTTTTTTATGTGGTACTATTTATTATAGTTTTTCCGCTTGGGAGGAGGTAAGAAATGAACCGGGTATTTCGCAACACGATATTTTATTTAATTATCTTTTTAGTGGTTATAGGTATTGTTGGCGTATTTAATGGGCCAAGTCAAGAAACCAAGACATTAAAATACAGTGAGTTTGTGGAAGCGTTAGATAATGGTCAAATTGAAGAGATGACCATTCAATATACAAACTTTGCGAACTCGATTACTGGTGAGATGACCACAGAAGATAATACCCGTACATCATTCGCAACAGAGGCGCCTGATAATGATCAGGAAATTAGTGAAATAGAAAATATTGCCTTAGAACAAAACATACCAATTGAATTTATGGCAAAAGAGGAACCAAGTGCGTGGGTTAGTTTCTTTACGTCAATTATTCCTTTTGTCATCATATTCTTTTTGATTTTCTTCCTGCTTAATCAAATGCAGGGTGGCGGCGGCCGCGTAATGAACTTTGGTAAAAGTAAAGCTAAGCTTTACAGTGAAGATAAGAAAAATGTTCGTTTTAAAGATGTGGCTGGAGCAGATGAAGAGAAGCAAGAGCTTGTAGAGGTTGTTGAATTCCTTAAGGATCCTCGCAAGTTTTCCAAAATTGGGGCTCGTATTCCAAAAGGGGTACTATTAGTAGGTCCTCCAGGTACAGGTAAAACGCTACTTGCAAGAGCAGTAGCAGGTGAAGCTGGAGTACCATTTTTCTCTATAAGTGGTTCTGACTTTGTGGAAATGTTTGTTGGGGTTGGTGCTTCTCGTGTACGTGACTTATTTGAGAACGCTAAGAAAAACTCCCCATGCATCATCTTTATTGATGAGATTGACGCAGTAGGTCGTCAACGTGGTGCAGGCCTTGGTGGAGGTCACGATGAGCGTGAACAAACCTTAAACCAATTGCTTGTTGAAATGGACGGTTTTGGTGCGAACGAAGGCATTATCATTATTGCTGCAACGAACCGACCAGATATTTTAGACCCTGCCTTATTACGTCCTGGACGTTTCGACCGTCAAATTCCGGTTAATCGACCAGATGTAAAAGGCCGTGAAGAGGTCTTGAAAGTTCATGCTCAAAATAAACCGCTTGGTAAATCAGTTGATATTAAAACGATTGCTATGCGTACACCAGGATTTTCGGGAGCCGATCTTGAAAACCTACTAAACGAAGCAGCACTAGTGGCTGCGCGGACAGATAAGTCTGCAATTGAAATGGAAGACGTCGACGAAGCGATCGACCGAGTGATTGCAGGTCCGGCGAAGAAGAGTCGTGTCATCTCCAAGAAGGAACGAAATATTGTTGCTTTCCATGAAAGTGGACATACCGTAATTGGTATGGTACTTGATGATGCCGATATGGTTCATAAGGTAACAATTGTTCCTCGTGGTCAGGCTGGCGGTTATGCGGTTATGCTACCACGAGAGGATCGCTACTTTATGACAAAACCTGAACTGTTAGATAAAATCACTGGATTATTAGGTGGTCGTGTCGCTGAGGAAGTGACCTTTGGCGAAGTCAGTACAGGTGCACATAATGACTTCCAGCGTGCAACAGACATTGCCCGTAAAATGGTTACCGAGTATGGTATGAGCGATAAGCTTGGACCACTTCAGTTCGGTAGTAGCCAAGGTGGTCAGGTCTTCTTAGGTAAAGACATTCAAAATGAGCAAAACTACAGTGATAAGATTGCTTATGAAATTGATACAGAGGTTCAAAACATTATCCTTGAATGTTATGACCGTGCGAAAACCATATTGACAGATAATAAAGATAAGCTTGATTTAATTGCTAATACATTATTGGATGTTGAAACATTAGATGCTCATCAAATTAAAGGCTTGTTTGAAGATGGACGTATGCCTGAGGTTGTAAAAGAGGTTAAGGCAGATGATGTGGAGACAAAGGAAGAAAAAACGACTGATTCTGATGATGTAAAAGTAAACATTCAAGCGAAGAAGAATGAAAATGAATCTGAGCAAGCTGATACAGATGCAAAGGATTCTAATAATGATACACAAAGTGATTCAAACGACCAGGAAGATAAATAAAGATAGAAAGAGGGCTTCAGCCGCGTTAAGTGGCTGGAGCTTTTTTTGGTTGTTAAGAGTGGTGTTGTATGGTGAGGTGTATGTGACGTGAATTGGTGCAGGGGTGACTGAAATAGGATGTGAAGTGACTGGAATACAGCCTTATTTGACGTGAATATAGGCTGTAGACTGAATAAACATGATTGTGACGCGTTTATAATAGATGCTTACTTGATTCCGAACCAACGTGACGGAATTCTCACCCCCTGACATGATTCATACCGATACTGACGGAATGCCTGTTGCCCCAAAAATATAAGAAGTAAACGAAGGATATTGTGACGGGATTATTATTGAAACTGACGGAATTTAAAAACACTTCGACATGATTATTCACTAAAGTGACAAGATCTCCCACCCTAGCTCGGTTTCATATATGTGCGTAGGGGATGTGAACTATGGTATGATGTTTATCGAAAAACAAATAGCCAAGTATTGTTAATATAATTGGTTTTTCTGCAGGGAATAAAAGTAGTAAGGACTTCCCCCCTTAATAACAACCAGAGAATGAAAGGATTGACATATATGAGTGATTATTTAGTACGTGCTACAGCATTTGATGGAGCAGTTCGCGCCTTTGCTGTCCAGTCAACAGAAACGGTAAATGAAGCAGCGAGACGTCAGGATACGTGGGCAACGGCTTCAGCTGCTTTAGGGAGAACCATAACCATTTCTGCCATGATGGGAGCAATGTTAAAAGGAAAGGATCAGATTACAGTCAAGGTTGAAGGAAATGGGCCAATTGGGGCCATTGTCGCCGATTCCAACGCCAATGGTGAGGTTCGCGGTTACGTGCACAACCCTCATGTCGATTTTGATTTAAATGATAAAGGAAAATTAGATGTACGAAGAGCTGTCGGAACAGAGGGTTTCATTAGTGTCGTGAAAGATCTAGGATTACGAGACAACTTTACTGGACAAACGCCGATTGTCTCTGGTGAGATTGGCGAAGATTTCACTTACTATTTTGCAACTTCAGAACAGGTTCCTTCCGCAGTTGGGGCTGGAGTACTCGTAAATCCAGACCTATCAATTTTAGCGGCTGGTGGATTTATTATTCAGTTAATGCCAGGAGCGAGTGACGAGACTATTACATTGTTGGAGGAACGCATTCAACAAATCCCACCAATCTCCAGTATGATTAGATCAGGGAAAACACCGGAAGAAATATTGGAAACCATTTTAGAGGGTGGAAACGTAAACTTCTTGGACAGCCATCCTATATCCTTTTCATGTAAGTGCTCTAGAGAACGAATTGCCAATGCCATTTCAGGTTTAGGTAATGAGGAGATTCAAGCAATGATTGAGGAAGATCAAGGAGCCAGTGCTACCTGTCATTTCTGTAATGAGTCCTACGAGTTTTCTGTTGAAGATTTAGAGAAATTAAAATCATAAGCGTCAAAGAGGTGGCTAAATTGTCGAAACGGCTATTGTGGGGAATGATTGTGATTTTAATCATAACCAATATTGCCTCCATTCTTATTTTATCGAATAAATCGGTATTAAGAGATGCGGAAAGCGGAGAAAAGCTTCCAAAAGAAGTGGCTATTGTAGGGGACAAGTCCATCAAAGCTAATCAATGGATACAAAGCCTACAGGGAGAATATGGAGAAGAGCATTTAAAAAAGTTAATTAACCAAGAGGTTGTTTTTCAGCTTGCAGAGCAAAATGATCTTTCAATGGATGATAAGTTCCTCCAAAGAGAGCTCGCTGTCATCCAATCAGCAGCAGGACTCTTAAGCGAGGAGGAGCTGGAACAAAAAAGAGAGCAATGGGAAACCACTATCCGCTACCAAGCCTATTTACGAGACCTTTTAACCCAAAATATCGGGATTGATGAAAATGAGCTGAACGAAGCCTATCAAGATAAGCCTGACCAATATGATTTTGCTAAATCCTATCAGCTATCTCAAATCATGGTAGAAGATTCACAAACCGCAAATCAAATAGTGAGTGAGTTAGAAAATGGGGCTTCATTTGCTAATTTAGCTCGTGAATATTCAATTGATTTGCACACCAAAAATAAAGGTGGCTATTTAGGGTACTTTCCTGAGGATAATACCTATCTTCCTGACATATACTTTAATACTGCGGAAAACATGGAGACTAATACATATAGTCAACCGTTTGAAATCAGCGATGGCACAGTGATTTTATATTTACATCAAGAGCTGCCTAGCATTGACTTAGAGTATGAGGATGTCAAAAATGAGCTAAGAAGAGAGATCGCAATGGACAAAATTGGGCATGAGGTTTCAGCGGAACAGTTGTGGGGTGAGGTTGGAGTTAAGTGGATTTATGGTGATTAAAAAACCAATAAATTTTTACGTATTCTATCAAATTGTTTGACATTTTTGACCATATCTCATAAGGTATAATTAAAGTTTGTAAATCATATAAAATTACTCGGGATTAGGGGTGTTTTGAATGTCAGTTTATGAAAATATTGTAGATGTTATTGGCAACACACCAATTGTTAAACTAAACCATGTTGGAGATGAAAACAGCGCAGATATTTACGTAAAACTAGAATACATGAACCCAGGTAGCTCTGTTAAGGACCGTATTGCAAAAGCGATGGTTGAAGATGCTGAAGAAAAGGGTCTATTAAAAGCTGGTGACACCATTATTGAACCTACAAGTGGAAATACCGGTATTGGACTAGCAATGGTCGCAGCAGCAAAGGGTTACCGTGCTGTGCTAGTTATGCCTGATACCATGAGTCAAGAGCGTCGCAACTTACTTCGTGCTTATGGTGCAGAACTAGTTTTAACTCCAGGTAGTGAAGGAATGAAGGGTGCTATTGCTAAGGCTGAGGAGCTTAGAAAAGAAAAGGGTTATTTCATGCCACAGCAATTTAATAATGAAGCTAACCCAAAAGTTCATGCTGAGACAACTGGAAAAGAAATTGTCAACCAGATGGGTGACCAGTTAGATGCGTTTGTTTCAGGTATTGGTACAGGTGGTACAATCACTGGCGCAGGTCAGGTTCTTAAGGGTCACTTTAATGACATTAAGCTTTATGCGGTAGAGCCAACCGATTCAGCTATTCTTTCAGGTGGAAAGCCTGGTCCACATAAGATTCAGGGAATTGGTGCTGGATTTGTTCCAGGAGTTCTTGATACGAAGGTATATGATGGAGTTATTACGGTAGCGAATGAGGATGCCTTTGAAACAGCAAGAGCTGTAGCGAAAAGTGAAGGAATTCTAGGTGGAATTTCTTCAGGTGCGGCGATTCATGCTGCAAAACAAGTAGCCAAAGAACTTGGAAAAGGGAAAAAGGTATTAGCCATTCTCCCAAGTAACGGTGAACGTTACCTAACTACTCCACTTTATAATTTTGAAGATTAATGTACTGATTAAAGGCCAGACGCTCAATCAATGAGTGTCTGGCCTTTTTTACGCATATGAAAAAATAACGATTTTTATCATTACAGGATAAATTCTTGTTTTTCTAATGTTAGAATGATATTAGATTTTAAGAGAAATGAAATGGAGTGTCAGACGTGGGTAGAAAATTAAGAATGGGATCACATCTTTATCATTTGAATCATAAAACGCTTATCATGGGAATTTTAAATGTAACCCCAGATTCTTTTTCAGATGGCGGTAAATTTAACGAAGAGAACCGAGCAATTGAACATGCTTTAAAGATGAAAGAAGATGGAGCAGATATTATTGACATTGGTGGGGAATCCACACGCCCTGGACATGAGCCGGTTTCAAATGAAGAAGAAATTAATCGAGTGGTGCCTGCAATTAAGGCCATTAAGTCAAAGATGGACATACCTATTTCGGTTGATACATATAAGGCAGAAGTAGCGGAGCAGGCCGTTTTAGCGGGAGCCGATATGATCAATGATATATGGGGAGCCAAACGGGAGCCTGAGATTGCTAAGGTAGCTGCTAAGTATGATGTTCCGATTATTTTAATGCAAAATCGGGATGATATGGAATATACAGACTTAATGGATGATATGAAAAAGGATTTAGAGGAAAGCATCGATATCGCTTTACAAGCAGGTGTGAAGGATGAGCATATTATTCTAGACCCCGGCATTGGCTTTGCTAAAACAATGAAGGACAACCTGATTGCCATGCGTAGACTAAACGAATTACAACAACTTGGTTATCCTATTTTATTAGGTACCTCGCGCAAACGATTTATCGATTCGGTGCTACATTTACCTGTCGATGACCGTGTGGAAGGAACAGGTGCTACGGTATGCTTAGGAATTGAACGTGGAGTAGATATTGTGAGGGTCCATGATGTAAAAGAAATAGCTAGAATGGCGAAAATGATGGATGCAATGCTTGGGAAAAGTGAGGTTTTGTAAGGTGGATAAAGTATTTGTTAAAGGTATGAAGTTTTATGGATATCATGGCTTGTATCCTGAAGAAAAAAAACTAGGTCAACGCTATCAAGTCGATCTAACCATCGAGCATGACCTAAAGCAGGCGGGTCAAACCGATCAAATGGCGGATAGCATTGATTATGGACGTGTTTATGAGGTGACGAAAAGGGTTGTTGAGGGAAGAGCGAAAAATTTGGTGGAAGCTCTAGCCGAGGATATTGCGAATCAAATGTTTATCACCTTTCCATCTATAAAAGGCATTACAATAAATGTACAAAAACCAGAAGCACCAATTCCAGGCCAATTCGAAGCTGTTGGTGTAGAAATTTATCGGGAGAATTCATGATGAGACCAGCATATATCGCATTAGGATCAAATATTGAGCCAAGATACGACTGGCTGCAAAGTGCTATTCAGCATTTAAATAAACATTCAGACATTAGCGTTGAGAGCCAATCAGAAATTTATGAAACAGAGCCTGTTGGGTATACAGATCAGGGAAATTTCTTAAATATGGTCGTCAAAATTGAGACGAGCTTAGCACCCTTTGAATTACTTTCTTATTGCCAGAATATTGAGACGCTCTTAGGGCGAAAGCGGGAAATAAGGTTTGGTCCACGAACAGTAGACCTTGACATTTTATTGTATAATCAAGAAAATATGTATGGTGAACAATTAACCATTCCTCACCCAAGAATGGAGAAACGTGCATTTGTATTAATACCACTGGCTGATTTAAATGATCAGCTCGTGATTCGAGGAAAAACGGTAAAGGAATTACTAAGTCAATTACCACAACAAGATTATAAAGGAGTAGCAAAATGGATAGACAAAAGTGGGGTAGGAGAATCAGGTCCTTTCGTAAATTAAAAGGATTTACTCAGGTTGAATTTGCTAAACATATTGGCTATTCCGTATCAATAGTTGGAGAAGTTGAACGTGGCGTAAGGATGCCTGATAGAACCTTTCTATCGCGTGTCTCTACTGTTTTAGATATTTCGATTGCTGAATTAACACCAGACGAATATACAACACAATTAGAAGGAAAGGGGGAGGATTATGTTTAAGATTGGGGATATTGAAATCCCGAACCAGGTAGTACTTGCTCCCATGGCAGGAGTATGTAACTCAGCCTTCCGATTAACAGTGAAGGAGTTTGGAGCGGGCTTAGTTTGTGCAGAGATGGTTAGCGATAAAGGGATTGTCAATAAGAACAAGAGGACCATGAAATTGCTTTATATCGATGAGGAAGAAAAGCCAATGAGTTTACAAATCTTTGGTGGGGAAAAGCAAACTTTGGTTGAAGCGGCTCAGTTTGTTGATCAAAACACCAATGCTGATATCATTGACATTAATATGGGATGTCCTGTGCCTAAAATAACCAAATGTGATGCAGGTTCAAAATGGCTGCTTGAACCAGATAAGATTTATGAAATGGTGTCAGCAGTTGTAGATTCTGTAAATAAACCTGTCACCGTTAAAATGAGAACAGGTTGGGATGACCAGCATATCTATGCAATTGAAAATGCTAAAGCCATTGAGTCGGCTGGTGCAAAAGCCCTTGCTCTACATGGTCGTACAAGAGCACAATTGTACGAGGGTATTGCAGATTGGGATATCGTTAAACAAGTGAAAGAAACCATTAACATTCCAGTTATCGGGAATGGAGATATATCTACTCCTCAGGATGCCAAGCGCCGTTTAGAGGAAACTGGTGTTGATGCTGTTATGATTGGTCGTGCTGCATTAGGGAACCCGTGGATTATTTATCGTACGGTTAAGTATTTAGAAACAGGAGAATTAATTGAAGAGCCATCTCCAAGTGAAAAAATTGATGTGTGTAAGCTCCACATGAAACGTCTTATTGCCTTAAAGGGTGAAAAAACGGCAATCCTAGAAATGCGTAAACATTCAGCGTGGTACTTGAAAGGCCTAAAAGGTAATGGTAAAGTAAGAAAACGTATAAACGAATGTGAAACTGAAGAAGGTTTAATCAACATTCTAGAGGACTATACTAATGAATTAGAAGCAAGAGTAATGGTATCGTAATACTTGGTGTACAGTGGACAGCATAGAAAGAAAAAACAAAGCTTAAACTGCCAGGTCTACTGGCAGTTTTTTGTAAATACTTAAGTTCTATAATAGAGATTTCTTAAGGAAATTGGAGTGATTGTGTTGACAGAGGAAATGAATGACCTCATGCGAGCAAGACTGGAAAAGCTTGAGAACTATCATGAAAAAGGCATAAACCCATTTGGAGGTAAGTTTGAGCGTACCCACTTATCAGCAGACCTTGTTAATGAGTTTGATTCACTAACAAAGGAGGAACTTGAAGAAAAGGGAGTTCAAACAACCATTGCTGGTCGTATCATGACCAAGCGTGGAAAAGGAAAAGCAGGATTTGCACATGTTCAAGACCTACAAGGCCAAATCCAAATTTATGTTCGTAAAGATTCGGTCGGAGAAGAAACCTACGAATTATTCAAATCTGCAGACCTAGGCGATATTGTAGGTGTCACAGGTACAGTGTTTAAAACAAAGGTTGGAGAGCTATCTGTTAAAGCAACGGAATTTGATATGCTATCTAAGTCTTTACGTCCATTACCAGAAAAGTTCCATGGCTTAAAAGATGTGGAACAACGTTATCGTCAGCGTTACTTAGATTTAATCATGAACCCAGAAAGTCGCGAAACCTTTATTACCCGTAGTAAAATCTTGCAATCTATGCGTAGATACTTAGATTCGAATGGATTCCTAGAAGTTGAAACACCAACAATGCACTCTATTCCTGGTGGTGCATCAGCTCGCCCGTTTATTACTCATCATAACGCACTAGACATGCCTTTATATATGAGAATCGCCATTGAGTTACATTTAAAGCGGCTAATTGTTGGTGGGTTAGAAAAGGTATATGAAATTGGTCGTGTATTCCGTAATGAAGGAGTCTCAACTCGACATAACCCAGAATTCACAATGATTGAATTATACGAAGCTTATGCAGACTTCCATGACATTATGGAGTTAACGGAAAATGTAATCGCGCATGTTGCTAAAGAGGTATTAGGTACGACAAAGGTCCAATATGGCGAGGATGAGGTTGACCTAGAACCTAAATGGACAAGACTACACATGGTTGATGCGATTAAGGAGTATACTGGAGTCGACTTCTGGACCAAGATGAGTGATGATGAAGCGAAGGCACTTGCGAAGGAGCACGGCATTGAAATTGAAGATAATATGAAGTTTGGGCATATTGTAAATGAATTCTTTGAACAAAGAGTCGAGGAGAAATTAATTCAACCAACCTTTGTTTACGGTCATCCAGTTGAAATTTCACCACTAGCGAAGAAAAACGAAGAGGACGAGCGCTTTACAGATCGATTTGAGCTGTTTATTGTCGGTCGAGAGCATGCTAATGCCTTTACGGAATTAAACGATCCAGTTGATCAAAGAGAACGTTTTGAAGCTCAACTTAAGGAAAGAGAAGAAGGAAATGATGAGGCTCACATGATGGATGAAGACTTCTTAGAATCACTTGAGTATGGTATGCCGCCAACAGGTGGTCTAGGAATTGGTATAGATCGTCTTGTTATGCTATTGACCAATTCACCATCTATTCGTGACGTTCTTTTATTCCCACAAATGAGACAAAAATAATGGAGAGACTAAGCCATGGTAGAATGTATTTTCTATTATGGCTTTTTCTTTTAGATTGTTTTTGGATATGTGTTAATTTCTCTAATCTGAGGACGGGGGAAGTGTCTGTGGTTTTTGAGATTACTCTTTGTCGCTAGTAGAGCATATGCTAGGTGTCTGCCTTGGAGGTTCCTTTAAAATGAATTAAAGAATAAATGGATCAAAGGCGTAAATAATAAAAAAGTGTAATGTTTCAGAAAAAACTTACTTCATGAATTCCCTTGAACTCATCTTAAATCCATGGTAAATTATTAAACGTTGCTTAAGACGCAGCGAAAAATAACAAAACGATTTCTGCAAAAAAATTAACACTTGAATCTGATGGGGGAATCGTGATAAATTATTATCTGTCGCTTTGTTGTGACTGAATAACAAATTAAAAAATTTATTGACACAAACTTGTTAATTTGTTATATTAATAAAGTCGCTATTTTGAGAGGCGACATTATTCGAACCTTGAAAACTGAACAAACCAACCAGTACGTCAATTCGCTATTTTAATAGCAATTTGAATTAATTATGAGCTTTATGGATTTCAACATCCAATATTTTTTGGAGAGTTTGATCTTGGCTCAGGACGAACGCTGG
>NZ_WJNH01000018.1 GCF_009649735.1 Salinibacillus xinjiangensis
ATGGTACCGACCCCCGAAAGTTAGAGTAGAAAATCTAACTTTCGGGGGTGTTTTTATGGTCAAATATAGTGAGGAATTTAAAATAAAGCTTGTTACCGAGTATTTGTATGGGCATCTTGGATATCTATCATTATCGAAAAAATATAATATGGCAAGTACTAATCCATTAAGAAGTTGGGTGAGAGCCTATAAAGCCCAGGGCATGGATGGATTAAAACGAAGAAAAACGAAGCAGAAGTATTCTGTTCAATTTAAATTAGATGCAGTACAATTTATACTAGAAACAGNTGCTTCCTATTTAGAAACTGCTGTTCAATTTAACCATAAAAAAGTGTATCATATACCTCTTCAAAAGTTAGTAACCGACATTACAGAATTCAAATGTCTAGGCGAAGAGAAGTTATATTTAAATCCAATTCTTGACCTTTATAATGGGGGAATTGTTGCCTATGGTATGAGAAAACGTCCAACGTTAGATATTGTCATGGAACCTTTAAAAGAAACGATAAAGACAATAAAGAATCGTGCAACATATCGCACAACCATCCATTCCGATCAAGGCTGGCATTACCAACACAATAAATGGGTAAGTACATTGAAAGAAAATAAGGTATTNTTCCAAAGCATGTCACGTAAAGCAACCTGCGCAGACAACGCTTCGATCGAGAATTTCTTTGGCATTTTAAAGCAAGAAATGTATTACGGGGAAGAATTAGTAAGCTATGAAGAGTTAAAAAGACAGATTGAAGAATACATCCAATGGTACAATCATGAACGTTCAAAAGAAAAATTGAATGGAATGAGTCCAGTAGAATATCGAACTCAATCCATCCAATCAGCTACATAATAAAAACTCTAACTTTTGGGGGTAACCACTGTATTTAGTTAACAAGTATTGAGCACCTTTTATTTTTTGTTAAATAGCATATAAATTCCGAGGCCAATTAAAATAATCGGTAATAAAGGTAACCCGTCAATAAAGGATGGTTTAAAATTGTGTAACCAGGACGGTTTTGAATATAAAAGAATGGAAATAATGGAAATAGCTAATAATATAAATCCTAAGCCTCGTTGACCTTTCGCACTCTTTAAAATGAAGGCTAAACTAATTATCAATAGATAGACACTCCAGTGATTGAACCAAAATGTATAATACATGAGAAGATGAAAATGAATTCCGAGTCCAAGTAAAAGTATCCCTGGGAACATACTATCCTTTGCTTTTCCCAGACCACTTTGTAGTAGAAATGATATCCCTAAAATAATAATGATTGTTGGCCAAGAATGAAAATTAGCCAGAAGTGGAATAGAATAATCTTGAAGAAGAAAATATAGTCCCATTCCAATTAAAAAAGTACTGATGAAGATGTGTTGCTTACCCAAGATGTATCTCTCCTTAGAAAAAACAAAATGATGTCAATTAAGTTATGTAGTAAAAAATGTCCATTTCTTGCTTGTCGGGCCTAGATATGCTATGGTACTAAAGGTGAAATTGTATTCATTTGATAATTATATAATAAATCGGATTTATCTTAACAGTACCATAGAAATTCAAAATATGTTCAATAAATCATAAAAATTTCATATATCGACATGATATAATAAAATTAATATGAATGATTAATGTGACTGGGTTACGGAGGGTGAAACAATGCACACGCTAGTCATTAGTATCAATTATAAAACAGCACCTGTAGAAATTCGTGAACAATTAGCCTTTTCCGATCATGAGCTAGTAAAGGCAATGACTAAGCTAAGTGATGAGAAAAGTATCTTAGAAAATGTTATAGTTTCTACATGTAATCGTACGGAAATCTATGCTGTGGTGGATCAAATACACACAGGTCGTTATTATATAAAACGATTTTTATCTGAATGGTTTTCTTTATCCATAGACGACATAGCCTCATATATTGCGATTCATGAGGAAGATGAGGCTGTACAACATTTGTTCCGCTTAACATGTGGACTAGAGTCTATGGTGTTGGGTGAGACGCAAATACTTGGTCAGGTGAAGCATGCATTTTTGGCGGCTCAAGAGCATAAAACGTCAGGAACTATTTTTAATCAACTGTTTAAACAAGCCATAACCGTTGCTAAGCGGTCTCACAAGGAAACAGAAATAGGCGAAAATGCGGTTTCTGTGAGTTACGCTGCCGTTGAACTCGCGAAGAAAATTTTTGGCGATTTAGATCAAAAAAAGGTAGCGATTCTAGGTGCCGGTAAAATGGGTGAATTAGCACTTAAAAACCTTTATGGTTCTGGGGTTGCCAGTGTAGCAGTGGTAAACCGTACCATAGCTAAAGCTGAAGAATTAGCACAGAAAATGGGTGGTAAAGCCTATTCTCTGGACGATCTGAATGAAGTAATTCAGTCAGTTGATATATTGATTAGCTCAACTGGAGCAAATTCATACGTATTAAATAAAAATACAATGAAAAGCTTAATTCGTAAACGTAAAGGACGCCCTCTCTTTTTGATGGATATCGCTGTACCTAGAGATATAGATCCAGCCTTAAATGAACTTGAGGATGTTTTCTTATATGATATTGATGATCTACAAGGAATTGTCGATGCAAACTTAGAAGCAAGAAAAGAAATGGCATTAGAAACAGAATCACTGATACTAGCTGAGATTAATGAATATAAGGAATGGTTGCAGACACTAGGAGTCGTTCCCGTTATATCGGCCCTTCGTCAAAAAGCGCTGACCATTCAAGCCGAGACAATGAAGTCTATCGAACGCAAAATGCCAGATTTAACTCCGCGTGAGCAAAAGGTATTGAATAAGCATACGAAAAGTATTATTAACCAATTGTTGAAGCAACCGATCCTTCAGGCTAAGGAGCTTGCCGGAGAAAAAAATGCTGATGAATCATTAGAACTCTTCACGAAAATATTTGGGATTGAAGAAGAAGTGGAAAACGAGCTTGAAGAACAAAAAGCAAAGCTTAAACAATCTGGAAAAACCGAGGTAGAAGGAAAAGGAAAAACCTTCTTTAAACCTACCTTTGGAAAATCTTCTATTCACTCGTAAACGACTGAAATGAGAGGAACAAGAACTTATGGTTCATTTCGACTTCAAGTGGGTATATGAACTTATTATTATTATTTATGGCTTAAGTATTATGGGGTACTTTATTGATTTTATACAACAGAACCAGAAGGTCAATCGATTGTCCTTCTGGTTTCTTTCAACGGTTTGGCTTTTACAAACCTTTTTTTTGTTTAGTAGAATGTTAAGTGATGATCGTTTTCCCATTCTAACCATCTATGATGGTCTTTATTTTTATGCTTGGATTTTGATTACGTTTTCTCTGATCATCAACAGGCTGTTTCGAGTCGATTTTTTTGTGTTTTTTACCAATGTGTTAGGTTTCTTTTTAATGGTTATGTACATATTTTCACGGGCGCAAAATGCTGTAGATGTAAATGAAATTGATTTTGTCAGTGAAATGCTTATTACGCATATTACATTGGCCATTGTTTCATATAGCTTTTTTACGTTTTCTTTTATATTTTCCTGTATGTACTTATTACAGTACAAGATGTTAAAGGAGAAAAAGTGGTCAATTCGGTTAAAAAGGTTGGGGAATTTGAATCAACTAGAGAATTTCTCGTTCCTATCCGTTCTCCTTGGAGTCCCTATGCTTTTAATCGCCGTAATTTTAGGTGTGATTTGGGGTTATACTTCAAATGAGCCCTTTTATTGGTATGACGTGAAAACATTAGGTTCCTTTTTTGTTATTATTGTTTATGGAATTCTATTATTCTTTAGGGTTGCCAAAGGAATGCAAGGAAAGAAACTAGCCTACTTTAATGTTTATGCTTTTTTATTTTTACTAGTGAACTACTTTTTATTTAGCACACTTTCAAATTTTCATTTTTAATTGGAGGATACTACAATGCGAAAAATTGTTATTGGTTCTAGACGAAGTAACCTTGCCTTAACTCAAACTGAATGGGTGATTGAAAAGTTAAAAGGTTTAAATCTCCCTTACACGTTTGAAGTAAAGAAAATCATGACAAAAGGGGATAAAATTTTAGATGTAACCCTTTCAAAGGTTGGAGGAAAAGGCTTATTTGTGAAAGAAATTGAACAAGCTATGTACGATAAAGAGGTAGATTTAGCTGTACATAGTATGAAGGATATGCCTTCAGAGATGCCTGATGGACTTGTGATTGCGTCAATTCCAGAACGTGAGGATCACCGGGATGCATTTATTTCAAAGGATAGCCAAACAAAGCTTAAGGACCTACCTGAAGGAGCGATTGTTGGAACGAGTAGTTTAAGACGAGCTGCCCAGGTTCTTGTACAACGTCCAGATGTGAAAATTAAATCGATTCGCGGAAATATTGAAACAAGAATGAGAAAGCTAAAGGAAGAGGACTATGATGCCATCGTTCTAGCTGCAGCAGGTTTAAAACGAATGGATTGGCCAGAAAGCATGGTTACTGAATTTTTAGAGCCTGATGTGTGTGTGCCAGCTGTAGGCCAAGGTGCTCTAGCAATTGAATGTCGGGAAGAGGATACGGAGCTTCGTGAGCTGTTAGAAAAAATTAATGATGAATATACAGCAAGAACAGTAACGGCAGAACGTACCTTTTTACATCTGCTAGAAGGTGGCTGTCAGGTTCCGATTGCAGGCTATGCATACTTAGACGGAGAAGAGATTGTTTTAACTGCACTCATTGCGAAATCTGATGGTTCAACTGTATTACACGAGGTAGTAAGAGGTACAGATCCAGTTGAAGTTGGTAAGGAAGCGGCAGACCGTATGTTTAAGAAAGGCGGTAAGGAAATGATTGATGAGGCAAAAGAGGAGCTAGATCAATCATGAACCTCCCTTTAAAGGGAATGAATATTATGGTGACTAGAGAAAAGAAACAGGCCGAGCCTATTTCGAATCTGATTCGTCAATATGGCGGAGTACCAATTGAAATCCCTTTGCTTATCTATGATTGGATTGACCAACCTTCCAATCGTTTGGCTTTTGAACAGTTAGACGAGTTTGATTGGCTTTTTTTCACAAGTGTTAATGGAGTTCGATATTTTATCAAAAGCATCGAAGCTTATGGTCTATCACTTGATCACTTTCACTCTGTGCAAATTGGGGCAGTAGGGAAGAAGACAAGTGAAAAGCTCAAGGAATATGGTTTTACTGTTGATTTTGAGCCTACGATATACACTGCTGAATATATGGGAGATGAATTTTTAAGGCAACATCATCCTAAAAAGGTATTGCTTGTCCGTGGTACATTATCACGTCCAACTCTCCCAGAATTTTTTACAGAACAAAATATCCCGTTCTCTTCTGTAACGGTGTATGCTACTCGTGTGAATGTAGACATAAAAAATGAGCTAATTAACGAATTAAAGAGTAACACCATACATGTTCTAACATTTATGAGCCCATCGACCATTGAAGCTTTTTTTCAGCTTGGAAAAGAAGAAATTGATGAAAATACCCTAGGTCGGCTTTGTATTTGTATAGGGACAACAACAAGGAAAAAGGCAGAAGAAATGGGCTTTCAACGAATACTAATTCCAGAAAACTTTACAGGGGTTAGTATGATACATAGACTAGTTGACCATATGGATAATAGAAAGGGGATTAAACATGAATGAATTGAATTTTAAGCGCCATCGCCGTTTACGTATCAATGAGAATATGAGGTCTTTAGTGCGCGAAACTCACCTACATAAAGAGGATTTAATCTATCCAGTATTTGTGGTAGAGGAAAAAGGGGTAAAGCGAGAAATCTCATCTATGCCTGGAATTTACCATTTATCTTTAGACTATTTGGTAGAGGAAATGAAAGAAGTTGTTTCCTTAGGGATAAAGTCCGTTATATTATTTGGAGTACCGGAAGAGAAGGACGAATGTGGTACAGGTGCCTTTCATGAGCATGGAATTGTACAAGAGGCGATTCGGACACTAAAGAAAGAAGTTCCTGAGCTTACGGTAATCGCTGATACATGCTTATGTGAGTATACATCTCATGGGCATTGCGGACTGATTGAAGATGGCTATGTCCAAAATGATGAATCACTTAAACTATTAGTTGATACGGCTATTGCTCAAGCTGAAGCTGGTGCTGATATTATAGCTCCATCCAATATGATGGATGGCTTTGTTGCGGCTATTCGTCAAGGATTGGATGAGGCAGGTTATCATAAGATTCCAATTATGTCTTATGCCGTAAAATACGCATCTGCATTTTATGGTCCATTCCGTGAAGCGGCACAAAGTACACCACAATCTGGGGACCGAAAAGCATATCAAATGGACCCAGCAAATCGTCTAGAAGCCTTTCGAGAGGCTGATTCAGATATAGAAGAGGGTGCAGACTTCTTAATTGTGAAACCAGCACTTTCATACTTAGATATTATGAGAGAAATACGTGATCGTCATCCTGTACCTGTTGTTGCTTATAACGTTAGTGGAGAGTTCTCACTTGTGAAAGCAGCGGCTCAACAAGGCTGGGTGGATGAAAAAGCGATTGTTTTAGAGAAACTAACATCAATGAAGCGAGCTGGCGCAGACTTAATCATAACGTATTTTGCTAAAGATGTTGCAAAATGGTTAAATGAATAGTAGATAAAGCATGAAGAAGAGGGTGAATGTTATGCGTGAGAATCAAAAATCTGTACAAGCGTTTAAAGAGGCCGTAGATTTATTGCCAGGTGGAGTGAACTCACCTGTAAGAGCCTTTAAATCTGTTCAAATGGATCCGATTTTTATGGAAAAAGGAAAAGGCTCTAAAATTTACGACATTGATGGAAATGAATATATTGACTATGTACTTAGCTGGGGTCCGCTAATTTTAGGTCATGCTCATGAAAAAGTAGTCAATTCCCTTCAGCGTGTTCTTCAAGGTGGTACGAGCTTTGGTACTCCTACTGAAATTGAAAATGAGCTAGCTAAATTAATTATTGACCGCGTTCCATCTATTGAAATGGTTCGAATGGTAAACTCAGGAACGGAAGCAACCATGAGTGCGCTTCGGTTAGCTCGAGGATATACGGGCCGAGATAAAATATTAAAGTTTGAAGGTAACTATCATGGTCATGGTGATTCCCTACTTATTAAAGCAGGCTCAGGTGTAGCTACATTAGGGTTACCAGATAGCCCAGGTGTGCCGGAGTCGATTGCACAAAATACAATTACCGTGCCTTACAATGATGTAGAAAGTGTTAAGTATGCTTTTGAACAGTTTGGTAATGATATTGCAGCTGTCATCGTGGAACCTGTGTCTGGAAATATGGGTGTAGTCCCACCACGAAATAATTTGCTTCAAAAGCTAAGAGAAATCACTGAACAAAATGGCTCTCTGCTTATCTTTGATGAGGTAATGACAGGATTCCGCGTTGGTTATCATTCTGCACAAGGTCATTTTGATGTGACACCTGACTTAACCTGCTTAGGTAAAGTGATTGGCGGAGGCTTGCCTGTTGGTGCCTATGGTGGTAAACGTGAGATTATGGAGAAGATTGCACCAGCCGGTTCAATCTATCAAGCCGGAACTCTTTCAGGTAACCCACTAGCCATGACAGCGGGGTATGAAACGTTAACAGCGATGACGAAAGAGGCCTATGAAGGACTCAGTCAAAAAGTAGACCGCCTTGTAGAAGGATTTAGCCAAGCGGCCACGGAATTTGAAATTCCACATACAATTAACCGGGCTGGCTCAATGGTAGGTATATTCTTTACGAATAAAGATGTCATTAACTTTGAAACAGCTAAGTCTGCAGATCTTGAATTGTTTGCAAGCTACTATCGGTCAATGGCAGAAGAAGGCGTATTTCTCCCACCTTCTCAATTTGAAGGAATCTTTCTATCAACCGCTCATTCAGATGAGGATATTGAGAAAACGATTGAAGCGGCGAGAAATACATTTCGTAAAATTAAAGAATCATAAGGTGAAAGCTGTCTCTGAGGAGGCAGCTTTTTTTGCTGGGATAAGGTTCAAGTGAAGATGGGTGCAATAGATTAAGGGTTCCAAGCTGAAGTTTAAGCACAAAATGATAAACACTCTTTATTATGCTGAAGATTACTCGGGAGTTGCTGAAAAATCACAGGGAGATGCTAAAGTCAAAAATACTATGCTGAAGTTTACATAAATTGTGCTAAAGGACCGTTTCGCTATGCTCATATCCACTCTAAAATCCATACACATAAGTAAAAAATCACCACTCCCCTATCATTCATTTTCATTCTCTCGTTATAATTCTTGAAATCCATACATATAAGTGTAGAGATTGGTATATTTGCATTTTTTAGGGGAGGAGGAGTTCGTTTGAATCAAGATAACCGGAACGTGCTCAATTTTGAATTAAATGAACTTTTATGGTTTCAAAAGGGACAGGAGTTAAAAGAATTAATTGGAATTGCACTTGAGCCTAATATTACGATTCAAGAGAATGATGATTTTGTTTCCGTTAGGGGGGTAATTGAACTTACTGGTGAATATATGCCAACCGTTGATTCTTCAAGTGATGATGAACATATATTATCCTTTCAAGACCGTTCAGCTAAAAATTATATAAGTGATGTTCGTTCATTTGAGGATGGTCTAAATGAGTTTCATTATAATATTCCCGTCGAAATAACCATTCCAAAATATCGTGTACCTTCATTAGACGATGTGATGGTCGAGATTGATTACTTTGACTATGAAATTCCAGACACTTCTCAAATGAAGCTACAAGCTCAGGTGGCAATTACAGGAATTCAGCAAGAAGGAATTACTGAAGAAGAGCCGTTAGAAGAGGAAAGAAGTGAGGAATTAGCTGAAGGCAGAGAGGATGAGAATCAATGGGAAGAGGTGAGTGAGCCTTTTTCATTTGATGTACAGTTTGATGAAGAAGCAGAATCGGCTAGTCCTTCCAGCTCTTTGTTCGAGGATCCATCTGATGTAGTAGGTGAGGAATATAAGGCAAACGATGTAGAACAGGAAGAAAATAGTGAAGATGATAAGGACCGAGATTTATGGTTTAAGAAAAAGTCTCAAACATTCGAGGAATTCTTTAAGAAGGATCATGATGAAAGCCAATATGAAGATGATGGAAGCGATAGTCCATATGAGGATAGTCTTTATGAAGATACTCCTTATAATGAAAGTCCAGCAGTTGAATATAATGTAGACAGCTATGAGGAATCCCCAAGTCCAGAGAGCAGAGAAAATGCTATTTATTTAGTCAATATGTTTGATCGTGAAGAGGATACGTATTCCAAAATTCGATTGTGCATTGTTCAGGAATCCGATACGCTGGAGAGTATTGCTAAGCGATACGAGATGCCGATCACACATATTTTACGCTACAACAAGCTTGAGGATGAAGAAATCCAAACTGGTGATATTTTATATATTCCAGTAAAAAAGAAACAAACAGATCCCTCTTGATTAAAATTGAGGATGAGTTGAATTGAGTAAACTTAAACAAGTCTTGCAATCATATGGAATGTTTCCATATCAAGGTGAAATGATTACGAAAAAATTGGCAAAAGTCTATACAGGTAATCAGTATGTTGCACTCAAGCAAACAAAAACACCGCATGTCAACCGGACATTTGCTATGGTTTATCAGCTGGCTAAAAAGAAAAATTTATCGTCAGTAGCCCAAGTATATTTAAATGATAAGCAATCACCCGTTTTACTCGGAAAGAAGCATTCGTATTATGTTTCACCTTGGTTTAAATCAAAACAAGATGTTTCATTTTCTTCTTCCTTACTGCCGTTTTTTTCGGAATTAGCTGTAATTCATACCAAAACAGCAGTGGATAGAAGGCTCAACGTAGACCAAGTTCAGGATTGGATTCAAGCACAAAAGTCAAAAGTGAAGACGAATTTTAACCAATTTGAAAAATGGATAGGTTCATTTGAAGCAAATCATTACATGTCCCCTTCCGAATTACTAATTTGCCATTCTTACCGATTAATCCGTGAAATCTCCATGCAGATGGAATACTGGTACGGTGAATGGCTAGAACGTGTGAGGGAAGAGAAAAAAATGACCTTTTCTCTTTGCCATGGTAACTTATCACCCTCTCACTTTATCAATTCCGTCGATGGTATGGTCTTGATCAATTGGGAAAAAGCTTTTTATGGGCATCCAGCAAAGGACCTTGCCCAGTTTTTTTATTCTATCTGTTTTTACCATGACGCTCCTATTGAGCAATTGATAGAAGGACTAAACATTTATGTTGACCAACATACTTTTATGAATGGGGACATATCCATACTTTCGCTTCACTTACTTAATTTAGACCGTTACTTGCAGGAGGTATATCAATATGTGAAAAATCCAAACCTCCGTACTGAAGTTGAGTGGATTCAGCGTTTTCAGCGTTATCAATTTTACTTTGATCACGTATTAAAGGTTCAAAAACACCTCCAAGATGAGCATATTAACAATGATGATGAGAGCATTTAAATCCAGTCTAAATAAAAGGCAAAAAAGATTCCGACAAAAATACCTGTTAAGAAAACATCTAAAGTCGTTGGGATTAATAAGGTTCGAATAATTTGATAGACCATTAGGGGCACCGTACATCTTTCAATGACAAATATCCAATGTCTTAACCAAGGTGGCAACTTATAACGATAAAATTTTCCCATTATGATCCTCCTTTTACAAACTCGTTAGTATAATATGATGTAAAAGTGGAAAAAGTGTTAAAAGATAATTGACTTTTATATCGAAAACTGGCTAAAATAATTAATACAAAGGAATAGGAAGAAATGCCTTGATAGGGAGGAGTACAAGGAGTATGCCTTCAGAGAGGGAAACGATTTGCTGAGACGTTTCCTAGGAACAAACTACCTTGGAAGGTCGCCCTGGAAGATGCAGTTTCTTTGAAACCAAGTAGAAGAAACCGGATAACCCGTTATAAAAATGAAGTGTACAGTAGATTCGACTGTAGTAAAGTTGAACTGTAAATAAAGGTGGTACCGCGAAATAACCCTTTTCGTCCTTTTCAATAGGATGAGAAGGGTTTTTTTATTTCTATAATGGCGACTACATCCTGATAGGTATTGATTGTAAAAGGTTAAGGAGGAATGGATATGGGAAATCAAGAGGTTTCGATGCCGCCAAAATATGATCCCACTCAAGTGGAATCTGGACGGTATGATTATTGGGTTAAGGGTAAGTTTTTTGAGGCTAAGGATGATAAGAGTAAGGATCCGTTTACAATTGTGATTCCACCGCCAAACGTAACGGGTAAACTTCATCTCGGCCATGCTTGGGATACGACTTTACAGGATATTATTACGCGTTATAAAAGGATGCAAGGCTATGATGTATTGTGGTTACCAGGTATGGACCATGCGGGAATTGCGACTCAAGCAAAGGTTGAAGCAAAGCTTAAAGAAGAAGGAAAAAACAGATATGACCTTGGTCGAGAGAAATTTGTGGAACAGGTTTGGGATTGGAAGGAAGAGTATGCCTCCTTCATTCGCAAACAGTGGGAAAAGCTTGGTTTAGGCCTAGACTACTCTAGAGAGCGATTTACTCTTGATGAAGGGTTATCAAATGCTGTTAAAGAAGTATTTGTAACGCTGTATGAAAAAGGCTTAATCTACCGTGGCGAATATATTATCAACTGGGACCCACAAACACAAACCGCTCTTTCAGATATCGAGGTTATCTATAAGGAAGTTCAGGGTGCATTTTATCATATGAAGTATCCTTTAAAGGACGGATCAGGCTATATTGAAATTGCCACCACGCGCCCAGAAACGATGTTAGGAGATACAGCGGTAGCTGTTCATCCTAAAGATGAGCGTTATCAACACCTGATTGGAAAAGAGGTTGTATTGCCTTTAACAGGTCGTGAAATTGAAATTGTTGCTGATGATTATGTTGATATGGAATTTGGTTCTGGTGCCGTTAAAATCACACCGGCTCATGATCCAAATGACTTTGAAATTGGCAATCGTCACAACCTTGAACGAATACTCGTGATGAATGAAGACGGAACGATGAATGAAAATGCCTTAAAATATCAAGGAATGGATCGGTTTGAATGCCGGAAACAGCTTGTCAAAGATCTACAGGATGAAGGGGTATTGTTTAAGATTGAGGAACATACCCATTCAGTTGGCCATTCCGAGCGTAGTGGTGCTGTTGTTGAACCATACCTATCTACACAATGGTTCGTTAATATGGAGCCATTAGCTAAAGCTGCGGTTGACCTACAGAGCACAGATGACAAAGTTGAGTTTGTTCCGGACCGTTTTGAAAAGACGTATCTAAACTGGATGGAAAATATTCGTGATTGGTGTATTTCTCGTCAGCTATGGTGGGGGCACAGAATTCCAGCCTGGTACCACAAGGAAACAGGTGAGGTTTATGTAGGAAAAGAGGCACCAAAGGATATTGAAAATTGGGAGCAGGATGAAGATGTATTAGATACTTGGTTCTCATCGGCGTTATGGCCGTTCTCAACGTTAGGCTGGCCAGATCAGGAAAGCTCTGACCTAAACCGATATTTCCCTACTGATGTACTTGTTACAGGCTATGACATTATCTTTTTCTGGGTTTCACGCATGATTTTTCAATCGAAGCAGTTTATGGATAGAAGACCATTTAAGGATGTTTTGATCCATGGCTTAGTCCGAGATGCGGAAGGACGAAAAATGAGTAAGTCCTTAGGTAATGGGGTCGACCCAATGGAAGTAGTGGAAAAATATGGTGCTGATTCACTTAGATATTTCCTTTCCACCGGTTCATCTCCAGGACAGGACTTGCGATTTCACTGGGAAAAGATCGAATCCACTTGGAATTTTGCGAATAAGATTTGGAATGCATCCCGCTTTGTGCTAATGAACCTCGATGGGATGAAATATGAAGAGGTTGATTTGTCTGGTGATAAATCTGTAGCGGATCAATGGATACTAACTCGTTTAAATGAAACCATTGAACAAGTAACTAGAAATATTGATAAATATGATTTTGGTGAAGCAGGACGGCACCTTTACAACTTTATATGGGATGAGTTTTGTGATTGGTATATTGAAATGGCAAAGCTACCTTTATATGGTGATGATGAAGAGGCGAAGCATACGACAAAATCAGTTTTAGTATATGTTCTCGACCAAACAATGCGTATGTTGCATCCATTTATGCCATTTATTACCGAGGAAATATGGCAGCATTTGCCACATGATGGCGAATCCATTACCGTTTCATCATGGCCACAAGTGAAGCCTGAGTTCACGAATGAAAAAGCATCTTCTCAAATGAAGCTGTTGGTTGACTTGATACGTTCTGTGAGAAATATTCGGGCAGAAGTGAACACACCGATGTCTAAAGAAATAAAAATGTTAGTTAAAGCAAATGATGCGACCGTTAAAGCAGGTCTTGAAACGAATCGCCATTATTTAGAAAAGTTCTGTAATCCAAGTGAATTACAGATTAATACAGAGTTAAATGTTCCGGAAAAAGCGATGAGTGCAGTAGTGACAGGGGCAGAAATTTATTTACCATTGGAAGGTCTAATTAATATTGAAGAAGAATTAGCACGATTACAAAAAGAATGGGAAAAGTGGAATGCTGAAGTAGACCTTGTTCAGAAAAAATTAGCCAATGAAAAGTTTGTCAATAACGCACCCGAACAAATTGTGGAGCAAGAACGAGATAAGGAAAAAGATTATTTAGATAAACGAGCGAAAGTAGAGCAACGAATGAAAGACTTAAAGGGGTAATTTCTATATAGGGGGGCAGTTGTACTGTTCCCCTAATTTTCATGCTGAAAAAGTGAGGGAACTAAGATGGACTACAGAGAAGCTGTTCAATGGATACATAGTCGCGAAACTTTTGGTATCAAACCAGGATTAAAACGTATGGAATGGTTAATGGAAAAGCTTAATCATCCGCAAAAGAAAATCAAAGCCATTCATATAGCTGGTACCAATGGCAAAGGCTCCACCTTGTCCTTTTTAAGGCATATTATGCAATCTCACGGCTATTCTGTAGGCACCTTTACATCACCGTACATTGTAAAATTTAATGAACGCATAAGTGTTGATGGCCAACCAATTCCAGATGATGAGATGACTAGTTTTGTAGAAAAAATAAAGCCATTATGTCTTGAATTAGAAAAGACAGAGCTTGGCCCACCAACGGAATTTGAAGTTATTACAGCCATTGCATTTGATTATTTTTCACAGCAGGACTTGGATTACGTTTTATTTGAGACTGGGCTAGGTGGAAGATTAGATTCAACCAATGTGGTACAACCCATTTTAACTATCATCACAAATGTTGGATTAGATCATACAGCAATATTAGGAAATACATATGAACAAATTGCCTATGAAAAAGCGGGGATTATGAAGGAACAAATTCCGTTAGTTACAGCTGTTACCGAACAGCAATCTTTACATTTAATAAAGCGAAAAGCCTCAGAGTTGAGCGTACCTTTGGATCATTTTTCTAGTGACTTTAGAGCTAAACAATTAGGAGTACATGATGGATTGGAAACTTTTTCGTTTTTTTCGAAGCTAGGAGATTATTCTGAATTAGCCATTCAAATGAGGGGTTTCCACCAAGTTGTAAATGCTTCAACGGCACTCCAAGCATTCTTGCGTTTAAGTAAAATGGTCAATCTTCAAGTAGATACCACAAAGGTAAAAGAAGGATTATTTGGCACAACTTGGCCAGGAAGGTTTGAAACGGTCCATCATCATCCATTAGTCATTATTGATGGTGCTCATAATAAGGAGGGGATTGAGACGCTTATCCAAACCGTTGAGCGTTTCTATCCGGAAAAAAGAAAACATTTGCTGTTTTCAGCAATGAAGGATAAAGCTTTAAGCGATATGATTAATCTGTTTAATCAGGCGTTTACCACTGTTACCTTTACTACTTTTGAATTCGAACGTGCAGCCAAGGCGGAAAATTTATTTGAGTTGAGTGATCATCCAAATAAGCATCTTAAGTCAAATTGGGAAGCGTCGATTAAAGAACTTATCCAGTCCATTGATCCTATGAATGAAGTCATCATTATCTCAGGATCTTTATATTTTATTTCAGTAATTAGACAATATTTTGAAATTAATTAGTAAAATATGATAAAATTACTTTAATATATTAAAATATCAGAATTTTTGTAGTGAAAAATAGTTAAATAGAGATAAAGTATTAGGTTTGGAAAAATGGGTTAATGGGAGATGCAAAGTATGACAAAACAGAAGAAAAGGATTATCTGGATCTTATGGTTGTTAATATGGCCTACGTTAATTTTTTATTTATATCAATTGATGGGTCATCGTGTCAACATTGAGGGTAATTGGTTTGACATTATTTCTTTTGCACTACTAATGTGTATCGTTTCCCTTTTTCCAATCATCGTAGGTGAAACCCCTATTTTCTTTATACACGGGATAAGCTTTGCTGTATTTTTGCATTTCGGGTTGTTTGCAGAAGTAGTCCTAACACAAATTGCTGTGATTGCTTTAATCATGAAGCTTCGAATTGGAAAAGAGGATTTGTACCGCATTCCCGCTAATTTACTCTTGTTTCTATTAACTTCGATTATAGGAGCCGCTGTGTACTTTATGTTAGGTGGCGTGAACACAGATGCAGCGCGGGCCTTTACTGTTGAACAACAGCTACCTATTTTAGGCTATATAATTGGTGTTATATTTGGAAACCAAATCTTATTACATCTATTACGAATGTTTATTACTTCCCAAAAGGAACGATTTTTCTCAAGATCGCTATTATGGGATGTTCTAACGTCTATCATAACTATTCCTGTTGGCTATGTTTTATATCTTTTGTATATCGAGCTTGGAGCTAAAGCAATTTATTTTGTTGGAATTCCTTTCATCATGATATCTATTATGATTATGGGGTACTATGCTTCTAAAAAATTGAATACATATATGCAAAAAACAAGTGATATTGGTCAGAAGCTAACTGGAAAGCTGGATGTAAAGGAAGTTTTAGATATTTTTGCAGCTGAAATTACATCTCTACTTGATGTTCATTATGGTTACATTTACGATGTGTTAAATAGTAATGAAAGCTTAACATTAGTTCGTAACTTAGGAGACCAGAAAGGACCGCCATCACCACAGACCTTCAAGAAATTCCAAGGAATTAGTGGCATGGTATATGGAAATGGTGAGGGATTATTTTTCACGAAACGAACGATTTGGGAAAGTAGTATACCGGATTATTCGATACCTAATGATGCAGAAAGTCTCATCTCTGTTCCAATTAGAAGAAACGAAAAGGTCGTTGGAATCATCACCATTGCCTCACGAAATAAACGAGCCTATGAAAAATATCAATATATGCTTGTAGAAATCATGGCGAACTATCTAGCAGTTGCGATAGAAAACGCTAGACACTATGAATCCACTAAACAGAAAAGTGAGCGCTGTCAGTTAACAAAATTATATAATTACCGATATTTTGAGGAATACCTACATCATCTCTTTGAAGATATGATAGCCAAAGGTGTGAAAGAAATCCATTCATTAATTTTGCTAGACTTAGACTATTTCAAGCGCGTGAATGATACATACGGACATGAGAGTGGAAATGAGGTTTTAAGAGAGCTGGCAAAACGAATAGAAACAGCCATGAATAATAGCATTGTTGCGAGATATGGCGGGGAGGAATTTGTCGTTCTATTACAGGGCAGAGGGAAAGATGAGGCTCTGTTTGAAGCGGAAAAACTGAGAAGAATAATAAGTGAACAGCCATTTCAACTGGAACAGCATATCACAGATGTTGACAATCCAATACAAGTTAATTTAACAGCAAGTATTGGTATTGCAACTTTTCCAGATGATTGTGATGACCCAACAGAGCTTATTAGACACGCGGACCGAGCCATGTATGTTGGAGCAAAAAATAATGGTAGAAATAAAGTAGCAACCTACGAAAAAGTTATTCAAATGTAGCAGCTGATTAGTGGAATCAGCTGCTTTTTGTATTACATTGCCAGTTTATGAGGAGAAATAGGGAAAAATCAAGATGAAATTGTTTAATAGGTTGTCATAACTCGACAACTTTTTTCTCGTAAGCATGATAAGGTCAAGACAAAAGCAGGAAAAAGTGGGGGATTTAAGTGGACAAGAATCAGAAAAAGCTTTCTGTCCGAATTAATGGCGAAGAAAAAGAAGTCACAGCTAAATCATTCTACAAGGATGAGGATGCGAAGAAGGAAATGGCTGCAGCTTTAGACCAAAATAGAGAACCTAGACATAGCAATCAGAATAACCCTTTTTCATACACTTCCAATCAAGACGAACCCCCTAAAGTAGAGGTATTACAAAGACCTTATCAAAAGAAACGATCATTATTTTCAAATATGCCTAGTCTAAAACGATTAGTCACGGCAGGGGTATCAGCCATTATCGTTGGTTCTATTTTAGGATTTGTGCTATTAAATCTGCTATCAGGAATAGATGAACCTCAACAGGCTTTAGGGATAGAGGATGAGACGAATCAATCCGCAACAGGGACTGATGGAGAAGATGCAGTGACAACCTCACCTGCAAATGAGAATACAGTGGCTGTTTCATTCGATGGGGTTGATTCCCATGTTGTGCAGGTCGGTGTATACTCGAGCGAAGGAAAAGCTCAAGAAAGACAAAATCTGTTTAAAGATTCAGGGGTTTATCCTTTTATTTGGGAGTCAGAAGGAATGTTTTATTTGTTTGCCAGTCTAGGTTTAACCAATGAGACAGCGAAGCAGCTCGAAACAAGTATTGAAGAATTAGGCTTTGATCCGGAGAAAGATGCCTTTGTAAAGTCTTGGGCTGTGGCAGCTAGTGAAAAAGATATTTCAGAAGCTGAAGGGAATTGGATTAAAGAAGGAATGTCACTTTGGAAAGAGACAGTTCCGTTAGCAACAAGTTATTCGGAGGAGCTATCGTCGCAAATAGATAAGACTCGTAGTTGGTATCAGAATAAACCAGAATCCATTAGTGAAAGTGGCGAGCAATTTGCAGCTAAGTATAATCAATTGCTTGAGCAATCCGAGGAATCTCATTGGCTAGTCCAAAATCAGTTAATTGGAATCTTACACGCGTATCAACAGTATATGAATAGTTAGGACAGAAGTTTTTCTGTCCTTTTTTAATTCAATTAAAACCACAGTTTCTTTTAACTAGGTGGATGGGAAACGAATTTATTTATGAGTATAATTTTAATTTTCGAGAAAAAGATGAAGTCAATAATGAATAATTGCTTTTTGAATTTAACGTACAAGTTATTTAAAATATAATTACAGAAAGATTCCAAAGATGTAATGGGGGTTATTTGATGTCGCGACAACTCATACTAGCCTCATCCTCACCGAGAAGGCAACAGTTACTAGAGCAAGTGAAAATTCCGTTTGACATACGTAAACCAGATGTTGATGAATCTATAATTTCAAGTCGTTCACCAGAAAGTAAAGTTGAGCAACTAGCAAAATTGAAAGCTGACCATGTATCATTATTGACAGAGCAAGAAGTGATTTTAGCTGCTGATACAGTAGTATCCTACCAGGGAGATATTTTCGAGAAGCCTCACACGGAAGAAGATGCAATGAATATGCTATCTGCATTAAGTGGACAGGTTCATGAGGTTTATACTGGAGTAGCTATTCGAACGAGTGATCGTATAAAAGTATTGGCAGAGAAAACGGAAGTAGAATTTTGGCCTTTAAGTTCAAAAGAAATCCATCATTATATTTCTACAATGGACCCCTTCGATAAAGCTGGAGCTTACGGAATCCAAAGTATAGGAGCCACATTTGTTAAAAGAATCATCGGTGATTATTATAATGTAGTTGGTTTACCGATATCTCGTGTAGTGAGAGAACTACGAGATTTTTCAATATACCCTAGCTTTTTTCAATCATGAGTTAGTGTGGGAGGAGAATGTATATTGTCACAAGACATGGTTTGTATTAAGGATGTACCTAAAAATGACCGTCCAAGAGAAAGGTTAATGAACTTAGGTGCAAACCATTTATCAAATCAGGATTTATTAGCTATCATCCTAGGTACAGGCACAAAAAACGAGTCCGTGATGTCGTTATCCCATCGGCTACTCGTCCATTTTGAAGGATTACCGCTGTTAAAAGACGCAACTGTGGAAGAATTAACAGCAATTAAAGGAATTGGGACTGCCAAAGCAGTTGTGCTAATGGCAGCTCTTGAAATCGGAAAAAGAGTGTACTCTTTTAAACCTACAGAACGGTATGTTATTCGAAGTCCTGAAGACGGGGCAGATTTTGTGATGGAAGAGTTAAGACATTTGAAACAGGAGCATTTTGTCTGTCTTTTTTTAAACACAAAAAATCAAGTCATTCATCAGCAAACTGTTTTTATCGGGAGTCTTAACGCCTCTATTGTACACCCTCGTGAAATTTTCCGAGAAGCTGTTAAGCGTTCTGCAGCCTCTATTATTTGTGCCCATAACCATCCTTCTGGAGATCCCTCTCCCTCTCAGGAAGATATTCATGTTACAAGAAGACTCACGGAATGTGGTAAAATGATAGGGATCGAATTACTTGATCATCTGGTGATAGGTGATAGAAAATATGTTTCCCTGAAAGAAAAAGGGTACTTATAGGACTATCTATTTCAAAAATTTTTTCGTATAATATGATAAAAGGGTAAAAAAGCGCCATTTTTCAAGTAAATCTTGAATGGCGCTTATTAACTGTATTTTTTGTAATACAATAGTACATAAGAAGTGGTTTGTGAAAAAACACTCAGAGAGAGGGAGATTTATGTGGTGCGTTTTGGTTTTTCACAAGACCTAGGAATAGATTTGGGTACAGCTAACACGTTGGTTTACATGAAAGGAAAAGGAATTTTATTACGTGAGCCATCTGTTGTAGCAAAAAATTTACAAACTGGGGAAACTGAAGCAGTAGGAAATAATGCCAAAATCATGATCGGACGTACACCTGGAAATATATCTGTTATAAGACCAATGAAAGATGGGGTTATTGCGGATTACGAAACAACGGCTATGATGATGAAATATTATATTAATAAAGCCCATAAACGTCGTTCTCCATTTGCAAGAAAGCCAAATGTAATGGTCTGTGTACCTTCAGGAATTACAATGGTTGAGGAAAGAGCCGTCATCGATGCAACGAAGCAGGCGGGAGCTAAAGATGCCTATCCAATTGCAGAACCATTTGCTGCAGCCATTGGAGCAGGGTTACCAGTTTGGGAGCCTACAGGAAGTATGATTGTGGACATTGGTGGGGGAACAACAGAAGTCGCCATTATATCGTTAGGTGGAATTGTCACGAGTCAGTCCATACGGATTGCAGGAGATGAGATGGACGACGCTATTATTCAATTTATAAAAAAGAAATATAATTTATTAATTGGTGAACATACAGCTGAAGTCATTAAAATGGAGATTGGTTCAGCTGGTGAAGTACACGATACGGTAGAAATGGAAATTAGAGGACGGGATTTAGTAACAGGCTTGCCGCAAACGATTACCACATCGAATTTGGAGATTGAAGCGGCACTTCGAGATACGATAAACTCGATTGTTGAAGCAGTCAAAAATACGTTGGAAAAAACACCTCCTGAATTATCTGCAGACATCATGGAAAAAGGTATTGTTTTAGCAGGTGGAGGAGCATTATTAAAAAATCTAGACAAAAAAATTAGTGAAGAAACAAAAATGCCTGTATTTGTAGCGGAGGATCCTTTAGATTGTGTTGCCATTGGAACAGGTAAATCCTTAGACTATATTCACCATTTCCGTGCAAATCCTAGTATTTCAAACCGATAGTATTTTAATTTGAAGAAGTGAAAGAAGTAGGTGTAATAGATGTGGTCCTTTTTGAGGAGAAGAGCTTTAATTATTATTCTTGTAAGTGTGATTTTGCTCGTTGCTCTTATTGGTTTTTCGATGAGAGATCGAGAAGAGGTTAGCTTACCTGAAGAACTTTTAAAGGATACAATTGGATGGGTACAAGGAGTATTCCAAGTACCTGTCCGATTTGTTACAGATTTTTTTGATGATATTAATCAGCTCAAAACTACCTTTGAGCAGAATGAAGTCTTAAAAGAGCGTCTATCCGAATATAAAGATTTATTGTATGAGGTACAAGCTTTAGAAGAAGAAAATGAGGAACTCCAAGCCCTATTAGAGAAGAAGGATGCGGATTCACTAAGAGATTATAATGTCATACAGGCATCGGTTAATGGCCGAAGTCCTGAGCCATTATGGATGCAACAGTTATCAATTAATAAGGGAAAACAACATGGTGTTCGGCCTAATATGGCGGTTATAACGGCAGAGGGGATGGTAGGAAAAGTGACAACAGCCTACCAATTCACCTCTGATGTTCAGCTATTAAGTGGCTTTGATCGTAACAATCGAATTTCCGTCTTAGTACAGGGCAAGGAAGATCCTGTGTTTGGCTTAATTGAAGGTTATGACGATAAACGAGAGTCCTTAATTTTAACCATAAAATCTACAGATAAGGAAGTAGAAAAGGGTCAATTGGTTGTAAGTTCCGGTATGGGAGGAGTATTCCCTAAGGGTCTTGTTATCGGTGAAATTGAGTCAGTTGAGATGGATTCCTACGGTTTAACAAAAGTCGCTTACGTCAAGTCAGCAGCTGATTTATATGATATCAATCATGTGATGGTTGTGGATCGCAAAATGAACTCACCAGAAGCACCAAATCCTGAGGAGGAAGAATCATGACACGCATATTCCCTCCTCTTATCCTTTTAGCTCTGTTAATATTAGAAAGTACGGCTACAGATCAAATTCCAAAACAGTGGCTGATTGGTGGAATGCAGCCTATTCCTCACTGGGTGTTATTATTTACAGTGCTAATTGCCATTTTTTATGATCAAGATAATTCTATTTATTCGCTAGTGTATGCGATAATTTTTGGATTTCTATTTGATTTTACCTATACGGATACCTTGGGTGTTTATATGTTCACCTATGGCTTAACCATATTTATAGTATTAGGATTTAAACAGCTTTTACATCCAAACTTTATTGTAACGTTTTTATTAGGATTTGTTGCTGTCTTTTTTGCTGATCACCTCATTTATGCAATGTATTATATGATTGGTTTTGCGGATATTAGTTGGTCCGTTTATTTAAAAAACAGACTAATTCCAACGATGCTCTCAAACTTGCTATTTTTAATGATTGTATATCCTATGTACCGAAATAGGTTAGAAAAATGGTCATTTGAGCATTTTACACAAAAGTAAAAATTGGAAAAGAGGATTTTTGCTATCTTTTATCGAAATTGTACTATTGAGGTGAACCTCTGTGAATAACAATAAACAAGCAATTACAATTAAAGGAACAAAGGATGGGTTGACTTTCATCATTGATGAAACCTGTTCATTTGATCAAATTCTCAAAGAACTAGAGACGAAATTATCATCATCAGTTGTAGATAAAGACCATCCGATGGTCAAGGTTAATATTCATCTAGGTAATAGGTATTTGACGAAGGAGATGAAGGATGATTTTTTACAGATTGTCCGCAGTAAGAATAATTTAATTATTAATGAGATTACTTCTAACGTAATTACGAAACATGAAGCAAAGGAATGGCAGAAGGATTTAGAAGTATCGACGATCACAAGGATGGTTCGTGCAGGTCAGACAGTACACGTACAGGGGGATTTATTACTCGTAGGAGATGTGAATCCTGGTGGAAGTGTTTCTGCCACCGGAAACATTTACATACTAGGTAGGTTAAACGGTATCGCCCATGCAGGACTTGAGGGAGATAGGCAAGCTGTTGTCGTTGCTGCATATATGAATCCAACTCAGTTAAGAATTGCTGATTTACTAAGCCGCTCCCCTGATTTTGCGACAGAAGGTGTTTATATGGAGTGTGCTTATGTTGATGAAGAACATGACAAAATATTAATAGATAGAATACAAATGTTATCTAATCTTCGACCTAATTTACGTTCGATGGAAAGGAGAATCAGTAATGGGTGAGGCAATTGTTATTACATCTGGAAAAGGCGGTGTAGGTAAGACGACCACAACGGCTAATGTCGGGACAAGTCTTGCATTGCTAGGAAAGAATGTGTGTTTAATAGACACGGATATTGGGCTTCGAAATTTGGACGTTGTATTAGGGCTTGAAAATAGAATCGTATATGACATTGTCGACGTGGTTCAAGGACGCTGTAAAGTAAAGCAATCCCTCGTAAAAGATAAGCGGTTTGATTGTTTACACCTCTTACCTGCGTCACAAACTAGTGACAAATCGGCGATTACTCCTGAAGGAATTCGGGACATTATCAATGAGTTGAAATCAGACTATGATTACATATTAATTGATTGTCCAGCTGGAATTGAACAAGGATATAAAAATGCAATTGCAGGTGCAGATAAAGCAATTGTGGTAACCACTCCTGAGAAATCGAGCGTTCGAGATGCTGATAGAATCATAGGATTATTAGAAAAAGAAGACTTAGGGACGCCGCATCTTATCATCAACCGGATCCGAACTCATATGGTTAAAACCGGTGATATGTTAGATATTAATGATATTATCGGCATACTAGCAGTGGATTTGTTAGGAATTGTAGCGGATGATGATGAAGTGATTAAATCATCTCATCACGGTGAACCGATTGCCTTCCAACCAAATACGAAAGCATCCATTTCATACCGCAATATCGCAAGAAGAATTTTAGGAGAATCTGTACCACTAATGTCCCTTGAGGATGATAAGGGCATGATGTCAAAAGTGAAAAAGTTCTTCGGCATTAAATCATAAGGAAAAGCAGCCTTTTTAGTGGCTGCTTTTTTGTTTGAATAAAATGTAAGCGCTGTACATAGTATAGTAATTTGTTATAAGACATAATTTCCATATCCCCGCATAGAATGAACACGTAATTAACAACGAATCTATTCAAGCGGGAAGGATGAAGCCATTTGTGTGGAATTACAGGCATCATTGATTGGAAGAAAAATGTAGAAATCGAGCGTGAGTCCTTACAAAGAATGACAGATACACTTACGTTACGAGGTCCTGACGACTCCCATTTGTGGATTGATGAGCATGCTGCATTTGGGCATAAGAGACTAGCTGTTGTAGATTTAGAAGGCGGAAAACAGCCTATGAGTAAGAGTGACAATCGATATACCTACACGATTGTATACAATGGCGAATTATATAACACTAATGAGTTACGAATGGAATTAAAGAAAAAGGGTTACCCCTTTCATACAACATCAGATACAGAGGTATTATTAACTGCCTATATGGAGTGGAAAGAGGACTGTGTTCAATATTTAAATGGTATTTACGCATTTGGAGTGTGGGATGAGGAAAAGGAACAGTGTTTTATGGCGAGAGACCGTCTCGGGGTTAAACCATTATTTTATCTTCACGATGGAGTGCGTTTTTTATTCGGTTCAGAATTAAAAGCCCTGTTAGCCCACCCATCTACAAAAGCTGTGGTCGATCGGGAAGGACTTAGTGAGATTTTTGGGTTAGGCCCATCAAGAACACCAGGACATGGTATTTTTAAGGATATTCATGAGTTAAGAGCCGGACATTCTTTAACTTTTTCAAAGGACGGTTTACAAATCTTTCGTTATTGGAATGTACAAAGTCATGAACACAATGATTCTATCGAGGAAACGACTAAAAAGGTAAGAGAACTATTTGTTGATGCTGTACAGCGTCAACTAGTAGCAGATGTTCCTGTTTCAACCTTTCTCTCCGGAGGATTAGATTCAAGTGGAATTACTGCGATTGCCTCAAATTATTTTCAACAACAAGGTAGAGGCACTCTGACGACGTTTTCAATCGATTACGAAGGAAATGAGCAATACTTTCAAGCTAGTAAATTTCAACCGTCAAGTGATCAGCCATGGATAGAAAAAATGGTTAATCATTTTTCCACCAATCATCATTATGAGGTCATAAGTGGTTTTGAATTAGCTGATTTATTAAAGGAATCTGTGCGATTACGGGACCAACCGGGAATGGCTGATATTGACTCCTCTTTATTATGGTTTTGTCAGCGTATTAAACAACATACAACAGTGAGTCTATCAGGAGAATGTGCAGATGAAATATTCGGAGGTTACCCATGGTTCCATGACCCGACTGGGAATCAAGGTACAGGATTTCCCTGGATGAAGTCATTAGATGCAAGAATTGATCTTCTGCATCCAGAATGGCAGAAAAAATTAAACCTCAAAGGCTATGTATACCAACGTTATCAGGAAACGATTAATGAGACCCCCCGTTTAGATGGTGAACGGGAGGAAGATGCCAAAAGAAGAGAACTTTTTTACTTAAATATGCACTGGTTTATGGCGCAACTCCTTGATCGTAAGGATCGAATGAGTATGGGAGCAAGCTTAGAGGTCAGAGTTCCATTTGCTGACCATAAGCTAGTAGAGTATGTGTGGAACATCCCATGGGAAATGAAAATGTTGCATGGTAGGGAAAAGGGGATACTCAGAAAAGCATTAGAAGGGATATTGCCAGATGAAGTGTTGTACCGTAAAAAAAGCCCTTATCCTAAGACATTCCAACCAGAATATACGAGACAAGTCATAACATGGATGAAGGAAATCCTAGCAGATTCCGAGTCTCCTATTTTTGAATTTGTTGACCGCAAGAAGGTAGACGCCATTGTCAATAGTGAGGGAAAAGAATTTAAGGATCCATGGTATGGTCAGTTAATGAAAGGTCCACAACTTATTGCACATTTATGTCAAATTGATTACTGGCTAAGAACCTATCAAGTTAAGGTTCATGAGTAAGAAACACCCTTGTCGATAGCTATCATGCTATTGTCAAGGGTGTTTTGATTTTTGAACTCTATATTCCTAGTCATAAAACAAGTAGGAATGAATAGACTTGTACAAACACTTAATGTAAGGAATGAGGTAAATTGAGCCGTAAAAGTATTGATGCTGTACGCAAAAATATAACCAAACGAAAAGGTCAGAAAAAATTAAAAGGGACAAGCTATGGAAAAGGAAACATGGCCCAAGCAACCTATCTTCAGGAAGAAGAAAAGCATGGTTACTTTCCTACATTTACTCCAGGGAAAGGTCCATACAAAAAGTCGGAGCAAAATGGGATTAGCCCCTTTGTGTTCAAAGCTCTCCTAGCAGGGATTCTCTTTTTTTCATCGGCCATTTTACTAAGGATGGAAGGGGAAGAGTTTCAAAAGCCTAAAGCCTTTGTGGTGTCTGCACTAACGGAGGAATTTCCATTTGCAAAGGTTCAAGCCTGGTATCGAACGAATTTAGGAACCCCATTTGCATTTTTAGAAGGGAATGAAGATGTTCGGCCAGTAAATGAGCAGAATGGCTTAATTTTACCTGTTAATGGAGTCATATCTGAATCCTTTCAGCAAAATGGAGAGGGAGTAATGATCTCTGTTAGTCCTTCTGAAAGTACGGAGGTTACCGCGATGAATGAAGGGACGGTTGTTTTTGCGGGAAAAAAGAAGGAAACCGGTAAAACGATCATGATTCAACATATAGATGGAACTTACTCTATTTATGGGAATTTAGATGAAATCGATGTATTCCAATATCAATTTGTTTCAGGAAATGAAGTTATTGGCAGTCTTGAAGCTGAATCAGGAGGTGAACAGCCTAGCTTATATTTTGCAATCCAGGACCAACGACAATTTATTGACCCAGTGAAGGTGATTCAAGTTGACGATCAAAAATAACTTTTTATCTAAATTTCATATCCATCCACTATTGTGGTTAGTACTTTTTTTAGCTGTCATTACAGGTTCCTTTGTGGAAATTGCGATTATTTTTTGTTTGATTTTTATTCATGAAATGGGCCATATCGGTATGGCTCTTTTTTTTCGCTGGCGTATATCGAGTATTATGTTTTGGCCATTTGGTGGCGTAATGAATACAGACGAATATTATACCCGGTCATATAAGGAAGAGTTTTTAGTTGTGCTTGCAGGTCCCATGCAGCATATATGGATTCATTTTGTATTAATGTTTATGCTTACAAATACAGATATCCCAACCCATTTAGTTGAGTATGCCTTAACCTATAATACAAATTTATTATTATTTAATTTACTTCCCATTTATCCGCTGGATGGAGGGAAAATACTGCTATTGCTTTTGTCCTACAAGGTCCCTTTTAAACAGGTGATCAGTCTTACGGTTATTTTATCTATTGCTTTTATTATGATGGCCATGTTCATTACTTACTTTAATGAATGGTCAACGTTTCACACCATACTCTTGGCTTGTTTCCTTTTACTAGAAAATCGTCTAGAATGGAAGCGAAGACAATATATTTTTATTCGGCACTTGATGTCGCGTTATGCTCAGTCTTCGCCTCCATTGATGAAAAAGCTTACGGTTTCACCATCTATGACGGTATATTCCGTGTTAGAGAAATTTTATAAAGGGAAATATCATCATGTTGATGTTTTAGAAAGCAATCAATTACTAGCGATGGTTGGGGAACAGCGCTGTCTAGAGGCTTTCTTTGATCAAAAATTACCTCATACGGAAATGAGGCAGTTAGCTGAAACGGGGCATACGTAATAGGAGCGATGATTTTGAATACGATTTACTTACAAACCATGACAAGCGAAAAGGTTGGACTAGTGATACAGCAAAATAATGAGGTAAAACAGGTTTCGATAGATCGTACTAGTTTTTCTTCTGTAGTGGGGACGATTTATATAGGAAGAGTAAAAAGGATCGATCACGGACTTCAGGCAGCCTTTGTGGACATAGGCCACAAAAAATTAGCCTTCCTTCCCAAAAAGGAAGTTCCATTATCAAGAGAGAATCCGAAACTATCGATTGAGAATCTTCTTCATGAGGGGATGAACCTTATCGTCCAAGTGGTTAAAGACCCTTTTGATCATAAAGGGGCTAGGATAACCGCTAACGTTACACTTCCAGGCCATTACTTTATATATTTGCCATTTGGAAACTATTTTGCTGCATCGAAGAAGATGAACGATCAAGATAAGGAGCAGCTAAAATCGATGATTCGTGAGTGGTCAACTGGGGAGGAAGGGGCGATTCTCCGCACATCAGCCACACAAGCAGAGCAACGTGAGTTAAAGAATGAGTGGGATCTATTGCAACGTAAGTGGATGGAAATTACTGATAAAGCTAAAAAGGAAAAGCCGCCACAAGCTTTGTTTGTCGATCGCGAAATTCCTGATCGTTTTTTGAGAAAATATGCAACCAATCAAGTTACAGAGGTTATCTGTGATGAGGTAGAGCTTGTTCAAGAAATGAAAATAAAATATCCACATCTGCAAAGCAAGATTAAATGGACAGATAACATTGAAAAGGCAGCGCCGGTATCTATTCCGCAGCTATTAGCGACATTAACAAATAAAACCGTAAAACTATCATCAGGTATTGAACTTGTAATCGAGAAAACTGAGGCTTTAACTGTTATTGATGTAAATACCGCAACTTACAGCGGGAAATGGAATAAGGAACAGACAGTACTAGGGGCAAATTTAGAAGCGGCTAAGGAAGCGGCGAAGCAAATCCGATTACGCAATTTATCAGGGATTATCCTCATTGATTTTATTGATATGAAACGAATAGAGAATCATGATCAAGTATGGCAGGAAATGAAGAAGCAGTGTCAGCAGGATCCGACTTTTTGCCAAGTAATCGGCTTTACAAATTTGGGTATTCTAGAAATGACGCGTAAACGAGAAGGTGTTGATCTTTACTCTATTCTGTGTCAGCCATCAAGACGAGAATGGACGGCCCTTTCCTTTGCGTATCAATTAGAACGTGAACTGCTTTCCTATCGGAGGCAGGACCATGCTGCCCTTGTCATAGAAGTGAATCCAGACGTACTGGAGCAATTTTTACTTCATATTGATATCAACAGGTTCAATGAGTATATGAAAATCCCTATTTATGTAGAAAAAAAGACTTTAGGTGAACGTCAATTTGTGATAAAGTTTATTGGTGACCTTAACTGGTTACAACATAGTGGTAGTACGGCAGTGGCTATTGACAAACTCATTTGAACCATGCTAATATTTTAATGTTGTTTAAAAGGTAGCACCCGTATGCTACAACCGCTCAGAATAGGTTTTAAAACTTTTGATTTGTGCTTATTTAGCACTTTGAGAAGGTACCTAAATGGCGAGTCTTAGTCTTAAGAGGAGGTGCAAGGAATGTACGCAATTATCGAAACAGGTGGTAAGCAACTAAAAGTAGAAGAAGGACAAGAGCTCTTCATCGAAAAGTTAGGTGCAGAAGCTGGTGAATCAGTAACTTTTGATAAGGTACTTGTAGTTGGTGGCGAAGAAACTAAAGTTGGTGCTCCATACGTTGAAGGAGCAAAGGTTACAGCTAAGGTTGATAAAGAAGGCCGTGGCAAGAAAATTACGGTGTTCAAATATAAGCCAAAGAAAAACTATAAGCGTAAGCAAGGTCATCGTCAGCCTTTTACAAAAGTGACAATTGAAAAAATTGAAGCATAAGGTAAATTCATATGATTAACGTTCGAATTTATCGAAATGAAAAGCGTGAGATTACTTCATTCGAACTTGAGGGACATGCTGAAAGTGGCCCCCATGGACATGATTTGGTTTGTGCAGCAGTGTCTGCCGTCTCATTTGGTGCAGTGAATGCTGTGATAAAGCTTTGTGAGATTGAGCCAATCATAGAACAGGGTGGTGAAGGTGGGTATTTAAAAATGAAACTTCCGCTGTACATGGATCAGGAAGTTTATCTAAAAGCCCAGCATTTATTGGAAGGCATGGTTGTTTCTCTCGAGACGATTGAACGAGATTATCATCAATATATTACCATTTCCTAAAAGAGGAGGTGCAACAAATGCTACGTCTAGATTTACAGTTTTTCTCACAGAAAAAAGGTCAAGGTAGTTCAAAGAACGGACGTGACTCTGAGTCTAAACGTCTTGGTTCAAAGCGTGCTGATGGCCAAATGGTAACAGGTGGATCTATTCTTTACCGCCAACGCGGAACAAAGATTTACCCTGGTGCTAACGTAGGCCGTGGTGGTGACGATACTTTATTCGCTAAAGTTGACGGTGTTGTTAAGTTTGAGCGTTATGGTCGTGACCGCAAAAAGGTAAGTGTTTATCCAGTAGCTCAAGAAGCGTAAGTAAAGAGAGAAGCTCCAGCCTACATTTTTTAGGCTGGAGCTTTTTTTATATCGAGGTAGAGGTAGGGGTCTGGTGCCGCAGTTGATATAAACTGCAACGTAATTAAAAAGTTTTAAGACTCCCCAAGTCGTTTAGATGATAAGTGCATGCATACCGTTTCAGCAGAATATTTCAGTCGTCATGAGTGAGTCATGACAACCGAAAAAACAGCAAGGGGCCAAAAACGGGTGTCATGAGGGGTTCATGACGACCGTATTTCTGTTTCCGCTGATATTTCGCTTGTCATAAGTACCCTATAATGCGTATTTCCCTCTTTTTAACTTGTACGTCATGGATATATCATTACGCGTTTATTAATATCGATCCTAAAGAACCGTAGAGCAGTGGTCTATATCACATTTCAAATTAATTTGCTATTTATTTAATTAGCCAGTTGTACATACAGGGAAAACAATGGTGTCTTTAAGGTGAATTATTTGCTATAATTTCGAAAAGGGATGATACGGAGGGGAATCGGATGAGAGCAGATGAGGTCATAGAGATATTGAGACATTATCGCCATGATTTATTGAATGATTTGCAATTAATCCAAGGCTATGCGCAAATGGACAATATGAAAATGGTGAAGGAGAAGACACAAAATCTTGTCAAAAAGACTATGGAGGAACGAAAGCTATCCAATCTCAATTGCCCCCACTTTACATTATGGGTGATGAATTTTCATTCTACTTACAAACAATTTAGGTTAGACTATGAAGTAAATGTGGAAAAGGCAGATATGTCTTCTAATGATTTAACCCTTTTAGCCATAAGTAAAGAAATCATGCAACAAATACATAAACATATATCAAAGGAGCAATTATATACGGGGAAAATAGTTTTTTATGAAACAAATCAGGTGTATGTAGATATTATTTTTAATGGACCTATTTATAAAATAATGGAATTAAAGTCAAGCTTAGATTCAAAGACTTTTGTACATAATGTAGAAATTGATGAAGAGGAATGTCATATCACATTATCGTTACAAAAAGATAGTTAAAAATCAGAGATGTCTAGCTCCAGCGCCTAGCCCCTCGGGGTCATAAGTCAATCCTGATCACGGGCAAAGACCGCCACGTCAGGGCTTGCCTTATGCCTGTCGGGGCTGAGCAAGGCGCTTACGCTTTTCTGAAATGATGAGGTGAAAGCAATGTTTGTCGATCAGGTTAAGGTATATATTAAAGCAGGAGATGGCGGTAATGGGCTTGTGGCCTTCCGTCGTGAAATATATGAACCAAAGGGTGGTCCTGCTGGCGGAGACGGTGGCAATGGCGGAGACGTCGTTTTTGAAGTAGATGAAGGACTTAATACATTAATGGACTTTAGATACCAAAGACATTTTAAAGCTAAGCGTGGTCAAAATGGAATGAGTAAAGGTCAGCATGGGAGAAATGCCGATCCTTTAGTTGTTCCTGTGCCTCCAGGGACGACTGTTCGAAATGCAGAAACAGGAGAACTAATAGCAGATTTAGTTACACACAAGCAGCAGGCCATTATTGCCCAAGGTGGACGTGGTGGCAGAGGGAATATTAAATTTGTCTCTGCTCGAAATCGGGCACCAGAAATTGCGGAAAACGGAGAACCGGGTGAAGAGCTTGATGTGCAGTTAGAGCTTAAACTATTAGCTGATGTGGGCTTGGTTGGTTTTCCGAGTGTAGGGAAATCTACTCTTTTATCTGTTGTCAGTGCAGCTAAGCCAAAAATTGCGGATTATCATTTTACCACGTTAGCGCCGAATCTAGGGGTTGTAGAAACAGCCGATCAGCGAAGCTTTGTCATGGCGGATTTACCTGGATTAATTGAAGGTGCACATGAAGGGATTGGTTTAGGTCATCAATTTTTACGCCATGTGGAAAGAACGAGGGTTATTGTTCATGTGATTGATATGGCTGCGAGTGAGGGTAGAGACCCCTATGAAGATTATGTCACCATAAACGAAGAACTAAAGCAATACGATGCTCGCTTAGAGGATCGGCCCCAAATCATCGTTGCTAATAAAATGGATATGCCGGATGCTCAAGATCACCTAGAGCTTTTTAAGGAACAGCTAAATGATCAAGCTCCTGTCTACCCGATTTCGGCATATACAAAAGATGGACTCAAGGATGTATTATTTGCCATTGCTGATTTATTAGATCAAATACCTAAGACAGATATTCTTGAGGAAGAGACTGAGGAAACAGAAAGAGTGGTTTACCGTCATAAGCCAGAAGAGGATGATTTCAAAATTACTCGGGATCCTGATGGAACGTTTGTTATATCAGGAAGTAAGATTGAACGTCAATTTAAAATGACGGACTTTTCCCGTGATGAATCAGTTCGTAGGTTCTCAAGACAAATGAGAAGCTATGGGGTTGATGACGCTCTTCGTAAAAAGGGTGCAAAGGATGGAGATACGGTTCGCTTGTTGGATTTTGAATTTGAATTTGTTGAGTAAGGATCAAAAGCGAGGGGAAGTATGGTGGCAGAATTAGATGAAAAGTTTTTTTTGGTGCGTAGTGATGTATTACCAGAATCCATGCAAAAGACACTAGAAGTAAAGGAACTGCTCGAACGAGGGAAAGTGACCTCAATTAACGAAGCGGTGCAAAAGGTTGATTTAAGTCGTAGTGCCTTTTATAAATACAGAGATGCAGTGTTTCCCTTTCAGGCGATGGTCAAAGAAAGAATGATTACGTTATTTTTTCACTTGGAGGACCGAGCTGGCACGCTATCCAAACTGTTAGCAATAGTTGCAAACGCGGGCTGTAACGTCTTAACGATTCATCAGACCATTCCACTACAAGGAAAGGCGAATGTCACGTTATCAATAAACACATCCTTAATGAATATAGATATTGAAGAATTAATTCAGCGTTTAAATAAGCTTGATTTTGTCATACGAGTGGAAATTCTAAGTTCAGGAGCATAAACCAGGGGGATGAAAAATGAATAAAGTAGGCTATTTAGGACCAAAGGGTACGTTTACGAAAATGGCTGTAGACGGACTATTTGATGAAATTGATTCAGTAAGCTATAAAACCATTCCAGCATGTATTGATGCGGTAAATGCCGGTGAGGTAGATTTAGGTGTTGTACCCATCGAAAATGCAATTGAGGGATCCGTACATCTAACCTTAGATTATTTAATTCATCATGTTGATTTACCCATTGTGGCCGAGGCAACAGTACCAATTCGTCAACATTTACTCGTTCATCCTTCCTTTGAGGGGGATATAGGTGATATTGAAGAAATTTATTCTCATACTCAGGCCATTTCACAATGCCACCAATTTATACATCAAAATGCCCCTCAAGCTCATATTGAATACACAGCATCAACAGGGCAGGCAGCTCAGTTAGTTTTAGAAAAGGGAGCAAGGACGGCCGCAATAGCAAATGAAAAAGCAGCTAGAGAAATAGGGTTAAAAATTCTTAAATCTGATGTTCATGATTATCCTAACAATCACACCCGCTTTGTCGTCTTAAAACAAGATTCACAGCCACTATCTCTTGAACACACGGAAAAAAATGGGTTCAAAACATCAATTATGGTAACACTACCACGAGACTATGCTGGAGCCTTACATCAAGTTTTATCTGCGTTTTCATGGCGGCAAATGAACCTATCGAAAATTGAGTCTCGTCCAATGAAAACGGGTCTAGGGAACTACTTTTTTATTATCGATGTTAACCAGGAATACGATGATGTCTTATTTCCAGGTGTGCAAGCAGAATTACGGGCCTTAGGTTGTCAGGTTCGGGTATTAGGCTCATATCCCACTTATGTCGTTTCAGATGAAAAAATTAAACAATTGAATCAATAATCAAGGTTAAAAGTCTTAACCATTCATGTGGTTAAGACTTCTTTTTTGGGTTATTCTGCAAAAAAATAGACGATTAACTCAACATTTATAAAAACTGTGCATATGTTGATATTGATATGGAATCGATTAACAGTCTGTAAATTGAATGAAGGGAGCAATGTCATTGAAAATTCATGTTGTACAAAAAGGAGACACTCTGAGGGAGATTGCTCAAAAATACGACGTTGATTTTGATAAACTAAAGGAATTTAATGCTCAACTTTCCAACCCTGAAAACATTATGCCAGGAATGAAAATTAAAATACCTTCCGAATCTAAGCTAATTAGAAAAGAGAAGAAGAAAGAGCAACCAATTCAACAACAACCAATCCAGCAGCAGCCTACTCAGCAACCGGCTCCAAAACTACCGAAAGAACAGCCAAAAAAAGAACAGCCAATTCAGCAGCAACCAACTGAACACCCATATAAGGATAAGTCTCCTGAGATGTATCCAGTTGTCAAAGAGGATGAGAAAAACTTTGAAAAAGTAATGATGCCAATTGTGCAGCAAGCCAAGTCAAAATTTAATAAAGGGGATCACAAACTAAATTTTCCATCCATGCCAAAGATCCCATCGGTTAGTGAAGAGGAATCCAGTAGTAGCAGCACAGACGAACACCATGTAGCAGAACAACCATACCCAACCCACCAAATGCCACAATATCAACAACCACAAATGCCACAGCAGCCATATACGATGATGCCAACCTATCATCATATGCCACCGAAAAAACCTTGTGGATGTGGTGGACCTCCAACATATTACATGCCAGTCTATCCAATGCATCCGCAACAACAAATGGGGGGCATGTATCCGCAACAGCAAATGCCACAGCAACAAATGTATCCACAACAGCAAATGTACCCGCAGCAGCAAATGGGATCCATGAATCCAACACAAATGCCAAACCCAAGCTATGATATGCAAAATGAGCCTAATTATCCAGATATGGACCTTGATGATGAATCCCCATCCTTGGAAATGCCACAGGCTCCACAAATGCCTGATGATATGGCACAACAGCAAAGTCAATGGGGAGATGTGACAGGTCAGATGGGTTCAAATATGAATCCATCCCAGCAGTGGCAAGCAGCTCCAGGGATGTATCAACAGCCCAGTTTCCAAAGCCCTATGTACGGACAACAATCGCCTTTTCCTATAGGAGGTCAAGGGTTTAATCAGCCTGGTCAACAAGGCTATTCTTCCCCATATGGGATACAGCAGCCAACCATGCCACAACCCCCATTTGCACAAGGAGGACAACAGCCTCCATATTTCAACTGGGACCGAGAAGATGAGGATGACGAATGAGAACTGATTTTTGGAGGGACGATTCATTCTTGAATCGTCTCCATTCTTTTTTAAAGGAAAAGGGCGCACTAACCGTACAAAGGATTGTTCCTATTAAAAAAAATGTATATGAAGTTTTTGATGGGAATCAATGGTGGATTGTAAAATGCTATCATCGAAAAATGAGTAGATTATGGTCATTGTTCTCTTACTTAGATGATGAATCCAATTTTATAATTAGTTACCCATTTCCCAATGGTAAGCGCTGGATTGAGGATCAGAAGCAACAGATATGGTGTATGTATCCTTATGTTGAGGGGGAAAGCCTGTCCTACAAAAATGATAAGGACCGAAAATCCGCAATACACCTACTACAGGACTTTCATCATGAATCGAAAGGTATTGTGATACATCAAACAAAACCAATATCTTACCTCACGAAATTGGAAGAAAGACAAAAACGTTTTTCAAGAACGAAAAATATCTTTTTTCAGCATAATGCCTTGTTTTTATATCAAAATATAATGAAATACACAGAAGAATTGTGGACACCAATAAAGAAATTAAAATGGACAGAGTTAGAAAAAAGGGCTAAAAGGAAAAAATATATCATCCATGGAGATTCCGCATCACACAACTTTATAAAAAACAACACAGGGGTCTTTTTAATTGATTTTGACCTCATCCAAAATGCTCCATATGAATATGAATGGATACAGCTCGCACAACGTTTTCTCTATGATGGTGTGGATGATTGGGATGAGCTTCTTTCCTATCCTGTATTTCAATTTTATGTTCAAAATCCTTATTTTTATTATGGGTTAAAATTTCCGAGTGATTTGTTTCGGGAGTGGCTACACTTCTTAAAGCGAAATCCTTCTAACCAGGAGATTTCACAGTATATTAAGAAATTTAAAAGACATTGGCATAAACGTCAGAAATTTTATGATAAAACACCAAATTATGATAAGATTAGTAATAATAATCCAAAAAGAGGAGAACGATTTCGATGAAAAAACATGTTGAGCAATTAACAAATTGGCTTCGAAAACAAGTTGAAGAATCAGGATTAAATGGACTAGTCGTAGGACTTAGTGGAGGTATTGATTCAGCTGTAGTAGCACATCTAATAAAGCGTGCTTTTCCGAATGATTCACTTGGAATCATTTTGCCATGCAAAAGTAATTCTGACGATCAAAAGTACGCTCAAATGGTTGTAGAAAGCTCGGGGATTAACAGCTTTACGATTGATTTAACAGAAACCCATGAAGTCTTATTCCCTACCATAAAAAGGGAGTTGGCTAATCAAAATGAATGGGATGAAAGTCAAGAAAAGCTAGCAGATGCGAACCTAAGGGCAAGATTACGGATGAGTACGTTATATACGGTGGCAACCAATTATCGTTATTTAGTTACGGGTACGGATAATGCGGCTGAATGGCACACAGGTTACTTTACGAAGTTTGGTGATGGGGGCGTTGATCTTGTTCCCCTTCTTCATTATACAAAGGGAGAAGTCCGTGAGCTGGCAAAGGAATTAGGTGTACCAGATGAAATCATTAGCAAACCACCGAGTGCGGGATTATGGGAAGGTCAGACGGATGAGAATGAAATGGGTACAACCTATGATTACATTGATCAATATCTAAAAGGGGAAGAAATTCCTGAAAAGGATAAAGAAATTATTGAACAAATGCACGCAAAAACGGCCCATAAACGAGAGCTTCCAAAGTCACCAGCCAAATTTGATTGATTTCCTTTAAGAAACAGGATAAAAACACCTCCTTTTTACACAATAAAGAGTAAAAAGGAGGTGTTTTATCATGAAGAAAACTTTGTTATGCCTACTAGCTGCAACTGGAATGATTATATCTGGTTGTGGTGGGGAAGATGAAGCAGGAAGAGGAGACCGCAATACGAACGACAACACTTTAACACAACCAATGAAATATGAAAGAAACCAGACAAATCAACAAAATAAACAATACACAAACAAACCGGAAAGCTATACCAATATGAAATCTCCAACTAGGAATCAAAAGGACGCTGATAATGGGCTTGCTAACCGATTAAGAGAGAAAATATTAGAAGTTGAAGGGGTAAACAATGCCGAGGTTGTGACGAGGGATGATCGCATTCTTGTTGCATTAGATATTGTAGAACGCCAGCAAGCCAATCCGGTTGTTCCTAATCGTGTGAGAGATGTTATTGAACAAATGACTGATAATGAAAACATTTCAATTTATACGGATGAAGCTTATTTTGATCGGTTGCGTAATTTACAGACAAGACCATAAAATGGTTATGAAGGTGTAGAGATTAAATTCTCTACACCTTTTGAAAGAAAAGGGGGATATATTATGAAGCTTGCCATTATAACTGGTGCATCAAAGGGTTTAGGTGCAGCGCTAGCAAAGGACTGTATTCAAAAGGGAATAAGTGTGTTTACCGTATCAAGAACGGAAAATAAAGAACTCGAGGACTTATCTAAAAAGCATGAAACAATGTACAAACAATTTTCGTGTGATTTATCTTCTGAACAGGAAATAGAGGATGTTACAGATCAATTACATTATGACCTACAAGAGCAAAAACCTGAGCAAGTTTGGGTACTCAATAATGCAGGTGTAGTTGATCCAATTGAGACAGTTGGAAACTTGGAACAAAATGAGATTACCAAACATTTTCAAGTCAATACGATAGCTCCAATGACCATTGCCAATAAATTTCTTCATGTAGATAACCAAGTGCCTACATATGTAGTTAACATCACTTCAGGCGCAGCTAAACGACCTATGCACGGGTGGTCTATGTATTGTAGTTCCAAAGCAGCCATTAATATGTTTACAGAAACTACTGCTTTAGAACAACAAAACACTGACTCGATTCATAGAATTATCGCGGTTAGTCCTGGTATTATGGACACTCCGATGCAAGGCATAATTCGTGGTGCATCGAAGGAGTCTTTTCAGCAATTAGAAAAATTTCAAGAGTATAAAGAACAGGGCTTATTAAGAAATCCTCAAGAGGTTGCTGAATCTATAATCAAGCTGCTTTTATCAAGTTCAATTAACAATGGTCATATTTATTCCATAGCTGAATTGCTACCAGAGCAATAGGCGATGGTGTAGGCTTTTTGAATCTTTCGGTTTATGATATAGTGATATAGGAGTAAATAGAATAAGGATTTAAGCGGAGAGGTGAGATTAGCTATGGCTGGTCATTCCAAGTGGAAAAATATTCAGCATCGTAAAAGTCGTCAAGATGCGAAAAAAGGTAAAATCTTTATGAAATATGCCAAAGAAATTTATGTGGCAGCTAAAGAAGGTGGCGGAGATCCTGAGACAAATTCTGCACTTCGTCTTGTGATTGATAAGGCAAAAGCCAATAATATGCCTAATGATAATATAGATCGTGCCATCAAAAAAGCTACTGGTGGAATTGATGGTGTTGAATACGAGGAAGCAACCTATGAAGGATATGGTCCTGGTGGTGTTGCCGTTATGGTTCAGGTCTTAACAGATAATCGTAATCGTACAGCTTCAGAAGTACGTCACGCCTTTTCAAAAAATGGCGGTAACCTAGGTGAAAATGGTTGTGTATCCTTTTTATTTGAACGAAAAGGATACTTGGTCATTGATCGCTCCGAACAGGACGTTGATGAAGAAGAACTTATGCTTGATGTTATAGAGTCCGGTGGAGATGAAATTGAAACAAGTGATGAGGTATTTGAGATTTATACGGACCCAGAGTCATTTACCGATGTGAAAGAGGCCTTAACAGAAAAGGGGTATTCCTTTGCTACAGCTGAGGTGACTATGCTACCACAAACATCAACTAAGGTCGCTGAAGATCAAGTAGAGAAAATGAACAAGCTTATTGATATGCTTGAAGATAGTGATGACGTGCAAGACATTTACCACAACATGGAAGAATAAAAATAAGATTTTCCCATAATTCAATGATTAAAAGCTCTGTTTCTGGCAAAACTAGAAATAGAGCTTTTTTGTATTAAACTATACTATAGAAGGGTTGATGGAAATGAGATGGAAGACTTCCATATTCCCTATACTGGTGTTCATCATGACGTTACTTGTTTCAATTCAAGTTCTTGCAGAAGGTCAACAAAACAACAACGAAGAAGCAGTAAATGATGGGATAACAGAAGAAGAGGACCGAAAAACGTGGGAGCAGGAGCCACTAGAGCTTGAAGTAGTACTAGAGCGAAAATACTTGGATGGTCGTATTGATGAGGAAGTAAAAACAGAAACAATCTGGTCGTTACATGACTTTTGGTCAGGATATAAGAGCTGGAAGCTTATGAAGCAAGAAGAAGGCAGAGTCGTTTTTCGAAAAGAAATTGAAGAACTTTCTCCGGCAGTAAAAGAAAATGGGTATTTTGGATTAACAGAGGATAATGTACTGTCTATTTTCAATGGTAGGCCTGAAAATAATGAGGTTATTAAAGCCTACTATGAGATCGATGTTGGAAAATTGAAAAGCTATCGAGTTGACGAATTGAAATCAGGAATTAAAATTGAGAAAAAGTCCACTTTTCAAGATGTAATGGAAACCTATAAAGAATATGCAAGTAGTGAACCAGTTGACGATTTAGTTGACTCATGAGAGGTAATTTCTCGTGGGTCAACTTTTTTCATTACGTTGGGATTCACAATGTATGTTAAAATGTTATCAGGTTAAAGCTTATCTAGAAAGGGAATATGAGGATGATTGCATTTTTAGAGGGGAAAATAGACACGATAGACGAACAAAGTGTCTTTGTGTTAGTCAATGGAGTTGGGTATGAGGTTGTATGTGCCAACCCATTTCAATTCCAACATCAAATAAATGAACAGGTTAGAATTTATACATACCATTACATTCGCGAAGACCAGCAATTACTATATGGATTTCAGAAAGTGGAGGAGAAACAGCTATTTGCGAAACTATTGAATGTTTCGGGTATTGGTCCCAAAAGTGCTCTCAGCATTTTGGCAACCACAAGTGCGGCTGAAGTAGCTGCTGCGATTGAACATGAGGATGAAAAGTTTCTCACTAAATTTCCTGGTGTAGGGAAAAAGACGGCACGACAAATGATTTTAGACTTAAAAGGGAAAGTTACAGAATGGATTCAGCACCCAGTATACGATCAGGACTCTACACATGGAACAAATGATCAGCTTCTGCAGGATGGGCAACGTGTCCATTTTGAAGAGGCGTTAGAAGCGTTAAAAGCGTTAGGTTATTCTGAGCGTGAAGTGCAACGAATTTCACCAAGCTTACGTCAGGAAACCTATCATACAGTTGATGAATACATTAAAAAAGGCCTTTCTCTTATGCTAAATCAATAAAAAAGGGGAGAACATAGATGGACGAGCGGATGGTATCTGGGGAACTTCAACAAGAAGATTCATCTATCGAGCTAAGTTTACGGCCTGAAACATTAAGCCAATATATTGGTCAGGCGAAAACGAAAGAAAATTTGAGCATCTTTATCGAAGCAGCTAAAATGCGTGATGAACCATTAGATCATGTGCTATTATATGGTCCACCAGGCTTAGGGAAAACAACACTCGCATCCATCATTGCAAACGAGATGGGCGTTCAGTTTCGGACTACATCAGGTCCTGCTATTGAAAAAGCGGGTGACTTAGCAGCTATTCTATCCTCCTTAGAACCAGGTGATGTACTGTTTATAGATGAAATTCACCGTCTCCCTCGCTCTGTTGAGGAGGTTCTATACCCTGCAATGGAGGATTTCTGCTTAGACATAGTGTTAGGACAAGGCTCTAGTGCACGGTCTGTACGTCTTGATTTGCCTCCATTTACCCTGGTTGGAGCCACTACAAGAGCAGGACTATTAAGTGCACCATTACGTGATCGCTTTGGTGTTTTATGTCGCTTGGATTATTATGAAACCGAGGATTTACGTAATATTGTCAGCAGAACAGCAGATATTTTTCATATTGGTATTGAAAAGGATGCATCAACTGAAATTGCCGGACGATCAAGAGGAACACCGCGGATAGCCAATCGTTTATTGAAACGAGTGAGAGATATTGCACAGGTGAGTGGTGAGACTACCATTTCAATGAAGACCACGAAGAAGGCTTTAGGAATGCTCCAGGTGGATGCCAGGGGGCTTGACCATATTGATCATAAGTTTTTAGAGGGAATCATTGATAAGTTTAAGGGTGGACCAGTAGGATTAGATACGATTTCAGCTACAATTGGGGAGGAACCACAAACGATTGAAGATGTCTATGAGCCATTTTTGTTACAAATAGGGTTTATTCAACGAACACCAAGAGGGAGGGTGGTCACTCCACTAGCCTATAAACATTTCAATCGGGAGGTACCACGGATTGACTGATTTTGGTAAGATTTTTATTGTGATAGGAATCGTTTTTGTTGTTATTGGGCTTTTATGGAGCTTTATCGGAAAATTACCTGGAGATTTCACCTTTAAAAAAGGCAATATCACAGTTTTTTTTCCGATTATGACCTCTATTATTGTTAGCATTGTCTTATCACTGATTTTTTATTTGATCGGAAAATTTCGCTAAAGTTAAATAAGTAAGGAGAGCATCATGAAAATAGAAGATTTTGATTTTCAATTACCAGAATCCTTAATTGCACAAACGCCGCTTCAGGACAGGGCATCGTCAAGATTAATGGTGTTAAATCGGGAAAAACAAACGATTGAACATCAATATTTTAGTGCCATCACCAATTACTTAAATCCTGGTGATTGTTTGGTACTGAACAATACGAAGGTCTTGCCTGCTAGGCTATTCGGTGAGAAAAAAGGAACAGGTGCAAAGGTAGAAGTGTTACTGCTTCATCAGCAAGAGGCAGATAACTGGGAAGTGTTATTGAAACCAGCCAAAAAGGTGAAAATAGGGACAGAGATTATTTTTGGTAACGGGCTGTTAAAAGCAGAATGTAAGGAAAAGAAGGAGCATGGTGGTGCCATTTTGACCTTCCAATATGAAGAGATTTTTTACGAGTTGCTAGATCAATTAGGGGAGATGCCTCTCCCACCATATATTAAAGAGCAGCTTGACGATCGTGACCGGTACCAAACCGTATATGCGAAGGAACAAGGCTCTGCAGCAGCCCCTACAGCAGGTCTACATTTTACTACGGAGCTCCTTGATGAAATTGCTCAAAAAGGGGTTCACATTGCCTATATCACTCTTCATGTTGGGCTTGGAACCTTTCGTCCAGTGAATGTGGAGGATATCGAAAATCACGAGATGCATGCTGAATTTTATCATGTGGATGATGAAACAGCCCAATTGCTTAACGATGTAAGGTCTAAAGGTGGCCGAATTATAACAGTAGGCACAACCTCTACTCGTACGTTAGAAACCATTGCTAGGGATCAGCATGGAGAATTTAAGAAACAATCAGGGTGGACAGATATTTTTATTTATCCACCATATGAATTTAAGGCAATTGATGGATTAATTACGAACTTTCATTTGCCAAAATCCACTTTAATCATGCTCATCAGTGCCTTTGCTGGTCGAGAATTTGTTTTAAAAGCATACGAGGAGGCTGTTCAACAGGAATATCGCTTCTTCAGCTTTGGGGATGCAATGTTGATTGAATAACTTTAGGAGTGTAACGGAATGACAATGCCAATAACCTATGAATTCATAAAAGAATGTAAACAAACAGGAGCGCGTTTAGGTAAGGTTCACACACCTCATGGATCCTTTGAGACGCCTGTATTTATGCCTGTAGGAACATTAGCTACAGTAAAAACGATGAGTCCAGAAGAAATTGAGGAAATGGGGGCCAATATTATTCTCTCCAATACATATCATTTGTGGTTACGTCCCGGAGAGGATATTATTAAGGATGCAGGTGGGCTTCATAAATTCATGAATTGGGATGGGGCTATTTTAACTGATTCAGGTGGATTTCAGGTGTTTAGTCTAAGTGATATGCGAAAAATCACCGAAGATGGGGTACATTTTAGGAATCATTTAAGTGGAGAAAAGTTATTCCTATCTCCTGAAAAGGCCATGCAAATTCAAAATGCACTTGGTTCTGATATTATGATGGCTTTTGATGAGTGTCCACCATATCCAGCTGAGCATGACTACATGAAGAGGTCAGTTGAACGAACAAGTAGATGGGCAGAAAGATGCTTAAATGCTCACGCCAGACCAAATGATCAAGGTCTCTTCGGAATTGTTCAGGGAGGCGAATATGAGGATTTAAGACGTCAAAGCGCTGAAGATTTAATTTCATTAGATTTACCAGGGTATGCTGTGGGTGGATTATCTGTCGGTGAACCTAAGGATGTCATGAATAGAGTATTAGAATTCACGACTCCTTTATTACCCAAACATAAACCTAGATACCTAATGGGTGTGGGCTCACCAGATTCATTGATTGATGGGGCCATTCGCGGTATTGACATGTTTGATTGTGTATTACCAACACGCATAGCCCGCAATGGAACATGTATGACATCAACAGGTAGATTGGTTGTTCGGAATGCAAAATATGCGAGAGACTTTTCTCCTTTAGATGAAAATTGTGATTGTTATACATGTAGAAATTACTCACGAGCCTATATCCGTCACCTTATAAAAGCAAATGAAACGTTTGGATTTAGACTTACCACTTATCATAATCTATATTTTTTGATAAAATTAATGGGACAAGTACGCCAAGCGATTCGAAATGATTCTCTAGGTGACTTTCGAGAAGAATTCTTTGAACAATATGGTTTTAATAAACCGAATGCAAAAAACTTCTAAGTGGAAAGGGGTGAAACATAGGTGGAAACATTAATTCCAATTATTTTGTTCTTTGTCATTTTCTATTTCCTTTTAATTCGTCCTCAACAAAAACGCCAAAAGAAAGTTCAACAAATGCAGAGTGACTTGAAAAAGGATGATAAGATTATTACGATTGGCGGTATGCACGGCGTTATTCATGCGCTAGATGAAGGCACCATCGTAATCAGTACAGAAGATGGAACAAAGCTTACATATGATCGATCTGCAGTTCGAGAAGTTGTAAGTACAGAAGGATAAATGACATTAAAAAAAATGCTGTCCCACATCAACAGGTGGGACAGCATTTTTTAGTCTCGATTTCCTTGCATATTTACCCCACTAATGCCACCGAGCAATGCTGCAGCTAGAAAAAGGGCATGATAAATCCACTGACTACCACTAAAAAGCTGATCATAGGCTAAAAATTGGTAGAGTAAAATAAATATACTATAACCAAGTCCCGTAATAGTCCCTAACAGCCACCCTTTCTCTTTTCCTTTCATACCTGACAGAAGACCACCAGCAAAAAGATAGATAAGACCTAGCCCAAGTGTTAGCCAGTTTAATGTACTGTTTCCGATTTCTGTATAGCGTATGACCAACGCTAAAATAAAACTACTCAACAGCATTAATGCGAAAATGGTAATCCAACCATAGAGTAAGGCTGTAAATCTTTTCATTACCATTTAAAACTCCTCCTCCTTGTTTGTCCACTTATAATTTATTGTATTCATGAATATTTAAAATAGAATGAAAATATTTTATATATGGACATGAATATATATAGTAATGACCACCATGATTTTCATTTCCATTCATCAGGACAGTAAGGAAAAAGACAAGGGTAAAAGGAGATATTATATGGAAGCTGCATTTTCAATTGCCATTTTTTTGATTAGTTATTTGTTTATTATTTTGGAAAAAGTGAATCGGGCACTCGTAGCATTAACAGGTGGAGTATTAATGCTTTGTGCAGGAGTATTCACCTGGAATGATGCTTTTCAGTCCTATATTGACTGGCATACTATTACATTGTTGTTTTCGATGATGGTACTAGTATCGATTACACAAAAAACAGGGTTCTTTGAATACATTGCTCTACTTTTAGCTCAACGTGTAAATGGAGAGCCAGTTAAACTTTTTATTGTAGTTGCCATTTTAACGGCGATGGGTTCGGCTTTATTAGATAATGTAACAACAGTGTTACTATTTGTACCAGTTATACTCAACCTAACAAATATCTTATCATTGCCTTCCTTTCCTTATTTACTCATTATCATATTTAGTTCGAACATAGGAGGAACGGCCACTTTAATTGGGGACCCACCCAATATCATGATTGGTCAAGCTGTAGAGCATTTAACCTTTGTTTCGTTTTTAACGAACCTAGCTCCGATTGTAGTCGTTATTTTTGTCAGTACATTAATGCTCATGTTATTCCTATTTCGTTCAACCTTAAAGGCGGATCAGCAAAATCTAGTGAAAATAAAAGAGTTAAATCCAGATGACTATTTAAAGAAATCACCATTACTCTATAAATCTTTACTTGTACTCTGTTTAACAATAGCTGGATTTCTCCTTCATCCAGTATTACATGTTGATTTAACGACAATAGCAGTTAGTGGTGCATTGTTATTGCTATTGCTTACAGACAGGGATGTGAATGCTGAGGTTGTGTTTAAAGAGGTTGAATGGCTTACTTTATTCTTTTTTATTGGGTTATTTGTTTTGGTAGGAGGATTACAAGCAACAGGGGTCATTGATGAAATATCGAAAGGGGTTATCTTCGTCACAGAAGGGGACTTGCCTAAGACTGCACTCATCATTTTATGGATATCTGGACTATTCTCCGGAATTGTAGATAATATACCATTTGTAGCGGCGACCATACCGATTATTGAGGAGTTCAAGGAATTCGGAATGATGAATTTGGACCCACTGTGGTGGGCGTTAGCGTTAGGAGCATGCCTAGGTGGAAATGGATCTCTAGTCGGAGCGTCTGCGAATGTGGTAGTAGCGGGGATTGCCGCTAGCCATGGAGAAGGAATTTCGTTTCTCCGATTTATGAAGTATGGGATTCCCATCGTTATTTTCTCCTTAGTGATTGCAACGTTATATATGATCATTCGTTATTTATTACCTTATTTACAGGGGTCACTAGTATAAATTCACTTCCTTGTGGTCATAAATAATAGCAGCAATGATAGAGGAAGTGTAGACGTGGAAGCTGTTGCTCTTGTAATTTTACGTACCTTTGGCATGTATTTGATTCTCTATTTGCTCCTACGTATAATGGGGAAAAGAGAACTCGGAGAAATTAGTATTTTTGATTTAGTAATCTTCATTATGTTAGCTGAAATGGCTGTTATATCAATTGAAGATCTTAAAAAGGGCTTCTTTTACAGTATTATCCCTATGGTGGTTTTGCTGATCATTCAACGTATTTCAGCAAAGGTCTCTTTAAAAAATCAAAAGATTAGAGAAATCATCGACGGTAAGCCATCTATTATTATTCAAAATGGAAAAATAGATGAAAAAGAGATGAAACATCAACGCTACAATATAGATGATTTGTTAATTAATTTACACGAAAAAGGTATCCTATTGGTACAAGACGTAGAGCTTGCTATTTTAGAGCCTAATGGAAAGCTTTCAGTATTTGAAAAGAAAAATAACCCAGTTGAATATTACGAACCTTTGATTGCAGATGGTAAGGTTCAATATCAAGTATTAAAACGGATGGGAAAAAGCGAGGAATGGTTAGAGGGTCAATTAAGGCATATGGGGTATGAAGACACCAAGAGTATTTCATATTGTTCAATGAATAAGGATGGTAGTCTCCATGTTGATGAATCCAATCTAGAACAGTAAAGGTGCCTGTCACTTGATTTACAAGTGCAGGCACCTAATTTATTTTTCCTTATTAAAAAACGGAAGCTGATTTAATTCTTCTTTTGTAATAAATCGGAACATAAACAACAGGATGATATAAATGCCAGTCAATAGCACAAAAATAATCAATAATGATATGAGTTGTTCCTCGGCCTGTGGAAAAAACTCATACAGCTTATGTCCAACATAATAGGTGACAAGAAGTAGGCTAATCATTTTTAAAATGTCTACAAGTGGTAATCTGAATTGAATATATTTAACTAAAACAGAAAAGTGTAAGAAGGTTACCAATACTACCCCTACAATAATGGCTAAAACTACCCCGGCAATTCCAAACTGAGGCTGAGATGCTAAAATGAGTAGTGTTGCTAGTTTCACGATAGAGCCAATGATACTATTGTACATAGCTTGCTTGGCCAAATCTAAAGCTTGTAGAGCTGCTTGTAAAGGTGCTTGAAAATATAGCAAAATAAAAAATGGTGCCATTAACGTAACAAAGTGACTGGCATCAGGGTCGTTGTACATAAATTGCAGTATTGGTTTGGCAAAGATAAACAGGACAATGGTGGCAAGAGCACCAGATGCAAACGAGAGTCGTATCGATTGATGTATTCGAAAATGGATGAGTCTGATTTGTTTTTTTGCCTCTGCTTCACTGATAGATGGGACTAATGCTGTTGATAATGACGTTGTAATAAATGTTGGTAAAAAGAGCAAGGGTAAAACGTATCCTGTTAATTCACCGTATAGTTTGGTGCTTTGGGTTACTGTATATCCTGCAATGGCTAAACTTTGTGAAACTAAAATGGGCTCCAAAAAGTGAGTTAGGTTTCCAACCAGCCTGCTACCTGTTGTTGGAACAGCAATTGACATTAATTCTTTCAGTGTTCCAGTAGCTTTTTGTAAGGACTGAACGATATTTACTCTTAGCTTGATTCGCTTGTTCGTTTTAAACTGATAAATAATATACATCAAGGAACAGAATTCACCAATCACAACTGATATCATCGCACCACTTGCTGCAAATTCTACACCGTAGGGAAGAAGCATTTTTGTTAAAAATGCAACGAGCGCAATCCTTACAATTTGCTCAATTACCTGTGATATAGCTTGTGGTTTCATATTTTGTCGACCTTGAAAATAACCACGTAATACGGCGGACATCGCAACGATAGGAATAATTGGACTGATTGCGTACAATGGATACAGTGTTCGTTCATCTGTTAATAAATATTGCGCCACTATTGGTGAAATAAATAGAAAGGCTACGGTAAATACAGTGCTTAAGATTAGAGTTAAGGTAAAGGATACAAGCAAAATCTTTTTTATTTTTGGTTTGTCCCCTTTTGCATCCGCCTCAGCTACTCGTTTCGATATGGCGACAGGTAAGCCGAAATGAGTAACAGTTATAACGAGAAATAGGGTAGGAAGGGCCATCATATAAAGTCCGACACCTTCTTCTCCCATAATTCGTGCTACAACAATACGGTTAATAAAACCAAGAAACCTAGTAATTAATCCGGCTACAATTAATACAAGAGTGCCTTGGATGAATGTTTGTTTTGACATGCGTTCGCCCTGCCTTCTCAAAAGTTTAAAAATCATATACAATGAATGTATATGCATGAAGGTTGGTCAAGCATGACAAGCCTAACTAGGCTTTTCAAAAAAATTGATGGAATAGCTTTATTTGCGTACATATAATTGTGTGACCATAATGGAGCTGGGACGGTAAAGGGGGAACAAGAATGAAGGAAGTGAGGAATGTAGCTGAATGGAGACCTTTCGTCGCACCGGCACTTGCGAGTAAGGTGGACGAGCTTCATGTACTAGGATACGATAAAGCAACGGAAGAAGATGTTTGGAACTGTTTGATGAAGAAGGTTTGGAAAAAGAACGTTGAAAAACGACTACATGAAATTGTTCAGGATATTCTGCACCTTAATGCGGGTATTTATATGAGCTATTTAACAATAGAGATTTATAGAGATCGAGATGACGACTTATTATCCCAAATTGAAGCATTAAAGGATTTGGAGAATCAAGAAAACTAGTTTACATGCACAAGCTATATATTTGTACATAATAAAGATAAGTTGAATAGCTACGGTGTGAGGATTAAAGGAGGAGCACGTCAACATGGTGAAAAAGGGAAGAATTGTCGCCTTTTTCTTGCTTGTTTTCATATTTGCAGGAATCATTGGCACAACGACAACAGATATAACAAAAGGAATACCACTTGGGCTAGATTTGCAGGGAGGCTTTGAAATCCTGTATGAAATAGAGCCTTTAGATGACGGACAAGAAGTAACCCCAACCATGATGGAAGGTACTGTCCAGGCTTTACGTGAGCGTGTCGATGTTTTGGGTATTAATGAAACCCAAATTGAAATCGAAGGGGATAATCGAATACGAGTGCAGCTTGCGGGTATTCAAGATCAAACCGAGGCTCGTGAACTTTTATCAACTGAGGCTAGGTTATCTTTCCGTGATGTAAATGATAAAGAGTACTTAGATGGTTCAGATATCGTAGAAGGTAGTGCACAACAGGATTATGACCAAATGAACCGGCCCAACGTTACCTTACAGTTAAAGAGTGCAAAAAAGTTTGCCGAAGTGACAGAAAAAATCATGGGAATGGATGACCCAAGTACGCCATTAGTGCCAGAGAACCGTCTTGTCATTTGGATGGACTATGAAGAAGGAGATTCCTATGAAGAAGAATCTCAAAAAGAAGATCCAAAGTTTGTCTCAGCACCTACGGTTGATGAGATCATTAACGGAACACGAGTGGAGATTAATGGTGATTTTACAGTAGATTCTGCCCAACGCTTAGCTGACATTCTAAATGCCGGCTCTCTACCAGTTAGTATGGAGGAAATATACTCCGTATCGGTAGGTGCACAGTTTGGTGAACAAGCCTTAACGAAGACCGTTATTGCAAGTGCTATTGGAGTTGGATTAATCTTTATATTTATGATTGCTTATTACCGATTTCCGGGGTTTATTGCTTCCATAACCATTAGCATTTATATATTCTTAATTTTACTAGTCTTTTACGCAATGAATGGTGTATTAACGTTGCCAGGTCTTGCAGCATTAGTATTAGGTGTTGGAATGGCCGTCGATGCCAATATTATCACCATGGAACGTATTAAAGAGGAATTAAAAGCAGGTAAAACAGTACTTTCTGCTTTTCGGGCAGGGAATAAACACTCTCTTACTGCTATTTTTGATGCAAATATAACCACCTTAATTGCAGCCATTGTTTTGTTTATCTATGGAACAAGCTCGGTTAAAGGGTTTGCTACCATGTTAATTGTGAGTATTTTAGTTAGTTTCTTGACCGCTGTTTATGGTTCCAGATTGTTACTTGGACTATGGGTAAATAGTAAAGCCCTAAATAAAAAGCCTGGTTACTTTGGTGTTAAACAAGAAGACATTAAGGATATTACCAAAGGGGAAGAAGTGGAACCAAAATGGTTTGGTAAAAGCTTTAATATTGTAAGACACCGAAAGAGATTCATTACGGTTTCGGCTACTTTAGTTATTGTCGGAATTATATGTTTAGCTGCCTTCCGCCTAAATTTAGGAATTGATTTTACCGCTGGTTCAAGAATTCAGGTTCTTGCAGACGAGTCAATTACGGTGGAAGAGGTTGAGGAAGATTTTGAAAGCTTAGGTTTAACACCGGTTGAAATTACTCAAGCAGGTGATGATAATGAAATCGCAATGGTTCGCTTTGACGAGGTTTTGGGAGAAGATACTATTGCAGAAGTGAAGGAGCACTTTAGTTCTGTTTATGGAAACGAACCTAGTGCCAGCACCGTAACACCTGAAGTCGGGAAGGAATTAGCACAGAATGCTATATTAGCTGTACTATTCGCATCGCTCGGGATTATTATCTATGTAACGATTCGATTTGAATTCTTTTTTGCTATTACAGCTATTATCGCATTATTACATGATGCGTTCTTTGTACTAGCATTGTTTAGCATTTTCCATCTCGAATTTGACATCACCATTATTGCAGCAATCCTCACAATTGTGGGGTACTCAATCAATGATACAATTGTTACCTTTGACCGAATCCGAGAAAACTTAAAACTGAAAAGACGTGTGAAGTCCTTTAAGGAATTAGCGGCAATTGTGAATAAGAGTTTAATGCAGACTATAACAAGAAGTGTGAATACAACTATCACAACCTTATTTGCAGCCTTAATGCTGTTTATCTTTGGGGCAACAGCCATTACAAACTTTTCATTTGCCTTAATCGTCGGTCTTATAGCCGGTATGTATTCTTCTCTCTTCTTAGCAGCTCAACTTTGGCTAATATGGAGAGGGAAAAAGCTAGATGAAAAACCGATCACATTTGAAAAGAAGAAAAATACTGGTGGTCCACAGGTATAAATAGGAATTCAAAGAAGTTATCAAGAATGAAACCCTTGTCGGCGAAAAACGACAAGGGTTTACATATGTTTTACGCTGGGTAAAACAATAACATTAGAGAAAGATAAAAGGAGTGACGAGCGTGAAAGGTCAAACGTCCATTATATTAGCTATTATCTTTGCATTAATTGTCGCCATATTTGCGGTCATTAATGTCGATTCCGTACCTGTTAACTTTTTCTTTGCAACAAGAGAGGCACCACTTATTCTCGTTATTTTAATATCTGTTTTAATGGGAAGTATTATCACAGCAGCATTTGGACTCGTAAAGATTTTGCAGCTACAGAGGCAAATTAGGCAAATGAAAAAAGAAATGAACCTCCAACAAGATACTCCAGCAGAGCAAATTCAGGAAGGCGAAGACATACAGGAAGAAACTGACGATAACCAAAATGAGGAACAGGAACCAAGCAAATAAGGAGACTGTTTTATGAAGGTATTTTGTTTATTATAGTTCACAATAGATGTAAAATGCGACGTAACTCTAGCGTGACTCGTTTCTAAATATCTATTTGATGAGTACGAAACCATCGCTCCGGAAATACACTTCGCTTTCACCCAAGGGCACAAGTGCGACATCTACTCAAACTCCATTTGGTCGTTTTCATAGTGTCTTCTTTGCCGCGGGCGAGCGGTGAGCCTCCTCGCTAACGCTGCGGGGTCTCACCTGTCTCTTTGCTCCCACGAAGAACCGGACGTTCAAGTGTCGGTGCTCTGCCACTGGACGTGGCCGTTTTTAACCGACCAGGAGTCTCCGTGTATTTCCTCCGGAACGGTTTGCATGCACTCTAATATTCATCAGAACGATTCTTAAAAGTTTTAACTACGTCACATTTTCTATCTTTTATGTCAAAATTCAATTTGCTCCCCCTAACAAGCTCTAGTATAATAGTTTCGTTAGGGGTGAATATATGTTAGAAAGTAAAGCGCTATGGAAGTCTAATCGACAGCAGGAAATAGAGTGTGACATTGACTTACCCATATCAAATGTAACGAAAGACCTCTTACTTCAAAGAGGAATTCGTGATACCAATACAGCTAAAAAGTTTTTATCACCTTCACTAGAGGATCTTCATGATCCCTTTTTATTTTCTGACATGAAAAAAGTAAAAGATAGAGTAGAGAGAGCCATTGAGGCTAATGAAAGAATCTTAGTATTTGGAGATTATGATGCAGATGGTGTAACATCTACAACATTACTAGTAGAATCCTTACGAGAAAAAGGGGCGGTCGTGGATTTTTACATACCGAACCGTTTTACGGAAGGATATGGCCCAAACGAGGCAGCCTTTAGACAAGCTAAGGATGCTGGCGTCTCTTTAATTTTGACAGTTGATACAGGAATTGCAGCGGTAGATGAAGCGAAGGTCGCGAAAGATTTGGACATGGATTTGATTATAACCGATCACCACGAACAACAGGAAATACTACCAGATGCATATGCCATCATACATCCAAAGCTATGCGAGGATTATCCATTTGATGAACTTGCGGGTGTTGGTGTTGCTTTTAAAGTTGCACATGCGCTATTAGGTACATTACCAAAGCATTTTCTTGAATTAGCTGCCATAGGAACGGTTGCTGATTTAGTGCCATTAAAGGACGAGAACCGAGTAATGGTAGCTCATGGACTACAGTTTTTAACCTCCTCTCAACGTCCGGGAATTCAAATGCTAAAAGAAGTGTGTGGGATAACAGGCGAAGTGTCGGAAGAAAATATCGGTTTCGGGATTGGCCCAAGACTAAATGCAGTTGGTCGATTACAGGATGCATCATTGGCAGTTGAATTACTTTTAGAGCGTGATATAGACCAGGCGCGTGAGTTCGCTGCACAGGTTCAACAATTAAATCAAAAAAGGCAACAGTTGGTAACAGAAATAGCAAATGAAGCCAAAAAGATGATTCAAGAACAAGAGATGGAGCAAGATGCAGTGTTAGTTGTTGCCAAAAAAGATTGGAATCCGGGTGTACTAGGAATTGTGGCATCTAGACTTGGCAATATGTATCATAAGCCCGCTATTGTTCTTGGTATTGATTCTGAAAAAGGTGAAGCGAAAGGCTCGGCTCGAAGTATTGATGCGTTTAATCTTTTTGAGAACTGTATGGAAATTAAACATCTTTTCATTGCTTTTGGTGGACACTCACAAGCAGCCGGGATGACAGTTGGAGTGGACAAGATAGATGAATTACGAACAGCAATTAACAAATTAGCGAATGATAAACTTACAGAAGCAGATTTTCAGCCGGTCCTATCCATCGATCAAAAGGTTGAACTTGAGGATATATCCCTAGAAACAATCAAGGAAATCGAGCAATTAGCTCCTTTTGGAATGGCGAATCCGAAGCCTTTATTTCAAATAGATGAGCAAACTCCTAGTGAAATCAGATTAATTGGTTCAAAAGAAAACCATTTGAAAATGAACTTTCAGAGAGAATCAGTTTCACTTGATGCCATTGGATTTGGGATGGGGGACCTCTTTCCTAAAATTGCTCCACAGTCTGCACTATCCTTGGTAGGAGAACTTGGGATAAATGAGTGGAACGGGCGAAAAAAGCTTCAAATTATGCTGAAAGATGTTAAGGTTAATGAATGGCAGCTGTTCGATTTTCGTGGTTTAAAGCATGTAGCTAAACAGATAAAAGGTTTAGATATGAAAGAACATGTGGGCTTATATTTTGGGGATTCTACATTAGTTGAACCATGGGCCTTTGAGCAATTTAGCTGTGTTCATATAGATGAATGGCAAGAACATGAGTGGGATAAAGTGTCCGGTTTATGGTTGCTTGATCTACCGTCATCATTACAGGAATTAAGTGATGTCTTAAGCCAGATTAAACCGAAAAATATTTACGCATATTTTAAAACAAATCAACAGAATTTTTTCAGTCAAGTGCCAACGAGATCGCACTTTAAAACATTTTATGGCATGATGATGAAACGGGGAAAGCTCGACCTAAATCAGGAGAAAAATTCATTTGCCAAGTCCCGTGGTTGGTCACTCGACTTTCTGGATTTTATAATTAAAGTGTTTTTAGAGTTGCAATTTGTTAAAATAGAGGATAGAGTTTTACATTATGTTACAAAACCGGCTAAAAGAGATTTGACAGAATCAGCTACCTATCAACTAAAGCTTAGCCAAATAGAAGTCGAAAAAACGTTGTATTTTTCAACCTATAAAGAATTGAAAAATTGGATAGATGGTCACATTCAGGTGAGCCAATTGAAGGAGGAAGTCATTCATGGACTATAAAAAATACATCACAGTTGTTGATGACTGGCCAAAAGAAGGAATTAAATTTAAAGATATTACTACTTTGATGGATAATGGGAAGGCTTTTAAATCAGCTGTAGATGAAATTGTTGCCTATGCCAGTGATCTTGAAATTGATGTAGTGGTTGGACCTGAGGCACGAGGGTTTATTATTGGCTGCCCTGTATCCTATGCCCTAGAGGTTGGGTTTGCACCAGTTCGAAAAGAAGGGAAGTTACCACGGGAAGTAATTAAAGTTGATTACGGTTTGGAATATGGAAAAGATGTGTTAACTATTCATAAGGATGCCATCAAACCTGGACAAAGAGTTCTAATCACAGATGACTTACTCGCTACTGGGGGTACCATCGAAGCAACAATCAAGCTTGTTGAAGAATTAGGTGGTATTGTAGTTGGTTGTGCCTTCCTTATTGAATTAACATATTTACACGGACGAGATAAACTAAAAGACTACAATGTGTTAACACTCATGCAGTATTAATATCGGAAAGAGTACTCTTCATTAAGGGTACTCTTTGTATTAATATAGAGGTTTAGAATGGATTGGACAGAAATGTACAAATTTTCCTCCATTTCTATCCTTTTTTACTTTACAAACGTGCACAATTTCTATAATAATGAATAAAACATATAAAAAATTTAGTATGGTAGATATAAGGTGATTTCATGTCTAGAGATAATATAACAATAGCGGATGAGGTTATAAAGGGAGCGTCTAAATATCTTTCAGAGAAAGATGTAGACTTTATTCGGCGTGCATATCAATTCGCAGACAATGCACATAGGGACCAGTTTCGTAAATCTGGTGAACCATATATAAATCATCCAATTCAAGTAGCGAGTATTTTGGTTGATTTAGAAATGGACCCTGCAACCGTGTCCTGCGGATTTTTACATGACGTAGTCGAGGATACAGAAATAACACTAGAGGATTTAGAAAAAGAATTTAATGAAGAAGTAGCCATGCTTGTTGATGGGGTAACCAAACTGGGGAAAATTAAATATAAATCAAAAGAAGAACAACAGGCTGAAAACCACCGTAAGATGTTTGTTGCCATGGCAAAAGACATCCGCGTGATTTTAATTAAGCTTGCCGATCGTCTTCACAATATGCGCACATTAAAGCATCTACCATCGGAAAAACAACGGAGAATAGCCAATGAAACATTGGAGATTTTTGCTCCAATCGCTCATCGACTCGGGATTTCAACCATCAAGTGGGAATTAGAAGATACTGCATTACGATATTTAAATCCACAGCAATATTACCGCATCGTCAATTTAATGAAACAAAAGCGTAATGAGCGTGAATCCTATATTCATGAAGTGATTGACGAGATTAATAAGCAGCTAGAAGATGTCCAAATTGAGGCAGATATATCAGGACGTCCTAAGCATTTGTATAGTATATATCGAAAAATGGTTATGCAAAACAAGCAATTTAATGAAATCTATGATTTATTAGCTGTCCGTGTAATGGTCAATAGTATTAAGGATTGCTATGCAGTATTAGGCATTATCCATACCTGTTGGAAGCCAATGCCAGGTAGATTTAAAGACTATATTGCCATGCCTAAACCGAACTTATACCAATCTCTACACACAACCGTAATTGGTCCTAAAGGAGAACCGCTTGAAGTCCAAATTCGTACGAAGGAAATGCACGAGATTGCAGAATTCGGGATAGCGGCTCACTGGGCTTACAAAGAGGGTAAACATGTAAATACGAAAACAAAGAAATCCTTTGAAGATGAACTAACCTGGTTTAGAGAGATACTAGAATGGCAAAATGAGACTCATGATGCAGAGGAATTCATGGAAACCTTAAAAATGGATTTATTTTCAGATATGGTGTATGTATTTACGCCTAAGGGTGATGTTATCGAATTGCCATCGGGTTCTGTACCGATTGATTTTGCTTATCGTATTCATACGGAAATCGGAAATAAAACAATTGGATCAAAAATTAATGGCAAAATGGAGCCGTTAGATTATCAGCTGAAAACAGGCGACATTATTGAAATTATGACATCCAAGCATTCCTATGGTCCATCCCGGGACTGGTTAAAAATCACCAAGACCTCACAAGCCAAAAACAAAATTAAACAGTTCTTTAAGAAACAGAAACGTGATGAAAACATCAGTAAGGGTAAAGAGCTGGTTGAAAAAGAATTAGAAAACTTAAACATTGATGCAAAAGAAGTTCTCACACCTAATAATTTAGCCAGGGTAGGGGAGAAATTTAATTTCAACAATGAAGAAGATATGTACGCAGCAGTAGGATATCAAGGGATTACAGCAGCACAAATTGCCAATCGCTTAGCAGATAAGGTTCGGAATCAAAAGAAGGTTCAAAACTTTGAACATGCACTAGAGGAAGCTAAGCAGGAGGTTGGCTCTACTTTTAGACGGCGAAAAACAGACTCTGGTGTAAAGGTTAAAGGTGTTGATAACCTTTTAATCCGATTATCCAAATGCTGCAACCCAGTTCCTGGTGATGAAATTGTCGGTTATATTACAAAAGGACGGGGCGTTTCGGTCCATCGAGAGGATTGTCCAAATGTTAAGAATGATGATATTAAAGGTAGACTCCTTGAGGTCGACTGGGAAAGTGCTGGTGATGAAGGTAAGCAGTTTAGTGTAGACATTGAAATCACCGGATATGATCGTAATGGATTATTAAATGAGGTTCTACAGGCCATTAATGAATCCAAAACAAGTATTACTGCTGTAACGGGAAAATCAGATCAAAAGCAAATGGCGACGATTAATGTCACGATATCGATTCATAATATCAGCCATTTACGTAAAATTGTGGATAGAATTAAACAAATTTCTGATGTTTATACCGTGAGAAGAAAGGTGCAGTAACAGTTATGAGAGCAGTCGTTCAAAAAGTCAATCAAGCACATGTGAAAGTGGAAAATCAAGAATCAGGAAGAATTGCAACCGGACTTGTTGTATTATTAGGCGTCACACATGATGACGAGGAGTCTGATGCTGAGTATTTAGCAGAAAAAATTGTGAATCTACGCATTTTTGAAGATGAAAATGAGAAAATGAACTTATCCTTAAAAGATGTACAGGGCTCTATTCTATCCATTTCACAATTCACTCTTTATGGAGATACACGAAAAGGAAGAAGGCCTAATTTCATGAATGCAGCTAAACCAGAACCTGCAAATGAACTTTATGAAAAGTTTAATTCCCTCGTTAAATCAAAGGGAGTAACAGTAGAAACAGGTGTATTTGGAGCTATGATGGATGTAACGTTAACCAATAACGGGCCTGTGACGCTTATATTAGATAGTGTAGGTCGGAAATAATTGTAAAAGGGGCTGTCAAATGACAGCCCCTTTTTTAGTCAAAATATTTTAGTAAGCCTCGAACAATACCATTTGTAGCTTTTTCCTGAAAGGATGAACTATTGATCGTTCTTTCTTCCTCATCATTTGATAAAAATCCTAATTCTAATAACACTGCGGGTTGTTTGTTTTCACGAATAACTAAAAAGTCTCCAAACCTCACTTGACGATCCTTAAAGCCTGTAGCCTTTATGACCTCATCGTGGATTAAGGTAGCTAGCTCTTTATGTGCATCGTGATAGTAAAAGGTGCCAATCCCATGTACATTAGGAAATTGAGGCGCACTGTTATAATGAATGCTTACAAAAGCATCAGCTTGATAGGCGTTGGAATAGGCAACCCTAGTTGAAAGGGGAAGGAATGTATGAACATCGGTCCTTGTTAAAATCGGAACTGCTCCTAAGGCCTCTAGCTTATTAGCCAGGTAGTGAGCTGTTTTGGTCGTAATAAACTTTTCATAGTCACCTGAGGCACTGATTGTACCTGTATCTGCACCCCCATGTCCGGCATCAATCACAATTCGTTTGTTTTTTAATAAAGAATCACTTTCTTTGGATTTTTCATCTTCTCCATCGCTAACCAGGGATTCTTCTACATAGACATTTTGACCATCAAGTTCAACTTCATACCAATTCCCTTGCTTACTAATCACCTGAAAGGTTTTATTTTTATCTGTGATTTCGATAATCTCATGATTTAGAGATGGTCCGCTACGAAAATGAGTTTGATCGTAGACAGTAGTGATGGAGTCTGTAGCGTTAGCACCTGCAACTTTTTCAGCTAGCCATTGATTAATCCAGCCCTTATCACCTGATGATAGCTGGATTTGGTACCAAGCATTCTTTTCTTCTAACAGCTCATACGTTTCGCCAGATTGGACCTTACCTATGATTTCGCTTGTAAGGCTTGGTTCTTTTTGAACATCCACTTCGGTATCTTCTACTGTAATCTGAATGGTATTCGCTTGTTGTGAAGGACTTGATTGTTGCTTGATAAATTCTTTAGACATCCAACCCTCTATTTGTCCGATATGAATTTTCACCCATCCGCTGGACTCCTCTAAAATATCAACAGAGCTATTAATCTGAGCTTGTCCAATGACTTCGTAATCCAAACCCGGACCACTTCGAATATTAACATTATCTGCAGTTACCATCCCTTTTGTAACAGCAGTAAGTGGACTATGTAAGAGACTAATAAGGACGATAAAAGTGATTGTCATGCTAACGATTTTATTGAACACAAGCTTCCCTCTTTCTGTAAGGCTGTTTTCGTAAACGTTTTTGTTTTTTTATGTTGCATTAGTTATTAACTGCGACATAACACCGTTGCGCTGCGGTTCTTTAGCATTGAATTAATACACGCGTAAAGAGGTATTCATGACGTACAAGGTAAAAAGAAAAGAGTGAAATACGCGTTATTCGGGTACTAATGACAAGCGATATATCAGCAGAAACAGAACTACGATCGTCATGAACCGTTCATGACACCCGTTTTTGGCTCCTTGCTGTTATTTTCGGTCGTCATGCCCCCCTCATGACGAGCGAAAAATTCTGCTGAAACGATAAACATGCACTTATCATTTAAACGACTTGGCAGGCTTAAAGTTTTAATTATGTCGTATTTTATATCTTTTTTTGTCAAAACAACATGCGTCCTATAAAAATACCTTTAACCATTTTACACTATCTGAATTTATAAGTTAAATCGGATAATAGTATGACATAAAAAATCTGTTTTTATTGAAAAAAAATCCCTCTTTTTGAACAAGCTATAAACAAGGATTTAGATTTGATTAGAGGAGGGTCAAAGTGTGAGAACGAATGGAAAAAGAAATGCCATGGCTTTATCACAACAGGATGTTTTTAATATTGATTTTCACCAGTTTATGGATTCCGAAAAGGATCAATCTTCAATGGAACTAGCTCAAGAATTTGGGTTATCGTTAAAAGATGTAAAAAACTTAAAGGAAAAGTTAAATCGTTCTTGACATTTTGTACTGACAACATTATAGTAATAATCAATTCAAAAACCAAATCGGGAAAACCTATGAAGGAAAGAGTAGTTAAGAAACACGTGTAAAAGAGAGGAAATGTCGTAGGCTGAAAACATTTCTGCATAGTGACTTAATGAAAGACATTCCAGAGGTTCCACATCGAACAGAAAACTTAGTAGATGATGGACGTTCGCATGCGTTAATGTATTGAGTGGAAACATATCTTGTTTCAACTTAGGGTGGCAACGCGGGTTAATCCCGTCCCTTTTCGTTTAAAGGGACGGGATTTTTTATATTTAAAAAGGGTTACATACAACAGAAGAAGGAGGAACGTGTGATGATTAAAGTTCCACGTGGTACGGAAGATATATTGCCTGAACAAGCGAAAAAGTGGCAGTATGTTGAAGCAAAATTACAAGAATTAGCTAATGTTTATAACTATCAGGAAATTCGAACACCTGTGTTTGAGAGTACTGAACTGTTTCAAAGAGGTGTTGGAGATACTACGGATATTGTGCAAAAAGAAATGTATACTTTCACTGACCGAGGTGGAAGAAGTTTAACATTAAGACCAGAGGGAACTGCTTCTGTTGTTCGGTCTTATGTTCAACATAAAATGTTCGGTTTGCCACAACAGCCGACAAAGCTTTGTTATTTTGGTCCCATGTTCCGCTATGAGCGACCACAAAAAGGGCGTACACGTCAGTTTGTCCAATTTGGTATTGAAGCCTTAGGAAGTGCAGATCCAGCTATCGACGCAGAAGTAATGGCTTTTGCACTTGACTGCTATAAAACATTAGGTCTTAAATCGCTACGTCTAGTGTTGAATAGCTTAGGAGATATGGAAAGTCGTACCAATCACCGCAATGCACTAATTGATCACTTTTCTCCTCACAAGGATGAGCTTTGTTCTGATTGTCAAAACCGATTAGAAAAGAATCCTTTACGGGTGCTTGATTGTAAGAAGGATAAGGATCATCCTGCAATGGAATCGGCCCCATCTATCTTGGATTATTTAAATGATTATTCCCGTCAATATTTTGAACAAGTAAAAGCTTATTTAGACAAAATGGGAATTGATTATGAGGTGGATGCAAACCTTGTGCGAGGTTTAGATTATTATAACCATACAGCATTTGAAATTATGAGTGATGCTGAGGGCTTTGGTGCCATTACAACACTATCGGGTGGAGGACGCTATAATGGACTCGTTGAAGAGCTAGGTGGACCAGAGACACCGGGTATTGGATTTGCACTTAGTATTGAACGCCTGTTACTGGCACTTGAGGCGGAAAATCTCACATTGCCAATAGAGGAATCACTGGATTGCTATTTGGTTGCCTTAGGCGATGAACCAAAACAAGAGGCTGTAAGACTTTTATATGATCTTCGCAATGCCGGTATTCAAGTAGACATGGATTATATGGACAAAAAAATGAAAGCCCAATTCAAGGCTGCAGATCGCTTAAAGTCTCGTTTTGTGATTGTTATAGGAGAAGATGAACTTAATGCTGGTAAAGTAACTGTTAAACACATGGAAACAGGAGAACAAAGTGATCAGCCAATTGATGAAATTGTTCCATACTTACAAAAGATGACTAGGGAGGGTGAGTAATATGAGCGAACGTTCGTATTGTGGCAAGTTAACTGAGGAACGAATTGGTGAACAGGTTTTATTGAAGGGTTGGGTACAGAAGCGTCGTGATCTAGGTGGTCTCATCTTTATTGACTTACGTGATGTATCAGGTTTAGTACAAATCGTTTTTAACCCAGCTATTAGTCAAGATGCCCTCAAAAAAGCTGAATCGGTTCGTAGTGAATTTGTTTTAGAAGTGAAGGGAAAAGTGGTAGCTAGAGAAGAAAGCACTATCAATGAAAATATGACTACAGGTAAGCTTGAGGTAGAAGCAGAAGAGCTGACCATTTTGAATAAGTCCGAAACCCCTCCTTTTGGTATTCAGGATAACCTCGATACAACAGAGGAAATTCGCTTAAAGTATCGATATTTAGATTTAAGAAGAAAACCAATGCAAGAAACGTTCAAATTACGTCACCGTACGACGCAGGCAATTCGGAACTTCTTAAATGAGGAAGACTTTTTAGAAATGGAAACACCGATGCTAACAAAAAGCACGCCAGAAGGTGCTAGGGACTATTTAGTACCAAGTCGGGTTCATCCTGGGGAATTTTATGCACTTCCTCAATCGCCACAGCTGTTTAAACAGCTCTTAATGGTAGGTGGATTTGAAAAATATTATCAGATTGCACGTTGTTTCCGTGATGAGGACTTGCGTGCCGACCGCCAACCAGAATTTACTCAAATTGATATTGAAACATCCTTTATGACAAAGGACGACATCATAGAAATGATGGAAAGAATGATGAAGAAGGTCATGGAGGAAGTGAAGGGATTGGATGTTACAACACCGTTCCCACGCATGAAATACGATGAGGCAATGGAGCGCTATGGCTCAGACAAACCGGATACACGTTTTGCGATGGAATTAGTAAACGTTTCTGAAATTGTGAAGGATTCAGGCTTTAAAGTGTTTAGTGGAGCAGTTGAATCTGGTGGCAAGGTAAGTGGACTGAATGTAAAGGGGAGTGCTAAAGATTTCTCTCGTAAAAACATTGATCAGTTAACCGAGTTTGTGAAAATTTATGGAGCTAAAGGCCTTGCTTGGTTAAAGGCAGAGGAAGGTCAATTAACAGGTCCTATTTCTAAGTTTTTAACAGAGCAAGAGGTTGAGGATATTCAATCGTTAATGTCTGTTGAAGATGGGGACTTACTATTATTTGTTGCAGACAAAACTAAGGTTGTTTATGAAAGTCTTGGTGCTTTACGCTTGAAGTTAGGAAAGGAATTAGGATTAATTGATGAGTCTAAATTTAATTTCCTTTGGATAACGGACTGGCCATTACTTGAATATGACGAAGAATCTGGACGTTATTTTGCCGCACATCATCCATTTACGATGCCATCACCAGGAGCGCTTGAGAAGTTCCATACAGCACCTGATCAAATTAAGGCAGAGGCATATGACCTCGTTTTAAATGGATATGAACTAGGTGGAGGATCCCTACGTATCCATGAAAAAGAATTACAAGAGAAAATGTTTGAAGCGCTTGGATTTTCAAAGGAAGAAGCGAATGAGCAATTTGGTTTCTTGATGGAAGCATTAGAGTTTGGTGCTCCACCACATGGAGGTATCGCTCTCGGATTTGACCGATTCATTATGCTATTAGCGGGTCGAAATAATCTAAGAGACACAATCTTGTTCCCGAAAACAGCATCGGCATCTTGTCTACTAACGGAAGCACCATCAGAAGTAGATGAAGCCCAGCTTAAAGAACTAAATCTAAAGCATAGAGAATAGTGTTGAAATTAAATTGTTAATTCCTTGTAATGTAACCATAATATAACCCCTTGAAACAGAGTCATGTATTATGCTATTATTCAATTACAGAAGAAATTGAGAGCAATCCTGATGTGTTCGTCATAACCAATCAGTTTTGACCGAACAACAACGTAAACGGGAGCCTGGAGTTTTCATACGGCGTACATGCCTCCAAATGTCTGAGTGGAAGTACAAAATATGAAACAGGGCACCCACCTGCCGGGAGCGGGTTCAAAACGTTACAAGGATGACGGCACGATTGGGATTGCACAGTACATAATAATAACCCCTTGGGATTTTAATCCTAAGGGGTTTTTACTTTGTGTCTTTGATAGTATCCTTCTATATATAAATCTATCCCATTAAAGCCACCATTAAGCCTTTTTGTGCATGTAAACGATTTTCCGCTTGCTCAAATACAATAGAATGGGGACCATCTATGACCTCTACTGTTACTTCTTCTCCGCGGTGAGCCGGTAGACAATGCATAAAAGATACATCTTTCTTCGCTAATTCGATTAGCTGCTGATTAACTTGATATGAATGGAATTGCTGCTCTCGCATTTTTTGTTCCTCTTCCTGCCCCATGCTTGCCCACACATCTGAATATATAACATCAGCATTTTTTACAGCCTGTTTAGGATCTTCAAGTATCTCAATTGTACTTCCGGTATTTAAAGCAATGGATTTAGCTTCTTCACAAATTTGTAGGTCAGGTTCGTATCCCTTTGGTGTAGCAATACTAATATCCATACCGACCTTAGCGCATCCAATTAATAGGGAGTGAGCCATATTATTGCCATCCCCAATATAAGCTAGCTTTTGACCTTCTAGTGACCCTTTATGCTCCTGTATAGTGAGTAAGTCTGCTAGTACCTGGCAGGGGTGGAAAAGGTCTGTTAAACCATTAATGACAGGGATATTTGCATGATTGGCTAATGTTTCTACATCGGTTTGTGAAAAGGTTCGAATCATAATTCCATCTAAATATCCGGATAATATTTTAGCCGTATCTTCAATGGTTTCCCCTCTACCTAACTGAATATCATTTGAGCTTAAAAACAGTCCCATGCCACCTAATTGATAAATTCCAACCTCAAAAGAGACCCTTGTTCTTGTTGAAGATTTCTCAAAAATCATGCCTAATGTTTTTCCTTTTAGTGGCTGGGCTACGATTCCCTTCTTTTGTTTTTGCTTAATATCTGTAGCTAATTCTAATAAATATTGAATTTCACTACTTGAGAAATCTTGTAGCGTTAAAAAGTCCTTTCCCTTTAAATTAGATTTCATATGAATTGGAATGGGGTCATTCATTTGGAAACACTCTCCTTTATTTGCTCATTTTCTTTCACTTGATTTAAATAGTGTTGAATGGAATTAGGTTTTTCCAATGCTTCAAAGGTGGCGTTTAAAAAAGCATTACATGTTTCGATTGCTGTAAAACTGTGCGTTCCTGTTTTCAAGGCTTGCTCTCTTAATTTGATATGCTTTGGATCATGTTCTAGATTACTAAAGATAAGGCTGAAATCATCCTTCTGACAACGAATAATGGCATCGTCCATTGTAATGATTTCTGTCACCGTTACCCCTTCTTTTTCTAGTAATTCAGATGTAGTTTGAGTCGCAACGATTTTTGCCTCTAATTTAGACAGCGTTGTACATAGATTTTGCCATTCGGTAGGTGACACATCTCTAGTAGATATAAAGATTTGGTCTCTGGCTGTGATATGCTGATAGCTATTTTCGCTCCATTGAAAGGCTTTAACCATTGCTTTACCAACAGTTGAACCAAGTCCAATGGCTTCTCCAGTCGATTTCATGTCTGGACCTGTGAACGTATCTACACCCTTAAGCTTTTGTGTTGAAAAGATTGGCATTTTCACAGCGTAAAATGGGATATCCTCATGTAAACCTAAAGGATAATGTTGAGATGCCAACGACTCGCCCATTTGAACTTTAGTGGCTATGTCAATGAGCGGGATTCCGGTAACTTTGCTACAGATGGGTACGGTTCTTGATGCTCTTGGATTGACCTCCAATACGTATACTTGGTCATGTTCCTCACTAATAACAAATTGAATATTCATTAAACCTTGTACATTGAGCTTTTTAGATATTTTCTCCGTATAGGTCTTTATTCTTTCTTTTTGTGATGTGGTTAAGGAAGGTGCCGGGAATACTGCTATACTGTCTCCTGAATGGACCCCTGCCCGTTCAATATGCTCAAATATACCTGGGATCAATATGTCCTCTCCATCACAAACTGCGTCAATTTCAACTTCCTTTCCTTGAATAAACCGATCCATTAATAACGGAAAGATTTTCGAATTCGTCGTTTCACTTTGGAGATTACGTAAATATTGTTCTAGCTTTGTAGAATTCTCAATTACAGCCATTCCTTGGCCGCCAATGACATAGGATGGACGTATGAGTAGGGGATAACCTAATTGGCTCCCAACATGAGTTGAATCCTCAAAGCTTGAAACGGTCTCACCTGGTATGTGCGGAATATTTAGTTCGGCTAGTAGTTGGTAAAACTCATCTCTATCCTCAGCTTGATTGATGGCTTGAATACTGGTTCCAGCTACTTTAACTCCCTTTTTGTGTAAGCCTTCAGCTAGGTTAATAGCCGTTTGACCACCAAATTGAACGAGTACACTCTCTATATATTCCTTTTCAATAACATGGAGCACATCCTCTTCTGTGAGTGGCTCAAAGTATAGGTGGTCCGCTGTATTAAAGTCCGTACTTACCGTTTCTGGATTATTATTCATAACGACAGAATAGATTCCCTGTTGTTTTAAGGATAAGGCGGCTTGAACGGAGCAATAATCAAATTCGATGCCTTGCCCAATTCGAATTGGACCCGAACCAATGACCAGTGTCTTTTTTGGTGCAGTTAATGTCTCTACTTCATCGAATTCATTCCACGAACTGTAATAATAGGGAGTGTCTGCTGAAAACTCAGCTGCACATGTATCGACGATTTTGTAGGACGGGGCAAGTGTCAGCTTTTTAAGTTCGTTTTCAACTATTTTTTCGTCAATCCCGAGAAACTCTGCTAATGTATGATTCGAAAAGCCAAGCTGCTTTACCATACCCCAATCCTCAGGGTTAATTGTCTTCCAATCCTTTTGCTTGTAGCGTTTTTCAACTTGAATAATGGTGGAAATCTCATTAAGGAAAAATGTATGAATTTCTGTTATACGATGTAACTCATCAACTGTATAACCTCTCCGTAAAGCTTCACCTAATAAAAAAATCCTTTCATCTGTTGCGTATTTTAGTTCGTCTAGTAGCTTTTGGTCAGACCAGGTAGATAAGGTAGGCAAGTATAAATAATCGAGCCCAATTTCAAGCGATCGTATAGCTTTCAAAATCCCAGCTGGAATATTACGAGCTATGGCCATCACTTCACCGGTCGCTTGCATTTGTGTACCTAAATTCCTGTCTGCATGTGGGAATTTATCAAAAGGAAAACGAGGAAGTTTAACCGCAACATAATCAATAGCCGGTTCAAAACTTGCATACGTATTCCCTGTTATTGGGTTGATGACTTCATCTAAATGGAAACCAAGGGCAAGCTTAGCTGCTATACTTGCAATTGGGTATCCAGTTGCTTTAGAAGCCAAAGCACTGGAACGGCTGACCCTTGGATTGACCTCAATAATGACATAGCCATCACTATCAGGATCAACGGCAAATTGTATATTGCATCCTCCCACAACCCCAAGCTCTCGAATCACTTTACAAGAAGTAGTTCTTAACATCTGGTATTGCCTGTCAGTCAAGGTCTGGGCTGGGGCCACGACCATACTATCCCCCGTATGAACACCAACAGGGTCAATGTTTTCCATGCTACAAATAATGATGCAGGTATCATTTGCATCCCGCATCACCTCAAATTCGATTTCTTTCCAGCCCTTTACACTTTGTTCAATTAATACTTGATTAATAGGACTTAACTGAATGCCTTGCTTGACGATACCTTTCAGTTCTTCTTCATTCTTTGCGATACCTCCGCCAGCGCCACCTAATGTATAAGCGGGACGGATCATAATGGGGTAGCCACTAGAGGTTGCAAATGTAACAGCTTCACTAATAGAGTCAGTTGAAATACTTTCGGCAATAGGTTCTTCAATTTCGACCATCATCGATTTAAATTTATCTCGGTCCTCACCCTTTTGAATAGAATCAAGTGGAGTACCTAAAAGCTCTACATTGTATCGGTTTAATACACCTGCTTCGGTTAAGGATAGTGCCAAATTTAATCCTGTTTGCCCCCCGAGCGTAGCAAGTAGTCCATCAGGTCGTTCCTTTTCAATAATGTGTGTTACAGATTCACATGTAAGTGGTTCTAAATAAACGTGATCAGCTATATGTGGATCCGTCATAATGGTTGCTGGGTTGTTATTGACTAACACGACCTCTATACCTTCTTCTTTTAGGGCTAAACAAGCCTGTGTACCCGCATAATCAAATTCAGCTGCTTGCCCGATTACAATAGGACCTGAGCCAATAACTAATACCTTTTGAATGGCATGATTACTAAGCATGTTGTTTCTCCCCTTTAGTCGTCGAAATCAGCTTCATAAATTGTGAGAAAATGTAGAATGAATCCATTGGACCTGGATGGGCCTCAGGATGAAATTGAACGGCCATAATTGGCTTACTGTGATGAACCATGCCTTCTACAGACTGATCATTCACATTGATATGAGAAACTTTCCATTCTTGAGCATGTAAGGACTCAGACTCCACTACATAACCGTGGTTTTGCGAGGTAATGAATACCTTTCCAGTTATTAAGTCTTTTACAGGATGGTTGCTGCCTCGGTGCCCATATGGGAGTCGTTTCGTCTCACCTCCATGTGCGAGGGCGATTAATTGATGACCTAAACAAATTCCTAAAGTAGGATAGTGATTGGTAATTTGTTTAAGGGTTGGGAATAAACCCTTTAAATCTTTTGGGTTTCCTGGTCCATTTGATAATACGACTGCATCTGGATGAAGACTGTTGATTTGCTGAAATGAAGTGTTGAATGGGACAATGGTTACTTCACAACCCATATCATGTAACGTTTTCGATATGGAATGCTTGAAACCGAAATCCATCACCACAACGCTTAATTTTTTATAAGTCGGTTTGGATGGTTTCCAAGTGTAGGGTTCTGTAATAGAGACCTTCTGAACGATATTGGAGTCAACCTGTTTCATTGTTGGAAAATCTCTCTTGTTTGTTGTAATTTTTCCATACACTTCACCAGATTTACGGATAATGCGGGTTAATGCACGTGTATCAATATCATACAGGGTAGGGATTTCATATTTTTTGACCATGTCCAATAACGTGTACTTAGACTCATAGTGATCTGGAGTTGGGCATGGGTATGAAATAATGAGTCCTGAAAGATAAGGCTTTATGCTCTCATAGTCTAGATCATTAATACCGTAATTTCCGATTAAAGGATAGGTCATGGTTACAATTTGATCTGCATAAGATGGGTCTGTCATTACCTCTTGATAGCCTGTCATCGCCGTGTTAAAAACCATTTCTCCCTGTGAGGGACAAGTTTTATACAACCATTTTCCCGTTAATACATCCCCCGTACTTAAGGTAAGATAACCGATATTGTCTGCCATTCCATGTACACCCTTTCCACAATGTTACACATATTTATACATTTTAATTAATTTTTATACATCTGAATCAAAAAGATAATCAAAGCTCATGATTAGGATTCATGAACTTTGATCCATTCTTTGTTTAATTCAATAAGTCGAGATGCTTGCTCAAATTGCTCTATTACCCGACTTTTTGCTGTTGCTCCTACGACATCACGCGCATCTACTACAGCCTCAGGCGTAAGTACATCGTAAATGTCATTTTCAATAAAATCGGAATACTGTTGGAACTCAGATAAAGGTAGGTCTAATAAATATTTATTTTGTTGAATACAGTTAAGGACGATTTCCCCTACGATGGCATGAGCTTCACGAAATGGAATATCCTTGGCAACAAGGTAGTCAGCAAGATCTGTCGCGTTAGAGAAATCTTTGATAACAGCTTGATACATATTTTCTTTTTTTACGTTCATCGTTGAAATCATTGGAGCGAAAAGCGCTAATGCTCCCTTTAACGTGTCAACGGTATCAAACATTCCTTCTTTGTCCTCTTGCATATCCTTGTTATAGGCTAACGGTAACCCTTTTAACATCGTCAATAGACTAATAAGATGACCGTATACTCTTCCTGTTTTTCCACGTACAAGCTCCGCCACGTCTGGATTCTTTTTCTGCGGCATCATGCTGCTTCCTGTACAAAAGGCGTCATCTAACTCTATAAAATTAAATTCGGCACTTGACCACTGCACCATTTCCTCACATAATCTTGACAGGTGCATCGAAATTAAGGATGAATTTGATAAAAATTCAACAACGAAATCTCGATCACTAACAGCATCTAAGCTGTTTGGGCAAATTCCTTGGAATTGGAGCCGGTCCGCCGCATACTGACGATCTATAGGGAAGGTCGTTCCAGCCAACGCACCAGCACCCAAAGGGGATTGGTTTACACGTTTATAACTATCTGACAATCTTTCAACATCACGCTGAAACATAAACACATAGGCCATTAAATGATGGGCAAATCTAACTGGCTGTGCACGCTGTAGGTGAGTGTAGCCAGGTAAAATGGTATCCAAATTGGCCTTAGCCTGTTCTAGCAGTGACTCCTGTACGTCCACAAGCAGCTGGCTAATTAGAACAGTAGCTTCCCTTGTATAAATCCGCATATCCAAGGCTACCTGGTCGTTACGACTCCGACCTGTATGAAGTTTCCCTCCAACAGGTCCTACCTCATCAATTAATAATTTCTCAACATTCATATGAATATCTTCGTGATCCTCACTAAGGTGGACTTCATTGTTTTTTATCTTTTCCGCAACAGTCTTTAAACCTTTTGAGATGGTCTCTGCATCTTCTTTGGATATAATGTTATTTTCAGACAGCATTTCTACATGGGCAAGGCTACCTTTTATATCTTGCTCAGCTAGGCGTTTGTCAAATTTTATTGATGCTGTATATTCATCTACAAGTTCATTGGTAGGTTTCGTAAATCTTCCACCCCATAGTTTCATTGTTTCACGGCTTCCTTTTTATCAATTTTTAAATTAGATAGGTCCTTGTTATCATATTCCTTCGTAACCGAAGAGTAGACCTTCGTTGGTAGGCCCCATAGTTGAATAAAGCCTAAAGCTGCCTCATGATCAAATTCATCACCTGGTGTATAGGTAGCCAATCCCTCATCATATAAGGAGTAATCTGATTCTCGACCAATAACCTGTGCTTGCCCCTTATAGAGCTTTACCTTTACCTTACCAGATACATACTGCTGAGTATCTTCAATAAAGGAATTGAGGGCGCTTGTTAAAGGAGAATACCATAATCCGTCATAAACGGTTTGAGCTAGCTTTTGCTCAACTGTTGGTTTAAACTGAGAAACCTCTCTTGGTAATGTTAGAGCCTCAAGCTCTTGATGTGCAGCAATTAAGGTAAGAGCTGCTGGACATTCATACACCTCACGAGACTTGATGCCAACAAGACGATTTTCGATATGATCTATACGACCGACACCATGTTTTCCGGCTGTTTTGTTTAAGTTTAAAATTAATTCTTCTAAAGGTAATGACTCGCCATCGATAGCAACAGGAACACCCTTATGGAATTCAATTTCAATAGTTTGAGGTTCATTAGGTGCATCCACTGGGTCAACCGTTAACTCATAAGCATCCTTTGGAGGCTCTACGGCAGGATTCTCTAAAATTCCACATTCATTACTGCGTCCCCAAAGGTTTTGATCTACACTATAAGGGTTATCTAAATCAACTGGAATCGGAATGTTATTTTGCTTTGCATAGGCAATCTCTTCATCTCGTGACATTGCCCACTCTCTAACAGGAGCTACGATTTTTAAGTTTGGATTTAATGCCGTAAAAGCGACATCAAAGCGTACTTGGTCATTTCCTTTTCCTGTACAGCCGTGGGCAACGGCAACCGCATCTTCTTGTTCCGCAATTTCCACTAAAATCTTTGCAATAAGTGGACGAGATAGGGCAGAAACAAGTGGGTATTTACCTTCGTATAATAGATTAGCCTGTAATGCTTTAAGTACATATTCCTTTGCATAAGCAGCTTTGGCATCAACAACGTAGGATTTAATGGCACCAACCTGGAGCGCTTTATCCTTTACAAATTCTAGATCCTTTCCTTCACCTACATCTAATGCAACCGCAATAACATCGAAGTTATATTTATCCTGTAACCATTTAATGGCAACAGAGGTATCTAAACCTCCAGAGTATGCTAAAACAATTTTGTCTTTATTCATATGATTTCTCCCCTTTTCTAACTGAAATCGAAACAGTATTGGATTATGTATGAATTATTATGCAACAAAAGGTATATTAATTCAATACAAAATAGTGATTTTTTTCGGAAAAATTAAAAAGGAATAATAGCAATGGGGAAGACAATAGGATTTCTTGGCTGTGTCATGTACAATAGGAAAAGCGAAAGAATAAGATTTGGTAGGTGACAGTTTACATGTGGGAGGAGTTATTTAACCAAACTGAATTCACGTATGAATGCAATGATAATAGTTTGGTTGTGTTAGGAAATGCAGTAGAAGTTTTAAAAAGCATGAAGCCTGAGTCGGTGGATCTCATATTTGCTGATCCTCCATACAATCTAGGAAAAGACTTTGGCAATAACAATGATAAATGGGATAGCATGTATGCATATATTGATTGGTGTAAATTATGGATTGAAGAGTGTTTTCGTGTTTTGAAACCAACAGGCACGTTTTATTTTATGACAGCTACCCAATTCATGCCTTATTTAGATATTTATGTAAATGAACATTATAATGTTTTATCCAGAATTGTTTGGACGTATGATAGCTCCGGCGTTCAATCGAAGAAAATATATGGTTCCCTCTATGAGCCCATTATCATGGCGAATAAGGGCCCTAAAAATAACTATACCTTTAATCATGAAGAGATTATGGTTGAAGCAAAAACAGGGGCGACAAGAAAGCTTATCGATTATCGAAAGACACCTCCTCAGCCCTACAATACAAAAAAAGTACCAGGAAATGTTTGGCACTTTGCACGGGTGAGATATAAGATGGATGAGTATGAAAATCATCCTACTCAAAAACCTGAAGCCTTGCTAGAACGAATCATTCTGGCTTCAAGCAACGAAGGAGATATTGTGCTGGACCCCTTTTCTGGTTCCTTTACCACTGCATCCGTAGCTATTCAAAATAGCCGAAAAGCTATAGGGATTGATCTCTATGAAGATTACTTTAAAATTGGTTTAAGAAGAACGGGAATCACCACCGAATACCAAGGTGAGACCTTAAGCAAAGATCGAAGTAGGAAAACCAAAAATAAATCCAAGAGGGATCATTTGTGATGAGGCCATACATAAGACTAACAAAAGCGTTACCCTTCTTGCTGAAAGGTAACGCTTTTGTATTATCTAGCAACCTGTTGTAGATTTCCGTTCTTTTCCATACGGAAGGCTTTTGAAGATTCCGAGTCATCGTCAAAGACAACCATTTTACGAGCACGATCCATAATAGACATTAAGACTTGATAATCCTCTTGCATGGTTTCATACTCTTTTTCTACTTTTGCAAGTTGTTTTTCTAGTTTTTCATTTTCTGCTTTTAATGTATCATTCTCTTGTTCTAATTGATCTAATTTTGCTTGACTGTGATAGTTAGATTCAAAATTAGATTTAAATTCTTGTAAATATAGAATAATGTCGTCAATAGATGAAACAGATTTTGCTACAGGCTCTGTAAAGCTTGTTTCTGTAACAGTTGTTTCCTGTTGAACTGGTGCTGTTTGTGTAACTACTTCTCTAGTAGAAGGCTGATATGACTGTGCGGTAGGCTGCTGCAGTTTTTTCTGCTGTGCCATTGCGCGTTTCTTTTCTTTACGTTGACGTTTGGCGATTTCGATTGCTTTTTCGTACCGTCGTCTTACTTCTGCATTCCAGCGAAAACCACAGGCTGCAGCCGTTCTATTTAGCTTGTCACCTACTTCTTCAAAAGCATTTAATTGTGTACTACCTTCACGAATATGACGTAAAACAGTTTCTGCTAAAAGTAAATCATCCTCATGGGACCAAGCATCTTGTCTTACTTTTGCCATTCTCATTCACTCCTCTTTTATGTCAATCATTCATAGTTTGTCCTTGTTTGTTTCTATTCTGTTCAATAAAAGAGGAGTTTATACTCTATTTAGTAGGATTTTCTATTTTTTTCTGTTAATTTTTTCATATACTTGTTTTAGAGATGCTTCAAATTTTCCTGTATCCTTTGGTTGATAATAGCTGCTATCTTTAATAGAGTCGGGTAAATATTGCTGTTGAACCCATCCACCCTCATAGTTATGTGGATATTTATACTCCAAACCACGTCCGAGCTTTTTCGCTCCTTGGTAGTGTGCATCCTTTAAATGCTTAGGAATTTCGCCACTTTTGCCATTCCGAATATCGTGTAATGCCTCATCTAATGCTTTATAGGCTGTGTTCGATTTAGGAGATAGGCATAACTCTACTACTGAAACAGATAACGGAATTCTCGCCTCAGGAAAACCAATTCGCTCAGCAGCTTGAACAGCAGATAGTGCTCTTGGGCCGGCTTGTGGATTGGCTAGTCCAATATCCTCGTAGGCGCAAACCACTAATCTGCGGCCAATACTATCCAAATCACCGGCTTCTATTAATCGTCCTAAATAGTGGAGGGCTGCATTTACATCGCTGCCTCGAATGGATTTCTGAAAGGCGGAAAGCACATCATAATGTCCATCACCGTCTTTATCATGTGTAAAGCTTTTTTTCTGCATACATTCTTCAGCCGTATCTAAATCAATCTCAATGATTCCTTCACTATTTTTGGGAGTAGATGTAATGGCTAACTCCAATCCATTTAGGGCTGAACGTAAATCTCCATTTGCTGCAAAGGCAAAATGGTTAATGGCGTCATCGGTAATTGATGTCTGATAGGAACCCATCCCCATATTTTCATCCTGCAGTGCATTAACCAATCCATCTTTCACATCTTCAGCACCAAGTGGATATAACTCAAATAAATGACAACGGCTACGTATCGCCGGATTAATAGAGTGATATGGATTACTAGTTGTACACCCTATTAACGTAATTAGATTGCTTTCTAAATGGGGGAGTAAAAAATCCTGTTTACCTTTATCTAATCGATGAACTTCATCTAAGATTAAGATCAATTTACCAGAGAATTTTGCTTCTTCAACTGCAATTTCCATATCCTTTTTCTTATCTACAACTGCATTTAGTTGTTTATATGGAAAGTCTAGACTTTTGGCAATGGCTGTTGCCATACTAGTTTTGCCTGTTCCTGGTGGTCCAAATAATATTAAGGAGGATAGTCGGTTGGCTTCCACCATGCGTCTAATCATTTTTCCGTGTCCAACTAAATGCTTTTGTCCAATGATTTCGTCAATATTTTGAGGTCTCATTCGATATGCTAAAGGCTGTAAACTCATTGTTCCTCTTCTCCTTTTTAGGCCGTTCCGCTTTTCTTGTACTTTTTAATAATTGGCTATTTTCTAATGTAATGGTGTTTATGACTAAAAAGATATAAAATGCGACGTAATTAGCTTTCTTTAATGTTCCTTAAGTTGTTCTGATGAATATTGAGTGCATGCAAACCGTTCCGGCAGAATACTCCGCTTTCCATGGGCACGGCCTCAGCCTCCTCGGAAGCAAAGAC
>NZ_WJNH01000019.1 GCF_009649735.1 Salinibacillus xinjiangensis
AGGCAGAATACGGAGACTCCTATGGGAGGAAGCGTGGTGAAGACCCCGCAGGAAGCGGTCTTTGCTTCCGAGGAGGCTGAGGCCGTGCCCATGGAAAGCGGAGTATTCTGCCGGAACGGTTTGCATGCACTCAATATTCATCAGAACAACTTAAGCAACATTAAAGAAAGCTAATTACGTCGCATTTTATATCTTTTAAGTCAAAACAACAAACTCTTAGAAAAGAGCGTATACATAATATAATGATACATATCCAATATAGATAGGGCCACTTAAAGAAGGTGAAGACATGACGAAATTTGCTGTAGTTGATTTGGAGACAACAGGGCAAGCTCCTACTAAAGGTGCACAAATAATTGAAGTGGGAATTGTCATTGTTGAAGACGGAACAATCAAAGAAAAATATGCAACCTATGTAAATCCTAACCAAGAAATACCCACTTTTATTTCTAATTTAACCGGAATCACATTTCAAGAAGTGGAGCATGCCCCATCCTTTCATGAAGTGGCTGAACACATTAAGGCATTGTGTGAGGGTGCTTATTTTGTCGCTCATCATGTTCAGTTTGACCTAGGTTTTTTAAATGAGTCCTTAATGGCAGTAGGCTTATCACCGCTTCATGAAAAAGTTATTGATACAGTCGAATTAGCTAGAATTCTGGCTCCGCGTTCACCCGGTTACAAATTAGCTCAGATCGCTGAATATTTTGAAATTAATCATCAGCATCCACACAGAGCCCTATCCGATGCTTATGTAACAGCAGAGATTTTGCTGAAATTGTTAAATAAAGCAAAAAATCTTCCTATCGAAGTATTAGAGCAATTAATTAAGCTCGAATCCAAACTCAAAAGTGACTTGTATGGATTACTATCAGAGTGGACTGAGGAAAAAAGATACTCGATTGACCAGGATGAAGGAATTGAGATTTATCGCGGACTAGCCTTAAAGAAACAACATCAGCATAATAGAGTGAAAAGTGAAATCACATCCTCATTTGGTGACTTTATGGACGATGTTTTTTCAACAGAAGGCGGACTTCATCAGGCTATGGAGGATTATGAACCCCGAGAAGGTCAAAAGGATATGGCGGAAATGATCTATGGGGCCTTCCATGAGCAAAACCATGCCCTTATTGAAGCTGAAACAGGAACAGGGAAAACACTAGCCTATTTGCTTCCAAGCTTATATTTTTCCATGCAACAAGGAGAACGTCTTGTCATTAGTACATATACAACACAGCTGCAAACTCAGCTATTAGAGCAGGAAATACCTTTGATGAAAAGGTTGTTCCCAGATACCTTTGAGGCCGTTGTAATGAAAGGGAAAAGCCACTATTTAAGTCTAAAAAGATTTGTGACTGAGTTAAATAATTCGCCATTAGATGATAATTATGATGTCATTTTAACGAAGGCGATGCTTTTAATTTGGCTAATGGAAACCCATACTGGTGATGTAGATGAATTACAACTACCTTCAAGCGGTAAAATTTTTTGGCGGAAAATCAATGCAGAGGCAGAAGTACAGGATCCAAAGTCGCCATGGTTTTCTCGAACCTTTTATCAACGGGCAAAAAGAAGGGCGCAAAAGGCTAATTTAATTATTACTAATCATGCTTTACTCTGTACAGACATTATCCATGATTATGAGTTACTACCTTCGTACCAATTCCTAGTGGTTGACGAGGCACATCATTTAGATCAAACTGCCTCCAAGCATTTTGGGATGCAGCTGGACTATGTTTCTATCCAATATTTATTGAATGATATGGCAGCGTTAGAGACGTTTGAACAGGATATTGAACGTGTCAACTTACTGACAGAAACAAGGGAAAAAGCTGATGTACTATTTCGATTTTTATTTGACTTTGTTCGTTTTCAAAGGAACAGGGGTACTTCCTACAATGATATTGGCCGTATACAATCGATTTTTGAGCTGGACAAATTGGATGAGAAGACGGGCACAAACCTTGGAGATTTAACTTCCCGGTTAATTTTTAGTTTGAAGGACTTAATAGTGGAGCTTGACCAAGACCAGGAAAAATTAGAAGAAACCGCAGAAGATGAACAACGAAAAGAAGAGATTATGAGATTAACTGATCAGCTGGAGTCCTTGATTCAAAAATTGAAAGTTTTCTTATTTGAAAAGGATCAAACATTGGTTAAGTGGATCGAAATTGAAGCACATGGTGCGAAAAATGCAGTCTATTTATACGCTGAACCAATTGAGATAGGGCCTTTATTAAAGGAAAAGCTTTATGATGAAAAAGAAAGCATCGTGCTGACGAGTGCCACCCTAACCGTCCGAAATTCTTTTTCTTATATATTAGCCAGGAATGGATTACAGCAATCGGAGGTCACAACACAAAAGATTCCTTCACCTTTTTCTTATGAAGAACAGGTTCAATTGCTGTTACCTAATGATTTACCAGATATAAAGGAAGAAGAGGACGATTTTATATCGGCCATTAGCTACTCCATATACGAACTGGCTAAAGTGACAAGTGGACGAATGCTTGTGCTTTTCACCTCGTATCAAATGCTAAAAAAATCCTATCAAATGTTAAAGGGTTTAGCCGATCAGGATGATTTTATTATTATTGGTCAAGGGGTTTCCAGTGGAAGTCGAACACGGCTACAGAAGAATTTTCAGTCGTTTAATAAAGCCATTCTCTTAGGGACAAGCTCCTTTTGGGAAGGGGTGGATATTCCAGGGGATGATTTATCTGCCGTTGTTATAGTGAGGCTACCATTCGAGCCACCAAACCATCCAGTTTATAGTGCACGTTCTGAGCTATTAAAAAAACAAGGGAAAAATCCATTTATGGACCTAGCGCTTCCTAATGCTGTGATCCGTTTTAAGCAAGGATTTGGGCGTCTGATTCGTTCCAGTAAGGACAGGGGAATTGTTTTTGTTTGTGATGGACGATTGATGAGGGCAAGATATGGGAAGTACTTTATGGATTCAATCCCAACCGTTCCAGTTAGCTATGAAGATACTGAAAATATACTTAAAAAAGCTAATGAGTGGTTTTAATAAGTTTCTCTGTAGTAGCACATTCTATTCCTGATGCTTTCCATACACTTTACGAGTAAAACTGAAACGTGTTTTTAAGATGAAGATGGGATGTGACTTGAAATGGGGAAGTTTAAAACGTTAGGAATTGCATTAATATTTATTCTTGTTTGGGGAATGGATAATCCTCAAACCATGGCCGTTGAAGACAGATTATCTGAGGATGAAGTAAGCTTTACCTTCTTTTCTCTAACAGATGGTGAATCACTTCTTATTACCACCGGAAACGATAAAAATATTTTAATTAACACAGGCTCTGACGAAAGTGAAGAAGAACTAATGAATCAGATAAAAGAAATCACAGACAAAGTGGATTACTTGATTTTAACCGATAAAACAGAACAGGCCTGTGGGAACGCAGACCAAGTCATTGACCAATTTCATGTAACAAATGTAATTAGTCCAACTTCAGAACCATGTGTAAATATTCAGAGTGATTCAGTTGAGTCAGTTGTGTGGGAGAAGGAAAAGGCATATGAGCTGAGTCCAGGACTACAACTCAGAACCCTAAAGGTAAGTGAAGACTCAGACATCATGTCACTTTACATTACGTATGGTAAGAACTCTCTTGTTTTTATGTCAGAGGGTAGTGAAGAAATTGAAGAAGTTATCAAAAAGTACCCTAACCAAACAGAAATGATTAAAATCCCTGAGTATGCATCAAAGGATTTTCCAAGTGAAGAGCTCTTAACGCAACTAGACCCACATATAGCGATTATTTATAATCTAAAGGAGCCCAATATTCATGCAGGCTTGCTTGAGCGTCTTGGGGAATCTTGGATTGATGTGTACCATTTAAAACGAGTAGGGACGATCCAGATTATTTGTACACCCGAGGATTATGAGCTACAATCATAGGTTACTGTGTTAAGACCTTCATCTGCTCTATGTTCTAACATAAAAAAGGTCGTGTTTACATTGTGTAAACACGACCCTTACATAATTGAAAAAGGTGTTTAAAGGTAAGACTTTTCATTTTGGTATGGGTTAGGGTGATTGTTTTTTTACTGTTTTCATGGTTTTGGTTTATTGCGACTGAAATTTATTGTTATAATATATAACGTGGAGGTTTCAGACATTCATTAGTTTGCGAATCATCCATCTATATATACTGGGTAAAATTTTCATTTCCGGTTTTGAAGGCAAGTCTAGGAGGTTAACTATGGTGCAAGATAAAGTAGAAACACTCTCAACGGTTCGTGTTTCTAAAACGGATGACCTTTATAAAATTGTGGATTGTTTAAATCGTACCTTAAAAGAAAAGGATTTAATGTTTGGGTTATCGTTGGATCAAAATGATGAAAAAACAGCCGTATTTACCATCTACCAAACGTAAGGTAATAAAATGGGGCAGCATTGCTCTTTTAATCCTTTTCTTGTTCATCGCTATTGCATTTATCTATATTTATCAGGTCGCGATGGATGATAAAGAAGAAACATTTTCCACATCCAAACAAAAAACAATCCAAAATACACCAATTGAAAGTGTTGATGAAGTAGTAAGGTATAATGGGGAAAAGTCCTATGATGTTGTGTTCGGTCAATCTGAGGATGATAGTAAGGGAATAGCCTTTGTGCCCATTTTAAAAGATGAAGCTAAAGATGAAAATCAGGAGAAGATTACATACGTCAAAGAGAGTGATGGTGTCACCGAAGAAGAAGTCACGTCTTCCTGGCGCTCCAATTGTCCGTCTTGTGAGTTAATAAGTGTGACACCTGGAATCGATAACGGGCATATCATATGGGAAATTGTTTACCGAAATGAAGATGAGCGATATGTATTTGAATCATATTTATTTAAAAGTGGAGAGCTATACGAGCAATTTAAATTTAGAAAATAAGTAAGAGGAGGAACTTAAATAATGAAATTAGCTGAACGAGTTCAAGCCTTAACCCCCTCTAGTACGTTAGCCATTACAGCAAAAGCAAAAGCCTTAAAGCAAGAGGGGCATGATGTGATTGGATTAGGAGCAGGTGAACCTGACTTTAATACACCAGAGCATATTTTAGATGCGGCTAAAAAGGCCATGGATGAGGGGAAAACCAAATATACCCCATCAGGTGGAATGGTCGAATTAAAGCAAGCGATACAAGCTAAATTTAAACGAGACCAACAGCTTAGCTTTAAGGAAAGCGAAGTCATTGTAACTATTGGGGCTAAGCATGCCTTATATACATTATTTCAAGTATTATTAAATCCTGGTGATGAAGTGATAGTTCCAGCACCATTTTGGGTCAGTTATCCAGAGCAAATCAAATTAGCTCAAGGTAAACCAGTTGTTATTGAAGCAAAAGAATCCAATGAATTCAAATTAACGCCAGACCAAATTGAGGCAGCGATTACCGATAAAACAAAAGCTATCATCCTGAACTCACCAAGTAATCCAACTGGTGTAATTTACAGTAGAGATGAGCTGCAGGCAATCGGTGATGTATGTCTTCGTCACAACATTCTTATTGTTTCTGATGAGATTTATGAAAAATTAATCTACGGTGATGTGGAGCATACGTCCATTGCACAGCTGTCTGAGGATTTAAAGAATCAAACAGTCATAATCAATGGCGTGTCAAAATCTCATTCTATGACAGGCTGGAGAATTGGATATGCTGCTGGAAATGAGGCTATTATTAAGGCAATGACAAACCTGGCTTCACACTCAACATCAAACCCAACCTCAATTGCACAATATGCGGCTTTAGAGGCATACTCTTCATCAGAAGAAGAGGTAGAAACAATGAAAAAGGCATTTGAAGAACGACTAAATAAGTTATATGAGTGGGTAACAGATTTACCTGGTGTTAGCTGTGTCAAGCCAAAGGGAGCTTTTTATTTGTTTCCAAACGTAAAAGAGGCAGCAACTAATTGCGGTTTCAACAACGTAGATGATTGGGTAAAAGCGTTATTGGAAGAAGAAAAAGTCGCTTTAGTCCCAGGATCAGGCTTTGGAGCAGATGAAAACGTTCGTCTTTCCTATGCAACATCATTAGACCAGCTAGAAGAAGCGGCAAAACGAATCAAACGTTTTATCGCGAACCATACAGCGTAACAGGAGGAAAGGTTATGAAAACAACAATTAATCAAGTTCATAAACATGTAGGAGAAGAAGTGAAAATAGGGGGATGGCTAGCCAATAAGCGTTCAAGTGGAAAGATTGCCTTTCTACAATTACGTGATGGCACTGGCTTTATTCAAGGCGTTGTGGTTAAGGCAGATGTTGATGAAAGTGTATTTGATTTAGCCAAAAAGCAACTAACCCAAGAATCATCTTTATATGTTACTGGAGTAGTGAAGGAAGATGAAAGGTCACCTTTAGGTTATGAAATTCAGGTTACAGATTTAGAATTGATTCATGAGGCGATAGACTATCCAATCACACCAAAAAATCATGGAACAGAATTTTTAATGGATCATAGACATCTATGGCTACGTTCCAAAAAACAGCATGCCATTATGAAAATTCGTAATGAAATTATTCGTTCGACCTATGAATTTTATAATAACCAAGGATTTGTAAAGGTTGATCCACCTATTCTAACAGGAGCTTCAGCAGAAGGTACAACAGAGCTGTTCCATACAAAGTATTTTGATGAGGATGCTTACCTATCTCAAAGTGGACAGCTCTACATGGAAGCCGCTGCGATGGCATTAGGAAAGGTCTTTTCCTTTGGACCAACCTTTAGAGCGGAAAAGTCCAAAACAAGACGTCATTTAATTGAATTTTGGATGATTGAACCAGAAATGGCCTTTATGGACCATGAAGAGAGCTTACAGCTACAGGAGCAATACGTTTCTTACGTTGTTCAATCAGTATTGGAAAATTGTAAGCTTGAGCTTAATACACTTGAACGAGATACATCAAAGCTTGAGAAAATTAAAGCACCATTCCCTCGCATTACATATGACGAAGCTTTAGCCTTCTTAAAGGAACAAGGCTTTGATGATGTCGAATGGGGAGATGACTTTGGTGCTCCACACGAAACAGCAATTGCAGAAAGCTATGACAAGCCTGTGTTTATTACGCACTATCCAACGAAATTAAAAGCTTTTTATATGCAGCCTGACCCAGATAACCCTGATGTAGTATTATGTGCAGACTTAATCGCACCTGAAGGCTATGGGGAAATCATTGGAGGCTCACAGCGTATTGATGATCTAGACCTAATGGCACAGCGCTATGAAGAGCACGGATTATCTGGTGAAGCCTATGAATGGTATTTAGAGCTTAGAAAGTATGGTAGTGTGCCACACTCTGGCTTTGGATTAGGACTTGAAAGAACTGTGGCATGGATTGCAGGAATTGAGCATGTTCGTGAAACAATTCCATTCCCTCGTTTGTTAAATCGCTTATATCCATAATGGTGAAAGCTCCCTGAATGGGGAGCTTTTTACTTCCCAAATGCGTTTCATGCACGATTCGACAACACTTGATGTTATAATGGTTTTTAAGGTGGGATTATAATGCCAGACAAATCGTTTTTTTATCATCAATTACTGTTTGATCAAATGACATTACCAAAAAGTATTTTATTACAGTATCAATCATTGGGATTAAACGAAAATGAACTTGCTGTCATTTTACAAATATATCGTCTTCAGTCTGAAGGAAGCCGTTTGCCATCGATTCAGGATATTAGCCAATATATGAGTTTGAAGGAGCATGAGGTGGCACAATCCCTGAAAAAACTGATGAAAAATGGCTTCTTAAAAATTGAGCAATATCAGGAGGACCATATTATCAATGAATGGTACTCTCTGGAGCCGTTATGGAAAAAACTATATAACACAGAGCAAATAGAAGAGCACGCAGAAAATGAGGGGAATTTATTTCTCTTGTTTGAACAGGAATTTGGACGAGCTTTGTCCCCAATTGAAATTGAAACTATAAACCACTGGCTGGACGATGATCGACTTGTACCAGCACTTATTAAAGCAGCTCTACGTGAAGCTGTCTTAATGGGAAAATTAAATTTTCGGTATGTTGATCGAATTTTAATTGAATGGACAAAAAAGGGAGTAAAAACCGTAGAGGACGCTCGTAAAGTAAGTCAATCCTTTAGACAGAATGTGAAACCAGGCCAACCGAAAAAAGAAAAACGTGACACTTCTGTCTATTATAATTGGCTGGATGAAGAAGGAGAATAGGGAGGAGAAAGGTCGTGTTAAATCAAAAGCAAATAAGACGTGTTTTGGACACATTGGATGAAATGTTTCCAGAGGCAGAATGTGAATTGACTCATACAAATCCATTTGAATTATTAATTGCGGTTGTGTTATCGGCGCAATGTACAGATGCACTTGTCAATAAGGTGACAAAGGATCTATTCCAGAAATATAAAACACCTGAGGATTACCTAGCCGTTTCGTTGGAGGAGCTTCAAAATGATATCCGGAGAATTGGACTATATCGTAATAAATCCAAAAATATTCGTAAGCTCTGTGAAATTTTAATTGAAAAATATGATGGACAGGTTCCTGATGAACATGGACAACTAGTGGATTTACCAGGCGTAGGCAGAAAAACTGCAAATGTGGTCGTATCTGTTGCTTTCGGAAAGCCAGCTATCGCAGTAGATACCCACGTAGAACGAGTTTCCAAGCGCCTAGGTATTTGTAGGTGGAAAGATTCAGTATTAGAGGTTGAAAAAACGTTAATGCGAAAGGTTCCAGAGGATGAGTGGGGAGATACACATCATCGCATGATTTTCTTTGGCCGTTATCACTGTAAGGCACAAAATCCACAATGTGAAATATGCCCGCTGTTAGATATTTGTCGAGAAGGTCAGAAACGAATGAAAAAGGCGGCCAAAAAATAAGCCAGACCCATTTGGGTCTGGCTTTTTATCTTGGCTATCCTGCCTGACGTTCTAATATATTACCTGCAGCGCCACCCTCATCGGGCGCTTCACCCTCATCTTCAGGGCCTCCGTTGTTATTATTGGGCGTTTCACCTTCAGGACTTCCGTTGTTATTATCGGGGTTTTCATCATCATCTCCAGGTTCTCCGCCGTTTTCACCGGGGTTCCTGCCCTCATCTTCAGGACTTCCGTCGTTATTTTCAGAGTTCTCATCATCTTCTTCAGGATTCTCGTTTTCGTTTTCCCCTTCACCAGGCAACAGGTCATCTGGCTCCGTTTCCTCTTCAGGAACTTCAATTTTTACTCTCACAGATTCACTTCGATTGTTTTCCGGGTCTTCGGAATCCACAGCGGTCACTTCAAATACATAATTATGACCAGGTTCAATTTGTGTAACCTTCACCTTACGTTTATCGGTCGTTGTAATTGTCGTTAGATCTGAATTTTCAAACCCAGCTTTGACTTCGTATTTAATTTTGTCGTTTTCAGATTTATGATCCCAGCTCAAGTTGACTGCAGTTTCTTTTTCGTTATATTCTGCTTGAAGATTTTCGATTGGGTCAATTTGATCGTATTTTTCAGATGTTTTCTCTGGTTCATGTCCTTTTACAAATAGTTCATAAGCAATTTCGTCATCTGGTGTATATTCACTTGGTAGTTTTGCTGGTCGAGTGCCTTTTTCAACGCCAACTTCTACAACAGAGTCAGGTTTTGCAAAGTCTTTCGTTTCTACTCCTTTAGAAATATGCTGCATCACATGTCTAAACATACTTTGCGGAATAGCCTTTCCATTGCCTTCAATCGGTTTCTCCTCTTGAGAGTAACCAGTCCAAACCGATATTGTAAAGTTCGTTGTATAACCTGTAAACCAGGAGTCTTTATCATCATTTGTCGTTCCTGTTTTACCCGCGATAGGTAGTCCTGAGACAGCAGCATTTCCACCAGTACCATATGAGGTTACTACGTCTTTTAACATGTCAGTAATCATATAAGCTGTATAATCCTTCATAGCTACTGTTGGTTCTGGTTTTAGTTCAACAACCTTATTTCTATACTCAATTTTACGGACTGTATGTGGTTCATTATAGAAACCTCCATTACCAAATGCAGAAAATGCCCCAGCCATTTGGAAAGGATTTACCTGAATATGACCGCCACCAATTGAGTCAGACTCAACAATTCCACTTTCTGGTACCGGGATTCCGAGTCCTTTCACAAACTGTGCTGCTTGGTCAAGGCCAACTTCTTGAAGTGCTTTTAGAGCAGGAACATTTCGAGATCGATAAATATGATAGCGCATGGATTGCCATCCCGTATGGCTTAGATCATAGTTTTTAATCTCTTGCTTGTTACCTTGGCTATAGTTATATGGTTCATCATTAATCTGATAGTAAGTGGATTTTTGCTGGTATTCGATCAATGGACCATAGTCAATCAATGGCTTCATCGTAGAACCAGGCTGACTTCCACCTTGTATAGCATGGTTAAAATCTGCGCCTAAACCAGGTTTTCCATTACGACCACCACCAATGGCAAGTACTTCACCTGTTTTGGTGTCTAAGACCGTAATCCCTGTTTCTAATTGATCATCCGGGTATAAGCCTTTAATTGGGTTATCTTCACTGTCACTCAGTAATAATTCAACATATTCTTGAGCATTGGTATCTAAGGTAGTGTATATTTTCAGTCCATCCTGATAGATATCGACGTCCTCGCCTAATTCATTTTGGACTTCTTTTACAACGTGCTCTAAGAAATCACTATAAGGAATATTCGTCTTATAGTTATCAACGACCATATCTTCTACTTTTACATCTTTCGCCTCAGCAGCTTCTTTTTCGGTAATTTTCCCGTGCTGAACCATTAGGTCTAACACAATATCCTTACGTTCTTCAGCATTGTCTGGATGCTGTAGGGGATCATACACATTTGGAAGCTGAGGTATACCAGCAAGTAGTGCCGCTTCAGGTAAGGTTAAGTCATCTAGATTCTTTTTACCAAAGTATACTTCTGCTGCTTTTGCCACACCATAGGTAGAGTTCCCATAGTGAATTTTGTTTAAATACATGGTCAAGATATCATTTTTAGAGTATTTTTGTTCAAGCTTAATAGCTAGCCATTGTTCTTGAACTTTACGTTTGATTGTTTTGTCGAATTCCAAAAAGGCATTTTTAACAACCTGTTGAGAAATGGTACTTGCTCCCTGTGCACCAAATCCTTCTGTTACGTTTGCCCAAACGGCCGCTAGAATACGTCTAAAATCGATTCCAATATGATCACGGAATCGTGAATCCTCGGTCGCAATGACGGCATCCTCTAAAACTTGTGGGATATCACTATATTCAATTTTCGTCCGTTTCTGCGCACCTAAATCAGCAATTAGTTCCCCATCTCGGTCGTAAATTTTTGAAGAAAGTGGATCGGATAATTTCGCAGCGTCTAATTCTGGTGCTCCTGAGACATAATAGATAAAAGTACCGGTAACACCAGTAAATAAAATAGCACCAATAATAGCGAATGCGATCCATATTTTTTTCCAGTTTATTTTTGATTTTTTATTGTTGCTTGATTTTTTTGCTTGCCTTCGTTGCATGCGAGATTGGCCTTGTTCTGCCATTGTAATCTCCTCCCGTCTATAAATAGACCTGATCTAATACTTTAAGATAATCAACTTTTGCTTGTAGACTAAAGGGTATTTTATAGCCCTTTGATTGAATGGACTCTAAGGGTACGGATTTCCGTCCGCCATCATATTGATGATTCCAAAAATCAAGGAAATGTTCAGCAGGTAATAAATAACTCTCCCCTTGATGGTTAAAACGAATAATCAAAAAACAAATGCCATCATGCTCTATGACTGACTTCATATGATCGACCTGGTGTTGATGAATGTTGGCTAAGGGTAGTGAGGTTCGATTTCGTGTTTCTTTGGCCTCAAAATCAATATATTTTCCTTTATATAATCCATTGTAGTCAGTTGTTGATGCTTGCTTAAAATAGGCTTCGCGAATAACTGCGGCACTACGTTTGGGATAGTCTACTTGAACAATTTGCACTGGCGTCGGCTTTTTATGGACAACAGCGCGATTCGTTTCTAAGTAATATAGATTCGTCTCGTTAATTTCGCTTTCGAGGGTCATCCCACGCTTTCCAAAATTTGTTTTTCTCTGCTTGAGTTGATTGTTGTATCTTGTCTTTTTTCTTCCATTCGGATAACGCATAAAATCCTCCCCTATCAAGCAGTATCATACCAAACTTTTAGCAAAAAAGATAAGAAAAAAGAAAATCTTTTCTAAGAAAGAGGATTTAGAATGGATCAATTGATAAATGATATCCGACAAAAGACCTTACAGCATAATCAGAATAATATAACACGAACTATCGCCTATCTTGATTATTATCAGCATTTCCCAGAAATTGAATGGGCATTTCTAGCCAGTATGGTGTCACGAAATGCAGGGTGGAACATGACTGATTTAAAGACACATACGTATCAAAACCTTCTTTCTAGTCGAATGCTAGACTACTTATTTATGACGTACGAACGAGCCAATTGGTTTATTTTTTCTGATGCATTTCCCCAATTACTTTTGTATAAACATTCTGTTGAACAGCAAAAACCACTTTTCCATTTATTAAAGTACTTTTATGTTTCTACGTTTATGATAGACGAATGGATGCATTTTTGGTTTCACCAAAATCAAAAAAGACTTCGAACGGCTTTAATTATTAATGAACAAAACCTGATTCAAAAACCGGTTATCGAAGAACCTTTTTTTAAATGGAGGGTATTTCGTAATATTCCTTATGTATTACAAGAAAAAATTCACCTTAATGCAGTTTTATTTCCAACTATTACCGGTAAATTATATGGCTTGTCCATTAAAAAATTCACGAAACTTACAAAACGAATTGAAACAGGCAAAATGTTAGCGGCGATATTATTTTCTGATTCGCTATATGAGGAATTTAAGGATTTTGCCTTGACTGTTAATCCAACGGGAACGAGATTTGAATATGAACAATTCTCAGGGCAAAAGCAAATCGGTGCTCCTTCCCTTGAACAGAGCTACCCGACTATCGAGCATGAAAACAATGTGAGAAAAGATTGGTATGTTCATTCAGGTATGAAAGAGAAATGGTGGAACAATGTATCCATCACACCTAGACCAATAGGGGAACATTTTTATAAGAAGCGAAACCTTCTTAAAAGGGTTGCTAATCTACGAGAAAAGATATCATACATGAAAAACGGTGGCTGATTATCAGCCACCATGACTAAGCATAAGTATCAGGTAGATGGACGGTTTGGTCCGTCGAGCTTCGGATCTCCGTCACCTTTCCATCCTTTACGTACGGGTTGTTCCTCTACATTCGTATTTTTACGATTCTTTTGCTTATTTTTTTTACTCATCTACAAAACCTCCTTCACTACTATTTTGAAACATGTCGATAATTCTATTCTTCGTTTGAAATAAATCGAATGTGTTGTAACATTTCTTCTTTCTTTGTCGGACGTAAAGGAGTTTTTTATTTTAGGAAGAAATAGACGGTATAAAATGGGCAGTATTTCTTTTAAAGGAGGAAATGAAAATGAACTTGGCATATAAAAAGGTTGAGCGTAAGATGGATAGAAAGGTATCGAGATTGCATGTGGAAAAGGCCTTGGAGGAACTAGAGGAAAAAGTACGTGTGATCGATCAGAACGTATCCGTTAAGGCTGATCAAACGGTAGAAAGTTTAATGTATAAACAGCAAAAAGAAATTCGTAAAATGCAGTTAAGCTTAGCGGAAATCTATGAAAAGCTTGATGTGATTCAAAAGCGACAAAATAGGATGGCAAAGGAGGAGCCGAAAGTTCGAGAGCGTTCATTTCCTTTTGTCACAAGATTTACGCAATGGGTGAAAATGTGGACATAGAATGTTAAAATATAGGTAAAGAACACTCGTAATTACGAGTTTGTGTAAAAGGATGTCCAAAATGTCAGAGAAATTACATCAAATGATTGACCAAATTTATGATCAAATATTAAATAATGGACTTGAGCGTTATAATCAAGGAGATGCGGTAGATAAAAAAGATCGAGAAGGATTTGAACGCGTAAAAAGAGAAACAAAGCACGTTTTTAAGCTTATTGACCAATGGGAGGATGAGGTGATGGAAAATATTCATCGCCTTGATATATTTCCAAATCAGGTTCAGAACACAAAAGAAAATATGGAATTACTTCTTCTTCACAGCTATTATATAGATGTGAGAAGAAAACGATTTATGGAATTATATCATTCCATTGACTATGTTTTAAAATTGATCAAATGAATGATGATAAGAGTAGAAACTTTTTGAGAGGAAGTCTATTGATGCAAACAGACCTTATGAAACATGCGAAAGAAATCTGGCATCAAGCATATGTACCCTATTCAAATTTTAATGTTGGTGCCGCGTTATTAACGAAAAGTGGAAAGGTTTATCAGGGCTGTAACATTGAAAACGCAGCATATCCTGTAACTTGCTGTGCGGAACGAGTGGCTATTTTTAAAGCCATTTCAGAAGGGGAAAGAGAATTTACCAGTTTAGCGGTAGTAGCGGACACGGACCGTCCTGTGCCACCATGTGGTTCCTGTCGCCAAGTGATGAGTGAATTTTTTAACCCGAATATGGAGGTACATATTGGGAATTTAAAAGGTGATGTAAAGACGATGACGGTTGAAGAGTTATTGCCTTTTTCATTCACACCAGATGATTTATCAGATGGTCAATCGAAGTAATATGCTTGGTCCCCTTGTTATTAAATAAGGGGACATTTTTACGTTATTAAATTTATACCTAAAATTAGGTTGATGACTTAGTACATGTCTCCCTCCGCAATAATATAGTAGTAGTGTACAGTAAATGAAAGGAGAGGATACGATGCATCATCGTCATCATCACCATCACCATAAGGGTTGTCACCCATCTGCTGTGAGTCCAGCTCAAAACATGGTTAGCCCTGCACAAAATGTGGTCTATCCAACAAAGCATTGTGTGAAGAACAACTATATACCACATGAAGTGAATCATATCCATCCAACTCATACAACAATACAGAATCATCATATGGTGAAAAATAAACACTTTTATCCTCATACTCAATCAGTTGTGAATACAGTGAATCAGCAAAACGTCAATATGGGGCCAGGTAGACCACCTAGTGCTGTTTCACCTGCAGCAATGGGGCCAGGCAGACCACCACAAGCTGTTTCTCCTGCAACCATGAACCAAAAGCCTTACCATGGGTGCTAAGGCATACCTGTATGGAGGGGCCACATAGGCCTCTCCTAAAATATTGGAGTGATTAGATGAAGAATTTAGCTGTAACAGGTTATAAACCAATGGAATTAAACATATTTAATAACAGTGACAAACGAATCGAATTTATTAAAGAAGCTATCAAACGTCGGTTAATTCCCTTAATTGAAGAGGGCATTGAATGGATTTTAATTTCAGGACAAGCTGGTGTCGAGCTTTGGACAGGCCAAATCGTGCTGGATCTTAAAGAAGAGTATGATGTAAAGCTAGGAGTAATTCCTCCATTTATGAACCAAGAACAAAGGTGGAAAGAAGACCAGCAACAGCTTTACCAATCCGTGGTCAGTCAGGCTGATTTTTTTCGTCCACTAGTTGAAAAAGAATATGAGGGACCATATCAGTTTAAACAAAAGGATCGATGGTTGATTGCAAAAAGTGATGCTTGTTTAGTTCTTTACGATGAAGAAAACAAAGGTACACCTATCTTTTTCTTGCAGGAGGTGGAAAAAAGTCAAAAGAAGGACTTGCCGGTTTACTACATTACTTCCTTTGATTTAGAAGAAACCGTGCGAGAAATTCAGGAAAGTTCATCTGGATTTATGGAGTGAATCCATTTGCAAATTGACAATTACGTCGAAATTTGAAAAAATAAGTATAAGTGTATGTTATGGGGTGAATAAAAATGGTTGAGCGTATTCAATTAACGAGTAAAGAAATTTTAGAAAAAGACTTTAAAACTGCAATTAGAGGATATAATCAAGAAGAAGTCGATCAATTTTTAGATGTTGTGATTCAAGACTATGAAGCATTACAAAATGAAATCGAGCGTTTAAAACAAGAAAATGCCCGATTAAAAGGTACACAAAATGGACAAACTAGAGTGAGACAAACACAAAGCGCAAACACTGGACATGTGAACTATGATATCTTAAAGCGCTTGTCAAACTTAGAAAAAGCTGTATTTGGAAAAAAATATGCCGATTAAGGCTGGCAAAAATTACATTTTGCAACGTATAGGAATCATGTTATAATTTCATTCCATGATTAAAAAGTGGAAAAAACAAAAATGAATGTTCGGGTAATCGCTGTATGATTGAATCATGCAGAGGAAAGTCCATGCTCACACAGACTGCGATGTCTGTAGTGTTCGTGCCTGACGAATTCATAAGTCAGGGTAGCCTTTATGGCTAACGGCAGGGAAAATCACCTACGTCCATTCTGGATATGGGATGAGTACCTTGAAAGTGCCACAGAGACGTATTTCAGCTAGAAATAGTTGAACTGGAACGGGTAAACCCCACGAGTGAGCAACCCAAATAATGGTAGGGGCACTCTCCTAGCGGGAAATGAACCAAGGGAGGGACAAGCGGATAACGCTTGTAGATAGATGATTACCACCTGAGTACGAGGCCTGACCGCCGTTTGTAGTACGATGGTACAAAACATGGCTTACAGAACATTCATTTGGTCCAAATACTTAATGACTTACAGAAGCCTTTTCTAAACGAGCGTTCCATGGTTTAGAAAAGGCTTTTTATATGCTGCAAGGGAAGGTGCGCTTAAATGGTGAAAACATTTACGTTAATAGCTACATCTGCTGCTGGACTAGAGTCAGTTGTAGCAAATGAAGTGAAAGCATTAGGGTATACTGATGTCGAAGTAGAAAATGGAAGAGTAATGTATAAAACAGATGCGCTTGGTATTGCTAGAAGTAATTTATGGCTAAGAACAGCAGATCGAGTAAAGCTAGTCATGGGCGAATTTGAAACAAAAACCTTCGATGAACTGTTTGAAGGAACAAAGGCACTTCCGTGGGAGGATTACATACCTGAGGATGGACAAATACCTGTAATAGGGAAATCCGTTAAATCCCAGCTCCATTCTGTACCAGATTGTCAGGCTATCGTCAAAAAAGCAATTGTGGATCGTATGACCAAGAAGCATGGCATGGTAGGAAGACTACCAGAGAACGGTCCATTTTATCGAGTAGAGGTTGCCTTACTAAAGGATAGGGCGACCATTTCAATGGATACCTCAGGGACTGGACTACATAAACGGGGCTACCGAATTAAACAAAACGAGGCCCCATTAAAGGAGACGTTAGCTGCAGCTCTCATTCAGCTGACCAACTGGCGTCCTAATGATCCGTTTATCGATCCTTTTACAGGCTCTGGTACAATACCAATTGAAGCTGCTCTAATTGGTCAAAATATTGCACCTGGATTTAACCGGGAATTTGCGGCTGAAGAATGGCCAATTGTACCTCAAAAAATATGGGATGAGGCCTTAACAGAAGCAGAAGATGAGGCGAATTACGACCAGCCATTAGATATATCGGGATTTGATATCGACCATCGTATGATTGAGTTTGCCCAAGCCAATGCACAAGAAGCGGGACTTGTTGATTTAATCCATTGGAAGCAAATGCAGGCTAAAGACTTAAATCCCAAAGTTCCCAATGGATATTTAATCGGAAATCCTCCTTATGGTGAACGCCTAGGAGAACGAGATGAGGTCGAGCAGATTTATCGTGACTTAGGTTCAATCATGAACCAGCATCCAAGCTGGAGTGTTTATATTTTAACTTCGTATGAGGATTTTGAAAAAATGTATGGGAAAAAAGCAACGAAGAAACGTAAGCTTTATAATGGGTTTATTCGGACGGATTACTATCAGTACTTTGGGAAAAGAGAAAAGTAGGAATCCCATTATATCAAGGGTTACAAGCATTAAAATAATTGTTTAATATTTATCTAGATCTTGTCAAGTTGACCAGATTCTTTTCTTTATAAATTAGGAAAAGGATGTGGTCTTTTTTGTTGTTAAAATTATTTTGCAGTTATTCGGGTGTATGGAAAAAACGTTAAACAGGCAGGAGCACCATGAGTAACAAATTGAAAAAGGAATTAGCGGAATAAGAGAATGAATAATTAGACTCATTCTAAATGGGTTTAATCATGACAAAAACTAACATATTCTTTAAAAAAAGGGTGCCAAAAGACCCTGTTTTTGGTATGATTAAACAGAAATTTAAAATACATATAATTTGGAGGTATTTTACAACATGAAAAAAGTATTACTCGGAGTACTATTTCTTGCAATTATCTATTTAGTAGCATGTAGTAATGATGAAGAAAGCACTACACAAGAAGAGGAAAATCAAGAATCAGAAGTACATCAAGAAGAGGTCGTCAATCAAGAAAAAGAGGATATTACGAGTGATAACACCGAAGAAGTTGAACAAGCTGTTGTAGGTTTGTTTGAGAACATTTTTACAGGTAATGTGTCTGATATTAATTTTTATAGTGAAACACAAAAAGAGGAATATAGTAAAGTCGACCTTGGGTACAATCCGGTAAGTGCTAAAGAGGATGGGTATAGTTTTAAGTTTGATGAAAATTTATTTGCATATCACCAGATTGATGATTTAGTGAAGTTTGCATTTGGATATGAGGTTATTAAACCAAATGGAGAAGTATTAGGTTATGCTCAAGCCAGTGGGAGTTTTATAGAAGTAGATAATGAATATAAGTTTGTAGCTATTCCATCTATTATTTCTTCTGATTATGATAAATTAGAGGACGAGATTATTAATGAGTTTAATAATATGAACTCAGATAGTGAATATAGTGAATACCGTGAATGGGCATTAAATACTTTTAATGGTGCTAGAAAAGATGAATTAAACGCATTTATTAATAAATATTAATCTTGTTTAAGTTTTAGTTCTTTTGTAACGATATTAAAATTTAAAAAAGCCCTTCTATTTTTGTAGAGGGGCTTTAATCATTTTCATAACTGATATACTAATACTGAAAAAGAATATTTTGGTATTTAAAAGACCTATGCTCGATTATAGAACAGCATCCAAGCTGGAGTGTTTAAATTTTAACTTCCTATGAGGATTTTGAAAAAATATATGGGAAAAAGAAACGAAGAAACGTAAGCCTTATAATGGATTTATTCGGACCGATTATTATCAGTACTTTGGGAAAAGAGAGAAATAGTATGTAGAAAGGTATCAGCTTTGAGAAAATGGAACAAAGCTGATACCTTTCCTGTATGTTAATACTCCTATTCTTAGAAATTACCAAAAGTGTGATTCTATTATTTTATTTCCTATCATAGGTTTACTAGTAGAGGAGGGTAAAGCTATGAAGTGGAAAATGAAAAACAAAGTCTTGAACCGAAAGAAGCCCATGGATCGTCAAATACGCCCTTTACTGATGAGGTTTTATATATTTTTATTAGCGTTTATTTTGGTGATTAGTCTACTATCATTACCAGTATTTCAAAATAAAGTATTTCATCTAAATTCGATAGAGCAAATGACGAGTTCAGAATCGATTACTAATATGCTGTTAACGGCAATGAGTACTGAGATGCCTGAACTTGAGCATTCATTTGAATCTAGAATCGAGCTACCATCCCTTTCAACATTAGCCTTTGAAATTACAACTGGGATTAAACCGACTGAATTATCAACGATACTAGGAAAAGGTCTACCTGGCTTTGATCGGTATAGCACCGAAATCTATGTGGCTGGGGAAGGGACGGATTATTCGACGTTACCGATTGAGTCACCCCCGCCTGATTTTGATGAATTGTTAAAGGATGAGGAATCTACGCCTAAGGAAGAGCCTGAGGAGCCAAAGGATCAACCGAAAAACGCATCGGTATTTATTTATCACAGTCATAGTTGGGAGGCGTTTCGTCCTTTAATGGATGAGGATGCTGAAAAACCTAGTGATTCCTCCAGCGTTGATCCAAAAGAAAATATACTGCATGTGGGCTCTATGATTTCTAAGGAACTAGAACAACACGGTATACCAACTATTCATGACCAAACCAATATTGCTAAGGCATTAAATGCTAAAGGATTACAATGGTCTGATTCATATAAAGCCTCTAAAGATATATTAGAAACCGCTACAACCAAACATAATGAGCTAGAGTACTTTATTGATGTGCACCGTGATGCAGCAGGTAGGGATGTTACGACCAAGAAAATAAACGGTAAAAGCTATGCAAGATTATATTTTATTGTTGGGAAAGAGCACAAAGACTATCAGAAAAATCGCGAATTCATGAAAAAGTTAAATACAAAGCTTGAAGAGAAATATCCAGGCATTAGCCGTGGGATATTCGTGAAGGATAAATACGATGGAAATGGTGTTTACAACCAAAATATTTCAGAAAAAGCTATCTTAATAGAAGTTGGTGGAATAGATAATACCGAAGAGGAATTAAAGAATACAGCTAAGGCATTTGCAGATGTGTTCAGTGAATTTTATGATGGGGCAGTTGAAGTGGATGCAAAGTCAAACGAGTAACTCGTGGAAGGATTTTCATTTTCTACTAGTTCTTACAAGCAGAAAAGGGAATAAAACGTTATAATAGATTCAGAACATATATAGAAATATTAAGGGGTTGAACAATTTGTCTAAAAGCTATACGCAAACTGAGCAACAATTTTTGGATTATTTGAAAGAAATCCAATCTTACAATGAAGCGATTAGTGTTATGTATTGGGACCTGCGCACAAAGGCACCTAAAAAGGGTGTCAAACAGCGTTCTGAAACCATTGGAATGCTTTCACAAAAGGTTCATCAGCTGTCTACTTCCGATCAAATGAAAGCCTTTATTGATCAGTTAAAGGACAATACAGACGATGAAATTATCCAAAAGTCTGTTTTAGAAAGTGAAAGAGAATATGAATTAAATGCCAAAATTCCTGAAGACGAGTTCAAAAAGTATGTGATTTTACAATCAGAGGCAGAATCAGTATGGGAAGAGGCTAGAGAGAAGTCCGATTTTGAAATGTTTCGCCCGTATTTAGAGAAATTAGTAGAATATAATATAAAGTTTGCTAATTATTGGGGATATAAAGAAAACATTTACGATGCTTTACTTGATAATTTTGAACCGGGTATGACAGTTGCAACCTTAGACAAGGTTTTCCCAGCTCTAAGGGATGCTTTAACACCACTTATTGAAAAGGTTGAGCAATCCAATCACAAGCCTGACACGTCAAATATTCTTGTTCCTTTTGCTAAGGAAAAACAAGAAGCGTTTAGCCTTGAAATCCTTAAGGAAATGGGCTATGACTTTGAGGCGGGCCGCTTGGATGATACGGTTCATCCGTTTATGATTGCTTTAAATCCAAATGATGTTCGTGTTACTACACGCTACGATGAGCATGACTTTCGGATGGCAGTGTTTGGAACGATCCATGAAGGTGGGCACGCCTTGTATGAGCAAAATTTGGATGAGTCTTTAATCGATACACCACTCGCAACGGGTACATCAAACGGCATTCATGAATCACAATCCTTATTCTGGGAGACCTATGTTGCACGTAGTCGAGCCTTCTGGGAGCGCTATTTTGAGAAGCTAAAGGAATATGCTCCAAAAGAGATTGGCGAGCTTTCCAAAGAGGAGTTTTATCGTGCTGTGAATGAAGTGAAGCCATCCTTTATTCGAATCGAAGCCGATGAGATGACTTATCCACTTCATATCATGATTCGTTATGAGCTGGAGAAGGGCTTGATTAATCAGGAGATTGAGGTCAAGGACTTGCCGAAGCTATGGAATGATAAGATGGAGGAATATTTAGGTATTCGTCCGGAAAATGATGGTGAAGGGGTCTTACAGGATGTTCATTGGGCTGGCGGTGCCTTTGGTTATTTCCCTTCCTACGCCCTTGGCTATATGTATGGTGCACAGCTGCACAATGCGATGAACGAGCAATTTGATGTTAGCCAGGCAATTGAAAATGGGGAGTTAAATAAAATTAAAGAATGGTTAAAAGACAACGTACATCAATACGGGAAGACGAAGAAGCCTTTAGAGATTTTGCTGGATGTGACAGGTGAAGGTTTAAACGCGGATTATTTGGTTAATTATCTAGAGGAAAAATACAAGGATATTTATAAGTGGTAAAAAGGGAATAGAAGGGGCTAGCACGAGATGTGTGCTAGCCCCTTTTTTTGTTATCCTCTTCCAATTGGGAACTGGAATCCTGGTGAACCAGGAGGTGAATTTTGAATGATATCAATAAATGGAATGGTATAAGCAAACAGAATTAAAACTGCTGCAATTCCAATCCATAGCTTCCAGTTTTCAAAGACCATTGGTGTTCTTTCGTTAACATCTGCATATTCTGCAACTGGAAACTCTTGATCACCTTTTGGCGTACCGAAAGATAGTTTAAAGAAAATATAAACCATTAAGATAATCCCGATAAAGAGAATGGATCCTCCTACAGCTTGTGCAATTTGGTATCCAACCCATTCTTGTGCTTGCTCACTTCCGCCATAAGTAGAGAAAGCTGAACGTCTTGGTGCGCCTAATAGGCCTTGAATGTGCATGGAGCCAGACATAATAGACATACCAATTGTCCATACCCATGTTTGAATAAGTCCGAGTTTATTAAGCTTTGGTGTTAATGTACGTCCCTTTAGGTGAGGGATTAGCCAATAAGATAGTCCAAAGAACGTTAGCATAACCGTTGTTGCAACAGTTAGATGGAAATGTCCTGTTACCCAGATGGTATTGTGAATAACACCATTTAGTTGGTTCGATGCGTTGATCAAACCACCTGCACCACCTGGAATAAAGGCAACCATTCCGATAAATGGTGCTAGGAAACGAACATCTTTCCATGGAAGTCCTTTAAACCATTTGAATAATCCTTTATGTCCTTTAGCTCTTCCTGCCATTTCAAAGCTTGCAAACATTGAGAATGCAGTAAGAAGAGATGGAATGGCAACCATAAAGGTTAAGATAACCTGAATATACTTCCAGAATGGATCAATACCAGGCTCTGTTAGCTGGTGGTGAAAACCAACTGGAATGGAGAAAAGTAGGAACAAGAGAAAAGCTAATCTTGCTAAGCCATCACTAAAGATTTTTCCACCGATAATTTTTGGAATAATGGTATACCATGCCATATAAGCAGGTAGTAACCAGAAATATACAAGTGGATGTCCAAAGTACCAGAAGAGGGTACGACTTACAAGCACATTAATTTCATCTACCATTCCGAGTGACCACGGAATGAATTGGAATAGTACAGTGGAAGCAACACCTAATGTACTAATGAACCAGATGAGCATATTAATAACAACCATGAAAGCCATTAATGGTGACTTTTCACCTGGATCTTGTTTTTTCCATTGATAGAGCTGATTAAAGTTTATGAAACAAGCAATCCATGTACCGACTACGAATAATGCTAATCCAATGTAGTAAAGTGGATGTGCTTGTAAAGGTGCGTAAAAGGTATAAAGGACATTAGCTTCCCCTAATAAAATCATGGTAGCAGCCATGATTGTACCGGCTAATGTAACAATATAGCCAATCCAGGCCCATTTTCTATGACCTTTTGACATGCCAACACTTTTACTCATTAACGCATATTGGAACCCGATAATGAAGAAAGTAGTTAATACCAAGCCTAAAACAACACCATGAACAGTTAAGATTTGATAGTAGCCAATCCCAAATGGAAGTGTAAATTCACCAGATCTCACAAATGTTTGTAAAAGACCCATTAATCCCCCAACTAATAGAGCTATAAATGCAACGTACATATGGGCCATCGCGATTTTAGATTCTGGTTTTGGAATTTTGTTTTTTAACATTATTCATACACCTCCACGATTGCTGACATCATGTGGTGACCTACACCACAGTACTCATTACAGACGAGTGTGTATTCTCCGGGGTTATCTAAAGTAGTTTCATAATCACTGATGTAGCCTGGTTCTAGCATCATGTTGACGTTGGTTCCAGATAGATGGAAACCGTGCACAACATCAGATGTTGTAGCTTGGAAGGTAACATTTGCCCCTGCTGGAATACGGATTTTTTTAACAGGTGCACCTTCTTCGTCCTTTCCTAAATCATAATTAAAAGCACTAGCTAATACGTTGACGACGTATTCATTTTCTCCAACCTGCTGTACTCCTAAATTTTCCTCCTTAAAGGAGTTGTGCGCTTGAACGTTTTGTGGATTTAATGTTACTAAACAACTTGGTGGCTGTGTACCTTGGTAGAAGGCTCCCCATCCTAAAACAATAAGAAATACGAGTAGAGATCCGATACCAAAAGTCAGCCAGATTTTTTCATACTTATGCACATGCATAGCTTGGTCCCCCTAACCAATTAAGTTTTTAACGATACATGTAAAGTGCATAAACACCTATCCATGAAACGACGATAAATACTCCGATGAACATAACAGCAGCAAATGTGCCCTTTAAGTTCGGTTCTTCGTGAGTTTCTATATCCTCAACCTCATGAACATCATGTGCAGAGCTTTGTTTTAGAGCGGATTGTTTGCTCATAAAACCTTCATCCCCTTTCATAAGAATGATTACAATATCATAGTACTAATAAGCTATGTATTTGGATAGATAATCCAAAGAGGATTCACAAATTGTTCATTTTACCGACTAATTTTGTTCATAAATAAGAATTGCTTTAACACTTTAAAGGATGTGGGGTCAGACCCCACATCCTTTAAAGTGTTAAAGTGTTGGTGGGAAATGGTACAATGAAAGGGTTACTGAACATACATAAAGAGGGGGTTTTAAAGAATGGAATCTTATTTACCATCATTTGATTTAAAGGGGAAGGTAGCTGCAATTACAGGTGCGACGAAAGGAATTGGACGAGCCATTTCGATTGCATATGCAGAGGCTGGAGCAGAATTGATTCTCGTATCCAGAACAGAAAGCGATTTGGAATCACTTAAAGAAGAACTTGAAGCAAGGGGAACCAAGGTCTTTACGGTAGCAGGGGACGTTCAAAAATATGAAGAGATCATCGGAAAAATTGAAGAACAGTACAAAGATAAAACAATTGACGTATGGGTCAACAATGCCGGCATGAATATCCGTAGTGAAGCGGAAAAGGTGACCGAAGAAGAATGGAATCAAATTGTACAAACCAATATGAAAAGTGCTTTTTTCTTTTCTCAATATGCCGCGAAGAAAATGAAATCCTCGGGCTATGGAAAGATCATCAATATGTCGTCTGTTGGAGGTCATGTAGCCCTACGAACAGGGGTTGTGTATGCCATGACAAAGGCAGCCTTAATACAAATGACCAAAACCTTGGCACTAGAGTGGGGAAAGCATGGGATACGAGTCAATGCTATTGGTCCATGGTACTTCCCAACAGCCCTAACGGAAAAATTATTGCAGGATGAAGACTATGTAAATGATATATTGGCCCAAACACCACTAAAACGAATTGGAGAGCTAAAAGAGTTAGCAGGTACAGCCGTATTTCTGGCCACAGAAGCGAGCGACTATATGACTGGACAAACCTTGTTTGTGGACGGCGGAATGACCATCTACGGATTTTAACCCTTTAACGCATTAGCGAAGTTGGGGTCTGTCCCCCGTCGCTTTAAAGGGGTAAAGGGTGAATAATCTGGTAGTGGGGTGGGATGCTAAGGCGAAAAAAGGGATGATGCTTGATGCCTGTGATTGCATCTGTTGGTGTTGGAATACCCCGCTATCGCATTCCTCAAGAAGAGGCAAAGGAATTAATCCGTGAAATCTTTCCTCGTGATTCTGAGCAACTGGAACGACTATTACCCGTATTTGATCATGCTTTTATAAAGGAAAGACAAATGGTAGTTCCGATTGATTGGTTTAAAGAGGCTCACACCTTAGCCGAGCGCAACCAAAAGTACCTTGAAGAAGCGATTCCATATACCATAGAAGCCGTCGAAGATTGTTTACATAACAGCAAGTTTTTAAACGAACAGGTTTCACCACGAGAAATTGATTGCATCATCTTCGCTTCTAGCACAGGAATTGCAACACCGTCCATAGATGCACATCTCATCAATGAATTGCCCTTTTCTGAATATACTACACGGATTCCCTTGTGGGGACTTGGATGTGCCGGTGGTGCTTCAGGCTTGGCAAGGGCATCAGAATGGCTTTTGGCTCACCCTGACAAAAACACTTTACTCATTAATTTAGAGTTTTGTAGCTTAGCCTTTCAAAAGCATGATCGGCGAAAAAGTAATTTTATCGGCTCTGCTTTGTTTGGAGATGGAGTTTCTTGCACCTTAATCATGGGCGATCAAAGCCCGCTACAGGATCGGCTTAAACATACAGGGCCTCACATTATGAAAACGAGCTCTCGAACGAAAAAGGGTGCACTTGATGTCATGGGATGGGATATTCAAAATAGTGGTTTTCATGTCATTTTCGCCAAAAGCATTCCAAGGTTAGTTGAAACCTTTTGGTATGAACACCTACAGGATTTTTTACAGGAAAGTCAACATCAAACAACAGACTTTCCCTTTTTGACTGCACATCCTGGTGGGACCAAAGTATTGCAGGCTATGGAGAGGATTTTAGAAGCGAAAAAGGAAAAGTTTCGCTATTCCTATAAGATTCTTGAAGAGCATGGAAACATGTCATCTCCTACAGTCTTATACGTGTTAAAAGAGGCAATGGAATCAAGCCCACCAACAGGAACGAAAAGTTTGCTTACCGCGTTAGGACCTGGATTCAGCTCAGAAATCGTCATGTTGGAGTGGAAAAAATCATGATTTATCTTTCTCTATGGTGCGTCGTCATAATGCAAAGAATGGTAGAGCTTCTGATTGCGAAACGAAATGAAATTTGGATGAAACAAAATGGAGCCAAAATTGTGAAAGAGGGTCATTATCGTTGGATTGTGTTGACCCATACAGCCTTCTTGTCGGCTATCATTTTAGAGGCGAATTGGCGTCACCAAATGACAGGTTCTGTTAATGGGTTTTTTTTAACGGCCTTTGTATTGCTGCAATGGGTTCGAGTTTGGTGTCTGGTCTCGCTTGGACGCTTTTGGAACACCAAAATTATCGTGATACCTGGGGTGGAGTTGATCAAAAGAGGTCCTTACAAATACGTTCGGCACCCGAATTATGTCATTGTTGGGCTGGAATTTTTCGTCATTTCATTGTTGTTCCACGCATATATAGCAGCTATCGTATTTCCAATTTTACACGCTGCTTTAATGTCAATTCGAATACCGCTGGAGGAAAGAGCATTAAAGGCATTGGGGAAAGAGTAAGTACTTAATAAGGGGGAGGAGAAAAAATGAAGTTTATAAAAGACGCCACTTGGGCCTACAAAAAGTGGCAAACGGGAGAAGACGTTATTTTTGTAGACTGTCGTTTTGATTTAAAGGATCCACTCAAAGGAAAACAGGAATTTGAAACGGATCACTTACCAGGTGCAGTCTATTTTGATTTAGATCAGGATTTAAGCAGTGAGGTGAGAAGCACAGGGGGAAGGCACCCGCTACCAGATATTAAGCAGTTTGTTCAAAAGGTGCAAAACGCAGGCATATCAAATGACACAACTGTGATTGCCTATGATCAAGGCCACCCATTTGCAAGTCGCTTTTGTTGGTTGATGACCTATTTAGGGCATGAAAAAACCTATGTAATAAATAGAGGTTACCAAGAGTGGGTGGACCAAGGTTATCCAACTGAAACCGAAACAAAGGCTAAAGAAAAAGGGGATTTTCAACCTACTATCCAGACAAATCTAGCAGTTAACCAACAATATGTGAAGGAAAATCGTACGAATCCTAATACTGCACTCATTGATTCTAGGTCCTTTGAACGATATGCAGGAAACCGTGAACCTATCGACGCAAAAGCTGGCCACATTCCTGGGGCTGAGCATTATGACTGGGTGAATTTATTTACTGAGAAAGGCTATTGGAAGGAATCTAGTGACTTGAAAAAACATTTTGAAGGACTCGTTAACTATGAGGAAATCATCGTTTATTGTGGTTCAGGCGTTACAGCTACTCCTAATGTCATAGGTTTATGGGAAGCTCAACTACCCAATGTGAAGCTATATGTAGGTAGCTGGAGTGATTGGATCTCAAACCCAGCTAACCCTATTGAAACTACTACATGATCATACAAAAAGAGTATCTAGCCATAAGAACTAGATACTCTTTTTTACATTAGTTTGTCGTTTTCATTTTCTTAGCAATATAGAAGAAAGGTGTATCCAGGAAGGACACGATAAACTTAATTACATACGTGGAAATGAAAATCTCTAACCAAATATTTAAAGGCATACCTGAAAAGGCAATGGTACAGAAGACAGCCGAATCTAACAATTGACTAATCATTGTACTTCCGTTATTTCGTAGCCATAGATATTTATCATCAGGAAATTTGCTTTTCAGCTTCGAAAAAATCCAAACATCAAAATACTGACTAATCAGGTAGGCTGCTAAACTACCTAACGCAACCTTTGGTACTAAGCTAAATAATGTCACTAGTGACCCCTGTACAGTATCACTTTCAGCTGGGGTAAACTGTAGAGCAATTTGCATCATAACAGTCATCGCAATTAACGTGAAAAAACCGAGCCATACTGCTTTTTTGGCATCCTTTTTTCCGTATTTTTCATTTAAAATATCGGTTGCTAGAAAGGCAGTACCATAGATGATATTGCCAAGTGTTGCGGTGATGCCAAACAACTCAACAGTCTTTAAAACCTGGATGTTGGCCACAACAGTGGACATTCCAATCCATACAAATAATCCGGGCTTGCCGAAGATTTTGTAAATGGCTAAAATCATCGCGAAATTGACGATGGCAAATCCGCCCCATAACCATTCATTAAACATAATAATTCCTCCCTAGTTTTGATAACGCAGGATGGTTTCGAACTGCGAAGTCTATATTATATATCGTTTTTGCAGGTTTTACAATTATTATATTCATTTCTTGACAAAAAAACGCCCAGATGGCAAGCATCTAAGCGTAATTCTAAGCAAAATATGAGCCCATAACCTTTTTTACGTAATTTTGCGTTTCCTCAAATGGTGGAACACCCTGATGTTTATCCACATTACCAGGTCCGGCATTATAAGCTGCTAAGGCTAGGGTCTTGTTCCCATCATAGCGATCGAGCATTTCTTTTAAGTATTTGGCTCCACCCATAATATTTTGTTCAGGATCAAAGGCATTGGTAACCCCAAGTCCTCTAGCAGTATCAGGCATTAATTGCATCAGTCCCTGTGCACCCGCATGACTCACAGCATTGACGTTAAAGTTCGACTCTGTTTTAATAACTGAACGAATTAACTTTGCATCTATCCCATATAAGTCCGCTGCCTTTTGAACCAATGAATCTATTTCTGCAGATGATGGACTGGCTGAGATAGAGTTTATAGGACGATATGGTAGGCTATTTGTCTGGTACATTTTGTTTAAAGTGGTGGAATCTAATGTAGTTTTATTGGTTGCTGGTTGATTAGATATAGCTGACAATTGACTTTCCATAATTTGTTGAAAGGCAGTAGTTAACATATTTGTCTGATTTGAATTCGAATTGGATGAGAAGTTTGACATTGCATTAAGCTGCATCAAACTCTGTAAGAATCTTACGTCCATATGATTTACCCCTTTTACATTCACAATCAATAATAATAGTTTACCTAATAGAGGTGAATTAGGCAATTAAAATAAAAAGGATGTTCACATATAATAGAATTTGTTTTGACTTAAAAGGTATAAACTGTGACGTAAGTAGATTCTTTAGTGTTGCTTAAATCGTTCTGATTAATATGGACTGCATGTATACCGTTCCGGCAGAATACTTCGCTTTCCATGGGCGCGGCCTCAGCTTCCTTAGAAGCAAAGACCGCTTCCTGCGGGGTCTTCACCACGCTTCCTCCCATAGGAGTCTCCGTATTCTGCCTCCACTATTAGAGTGTTCTGATGATTACTCAGTAAAAACCTTTCAATTAACCAACCAATAGTTTACCTCTAAATAAACGAATGAGGCACTGTCTATAGCGAAGTGTATTTCCGGAGCGATGGGTTTGCACTCATCATATTGAAAACGAATTAAGCTAAAAGTTATGTCGCATTTTATATCTACTGCAAAGTAAAACAAGCAAAGAAGATTACGAAAAAGACAAAAAATGAAAAACGGCAATTGCATAAAAGCAATTGCCGCCGTTTTCATCTATGGTTTGTTTTTATTTTTTAACTACGTTAGAAGCTTGAGGTCCACGATCGCCTTCAACTACTTCAAATTCAACGTTTTGACCTTCTTCAAGAGTTTTAAATCCTTCTTCTTGAATAGCGGAATAATGAACGAATACGTCATCTGCACCTTCAACTTGGATAAAACCATAACCTTTTTCTGCGTTAAACCATTTTACTACACCGTTTTGCATGTTAAATCCTCCTAAAATCTTTCACAAAAAATGTGCGTATTTCACAAATAAGAATTTAGGTCATCCACGAAAAAAGGTAACTCCTGATAGAAGTAAAAGGACACAAAATCCATTGACTTCTATAGAAGTTACCTGTCTTTCATGAACCCTTACATCCTATTTGTAGTACTTATTATAGCGCGTTTGAAAACGCTAGTCAAACAAAGGACTCAAATTCTTATTAATAAATATCGGAAAATTCTGCAATGTGGTAAACTATAATCATTAGCAATATTTTGAAGGAGATGGAAAAGGTGGAAATAGATGCACTAAGAAATCAACTATCAATCAAAAGCAAGAATGGCGTATCATTTTTACTTGCTGCCACTGTGATTTGGACAATTATTACGATTATATTTATTTTTCCTAACGAAGTCATCCAGAAAAACATTTTTATGCTTTGGACAGTTGGATTAATGTTCCCTTTGGCAGTCCTAATGTCCAAGTTATGTAAAGCGGAATGGAAGTCAAATGACAATCCGCTTGGAGTTTTAGGACTATATTTAAATCTTGCGCAGTTGATGTATTTTCCGATTATCTTTTGGGCGTTCGCCAATAGTCCAGAACAAATGATTTTGTTCTTTGCTGTTATTACGGGTGCACACTTTTATCCATATGGCTGGTTTTATAATGCAAAGGCTTACTATTTTGGTGCACCAATTATGTCCGTTTTGTTGGTTGTAATTGGCTGGGATCTGCCACTTGATTATATGTGGGTCATTCCGTTAACAATGGTGGGATTTTTACTTATATTAAGCTTCAGTTTATACAAGGATTATCAGCGTAAAAAGGAAGTGTCAGAGGACTTAGAACCTGATGAAAAAAATGTATCGAAAGAGGGATGAACATGATAAAGGGAAGAGTAGTAGGATTTGAATTAAGCAGTCAACAGCCTGAAAAAGCTGTTACTTTCTATTCAAATGTGTTCGGATGGGAAATGGGTGACCCGAGGTGGGGTTACTGGCCAGTCCATCTGAAACAAGGAGCAGATTCCCGATTAAGCGGTGGTATTGATAAAGGTCCTCATGATTATCCACATGGGACACGAATTCAAATTGAGGTAGATTCCATTGAACAAGCTATTTCATTAGCTAAGGAACATGGTGCACAAGTGGTCAGGGATAAGATGGAATTTGATGACTTTTATCTTGCATACTTAGTTGATCCAGTTGGGCTTGCGTTTGGATTAATTGAACAAAAATAAGGAAAACAGGTAACGTTTTGATGAGATTGAACGTCTAATTTGTAGAAGATAGATCAAGTGAGAGTTGTTTGCTTACAATTCTAATTATATTTTTTGCTATAATATACCAAGAATGATGGTGCGCTTGGAGGAATTATCATGCAAAAAATACATATCGGACTTACAGGGTGGGGAGACCATCCCACACTTTATGAACATAATCCATCTACAAGTAAACTTGCAGACTATGCCTCTCACTTTCCAGTAGTAGAAGTGGATACGGCCTTCTATGCCATCCAAGCTAAGAAAAATTATGAAAAGTGGGTGCGGGAAACTCCGGAAAATTTCTCGTTTGTCATTAAGGCTTTTAATGCTTTAACACAGCATGATCGAATAGAGAGGAATGTCGGGGATTTAAAGGAATTACTAGCTGCATACGCCCAATCCATTTCTCCAGTTCTGGAAGCAAATAAGCTTAATTCGATTCTATTTCAATTTCCGCCCTGGTTTGCGGTAAGTAAGGAAAATATTCGATATCTGCGGTTTATTCGTGAGTATTTATCCTCCTATCCGCTAGCCTTAGAGTTTCGGAATCAGTCATGGTTTAAGTCAGAGTATAAGGATAACACCATTGCCTTTATGAAAGAAGGGAAGTGGATTCACTCTATTTGTGATGAACCACAAGCAGGAGAGGGGTCTGTGCCGACTGTACTGGAACCGACTGCTGACCAAACCCTGATTCGTTTCCACGGTAGGAATGTTCATGGTTGGAACAAAAATGGCAATGAAAACTGGCGTGCGGTCCGATTCCTATATAGGTACAATGAAACCGAATTGCGTGAATGGGTGCAACGACTGCATGCGTTACGAAAACATACAAAGGACATTACTATTCTATTTAATAACAATTCGGGTGGAGATGCTGCTGATAATGCGAAGCAGTTTATCGAACTATTAGGAATTGAGTATCACGGTTTAAACCCAAGACAAATGGACTTATTTGATGGAGGCCTCTGATGGTTCATAAGGAAATATTTAAGAATACGGAACAATGGATTCAGAAAAAGTTTTCAGGTGATGCAACCGGTCACGATGTTTGGCATATTAAACGAGTCGTTCAACTAGCAGATAAAATAGCAAGAGAAGAACAGGCAGATATTTTTATCTGTCAAATGGCCGCCTACCTTCATGACATACCAGATGAAAAATTAACGGATGATATCGATGCAGCTAAACAAGAGGTGTTAAGCTTTTTAGATGACCAAGGAATTAGTGATGATAAAATTGATGCCATATGGAAGGCGATTAAAGATGTCTCCTTTAAAGGCAATCATACGACCCCAGAGACAGTGGAGGGAAGGGTTGTCCAGGATGCAGACCGTCTAGATGCGATTGGTGCAATTGGTATTGCTCGCACCTTTGCCTACGGAGGAAACAAGGGATCAAAGATGTATGAACCCCAAACAGACGAACAGCATGAGCACCTTGCCTATCGTGATTCAAATAAAACGACTATATACCATTTCTATGAGAAGCTACTCAAATTAAAGGACTTGATGAATACTGAAACGGCTAAAAGCATTGCTGAAAGCCGCCACCAATTTATGGAGGACTTTTTACAACAATTTTATACTGAATGGAAAGGGGATGACTGCTAAATGACCGTCATCCCCACTTATAAACAATCTTATTTTAACACTCTTTTTGCTCCAAGATATCGTTGCTGCCAGTAGGAAATCCCCATATCACTAATTTCCACACCATTATTTCCAGCATGGATAAATGTGTTGTTTCCTAAGTATATGCCAGCATGAGAGGGCCCAGGTTTATATGTTTCAAAAAAGACAAGATCTCCTACACTTGGCTTTTCTACTGGGGCGGTTGCATTCCAAATATCTGATACTGTGCGAGGGAGCTGTACTCCTGTTTGACTGAAAACAAACTGCAAGTATCCACTGCAATCAAATCCACTCGGCGATTCTCCACCCCAAACATATGGGGACCCTAAATAAGACCTTGCCACTTCAATAACATTTGAAGATGCAATGGGAGCTGTTTCCTTAACGGTTTCTTTTTTCGGTGTCTTTTTAACGGTTTGGACTATAGCGGTTTGTTCTTCGGTTCTGTTCTTCTCCAACGCTTGCACAAATTGACGGTCAAGCTCTGTCTTAACTGGAATATCATGATCCTCTTGAAATTTCTTTGCAGCCTCTTTTGTCAATGGACCATAGATACCATCAATGCCAGCATCATAATAACCGAAATAATGTAATGCTGACTGAATCCTTTTGACATCCTCACTATACATGCCAATATCAATGGATTCTTCCTCGAGGTTTTTAAGGGGTTCTAAATGATGCTCGCGCTCCTTTTCAATTAATTTATAAATCGTTTCTTTATTTGCGCGTCCAGTTTCATTCAAATTATATTTCGCTTGGAATTTTTTTACGTAATGCTCTGTGATGACGCCAAACTTACCATCGGTTTCACCTTTAAACATATCTAAATTTTTCATCTTTTTCTGTAAAACACTAACAGCCTCGTTATGGGTACCATATGTGAGTGTTTCACTGTTTGTTAGCACTTCATTTTGCTCTTGGACATCTGCGTCCACATAAGCTGAAAAGGGCTGCGTAAGTACTAAGCTACTAGCAAGTGTTCCAAATAGAACTGGGTGTTTATTGATTCCTGGCATCCAATACACCACCTTTTCAATTTAGCTAAAACATTTATATGTCCATTTAAAAATGGTTATGTACAAAGAAAAAACATGTTACAATAATGTAATGAAAAATGTGAAAAAAGTGGGGAACAAATGATGAAACAATATCTCGAACTTAGTGAACATATTTTACATAATGGGACAAGACGTGAAGATCGTACTGGAACGGGCACCATTGGCGTCTTTGGTAGCCAAATGCGTTTTGATCTTTCCAAGGGTTTCCCATTGCTCACGACCAAGAAGGTTCCGTTTAAATTAATCGTCAGTGAACTTCTTTGGTTTATGAAGGGTGACACAAATATTAAATATTTATTACAGCATAACAACAATATTTGGAATGAATGGGCCTTTAAAAATTGGGTGGAAAGTCCTGAATATCAAGGGCCGGATATGACTAATTTTGGATTGCGCTCTTTAGAAGATGAAGAGTTTAATAAGCAATATAAAGATGAAATGGACAATTTCAAACAAAAAATCTTACATGATGATGAGTTTGCGCTTAAATATGGAGATTTAGGAAATGTTTATGGAAAACAGTGGAGAGCCTGGAAAACTACACAAGGGGAAACGATTGATCAGCTGAAGAATGTGATTGATCAAATCAAAACGAATCCAACTTCAAGAAGGTTAATTGTATCTGCTTGGAATCCAGAGGATGTTCCGTCCATGGCGCTACCTCCGTGCCATACGATGTTCCAATTTTATGTGGCAGATGGTAAGCTTTCCTGCCAGCTTTACCAACGAAGTGGGGATATGTTCCTTGGCATCCCGTTCAACATTGCAAGCTATGCTCTATTGACACATCTTATTGCATTAGAATGTGGGCTTGAAGTAGGAGACTTTATTCATACCATTGGAGATGCTCATCTTTATGTGAACCATCTTGAACAAATTAAAACACAGCTTAGTCGTGAACCTAGAGAACTACCTACTATTCAAATTGATTTACAGAACAAGTCTATTTTTGACTTAGATGTTGAGGACATAAAATTAGAGGGCTATACCCCACATCCAGCCATCAAAGCTCCTGTAGCTGTTTGATGTAAAAGGAGAGTTTTGTCATGATTTCTTTATTAGTAGCGATGGATCGAAACCGTCTCATAGGCAAGGATAATGATTTGCCATGGCGCCTGCCCAATGATTTGAAATTTTTTAAGGAAACAACAATGGGACATACAATTGTAATGGGGCGGAAAACGTATGAGTCAATAGGACGTCCACTACCTGGTCGAAAAAATGTGGTGATGACACGAGACCCCGACTATCAGGCAGAGGGCTGTGAAGTTATCCATTCATGGGAAACAATTAAAAAGTGGAATGAAGAATCTCCAGAAAGAGAAGTGTTCATAATTGGTGGGAGTCATTTATTTAATGACGCCATTCACTTTGCTGATCGTATGTATATTACGGAAATTGATGAAGCCTTTGAAGGTGACACCTTTTTTCCAGCCTTTGATCGATCTGAATGGGAACTAACCCATAAAGAAAAGGGAATCAAAAACGAGAAAAACCCGTATGATTACTATTATTGCACGTACGACAGGAAAACTTCGTGAACTTTTTGTCACAATTTAAATAAACATTTGCAAACCTTGGCCATTTGCGAGAAAATGGGTGTAGATAAGGACATAGGTTTTCAATCGTAGGAAGAGACGAATACTTAGTATAAACGAAAATATAGGTTAGAAGGTGAGCAGAATGATGCAAATTGGAATTCCAGGATTAATTTTAATCTTGATTATTGCTCTTGTCATTTTTGGCCCGAAAAAGCTTCCAGAACTAGGACGTGCGACAGGTCAAACATTAAAGGAATTTAAGAAGTCAACCCGTGAACTTACTGAAGATGTAACAGATGAAGTGAAGGAAGTAAAAGACATCACTTCAAATGATTCGAAAAAATCTTAATTCCCTTTGAGGTGAGAGAATATGGGACAAATTGGAATCCCAGGATTGATTTTAATTTTGATTGTAGCACTTGTCATTTTTGGCCCGTCAAAGCTACCGGAAATTGGCAAGGCAGTTGGTTCGTCGTTAAAGGAGTTTAAACGAGCAGCCAGTGGGATTATGTCTGATGATGAATCAGACCAAAAGTCACAAAAAATTGATTCAAAAGATAAAAGCTAACTTGATTTTTCAGAAGATGTAAGGCATCCTCCTTACATCTTCTTTGTGTGTGAGTGTGTGAGGTGAATGATGATGACACAGGATGAACAAACCTATACAGGAGAAGAAATGGAAGTCATGGAGCATGTCGGCGAACTACGGAAACGCCTCCTATGGATTCTGTTCTTCTTCGTTGCATTTTTTGCAGCAGGTTTAGTTTTGGTAGAAGACATATATACATTTTTTACGCGAAATCTTGACTTTCAACTCGTTGTACTGAGTCCTTGGGAAATTATGTGGATTCATATTATGGTTGCAACCGTAATTGCCATTTCGGCAACACTGCCATTCTTTTGTTTTCAAGCGTGGTTATTTGTTCGACCTGGGCTCACATCAAAGGAACGTAAAGTAACGTTGATTTATGTTCCAGCTGTGCTTCTCCTGTTTATTGGGGGATTATTGTTTGGTTATTTCGTGATTCAAGAATTGATTTTCGGCTTTTTAATGTCGCTTGGTGAAGGCATGTTTGAAAATATGTTTACGGCAGACAAGTATTTCCGCTTTTTAATTTCCACGACATTGCCATTTGCTTTCTTTTTCGAGGTGCCTTTAATTGCGATGTTTTTAACAAGTCTAGGCATCATTGATCCAGGTAAAATGAAAAAGGTTCGTAAATATGCATATTTAGTACTAGTGATTTTAGGTACGATGCTGTCGCCACCTGATTTTATTTTACAGCTTTTCGTAGCAGTGCCGTTAATCGTTTTATATGAAGTTGCGGTTGTGATGTCGCAGCTTGTTTATAAAAGAAAAATTGCCAAAGAGGAAGAACTTGCAGTAGAATGATGGAAACGAACTATTAGTTGTGGAAAAGGGAGAGACAGTTTTGTGCGTTCATTTTACCATTTTATGATGAAGTATAGAGGAATGGGGAAGGGCTCAGAGGAAAGAAGGCTTGCAGATTGGATGTTTGAGGATCATGATTTTCCGAAACAATCTACTTCCTATGATGAAATTAGCCGCTATTTAGAGTGGAACAGTCCCTTTTCGTCTGCGCTTCATTTATTTGATCAATTGTGGGAGGTTTACGAGGCAGAAGAATTCTAGGTATATAGTTTTTAAAAGGGAGTGGGAATGGTGAGAGTGATTTTAGAGTTGCTTCGGATTATCCTGATCTTTGCGATTTTGGGTGGTTTGCTCGGGGAATTGGTTCATCACCTCTACGCGACTGATGCTATCCATACTGATTTTGAATGGCTAGGTGGAGTTGCCATCCTTGTTTTGCTGTTTGTGTTATACCGCAATAAGCTTCAAATCTCTGGGTGGTATAAAGGGAAGGGAACAGAAAAACTCTCACCAGGAATAACTCGTACCCTAATTGGATGTTCCATTTTTCTGTTTGTCTCACCCTTCATTATTGGTTGGATACAAGTTTAAATCTCAATATAAATTAACCTTTGGTAAGGAATCTTATGGATACCTTCCGAGGTCGTTAAATGGATCAACTGCTGGTGTTGGTCCATTTTTTTAATGGTTCCCTCTAATGTTTTTCTCACTCCATCCTCATGGACCGTTATCAGAACAGTCTGTTGCTGATCATAGGCGATTTTACACTTCTGGTTCAGCTCCATTAGTTCTTGCTCATCCAAAATAGGCATCGGTTCTTTTTCATTTTCACTCCAGAGCTTCTTAAGCTCTTCGACGTGTTCAGGGAGCATGAGTGATGTCCACTTGATATTTCCGCGATCTCTTAACATACTATCACCTCTTTTTTTATTATAACCGAACATATGTTCAAAATAAAGTGGATAAAGAACAGATGTTCGTGTATAATAATGGTAGGAGGTGTTTGAGATGCTTACCAATCAAAAGGTAAAGGCTGATCAGTTAGTGGAAATGATTTACCAAAGTAAAACAGGCGAGCTGACAAAACGGGTCGTAAAAGTATATGGTTCCAATAAAACAAAGATCTTCGGCTATTGTTATTTACGTAAAAATTATCGAAGCTTCAAAAAGGAGCAAATTTTAGCTATGATTCCGAAGAAAAGGAGAGCCTAAAATGGAAAAATCCACACTCTTAACCCACGAAATCCCTCATTTTTTCAATTATCCCTGTCCATTAATTCATGCTAAAATAAAAGTAAGTAAATAGAGATGGAGTGTATATTATATGAAAATCGTACACACAGCAGACTGGCATTTAGGAAAAATTGTGCACAACGTTTATATGACAGAGGATCAGGAATATGTTTTACAGCAATTTTTACAGGATGTAGAAAAAATCAATCCTGATGCTATGATTATTGCCGGAGATTTATACGACCGAGCCATCCCGCCTAAAGAAGCGGTTGAGCTATTAGATAGGATTTTAACGAAAATTGTACATGATTTGAATATCCCAATATTAGCGATAACAGGAAATCACGATAGTGCGGAACGAATGAATTATGGAGCAGAGCTGTTTAGAAAAAATCAGTTGTACCTTCAAACCAAACTGGACCCAGAGCTCAAGCCTGTTGTTTTAGAGGATGAGCATGGTCCTGTTTATTTTCATTTAGTTCCCTACATGGAGCCAGCAGAGGCAAAAACGATTTTACAACAGGATGATATTCATTCACATCATGAGGCCATGGCCGAGATTGTAAAACGTATTCAGGACAAATATGATTTGGAGAAGGAACGACATATATTTGTTGGACATGCCTTCTTGGCCGGTGGGATGGAAACTGAATCAGAGGAAAGACTTACGATGATTGGTGGAACTCCATATGTGGAGGCTGAGCTTTTTAAACCGTTCACCTACACAGCATTAGGCCATTTACATCAACCACAAAAAGTGAAGTATGATCATATTCGTTATTCCGGTTCTATTTTTAAATATTCCTTCTCAGAAGTGAATCACAAAAAGTCCTTTACCGTTCTGAATTTAAATAAAGAGGGTATTGAAGGAATGGAACTGCAGCCAATGCAAGGACAAAGGGATATGATGCGGATGGAAGGATATATGGACGATTTACTTAATGTAGATGAGGTTTGCGAAGACTACTGTCACATTAAGCTGTTAGATGATGGAGAGATTATGGACCCTATTGGTAAATTACGTAAGTGGTATCCAAATATTCTTCGATTAGAAAGACAGGTTACTGGGGCTTCCCATCTTCATGAGTTAAAACGTGTTAAGGAAAGGCAGCAAATGTCTCATTTAGAATTGTTCGCTTCCTTCTATGAAAATATGAAAGGTGAACCCATTCCTGAAAATAGGAAGGGAATCGTAGAAAAAGTCGTTCAACATGTGATTGAAGAGGAAAGGGGACGATAAAATGAGAGCTTTAACACTAGATTTGTGTGCGTTTGGACCCTACAAAGAAAAGCAAACCGTTGATTTCACACAGCTTGGTGAGGAAACGTTATTTTTAATTACAGGTCCAACTGGCTCTGGAAAGACAACGATTTTTGATGCCATGTGCTTTGCTTTATATGGAAGGGCTAGTGGGGATGACCGCGATCATGATACCCTTAGAAGCCACTTTGCACCTGTTGATCAACAAACAGAGGTTGCATTTCGATTTGCGATTCATCAAAAAGAGTTCGAAATCATCCGTCGCCCTAAACAGATGAAACGAAAAGCCCGAGGAGATGGATACACAGAACAGCCGCCACAGGCCGAAATCTATGAAATTATAAACGGAGAAAAGCATTTACGATATGGAAAAGTGAAGGAAGTAAATGAGGCTATAGAGGATATGCTGCAGCTAGATTATGAGCAGTTTCGTAAAATGGTGATGATTCCACAAGGGGAATTCCGACGCCTTATATCAGAGAATAGTAAGGAACGAGAAGAAATCTTACAGAAGATTTTTCACACCTATTTTTATGATCAAATGACAAAGCGACTCGCTGAGGAAAGTAAAAGCATTCAGCAGCAGCTAGAGCAAATGACTAGCCAGGAAAACCAGGAAATTTCCTATATTCAATGGCCAGAAGGCTATGATGCGGAGAATCTATCACCTAAAGAAGCAAGACAGCTTCTTCAATCATTATTGGAGAAGGAAAAGGAAAAACTAAAGCAACAGGAAAAAAAGCTTCGGGAAATTCAAAACAAACAGCAAAAGGCGCAAGACCACTATTATGCCGCGAAGGAACTTGAAAAGCTGTTTGTTGAATTTGAACAACTCAAGGAAAAACGAACAAAACTTCAAGCTCAGCAATCTGCAATAGAAACGAAAAAGCAGCAATTAAAACAGGCTAAAGATGCAACACAAATTAAAGGCTATGAAAAACAAGTCACACAAAGAAAACAAGAATTCGATACGCTACAAAACTCTCTACAGGCAAAAAATAAACAGTTAAGTAAGGTTACCAATCAATTTGAAACGATTGAAAAAGAGTATTTGACAGCTAAGGTTCAGGAGAAAGAGCGAGAATCGTTAAAGGACTCTGTCAGGATTCTTAATGAGCAGCTGGAAAAACTAAAGCAAGTAAATGTTATCCGTAAACAGAAGCAGGACCTTACTATGGTTTATAAAAAAGAGCAGCCACAGTTAGAGCAGCTGGATCAAACAGTTGAAGCTAAAGAGAAAAGCATTGAAAAACTAGAGCAGGAAGTAAGCCAAGGTCAAGAAACAACAGAACAATTTTATGAATTTGCTAACAAAGAAAAGGAATTTGAACAATATATAGCGAAGGGTAAACAATTAAAAAGTGAATTAGAAACACTGAATAAATATCGAGTAAGATTTCGAGAAATCAAACAAGAGTATGAGCAAGCACAACAATATGTTAAACAGGTGAAAGAAGAGCTGCAGCAACTAGAGGATGCACAGCGCCAGGAACAAGCGGCAGTATTAGCGAAAACCTTAGCAGAGGGACAAGCCTGTCCTGTTTGTGGGTCCAACCATCATCCACAAAAGGCTGAATTTCATGATACATCTATTTCTGATGAGTTGATTGCAGCTCGAAGGAATACACTTGAAAAGAGTGAAAACCAGTTAAATCAGCTTCAAAATCAATATGTCGAAATCAGGTCAAACGGAACATCGCAAAATAAGTCTGTTGAAAATCTGCGGCAAGAGATTGCTCAAGCTTCTGGTTTAAGTGTAGATGATGATGAATTGGATCAACGGCTAGAAGCATGGGAGCATGAGTTGAAAGGCATTTGCGATAAACGTAAACAGTTGGAGCAACGATTGTTTGAAGTGCAAAAAAAACAACAAACGATTAAAGACGGAAAACAAGAGCTGGCTGAACTAAAAACGAAACAGCAAAAAACATTCGAAAAGGTTCAAAAGCTTAAAGAGGATCTTGTTAAAATTCAATCACAGCTGGAAAGTGTATTAGAAAATATTGAAGATCCAAAGGCCAATGAGCAAGAGCTTAAAGAAAAGATTACCAAGACAGAAGAAGAATATCAGCGTCAAGTAAATCGATGGAACCAACTGCAAAAGGATTATGAAGCCATTAAGGAGCAAAAACAAACCATTGAAGTCGAACTGAAATCACTTACAGAACAAATTGAGGCTGCCAAAATAGCTTATGAGCAAGCACAAAAAGAGTTTAAAGCGGAACTGGAAGCGAAGGGATTTGCCGACTATAACGGCTATATGAAGGCGAAAATGGAAGATTTCCAGCAACAAAAACTAGAAACGGAGATTAAAACCTTTGAAGAGGAGCTCTCCATTACTCAAAACCGTTATGAGCAATTAACGATCACATTGGCTGAAAAAGAAAGACCTAAATTGGAATCCATCGAAGCTGGACTCAAACAATTAAATGAAGAGTATAATGAAAATGCTAAGAAAATACAGCAGCAACAGGTACAGATTGACCGTCATGAAACTACTGCGCAACGACTTGAGGATTTAGCTAGTGAGAAAAAAGAATTAGAGGAAGTATTCTATGATATTGGTGAATTAGCTAAGCTTGCACGTGGGGATAATCAACTACGTTTATCTTTTGAACGCTATGTATTATCTTCCTTCTTAGATGAAATTTTGTTTCAGGCCAATATTCGGCTTGATCAAATGACAGACCATCGTTATCAGCTTAGAAGAAGTGATCAAATTGCAAAACGTGGTGCACAAAGTGGGTTAGACCTAGAAGTGATTGACAATTACACAGGTCAAAACAGATCTGTAAAGACCCTATCAGGTGGTGAAGGGTTTAAAGCAGCTTTAAGTTTAGCATTAGGGATGGCTGATGTGGTACAAGCCCATTCAGGTGGCGTCGAGCTTGATACGCTGTTTATTGACGAAGGATTTGGAACGCTTGATGAGATTTCGCTTGAACAGGCATTAAATTGCTTAAGCGATTTACAAAAAGGAAACCGAATGCTTGGGATTATTTCACACGTACCTAAATTAAAGGAAGAAATTAGGGCGAAACTGAATATTACAACCTCGCATTCAGGTTCACAAGTATCACTGTCGTTGTCTTAGCATAGGGATTTAATAATAGGGGGGATAATCATGTCAGTACCTTTATCCATTGAGTGGCGGATTATTACTGAAGGACAAGAGAAACGGATTAATGCCAAGGAGAATATTTTTCAAATAACCTTTCCTGGCTATAAAATGTTTCCGATTGACGCGCCCATCGATATCATGCGTCACGAGGATTCTGACCAGATTGGAACAGCCATTGTGAATAAAATCACCTTTTCTAATAATCAAACGATATGTATTTATCAGCTAGTATCTTTGTATAGTGTTAATTAAATTTGCTTGGTATTTGTAAGTACATCTGTAAAACTGAAGGAAAAATATGATCAAATAGCCATCTTATTTAGGTGGCTATTTTTATTTGTTTATTCTGAAAAAATGTAAAAAGGTTATATAAAGTGAAATAATTAAGTTAATTATTCGACTAATTATTAAGATTTTTCGATACAGGGGAGAAATGAATGGATGAATACGAGCAGGATTTCAGAATGGTTTTATGAATATAACAAAGATATTTACCATTTCTTGTTATACTACGTTGGCTCTGGTGATATAGAGGACCTAGTTCAAGAGGTATTTTTGCGTGCCATGAAAGGGCTTGATTCATATCAGGAAAAATCAAGTCCGAAAACATGGCTATTGTCTATTGCAAGAAATGTTGGAATTGATGAAGTGAGAAAAAGAAAGCGCTCCAAAGTAAAACATGTAATAGGCGTTGGCAAATATGAGCCAAAAGATGATCAAAGTCCCGAAAAAATACTTCAATTAAATGAAGAAAATAGAATTCTTTATCAAGCGATTCAATCTTTAAGAGTCAATTATCGGGATGTTATTTTACTAAGGGCGATTAAAGAAATGTCGGTATCCGAAACGGCAACGATTTTAAACTGGAATGAAAATAAAGTGCGTATTACGTATCATCGAGCTTTGAAAGCGTTGATGAGAAGGAAGGAGGTAATCCTAAATGAGGGAGAATGAACAATATAAAGAAATAATAGATGAGCTAGATTCCTTACCTGAACCAAACTATGAAAAAGAGTTCGATTCGCAAACACAAAGTAGAATCCATGAAAACCTGATGAAGGCGTCAGAAAGAATCAAATCGAAGCAAAAGAGAGGTGCATTTATGAACCGAGTCTCAGCTGGATTGTTTGGTGTTGCAGCTTTGCTTATCTTCTCATTTGTAGTTTGGACAATTACGAATGATGATCATACAGCTCTAAGCCCTGATCAACAAAGCGACGAAAATATAAATACAATCAAGACTGTTTTAGAGAACACTTTAACAGGTCCAGACGAGCAGTTGAAAGACATATGGAAAGCTATTGAAAATGGTGAGGATGTGAGCGAAAGAGTAGGAATTACCTTAGAAGAGTATTCCGAGGAAAAATTTAAACAATATTTTACGGAAGATATGTTTCAGGATTACATTTCAACATACGCATACTCTTATTTACGACCTGCTTACTGGAATGATTTTGAGTTAAAAGTTATGCATATCGATGTGAAACCGTCATCGGTAAAAAATAACATTTATGATTTTTCGATAGAGATACAATACCAACAAGAAAGTAGTGAATCAGAGACTGTTTTCATTAAAGGTCAGGCGAATGTAAACGAAGACGGTAAAATAGAGGAAATAATAATAACAGGTAATGGATTGTTAGAAACATTAAAGGAATGGAATAATTATGACATTCCAAAAGTTAGTTGGAAGCCATCACCCATATTTGAGCACACAGTTACAGATAAGGAAGGGGATAAACACATCTATTCAATCATCGGAAAAGAAGGGAAAATAGGTTTCACAAATACTGAGTTAGTTGCTAGTGAACCAAAAAAACACATGTGGTTTTATTGGGGAGAAGATAATGTCTATCGTAAATCGGTAGAAGTGATTGGATTGAAAAAAGGTACAGATGATCTAATCAAACTCCATACAGGAACGTTTGATAAAGGAGCACAAGTAAGTGAAAATAGTGTCAATATGCCATCTAACATGGATTTTCCATCTGCAGGCGTATGGAATATACTAGTTTATATTAATAGGGAATTCTCTGAAAGTATTGTTGTGGAAGTGAAATAATCTAAAAAAGGGAGTGTAATATGAACTGTGTAAGTAAGAAATGCGTACGGTTTCTTACTTGCACAGTCTTTTTATTTGGTAGAATAAATATAAAGCTAAAGGAGTGATTTTGATGGGGAAGTCAAAGAGAGATCCTAACTCCGTAGAA
>NZ_WJNH01000001.1 GCF_009649735.1 Salinibacillus xinjiangensis
TTCTACGGAGTTAGGATCTCTCTTTGACTTCCCCATCAAAATCACTCCTTTAGCTTTATATTTATTCTACCAAATAAAAAGACTGTGCAAGTAAGAAACCGTACGCATTTCTTACTTACACAGTTCATATTACACTCCCTACTCCGCAGCAAATTGAATAGCTACCAGTTCAGCTCCATACGTATGTCTTATAACATGAGGACTAAAATCGTCTTGCAAACCTGCTTTTTTAGCTATTATTCCAATTTTCCTTTAAATTCCTCATTTAGATAACCTTCTATAAGGTTTTCTCTATGTACTTACTTGTGTTATCCTTCTTAAATTCAAACGATAACATAATATGAAAAGGTATCTAAAAGGTGATTCCCGTAAGTCATTAATAATGACTTACGGGACAGTCCCCTCCTAAAGGAGTCTTTACTATTTCCATACCATACCTGTTCTTCTTATGTTTATCTCATAATTAACCTGTATGTCCATATCTTTATATATTTCAGACCATTGTTCGTCCGTTTTTACTTTTTCGTCCCAATACTTTGCGTATTTCGCCCTTATTCTTGCCCCCAACCCAAGCACATCAGAACCATCTTCTTTAAGTTTCTTAATAAATTCTTCACCTATGTTTTTTGCTTTTTTAGATAATTCTTCTTCTAGTTTGTTTACAGTTTCTTTGTCTAAATGATTAGCATTAACTTCTTCCACAATATCAGAATCTACCTTGACCTCGATGGTGGCACTTGGTTTTCCATTCTCGACTTTTGTGCGGATCTTGGACTTACGCTCTGTAGCTTTCACAATATAAACACCTTTTTCATTAGAAAGAGATAATGGATTACCATACCCTCCTGGATTTTTCTCTTTTATAGACATATAAACTCCTATTTCGATAGGTGGAAATTTATCTACCATCTTTTCTCCTTTAAAATATGCCATACCATCAAGCAAGATACGGTCATTGTTTTGTACTTTCACCGTCGGGAGGATAGCATCCACTCCTGGGTCGGACAAGTCAATCCAATACTTGCCCAAATACTCTCTTGGTAATTTCCCAAACCTTACCGAATTATCTAATGTTTCTGATAAGTATAGGGACGGGACAGTTTCAACAGGTGGAGATGCTTCTAATACCTTACTTGCATCTTTTTCGTTTACTACCATCCAGGCGGTTCTTCGTACTTCAGGGTTTCGTCTGAAGTAATCATTGATTTCCGTGACACCCCTTTTCGCCAAGTCTTCCGAGATGACAATGATTTGTAAATGTCCCATATAGAGTTTTTCGGCTAGCTGTTGCTGCAAGTTCGCCATGGCATCTTTCACGGTATGACCTACAGTTTCGAGTACCCAAGCATTTTTTTCTGAACCTTCTCCGCCACCCCCTTCAGGACCTAATTTAATTTTTCCCGGTAGAGAGATTTGGGCGGTGACTTTCACATAATCCCCTTTTTCTTCTTCAGGAAACTTTCCCTCTCGATGAGTAACTTCAGGCTCTTCTTTCATGTCCTCTTCTTCTGCTATGTCTATCGCTAATCCTAATATATTGGCTCGCTCTTCTAATTCGTATCGGTCCCAACATCCTGTTATAAAAAGGAGCATCGATAACAATATAGGTATCTTCCTCATACTGCCTCCCCCTTCTTATGTCGAATGGCAGCCAAGATAAGAAGAAGGAAGGGATAGCCCAATAAAGGCAAAAGTCCATACCGAACAACTACTAAAATATAATCGTACATGGTATAGATGTCATTTGGAGCCATAGCAACCAAGAAGACAACTGGTGCCCCACAAATGGAAATCACCCGATAATGATGGAAGCGAAAGAGTTCACAGATTCCTCTCACAACGATAAAATAATAGGATAGCAACGTAGTAAACACCCCATATATCCAAGAAATCAAAAGGACCGCATCAATACGTGAGAATATCTCAGCAGGAATTTGAATCATTCTACCGAGTATAAGGATTGGCCAAAACATTTGAAGAATCTCTTCTTCACCAAATACAGCAACGGTGATAGTGACAATGAAAACAACAATAGCTCCCGTAATCCAATAACCCCAAACAGCCCCTTTCATACTCTTCTTTGGGTCTTTCATAAAAGGAATAACCATTGCAATCACCGTAAAATTACCAACAGCTTGCATTGTGGTCATAGCACCTAACATAAAATCCTTAAATGACGGTTCATGCCCCAGAAATGGAGTTAAATGGTAAATTTCTACATCCTTAAAAACTGGAAAAAAGATTACCACAACCGGAATAAGGATAAGTGGTATATAGAAAAAATGTATGTACGCAAACGTAGAGACATTTTGAAAACTTGTTGTAGCACAAAGCGAAATCATCACTATTATCGCCACCTGTATCGGTGTATTGGGAAGAATTGAACCCTGAATGGCTTCAGCGTAATGCCTTGTTTCTAAACCCATCAAAACTGCAAATATTAAGATAATAAGTAAACTGAAGACCTTTCCGATACCCTTTCCGAGGATAATTTCGTTATAACCAATGATAGTCTTCTTTGGGAATCTCTTTCCAATGAAAACAAGTCCTAATAACCCAATAAACCCCAAAAGTATTCCAACCAAACTTGCTAATGGTGCTCCCAGTCCTGCATATTTGACTACAAAACGAATGAAAGACAAAATGGAAACCCCAAACATCGTGCTTAATATAATAAAAGCCAGTTGTAAATTCGTTACTTGATCTCTTTGTTTATTCATTAGAATCCCCTCTCTTCTCATCCGCAAGCGGGTTTGTCGGTCCTTCTTTCACACCGCTTTCTACTCGTACTGAATCTTTCGGATGAAGTTCCGCTGGTCTTTCTGTTAGCCAACGAAGAGGTGCACGAATCAAGGCATCCTTAAATCCTTGCTTATTCCATGGAGAAACAGGAGTGAAATAAGGAACCCCAAAAGAACGTAAAGAAATCATATGGTTAATAATAAACATCAACCCTGTAGCAAGTCCAAGTAACCCAATGAATCCCGATAGGATAATCAACGGGTACTTTAATAACCGAAAAGCTATTGCTGCATTGTAAGAAGGTGTGGCAAAAGACCCAATCGTGGATAGGGCAATAATCACCACAGTAATTGGACTAACAAATCCTGCTGATACGGCTGCTTCTCCAATCACAAGCACTCCAACAATAGATAATGCCCCACCAACTTGTTGAGGCATTCGAACGGTGGCTTCTCGTAGTATTTCCATCGCAACTTCCATCAATAATACTTCAATCACCACAGGAAAGGGGACACCCGACCTCCCACTTGATGCGGCAACCACGAATTGTGCAGGGATCATTTCTGGGTGAAACGATAAAACCGTAATATAAAGCGATGAAAAAGTAAGAGAAAAGATAAGTGCCATAAAGCGAACTACACGAATAATACTCGTAATCATATATCTCTCAATATAATCTTCACTCGTTTGATAGAACTGATTGAAAATAGCAGGAACAATGAGAGCAAACGGGGAGCCATCGACTAAAATGGCAACTCTTCCCTCTAAAACATTTCCAACTGCTTTATCAGGACGTTCCGTGTTCTGCACTTGTGGAAATGGAGAGCGTGGATTATCTTGTATAAACTGCTCGATATATCCAGCATCCAGAATACGGTCAATCTCTATATCTTGAATTCTCTTTTTGACTTCATCTATCAATTCTTGACTAGCTATATTATCTAAATAGCAGACAGATACTTTTGTCTTTGTTTTCTTACCCACTTCCATCGGATCAACTCGGAATTCAGGCACAGGAAGACGATAGCGAAGAAGCGAAATGTTTGTCTGCATCTGTTCAATAAATCCGTCCCGCGGACCTCGAACCACACGCTCGGTTTCAGGTTGGGAAATCCCTCTTTTTTCTGGTTTAAATGTATCTAGAAATAGGGCTTCTTTTTCACAATCGATAAAAATGACGGTTTTCCCGTGTAACAAAGCATCGATTACCGCCTTCATATCACTTCCCATCTCTCCATCACAGTAGTATAATACTTCATTTAAAATGGAGGACGTGGAAGGGCTTTTGGAAGACTCTTTCTTACTCTTTTCTTCCTTTTGTAGTGGTTTGATAATATCCCGATTGATTTTTTCTTTATCCACTAAACTACTGATAAAAAAGGCGACAGCAGACGTATTTCCAAATAACTGAAACTCTCGGAATGAAAAGTCGCTATCGTTTTGAAATATCTCCTTCAAGTTAGAACTATTCTTTTGTATCCTTTTCTCTAGTTTTTGGTTTTTCATTTGCTCCATTTGTTGACTATAAGGCTTGGGTTTCTCCTTTTTCTTCTTCCCAAACAACCTGAAAAGCATGGTCCACCCTCCTTTGTTGAAAAATTCCCTAATAGCATATTTTACCTTTTCAGTATGCTCGTAATCCCTTAAAACATTCTAAAAACGATCAAATCTAATTTAGATTTGATCATTTTACACCTGATCTGTATTTCTGTTTTTTGATCCCTTAATTTAATACATATTTTCGGTTTAGTTTGTAAATCTACAAATCACACTCACTCATATTTATACGCTATTTATGAACTACTGAAATTTTGATATTGTTTTCACTGTTTCTAAAATCGCGGTTTTAATACACTGAATTTTCTATAGTGTTTTAGGTTTTCAATAATTTCGCTACTTATATATACCTAATTCCTCTGGTCTCTTTAGAGTCTGCCTCCTTTTTTTATCCATTTTTAATACCCCTAATCAAAGAATAGATGATCCTATAAAGGACAACATCAAACATGTTTGCTCTTGTTATTAATTAGCCGTATCTTATTCTGTTGACTAAACGAAAGGATAGACTCCTTAATACTATTAATTCTACCCACTCTACTAAAATGAATTATGATTAAAGGATGAATTGATCCATAACTCAGCCCAAAACATTATTAAAGGCGTACTACCTAATATGGAAATGCACCCGATTGTTGAACATCCTTTTTCTATTGAATAGTATCTTTGAACTACGCAGTTATTTGTTGCGATTCAAAATAAATATCTTTTAGGAAATTAATAGTTGAAATAACCTTGGCAAGGTACTGTATGACTTTAACAGCGTGTCTTGTACTAATTCATCCCCATCCCAAGATAAATGGTGATCATGTTACAGTATTTCCATAAGGTAGCCCTATTAGGCTTAATCAGTTGATCAAATTCTATTTTAGGTCACGCATTTCATCAGATACATAATCAAGTTTTTTCAGTTACAACACTTCCTCCTTAAATACTAATTATTATATAAACACTGTAAATTTCAATACTATAGCGATTAATAATCACTAATATTCCTTGACAGGAATATTCCTATTATGGAATAATTAAATTAGCAACGAGGTACGACATATTCAAAATGTTAAAAATTAGAAGGTGGTAATCTCTAAATAGTTTTAGAAAACACACAAGTGGGAGAGGATTCAACATGAACGTGCAAACCTTCAGTGCCCTGGCTGAACCCAATCGACTTGATATCGTCGAACTTCTTCTAAATGGATCGCTTCCAGTAGGAGAGATTGCGAAGCAGCTAGAGTTAAACCAGCCCCAAACCTCGAAACATCTTCGCGTATTAAGCGAAGCTGGTATAGTCGAAGTTCAGCAAGTAGCTAACCGTCGTATTTATAGACTAAGACCAGAACCGCTTCAAGAGTTAGATAAGTGGCTCGAGTCCTACCGTCGATTGTGGGAGTCCCGGATGGATCAGTTGAACGATTATCTTAACGTATTGCAGGGGAAAAAACCACTCAATTGATGTGTTGGTTTGTTATCGTAACAAAATCAAATATTAGTAAAGTCATGTTACAAATCGCTAATAAAAAAAGTTATTTAATTGAATGGAGGAGTTTAGATGTCAATCAACGAAATAAGCTCAAGAGTAGAGAACGATCGCGTATTAATATTGGAACGCATATTTGATGCACCACGCGATCTCGTATTCAACATGTTTAAAGATCCAGAACACCTCAAGCATTGGTGGGGACCTAATGGTTGGGAACTTCCGGTTTGCCACATTGATTTCCGACCGGGTGGTATATGGCACTTTTGTATGAAGTGCATGGACAAAAATCAAGGTGAATTTTATGGTATGGAATCTTGGGGCAAAGTCGTTTACAAGGACATAATCGAGCCAGAAACGATCGTTTACACCGATTATTTCTCGGATGCTGAAGGCAATATCAACCAGGATATGCCTTCAACCGAGGTCACGTTGGAATTCATTGATACAGATGGGAAAACGAAGCTTGTTAACCGCGCTGAATATGTGTCTGCAGAAGCTCTCAAATCAGTCATGGACATGGGAATGTTACAAGGCATTACCGAAACTTGGAACCGTCTGGAAGACCGTATGAACGAGATCAAATAAAGGAATTTTCTTCTGAAAGCCGTCTTTTCAAAAATAGAAGAAATCATAATCCATAATTAAGAGGGAAGGAATATCAATGATAAATCAAAAAATAGTCCCCCATCTGTGGTTCAATCAGGAAGCAAAAGAAGCTGCTCAATTTTATACATCCATTTTTCCTAATTCTAAAGTCACCAATATCACAACATTTCGCAACACACCATCTGGGGATAGCGATGTCGTATCATTTAATATCGATGGATATTCATTCATGGCCATAAATGGTGGCCCACATTTTCAGTTCAATCCTTCGATTTCTTTTTTTGTCAATTTTGATCCTTCAAGAGATAAGAACGCAAGGGAAAATTTAGATCAGCTGTGGGAACGTCTGTCTCAAGGCGGAACACCACTTATGCCACTTCAAGAATATCCGTTCAGTAAACGCTACGGATGGATACAGGATAAGTATGGACTGACATGGCAACTAATCCTCACGAACCCTGAAGGTAAGGAACGCCCATTTATCTTACCTTCAATGATTTATGTTCAAGATGTGTGCGGTAAGGCAGAAGAAGCAAGTGACTTTTATCTTTCTGTTTTCAATGATTCAAAACGAGGGGAAATCGCTCGCTATCCTGCTGGCATGGAACCAGACCAGGAAGGGACTTTGATGTTTACAGATTTTATGATTGAGAATCAATGGTTTGCCGCAATGGACAGCGCTCATACACACGCCTTCCATTTTAATGAAGCCATTTCACTTTTGGTTCGGTGTGAAAATCAAGAAGAGATAGATTACTATTGGGAAAAGCTTTCCTCAGATCCAAATGCTGAGCAATGTGGTTGGTTGAATGATAAGTACGGTGTCTCTTGGCAAGTCTGGCCAGAGATTATGGGAGAAATGATGGCAAACGGGTCGAACGAACAAATGGATCGATTAACAAAAGCATTTCTTCAAATGAAAAAGTTTGACATAGAAAAATTAACAGAAGCATATCAAGATAATTAACCACTGTGTACTGTGTTGGTTCGGATTAAAAAGTAATTGATATTAAAGCTGGTAAATGCCAGCTTTTTTATTGCGCAGTATGTGTCTACTATGAAGTTGCTCCATAATCTTGCCTGACTTCTTAAGAAAAAATTTTTGCAGCAAAAAAACTGCATACAATTTATGTTTTTTTGGGAAATAATATATTTTTGAGTTCATATTAAATAAGCGCTATTTTTGACTAAAAAAACATATATCACACATCAAAATAAAGCATATCATTTCCTGAAATAAAATAAAGCATAAGCTTTCCAAACGGAAAACTTATGCTTTACGTCACAAAAAAGTCCATAAAAAAACCACCATATTATGTATGGTGGAGACGGTGGGACATGTGATTCCATGCTTTCGACATGGCACTGACTATATCTTGAACCTGATTGACCAGGTCCCCCGGCGTCTTATGCAAAATGTAGATTTACCTTTAAAAGGCATGATTTCGCATCCTAGTACTACCCAAAAAAACTTGGCAGCCTATAAGTCGATACACAGCTGTTGGATTACTCCACATACTGCTCGGTATTGCCTTATCACTATATGAAGTGACTTAGGTTTCACCGATAAAGCCGGATTTTCACTTATGTGTTACCACATAAGGCGACTATTTACTAATCGAACCCACGTCCAGAGATATCGTCACTCGAGTCTCTACGGGCGTAGTCGCTATATTATCTTTCACCAGCTCTTCAGCCTAACGACAGGCTTCCAAGTGGCTAGTCTGATTAAGTTCTTCTGTCAGCCTCAGACGGCGACTAACAGCATAGCCCACTAAGTTTGAGACCCTTCAATCTACCACATGGGCGATGGCAGGAAGGATCCTTTAGAGCTACTTACGCAGCTGCTAAAGAGTAATTGTTTTCTTTGCCAGTTATATTTAACTGAGTAACGTTTTACGAGTCGTAACCTCGGCACGCAACCCGAGCTCGATCTACCCCTGTCGAATCCGTAACGTCCCCGGATTATAAGTGTAAATCGCTCGGTGTCGTCTTCAGCGACATAATTAATTATAACACATCAGCAGTTAATTTCAAGTTGATGCAGCTGTAAAATACTGTTAATACCTATCTTTTAACGCTCTTTCCACATCTCGTTTGGCTTGCTTTCGTTTTAAATCCTCACGCTTATCATATTTCTTTTTCCCTTTACCGAGACCAATCAATACTTTGGCTACACCGTTTTTAATGTACATTTTCAAAGGAACTAAGGAATACCCTTGTTGCTGAGTTAAACCAATAAGCTTATCGATTTCTTTACGGTGCATTAAAAGCTTTCTTGTACGTAATGGGTCGTGGTTAAAACGATTTCCTTGTTCATACGGAGAAATGTGCATATTGTGAACAAATACTTCTCCTTTATCAATACGGGCAAACGCATCCTTTAAATTCACACGTCCTGCTCGGATCGATTTAATTTCAGTACCCTTTAATGCAATACCTGCTTCATATGTTTCTTCTATAAAATAATCATGATTTGCTTTTCTGTTCTGGGCAATGACTTTCCCTTGACCTTTTGGCATAGAACTTCCTCCTATAACTACGTACAAGATATTTTAACAGAATCAACGGCTCTTTAAAAGCAAAACCCGTATCAAAGGGATCTTAATCACTTATGCCGACCGGTTTTGGCTCTTTGGCCATTTTCCGGGCTTCATGAACCCCTCTTGACACCCGTTATTAGCTTCATGACGATTTTTCAAGCATCATGAACCCAAAATAAACATTTATCCATAGACTTTTTTTCTGTCCATGTGAGAATATTAAAATAAGAAATTCAACATAGGAGGTCCTTAACCACATGACAAATAGTTTATTACAAATCCGTAAACTTAATGATGAAGATTTACATACCTTAGCACAAATGGAAACAGGAATTGAAGATGATTATGTGGTGCGTATTTTTCCAAGACTTGTGAATAGTCCAGAGCATGAGTTATATGGTTTGTTTGAACAGAACAGAATGCTTTCAGTTGCTGGCTACTCAATATTCGCCCACCACTATGCAATGCTTGGACGTTTGCGAAGTGATCGCCGTTATTTAGGGAAAGGAAATGCAACAGAGCTGTTAACAAAAATCATCGATGAATTGAAGGCTAATCCACAAATTCATTGGATAGGCGCCAACACTGAGGAACATAACAAACCAGCACTTAAAGTGTTACAAAAGCTTGGTTTTCCGTCTTACACTCCACTTTATCCCGTTAAGCTTTATGAAGGAGAGACTGTAGAAGGGAAATCTGGTGCACTATGGAATAAGCTTACGACAAAAGAAGAGAAACGCAATATTTTAAAATTATTTGGTAAAAGTGAATTTGAAGTTTTCCCATATCAATGCTACTATCCATTTCCATATGCGGATTATTTATTAAGTGATGATGGTTTGGAGCAATCCGTGTTTTACGTGAATGATGACCAGTCAAGATTCTTCATCGTAAAAGAAGATCAAAAGAAGGAAATCTACGCGATGGTGATGTATCCATGGAATGACCATTTTCAACAGCCAGGTTTCTGGAACACCATTATGTACAGTCTGGAGAATCATTTTACTGAACATAGACTATGGATTGATATGACCAAGGAAGGATTAAATAACGCTGAGCAATTAGACAAATTTGAGGTTCTGAAGCCATGGATTTTACACGGAGAATGGGTGAAATCATGAGGAATAATAAATGATACGTCCATTAAATTTACAGGATGACCAGGTTGCTTTAGATATTCTGGATATACAAAAGTTTGCTTATCAGATAGAGGCGAAAAGAATTGGCTATCCAAACCTTCCTCCCCTTTTAGAATGGATAGACGATATCCAACAGGTGCATGAACACTTTTACGGCTTTTATGCGGAAGAGACTTTAGCTGGTTTTATCTCTATTGAATTTGACAGAAACGTCATGACGATTTGCCGATTAGCTGTCCATCCTAACTTTTTCAGACGAGGCATTGCTCAAAAACTTCTTCGATATGTTCTAAAAAACACCTCGGCGAAAACATGTTTAGTTTCAACGGCAGCTAAAAACAAACCTGCAATAAAATTGTACGAAAAGAATGGATTTATTAAACATAGAACAGTATCAAAGGATGAACAGTTGTCGTTGATTGAGCTAGTTAGAAGAACACGTTGATTAGAACACATCCAAACCAAAAAAGGCCTAATACGCAATGTTAGGCCTTTTCTCTTACTTTTTCTTTTTCTTCTTTTTCGGAGCACTTTGATAAAAAGGTTTCTGCTTAGCTTTCTTTCCCGACTTCTTATTACGATTCGGTGCATTTTTGCTCGGAGATTTTTTCTTTTCCTTTTTATCCTTTGCTTTAATCACAGTAGGACGATCCTTAACTGGTCGTTCTTTCCGCGGTTTCATTCCCACAATTTCAAAGTCAATATCCCGCTCATCAAGATTGACATTCACGCATCGTACGGTAATTTCGTCACCAATGCGGAATACATTGCCCGTGCGTTCACCAATCATGGCATAGCTTTGCTGATCAAAATGGTAGTAGTCATCAGTTAGGAAACTGACATGGACAAGCCCCTCAATGGTGTTCGGCAATTCCACAAACATCCCGAAATTCGTAACAGAGCTTATCACCCCATCGAATTCCTCACCAATTTTGCCTTGCATATATTCAGCCTTCTTCAAGTCATCTGTTTCTCGTTCGGCATCAACAGCACGGCGCTCCATTGCGGACGTATGACGCGCGATTTCCGGTAAACTGTCCTTCCAATATTCTCTCGTTTTCGGGTCTAATTTCTTTTCAACTAAATACGTTCGAATTAAACGGTGAACAATTAAATCCGGATAACGTCTAATTGGTGACGTGAAATGGGTATAAAATTCAGTTGATAACCCAAAGTGACCTACACTGTTTGGATCATATTTCGCCTGTTGCATCGAACGAAGCATCAACTTGGAAATAACCATCTCTTCTTGGGTGCCTTTTACCTCTTCTAACACAGCTTGCAGTGCCTTTGGATGGATGTCATTAGCTGTACCACGCACAACATAGCCTAGGTTGGCAATAAATTCAAAGAAATGCTGGAGTTTTTCTTCATTAGGCTCCTCATGTATACGGTGAATAAACGGTACCTGCATCCAGTGAAAATGCTCTGCTATCGTTTCGTTGGCGGCCAGCATAAACTCCTCAATAAGTCTCTCCCCAACGGAACGCTCTCTTAGCACAACGTCTGTCGCTTCCCCGGACTCATTTACTTCAACCTTTGCCTCTTTAAAATCAAAATCAATTGCCCCACGTCCCATACGCTTGGTGCGTAAAATTTGAGCAAGAGTCTCCATATTCTCAAGCATCGGCGTAATGTGTTCATACTTGCTGCGGAGTCCTTCGTCTTCTTCTACTAGAATTTTATTAACATCGGAATAGGTCATCCGTTCCGTCGTTTTGATCACACTTTGGAAGATATCATGATTCACCACTTCTCCCTGGTCTGTGATTTCCATTTCACATCCAAGGGTTAGTCGGTCTACTCGAGGATTTAAAGAGCAGATTCCATTTGATAACCGATGGGGAATCATCGGAATCACTCGGTCTGTTAAATAAACGCTTGTCCCTCTTTCAAACCCCTCTTCATCAATCGGAGAACCCTCTTTGACGTAATAAGATACATCTGCAATATAGACGCCAAGCTTGTAATTCCCATTTTCAAGCCTTTTTACGGTGACGGCATCATCTAAATCCTTTGCATCTGCACCGTCAATGGTAATGATTGTCTCTTCGCGAAGATCACGTCGATTTTCTATTTCTGATGGATCAATGGAATCTGGCACTTGGTTCGCCTGCTCCATCACCTCTGGAGGAAAATCAGACTTAATTCCATGCTTATAAATAATGGACAAAATATCGATTCCGGGATCATTTTTATGACCTAAAATTTCTAATACAGAGCCTTCTGCACTCATTCGGTCTTCTGGATACTTGGTAATTTCCACAATCACTTTATGTCCATCAACTGCGCCATTGGTTTCAGACTTTGGTATAAAAATATCATGAGGTATCCGCTTGTCATCGGCTATCACAAACCCAAATGCACCATTATCCTGGTAGGTTCCCACAATTTTATTATTGTTGCGTTCGAGGATTCGAATAACAGTTCCTTCTGCTCGTTGACCGCCCTCTCCTCCAGACTCAATGCGAACCATGACCCGGTCACCATTCATAGCCGAGTTCAAATCACGGTTGTTGAGAAAAACATCATCTCTTCCCTCTTCATCTGGGATTAGGAACGCAAAACCCTTGGCATGCATTTGAATTGTTCCACGTATGAGATTCATTTTTTCAGGTAATCCGTACCTATTTTTCCGAGTACGAACAAGCTCTCCATCCTGTTCTAAATCATTTAACGTTTTGACTAAGTCTTTAAATTCCTCTGCATCCTCATCTAATTCAAGCACATCCTCAATCTCATGAACCGAAAGAGGTTTGGCGTGTTCATTAAAATAGGTTAAAATTTTCTCCTTTAAACTACTCAACGTTTTTCACCGTCCTTTCTACAGTTGCCCTTTTAAACGACACTATTTCCTTTTAGTATGTCCAATCAAGCGTCTCAAGAAACTCATAAATATCTTCGTGCAATTGATCGCGTTCCTTGTCTAAGGTAATTACATGTCCTGACTCTTCATACCACTTAATATTTTTTTCATCAGCTTCCACATTTTCATAAATATACTCTGCACTATCCGTATTGATCATTTGATCATTTCTTGCTTGTACCACAAAGGTCGGCGTGTAGATGTGGTCAACATGATCGTGAACATCGGTTATAAATTTCCCTAGTTTATTGAATGTATTAGTAGAATTAGCCATTAGCTCCTTGATTTCTTCCTGAATCTGACCCTCATCTTTTTCTTCTAGCTGCTTATATTCCTTGGCGAACTGCTTAAATCCTACTGTCAATTGGCTAGTATTATCAAAGAACATTGGTGCACACATTGGGATGACACCCATCATCGGTTCCGTGTAAGCGAGCTTCAGACTGAGTACTCCTCCTAAAGATAGTCCACAAACAGCAATCTCATCATGGCCTAACACACGCAAATGGTGAAGAGCCTGCTGGACATCCTCCCACCAATCATCGGCCTCATACTTAATCAATTCTTCTGGTGGAGCCCCATGACCTCGATAGATTGGCGCATGTGTTGTGTACCCCTTTTTTTGCAAAAAGCGTCCAAGCATTCTGACATCTGCACTATGGCCTGTAAAACCATGTAGTAATAAAACGGCCCGCTTTCCACCTTCAAACGTAAATGGCTCTGGTGTTTTTATTTTCATGTTCGTCAACTCCTTAAAGATAGCTTATGTATAATTCCTTTTTGGTAAAATGCTATTTCTAGGCAATAAAAAAACAGCAAGTAGATGCTTGCTGTCTAGGCTTGAACAATATATCCGAGCGCAAAGGTAAAAACAAAGAAAAGAATTCCCGTAACAATAGTCGCCCGGTGTAAAACGGCATCAATACCACGAGCTTTCTGTTTCCCAAACAACTGTTCAGCTCCCCCAGAAATGGCTCCTGATAATCCCGCGCTTTTTCCAGATTGCAGTAATACTAATACGATCATAATAAGAGCATCAATCACAAGTAAAGTTATAAATAATCCATACATGTCTGCTGCTACACCTCCTAGTAAAAAGGAAAGTCCTTCGAATTCCTAGCGTTCATTACCTTCATTTAATGTAGCACAAAAATAGTTGTGGGGCAAGATGAAACATTATTTTATCAGACTTTTGAATGAAATATGTAAATGTGAATTTTTTGTGGAATTTGAGCATTTTTGATTGTTTTTGATTGATAATTAGAAAGGGCTTACGATACAATAAATCAGGTATGTTTTTTCGTATAAATATAAGTTAGCGGCTGACACTAAATGTAACCAAATTATATAATTTATTTAAATGCAATACCTATGTTTTGACAACAATCGACACTCATGCTTAACTTATAAATTGAACAGACTAAAACATAACCATTACCATGTTTTTATAGGAGGAAAATTAATATGGCAGAACAAACATTTAAAATAACAGCATCTGAAGGTGTACACGCTCGTCCAGCAACATTGCTTGTACAAAATGCAGGAAAGTTCAATTCAGACATTAATATGGAATACAACGGAAAGTCCGTTAACTTAAAGTCCATCATGGGCATTATGTCTCTTGGAATTCCATCAGGAGCAGAAGTAAAAATTACTGCTGAAGGTAAAGACGAAGACGATGCCATCAAAGCTCTTGCTGATGTAATGAAAAACGAAGGCCTGGGGGAATAGTTTTATGAGTCACATAACAGGTATTGCAGCATCTAATGGTATAGCTATTGCAAAGGCTTACCTGTTAGAAAGTCCAGATCTTACCTTTGAAACGAAAAAAATAGAGAATCCAGAGGAAGAAATTCAACGACTCGAATCTGCAATCGAAAAGTCTAAAGAAGAATTAGAAAAGATTAAAAATCATACAAAAGAAAAATTAGGAGATGAGCATGCAGAAATTTTCTCAGCTCATCTTCTCGTGTTGAGTGACCCTGAGCTCATTCAACCAATGGAAGATAAAATTAAAAATGATTCTGTAAATGCAGAGGCTGCTCTTGATGAAACAGCGAACATGTTTATTACCATGTTCCAAAACATGGACAACGAATACATGCGTGAACGTGCAGCAGACATTCAAGATGTGACCAAGCGTGTGATGGCACATTTATTAGAAGCGCCGTTTCCTAACCCTGCTTTAATTAATGAAGAAGTGATTGTTGTAGCGAAGGATTTAACTCCATCTGATACAGCACAGCTCAACAAGGAATTCGTTAAAGGCTTTACAACTGATATCGGTGGTCGTACATCTCACTCAGCCATTATGGCACGTTCATTAGAAATCCCAGCAATCGTCGGAACTAAAGAGATTACTCAAAGTGTAAAAGACGGAGATATGGTCATTATTGACGGTTTAGAGGGAAAAGTATTAATCAATCCAAGCGATGATGAACGTAAGGAATATGAACAAAAGCAGAGCCAATACGAAGAACAAAAAGCTGAATGGGCTAAATTAAAGGACGAGCCATCTGTAACCTCAGATAATGTTCAAGTCGAACTTGTTGCTAATATTGGTACGCCAGACGATGTAGACGGCGTTCTACGCAATGGAGGCGAGGGTGTCGGCCTATATCGAACAGAGTTTTTATATATGGGCAAAACCAGCCTTCCAACTGAAGAAGAGCAATTTGAGGCTTATAAAGCAGTCCTTGAAGGCCTAGGCAAAGAAAAGCCTGTTGTTGTTCGCACACTTGATATTGGCGGCGACAAGGAACTAGATTACTTAGATCTACCAAAAGAATTAAACCCATTCTTAGGCTTTCGTGCCATTCGTTTTTGCTTAGAGCGTGATGACATTTTCCGTACACAGCTAAGAGCCTTATTACGTGCAAGTGTTTATGGAAATCTTAAAATCATGTTCCCAATGGTCGCAACCGTTGATGAATTTAGACAAGCTAAAGAGTTACTTCTTGAAGAAAAGGATAATTTGAAGCAAGAAGGCGTGGAAGTTTCCGACGATATCGAAGTTGGTATTATGGTCGAAATCCCATCAACAGCAGTCATTGCACGTCAATTTGCTAAGGAAGTAGATTTCTTCAGTATCGGTACAAATGATTTAATTCAGTACACAATGGCAGCAGACCGCATGAACGAAAAAGTATCATACTTATATCAACCATATCACCCAGCCATTTTAAATCTCGTACACAACGTGATTGAAGCTGCACACGCAGAGGGCAAATGGTCCGGTATGTGTGGAGAAATGGCAGGCGACCCAATCGCCATCCCAATCTTACTTGGCTTAGGACTAGACGAATTCAGCATGAGCGCAACATCTATCCTTCCAGCACGCTCACAGCTACGTAAGCTGTCTAAGGAACAAATCGCAGCACGTAAGGATGAATTGTTGAGCAAGTCTACTACTGAGGAAGTTGTGGAATTGGTGAAGGAGATTACTGAATAATAGTTTTGAAGGAGTCGATAGGCATAGGTCTATCGGCTTTTTTTGCTATAAAATATATTGGATTAACTCAGATTAGCCGGACTAAAAAGCTTTCCAAGGAAGTAACTCTTTGGAAAGCTTTTTAATTGAGGAAATTTTAGCTACTTAGTTGATTAAATTTGAAACTTTTACAAATCCACTTTTCTCAAACACTTTTCACACTCGTTAAAAAAAGGTAATCCTCTTTCCTCAATTACTTCTCCACATTCGGTACAGTACTTCTCCTGACCATTCGTTTTCATCATTACACTCTCCTACACATTTTTAATGAATGAGGTTTACGACCCCTGTATTAATACAGTTAATTTATTTATTAATTACTATATAACAGTGTGTAATTCAATACAACACCTTTTCTCATTTTAGTTAAAATTATCTATAAATCAGTCTATTGATGCATGAAAAAACGGCATCCTTTAGGATGCCGTTTCCGCAAATTACTTATTCAAATTATAAAACGCCTCAACACCTGCATAAACTGCTGGAGCTCCTACGATATCCTCGATACGAAGCAATTGGTTATACTTCGCAACGCGGTCAGTACGGGATGGTGCACCAGTCTTGATTTGGCCTGCATTTGTTGCAACAGCGATGTCAGCAATGGTTGCGTCTTCGGTTTCACCAGAACGGTGAGAGATGACTGCAGTGTAGCCAGCTGTTTTCGCCATTTCGATTGCTTCAAAAGTTTCAGTTAGTGTACCGATTTGGTTCACTTTAACAAGGATGGAGTTGCCCACGCCCTGCTCAATTCCACGGCCAAGACGCTCAGTGTTCGTTACAAACAAGTCGTCTCCAACGAGCTGTACGCGGTCACCAATGCGTTCTGTTAGCATTTTGTGGCCATCCCAGTCGTTTTCATCTAGACCGTCTTCAATTGAAATGATTGGGTATTTACTAACTAAGTCTTCATACCATTGAACCATTTCCTCAGAAGTACGAACAACGCCTTCACCTTTTAAGTTGTACTTGCCATCTTCATAAATTTCAGAGGAAGCCACATCCATCGCAAGCTTCACTTCTTCATCAGGCTTATAACCAGCCTCTTTGATTGCTTCTACGATGGTTTCAAGCGCTTCTTCGTTAGACTTCAGGTTAGGAGCGAATCCACCCTCGTCCCCAACACCAGTATTGTAGCCTTTTGACTTTAAAACTTTTTTCAAGCTATGGAAAATCTCTGCACCCATGCGTAGTGCTTCTTTAAAGCTTGGCGCGCCAACAGGCATAACCATAAATTCTTGGATGTCAACGTTATTGTCGGCGTGCTCTCCACCATTTAGAATGTTCATCATTGGTGTAGGTAGCACTTTTGCGTTGAATCCGCCTAAGTATTGATATAGTGGTAGTCCCACAAAGTCAGCTGCAGCATGTGCAACGGCCATGGAAACACCTAGAATTGCATTAGCCCCAAGGTTACCTTTGTTGTCTGTTCCGTCTAACTCAATCATTAACTCATCAATATCTACTTGCCGTGTTGCATCATAGCCGATTAATTCTGGAGCGATAATTTCGTTAACGTTGGCTACCGCATTTTGAACACCTTTTCCTAGGTAACGGTCCTTGTCGCCGTCACGCATTTCAACAGCTTCGTATTCACCTGTGGATGCACCACTTGGTACAAGCGCTGAACCATAAGCACCTGATTCTGTATAAACTTCGACTTCGACTGTAGGGTTACCGCGTGAATCTAGTACTTCGCGTGCATAAACATCAGTAATGTAAGGCATTTTGATTCTCTCCTTTAAATTTAATTTAATAAGTATGTGAACTTCTTAGCTTTTAATTAATGATTTCCCTGTCATTTCGATTGGCTTTTCAACATCTAAAAGATCAAGCAAGGTAGGGGACAAGTCACCCAAAATACCCTCATCATGTAGCTCAACGCCTTCCTTTGTTACAATAACAGGAACAGGGTTGGTCGTATGAGCTGTCATTGGTTTTCCTTCTAAGGTCACGACCTCGTCGGAATTCCCGTGGTCGGCAGTAATAATCGCATGTCCACCCTTTTCGAGAATCTTATCAACCACTCGACCTAGACATTCATCAACAGCCTCAATCGCCTTGATTGTTGGCTCCAATTTTCCTGAGTGGCCAACCATATCAGGGTTAGCAAAATTCAAGAGGATTAAATTATGATTTCCTTCATCTAAGTCCTTCACAAGTGCATCTGTTACTTCGTAGGCACTCATTTCAGGTTTCAAGTCATAAGTTGCAACCTTTGGCGAGTTAATCAAAATACGATCCTCACTTTTAAACTTTTGCTCACGCCCCCCACTCATAAAGTAGGTAACATGCGGGAACTTTTCCGTCTCAGCAATTCGCAGTTGCGTTAGTCCCTGATCAGCAACGACTTCACCAATCGTATTTTTCAAGTGGTTCGGACCAAAGGCAACGTTCGCTTGGATATCATCACTATATTGGGTTAGCATGACAAATTGCACGTTTTTTGGGGCCTTATCACCTAAATCAAAGCCTTCGAAATCAGGATTTGTAAAGGTTTTGGTCATTTGTACAGCACGGTCTGGTCTGAAGTTATAAAAGATAACCGCATCCTCATCCTGAACTGTTGCAACAGGCTCACCCTGGTCATCTACCATAACGGCTGGAATGACAAATTCATCAAATACCTCTTCATCATAGGAATCCTCTAACACTTGGTGAGGGTTATCGAACTTTGGTCCCTCTCCATATACCATGGCACGATAGGCAAGCTTCGTACGTTCCCAACGTTGATCACGGTCCATGGCGTAATAACGCCCAGAGATCGTGGCAAATTGTCCAACACCGTATTCCTTCATTTTTTCTTCAGTTTGATTGATATATGTAGATCCGGATTTCGGTCCTACATCACGTCCATCTAAAAAGGCATGAACATAAACTTTTTCTAGTCCTTTATCAGCAGCCATTTTCAAAATCGCAAATAGATGCTCAATATGGCTGTGGACGCCTCCATCTGATAAAAGGCCGAATATGTGAAGAGCTTTGTCTTTATTCTTCACATGCTCTACAACATCATTAAATTGTTCGTTTTCGAAAAAGCTTTGATTTTCAATAGATAGGTTGATGCGGCTCAGACTTTGATAGACTACACGACCTGCTCCAATATTTAAGTGGCCAACCTCTGAGTTCCCCATTTGTCCTTCTGGAAGTCCTACTGCTTTCCCGCTTGCTTGCAATTGAGTATGGGGAAATTGGTTCCAGTAGCGGTCAAAGTTTGGCGTATTGGCTTGTGCAACCGCATTTCCTTTTTCCTCATCCCTTAACGCAAAACCATCTAATATAATTAAAGCTGCTAATTTATCATTACTCATGTTTACCTGCCTCCACTAGCTTAAGGAAGGATTCAGGCTCAAGGCTTGCCCCTCCTACAAGAGCGCCATCAATATCAGATTGCGCTAATAATTCATCAACGTTGGCAGGCTTCACACTTCCACCATATTGAATACGAACCTCATTGGCTACATCCTCAGAAACAGTCGTTTTCACAACTTCACGGATGTGAGCACAAACTTCATTGGCATCTTCAGAAGACGCTGTTTTTCCAGTACCAATTGCCCAAATTGGCTCATAAGCGATAACTGTTTCTTTTACCTGTTGCTCACTTAGGCCCTCAAGTGCAGCTTTTACTTGTTTTTCAACATGTGGTTTGGTTTCATTTGCATCACGCTGGGTTAAAGTCTCGCCTACACAAACAATTGGCGTGATGTTATGGTCAAATGCTGCCTTCACTTTTTTGTTTACAGATTCATCTGTTTCATTAAACATCTCACGGCGCTCTGAATGTCCTAGTACAACATAGTCGACACCTAAATCTTGTAGCATGACAGGACTTACTTCGCCTGTGAATGCTCCATTTTCTTCATAGTGCATGTTTTGAGCTGCAATTTTAACATCTGTTCCCTTTGCTTGTTCTACAAGTGCAGGAAGAGATAAAAACGGAGCACAAACAACACTATCCACTTGGTCGGATGATGGAATGCTTGTTTTTACTTCGTTTAGAAATTGTTCAGCTTCAGAGATTACTTTATTCATTTTCCAGTTGCCTGCAATAATTTTTTTACGCATATTCTGTCACCTCTTCGCAAAATTACTCTTTATCATTCAACGCTGCAACACCTGGTAGTACTTTACCTTCCATAAATTCGAGCGATGCGCCGCCACCTGTAGAGATATGGTCCATTTTGTCGGCATAGCCAAATTTTTCAACAGCCGCGGCTGAATCTCCGCCACCAATTACAGTGTATCCGTCTGTATTAGCTAAAGAATCAGCAACAGATTTAGTTCCATTGGCAAACAATTCAAGCTCAAATACGCCCATTGGACCGTTCCAAATGACGAGTTTTGAATCTTTGATCACTTTGTTATATTCATCTCTAGTTTTTGGACCAATGTCTAGAGCTTCCCAATCGGCTGGGATTTCTTCAATGGAAACCGCTTCTGTATTGGCCTCATTTGAAAAATCATCTGCCACTACAACATCAAGGGGCATAAGGAAATTAACGCCCTTATCCTCTGCCTTTCGAATGAAGTCATTTGCTAGGTTAATTTTATCTTCCTCTAAAAGGGATTTACCAATTTCGTAGCCTTGAGCCTTTAAGAAGGTGTATGCAAGGCCACCACCGATAATTAAGTTATCTACTTTATCTAATAAATGGTCAATAACGCCAATCTTATCCTTAACCTTTGCTCCACCAATAATGGCTGTAAATGGTCGCTCAGGGTTCTCTAAGGCACTGCCTAACACTTCTAGTTCTTTTTCCATTAAAAAGCCAGCTACTGCTGGAAGATGTTGGGCAATCCCCTCCGTTGAAGCGTGAGCACGATGAGCAGCTCCAAAGGCATCATTTACGTATAAGTCCGCTAAATTAGCAAATTGCTGAGCAAGCTCTGGATCATTCTTCTCTTCTCCAGCCTCAAAACGCACATTTTCAAGTAGAAGAACATCGCCATTATTCATATCAGCAATTGCTCTTTTTACTTCATCACCATATACTTCATCTGTTTTGATCACTGACTGATCTAAGAGGTCACTTAAACGTTGAGCAACGGCATCCAAACGTAAATCCTCAACAACTTCACCCTTTGGTCGGCCTAAATGGCTAGCTAAAATGACTTTAGCACCATTTTTGACTAAATGATGAATTGTAGGTAAAGCAGCCTGAATTCTCGTCTCGTCTGTAATGCTTCCATCACTCATTGGAACGTTAAAATCCACACGGCAAAACACTTTTTTTCCGTTTACATCTACGTCACGAATCGATTTCTTTTTCACGAATGCCCCTCCTTCACATAGTCATTATGTATGAAATTCATTGTAATTTCCACTGTAAACACCATAAGGAGGAGGGTCATTCCCTTCCTCCTTATGAGCAGTATACAATTCGTATTATAAACCTTTGTTAGCAATATATGCAGCTAAGTCTACACAACGGTGAGAATATCCAGACTCGTTGTCATACCAAGAAATAACCTTAGCCATATTTCCTTCTAGTACTTGTGTGGATTGACCATCTACAGTAGATGAATGTGGGTTACCATTATAGTCACGAGACACAAGTGGAAGGTCTGAGTAATCTAAAATTCCTTTTAATTCGCCTTCTGCAGCGTTCTTAAGTGCGCCATTAATGTCATCAACAGAAACATCTTTATCCAATTCAACAACAAGGTCAACTAATGATACGTTTGGTGTTGGAACACGCATAGCCATACCGTTTAGCTTGCCATCAAGCTCTGGAAGAACTAGAGAAACAGCCTTAGCAGCACCAGTAGTTGTTGGAATAATGTTTTCCGCTGCAGCACGAGCACGACGATAGTCCTTATGTGGTAAGTCTAGAATTTGTTGGTCATTTGTGTATGAGTGAACAGTTGTCATTAGGCCACGCTTAATTCCAAATTGATCATTTAATACTTTAGCAAATGGTGCTAGACAGTTTGTTGTACAAGAAGCGTTTGAAATAACGTGGTGGCTTCCTGAATCATACTTATCTTCGTTAACACCCATTACAATGGTAATATCTTCATTCTTCGCTGGTGCAGAGATAATAACCTTCTTCGCTCCTGCATCCAAGTGTTTCTTGGCATCGTCACGTTGAGTGAAACGACCAGTTGATTCAATTACGATCTCAACTCCAAGATCACCCCATCCAAGATTTGCTGGGTCTCTTTCAGATAATACTTGAATGGTTTTCCCGCCTACAACTAGGTTATTCCCATCAACAGAAACCTCTTGATCAAGCGTTCCATGTACAGAATCATACTGCAATAAATGTGCTAGCATTTCTGCATCAGTTAGGTCATTAATTGCAACAACCTCAACCTCGTTATTTTTTAAAGCGGCACGAAATACGTTACGACCAATACGACCAAAACCGTTAATACCTACTTTTACTGCCATTTATAATTCCTCCTTAGATATTGTAGACAATTTATATATAGAAAAGGGTAAGTTACCCCTTTACCAACAAAAGCGAAAGCGCCTTGCTCAGCCCCGACAGGCATAAGACAAGCCCTGACGTGGCGGTCTTGGCCCGTGATCAGGATTGACTTATGACCCCGAGGGGCTAGGCGCTGTAGCTAGCCGTTAACAATCTGGCGGCTGCTTCGTCCGTGATGAGCACATTGCTTTGTCCGTTTTTAAAATAGGATTCCATTGCATCAGCCTTTGATGCTCCCCCGGCAACAGCAATTACGTGCTCCATATTTTTCAAGTCCTCCATTTGTAAGCCAACGGTACGGACCTTGTGAACAATTTGTCCCTGCTTATCAAAGTAATATCCAAACGCTTCTCCCACACCATTAGATTCTTTAATTTTTTGAATCTGTTCATCAGGTGTTTTTCTTCTCTTGGCCATAGTCACGGCATCGCCAATGCCATGGAGGACGATATCTGCATTTTGGATGTAATTGGATATTTCCTGGACAGCAGGCTCTTCAATAATGGATTGATACGCTTTTTCGCTAATAGGATCTGGAACATATAATAACCGATATTCGCCATTAGCCTTCTTCGCTATCTCAGCACAAATGGTGTTTGCTTGATTTTCCACTTGCTCGCCAAGTCCACCACGTGACGGGACAAACAAACAATCTTTTTTGTTCAGTGGTGTCATCGTTTCGGCCACAAGTGACATTGTAGACCCACCTGTTACAGCGATTACCATGTGATCCTGAACCACTTTTTTCAGAAAGGAAACACAAGCTTTTCCTAGTTCTTGTTTTACCCTTCTTTCCTCGTCACTATTACCCGGAACCACGATAACTTTTTGCAAATTGAACTTTTCCTTTAGTTGCTGTTCAATTTTCTCAAGTCCAGTTATTTCCTTCATGTATTGCTCTAGCTGCAACACCACTTCTTGTCCTTCTGTTGTCATGTAAATGCCTTTTGTCGTGATGTCAACAAACTGCTGCTTTTGGAAAAACTCAATTTCACTTCGCACTAAGCGTTCAGGCTGCTTCACCTGTTCCGCTAAAGTCCTTCGACCAATCGGCTGCAAGAGCTGTATGGTTTTAAGTAACTGTGTGCGACGTTCGATTATTTCCATTACTTCTGGAAATACTTTTTGTTGTAAAGCAATAAAGTGTTGCATAAGATAGCCCCTTCGAAAAACTGAATATGGGATTATTTTGTCCCACCATGGACTATTTTGTCCCGATGTATGTAAAAAAATACGTGGTGTATATTTATAGTATCAATCCATATACAAGTATGCAATTATTTTAGATTTTTGTCAAAGAGTTTTTGTAAATGAGGGAGGTCCATTTGCGCCCCATCTAGCTCCTCCCCATTCACCTCAACGACCGGAATGGTCAGATGGTATTTTTCAAGCAACTTTTCATCCTCGTATATATCTAATTCGTTCAATTCAAACTCATATTCTCCTTGTAAAACCATCAATAGACTTTTGGCCTCATCGCATAGTAGGCAATTTTGTTTTGTATAAAAATTGACTTGATTTCTCATGGTCTAGGTCTCCTTTTTCGTTTCGTAGAGGAAGGCAGATGTAAAGCTAACCGATATTTGGTTACAGTTCGTCTTGAAATTCCCATATGATATTCCCGTTGTAGCTTTTCACAAATTTGTTGGTCTGATAACGGTTTTGCTTTATCCTCGTGTTCTATTAATTCGCGAATCAATGTCTTGGTAGTATATGCACTTACCGCTCCTGTTTGTGTTGAAACACCTGATTGGAAAAAGAACTTCACAGGAAAAACCCCATGAGGTGTTTGCAAATACTTCTCTTTAACAGCTCGGCTAACGGTAGATGAATGTAAATTCACGTCCGCTGCGATATCCTTAAGCACCATTGGTTTTAACGTTTCAGGTCCACGGTCAAAAAAAGCAAGCTGCCTTTTGACAATGATGCCAAATATTTTTTCTAAGCTTTCATACCTTTGCTGCAAGGCCTTTTGTAGCCATTTCCCTTGTTGTACATATTTTTTTATAAAATTTTCTTCTTTCTTATCTATTTGTTTAACCTCTAAATAATGATCATGAACGGTAACAGTAGGACGATTCCATTTCGTTAAGGAAATCCTCCACATCCCTTGCTCCTGAAATACCTCCGCATCCGGAACGATGTAGGATGACGTCGCCCCAGCAACTGAGGTTCCTGGCTTAGGATCTAGGGATTGCACTTCCTTGATGGCTTGTATAGCTTCAGATTCCGAAATGTCATACTCAGCCATTATTTCATCCAAACGATAATCTGCTATCCACTCTAAATGCTCACGGACTAGATTCATGGTGACCTCATTCGGTTCAGGGTTCCGCTTTAACTGTAGATAAAGACACTCTTGTAAACGTCTAGCCCCAATACCTGCAGGATCTAAGGATTGAATAAGCTGCAAGGCCTCGGCAACTGTTTGCTCATCAGTCCCTACATTATCCTGCCATTCAGAAAGAGTGACAGTCAAATAGCCATTTTCATCTAAAGAATCAATACCAAATTCCACAGCTTCCTTCATTTTCGGGGTCATATGTTTATCAATCAATTGACCTCTTACATAACTAGCTAGGTCTTCACTTTCAGGACTAAAAATCTTTTCATCAAAGCTTAGGTGGCCCTCTAATGTAGGTTCAAATGGGACATCCTTTTCCGTTTCCACTTCAATAAGCGGATTTTCTTTCATTTGATTTTCTAAAAACTGATTCAGCTGATAGCCATTGTATTGCAAAATTTCGATAGCTTGGCCAAGCTGCTGGGTCAGCTTCCACGATAGTCTTTGCTCCTGGGTAAGTTTTGGCTTCATAACAAATGTCCCCCGATGGAAAGAATGAGTTGTGTTTATTTTAACATATGAAAAATACTTTGTTGGGTTGGGTTGATTCTGATTGATTGTGGGAGACGAGGATTACTTAGGAAATTGAGGAATTGCAATGAAAATGAAGGAGTTGACAGATGTCTTTAATAAGTTGGATGTGTAAAAAGAAAATGATTTATTATGTTTTCAATTCCAACCACAATCAAAAATAAAAACACCACCAAACGCTAACGTTTAAGTGGTGTTTTTATTTCTTTCTTTTTTGACTAGGTAGCGCCCTCGAAGGGAATCGAACCCCTATTACGAGAACCGGAATCTCGCGTGCTATCCGTTACACCACGAGGGCATGAGTTTAAATCTAGTTTGTAAAAAACGGCATGTTCTATTATACGTTCCCTTCGCTAAAAAAGCAAGGGGGCCCACTCTTTATAAATCGATTTGACCGTATATTGATCATCAAAGTAGGAGATGATAGTGAGGTATAAAATACATAAGTAACTTTCCGGAAGAATATACAGGAATATCAGTCGTAAGAAAGAATATAGTGAATGTACATCTATTTAAAGTTTTTTGTTTGACCTTTACTGACCATTTAGGTATCATAAACTTAACAGCAAAGAATCAATACTTAGACGCTGTCATTCAAAAGAATGTTAGGTGACAGAAAACAATTAATCGTAAGGAGGACTTTTTAATGAACTTAATACCAACTGTTATTGAACAAACAAACCGCGGTGAACGTGCTTATGATATTTACTCTAGATTATTAAAAGACCGAATTATCATGATCGGTAGCGGTATTGATGACAATGTAGCGAATTCTGTTGTTGCCCAAATGCTATTTTTAGCAGCCGAGGATCCAGAAAAGGATATTTCTATTTACATTAATTCACCAGGTGGATCGATTACAGCAGGAATGGCTATTTACGACACTATGCAATTCATTAAGCCAGACGTATCCACTATTTGTATTGGTATGGCGGCTTCCATGGGTGCTTTCCTACTTGCAGCTGGGGAAAAAGGCAAACGTTATGCCCTTCCTAACAGTGAAGTCATGATTCACCAACCATTAGGAGGAACCCAAGGTCAAGCAAGTGATATTAAAATTCACGCAGAACGTATTATTGAAATGCGTCAAAAGCTTAACCAAATTCTTTCAGACCGTACTGGGCAACCACTTGAAGTTGTTGAACGCGACACAGATCGTGATAACTTCATGTCTGCTCAAAAAGCATTGGATTATGGCTTGATTGATCAAGTAATGGAAACCAAATAAATTGTGAATCTAAAAAGGAAAGCCGTCAACTTAATTGTTGGCGGCTTCTTCATTATCATTAATTGTTCAATTCATCACAAAATTATGGATAACCTATTCTTCCTGCGAAATAAACATCGTAAGCTCGTTCATTACGTCTTCTTCATCTTTTCCATCCGCAACTAGTAGAATGTCTTCCCCAGAACCTACCGCTAAACTCATAAGACCCATGATGCTTTTGGCGTTTACTCTTTTCCCCTCTTTTTCGATGAAAATATTAGACGAAAAACGATTCGCTTCCTGTACAAATTTCGCTGCTGGTCGTGCTTGTAATCCCGTGGTCAATTGCACGGTCACTTTCCGCTCTACCACTCTCTATTCTCCTCTCCCAAAATCTATTTTCGCTTTGATTCATGCTTTTATCAGCTTACATTTTATTGATTAGGATAAATGATTTTATATACTCCTATTTTAGTATATAGAAAGAAACGCCCTCTTATGAAAGCGTTTTAATTATTGGTATTATACCATGGAAATATAGGAAATGAAAGAATAAAAGAAAGCAGAAACAAATAAAAAATTAAAAACCAGTGCCTATTTTCCTAGACACTGGTCAACCATTTTTCTTACATTTCTCCACGTCTTACTTTATCAGCAAACTCATCAATCTTTTTCAAGCGATGATTAATCCCTGATTTACTAATTTTACCCGTGGAGACGAGCTCACCTAGTTCTTTCAGAGTAACATCCTGATGATCTAAACGGAGCTGTGCGATTTCACGTAGCTTATCCGGTAAAGATTCTAACCCGACCGTTTGCTGGATATATTTAATATTTTCAACCTGACGAAAGGCTGCACCTATCGTTTTATTTAAGTTTGCCGTTTCACAGTTTACGAGACGATTCACCGAATTACGCATATCCCGCATAATACGGACGTCCTCAAACTTTAGCAAGGCTTGATGGGCACCTAAATTAATTAGGAATTCCGTAATTTTTTCTGCTTCTTTTAAGTACGTTATATATCCCTTTCGACGTTCTAGGGTACGAGCATGTAATTCAAAGCTGTTCATCAACTCGCACAATGAGTCATTATGGTCCTCGTAAAGGGAATAGATTTCTAAATGATAGGAGGATGTTTCCGGATTATTGACTGATCCTCCTGCTAAAAAAGCACCTCGTAAATAAGCACGTCTACAGCAGGTTTTTTCGGTATATTTCTTTGATATTTTTCGATTTATAGAAAATGGCTTTTCTAGAATCCCGAGGGCTTCTAAAAACTGCTGTGTGCCTTCTTTCATTCGTACAATATACACATTATTCTTTTTCAGGCGCATTTTCTTACGTACAAGTAGTTCTAATGGGTAGCCATATAAATTTTTTTCTAGTGTATAAATTCGTCTGGCAATTGCTGCATTTTCTGTTTGTACGTCTAATACGTATTTTTGATTGGAAAACGAAAGCGAACCATTCATTCGGATCAAGGCTGAAAGTTCTGCTTCTTGACAGCATGAATCAGATTCAACATTCGTTAACTCTTTTTTTATATCTGATGCAAATGACATTTCCCTCAACCTTCCCCTAAACCTTTAGAAAAACACGACTTAATGCAAATTTTAGCGTAAGTCGATTTCTGTGAGTAACTCTATTCAATCAATGAATATAACAATTTGGCGATTTTGCCTGTATCATGGCGTAGCATGAGCTTGGAATGATCAATAATATCTCCTTCAATAATTTCAAGCCCCATTTGAAGCAATCGTTCCGTATCATAAACAACCGGCTTCGATTTCTCCTCTTCGTACATTTTTTGTACGTCATCTTCAATCGGTGCATTGTGGACGACAATAGAATCTACACAATCTGGGCCAACGTGTTCATGAATAGCCTGAACATGGTCCGCTGCCGTATAGCCCTCTGTCTCTCCATATTGAGTCATCACGTTACACACGTAAACAACCTTCCCCGTTCTTTCCTTTAGTGCCTTACCAATCTCAGGAACAATGATGTTAGGGAGAATGCTGGTATAGAGGCTACCAGGTGCGATTGCGATTAAATCAGCTTCTTTAATCGCATCAATGGCTTCAGGAAGGGGTTCAATATGGTCTGGACTTAAAAATACTCGTTTAATTTTCTTATTGACTAAGGGAATTTTAGACTCACCTGTAATGATGGTCCCATCCTCCATTTCAGCGTGCAAAAACATATTTTGATTGGCGATTGGGTAGATACGCCCTTTTACATTTAACACACGAGAAATTTCCTTTATCCCTTGATAAAAGTCTCCTGTGATGGAGGACATAGCTGCTAAAAGCAGGTTCCCTAAGGAATGTCCTGAAAGGCTATTTCCATTTTCAAACCGGTGCTGAAACATATCTAAAATCATTGGCTCTGCATCTGACATAGCCGCAATGACATTTCTGATGTCACCTGGGGCCGGGATGGCCATTTCATGACGTAAGCGTCCCGAGCTTCCGCCGTCATCAGCCACGGTAACAATTGCTGACATTGAAATCGGATAGCTTTTTAACCCACGAATTAAGACTGGCATCCCAGTTCCCCCACCGATGACAACTACTTTAGGATTACGATCTATCAACATAACAAGCGTTTATCCTTTCTTTTTGTCAATATCTCGGTGTTTGACATATGTGTTGTAATCACTAGCAAAATACGATGCAATTTTTTCAGCAATGGCCACCGAACGATGCTGTCCACCCGTACATCCAATGGCAACGACAAGCTGACTTTTTCCTTCTTTTTTATACTGAGGTAGCATGAAAGCGAGCATGTCTAACAGTTTGTTCATAAATTTTTCTGTTTCGGACCATTTAAAAACATAGGTTGATACCTCTTCATCTTTCCCTGTCAACGGGCGCATCGCCTCAACATAATGCGGGTTAGGTAAAAAGCGCACATCAAACACTAAATCGGCATCAATCGGAATCCCATGCTTAAAGCCAAAGGATACGACATTGACTGTAAAGACCTGCTGGGATTGCTCCTTAAAGGTTTGTATAATCTTTTCTCGTAGCTCACGTGGCTTGCGTCCAGAAGAATTAATGATGAAGTGTGCCCGTCCTCGCAATTCATCAAGCAATTCACGTTCCTTATGGATACCTTCTAAAGGAAGTCCCTCAGGAGCAAGCGGATGGGATCTTCTTGTTTCCTTATAACGCGTAACAAGAACTTCATCCTCGGCGTCTAAGAATAAAATTTGCTCATTAATCCAGTCTTCTCTCCCTAGTTGGCTAAGGGTATCAAACAGCGAGTCAAAAAATTCTCGTCCTCTTAGGTCCATAACGACAGCCACTTTTTGTGTTCGTTGATTGTTTTCTTTCATTAACTCTAAAAACTTGGAAAGTAAGGCTGGTGGAAGATTATCGACACAGAAATACCCTAAGTCCTCAAGGCTTTGTACTGCCACCGTTTTCCCTGCACCTGACATTCCTGTAATGATTACGAGATCAATTTTTTGGCCCTTTTCAACCATAAACGCTACCCCTTTCTCATCACTTACTGTTTAATCAAGCTGCAATGATAGCAGCTGATAGTCTGATGTGTATGTAAACGTTCCGTACAGAACTTCATCACGATTCATGCAATGATCAAAAATCGTTTTGTCTCCTTCTGCCATATCCTTCGTTAAGACGTCCTGGAAGGGAACCCATTCAAGTTCTCCTTCTCTACAGTAATCCGTTAGCTTTCCTTCATACTTTTTACAGGCAAAAGTAAACATCATCCATTCTTTAACAGTTTCGCCATCCTCTTGAATGACAAACGTAAATACACCTTTTAACTCCGGATCTACTAAGGTTAGATCCGTCTCTTCTTTAAACTCTCTTTTAACAGCTTGTTTAATATTCTCACCTGGCTCCATTTTACCACCAGGAGCTGCATACCAATTTCTACGTGGTTTTTTTAGCATTAAAATTTGATTATCGGATTGCAAAACACAGTTCGTTACCCGTTGCAAATCAATCACCTCTGTTATGAAAGCAACCATTTCTTTATCTAAGGTCTTTTGTGATATCTTCATATGTTTACCCTTTTATTATACTACGATTACAGGTGAAAACCAATGAAGGAACTTTTACCAGGTAGCTTGTCGAAATTTAGACAAAAATAAAACACAGGCAAAAGTTACAGCCTGTGCGTCAAATTAAAATATATCTTTTAAAAGGGGGTCAATTTTAATTAATTCTATTGTACCTCATGAATATTTCATGCGTATTACAACAGCATTAAAAGGACATTACGTTTATTTTAATACACCTTTACAATGTTGGGAAAATCTGTGTTACTGTTTCACCTTTAATTCTTCTAACAGATTTTCAATATAAACCTGTGCAGATTGAGCAGCAATACTTCCATCTCCTGTAGCTGTCACAATTTGTCGTAGGTCTTTTTCTCTAATATCCCCGGCAGCAAATACACCCGGGATGTTCGTTTCCATATTCTCATTTGTTTCAATATAACCTTCATTGTTGGTAATACCAAGGTTTTGGAACGGCTTGCTTAATGGTACCAATCCAATGTAAATAAAGACTCCATCGATGTCTTTATCATAGGTTTCATCAGTCTTTTTATTGTGTAGCGTTACACTGCCCACTTTACCATCTTGGTCATTGATGGACTTTACCACAGTGTCCCAAATAAAATCGACCTTCTCATTGTCAAAGGCTCTTTGTTGTAGGATCTTTTGCGCACGTAATTCGTCGCGACGGTGAACAATCGTTACCTTGTTCGCAAAACGAGTTAAATAAACACCTTCCTCGACAGCGGAGTCTCCTCCACCGACGACAACAAGCTCTTTATCTCTAAAGAAAGCACCGTCACAGACAGCACAATAAGAAACGCCACGGCCACCAAGTTCCTCTTCACCAGGTACACCGATTTTTTTGTACTCTGCGCCTGTTGCTATGATTACTGCGCGTGCCTTATATTCTTTGCCCCCAGCAACAACGGTTTTATATTCTTTTCCGTCCTTAATCTCTTTTATATCACCATAGGCATACTCAGCACCAAACTTTTGAGCATGCTCGAACATTTTATTAGAAAGGTCAGGACCTAATATACTTTCAAATCCAGGATAGTTTTCGACATCCTCTGTATTCGCCATTTGTCCTCCTGGCATTCCTCGTTCTAGCATTAATGTGTCTAGGTCAGCACGAGAAGTATATACAGCTGCTGTTAAACCAGCGGGACCTGCACCTGCAATAATTACATCATAAATTTGATCTGTCATAACTGTCATTCCCTTCGTTACTTCTTTCTTTACCCTTTAGTTTTATCGTATTAGACTAGAATGAAAAGAGCAAGCACCTTGCTCAATCCGTGTCAAAACTGGGCTTAGACGGGTTAGAAAGGGATTTATCGACGCTTTATCGATCGTTTTTTGCATGCTCAAATTGCTTAAGAAATGGATGTCTTCTGCATCCTTCCTTCCAAAGCTCTTTTGCTTTTGTTTCCAAACCAATTTGATATGCAGTTCGACTATACCATCTAAAGTACGACATATGATTTTTTAGTTTTGCTTTTGACAATTGCTCAAAGCGTTCATATGCCCATTCAAAATGCTCGGTATGAGCGAGAGCAGATGCAATTTTTAAACTTTGCTGTTCATGAATAGGATACACGTTTTGTAACTGTTCTATGTATCCCTCAGAACGCTCGAATTCACCCATTTCATAATAAAAAGTAGCTAAATTCACAATACTGTGGATGGAATTAGGATTTTGTTTATGCCACTCTATTTCAAGCTCCACGGCTTCTTCTTCATCACCAGAGAAAAAGAGTGCCCACGCATAGTCATGCTTGGCAGCGATATAGTCTGGATAAAGGGTCATCATTTCCTCTAAAACAGGAAGTGCCTTTTCCCACTCCTGGTGTTCAAGATAATAAAAAGCAGATTCCTGGTAGACGAGTAATTCATCCTCCTCGTCAAATAACCATTCATCATCTTCGTCTTCTTCGTCTAGTTCTTCATTGTATAACTTAAGTAATTCCAGTAGTTGATTTGCTTCATTTTTAAAGTCACCTTCAGGTTCTTTTTCTAAATACAATTCAATGTTTTTTTGTGCATCCTGAAATAAACCTAGATGGGCATAATTATTGGCAATTAAATAATAGCAATCCACATAGGAGTCACCAAATTCCTGCAGAACCTTTGTCAGCAGTTGATTTGCTTTATGAAAAGATTTCGTTTCTGTATATAAAATCGATAATTGACATGGATATAGTGGGTCATCTGGGGCTAATTCCATTGCACGAGTTAGCCACCTTTCCGCTTTCTCAAATTCACGTTTCCGAAAGGCTTTCACACCCAATGTAAAATAAAATTCCCCTTCTTCAGCTAAGAACGGGATCACATTGACATGTTCCTCCAAGAACGGGATATCATCAGTATAAGTCATGAAGTGCCTCCTAACAGCGGTAACAATCCATCAAAGTATAACACATCAGCCTAAGGAATAAAACACTTTAACACTGTAAAGGATGTGGGGACTGTCCCCCATTCCTTTACAGTGCTAAAGGAAATCTTCTTTGCTGAAAGGAATGGTTTGATTTGGTAATATATATAATAGTATGGAGTTTAAAAAAGAGGTGTTGTTGCGAATGAAAAAATTCACGATTACTTTGTTCATTATTATAGCCATGTTGCTGTTGAGTAGCTGTAATAATGAGGAAGTGCAGCCTGATGACCGGCTTGAGGAATACATAAAGCTCTGGAATGATCAGAAGTTTGATGCCATGTATGACGATTATTTATCAACCTCCTCAAAGGAAGCCTATTCTAAAGAAGATATGGCCGAACGGTACAAAAAGTTATTTAATGACTTAGAAATCAGTTCAGTCCAAGTAGAGTATGAAAAGCCTTCTGAGGAAGAGGAGCCGTCCTATGAGGATGTAGAAGAGGCTTCATTTCCAATTCATGTCGAAATGGAATCCATAGCCGGAACCATTTCCTTTGACCATGAAGCAACTCTTGTAAAAGAAACACGAAATGAAGAGGAAAATTGGTATGTCAATTGGGACACAACCTATATCTTTAAACAGCTTGAGGATGGGGATGAAGTCGGAATTGACATCACCAGCGGACCAAGAGGAGAAATTTTTGACCGAGATGGAAACGGACTTGCCATCAATGATACGATCACGATGATTGGAATTAAGCCAGAGGATATGGAAGGGCATGAAAAAGAAACGAAGGAATCCTTGTCCGAGCTCCTCCATTTAGACGTTGAGTACATTGATCAACAATTAAACCAAAGTTGGGTGGAGCCTCATTTATTCGTTCCACTCCGAACCATTAATCCAAACGACAAAAAGCTATTTGATCAACTAATGGCTATTCCAGGAGTATGGCCAAAAGACCAAGTTGGCCGATACTATCCTTTAGGCGCAGCGGCAACCCATTTAGTAGGATATACTGGTGAAATTACAGCGGAAGAACTTGAAGAACGTGAAGGAGAAGGATATTCCACACACGATAAGATTGGTAAACGGGGGCTTGAGTTATTATTTGAAGAAGAGTTAAGAGGAGAACCAGGAGCAGAAATTTATATCAACAAATCCGATGGTGAAACGGTGACTCTTGCCTCTAAAAAAGCTAAAAAAGGCCAGGATATTCACGTTACGATTGACGCGAACATCCAGAAGACCATTTATGAAAAAATGAATGGACGAAAAGGAACGGCATCCGCGATCAATCCGAAAACAGGGGAGACATTGGCACTAGTAAGCTCTCCTTCCTTTGATGCGAATGGGCTAACATCTAATTACTACACGAAGCTTATGGAGGATGAAGAAAATCCATTGCTTAATCGATTCTCTGCTTTGTATGCACCGGGATCAGCCTTTAAACCGGTCACAGCATCAATTGGACTTTCAACAGGGGCGATTACACCTGACCAAACCCGAAACATTACTGGTGAAACTTGGAGGAAAGATGAATCATGGGGGAATTATAAAATTACCCGTGTGACAGATCCTGGTCATCCGGTAAATCTGGAGGATGCACTGGTATATTCCGATAACATCTACTTTGCCCAAACAGCTTTAGATATTGGTGCTGAAGATATGATTGCGGGGTTAGAAGGCTTTGGCTTTAATGAGGATATTCCGTTTGCCTATGGAATACCACAATCGACCATTTCTAGTAATGGTGAACTGAGTGAAGAGGTTTTACTCGCCGATACTGGATATGGGCAAGGCCAGTTACAGGTGAGCATCCTACATTTAGCCTCGATGTTCACGCCGATTCTAAACGAAGGAAATTTGTTAGAGCCAAAACTATTGCGCGATGAAGAAGGTGGCGTTTGGAAGGAAAATGTAGTGTCAGCCGAACATGCAGACTTAATTCATCAGGCATTACGTAAGGTCGTTTCAAGTCCAGACGGAACAGCTAGAGCGGCTGATATTGATGAGGTTGCTTTAGCAGGAAAAACCGGAACAGCTGAGTTAAAAAAGAGCCAGGATGAAACAGGCGATGAAAATGGAGTGTTTGTTGGATATACAGCAGAACAGCAGGATTTACTCGTTGCCATGCTGATTGAGGATGTGCAGGACGACGGTGGTAGTGGTTATGTCGTGGAGCGAGTTGCTGAGGTTTTTAAAGAATTGTATTAAAAATATACGGGCGGGCATTTCCTTTTTGGAGATGCCCGCTTTGTTTTTGGGGAGAGCTTTTGGGGTAACGCGTCGTGCTTCTTCATAATCACATCTAGTCTGGATTTTATCGTCACCTCAGTTGTGAATCACGTCAACATGATCACTGTTCACGTCACATTATAAGACTGGCTTTATGCAACAAGACTAGGCACAACGTAATTGCGTCAAATCTACTGTTAATCACGTCTCCATCGATAGTAATCGCGTCTACTCACATATCTTCCAAATCATCTTTACTTGTAATCCAGTCTAAAAGGTAGTATCATGTCAAGTTCTTCAGTTTTCACGTCAAACCTTCCAATAATCGTGTCTCCTCCACAATATATCACGTCAACACATTCACTGGAGCGTCCCAGCCTCAACTGGATGTTGCGCCTCATAAATCAGTTGATTAAGCTCTGCAGTATATTGCTGCAATTGCTCCTCTGACCAGCTCAATACTTTGGCCATATATGAAATGACGGCCTCTTTATGCTGCTCCACCCAATGAATATCAAAAAAGAGTGCTCCAGTGCGGCGAATAAAGAAGTCCACAGGTTTATAAGCTAATTCAAATTTCATCGCATAACGTAGCATCGCGTAAACAACCGGTTCTAGCCGCTCAACATTCGCCATTTCCTTCTTTTTCGCGAAAATTTCAAATATATATTCTACATTTGACCCGTAACGCTTCACGAGTTTTTCAGCTACTCCCTTATCAAGACCTAACCCTTTGCCTTCAAGAACTTTGTTGGATAAAAAACTCTGGAATCCTTCAGAGCCACCTACTTCTCCACCCGATATTGGTAGATGCTCTGTCTGCGATCTAGGATAGGTTTTACCTGCTTCCTTCTTCAGCTGCTTAGCAACTAAATCCACAATGCTCTCAGCCATTTTACGATAACCGGTAAGCTTGCCACCAGCTATAGAAATTAACCCTGAATCGGAAACGAAAATTTCATCCTTACGCGATATTTCGGACGGATCCTTACCCTCCTCATGAATAAGTGGTCGTAAACCTGCCCAGCTGGACTCTACATCCTCAGGCGAAATGTTAACCTTAGGAAACATATAGTCAATAGCTTTTAATACATAGTCACGGTCCTCTACTGTCATTTTGGGATGGGCAATATCGCCTTTATATACGGTATCCGTTGTCCCAACATAGGTTTTTCCTTCTCGGGGAATGGCAAACACCATGCGACCATCAGGGGTATTAAAGTAAATAGCCTGCTTTAATGGAAAACGCGAACGATCGAACACTAAATGAATGCCCTTTGTTAATTGGAGTGTTTTTCCTTTTTTTGAATGATTTTTTTCACGTAACGTATCAACCCATGGTCCTGCTGCATTTACGATTTTCTTTGCTCTTATTTCCTGTGAAGTACCATCAATTTGGTCCTCGACCTCTACTCCGACGATTTGATGATTTTCATACACTAAATTAGTCACCTGCAAGTAGTTAAGAGCCAAAGCACCCTTTTCCACAGCCTGTTTCAACACCTCAATGGTCAAACGCGCATCATCTGTCTTGTATTCCACATAATAGCCCGCGCCTTTTAAGCCTTTTTGATTTAGTAAAGGCTCTCTCTCAATAGCTTCAGCTGGTTTAAACATTTTTCTACGTTCACTCTTCTTCACACCAGCGAGAAAATCATAAACACGTAAGCCAATATTAGTTGTAAATGGGCCAAATGTGCCGCCTTTATAAAACGGTAGCATCATCCACTCAGGTGTGGTGACATGGGGGCCATTTTCGTAAACAATCGCGCGCTCTTTCCCAACCTCAGCCACGACCCCAATTTCAAATTGTTTTAAATACCGCAAGCCCCCATGAACTAATTTCGTTGATCGACTAGACGTTCCAGCTGCAAAATCCTGCATTTCCACTACGGCTACCTTCATTCCCCTCGTAGCCGCGTCTAACGCAATACCTGCTCCTGTTATGCCTCCACCGATAACGAGTAAATCAAGCGATTCTTGATTCATCTTATGTTTGATTTCTGTGCGTTTTTGGCTAGAAAATTCCGTCATCAATAGCACATCCTTTATACACTAATCATGTTCCGTCCGAACGTTGGCGTACAAAAAGACCACAAATCGCCCTGAAGGTATCCTTATGAGAAGATTTGTGGTCCCATGTTTCCAGTCTATTGATTATCTCGTATATTTATTTAAAAACACGTGCTGCCTGGACCGCCTTTTTCCAACCTGCATAAAGTTCATCGCTTATTTCACGATTCAACTCATTAGTAAACGTACGATCCATTTTCCACTGACTAGCAATCTCTTCTTTATCCTTCCAAAAGCCCACTGCAAGACCGGCCAAATAGGCGGCACCTAATGCTGTCGTTTCATTAATGACAGGACGTTCCACAGGCACACCTAAAATATCACTTTGGAATTGCATTAAGAAGTTATTCTTCACAGCTCCACCATCAACTCGTAATGTTTTTAAATGAATCTTAGAATCGGCAATCATGGCATCTAAAACATCTTTTGTCTGATAAGCCAGCGATTCTAATGTAGCCCGGACGAAATGCTCCTTCCTTGTTCCACGCGTTAAACCAAAAACAGCCCCACGCGCATCACTATCCCAGTATGGTGTGCCTAATCCAACGAAGGCTGGCACGACATATACCCCATCAGTTGAATCTACACGAATAGCCAGCTGTTCACTCTCTGGCGCACTGTCAATTAAATTTAATCCATCACGTAGCCACTGAATTGCGGAGCCTGCAACAAAAATGCTTCCTTCTAACGCATATTCCACTTTGCCATCTACACCCCATGCAAGTGTAGTCAATAAACCGTGATTGGACTTGACACCCTCATTCCCTGTATTCATAAGCATAAAACATCCAGTTCCATAGGTGTTTTTAGCCATTCCTTTTTCAAAGCATGCCTGCCCAAAGAGAGCGGCCTGTTGATCACCAGCCATCCCTGCAATCGGTACTTCATGTCCGAAAAAATGATAGTCCACCGTATGGGCATAAACCTCAGAGGATTGACGAACCTCTGGAAGCATAATCTTAGGAACCGTAAGAATCTCGAGTAACTCATCATCCCATTTTAGATCATAAATGTTAAACATAAGCGTGCGGGACGCATTGGAATAGTCCGTGACATGGGCTCTTCCGCCTGATAAACAATAGACAAGCCACGTATCAATCGTACCGAACAGTAAATCTCCATAGTCCGCCTTTTCCCTTGCCCCATCAACATGATCTAATATCCATTTCACCTTTGTTCCTGAAAAGTATGGATCGAGTAATAATCCTGTTTTTTTATTGAATAATTCATTATAGCCTTGTTCACGTAAATCCTTCACAATTTCTTCTGTTTGTCGAGATTGCCAAACTATTGCCTTGTAAATCGGCTTGCCTGTATGTTTATCCCATACAACAGTGGTCTCACGTTGATTGGTAATGCCAATCCCAGCAATCTGTTCTGGTTCCACCTCCGCTTTACGAAGTACCTCGGCAATACAAGCTAGAATTGATGTCCAAATCTCATTGGCATCATGCTCCACCCACCCTGGCTTTGCAAAGAACTGTTCAAATTCCTGCTGAGCAACTTCGACTAGTTCCCCTTGATGATTGAATAAAATAGCTCGTGAACTGGTTGTTCCTTGGTCTAAGGATAAAATAAACTTTTCCATTTCCATCTCCCCCTTACATGTTTATTGGCTAAATTGGACTTGCCTTCCGATATGTCATCTATTCCTATACTAATCTATGTTGTAATCGTTTTCCAATTAACTAGAAAAAAACCACACGAAAAGAGCTCTCCGCGTGGTTCTCTAACTTTCTTTATTTTTCAGCCTCTAGGATTGAAAAAACTCATCCTGTTCATTCCGCTTATCCATTTCTTCCTTCGTATATATAACCTGCATCGGATTTCCTCCGACAAAGCATCCAGCAGGCACATCTTTATGAACGACCGTTCCGGCAGAAACAATTGCCCCGTCACCGATTTCGACCCCAGGGAGAATGGTTGAGTTGGCCCCAATCATCACTTCATCACCAATTTCAACCTTTCCCAGCCGATATTCTTTGATTAAATACTCATGGGCCAAAATAGTCGTATTGTAGCCAATGACCGTATTCCGCCCTACCGATATTTTTTCCGGAAACATGACATCCAGCATTACCATTAAGGCGAAGGAGGTTTGATTCCCAACCTGCATCTTTAGTAATTTTCGGTACATCCAATTTTTCAAGGATAAAAAAGGAGTATATCTGGCTGCTTGGATTACGACAAAATTTTTCACGACCTTAAAAAATGGGACGGTTTTATAGACGTGCCACAGGGAATTACCCCCGTGGACACGATATCTTTTCGTCCGCCTCACATCATCACTTCCCTACAATCTTCAATAAATCCCGCATGTTTTCAAGCATATAGTCAGGCTCTAGTTTCTCTAACGTTTCGCGGCCTTTGATTGTCCATGCGACACCTGCTGTTGTCACGCCTGCATTTTTTCCCGCCAAAATATCGTGGGTATTGTCGCCTACCATAATCGCTTCGCTTGCGTTTGCATTTAGTTCCTTTAAAGCTTTATAAATCGGCTCTGGATGTGGCTTTTCGTGGTCTACATCATCTAAGCCAATCACCACGTCAAAGTAGCCAGTAAGTTCGGTTACCTTTAGACCTCTTTTCGCCGTATCACCAACTTTTGTTGTCACAATCCCAAGCTGGTACCCGTCTTCCTTCAGCTGTTGAATCGTTTCAAGGACTCCCTCATAAGCCTCCACATAAGAATCGTGATGCTTGAGGTTGTGTTCGCGATAGGTTTCGACCATTTCATCTACCTGGTCAGGTGCAACTGTTCCAAAGCTTTCCCAAAGAGAGGGACCAATAAAGGATAGGACATCCTCTCTTTTATATTGACCTGGTGCATACTGTTCCAACGTGTGTAAAAACGAAGATATAATCAATTCATTTGTGTCAATTAATGTTCCATCTAAATCAAAGAGAAGTGTACGAATGCTCATGTGCTGTCGATTCCTTTCGTTTGTTGATTTCTACTCGTTTCCATATAAAACCGATTGTAGCTGTTAAAATAATAGCAGTGACTAGTCGGATGACTAATAGCGGCCATAATGGAATGCCTAATGGTGCAAATACTAAGGTGTCCTCCACGACCGCATGACAGGACACAAGAAAAATAAGCACGAGGGTCATATCCTTTTTCGATATTCCATCCTCTTTAACTGCTTGAATCATCAATCCGGCTCCATAGGCAAGACCAATGGTTAATCCTGTTACAAGAGTCATCGACGCATTACGCTCTACGCCAATTATCTTTGTGAAAGGAGCAAGCCATCTTGACATTCTATCAAAGTGCCCACTTTCACGTAGCCATTGCATAACAATCATTAATGGTATGACAATTAATGCTAGCTGTAAAATGGCGATAAAGGCTGTTTCTAAGCCTAAATACGTAATCTCCCACCATGTTTGAGGGTCTGGCCCGCTACTAGAAATCATGCCATATTGCGCCATTTCGCCTCCACCCTGCCAAAATAAATTAATAATAATGGCAGAGAAGATGGCTAAGCCTGCTCTAACCCCAACAATGATCCACCACTTCACACCCACTTTGGCTGCTATGGAGGATTCTACTAATAGGTTGTGACAAAAAGAAAGCATAATAGCCATAATAAAGACTTCTTTTACTGTAAAATCAAAGGTAATGATGGCTCCAATTCCCGCATATAGGTTTGAAAAATTCCCAAGTACTATAGGAACGGCCGCTTCTCCTGGGAGACCAAGGAGTTTCATAAAGGGCTCAAACCAACCAATGATAACGGGAAAAAACGGTGTATGACTTACGATTGTGATAATGAGCGTAACAGGAAAAATAATTTTCCCTAGTGTCCACGCTAGCATTAATCCACTTTGTAATCCTCTTTTCAAAACTCCTGACATTGGTCAACCTCCTATCATGATATTACTTTTTTACCATTATAGCGTTTATCGGCATAGCCTTTTTTGCGTCGATAAGTCATAATGATAATACTTACTACAATAATCAAAATGGAAATCAATTGAGCAACTCGAACCTCTGTGCCAGGTACATACAGGCTATCGGTACGTAAGCCCTCCACAAAAAATCGCCCAACTGAGTAAGATATTAGATAGCTAAAGAAAATTTCCCCTCGACGTGGGTTTACCCTGCGCAGATAAAGTAGGAATACCAACACAAGAATATTCCAAAGCGATTCATATAGGAATGTCGGATGGTAGTAGGCACCATCAATATACATTTGATTCACAATGAAATCAGGAATCATTAAATTTTCAAGAAACTGGCGGGTTACTTCACCACCGTGGGCTTCCTGGTTCATAAAGTTTCCCCAACGACCTATTGCCTGACCTAAAATCAAACTAGGTGCCGCAATATCAGCAAGCTGCCAAAAGGAAACCTTTTGATATTTTGCGAAAAGGTATGCCGTTAGCACACTCCCAATGAGAGCACCGTGAATGGCGATGCCACCCTCCCAAACGGCAAATACCTTCCACCACGGACCTCCCGCATAACGGTCCCATTCGAAAATGACATAATAAATGCGGGCAAACAAAATCGCAGCCGGAATCGCAAACACAAGTAAATCAACAAAAAGATCCTTTTTTAATCCTAAGCGATTCGACTCCCGAGTCGCTAACCAAAGCGCTAAAGCAGCACCGGTTGCGATGATGACCCCATACCAATAAATCGGCCAGTCACCAATCCAAATAAACACTCTGTCATAAGGCTGAATATTGAACAACAATGTTTTTCCCTCTCCTTATACGTTTACTTTTATATTGAAAATGATTATTCATCAAATCTTTCTTGGTCTGTCTCAATCATTTGTGTTAGGCGATTAGAAAACTCTTTGGCTGCGTTGATTCCCATTCGTTTCAGACGGAAATTCATTGCCGCTACCTCGATAATTACCGCCAAGTTCCGTCCCGGTCTTACCGGAATGGTTGCCTGTGGTAGCTCTACATCCATGATTTTCATCGTATCTTCATCTAATCCTAAGCGATCATACTGTTTATCCTTATCCCACAGTTCAAGGTTAATCACAAGGGTAATTCGCTTATAATTTCGGACCGCCCCCGCTCCAAATAAGGTCATCACATCAATAATGCCAAGCCCACGAATTTCAAGCAGATGCTCAATAAGCGGCGGTGAGTTTCCGATTAAGGTGTCAAAATCCTCCTGGCGAATTTCCACACTATCATCGGCAACAAGTCGGTGTCCCCGTTTAACGAGTTCTAAAGCTGTTTCACTTTTCCCGACTCCACTTTGACCTGTAATCAGGACGCCAACTCCATATATATCAACCAATACTCCGTGAATGGCTGTGAACGGTGCAAATTTGGTTTCCAAAAAGTTGGTCATGCGGCTAATGATGCTTGTCGTTTTCAACGGGGATCGCATAATTGGGACACCCGCGTCATTTCCGGCATTCAATAATTCCTCAGGGACATCCATCCCACGCGAAACCACAATACCTGGTGTAACATCTGTACAAAGCCGTTCCACACGGTCCCTTTTCATATCATCCGAAAGCTCATAAAAAAAAGATAGCTCCGTTTTACCTAATAATTGAATTCGATCAGCTGCATAATGCTTAAAATATCCTGCCAATTCCATACCTGGTCGAGACAAATCACTTTTAATTACTTCTCGGTGAATGCCGTTTTCGCCTGCAAGTAATTCTAAATCGAATCGTTTAATCAAATCCTTAGTGCGTACCTTTGCCATATCTATGTATGCCTCCTAATACGTCTCATTCACTTCTACTTATTTTAGCACGTTTTATGGTTATTTTAACAACTTTGGTGTTGAAATTATTAGGAAATGAGTAGAATGGGGTGGAATTGGTGGGTGCGGGGTGGTGAAATTGCTCCTGTGCTAGTGCGCTAGTGCGCTGACGTCGAATGCTGAAGTTTAACTTGGATTTGCTGAAAATTTATCTGGTAATGCTGAAGTTGGCGTGGTTTGCTGAAGGCAGGAGAACTTTTGCTAATGTTCGCGGTGATTATGCTAATGAACTTGTGTGGTTTGCTAAAGTTGATGGCGCTTTTGCTGAAGTTCGACTCCTCTTCTAGTGCACTAGCGCCTTATGCTGAAGTTTAACCCGGATTTGCTGATGATTGATCTGAAAATGCTGAAGATGGCGTGGTTTGCTGAACAGGACTCCTATAAAACTAAAGAACTTATAAAGTTTACTAAAATACAATTAAATTATGCTAAAGGCGCACCCCCAAATGCTGAAGCACCACACACACGGCATACAAACCTAGCCATTAGACATTAAAAAAAGCAGGCTCATCACCTGCTTTACACTTCTTTATTATTTCTTTTTAAACGTATCCGCCACAAGCTTCTGCAATAGTAAATTCAATACCGAAATCACAATAGCTGCTAGAATGGCAACACCAAATCCATCGATAATGAAGGCATCACCAATAATCGACTGTGTAATCATTAGGGTGATCGCATTAATGACGAATAGGAACAGACCCAATGAGAAAACGGTAATGGGCAACGTAAATAAGACGAGAATAGGTTTGACAATGACATTTAAAATGGACAAAATTAAGCTTGCTAAAACAGCAGTGACAAAGCCATCAATTTCAAAGCCATCAAATAGTTCCGCTACGGCGATTAAAGCAACAGCATTTAAAATAATCGATAGTGCCCAGTTTTTCAGCATACAAATCGTCCTTTCCTAACACCTTTCTGTTTATTTTAAAGGATTTACTCTAACACTACCAGTTTTCGATTCCGCCTCTAAATAAAGGAAAGGGGTGCTCTCGACATTCGATTGGAAGTGTACTTGCTTTTTCAGCACTTCACTTTCACTTTTCATTACTTTGTGGTTTGGTAAATGGCACTTCACATTCCCAATACTGGATTTTAATTCTCCATCGATGGCTAGGTCAGCTGGGACATGTAAATGAATAGAGCCTGTAGTAGTTTTAAAGTAACCACTATGGGTAGCCATGCCACGTAAATACCCTTGTATATTCCCATTCATCAGTTGGGAATCAATTTTCTTAAATTCTCCATCCACTTTAACAGAACCGTTCATCGTCTCGATTTCACACTTCCCACTTTTGACCCGTTCTAAACAGATGTTACTGTTCATGGACTCGATCTCCCAGTCCTCACCTTCAACCTGTTGCAAATGAATCTTCCCATTTGATGTTTTCACCTTTAGAGATGGAATTTGTAAATCCTTTAATGAGACAGGCCCATTAAACATTTTTATGGCCGAAGATTGATAGATATGATTTGGGAGAAAAATTTTAAAATCTGCCTTTATTTTTTTGGTGCCTAGCACGATATTTAGTCGATCATTATCCATCTGTACCTTTAGTCGCTTTAGCAATTCGGCACGAGCTAGATCATAATTTTCAATTTTATATACCTTCGCCTGACATTCGATGCGAATTTCATTTTCATTCCAGGTCTGAACATCGACACTACCGTTATCTATTTCAATTTGAAACGAGGAAATAGGGGTCTCTTGATATTGAAATATGTGTGACACTTCCTTATAAGAGCCAAAATTGAAATCAAAATCAGCGTTTTTGATTTTCTTTACGGTGGAATCAATGAAATCAAATATCTTATCCTTTGTTGAATGTTTATGGGCGTCGTTTTGATCTTTTTGGTGCTGTTCCCCATTTTTCCAATCTACCTTGGTAGAAGGAAGATCACTTTGAATTTTTTTACCATTGGTCTGGGCTTTTTCCGCGTCATCTAAAGCATCAAGTAACTCGCTTGCCTCATCAGCTGAAAGCATTCCTTCCTCAATCATCTTCAATATTCGCTTCCGTTCCTCTTCCATTGCCAGTCTCCTTTCAAACTCTTCTACCCCATATACGATTCACACCAGTACCAGGTTTCACTTTAATGCTTTAAAGCATCTGGGGTCTGTCCCCCGCTCTTTTACAGTGGTAAAGTGTGAAAGTATAAAAAATCAGCGTGGTTAGACGCTGATTAGTTGTTGAATTGCCATTGGTAGAATTCCTCGTGTTTGAATCTTTCCATGACATCCTCATATTGGCCCTTAAAATCGGGGCTTTGTCTCATTTTTTGGAACATGCCTTCAAATTGGGAACGGTGTGCTTGGATGGCGGCTACTTTGACATCAAATTCCGCCTCAACGTTGTTCACAATATCTGGTTTACCTAACGTTTCATAGCGGTCATTGGTAATCGCCTGTGCCCACACCTCTGGTCGGTCTTCCGGGTCCATCTTGCGGACTGCCTCCACTGCAGCTGCTCCCATCGCATCGTGGTCTGGGTGAACGGCATGACCAGGGTAATGTGTAATGACAAGAGTAGGCTTTATGTCCTCTAAATACCCCTTCAAATGCTCGGCTATTTCATCACGGGATTCAAATTCTATCGTTTTATCGCGATAGCCTAGCATCTCCACATTCACATCTAAAATCTTACAAGCATCAAGCAGTTCTTTTTTTCTTATATCTGGAAGGGTTTCCCGATTGGCGAAAAACGGGTTACCCATATTGCGTCCCATTTCACCTAGTGTTCCACATAAATACGTCACAGGGACACCTTGGTTACGAAACTGTGTCATCGTTCCTGAGCTCCCAAATGACTCGTCATCTGGATGTGGGTAAATTACAATAACATGTTTGTGCACTGCTATTCTCCTCTCTTTCCAGCCTTGTTAATAACGAAAAGGATTTTCACTAATTTGTAAAGCAACCATCACTCTGCCTTCAGAATCATGCCCAGCCATCAGGAGCTGTCCGTCTTCGTTTAACTCCCAATCTGTAACCCCTTCCGCATAGATCCATCCCTTATCCATTTTTAAACCGACACGAAATGCATCACCAGCATCAACCAGCTTAGCCCGTGTATAACGCACTTCTGCATTGCGAATAAACGCTCCCACATTGTAGGCATTACGGTCAAAATGCTTGGCATATGCCCCATTTGTCGTTTCCAAATGTATGTAAACATCGCGATTTGAATATTGATCTAAGGCCTTTTGTACCTCATCTAGCTCAATAGCCTTCATTGTAAAATCTCCTCTCAAAAAAGGTCTTCATTCATAGCTTAGCGAACCCGCTCAAAAGATTCAATTCATCAATCTTAAGTGGTTACCTTTTCCTTTAAACGTTCTTCCATTCGCTCACGATCTCGTTCCAATACAGGCTTTAAATATTTACCTGTATAGGATGATGTATGCTCAGCAATTTCCTCTGGTGTTCCTGTAGCGACAATCGTGCCACCACCGTCTCCACCCTCTGGGCCAAGGTCAACAATATAATCGGCCGTTTTAATGACATCTAGGTTATGCTCAATAATTAAAACTGTATCCCCATTATCCACTAATCGTTGAAGGACACTTAGTAGTCTTGCAATATCATCCACATGTAAGCCTGTTGTCGGTTCGTCTAAAATATAAAGAGACTTTCCATTCGAACGTCGGTGAAGCTCACTAGCCAGTTTTACACGCTGTGCTTCCCCACCGGATAAGGTTGTTGCCGGCTGACCAAGCTTGACATACCCAAGTCCTACATCATAAATGGTCTGTAGCTTGCGCTTAATTTTAGGGATGTTCTCAAAAAATTCTAATGCCTCTTCTATGCGCATTTCTAGTACATCAGCAATGTTTTTGCCTTTATACTTCACCTCAAGAGTCTCTCGATTATAGCGCTTGCCATGACAAACCTCACATGGCACATAGACATCAGGCAAGAAGTGCATCTCAATTTTAATGATTCCATCACCACGACAGGCCTCACAACGACCGCCTTTTACGTTAAAACTAAAGCGCCCTTTCTTATATCCTCTAATCTTCGCCTCATTTGTTTGAGCAAATACATCACGAATATTATCAAACACACCCGTATAGGTAGCTGGATTGGATCTTGGTGTACGTCCAATTGGTGATTGGTCAATATCGATAACTTTTTCTAAATGCTCAATCCCCTTTACCTGTTTGTGCTTACCAGGCTTAGCCTTACTTTTGTAAAGCCTTTGTGCGACCGCTTTATATAATATTTCATTAATTAGCGAGCTCTTACCTGAACCGGACACACCTGTTATCACATTCATAACACCTAGTGGAATCTTAGCATCTACATTTTTTAAGTTGTTTTCCTCAGCGCCAATCACCTCTAAAAAGCGCTTCTCCTCCACGCGACGTTCACGAGGTAATGAAATAAACTTTTTACCGGATAAATATTGTCCTGTTAATGACTTTCTATTTTTCATAACCTGCTTAGGGGTTCCACTAGCGACGACTTCACCACCATGAGCACCAGCACCTGGACCAATATCAATTAAATAATCAGCCGCAAGCATCGTATCCTCATCATGTTCCACAACGATTAACGTATTATCTAAATCGCGCATTTGTTGCAGTGTAGAAATTAACCGATCATTATCCCGTTGATGCAGCCCAATAGAAGGCTCATCCAATACGTATAAAACTCCTGTTAAGGCTGCCCCAATTTGTGTAGCCAACCGAATCCGTTGAGCCTCCCCACCGGATAGCGTACCCGCCGAACGGGAAAGGGTTAAATAATCTAAACCTACATTTGTTAAAAAAGCTAAACGAGAAGAAATTTCCTTTAAAATCATATGGGCAATCTGCTTTTCTTTTTCTGTTAAGGTAAGTCCTTGGAAAAATCCACGTGCCTCTGTTACCGAAAAGTCCGTCACATGACTAATATGCTTATCGTTAACCTTTACAGCCAAAGCTTCCTCACTTAATCGATATCCTTCACAGGTTGGACAAGGCTTTTGCGTCATGTACTTTTCCATTTGCTCCCGAATCCAATCAGAAGTGGTTTCCCTGTAGCGGCGAGCCACGTTATTTAACACACCTTCAAAATAAATCTCATTTTCACGGATTTGTCCACGATCATTTTCATACCGAAAATGAATTCGTTCTACCCCGCTTCCATAGAGGACCTTATCAAGCTTTTCTCGAGGAATATCTTTGACTGGCACATCCATGGAAATATCATAATGGAAACACACACTTTTCAATAGCTGCGGATAATATTGTGAGCTTGTCGGTTCCCAGGGAGCAATGGCATGCTCTCGTAATGTTCGATCCCAATCAGGAATCACTAAATCAACATCAACCTCAAGATTTGTCCCTAAACCGTCACAGGTTGGACAGGCACCAAATGGACTGTTAAAGGAAAACATCCGTGGCTCCAACTCATCAATCGAAAAGCCACATACAGGACAGGCATGCTTTTCACTAAATAACAGCTCTTCTTCGCCAATCACATCTACTACAACTTTACCATCACCAAGCTTCAGAGCCGTTTCCATCGAGTCACTTAGTCTTGAAACGACACTATCCTTCACGATGATTCGATCGATGACCACTTCAATCGAATGCTTTTTGTTCTTATCAAGCTTGATTTCATCGGTAACCTCATGCATCTCACCGTCAACACGGATGCGTACATACCCTTCCTTTTTCAGGTCCTCAAACACCTTAACGTGCTCACCCTTACGTCCTGAAATGACTGGAGCCAAAATTTGCAGCTTTGTCCGTTCAGGGTATTCCATAATGCGATCTACCATCTGTTCAACGGTTTGAGAGCTGATTTCAATGCCGTGCTTTGGACAATATGGACGTCCAATACGCGCATACAGTAATCGTAAATAATCATATATCTCCGTTACCGTTCCCACAGTGGAACGTGGATTACGACTTGTCGTCTTTTGGTCAATCGAAATGGCAGGAGATAATCCTTCAATGGCATCGACATCAGGCTTATCCATCTGTCCTAAAAATTGTCTCGCATAGGCTGAAAGTGATTCTACATAACGTCGTTGTCCCTCTGCATAAATCGTGTCAAATGCCAAAGAGGACTTCCCAGAGCCTGAAAGTCCTGTCATCACAACCAGTTTATTTTTCGGAATCTTTACGTCTATATCCTTCAAATTATGGGCTCTTGCCCCTTGCACTGTAATTGATTTCATTTCAATCTATCCTTCCGCCTTGAGCTCCAAAATAATATCTCTTAATTCAGCTGCCCGTTCGAAGTCTAAATCCTTCGCAGCCTGTTTCATTTCGGTTTCCATTTGCTCGATGGTTTTTTCCTTTTCCTTCTTCGTCAGTTTCGCAAACGATTGTGTTTTTTCATATGCCTCGCCTTCTTCAGCTGCTTGAGTAGCACGGATGACATCATGAACTTCTTTACGAATGGTTTGTGGGGTGATTCCGTGCTCTTTATTATAGGCAATTTGTTTTTCACGACGACGATACGTTTCATCAATGGCAATTTGCATGGAATCTGTTATTTTATCAGCATACATAATGACCTTCCCTTTTTCATTACGCGCAGCTCGTCCAGTTGTCTGAATAAGGGAGCGCTGTGAACGCAAAAACCCCTCCTTATCAGCATCTAAAATAGCAACGAGGGACACTTCCGGAATGTCCAAGCCCTCTCTCAACAAGTTAATCCCTACAAGGACATCATATTTTCCAAGTCGTAAATCTCGGATAATTTCAATTCGCTCTAAGGTTTTAATTTCTGAATGTAAATAAGCAACCTTAAAACCGACATCCTTTAAGTAGTCCGTCAAGTCCTCAGCCATTTTAATGGTTAATGTAGTAACGAGAACGCGCTCATTGTTCTCTGCCCGCTCCTTCACCTCACCAATTAAGTTATCAATTTGCCCTTTAATCGGCCGAACTTCAATTTCAGGGTCAAGTAAACCTGTAGGACGAATAATCTGTTCAGTCATTTTTGGTGTATGCTCCAGCTCATATGGACCTGGTGTTGCGGATACATAAACGATTTGGTTGATCTTTTTTTCAAATTCATTAAATTTAAGTGGGCGGTTGTCCAATGCTGATGGAAGTCTAAAACCGTGATCCACCAGCGTCATCTTTCGTGCTCGGTCGCCGTTGTACATCCCTCTAACCTGAGGAAGTGTCACGTGAGATTCATCGACAACCATTAAAAAGTCATCGGGAAAATAATCTAACAATGTATAAGGTGTGGATCCTTCATCACGAAAAGTCAGATGGCGTGAATAGTTTTCAATCCCTGAACAAAAACCCATCTCCCGCATCATTTCTAAATCATAATTCGTCCGTTGTTCAAGTCGCTGTGCTTCTAATAATTTATTATTTGCACGTAATTCTGTTAACCGTTCTTCCAATTCCTTTTCAATATTGGCAATCGCCCGTTTCATTTTCTCTTCACGGGTTACGAAGTGGGAGGCTGGGAAAATCGCAACATGTTCCCGGTCTCCAATAATTTCACCTGTCAGTGCGTCCACCTCTCGAATACGGTCTATTTCATCTCCAAAAAACTCAATCCGTAAACAATGCTCCTCACGCGACGCAGGAATGATTTCCACCGAATCCCCGCGGACACGAAAGGTTCCCCGTTGAAAGTCAATATCATTACGGGCATATTGGATGTCCACCAGGTTGCGCAATAGTTCATCACGATCTTTTTCCATTCCTAGGCGTAGCGAAAGTACCAAATCACGGTATTCCTCTGGTGAACCGAGACCGTAAATACAGGATACACTAGCGACAATAATAACATCGCGTCGTTCAAACAATGATGATGTAGCGGAGTGGCGAAGCTTGTCAATTTCATCATTGATGCTAGCATCCTTTTCGATAAAGGTATCGGTTGATGGTACATAGGCTTCTGGCTGATAATAATCGTAATAACTAACGAAATACTCCACCGCATTATTCGGGAAATATTCCTTAAACTCACTATATAATTGCCCAGCGAGCGTCTTGTTATGAGCAATAACCAATGTCGGTTTATTTACCTCTTTAATAACATTCGATATCGTAAAGGTTTTCCCCGTACCTGTTGCCCCAAGTAATGTTTGATCTTTCTTCCCTTTTTCTATGCCGTCCACAAGCTCGGCAATCGCTTTCGGCTGATCACCTTGAGGACTATATTTTGATTGTAACTTAAACTGATTTTCCAAAGCAGCCCCTCCATTTCTCCGACAATTCCTTTAATCAGTATAACACAAATGCGAACAAACATTCTATCGTAAAGTACTCTCTATAATAAGAATATTGATTTTTGGATTTGAATGCAAAAAAAGTCCCTGGCTGCATGGATCTACCAGAGACTCTAACAACCTATTTGGTGTACTGCATGGGCAATTTCAAAGTGTCCTCTTTTATTCGGGTGAAAACCATCTATTGATATTAATTTACGTTCCATTCCTCTAAAACGATGATATACATCCACTATTTTCACACCTGACTCTATCTCCTCAAGGCGAGTCAACTGTTCATTAAACCTTTGAGCCACTTCATCTGCCAACGGATGTTGTACCGGATTATACACATTTACAATTCGTAGCAAGCAAGTTTTCCCTACCTGATTCTGAGTCCATAAAATATGTTTGACAATATCGGCTATATTTTGAACTGCAATAGATAAGGTATACCACAGTACATGTTCATCTCTCATGCGCAAAAACATTTTCCATGCCAGTCGTAGATCGTTTCCACCCAGGGTTATCGTGATGATATCCGCCTGTTCAATATCTAACATAATGTCATGGCGGTTCATCCACCATTTAAACTCCTCAGATGTTGCCCCATTTTTGGCCAGCTTCTTCGGGAACACAGGACGTGCTACCGTCTGTTCGGTTAAACGGCTATAAAGTTGAGTAAAGTCTATCGAGTACCAAGAGCCTTTTCCAATCGTTATGGAGTCTCCCAATGCAAGATAAAACAAAGGAATCCTATTCATATTGAACACCTCTGAATAGGATATGCATCGTCTAACGATTAGTTCTTAATTCGAATTCTTCACATAATCCAACAACCGACGAATCAGCAAAGCGCGATTTTTTACTTCCATTTTTTTTAATAGATTACTAACATGCTTCTTTACGGTTATTTGACTAACAGACAACGTCGAGGCAATTTCGTCATTGGTATACCCCTCCATAATCAATTCGGCCACCTCAAACTCCCGCGGCGAAAAGGGTAGACTTTTTCTTGGCAACTCAAGCCCACTCCCTTGTTCCAGCTGAGCAGCCAATTGATCCAAATAAGCCACCAGCTTAGGTCCTCTTACATCAAGCATATACGTTGGTGAGGGAACATTTGGACCATAATCAAAATGAGTAGCCCCCTTCACTTGTTCAAAGCCAAATCGTTTCAAAATATCCTGATACATTTTAAGCGGTGTAGACGTAATGATCCGACCACCTGAAAGAAGCAAAGGCATAAGACTATATAATAAATATGACCGTCTTGACGGGTCCTTTGGGTCGACTACATCGATCATGCGAATAAAGTAACCAGCTGTTTCCCTCTCATCAACCATCATTTCTGACATTTCTGCCTTTGCTAACCGATTAAAATAACTTCTGGTAACTGGCATTTCCTTTAAATAAGGAATGGTTTTTCTATTAATCGGAATCACAATCGATAGGCCCGTCATTTGTCCATTGTGATCCTTTGCAATTCGAAAAACATCGTACCCAAGCTGCTTCAAATATGAAACATCAATTAACTGGTTTTCTCGCTGGTTATGTTCCTTGGAAACTTTGAAAGAATACTTTTCCTCACTATTTAACTGATAGTAATCCACCTCATAGTGTAAGGCCTGTTTTTTACGGTCTTCAAAATATTGTTCCACCTCATCAAAATTACTCTCATCAATGGATTGCAGGGAATAATGAACAGGAGACGATTGATCATATAAAGATGCTGTGATCATATTGTCTCCTAAATGATAAATAAACTCTGAAATATAGAGTATGAGGTATTCCTGATCAGGCTTGGAAAAAATCTTATGCCGATAATAGGCTGCACACCGTTTCGAGATATCCTTAAAACGTCGTGGATTTCGGTGCTTAAAATACTGATTTAACAACTGCCGAATAAAGTTATCAACAAACCAACCATTTTTACCTTGCTTAACAAACGAGGTTTCCAGCACCTGATCAAACATTGTCTCTGAAACTGGCTGTTGATATATATAACTTAGGTTATCCTCATTGAAAAAGTGAAGAATGGTGCAAATCTCAATCAAAGCACGTAGGTCCCGGTCATGCTTCACCTCTTCTATGAAAAACTCAACCATATACTGAATTAAATCAAATTGCTCCTGCAAATTGATATTCTTCTCTTCTATTAATCTAGAGGTAAACAGCGAAAGGGCAAGAGGATGACCCTTGGTTGCATTCCATAGCTTATAGGAAACGGAGGTCTCTAAGAATCCTCGTTTATTCACATACTGGTTTACATCTAGGAAGGATAGTTTTTGGAGTTCTATTTTTTTCGTAACCTGTTGCCAGGCAGGGGAATTCAGCCACGGTCCACGGAGTGGCGTTTGACCCGCAACCATGATCATCACTTGTTCAGGTACCTCATGGGCAACACTTTCCCGAATCCACTCCTCAGCCTCATGATGTTCATCGACATGATCAATCACCAGAATGCGTTTTCGATCTGATTTCGTAATAAAATCGATAAATTGATTGACTTTGTCATCCCGATATAATTTTTTCACTACATCTAATACACTTCGGGATGATAGATTAGCAATTCTAGAGGTCTTTCTACAATCAATCGTGAAAAATTCACCGCTACCGAGCTGAAGTCGTTCCTGTAACTTATGAATCAATAGGGTTTTCCCAACACCTGCGATTCCGTGTAATTGGATTAACCGGTATGGAAAGGGCTCTAATGCAAATAGTTCTCCTAATTGATGTAGTTCATCATCCCGTCCCACAAATAATTCAAGCTCAGTACGATGGACTTGCTCCGTTAGTAAGACCTTCTCCTTGTTCCAATTCTCATTCCCCATACCAACGAACCACCTTAATTGAATATTTTGAACATTTTGCTGATTATTATACCATACTATACTCTCTCTTTAATACTATATTCGAAATATTGAAAAACACCACTTCGAATATGAAGTGGTTAATGGGCAATGCAGTTGATCTCGGACGTTTCTAGCTGCTATTTACTATGAAACGGCCATGATGAAGCCACTGTTAGACCTTTCTCTCTTCAAAAAAGGCTGAATTGTCCCTGAGACAAGCTCTGAGGGACATACCATCCCTCCGTTTAAGAAGGAATGGCCTTGATACAATCCCTAACGGACATTACGTTAGCCCAATATTAAATAATGTCCATGAGTCCATTTGCTACTATAAAGGGCAGACCTGTGAGATTAACTTCCTTTATAAACACGTGCCTCATAAGGTTTCATTGTAAAAGATGAGCAGTCCTCTACTCCATCTACATCATAATTACTTATTAACAACCCCTTAGCCTGGAAGCTTTCTTCCTCTGGCAATTTGAATGGTACTGACTCATCGCTAAAGTTGGTCACTACCAATAATTTTTCATCGCTAAGTGTGCGCATATAGGCATATATCTGATCATCCTCAGGGAGAATTAAACGATAATCTCCATAAACAATAATCTCATGTGTTTTCCGTAATTGAATGAGCTGTCGGTAATAATGGTATACGGAATTTTCATCGTTAACCGCCTGCTCGGCATTAATGGTTGGATAATTTGAATTAATCTTCATCCAAGGCTCACCAGTTGTAAAGCCTGCATGCTCTTGGTCATTCCATTGAAATGGTGTCCGAGCATTGTCACGTCCTTTGACATAAATGGACTCCATCACCTTGTCATGGGCCTCACCGCCATCAATGACTTTTTCTTTATACATGTTTAAAATCTCAATATCCTTATACTCTTCAATTGACTCATATTGAACATTGGTCATGCCGATTTCTTCCCCTTGATAAATATAAGGGGTTCCTTGCAGCATGTGCAGAAATGTGGCCAGCATTTTTGCCGACTCTACTCGATATTCTTTATCGTTTCCAAATCGAGATACGACACGAGGCTGATCATGATTATTTAAATATAGACTGTTCCAACCAGTTCCGTGTAGCCCTTCTTGCCAGCGGGAGATGCTATCCTTTAAGTCCTTTAAATCTAACGGCTTATAATCCCATTTATCGGAATCATGGTCGAGATCCATATGTTCAAATTGAAACACCATTTGGAGCTCGTTACGTTCCAAATTGGTATATTTCTTCGCTTCTTCCACATCTACACCAGGCATTTCACCCACTGTCATCACATCATATTTGGATAAGACTTCACGATTCATTTCCTGTAAATATTCATGTACCCGCGGCCCGTTTTTAAAGAAACGACTGCCTGACACATATTTTTGTCCTTTTGGATTCGGCGCGTCTGGCAATTCAGGAACCTTGGAAATAAAGTTAATGACGTCCATCCGAAACCCATCAATCCCTTTATCCAGCCACCATTTCATCATGTCATAAACCTCTTGACGAAGCTTTGGATTTTCCCAGTTTAGATCAGGCTGTTTTTTACTAAAGATGTGAAGGTAATATTCATCCGTCTTTTCGTCGTATTCCCAGGCTGAACCACTAAAGGTTGACTTCCAGTTATTTGGCTCCTTGCCATCCTTGCCTGGACGCCATATGTAGTAGTCTCGATATGGATTGTCCTTTGATTTTTTCGCTTCTTGGAACCACTGGTGTTCATCTGAGGAGTGATTCACAACCAAATCCATGATTAACTTCATGTCTCGAGCGTGCATTTCGTCTAATAGCTCTTCCCAATCCTCCATCGTCCCGAAATCGTCCATAATGCGATAGTAATCCGCAATATCATAGCCATTGTCGTCGTTTGGGGATTCGTATACAGGTGAGAGCCATATCACATCTACTCCTAAATTCTTTATGTAATCAAGCTTCTCAATAATTCCTTGTATATCACCAATACCATCCCCATTGCTATCCTTAAAGCTACGAGGATAAATTTGGTAAACCACACTTTCCTTCCACCAAGTTCGTTTCATGATGTATGCCTCCGTTTTTAAAAAAGCCACCTTGATAAGGTGGCTTTAGTTTTTTACTCTTCTCGCAAAGTCAACGAATCGAAATTTATCAGGGCGGTGTCTGGACTCCGAATACTGAAATAGACTCGTATCCTCTAAATACACATGACTTTTGATGACCACAACATTAGAATGCCCTTCTAAATCTAGGCACTCTCGATCCTCTTGTGTAGGTTCCTCGACTACAATTTCTTTTTCCGCATATGCTATCGTTAGTCCGAGATCATTTTCAATATACTCATATATCGAGTTTTGACATGTTTCCTTAGAAAGAATAGGCACATAATCCGCGTTGAAAAAATCCTTATCCAAAATTATTTTTTCCCCAGAAATCTCTCTTATCCGCACTACTTTCCAGATTTGGCTTTGTTCAGAGGGTTGCAGCTTATCGGTCACAGCCTTATCCTCTATAACACTAATTTCCTCGACAATGGTTTCACTTGTTTGGTTCATCTGCTGGGCCAATTCCTTAAAGCTAACAATTCCTGACACTGGAAAAGAGAACTTGTTTATATCTAGCACAACAGAGCCCTTTCCACGAATTTTATGGATATAACCATTTTGCGCCAGCAGATTAAGAGCCTTTCGAATCGTTTCTCTGGATGTATCATATTCAGTCGTTAACTCATTTTCAGACGGCAGCAAAGTGGATGCTGGCCAAACATCCGATTGAATTTTTTTCACTAAATCATCGTAAATGGTCAGATATTTCTTCTTCATTGTCCTACCCCATTTGTCTTGTCATTCACTTATATAATAAATCAAAGATTCGTATGGACGTAAGCTAAGCTGTTGAGATAAGGGCTCTGAATCTGAATAATTCGAAAGCAAGAGCCGTGATTGGTCTATATTTTCGATTGGTAGATTTACCTTTATTTCTTCATCATAAAAATTACTTACCACGACTAACTTTTCGCCTTGTCCATTTCGTGTATAAGCAAAAACATTTGGGTCATCCTCCAGAAGGATCTGGAAGTCTCCATTTGTAATGATATCATAGTTTTTCCTTAGATTAATGAGCCGTTGATAATGTTTAAAAATGGACTGGTTATCCTGAGTAGCTCGTTCTGCATTGATCTCTGGATAATGACTGGCTACTTCAATCCAGGGTGTTCCTGATGTAAAACCAGCGTGCTGTTCATCTGACCATTGCATCGGCGTTCTAGCATTATCCCGAGACTTTTGCTGTAATATTTCGATGATTTCTTGTTCTGTTTTGCCCTCAGCCTTTAATATGTTAAAGGCATTTATAGACTCCACATCGCGATACTGCTCTAGGGAAGTAAAATGAGGATTCATCATGCCAAACTCTTCCCCCTGATAAATGTAAGGCGTTCCCTGCATCATATGAAGGGTTGTGGCTAACATTTTAGCAGATTCTCGGTGATACTCCCCTTCATCACCAAACCGTGATACTGCACGTGGTTGGTCGTGGTTGCACCAGAATAAAGCATTCCAGCCATTGCCCTCATGCATTCCCTTTTGCCAGCGGGATAAAATCTTTTTCAACTCGATAAAGTCAAATGGAGCCTTCGTCCACTTATCTCCGTTCGGGTAATCGACCTTTAAATGATGGAATTGGAACGTCATATCTAGTTCCTCACGCTCTGGATTCGTGTATAGCACACAGTTTTCTAGATTTGTAGATGACATTTCACCGACCGTCATCATGTTATAAGGCTTGAACACAGCTTGGGTTAGTTCATGTAAAAATTCGTGAATTCGTGGGCCATCGGTATAAAACTTTCGACCATCCCCACTGTCATCACTAGGAAACTGTTGATTTTTCGAAATCAAATTAATGACGTCGAGGCGGAATCCATCGATGCCTTTTTCTGCCCAAAAGCGAATCATCTCATAAAGCTTTTTTCTAACCTGTTTATTTTCCCAGTTTAAATCCGCTTGGGTTTTATCAAATAGGTGTAAATAATACTGGCCTGACTTTTTATCATATTCCCAAGCAGACCCACCAAATTTCGATTGCCAGTTGTTTGGTTCAGCCCCATTAACAGGATTCTTCCAAATGTAGAAGTCTCGGAATTCATTGTCCTTCGAGGAAATCGCCTGCTGGAACCACTCATGCTCTGTGGATGTATGATTAATGACTAAATCCATAATCAGCTTCATGCCACGTTTATGGGTTTCAGCAAGTAATTCCTCAAAGTCTTCCATTGTTCCATAAGTCGGCTCAATCGAATAATAATCGCTAATGTCATAGCCATTATCCTTTTGCGGAGATTGGTAAATAGGTGTCAACCAAATGACGTCGACACCTAATGTATTTAAATAATCTAGCTTTTCGATGATTCCTTGAATATCGCCTATCCCATTTCCTGTAGTATCGTTAAAGCTTTTTGGGTAAATTTGATAGACGGTTGCGTTTTGCCACCATGCTGAACTCACTACGTAAAAACTCCTTCCCTTTCGTCCTACTTAAACTTTCGCTTCCCGATCAAGTACGTAAAAATAAACGGTACAATAATAACAATAATCATTCCGATAATAAAGGATAGCCAGCTGCCGGATACAATAGAAAGTGGCGCTGGAATTCCTCCGACCCCAATGGAACTAGCTTTTACGTGCTGGAACGTAATGAACGCACCGCCGATTGCTGTACCTAAAACAGCAGCATAGAATGGGTATTTATAGCGTAAGTTCACCCCGAACATCGCAGGCTCAGTAATACCTAACCACGCTGAAATCCCTGAAGTACCTGCAAGACCTTTAAGCTTTTCATCTTTAGCAAGTAACATCATCGCAAATACGGCTGAACCTTGCGCGATATTGGATAATGCCAAAATTGGCCATAGGAATGTAGTACCTGTGCTACCAATCAACTGTAAGTCCACTGCCAAGAATGTATGGTGCATACCCGTAATAACTAATGGAGCGTAAAGAGCACCATATAAGAATCCACCAATCATTGGGAAGGCTTCAAATACGGACACAACCGCGTTGGTAATTCCATTTCCGATTGTAAATGTGATTGGTCCAATAATAATAAATGCTAAGAAACCTGTTACTAATAAAGCAATTGGCGCTACGACTAATAGCTGTAATGAATCAATGACACGCTTTTTAAGGAAAATTTCAATTTTAGACATCACCCATGATGCTAAGAGGACAGGTAATACTTGTCCTTGATAACCTACTTTTTCAACCTCAAATCCAAACAAGTTCCAGGTTGGAATTGTTCCTTCTTTTAACGCTGCACCATAGCCCCAAGCATTCATGAGGTCTGGATGTACGAGAATTAAACCTAAAACAACACCTAATAGTTCATTTCCACCAAACCGTTTCACAGCCGACCAACCAATTAATGCTGGTAGGAACGTAAAGGCGGTGTTCGCAATGATATTAATCATGTCGGCAATTCCAGCCCACTGTGGGTATGCCTCAATAATAGATTGATCGCCAAAAATTGGATTAACTAGAATGTTGTTAATCCCCATAAGTAAACCAGCTGTAACAATTGCCGGTAGAATCGGAATAAAAATATCTGCTAGTGTTTTAATTCCGCGCTGTAATGCGTTTTGTTTTTTCCCGCCAAGAGCTTTGACATCATCCTTAGATGCTTCCTGAATGCCTGTTGCATCCACCATTGCTCGATAAACCTTATCCACGGTACCTTGTCCAATTACAACTTGGAATTGACCATTCGTTGAGAATGACCCTTTCACAACATCAAGGTTTTCTAACGCTTCTTGGTCAACCTTTTCATCGTCTGCTAAAGCAAAACGAAGACGTGTAACACAGTGAGTAGCTGCGTCGATATTCTCCACACCACCAACGGCAGCTACTATTTCCTCAGCTTCATTTCCGTATGGGTTATTGTTGTTTTTATTATTCGCTGTTGCTTGAGGATTGTTTCCGTTTACATTTGCTTGGAATAAAGATGAATTTCCAGCTTGTACGCTTGATTCAGATGTCTTCTCAAATGTTGAAAGCACATCACCATTCGTAATAATAATTGGTGTAATTAAACTTTTTGCATTCTTCTTTACATAATCCATATCAAACGTTACAAGCGAATCGCCAACCTTCACCTTATCTCCTTGATTGACATGTGCTTCAAAGCCCTTCCCTTCTAAGGAAACGGTTTCCAAGCCAATATGAATTAAGACCTCCACACCGTCTTGACTGCGTAATCCCACAGCATGCTTGGTTGGGAAAATTTGTACAACCTCTCCATCCACTGGAGATACGACCTTCCCTTCACTTGGCTCAATCGCCAATCCATCGCCCATCATTTTTTGAGCAAATGTCGGATCCGGAACCTGCCCAAGCTGTTTAACCTCTCCACTTAGGGGAGCGAATATATTTCCATTGAAAACTCCTTGTTGTTTATTCACCAGGATGTCCTCCCTTTGTTCACATTTATAAAAAGTTGTATATACAAGTTACGAATTTATTATATCTTGTATATACAAGTTGTGCAAGGGCTTTCAATTATTTTCATAATTTAATATTTTTTGAGTGTATAGGCCGGTTTTACAGCTTATCAATCTAAGTGTGATAGAGGGATCCCATCATTTTTGCACAGGATTAAGCCAGATTCTTCGACTTTCCCGTCAGTTAATAGAGGAATTCGGTCACAGTATGACGGAATCCAGTCTGCTCAAATTGGCACAATTGGCATCCCGTCTACGTGCAGCTTATTCCAGTCAGATGTTCTAAGAATCACTTTAGTTCAAACCTGATTCATGTCAACTAATGCCACATTCCTGCCACTTCTCCGCTAATTCCGTCTACACGTTTTATTCACGTCAACATGGGCAATATTCATGTCACATCACCTCCTATTTCGATCAGAAGTGCACCCATTCACGCCCGAGACCTTTCACCTTATAAACTATGTAAATAATAAAACCCAAGCAAGGTCTAATAACAACCTCACTTGGGTTAAAATACGCCAAATTATTGAGCAACCGGAACGAGTGTCGTGCCCATCAATCCAGATTCTTCCTCATATAAATTCACATTAAATCCACCATTACCATTTTCATCTCCTGCGCTAAGCATATACATTCCATCCATCTTCATTTCACTTGCTATTGTGTAGCCTTTTTCTTCGGCAAAAGATTTATAGGTTTCAAAGGTTGCCTCGATATCGCCTTGGAATTGAAAGGTAACACTATGAGCCTTTTTACCATCCTCTGTCATCGTTTGAATTGATATAATCTTGGCTCCGTCTGGCAGAGGAAAATCGGAAGGAAAATCATCTGGTAATGAAAGATTTTCACCAGTTTGACTATCAAGGGTACTATTGCCATCAGAAGCAGAAAAGTTAGCCGTTTCTCCGTCAGAGCTAATGTTAAAGCTTTCTTGTTCGCCTTGTTCATTCTCCATGGTAATATCTAAGTTCCCATCCTCGACATCCTTGAAATCAATGGTCACATCCTCCCCATTTTCACCACCTGGTAAAGTAATGCTACTACATCCAGCCAAGAACAATCCAAATAACAACAACCCCATGAGTGTGAGTCGAAGTTTCACTTTCTCCATTCCCTTCCTGTAATTTATTGAAATGCAACAGAATTCACATACGATTTCATTCTCGTAATCCACTAGTATGTTTTCTGAAACTTTACCACAGGGAGGAAATATTGGAAATTATACTTTAGTATAAAATTATAGGTAGACAATGGGCATTTAGAATAGAGAGTGAGAGCAAAAGTAAATCCCAAACACGGAAGCCACCATGTTTGGGATTTTGAACACTTTAATTCACTTGTTGTTCTTCCTGGACAACGACTGAGGTTGGGATGTCCTGGTACAATCGAAATCTTGGCTTTTCCTTTACAAAAATCAGCCCAAGCTCATGATGATCTCCTTCAAACATAGGACCCTGCACAAAGCGAAGCTCACCTTCGTGGTTACGAACCTCTAGCTTACAGAAGGTTCTGCTTTCCTGTAACGCATCATAAAATTCCTGTTCGTTTGATACCTGAATTTGATGTACTCTTTCGACATGCTCCCCAGCTTGAAGGCCCATTTTATCAGCTGGTGAATCCTGAATCACAGATAGAATCACCAAGCTGTCGGGTTGTGGTCTGAAAATACTTGGCTTTTCTAAATCAACAAAACGAATGGAAAGTTGAATGAGAACTCGGCCTAATAGAGTAACAGCAGCGCCTATATAAACGAAAATAGGATCATAAAATCCTCCTGCAGCAAAAAGGGCTGTCACAGAGGCTAGTCCTAACATCCATTTGCCAAAAAGCTTGGAGCCATGCTCTGAATAGAGTCCTTGGAAGGATTGCTGAATACCAATGAGCAATGGGACGAGCATGAACCCATAGCCTTGTTCGCCAATTGGAAGCACCGGCCACCATGGCGCTAAACTTGCAATGGCTCCTCCTGGGATTGGGATGAGTAATGGAACGACGCTAAGCCGTTTTACTACATGAAGTCCAATATATTTTCCACGCTTCCCTTTGATCAATTCCGGAAAGGCATATTCCTTTTTAGCGGTAAACCATAATAATGCTTCGATTACCAATAGTACAGCAGCTAAACTTAGAAGTAATGGAAAGCTAATAGAATTTAATTCCACCTGCCATTGGCTCGGAATCTGCTCAATCGGATATTGACGTAGCAACCAAATGATAAAAATGGCACCTGTTATAAAATAACCTGAAGAAAGGAAGAAAAGTCTTCCTGTAATGGACCCTAAAATTGCCAGAATGGATAGAACCAATACTACTGGATAGGTCATAGTACCTCCGATCGTAATCAACCCAGCCGAGATTATGATTCCTGATAGCAGGCTTAACAGCCATGTTCTTCCCCATTCTGCACCAAAAGAGTACACACTGGAGCTAAATTCATGTCGTTCATTTTTTCTCCGATAGTAGGATGTAATTATCGTTAATAATAGAGCCCAGTAGAATAAGGGTTGAAGGAAGAGCCAAAGCATACCCCTTCCGATTTCAACTAGCCAAATATTTATCACATTGTACCCTCCGATACGAAAAGCTTAGTTACTATAAATTCTACAAGACTATTGCATTTCCTGCTAGTATATTACATTAATTCTGTTCAGATGGAATAAATTTCCAAAAAAATCGAGCAAAAAAAGCACCGCAGTGTTACGACCTACACTACGGTGCTTTTGTATTAATATAATTCATTTAAAGCCTCTTGAAGCTGTTTATCATTTTTTTGATTTCTGACCGCATCAATCACTTTTTGTTGCAATTTTTGGCCAGTTTCTTCGTTGATAACTCCAGTAGCATTTAAATCGTTTTCCTGTTGAAAGGCTTGAACAGCCTCTTCGGTTTGCTTACTGAAATAGCCATCGGTACGACCAGGATCATAGCCGATTCCTTCCAGCATTTTTTGCACGTTGGCGATTTTTTCATCGTTCATATTGTATTCAAATGGCTCTTCCACTTCAACCGGACTCGTGTAGAAGAACTCTGGTTGTTCAACTTCCATCGTCGGTTTTACTCCTTTTTCATTAATCCATTTTCCATCCGGAGTTAACCAACGATAAATAGTGATCTTAATGTTACTTCCATCCCCCATTTGAATGGTTTTTTGCACTGTACCTTTGCCATATGTTGTCTGCCCGATAACCGGATAACCTGCTTCCTTCATTGCTGCTGCTAAAATTTCAGATGCAGAAGCACTTCCCTGATTGGTTAAGACAGCAATTGGATATTCCTTCTTCTCTTTTGTTCCGGAATAATAGCGAATCTTTTCACCATTTTTCTCTTGAATCATGACATATGGCTGATCCTCTGGAATAAAGTTCTCCAAAATTTTTTCCACTGATGTAAATAATCCACCAGGGTTTCCACGAACATCAATAATTAATCCTTCAATCCCTTGCTCTTCCAAATCGGCTAAAGCTTCATTAAATTCATCTGCTGTATTTTGAGAGAAGGACGTAATTTGGATAATTCCTGTTTTCTTTCCATCCACCGTCTTCACTTCTGGATAAATGGTTTCTACAGGAATTTCGTCTCGCACAACAGGGACAGTAACAGGATCTGATGAGCCCGCACGTAGAATGGTTAGCTCAACTTCTGTTCCCTTTTCCCCACGTATTTTGGAAACTGCAGTATTAAGGTCTAGTCCCTCAAGACTTTCACCATCAACCTCTAAAATTTTATCTTTAGGTCGTAAGCCAGCATCTTCCGCGGGAGAACCCTTAATTGGGGCAACGATGGTTACCTGGCCATCCTCCATACTGACTTCAGCACCTATTCCTTCAAACGAAGATTCAATGCTTTGGTTAAACTGTTCGACCATTTCTTTGTTCATATACACACTGTGAGGGTCTTCCAATGTATCTAACATACCTTGAATAGCACCCTCGACGAGCTTGGACTGCTCAACATCTTCAAAATAATTTTTCTCAATAATGTTGTAGGCTTGCACAACCTTAGCGAAGCCATTAAACTCATTTTGTTCCTCAAGTACTTTCTGTTTGTCTTCATCCGTACTTATCAGACTTTGTTCTTCGTCGTTGTTACTTGCCTGGCCAATGTTGAAAACCTCCACACCAACGTACGTTAGGATGGAGCCAAACACCATGGCCAAAATCACCATCACAACTAAATACCGCTTCTTTACATCCATTGTTTTCACCTCTTAACATCTCACTGGCTGTCGGTTCTTACAATTTGACGTTCATATGTTTCCCAATACGTAAAAGGCATCACACCGTATGTGCGATGCCTTTTATATTACTATATGAAGGCTGATGAGTAAACATGTCCGTTTTAGAAGTTAACGTAGCTATATGGATTAACAGAATTCGATTTGGCGTAATTCCAAGAACCGACATGAAGTTCAAAATGTAAATGCGGTCCTGTGGAATCACCAGTATTACCCATTAAGCCAATCTGTTGTCCTTTTTTTACAAGTTGGTTATTTGATACATCACGTCTAGACAGATGAGCATACACGGTTGTGTATTTTTGATTATCGATATAGTGCGTAATGAATACCACATTTCCATAGGAAGTTGAATAATAGGAATTCGATACTATACCGCCAGCCGATGCAACAATTGGCACATCACCACTTCGACCATTTTTCCCGATATCTATTCCAGGGTGTAAACTTCCCCATCTTGGCCCATAACCAGATGTAATTCTTCCCGTTGCCGGTCTCATAAAGTTCCCATTAGTGACGGCAGGAGCTCCATGGCTTTGGCTTTGTGGAGGTGGTGACTTTAATTGTTCTAATTCTTTTTCCTTCTGTGAAATCAATTTGTTGAACGCAGCCTTCTCGTTAGCCAGAATCTGCTGTTGTTCTTTAAGTGATAGCTTGTGCTTATGTAGCTCTTTTTCCTCTGCTTCTAGTGAAGCCATTAAGCTTTCTTTATCTGCACGCTGTTGAGCTAACTCCTGTTTCATTGACTCAAGTTTTTCCTTTTGAGCCACAAGTGTTTCCTTTTTCTTTTCCACCTCGGCTTGGTCATTTTGAAGCTGTTCTTTTTCAGACTTTTGCTTGTCCAAAATTTGGCGGTCAGAATCCATAATCTTGGAAACAGCTGTACTACGATCCAAGAAATCACCGAAGCTCTTTGCTCCAAGCAGAACCTCTAAATAGCTAATCGACCCACCATTTTTTTGCAGGTTTTTAAGGCGATTTTTTAAAAGCTTATCCCGCTCTGCAATACGCTCTTTTAATTTTTTGATTTCTTCTTTCAGCTTATTAATCTCTTCTTCCGTTTGACTGATTTCATTTTTCTTTTCACGAATATCATTTTCGGTATTCGTTACCTTCATGTCAATATCGCGGATTTGAGAATTAATTCGGTCTTGCTCAGCCTGATTTTCGGCAATTTTTTGTTCGGTCTCAGATTTCTGTCCTTCTATTTCTACTTGCTCACTATCTACTTCTTCTTTCTTCTTTTCAATTTCATTAATTTCCTGACGCAATTCACTCTCTGAGGTAGCGTATGTTTTGCTACCATCAGAGAATGTAAAAGTCAGGGAAATCAAAGCAAAAACGGATAAAAGTGCAATGATTCGATTTTTCACGCTCTGCCCCTCCCCATAAACTTTCTTTATCGTAACTAAACCTTCAAGAACTTGCGGACACTCATCACGCTTCCCCAAATTCCGATAAATGCTCCAATTCCAAGTAGAATTAATGAGACTTGCCATACAAATGGATTAAATGGAAGTAATTCGATAAATGGGATTAACGGGCGATCTTTCATATTTTCATATAGATAGTAGTAACCCGTCACCACAATGATAATAGGTAATATGGCACCTAAAATCCCCATGAGCAATCCTTCAATAAAGAATGGCCAACGAATAAATCCATTTGTTGCACCCACTAATTTCATAATCCCAATTTCTTTTCGACGAGCCATGATGGTGATTTTGATTGTGTTTGAAATTAAGAATGCGGCTGTTAACACTAATGCTGCAATCAAGGCCAAACCAACATAGCGAGAATACTCATTAAAGGTAAAGAGCTTTTGAATAACTTCATCGCCATAGTCGACACTATCGACATAATCGAAGGACTTGATTCGGCTCGCTACATCCATCGTATCTAACGGATCCTCTGTCTTAACCACAAAAACGTCGTTGAGTGGATTATCCTGGTTAACCATCTTCCACATCTCACCATCGTCACCCATACTTGCCATTAGACGCTCAAGTTCATTTTCTTTAGATGAAAATTGTAAAAACGATACATCTTGGATGGATTTAATCTTGTTTTCTAGTTGATCAATTTCTTTTTGTTCTGTACCCATCTCAATTAAAACTTTTATTTGAACGTCCTCTTCAACGTTTTCAGCAATCTGGTTGAGGTTCAACATGAGGACGAGAAAAACACCCACTAATATTAATGTCGTCGTAACCGAACCGACTGACGCAAAGGTCATCCAGCCGTTACGGAGTATATTTTTACTACCTTCTCGTAGGTGACGCTTAATTGTTCTAAGCTTCATAACCGTAGTCACCTCGCTGTTCATCACGGACTACTCGTCCATATTCAATCGCGATTACGCGTTTTTTTAATGTATTTACAATGTCCTTGCTATGTGTTGCCATCACGACCGTTGTCCCTCTTGCATTAACCTCTTCAAAAATTTTCATAATTTGCCAAGAGGTCTCAGGGTCTAAGTTACCGGTTGGCTCATCGGCAATCATGACTTTCGGATTGTTCACAATCGCTCTTGCAATGGAAACTCGCTGCTGTTCCCCGCCGGATAGCTCGTCCGGTTTAAAGCGTGCTTTATTTTTCAACTGAACTAAATCGAGTACATCCATTACTTTTCGACGAATTTTTTTCGGTGAATCCTCGATTACCTCTAATGCAAAAGCTATGTTTTCATAGACTGTTAGAGACGGTAAAAGCTTAAAGTCCTGGAACACGACTCCTATGCCTCTTCGTAGCTGAGGAATTAATTTTTCTTTCACTTCACTGATATCATGCCCATTGATTAGAACAGAACCTTGAGTTGGTTTCTCCTCTCGGTACATGAGTTTAATGAAAGTTGATTTCCCCGCGCCACTTGGGCCAACTACATAAACAAATTCACCCTGTTCAATATTAATATCTATCCCTTGAAGAGCCGTAACGCCATTACGATACGTTTTTTGTACTCCCTTCATTTCAATCATACGGATACCACCCATGCCTCTCCAGTTGTAATAAATTCAAAGCTGTCTATGTTCAAATGTTTAAGTCATTTGTCATTTTTACTAGAATTCAAGTTTGACTTGTATATTTATAAATGAATTTATCATATTTTGTATAAATTTCGGTACTACTTATTATAACATCAATCTACAAAATTTTTAGTGGTAATTTTATTACAGTTGTATTTCAATTTAGTTAAAGTGTAGTATAAAATTTTAAAGTGGGTTAAATTGTAGTTTTGTGGGGATAAAAGGGCAGTTAAAAACCTGAAATTGGTTGTACCAAATTCAGGTTTGTGGGAAAAGATTATTTTTTTGTAGCTAACCAAGATGCAACTGTGTTTGCATCTTCTTCACTGATGTTGATTGCCTGCATATTCCCTTTACCATTTTGAATGATATTGACAATTTCGTCCTTAGAGTACCTGCTACCAACAGCAGTTAAATCTGGACCAGCGCCACCAGTAAGATCAGCACCGTGGCACATTGAGCAGTTGTTTTGGAAGATTTCCTCCGCTGCTGCTGTATCTACTGCACCGTCGCCTTCTTCACCAGTGTCTTCACCAGCACCACCTTCAGCGTCGCCGGCATCTCCATCGCCTTCATCCGCTTGTTCCTCTGTACCAGCATCATTATTGCCAGTATCTGTGCCTTCGCCGGCATTATCGTCGCCGCCGCCACATGCTGCTAGTACAAGAGCCAATACAAACAGCAAGGACATTAAGAATTTCTTCATCTTAACTAATCCCCCTTAAGATTAATGTTGAAGTGGTAAGTATACACTTCACTGGATATTATAACCTATTCAGTTTTTTTTAAAACCCTCACCGAGAACCTCAGCGGCAGACATTGCGATGACAAAAGCCGTCGAATCAACCTTACTTACCGTTTTTGTCAATTTCGTGAATTCTTTTTGATCAACGACACACATGACAATGTTACGTTCAGCCCCAGTGAAGCCACCTTCCCCTTGGAGAATTGTGACGCCTCTGTCTATCTCTTCAAAAATAGCTTTCCTCATTTCTTCTGTTTTATCCGAAATGATCATAACATTTTTCGAGTTCGTAAAGCCGACTTGAATAATGTCAATGGTTCGGCTAGTCATAAACAAGCCAATTAATGCATACAAGGCCTGCTCCACACTAAAAACAAAAGCAGATGTCGTGACAATGGTTCCATCAATAAGGGCGATGCACAGACCTAAGGAAATCCCCGTATACTTATTTAAAATAGCTGCAGCTACATCAATCCCTCCTGTAGATGCACGCCCCTTAAACACCACACCAAGACCAGCACCAACTCCCATACCACCGAAAATGGAAGCTAATAGAGGATTCATCGTAGCAGGATTGAAATCACGAGTTAAGTACACAAAGAATGGTAGGGCGAGGGTTCCGAGAAAGGACTTTACTCCGAAGTTCGCACCCAAAACAATGACCCCAGCTAAAAAGAGCGGGACATTTAAAAAGCCCTGAACAAAAGCGGGTTCCCAGCCGAATACTTCTTCAGTTAGTGTACTAATCCCCGCGACTCCTCCTGAAGCGACATCATTAGGGAGTAAAAATAAATTAAATGAAAATGCAATAAAAAAAGAACCTAATATAACCAAAAAATAGTCCAATACTGTTTGTTGTTTATCTGTTAACGGTTTCCGTCGTGCCTTAGCCATGTAGTCGCACCTCTTTACTTCATCGATTTATACCGTTATGGACTATATCACACTTGATATGGGGTGTAAACGCCGTCAGAGTAACGCGTTAGTGCGGTAAAGAGGTTGGGTGCAATTGCGGATTTAGAGATTGAATTAAGTTTTATTTTCTAAGTAATTAACGCAGTAATCTACCAATTGCAGCTTTTCACTTAGATTGACCTCCCAAAGACCACAAAAGCCAGAGGACTCTCACCCTCTGGCTCAATCAACTTACTATATAATCTTTACATCTGCGACCGTAAATATGCGTCAATAAATGGACCTAAATCTCCATCCATCACACCTTGTGTATTCCCGACCTCAACATTCGTCCGATGGTCCTTAACCATGGAATACGGATGGAAAACGTAGGAGCGAATTTGGCTTCCCCAGCCGATTTCCTTTTGTTCGCCGCGGATTTCATCTAATTCCTGTTGCTGACGCTCAAGCTCTAGTTGATAGAGCTTAGCTTTTAACATTTTCATTGCTTGCTCACGGTTCTTAATTTGGGACCGCTCAGATTGACACGTCACTACAGTATTTGTAGGTAGGTGGGTAATTCGGACAGCTGAATCAGTCGTGTTAACGTGCTGACCACCAGCTCCACTCGAACGGTAGGTATCAATTTTTAAATCCTCGTTGTTAATCTCAATATCTACATCATGATCAAACTCTGGCATCACTTCACAGGAGACAAAGGAAGTGTGACGGCGACCCGATGAGTCAAATGGAGAAATTCGCACTAATCGATGAACCCCTTTTTCTGCCTTCAAATACCCATAAGCATTATGACCTTTAATAAGTAGTGTCACACTTTTCACCCCTGCTTCATCACCTGGTAGGTAGTCCAATGTTTCCACCTTGAACCCTTTACCTTCTGCCCAACGCGTATACATCCGGAGTAGCATGCTCGCCCAGTCCTGAGATTCCGTACCACCAGCGCCAGGATGTAATTCTAAAATGGCATTGTTTTTATCATAAGGCTCACTTAATAGCATTTGTAGTTCAAATTCATTAAGTGTTTCGGTTAACTGATGCACCTCATCTTCTAACTCTTCACGAAGCTCTGCATCATCCTCTTCCTTCACTAACTCATAAGTTAACTGAAGATTATCCAGAGCTGCTTCGTTTTTTTCAAAGGATTGCACAAGATCTTTTAATCCATTAACCTCACCAATCACCTTTTGGGCGTTATCTTGATCATCCCAAAATTCTGGTGCGGTCATTTCTTGTTCTAATTCGGCAATGCGAGCTCTATTCTCTTCTAAGTCAAAGAGACCCCCTAAAGTCATCGAGTCGCTTGCTAATTTTATCTATTTCTTGTCTAATTTCTGCTAAGTCCACGTCATCACCTCTAAATATAATCTTTATATTAATCAACAGCACGACAATCCAAGAGACACCCCAGAGGAGTGTCCCTTTTTCATTTATTAATTGGCGCCATGACAATTTTTGTATTTCTTCCCGCTGCCACATGGACAAGGGTCATTACGGCCTATATTTTCCCGCTTAACGTATGGCTTGCGCTTTTTCTTTTCTTCGCCGCCACCGCCACTTACGGCTTTCGTTCCTTTAACAACTTCCTGACGTTGAAGATTATCACGGATTTGAGCCTTCATGATATAACGAGAAACTTCTTCCTCGATGTCTGCCACCATTTGCTCAAACATAGCGAAACCTTCCATTTGGTATTCACGAAGCGGATCGGTTTGACCATAAGCACGTAAATGAATACCCTGACGTAGCTGGTCCATTTGGTCGATATGGTCCATCCACTTCGTATCCACCGTACGAAGGAGAATTACCTTTTCAAACTCACGCATTTGTTCAGGTGAGATTTCGCTTTCTTTTTCATCATATTTCGTCTTGATCATTTCCATGATATATTCGGAAATTTCCTCTGGCTCTTTGCCTTTTAGCATGTCTTCTGAAAGTGCATCAGGCTCAAGCAGATTTCCATTCACGTAAGAAACAAGACCTTCTATGTTCCAGTCCTCTTCTACATCCTCTGCTGTATAGGACTGAACAACACGGCTAACGGTTGATGAAATCATGCCTTCAACAATCTCGCGTAAACTTTCAGAATCAATAACCTCAAAGCGTTGCTGATAAATAATTTCACGCTGCTGACGAAGCACATCATCATATGCAAGCAATGTTTTACGAGCGTCAAAGTTGTTACCCTCAACTCGTTTTTGAGCTGATTCTACAGCACGTGAAACCATCTTACTTTCAATCGGCTGGTCATCATCCATACCGAGACGTTCCATCATCGACTTCATGTTGTCAGAGCCAAAACGTCGCATCAATTCATCTTCTAGAGAAAGGTAGAATTGAGTGACACCTGGGTCTCCCTGACGTCCAGAACGTCCACGGAGCTGGTTATCGATACGACGTGATTCGTGTCGCTCTGTACCGATAACGGCTAAACCACCGAGGTCAACCACGCCATCACCAAGTTTAATATCCGTACCACGACCAGCCATGTTGGTTGCAATCGTAACCGCACCTTTTTGACCAGCGTTAAGGATAATTTCCGCCTCACGGAAGTGGTTCTTCGCGTTCAACACGTTATGCTTCACGCCTGCTTTTTTCAGTAGCTTAGAAATAATTTCAGACGTTTCAACCGCAACGGTACCAACTAATACGGGTTGTCCATTTTCATAGCGCTGACGAATTTCCTCTACAACAGCTTGATACTTTCCTTCAATCGTTTTATAAATCAAGTCTGGACGGTCATCACGAGCCAATGGTTTGTTAGTTGGGATAACAACAACATTCATATTGTAAATGTTTCGGAATTCTTCTTCCTCTGTTTTCGCTGTACCCGTCATACCAGAAATCTTCTCATACATACGGAAAAGGTTCTGGAACGTAATGGTCGCCAAGGTCATGCTTTCCTTTTGAATTTGCATGCCTTCCTTCGCCTCAATCGCCTGGTGAAGACCATCACTATAGCGGCGCCCTTTCATTAGACGACCCGTAAATTGGTCAACGATTACCACTTCACCCTCCTGAACCACATAATCCGTATCGCGGTTCATAATGACATGGGCCTTTAAGGCTTGGCTAATATGATGAGTTAGGGATACATTGGATAAATCATAAAGGTTTTCCACTTTGAAAAAGCTCTCTGCTTTATTGATCCCTTCCTCAGTTAATTGAACATTTTTCGTTTTCTCATCATACGTATAGTCTTCCTCATTTTTCAATGTACGTACGAAGGAATTCGCTTGAACATAAGCACTTTCCGACCGAGATGCAGACCCTGAAATAATTAATGGGGTACGGGCCTCATCAATTAAAATAGAGTCCACTTCATCAATGATGGCATAGTGTAGTGGACGCTGAACCATTTGCTCCTTGTAAAGCACCATGTTGTCACGCAAATAGTCAAAGCCAAATTCATTGTTCGTACCATATGTGATATCTGCCGCATAGGCATCTCGTTTTTCTTCTTTGGATAAACCGTTTGAGTTTAAACCAACTGTTAGTCCGAGGAATTGGAAAAGCTCTCCCATTTCTTTCGCGTCACGATCTGCTAAGTAATCGTTAACCGTTACAATGTGGACACCTTTTCCGGTTAAAGCATTTAAGTAGGCAGGCATAGTGGAGGCCAGTGTTTTACCTTCACCGGTTTTCATTTCTGCAATGTCTCCATCATGAAGGGCGATTGCACCTAGCAACTGTACTTTATATGGGCGCATCTTCAGAACACGATTCGCCCCTTCACGAACAACTGCATATGCTTCCACTAAAATATCGTCTAAAGTCTCACCTTTTTCAAGACGCTGTTTAAACTCCTCTGTCTTCGCAGTTAGTTGCTCGTCCGATAGCTTTTGCATGTCAGGCTCTAATGCTTCAATTTGATCTGCTGTTGCTTCCAGTTTTTTGAGCTGACGTGTATTTCCATCACCAAAAACCTTTTTGAATATTCCTCGCATAACCTTAGCACCTCTATTTTGATAGTAACTATATCGTACATTAATCCACACTTTATCATAACACTAAAAGTGAGCAAAATACAACAAAATCGCGGTTATAGGTGGTTTTGAGGCAAAAAATGAGCAGCATTAGAGCTGCAAAATCAGGCAGGAATTCGTATTCACTTTAACACTTCTATTTGGGAGGGATGGGAGCAAGAGTGGAATGGATGGAACTCTTGCTCCTAAAAACGCTTGGACATGGGGGAATCAAACTTTACAATATGCCGATCTTCCAAATCTATGAGTCTCTGATTCATTTTCGCTAGGATGTCTACCAGCTGTGCTATATATTTTTCGTGCTGCTTGATTCGGTCTTCTATACTGCGGCAATGGGGACACGAATGGTGGATCATGAATACGCCTCCTTTACTTTCAATACATTATTTATACCATGAAAACATTTTGGTGGAAAATCGACGAAAATGAAAAATGGAGGAAGCTTGAGCGAGAAAATGCCGAAATTCAAGACGGTTTTCAAACGAATAGTGTCATTTTAAGTCGAAAAGGATGATTTTCGTAAAATAAGATTAAAAAACAGGATTTTTTTCTTTCATTGTGTATAGGAAGGAAAATTTGGTGGAAGGATAAGTTTTGCTCACTTAAAAAATCCCGCCCACAGAATGGGCAGGTTTTATGTTTCATAAGGATGTTCGTTTTTTGAGCGTTTTAGCTAGGTTCAATTAATCCATAGCGTCCATCGTTACGTCGATACACCACATTGGTATCACCAGTTTCAGCGTTGGTGAAGACAAAAAATGTATGACCAAGCATATCCATTTGCAGGATCGCTTCCTCAGACGCCATTGGCTTTAAGTCAAAACTCTTGGTACGTACTATTTCAAAATCGTCTTCATCTTCTTCATAAGCTCGATCTTGGTTAAAGATTTCTCTTTCCATTTGAGCAAAGACATATTTCGGAGCTCCTTGCTGACGGAACTTCCGATTAATCTTCGTCTTATATTTACGAATTTGACGTTCTAATTTATCAATAACTAGGTCTATTGCGGCATATAAGTCTGCGTGATGCTCTTCTGCACGTAATAGGAGGTCTTGCATCGGAATCGTTACTTCAATTCGTTGTTCACCATTATAAACACTTAAGTTTACATGAACCTCAGAAGTGATTGTGTCGTCAAAATACTTCTCCAACTTCCCAATCTTCTTCTCCACGTAATTCTGAATTGCATTTGTAACTTCGAGATTCTCGCCTCTTATGTTAAATTTCATAAGAAGTCCTCCTTTCATCCTTATGTATTCTTTATTCTACGATTCCCATAAAAATTCCTCTATAAACCCAAAAGATGTTTATGAACGTTCTGTGTCATTTCATGTCGAACCCTGTCACAAACGACATAGAACGGGGTCTTACCCTTAAAAAAATTTTTCAAAAGAAAAGCCCTATATCATGAATTTCCCATAACAAGGGCTTCACACAAATCTAGTTAGGGTCTGACCCCACCCTACTACTCCCCCTCTGCCGTCACACACAAAAACTTCACAGCCTTTTCCGTCTTATTCAACCAATAATGCGGTTTAGAAGAATCAAGAAAAATACTATCAAATCTCCTCAAAATATACCCTTCTTGATCAATCTGTACGGTTAAAGTTCCTTCAATCACATAAAGAAATTCCTGTCCTTTATGGGTAATGTTATTGCCTTGATTTTCACCGGGATTTAAGACTACCAAAAATGGTGTAAAGAGTGGATTATCCATGTTCCCACCCAGGTTCGATAAATGAACGTATTCTTTTCTAAACCAGGCACTTCGGACGTATTTCTTTGGATGGTGGACTGTGCCCCTCTATCATCTTCCGAGAAAAAATAACTAGGATTTACCTCAAGCACATCAGAAATCTTTTTCAGAGATTCAAGGGTAACAGACGACTTGGCATTCTCTAATTGAGAAAGAAAACTTATTGATAGATTCGTTGCATCCGAAATCTGTTTGAGTGTACGCTTTTGGCTTTTTCGTAGCTGTTTTATTTTTTGTCCAATTTCATTCGGCATTATGATTACACCTCATTTATCAACGTTCCTACTATAGTCCTAATTGAATTATACCAACTAAAATAAAATTAACAATTCACAGAATATTTTAATATACTTTTACTATAAATTTAAGTACCACTTAAATTTTACCGAAATACAACTAAATAGATTATAAGTTTTTAACTATAATGAAAGCGATTTCTATTTAGTGAAGTATTTCATAAAACTAACATTTATAGGGGTGAGAAACAATGGAAAAGAAACAAATGACACGTGTACTTGTTGCAAGTATTGTGGGCAGCGCCATCGAGTGGTTTGATTACTTTTTATATGGAACGGTCGCTGCACTAGTTTTTAACCAGCTATTCTTTGTAACAGAAGATCCAGCCTTTGGAACCTTGTTTGCTTTCGCCACATTTGCATTAGCCTTTTTGATTCGTCCTTTTGGTGGAATTATATTTAGTCATATCGGTGACAAGATTGGCCGAAAGAAAACATTGGTTCTCACACTTAGTTTAATGGGAACTTCAACTTTCCTGATGGGGGTTCTCCCTACATACCAAGTGATTGGAATTTGGGCACCTATTCTACTCATTACGTTACGTTTAATCCAAGGAATTGGACTTGGCGGTGAATGGGGCGGAGCTGTACTACTTGCGGTAGAATATGCTCCAAAAGAGAAACGCGGATTGTTTGGTAGTGTCCCTCAAATGGGTGTAACGATAGGGATGTTAATGGGTACCATCGCCCTTTCCATTATGACATTGCTTCCAGATGGCGCCTTTATGACATGGGGCTGGAGAGTTCCATTTATTATTAGTGCATTACTAGTTGTATTTGGCTTATGGATTCGGAAAGGAATTGATGAAACACCTTCCTTCAAAAAGAACCAGGAGCAGGGCACAGTGGCTAAACTTCCAATTGCAGACACTCTACGCTACCACTGGAGAGAAGTTTTGATTGCCATTGGAGCCAAAGTAGTTGAGACCGCACCATTTTACATTTTCAGTACATTTATCGTATCTTATGCCACATCCAACTTAGACTTCACAGAAACCAACGCCTTAAATGCTGTTACTATTGGTACCATCATCACAACCATTTTAATGCCAATTATGGGGGCCTTATCCGATAAAATTGGCCGTAAACCACTCTATATTTGGGGAACAGTGCTAATGGGCCTATTTGCTTTCCCATACTTCTGGCTGATCCAACAAAATTCAGTCGCACTCTTAATGGTTGCAACTATCATTGGACTAGGTGTCATTTGGGCACCCATCACAGCAGTACTCGGTACCATGTTTTCCGAAATCTTCAGTGCCAAGGTACGTTACACAGGAATTTCGCTTGGATATCAAATAGGGGCTGCAGCAGCAGGTGGAACCGCTCCACTCGTCGCAACAGCTTTACTCATTCAATTCAATAATTCCTACGTACCAGTAGCCCTATACATCATTTTAACGTCGGTTATTTCACTGATCGCTGTCATGGCTGTAAAAGATCGTAGTAACCAAGGCTTAGATGAAGAAACTGAAAGTCAATACAGAGAAGCCAACTAAACACCCAGAAGAAAGGAAGTCATTATGCTAATTTTGTCAGAAAAGGAAATTCAGCAACATTACAAAATGAAGGATGCTATTGCAGATGTCAAGAAAGGACTCATCTCAAAACAAGATGGGTCCATCACAAGCCCACACCGAACCGTTCTTGATATTCCAAAATATGAGGGATCGGCTTTATATATGCCAAGTGCCGACTTAGCCCAAGAGATGGCGGCTGTAAAAGTAGTGTCCATTTTCCCGCAAAATCCAAAGCAAGGTAAGCCGACCACACAAGGTGTATTAATGCTAACAGATGCCACAACTGGGGAGCATGTTTGTATGATGAATGCGTCATATTTAACGAGACTTAGAACCGGGGCTCTTAGTGGGATTGCTACGGAAAAGCTAGCCAGACCTAATGCGAGTGTTCTCGGTGTAATTGGGACTGGTGGTATGGCCTTTGAGCAGGTTTTGGGGATGCTTGAGGTTCGGTGGATTGAATCTATTAAGCTATTTAACCGTACTTTGGAGAAGGCGGAGCAGTTTAAGGGTCGGTTGAAGGATTTTGGTGTTACACAGAGCATTGAGGTTGTGGAAAGCTCTGAGGAGGTAGTTCCTGGAGCAGATATTATTTGCTGTGCAACCCGTTCTAAAGAGCCAGTTTTTGATGGTGAATTGGTTAAACCTGGGACACATATTAATGGGGTTGGCTCCTTTTTACCGTCAATGCGTGAGGTTGATCAAACCACTATTGAGCGTGCCGCTAAGATAGTAGTCGATGACCTTTCTGGAGTGAAGGATGAAGCAGGTGAGTTAATCCACGCTGACCAAGAAACAGATTGGAGCTTCTCTGATGTGTATGCTGAACTTAGTGAAATAGGCGGGTATGACCTCATGCTTCGAGATTCTGATGAAGAGATTACCTTTTTCAAGTCAGTCGGAGCTGCTTATTTTGATTTGGTGGTTGCGATTGGTGTTTATCAGAAGTTGAAGGATTCTGGTGTTGGGGTGAGTGCTGAGTTGTAGTCCGTTCTCCAAATACTGAAAAAGCCAATTTCCACGTCTTTATGGAAGTTGGCTTTTTATCATTAATGCAAAATATACGGCTCCACTCGCTGATCCATCTTTCCCTTCCACTCCTTAAAGGTCGGGACAACTTCATCAAGTAGAAGACGCGATTTATCCTCCTCAGGCTCAAACCATTTCGACATCGATTGGACTAGGGAGTCAAACTGTTCCAGGTTGTTCACTTCAATCAAAGATGTCAGCTGATGATGACTCTCATGGAGCTGTTGCATAGCTTTTACTAAATCAGCAAACAGCGTTTCCGCTATATCTGACTGATTCACATCAGGCATCTCTTTCAAATAACCCAACGCCTCGTCCATTCCTTCTAGCAATTGATGATACTTCTGTAAAAATACCACTTGGCTGTCACTTAAATTTTCCATCAAACCACCTAATTTCTCTTATCAAAAAACATACCATCAACCGTCGATACGTTTTGATAAGGGTTCATATATTTTGTGTTGTTGCGCTTTTGGTTTTGTACTTGTTTCATGGATCCTTTTAATTGCGTAAGTATATCTTGTAAGGATGCTTGAATTTGTTCATCCATGCTCACAATTTCTTTCCCAAGCCGTGTTTCCTCATCCGTATATGGAGATTTCACTTTTTTAATAAGCTCCTCACGAGTATCAAGATATTTCATAATATCCCCTAACAATTGATCCCGATCATTCTGTTCTGTTCGCTTGGTTGTCAGTTGAAAAAACTCAGTTGTCATCTCATGTAGCTGTTTCACAGCACTCATCAAGCATTCCCACCTTGACCAAACTGCTGCAGACGACTTTGGCGAATGACTTCCTTCCAAGTATCACGGAATTCAGTTACAAGGTCAAATACTTCATCAAGAGCTAAAATATCATTATGCACATTGGCCTCCATCAGTCTTCGGTTCATAAAATCATAGAGCGGCATCATTTGATCAGAAATTTGATTCTCTGGTTTCAGGGTTAACATTAGTTCTTGAATGATACGCTGTGCCTTTTGGATGTTGATGTTTTTTTGTTCATAACTTTTATCTTCTATATCCTTTTTGGCTAGTTTAATAAACTTCAAACAGCCATTATATAGCATTAAAGTCAACTCACCTGGAGATGCTGTATTAACGGTATTATTTTGATATGCTTGTTGCTGTGTTGCATATGGATTTGCCATTGTTTTGAAACACTCCTTTACTTCTATTACATTCCACCGAACTGGTTCATTAAGAATGCAGATTGTTGGTTCATTTGTTGAATTGCTTTTTCCATGGCGGTGAATTGACGCCAGAAGCGGTCCTCCACTGTTACTAGCTTGTCTTGAAAGCGGTCAATACGATCGTTTAAATCATCCAACTGTCTACCCATGGTATACTGTTGGAGGGTATGAGTCGATTTTCCAGCTCGTTCTTCAATACGTTCCCTCGCAGTTTGTATAGCACCCTCGACCCGTTCAATAATTCCCCCGTCAGCATCTACGTCATTACTAAACAACTTTTTCACAGCACCAGAGTTTTCAGCTAACGCTTCTTTTAATTTTGATTCATTAATGACTAACTTCCCGCCATCTAAATAATTCGATGTCGTTTCAATTCCAATTTCAGATAGATGGGTGAATACGTCACCGGTTTCAATTTGGCTATACCAGCCATTTCTCATCTCTGTCAGTGCGGATGAAAGAATGTTATCTCCTCTAAGAAGACCACTTTTCGATTTTTCTTCCCATAATTCGATTTCACGATCAGACATGTCTCTTTTTTGTTCATCTGTTAAAGGTTTATAATCACGGTATCGTTCTTCCACTAATTTACTATTAATATTACCGATAATTTCATTATATTTTTCAACGAATTCTTTAATATTTTCATAGGACGTTTCGGTATCATCTTCAACACTAATGGTTGAAGTTCCCCCTGCCTTTAATGAATAGGTTACGCCACTGATTGTAAAAGTATTAGAAGTTCTTTGTGTACTAAGACCATCAATCGTGAATTCTGCATTTTCACCACCATTTTCAGTAGCATTACCCATCTTTAATACACTCGTTAAAAATGAGCCTGACATCCCAATTTCAATTCCACCTGTATTCAAGTCACCGGTTTCGGTACGTTGGAAGTTTACTTTATCCGAATAAGAATCATAGAAGGCCGAAATCCCTACATCAGAGTTGCTGATTTTGGTCATCATTTGATTTAAAGATAATGTAGCATCAAAGGTGAAATTGTATTCACCGTCGGGATTTTCCGGATCGTCTTCAATGATTTCTCCATTTTGATCATAGGTTGTAAATGCAAAGGATAAAGTATTATGCGTATACTCTGGTCCTGTAATCGTACTACCTTCTGTTAAAGTTTCACCGAATTTCATTTCTCCAGTATCCGTATTAATATATACTTGGTTCGTGTCAGGGGTGGCGGATGAAACTGAATCTGTGCCTGTTATAATATTATATTCTTTAAGCAGGTTGCCATCACTATCGTTAACGGATATGGTGGTTCCACTAATTGTATCTATAGCACCTTTATCCAATTTGAATGTATCGTTTCCGTCTTTCCCAACGGTAATATCCTTATTTACATGTGTAGCTGTCTGCCAATTAATATCTGCAGAATTTGCAAATTTATCTTGTTGAGACCACAGGCTTTGACTTGCATCAATTTTATTATTGGGATCTGCAGATAGTTCTGTGTTACTAGATATATAAGCTGCATTAGCTACTTTCGTCACTTCAATTGTATGTGAACCATTAGCAGCGCTGGAACTTGCTGTTGCCGTTACAAATGATTCGTTTGAAGAACTTACTGTTTTGGATTGATATGTACTAGACATCTTCATATCAAAACTAAGGGAATCTAGTTCGAATAACTTTGAGTTCATTTCACGGTAAGCATCACGTTGCCATGTCATCCATATTTGATCCTGTTGCATTTTTTGTAAAGGCATTCGTTCTACTTTCATCAGGTCATTTATAATTTTATCGGTGTCCATCCCTGAGGCAAGTCCACCAATTCTCATACCAGTCATCTATATCACCACCATTATATTTTTTTATCAACTATAAACCCCATAAATTCAGCCATAGCGGCATATAAATCAAGCATTTTTTTAGGAGGGATTTCTTTTATAACTTCTTTAGTGCTTGGGTTAACAATGGTTATATAATACTCTTCTAATTTCTCATGAAATTCAAATTTAAGCGAGGTTTCAGTAGGTTCTATAAATTCATTTAATCGCTTTGTCATATCCTTGACCTGCTCACTGCTTAATGGTAATCCGTCATGTTCTTCATTTTGAACATAAATTTGTTCCCCATCTGCATCGGTACTCTTTCTATATGTTGGATTGAACTGGTTGTTTTGTGACCTTTGCAGGAGTTGGGACCCAGATAAAGTTTTACCTACATCCATGTTTTGCAACTCCTTAATTGTCTTTATTATTTTTATCGGTTTAAAGTTCAATAGTTTTAGTGTTTTGGAAAACTTATTGGAAATATAAGACGGAGAAACCCCCTATAACTGGTGTTATCAGGATTTCTCCGTTTTGATAAGGGTGTGTACTATACTTTGACATTAATAAAGCTACCTAAATGAGGCTGAACTGACTGTTGCATTGTTTTTACACCTGAGTCTTCAGGCATTTTGATCATGATTTTACTTTTGTATTCAGCTTGGTTCATTGTTTTGTTCAGTAATTCACCCGATTTTAAATACAATAAAACCTTTTCCTTGTTTAAACGTTTTTAGAAATTCCACCATATTCAAGGTACTGTAATAACGTATTACTTTTCGTAGTAAATTCAAATATCTCTTCTTGATAGGGATAAGCTTTCCACTTACCAATCATAGACTCATTTAGATCATAGGATTGCTCTATAATATCTTCTAATTGGTTATTATCCACTCTTTGATTACTATCTCTTAGAGAGTTAAAAATAAAATTCAAAGTTTTCGAAGGAGTTAAAATCAAGTCTTCATACTTAACCTCAATATAATTATGTGGGTGCTTTCTTCCAAAGGACATACCCAGTAAGACTTGATTCATCCACCAGTCAGCTAATACACTAAAGTCTTTAGGACCTATTCTGTCTCTTACAGAAAGAGCTACGTCACGCCCGTCTCTAATAATGTGGATAAACTTCATATTAGGAAACCATTTTAACAATTGCTCAGAGTAATTAACGTAAGCAGGTGTCTTGTTTACCCAACACAATTTATTATCGTTTTTTGAATGTAATGAAAATAATTCATTTAAGTAAGTGATAACAGATTTATCTATATTTGCTAATGTTAATTCACTTAAAAACTTATCCGTGACATCTCTCATTTCTTGTTTTGAAAAATTTATATAATGAGGGCCATGAACGTACCTTTCGTACGTTTGTTTATTATGTGGTCTTTGGGGTAGTAGCTCAGACCACTGTTCAACATATTTCCTATATTTAAGTTTATTTTCATAAAATTTTTCCTTAGATGACCTATAAAACAAATCTATAATATATGAAACAAAGTCTGTTTCATATATTGGGGATAAATCTTTATGCAATCCTAGCATATCAACTAGAAGTGTAGTTCCAGACCTACCTGAACCTCCAATAAAAATTGGAGGAAAAACATTTTCCATAATTATCACCTATCTTAAATAATTTTCATTTAATTAATTTTAGATTTTCTTTGCAATAACCTCCATAGATCCTTTATAAAATGAAGAAACTTGATAGTCTATTACTTTAAACCCAAGTTTTCTCAATACGTTGTGTAATGATTGGAAAGAAAAATAATTAATATGTTCACAGATTCGCCACATTGCGTCCTCATCACCAATAAAATTTGAATAAGCACTTTCAAAGTTGGGAGTAGAAATCCACACCAAACCATCTATTTTTAGTAACTGGTATACTTTTTCTAAAGATTCAATTGGGTTTGTTAGATGTTCTAAAACGTCTCCCATACATATAACATCATATTGGGCTTCTGTATGAAAGTTTTCAAAACTAGTTGCTTCGATTGGTATGTCAAACTTATTTGATACAGCTTCTGCATACGCAGGGCGAATCTCTATACCTTCAACGTTAAATCCCATTTCTTTTGCTACAGCTATTAAGCCCCCAGCACCTACACCAATTTCAAGCAAATCATTTCCTCGGGTATACTGCTTTATATTTGATATTGTTTTTCCAAAGAGCCATAATTTATTTATTACTTCTTCATTTACGTAATAATCCTTAACATCAGTTTGTAAAATCTTCTCTAACTTTTTTGGAAAGTTAAAGGCAAAGATATGATGGCAGGAATCACACTTCATCCAAATACGTATTGGATTAAAACCTATTGAAAAGCCATTACTATTAATCATATTGAAAACCTTATATGCATATCCTTTTTGATGACATATCGGGCAATTTTTTATAAAGATTTCTTCGTCAAATTTGTATATATATTGAAAATTTGCATGGTTTGATGGAAGTATTTTCTTAGCTAGACTATTATTTCGTTTAAATGCTTGTGTGTGATATTGATAAGATTTCTGAGGGTCTCCCAACCGATTATATACTTCACCTAAACGGAAAGAAGTGATGTCAAATATTTCATCTTCTTTGTTCAATTGCAACAGTATATCTCTTGCCCCGGTATCATTTCCTTCAGCTATTAAACTATCTACTTTGCTTAAATCCTCTTGTAACGAACTGATGATTCTCTCCCCCTTAAAAAGTAGCATATAAATAATAGTTTCTTTATTACCAATTCAGTGAATCTTCATAGCCCATTTGTATTAACAATGACCCAGCTATGTTTTTAAACATTTCCTTGTTTTCATCTGTAAACTCACGTTGCCACCTGTTCATTGATTGAGTATATAATTTCTTTGACACCTGTTTAGTACTTGATTCAACAGGTTCTTCATTTCTCTGTACCTTATTGTAATCTAGAACTGATGGATTCCACTGCTCCTCTAAAAAGTTAAGAACTTTCTTCATTATGTTTTTAGGATTACTCACCAACTCTTCATATTTTACAAATTTTATTTTTCCATTTAATAATGGACTCTTTGCATCTTCTATTCCCTTTGTAATAATTTCCGCCCAATATTTAGTTGCATTTTCAAGATTTTCTACATACCATAATGGTTCTCCGTTGAAGTTAGTCCATTCCATTCTTTTCAAGGAGCAAGCTACATCCCTTCCATCTCGAATTACATGAATAAACTTAGCATTGGGGAAAACTTGTACCAATTCTTTCATAACTAATACATTATGTGGTGACTTCTCTACAACTCTTTGTGCCCTTGAATAATTGCGGATTGGTTCTAAAAAGTTATAAATGAAAGTTGCAAAGATACTTTGAATATATTCGCTACTTAATAAATACGATTCTGCTATTGGCTGGTAACTTGAACTATTGACTTGTTTATATAAATCCATAAATTGAGGAAGCAGTTTAAATTCTGGACCTGAACAAAGATTAGGGTGGCTATTTAGCATAACTCTTAATAAAGTTGTTCCAGACCTCCCTGCTCCCCCAATAAAAATAGGTTGATAATCATCTGGAATCTGTTGAGTATAATTCACAAGTTTTTCCTCCAAGATACTATTTTAGTTATGGCTAACAGTAAAAGGTATTATATTTAAATGTATATCTTTTATCTATAAGCAATCATAATTGAGCATGTCGAAATCGTCTATAAGAATATATCAGATAGTTCATTTTTTGCTTCTTCATTTTTTAACCACTCACTATCAGGATAATACTCCTTTGCAAGCTGTATTAACTCCTTCTTTTCATCCTTAAGGTCTTTGTCCTCAACTATCTCTATACCTGCAACTAAAATTCTAAAGTCAGTATGCCCATGTTCCAATGCTTCAATTACAAAGTTTAATGCTTCTTGTTTATAGTCTTTATTTCTAAATTCCTGTATAATATTCACAAAAGTCTCACTATCATATTCTTTTACTGACTCAATTTCTTGGTAAAAGTCCATGGCAAGATCTTGAATATGATAACTATAGAGCATATGACCTATTTCTAGGTTAATTGATTTATCAAAAAGATTTCTTAAAGGTAATAACTGCTCAAATGTTTTAAACTGATGAAGCATTAGACTTCGTAATAGGATATTCATAAAAATTTTTTTAAATTTATGTTCATTTTCCACATTCAACACTTTAGTAGGTTCAGTAATAAATTTATATATATAATCTTGGTCCTGCATAAAGTTTTTCATCTTTTTTATATATTCAGGATCTGTAATTCTAAGAGTAAGTAAATTCAAATCAATAATATCAAAATACGTTTGATTCTTAAGTACATTAGGGTTTACATCAAGTGTACTTAATGCCTTAATGTAATCACTCTTCATTAAATCTACTTTTAATTGTATAGCTTCAATATTCTCCACTTGAGTATGCATACCTAGGATAAATTCTATCAACTTTGGCTTATTTGTATACATTAATACCTCAATAATACCTGTAAACTCTTGCTTCTTCTCAATAAAACGATTTTCATTTATAAATGATATAAATTGATTCTCAGTTACATATTTTGCTAACAAAGATATAAGGTTTTTAAACACTTGTGTGTTTTTATTGAAACTATATGCTTCTGTATAATGTTTCACAGCCAACTCAATTGATAGTTCTTTTTCATAAATCTTCCCTAGTATTTCTTTAGGATAATACTCTAGGTAGTCTATACTTTTTATAAAGAGTTGATAGTTTTCTTGATTTTTTACAACATTATTAAGTACAGTCTTTGCATCCTCAAATCGGTTTTGATTAAAGTAAATTATCCCTTTGATTGTTTGGAATTCAGGTGAATTGCTCCAAATCTGTTCAGCATCATTTATAACCTCAATTGCATCAGCAAATCTGTTCAAATGCAATAAACATTCAACTAAATGCACAACACAAAGTGGAACCCAACTATACCCTAAATCATCTTTGTTTTGATAAGCCTTTTGAAACATTCCGAGTGCTTTTTCTAAGTTCCCTTCCGACATATATTCATTCCCAAAGTTAAAATAGTCAAATGCATTATTTGTCTTTTCCATTTCTTTTTGTAGAAGTTCACCATTTCTTTTATGCTTGTTCTTTTCCAGAATTGTTCCCTTCAAATATCCTGAGTGGTATATTATCAACTCGGAACTTCCTACTACTAATTGCCGATCTTCCCTAAACAATTGTTCATGTATAGCTCTTTTATATTTAATTTTACCGCTGTTTCTAAAAATTCGTAAATTTTTGTGCTGGACAACTTTCTGTGCATTAACTCCAGTAAAATTATTAATAGTGACAGCGAATGAATCTTTTTCATAGTCATTTTCAGTTAAATCTTGTACAACTTTAATTAAGTTGTCTCTATCCACATACTCATCTGCGTCTAAAACTAAAGTCCATTTTGCCGTTGCTTTAGATAATGCAAAATTTCTAGCTTCGGAAAAGCTGCCTGACCATTCAAAGTCATAAATATTTTGAGTATATTTCGAACATATCGCTTTTGTATTGTCAGTTGACCCAGTATCAACTACAATAATTTCATTCACAATACCATTTATAGAATCAAGACATCGTTTAATTACTTTTTCTTCATTTTTTACAATCATACATAATGATATTACAGAATTAGACAAATAAATCACCTTTTCTTGGAGTTGTTTTTGAAAGATACTAGATTTATCAAAGTATCTTTCAAAAACAACTCTCTTTATTAAAAGAGAGTTGTTTAAATGTATATAACTTATCTCAATAGTTGCAGTACGCCTTGTGGCATTTGATTTGCTTGAGCTAGCATTGCTTGAGAAGCTTGTGCTAAGATACTGTTTTTCGTTTGGTTCATCATTTCTTTAGCCATGTCCACATCTCTAATTCTAGACTCAGCTGCAGTCAAGTTTTCTGCGGAGGTACCTAAATTGTTAATAGTATGTTCTAAACGGTTTTGTAGAGCACCGAATTTAGACCTTTGGCTTGATACACTTTCAATTGCTGTATCTAATGAAGCAATTGCTGCATCTGCTTTCGTTTGGCTTGAAATATCAATTGAAGAGAATAAATTGGCTGCATTCATAGTTCCAATAGTAAAGTTTAAAGCTTGACCCTGATTTGCTCCAATTTGTAAAGTTATCCCCGTTCCAGATAGAGTACCGTCTAATAGCGTTTGCGTATTAAATTCTGTGTTATCAGCAATTCTATCAATCTCACTTGATAGCTGATTGATTTCAGCCTGCAACTGACTTCTATCACTATCAGTATTCGTATCGTTGGCAGATTGTACCGCTAACTCACGCATACGTTGTAAAATAGAATGCGTTTCGTTTAAAGCTCCCTCAGCGGTCTGAATTAAAGAAATACCATCCTGAGAGTTTTTCTCTGCCATTTCCAAACCACGGATTTGTCCACGCATTTTTTCAGAAATTGCTAAACCAGCTGCGTCATCTCCAGCTTTGTTAATTCGAAGACCTGAAGACAATTTCTCCATTGAACTTTGTTGTGCATTGTTTGCTGCACCTAACTGACGATACGTATTAAGCGCCGCGATGTTGTGATTAATTCTCATTATAAAATTCCTCCTTGAAAGGTTATTATTCGCCACGTCCTTGTGGGTTTGTTTAGTTTTACAGACTAAAGTCGGCCGCCTTTAGTGCTGTTTATCACTACACTTATTATATCGACAGCATTTTGTAATTCTTTAGGCTAATTTATAATTTTTTATAATAATTTGTTGAACCAATTTTGCTCACAAAAAATGCTTGATACCCTCAAGTGAAAACCTGTGATACCAAGCATCTATCTATTTCTTAGATAATAATTCAATTGCATTCTTTGTCAACTGACTCGCCGCTTTATTCTCTTCCTGTATCAACTGATAAATTTCTTGTCGATGGATATCTACATTCTTAGGAGCAGAAATCCCAAGCTTAATCTGATCACCATCCACGCCAACAACCTTTACTTCAATATCATCACCAATCACAATCGATTCACCTGTTTTTCGTGTTAGCACTAACATGAGCTTTCTCCTCACTTTCTGGCTGAAGTGGGTGTTTCGTTTTATATCGTTGGTCATTTAATACAATTTGTTTCGCTTGATTATTTTTCACATTCACTACCACAGGAGCTTGAAGATTCATAGTTGATTTTTCTAAAGAATCCTGCAACGTCAAAATGGAATAAACAGAAACATCTTCAGGGTCTTTAATCTCTAGCTGATCAATAGTTCCCTCATCTAAATCAATCTCATAATCCTTATAAAATAAATAAGGAATCGTTAATACCAAAGACAATTCCTTTGTGTGGATAGATTGTAAGATTTGAAATGCATTATTATCTGGCAAATTAAAAATCGCAAACTTTTTCTCATCTTTAAACCCTGGAATACCAGATTCAAAAGTCAAAACACTTTCATCACTTACATACATCTCTCCAAAATACAATGTATCTATTTTCATCATTCACCACTTCTTTTCTCAAAATTATATAGTCGTTTCCTTCCAATTTACATTAACAAAGTCAATTTCTAAATTGGCATACTGCTTCTTTCCAACTTCTACATTACCGGGCTGATAATCGGTAATTGGTTTTCGAGGTTGCACGGAAATTCTAGGCTCATTCCTTTGTACATCAATATTCACCTTAGCAGGCTGATAATCAATCTTCACTGCATTATGAGATGGAATCCACCCTATATTAAATTCCCTCATAGGATCATACGCATTATTCACCGCATGACTAACAATAGGGTTTCCTCCGTTTTCAATTCGCATCAAATCATCACCTTCACTAGCCCGCCTCGATGTACCTTCATCCGCAGATCGATGTCCCTTTTGACCAAAGTTCCTTGCAAACTCCACGGAATTGACCATACCCATATCACGCCACGCCTGGGTTTGATCAATTGTTTGCTTACTTGGCTGCTTATCAATTTGAATATCTGCTTTCGGTTGCTCGATGGTTATCTCAGCCTCTGGTTGCTGGATAGATTGCTTAGCCGGGAATATATTTAGTTCTGTTTTTGCCATCTGAGATTGTAATCGAATTTGTGGAAGCTGCATGTCTTTCCCTCACTTTTAGTTTAGACAATCATGCCAATATGTAAAAAGCTATCTGTTCAAGTCAGATAGCTTATCTTAAGAAATCAATTAAGGATGGTTGAATAATTCGTGCACCTGTTGATAATGCGGCACGATGAATGCTTTCTTGCGTTTTCAAATTCATAATTACTTTTTCTATATCGGCATCTTCATTATCAGACATAATCTGAGTCGCCGTGATTTCCTGTGAACTTAGGCGGTCCTCTACCATGTCCAACCGATTCATACGTGCACCTAAATTAGCCCGTTCATCCACAACATCATTAATAAAACCGTCGATATCCTTTATATAATTATCAAGATCTTTACCTGTTTTTCCAGCCTTTAAATCATCTGCAAAACTTTGAATATTATCAAATAGCTCTTCTGTAAACATATTAGAGGGATTGGTATTAGCTTTAAGTACAATTCCATCTGAAACAGCAATATTTACGGCATCATTATTAGCATTACCTGCTATTAACTCTCCATTCTCATTAAAACGCGGATTGGTTGTATCGGTACCGTTAAAAATATATTTGTTATTTACTTTTGTATTTGAAATATCAATTAAATGATCCCGAAGCTGTTCAACTTCCTGAGCTATATTGGCTCGTTGGTCTCCCTCGTAAGTATCGTTACTCGCTTGTGTAGCCAACTCACGTAAACGTTGCAATGTCTTTGTAGCCTTATCCATCGCATCATCCGAGCTACTCATCCAATTGTGAATTTCCCCTAAGTTACGCTGATACTGCTTAATTTCCGTTAGCTCAGTCCGGTAATTCATCCCTTTCATCGCTACAACCGGGTCATCAGAAGGCCGGCTCACCTTTTTCCCTGTATAAAGCTGTTCCTGATATTTGGCCATTCGTTCATAACTACCGGATAAATTTCTCATAAAATTATTCGATAGCATCGATTGAGTTACACGCATTGTTATTCACCTACCTTCCGACTAACCCCATTTGATTAATAATTCGATCTAGCATCTCATCTACCACCGTCATATTTCTAGCCGCTGCATTATAAGCATGCTGGAATTTAATCATGTTTGTCATTTCCTCATCCAGTGAAACTCCACTAATCGATTGACGTCTCGACTCCACCGCACCCTTTAGGGTATCGGCATTTTGAGACATGCGGTTCGCCTCTTGGGCCTGTACACCTAAATCACCAATAATCCCTTCGTAAAAACTGTCTACGGTCGTATTTTCACCTAGTAAGTTTCCTAAAACCTTGTCCTTTATATCGGCTAATGCTTGAGCATTTTCACCATTACCAAGATAGGATTGCCCTTGCTGCGGCCCCATTGGATCACCGTTTTCATCTAATACTAAAGCTGCTGCAATATTGTCTTCATCATTCTTAATTGTATCCGTCAAATCGATTTCGGACGCATATCCAATATAATTGTCCGCTGAAAATGACTCATCAATTTTAAAGAAGGCCTGGCCTTGTTCATTTTTCAATGTGATTCCTTGTTCATGCTGATTATTGAAGGCCTGTGCAAAAGCAAAAGCCATCTGATCAATGTCTTTTAACATCGAAGTGTAAATACCTTTCACTTTACCATTTCCACTATATCCATGAGACTCCATAAGTCCCTTTAACTTTCCGTTAGCCGTGAATTCTTCAGGTGTTATAGTGCTTCCTCCAACAGTAATCCCGTTAACAACTCGTTGTCCATTTACTTCTTCATAACCAACACTCACTTGGTTGACCTTGTTATTCCCGTCAATTAATTTATCAGCACTTAGAGCCTGTCCTTCACGATCCACAAGCTCGATGGATGCAATTCCTTGAGCGATGTCTTTAGAACTTTTACTACTTTCATTAAATGTGACTTTGATATTGACCATTTCCGAAAGCTCATCAATTAACTGATCACGTTTATCATACAAATCATTCGGTAAATAGCCATGGGGTTCAATCGCTTTTACTTGGTCATTAATCTTGCTTATTTGGCTAACCAAAGAGTTTATATCCTTTGTTGTAACATCAATTTCATCCTTTAAATCTGATTGGATAGCCTTTAAGGAGTCCGAAACATAATTAAAGGTATCCGCAACTGCAATCCCTCGCTGCTGAACAACAGAACGCGCCCCTGAATCTTCCGGGTTTACAGACAAATCATTTAACGACTGCCAAAACTGATTGATTGTGGATGATAAGCCTGTATCACTTGGCTCATTTAAAATTTGCTCCATCTGGCTCAATGCACCGGCTCGTGATTCCCAGTAACCTGATTTGTTATTTTCCGCACGAAACTGCATATCTACAAATTGATCACGCACACGCTGAACTGATCCAGCCTGTACCCCTTGTCCAATTTGTCCAGGAATTTCAGGACGGTTTCTCCCTGGTGTTGGATATGGGGTCTCCTGCACAAAATTGACTCGTTGTCGGGAGTACCCTGGTGTATTGGCATTCGCGATGTTGTGTCCAGTTGTATGTAGAGCACTTTGTTGGGTAAATAGTGCTCGTTTTGCTACTTCTAATCCACTAAATGTTGACAAATTTGGTACCCCCTATGCTTTGGAGTCAAAAACAGACCTCTTCGGTGCTGATGACCCTTTTTTTTGATCGCCGTAGTTTAAATTTTTGATTGATGGTTGAAGTAAATCTAACGAAAGCTCGACAAACTGTAAGGATTGTTGGGTTAGCTCTTGATTGAGCTGTTCCTGTTGCTTGAGCTCTGCCATAAGCATGATAAATTTCTCAAAAATATTCGTTAGCTCTTCTTTTTCATTTTCGTCCTTTATATGTTTCAGCATTTCAGATACTGTATTTTCCTGGCTAGTGACTCCCTGCTGCTGAAACCATTTTTCCGTTAACGTGACACGTTTTTGTTCCAGTTGACTGACAGCTTGTACATGCTTGTTTTCATTCACCAACAGGGATTGAAAAGCATCCATGTCACCGCTTTTTAGTAATTCTGTTTTTTCCTTCGATAGCTTTAGTAAGCTCTCATGTAGTTTCATGAGCTTTGACATGGCTTGGATAATTGCCTGAGTTGACAAGCTGTCGTCCTCCTTTAACCTCGATTAGACCAGAAATTCAGCATTTTCTGTGCCGTTTCTTTGTGGTTGATTTGATAATTTCCGCTCTGCACGTCCTGTTTAATTCGTTGTACTTCCTTTTGGCGTTCCTCCTGAATGGCGTTGCCTTTGAGCATTTCCTGAGCCTTGCTTGATATCTCTAGTTTATCTTCGGTTTGATTGGTTTTGCTAATAGCAGACTGCTTTTGTACCTGCTTTTGATATGGATTCATATGGACATTATTTGTACCATTAACTTTCATACCGATCCCCTCTTTCCGTGATTCCGTTCGATTCTCTACTTTTGTTATCGGTTAGAAAATGAAAATGTTTAATGTTTCCGTCTAAATTTTTGGTTAACCGAGAAATAAGTGTTGGCTTTCTCCTGTTTTTTCTGTTCATCGGCTTCTTGTTTGTTAATCTTTTTTAAATCACTCTCAAGCTGTTGACGACAATTATCACAAATTTTTCCACCTTGTATCGGTTCCCCACAACGTTCACAACCGTATGCTAAGTTTGGCAAGTTTGTGGTTCGAATTCGTCGTTCTTTTACAAACTTAATAATGAGGTTTTCATCGACACCCGTTGAGTCTGAGACTTCTGCAATCGTTGCCTGACGATTTTCTTTTTTGCGTACATATGAAAAGACCTTTTCAAATGCACGCTCTTCTTCTTTATAGCAATTCATACAAACAGAATGAATCCCCTTCACAAATAATTCCCCACAGTTTGGACAATTCGCTAATTCACCCATCATTGTTCCTCCTCAAAAGAAATTGACACGTTTTGATATTACTCTTATTATATCTACTTTTGGTCATTTGACAAAGGCATATTTAACTACGGATGAGGGTGAAACTGTCGATTGTAGTCGCGCCGCCTCTTTTTAATAGGTAGGCAGCCCAGTGTAGAGTGGCACCAGTTGTATACAGGTCATCAATCACCAAGATTGGACCTTGGACTTCATTTTTTAGTTGAAAGGGATTGTTGGATTGGAGACGCTGCTGGCGGGACTTTTTGGCTTGTTTTTCATTGGTTACTCGTGTTAAGGCGTCGTCTATTGGTAAATCTAGCAACTGAGCTATAGCTTCAGCCTGGTTAAAGCCTCTTTCCTGCTGACGAGTAGCGCTTAGAGGTATAGGTACGAGTGTAGGATTGAGTTTTCCGAAATCCTCCTTAAACCGTTTTTGGACACCTGCTTTAAAAAGGTTAACTAATACATAATCTCCGCGATATTTCCACTTATTCATTATTTCTTTCATAAAAGGGGAATAAGAAAATACAGATACGTTTTTGGAAAGCACGCCAGCAAATGTTGGGTGGGTTGACCATTGCTTGCAATCTCCACATAACAGCTCATTTTTGGAGGATCTCGAGCAACGTGGGCAGGCAGGGCCAACAATGCAGGTGAGTTTTTGCTTGCATGAATCACAAATCACTATGTTCTCCCCAAATATATTTAGGAAATTCCGCCAAGTTATTTCAGGGATAATTTCGTTATGGCACCAAAGACAATGCATCTTGATCCCTCCTCGCCAAGCTATTCATCATTTCAATTGATCTTCTGGCCCTAATCATCTGCTCTGTCTTGCCCTGATGAAAGAAGACCACATCACCATAGGGATCTGCTGCATTACGACCTGCTCTCCCCGCTATTTGAACTAAAGCCGCCTCATCAAACACCTGATGCCCTACATCAATGACGGCCACATCAATCGAGGGAAAAGTTACCCCTCGTTCCAAAATTGTAGTGGTGATGAGCGCGTTCATTTTGTTATTCCGATATTTTTCCACTTTTTCTACTCGATCCTCATCGCTCGCATCCACACATTCTATATTTGTTAGATTAGCAATTTTTCTACCCATTTCAATTGAAGGGACAAATAATAGAAATCGCCGGTTTTGGGTAACTTTTTCATCAATCCAGGAAATAATTATTTGGGGTAGTTGATTCTTAGCGAGTGACTTTTTTAATCGATAACTTGATACAAACTGAGGGACAGGCAATGGGTGGCCATGGTAACGGGCTGGGACAAACACTGTGGGAATGAGGTTTAGTTTGGCGCGCCATATTAACCATTTTCTAGGAGTCGCGGTTAAGTAGATGAGACTTGAGGTTGTTTTTCGAGCTCTGTTAGCCGCAAAGGATAGTGAGCGATCAGTATAGTATGGAAACGCATCTACTTCATCAATGATCATCACATCAAACGCCTGCTCATATCTAAGGAGCTGATGGGTTGTGGAGATGGTAAATTGGCTCTCCTTCCCTTTGTCTTCAGAACCACCATATAGCGCAGAAATCGACACTTCCGGAAAAACCTGTTTAAATCGGGGGGCCAATTCCCTTACAACATCAGCTCTAGGCGACGCTATACATACACGATCGCCACGTTCAAAGGCAGCTGTTAGTCCTTTGAACAGCATCTCTGTTTTCCCGGCACCACATACAGCCCATACTAGCAGCGGGGCACGGCATGCCATGGCCGAGTTGATTTGATCAGCGGCACGTTGTTGAAAGGGGGTGAGTTTCCCTTGCCACTTACATGGGTCTACTACGAAAGGCGTTTCTAATCGTGGCCCCCTCCATTTATACAAAGGTTCAAAAGTACTGACTCTGCCCATTTCAATACATTTTCGACAATAGACAGCTTGCTTACGTTCACGAGGAATTCTACCAAATAGGTGACTTTTCCTATTTCCACATCGATTGCACAAATATCCTGTGAGGGTTTCTTCAACGCCTGGTAATTCATTTAAATAATTCCTTTTCATAAGGTCTTGAATTTCATCTTCAGAGAAGGGGATTTCTTGTTTGAGAAGTAGTTTAGATTGACAAGAAAACGCATATTGATGGAGGGGGTTATTTTGGGGAATATTCAATTTTTCAACTCTCCTTATCAGACAAAAAAGCAGACTTAAAAGAATTATTTGTGGGCTCCTAAGTCTGCAGTCTCATCATGTATTATTTTTCATACCAAGTTAAGCCAAGCGCACCTTCACCGAGATGAGTCCCAATTACAGGACCAAAGTAGCTAATCGTCACCGAGACATTTTCATATTTCGATTCTAGCTCTTCCTTCCACTTGATCGCTTCCTCTTCACGCTGGGAATGAATAAAGGTCGCCACAATCTCAATCCCTTTGCTAGCAGATTCGTCAAAAAGCTCTCGAATTCGGTTCAATGCTTTTTTACGTGTCCGAATTTTTTCGTAGGGCTCAATTTTACCATCTACAAAGTGAAGGATTGGTTTTACCTGAAGTAGACTTCCAATCATAGCTTGGGCACTATTCAGTCGACCACCCTTATGCAGATTTGTCAAATCATCTACCATAAAATAAGCACGAGTTGTTTTCTTAATTTCGTCCAGGCGTTCAATGATTTTCTCAGGATTAGCGCCCTCGTTTGCAAGTTTCGCAGCTTCTAAAACGTAAAATCCTTGGGCCATCGCACTAATCTCAGAGTCATAGGCATAAACCTCAATGTTTTCAGCCATTTCGCCAGCTGCGATCGTGCCTTGCAGCGTTCCACTAATCCCACTAGAAAGATGGATAGCTACAACAGCATCATATTCTTCACCGAGCTCCTTTAACTTTTCCGTTACATAGCCTACAGATGGCTGGGATGTTTTCGGAAGCTCTTCCGTCTCCCTCATTTTGGCATAAAACTCATCCGCATCTATGTCGACTTCCTCCTGATATGACTCTGAACCAAAAATGACATTAAGCGGAACCATATGGATTTTCCACTCATCGCGGACAGATTTCGGAATATACGCCGTACTATCCGTCAGAACCGCTGTCTTCATAAAAGTCATCCTTTCTCCCTTATCCAAATTATATTGCTCTATGTCTCTTAATTATATGTACGTGCTATCTTTTTAATATTTTACACATTTTTTCAATAAATTGCTATTAGATTAATTGAGTTGTTTAGCCTGGGACGTGGGGACAGGTCCTAGCTCTACCATCCATGACGACCGTTTCTACCGAATCTCTCCGGAAACCAATAGGGCGCAATGCAGGAGCGCGTCTAGCCACTTTATAATTGCGTCTATATTAGCGTTCTGTGCGTCTTGACCCTGTTTAAATGAGTCTAAAACATTATGTATTGCGTCTCATTTATCGATTAGTGCATCATAACACCTTTATCGCGTCCAAACCATCCGCCATTGCGTCTTTTCACCTTAATTGTGTGTCTAATGATTCAAGCATTGCGTCCCCACCAACTCCTCCCAAGACACAACATCATCCCAAAATGAAAAACAGACCCCAGCTCACACCAGGATCTGCTTTCAATATTCTTTGAATCTACTGAACTTCTACCCAGCCACTCTTAATCGCTTGAATAACGGCTTGGGTACGGTCATTCGCATCCATTTTTTGTAGTATATTGGAAACGTGATTTTTAACTGTTTTTTCACTTATATACAATGCTTCTGCTACTCCTCGGTTGCTCTTGCCATCGGCTAAAAGCTGTAGCACTTCACATTCACGTCGAGTTAATAAGTGAAGTGGCTTACGGTACTCGATGCTTTTAATTGCGTTCGCACCGTTTGAACCATTCGCCAGTCGACGATATTCTTGAACTAAATTATGTGTCACTTTTGGATGTAAGTAGGAGCCGCCATTGTGTACCACTTTAATTGCATCAATGAGCTCATTGGTTTCCATTTCTTTTAATAAGTATCCTTGCGCGCCAGTCTTTAACGCGTGTGTTACGTAAGTTTCATCATCGTGAATGGATAAAATAATCACCTTTACATCAGGAAATTGACCAACTAAATTTTTGGTTGCTTCAACTCCATTGATGGATGGCATATTGATGTCCATTAATACTACGTCGGGATGATGTTGTCTAACTAGGTCGATGGCTTGATTTCCATCGTCTCCTTCTGCCACAACTTCGAAATCTTCTTCAAAGTCTAATATACGCTTGATGCCTTCGCGAAATAGTTTGTGGTCATCTATTAAAACTATTCTTGCCCCATGTCCTCGACCTCCTGAATAAAATTCTCACCATCCGGAAATTTTTTGTGTATAACTAGCTTAATTTACCAAATTTCTCTCTCTATTCTCCATTATACATTACTACTACAAAACTAGCGAGTTTTCCTCCCTACTTTTGTAATGGTACTTCAATCATAATTTTTGTACCTTGATTCGGTTGGGTTTTAAAGCGTATGCTTCCTCCTAAAATATCAACTCGTTCTCTCATTCCAATCAAACCAAATGACGATTTTTCTTTTTCTTCAAAATCAAATCCTTTGCCATTATCAACCACAAGAATATTGATTTTGTCTTTCATTAATTCAAAATGGATTTGAATCATACTGGAATTGGCATGCTTGACCGCATTTTGCACAGCCTCCTGCACCAACCTGAATATGGCCGTTTCATACTTTTGCTCCAACCGATCCTCTTTGCCTCTGGAAGTAAACTTTATATGTATTTGACTATAATCTTCAACTGTACTCAAATATTTTTTCAGTGTTGGAATTAATCCTAGATCATCTAGCGCCATTGGTCGTAGGTCATAAATAATACGGCGTACTTCATATAAAGCAGACCGAACCAATTCTTTGACCTGCTTAATTTCCTTCATTGCCTCGTCTATTCCACGTTCTCGAAACGTTCGCTCAACTAAATCAGAACGCAACATAACATTGGCCAATAGCTGCGCAGGACCATCATGAATTTCACGGGATAACCTTCTTCTTTCCTCTTCTTGAGCATCGATGATTTTCAAGCCAAATATTTCTTTGTCTTTTGCATTTTCGAGGGTATCGGAAACTCCTTGTAAGTCCTCGGTTAAATAGGTTAACACGACAGAAAACTTCCCCAATAAACTTTCTGCACGGTCAACCGTCTCCGCAATACTTAGCAGGCGTTGTTCCAGTTCACTACGTCTATTCTTTAGCTGTTCTTCCTTTTCTCTTAGAACCAAGAGTTCGGATTGCAGTTCGTGAGCAGTATCATAAACATCCTTCACTTCTTCCTCTGAGTACCTTTTGAAATTCTTACTTACCTCAGATAAACGAATGCGGTATTGCTTAACCTTTTTTTCAAGCTGGTCTCCTTTATCAATCACCTGGACCACTTGTTCCTTCACGCCTGCCAGCTCCCGTTCAATCCGCTCATACTCCTGTCGTGACTGCTCGCCAATTTCAAAAATCTCGTCTTTACTATTGTTCACGACCTTAACCATTTCATCTAATATGTGATTCAGCATACCATTCTCAACTTTAGAACTAGACATCAGCATTCCTCCAACTATTATATAATACGAATGACCTATCATTTTATAGGGGTATTGTTAAATTTTTCTTTAAATATAATCTATCTTTATTTATATGTTTATAACGCTGTGCTATCCTTTTGATATAGTTAAATTTAACATAAACTTCAACTCACGTTACTAGGAGGCATTAACCTTGTTTAATCAATATTTTACTATAAAACAGGAAGGCTCGCACGAAATCGTCATACAAAAATCACGATTCATCGGATATGTAAAGCGTACAGAGACCGAATCAGAGGCTCAGGAATTTATCCAGCAAATCAAAAAGAAACATCATGATGCGACACATAACTGCTCAGCATATATGATTGGAGAAAACAATCAAATCCAAAAAGCACATGACGATGGTGAACCTAGTGGTACGGCAGGTGTTCCGATGCTAGAGGTGTTAAAAAAGAAAGACTTAAAAGATACGGTCGTCGTCGTGACCCGATATTTTGGCGGAATTAAATTAGGTGCTGGTGGTCTAATTCGTGCATACTCTAAAGCTACATCTGAAGCGATTAATCATGTTGGTGTCGTAAACCGTCAGCTAGTGAGAGAAATGAAAATAACAGCCGATTATACCCTGTTAGGAAAGCTAGAAAATGAACTTCGCGGGTCAAGCTACATACTAAAGCACATTGATTATTTAGAAAACGTAACGTTACATGTGTATGTCGAAACAGAGCAAATAGAAGAGTTTACAGATTGGATCGTAAATTTAACCAGTAATCAGGCGGAAATTACCGAGGGAATTGAAACCTATATTGAATCAGATGTTTCGTGATAATCCAACACTTTCCTAGAAGGACTGACAACATTTCCCGGGAAATGACAATTTATTATTTTACTGAACTGTAATGAACCTCATTACAGTTTTTATTTTGGAATAATATTACATACATTTAACAGAAAATAACATTTTGAAAATAGTGAACAAAAAAATGGCTGCCCAAACTTCTGGGCAGCCTAATACAGTAGCGTCTAGTTATTCCAAAAAAATGATCGAGGATGTTTATATTGTAATATACAAACCTCAACCTCGCAATAGTTTTGAGGTTGAGAAAATTATTGTATTTTTAGCATTTAAATCACTTATTTTCGAGTAATTTTCTCAACTTTTTCTAGTTTTTAGGTAAATAAGCGAAAAAATAGCTCCAAACAGAGCTCCAACAGTATCAATCACCACATCACCCGCATATGGCGTTCGGTTAGGTGTGAACCCTTGATGAAATTCGTCAAAAGCTGCATAGCAAATCGTAAGAACAATTGAAATAATCAGCATCCGTTTTATAGGCAAACTTGTTGTTTTGTAAAATGCCACCACAAACAGTACAAGAAGGACGAAAAATACACCGAAATGGGGGGGCTTTCCGGATGAAAAACTCTACCAATCCATTAATCCCGAGGGTTTCCACGCTTACCTCACTATGATGATAGGTAAATCGAATATGTTTCGCAATGGGTTCTAAGAAAGAAAAATCAATCCATCGATTTAATGTTGGCTTGAGATCCTGTTGCTCATAGGGCTGAGAGGAAGAATAGAAAATTACTCCCATCCATGCAATAGGTAGCGTCCAGTACCACCACTTTTTCATCGTCTAAAACTCCAATTCTTTGATATCTATTATTGATTTTAGCAGACTATGATTCCGGGTCTACTTTTTTAATACAAAAAAGCGCCCGAGAATTTCCTCAGACGCTCTTTCAATTATTGAATTTGATTCGGTTCATCTTTTAACGATATTGATTTTTTTCCTAAGATTAAATAAACGAGCTCATTTTGGGTTAGGTTCATGAATTCTTGTTTTCTAATCACAAAGAATAGTAGACCTAAAATCACCCATACACCTAATGCGATTAGGGATGGGATCCCCATAAACGCCGGTGACCCCGGAACAAGAAGTAATAGGATAAACACAATACTACTCATCATCCCAACAACAGCAAAAGCCTTCTTCATGGGTGCAACGACAGGCTTCACATCATGTAAAGGCTGACTATTCCCATTTTCAGACCATGTAAATAATTTGTATGCCGTGTATGTCGTATAGAAATAGGCAATAGATACGCCAATCGACGACATATCCACAATCCAGAGCAGCACTTCCCGCCCAAACCACGGAGCAATTGCTGCGATAATGGCGGTGAAAATCACCCCTACGTAAGGTGTTTTAAATTTAGAATGAAGCTTTGAGAATCCGTCGGGTAGTACTTTCGCTCTCGACATAGCAAATAAAACACGACTTGATGAAATATAAAAACCGTTTAAGCCAGTGAATACTCCCATACTTAGAGAAGCAACTAAGATTAGCATTCCAGTTGTTCCTAGTAATTCAAACACCACTGTACCTGTTCCCCACATATAATTTGCATTCACCGTCTCTTGCCAAGGAAATGCGACTGCAGTAGTCAAAATCATCAAGGAATACAAAATGGCTGCAAATAATAAGGCCAAAATAATTAATGAAAATGCCTTTTTAGAGGAAAAATGAAATTCCTCTGCCGCCTGAGGCACATTATCAAACCCTACATAGGCCCAAGGCGCAACCGCCACAATCGCTATAATAGCAGAGAAAGTTGTGATACCTGGTTTAAAGCCTGGATTAATGTTTTGTATACTAGCAACAGGATCTGCAAGCGAAATTCCCGTTAAAGCTAATACGCCAAGTACTAAAATAGTACAAAAAACAAATTGAAGACGTCCCGAAATTCCTGTTCCTTTAATATTAAAGAATGCAAACAACCCTAAAATTAACGTTGCAATCATAATTTCTGTTAAATACACATCCCAGCCTGCGATGGTGTATAATTTAACATTTTGGATGACTTCAGGAAGAATAAATTTCAGCATAAGTGTAAACGCAGACGCATTTAAGGCTACGATACAAATATAACCTAGCGTGAGAAACCAGCCACAAATAAACGCATGAACACGTCCAAGGCTGATAAATGTATAAGCAAATTCACCACCTGAAACAGGAAAATGCTTAATTAAAAATCCATAACTAACGGCAATCAGCATCATCAATGCTGCCCCAATGGCTAACCCCATAATAACCCCAATCGGACCAGCTTGCCCCATCCATGTTGTTGGAAGAACAAAGCAGCCCCAGCCAATGGAGGACCCTAATGCAATCGCCCAAACCCAATGAGGTTTTAGCGTTTTCGTTAGCTGTTTTCTTTTTATTGATTTGTCACTCAAGTAAATTAACCCCTTTGTTTTATTCAAATATGATGTCCTTAACATTTTATCATTGAAGAAATGACAGAAAAAATACCGTATAAATGGACAGTATTTCAAATTCCTCCAAATTTCAGCTTGTGAATGATTTTTTCGAATACAGCTAATAAAATAGCTGTAATTTAGGTTGTTTATTCCCTATATGTCGAAATATGCCTTTGCACCATGACAAAATATTACATTTTTATAACAATTCTTATTATTCGTCATGGTAGAGTATATAACCCTTTTTTGCTGTAAATAATGTTGGTAAAATTCAGCAGGACGGTGGTTAGATGAAGAAATTATTTTTAGTTGGCTTTTTATTTATGTGTGGCGTAACTTTTTATTACATAGATCCCATGCAGTTATTTTCCTTAGCAGATGATCAGTTGAAAGAAATCGTGGATTCTGATTTTGAGGTGGAGAGTCCTGCCGAGCAAGAGGGTAAGACTTTAGCGTCTGACCACAACTCGAATACTACTTTAGATGAACAAGCACCAGAGACTAGTCAGGGTTCAGAGCAAACAGCCGAATCAATTATTGAAAAATATAAAGAGCCCCTGAACCAATTAAAGGATCAAGTAAAGGAAAAACTCGATCAGTTGATGGAACAGGCGTATGAAGAATATCAGCAGGGTGAAGAATCCGCTAATTTACCAATGCTCTATATGAAATACAACACCGCTGTTCAAGAGCTGGAGCAAAATACGGATCAATCGTTTGAAGAACTATATGAGGAGTTACAAACGGAATTGAAGGAGAAAGGGTTTGATCCCAAACAAGCCGAAGAAGTGAAAAAGCAATATGAGGAAATGAAAAAGGAAACGAGAGCTGTGATGATGGATGAAGTGATGGAGAAGTTTGAGGTGTAATAAAAGGGTACTAGGTTCAATGCCTAGTATCCACATGTGTTATTGTTTAGAGCTAAAATCGTCTATCATTTGATGGACTTTTTGTATTTCTTCATCAGCAACCATTAAGTACCAAATATCACCAATATATTGACCTTTCCCTGTGATTTGGTAATTATTCTGATTATGTCTTGCACTACGATAATTTTTGAAAATATCCTTCATTTCATCAAAGGTCATGTTGGTAGTCATGTTCTGCCCCAATACATCGAGGATATCATCAATTCGCGTAACTGAACCAACGCTTGCACCTTTTTCAATGATTCCTTGTATGACTAAACGCTGACGTAGGTTTCGGCCCATATCTCCTTCAGGGTCTTGCTTTCGCATTCGCACATAGTTCATAGCCCTTGGACCATCCAAATGTACCTCACCTTTGGGAAACTGGTCCCCATTTTGCGTAAATTCAATAGGGTTATCAACTGTAATGCCATCGATAGCATCCACTAATTCGGTGAGCCCCTCCATATTCATGCGGACGTAATAATCAAGCTCAACATCAAGAAAATTTTCTACCGTTGCCACCGTCATATCGGTTCCCCCCTTGGTTGTACCTGTTTCCAGTACTCCAAAAGGATAGGAGTGATTGATTTTATCCTTTTTCCCGTAGCCAATAATATCGGTATATGTGTCACGCGGAATGCTAATCATTTGCATGCTTTCAGTACTTGGATTAAGGGAAAGCATGATTAAAGTGTCTGCCCGGCCAATATCGTTTTCCCTTTCGTCCACTCCCATTAGTAGGATGTTTAGGGTTTCCTTCCCGCTTTGAACCTTTTTAGGATTGTATTCAATATTCGTAATCGTTTCATGTAGCTCATCTTCTACTGTCTGTTTGACATCGTGATAAATACTAAAAACATAAGCTCCGATTCCTAAACCAATGATTAGCAGAACAAGAAGGATTTTTTTCAATCTTTTTTTCTTACTTTTTACACGTTCTGTTCGTTTCCCCATAATGAATTTAGACCCCCCATTATTTATATGAATGATGAAAGTCTAAGATGTTAAAAGAAGCCGCTGCAAGGCAACGGCTTCTCCACTATTTTTGTGCATTAAATTCTGTGATCATATTGTGGACTTTCTGACGTTCCTCTTCAGAAATCATGTAGTACCAAATAGGGCCAATATACTGTCCTGTTCCTTGAATCTGATAATTTTTTTGGTTATTACGTGTATTTCGATAATGCTTGTAAATATCCTGCATTTCGTCGAATGACATGTTTGTGCTCATGTTATCTCCAAGCACTTCTAGAATGTCATCAATACGCGTAACTGATCCAACACTTGCACCCTTATCAATAATGGCGTCGATTAAAATACGCTGACGTTCATTTCGGCCTGCATCACCTTTAGGGTCTTGCTTACGCATACGCACAAATCCCATAGCCTCAGGTCCATTCAGTGTGATTTCACCTTTTGGATAATGGAAGCCTGCTTTATAGCCATCATCACCGCTGTCCACCCATTCAATTGGGTTATTTACCGTTACGCCACCGATTGCGTCAACTAAGTCACTTAAGCCACCCATGTTAATTTTGACGAAATAATCAAGTTCAACATCAAGGAATTTTTCAACTGTTGCTACCGTCATGTCGGTTCCACCATAAACATAGGAATGGTTGATTTTATCCTGCTTTCCGTATCCGACAATATCAACATAGGAGTCACGAGGAATACTGATCATTTGCATACTATCGGTATTTGGGTTCAAGGAAAGGAGAATTAATGTATCCGCACGTCCCTTATCTCCTTCACGCTCGTCGACACCCATTAACAAAATGTTTAAGGTTTCTTCACCTTTAGACGCTTTTTCCTTTGAAATGTCATTTGCAATGCTCTCGACATCTTCGTTCATATCTTCACTAACAGTATCTTTTACTGAATTATATACATAAAGTGCAAACACACCTACAGCCAAAATAATTGTAGCAAGAACGGTTAAAAATATCTTCAACCCTTTTTTGCTTTTCTTTTTTTCTCGGATGCGATCCGTTCTTTTACCCATTCAAACACCTCATTTAGTATCAAAAAATATTATTCCACATAATTAGACGAATAACACTATAAAATGTTGCCACTTTTTTTCTAATTAAGCAAGTTAAATTTGTGTAACACTTTAGTGCTTTAAAGCACGCGGGGACTGACCCTCACTGCTTTAAATCGCTAAAGCAATATGCCATTTTTTAATAAAAGAAAGGATTTTGTCAATTTTCGTCGTATCAAATATGTAATTAGAAAAGAGGTGATATGAATTTGTCCAGAAAACTTCGCATTTGGCATCGAGGGGAGATTTATCACATTACAGCACGAGGAAATCGCAAAGGGAAAATATATGAGGAGCCTGGAGATTATCGGAAATATTTACAAATACTTAAGGAAACACAGGCACAACATGCTTATACTTTACATGGATATTGTTTAATGCCTAACCATGTCCATCTCTTGATTGAAATGGTTGAGGCATCACCTAGTCAGATTATGAAAACTGCTCATACCCGTTACGCGATGTATTATAACTTTCGTTATGATTTGGTAGGTCATTTGTTTCAAGGGCGCTTTAAATCCCAGGTCGTGTATTCGAAGGACTATCTATTAACCGTTTCCCGTTATATCCACCAAAACCCAGTAAAAGCTGGCCTTGTTGACCATCCAGAAGGTTATCCATGGAGTAGCTACAATCACTTTATCGACATACCTCAACTCCCTCCTACAACTCCTAAATTAACACCACTTGTATCTACGAATAAGATTCTTTCTTTTTTTCCTGATTCACATGAATATCAGATGTTTGTTGAGAGTAATGATTACGAGAATGACATTGAGAACGGGCCGCTGTTGGTGACATAAGGGGTTGCATAAAAAAGGGTGGTGCCCCAAATAAAGAGCGCCACCCTTTATTGCTTTAAAGCGGTGGGGGACAGTCCCCAACTTCGCTAAAGCGTTAAAGTATTATACCCACCACATTTCGCTTACGGATTCTTTTACCATGACGGGTTTTAGGTTTTCGACTGCTTTGGTAAATCCTTCATCAATGGACATGAGGCCATCCTCATGTTCGATACTTACTACATAATCATAGCCATAAAGACGCAAGGCACTTACCATATCTGCCCACACTTTAGAATCATGACCAAAACCAACTGTTCGGAAATACCACGCGCGGTCCCTCATGTCCGAATATGGTGTCATATCCGTTAATCCATTTCGATTCATGTTTGGCTGATCAATAATTGTATCCTTAGCATGGAAATGATGAATGGCATCTTCACGTCCTAAAATTTTTATAGACTCGACAGGATCAATGCCTTGCCACCACATATGACTTGGATCTAAGTTAGCCCCAATTGCTGGCCCACAATGTTTTCTCAAGTAAAGCAAATTAGCAGGCGTATGTACAGAGAATCCGCCATGCAGCTCTAATCCAATTTTTACATTGTATTTTTCAGCAAGCTCAGCTTTTTCCTTCCAATAAGGAATCACCTTCTCCTCCCACTGCCACTTTAATACCTCTTGATAGTCATTCGGCCAAGGAGAGACTGGCCAATTCGGATACTTGGCTTCCTCATGATCCCCAGGACAACCAGAGAATGTATTTACAACTGGAATACCTAGTTGACTCGCCAATTTAACAGTCTTATCAAACAATTCGTCTGCTTCTTTAGCAATTGGTTTCTGAGGGTGCAGCGGATTTCCATGACAGCTTAAAGCGCTTACAATCAATCCCTTTTCAGCAATCTTATTTGTAAATTCCTTTTGTTTCTCTTCATTATCTAACAAATCATCAACTTTACAATGGGCATCTCCAGGATAACCACCAGTACCGATTTCAACGGCTTCAATACCTTTTGCAGCTACATAATCTAACATATCCTCAAATTTTTTATCAGAAAATAATACTGTAAAAACCCCTAACTTCATCCAAGATCCCTCCCGTATTCTGAATAAAATGTAATCCGTTACATTTAAGCTTAAAAGAAAAATGAGGTAAAATCAATCATAAAAATCGTAATTTTAATTAAAATACGGAAATTAAAACGGTTATTGACAAACAATTCCGTTAAATGTAAAATCAAAAATGTAATCGATTACATCATAAGCTTTATTCCTTACATAAAGAATCGATTCAACTAGGTATTTCACAACCCAGCCCTTCTCACATTACATAAAAACACTTTAACACTGTAAAGGATGTGGGGACTGTCCCCCACCTTATTAACGCGGTAAATCATTAAAGCGGAGAAAGAAGGAAACGTCATGGCAAATATTCAGCAGGTAGCCCAGAAGGCTGGTGTTTCCGTTGCAACGGTTTCCAGAGTGTTGAACAATCATGCAACCGTTACACCAAAGACGAGACTAAAAGTAGAGCAAGCGATAAACGAATTGAATTATGAACCGAGTATGCTAGGGAGAAATTTACGCAACTCAGAAAGCCGTTTACTACTCGTGTTAATTCCGAGCATTTCCAACCCATTCTACACGGAAATTATAGATGGGATTGAGGATACGGCGATTAAAAACAACTATAACATCCTACTCTGTGATACCGACTCCAACCCACAACGAGAAAACATTTACTTTAACCTTGTCAAGAACAAACTAGCTGATGGCATTATTTCTATGGATCCCGCGGTAGATATGCAGAAATTAATTGACCTAGCTGAACATCATCCAATCATTCAGTGCAGTGAGTATGATGAAAATAGCTGCATTCCTTATGTAACAATTGATAACGAATTGGCAGCATACCATGCCGTCAAACATTTGATCAAGCTAGGGCATGAAAAGATAGCTTTAATTAACTCGGATGAAAAGTTTTTGTACGCCAGACAACGCAGACAAGGCTATGAACGAGCATTAAGTGAATTCAACCTTCCGATTAACAAAGAGTGGATCTACAATACCACACAACTCGAGTTTGAATTCGGGCAGCAAGCCATGAAAAAGCTCCTACAGTCAGATGAAAAGCCTTCTGCAGTATTTGCCGTTTCAGACACTTTAGCAATCGGTGCCTTAAAGGAAATCAACAGCCACGGTCTTCTCGTTCCAGATGATATCTCTGTCGTTGGCTTTGACAAAATAAGCTTTTCCAGCATGACCAATCCAACTCTAACAACCGTGTCGCAGCCGATGTATAGAATGGGCTGTACAGCTGCGTCCATGTTAATCGACAGTATTCAAGGGAATAAAGTGGAAAGCATCGTCTTAAATCACGAACTGGTTATACGCGAATCAACCATGGGATAGCTCCTCCCTTCAGCACATTAACGCGGTGTCGCAATGAGGGTCTGTCCCCACACGCTTTAAAGGGCTAAAGGGTTTGGGGCTTGCAAACCGGCATTAAATGCGTTTAGTGTCGGTTAGTTAGCCTCAAAAATGTAAACGATTTCTTGGAGGTTAATCGGAGTTCACTACTTTAAAGGGGGAATATTTTGATGAAACGTTTGTTATCATTACTATTTGTCACGATTTTAGCAGTAGGTATTGTGGGTTGCTCCAGCGAAAGTGCTGGTAGTGACGATGAGGTTGTATTAGGTCTTGCATTACCATCAGCTACACACGGTTGGATGGGTGCGCTGATTCAAAATGCTGAGGATCAAGCTGAAGAACTAGTGGAAAGTGGAGCCATCGATAGCTATGAGTTCACGACAGCTGACAACCCAGCTGACCAAGCAAGTAATGTCGATGATTTAATTGCTCAAGGCGTAGATGCAATCGTTATGCTACCAATTGAATCTGAAGCACTATCTCCTGCAGGTCAAAAGATTGCTGACGAAGGAATTCCATTAGTCATCGTAGACCGCGAGCTTACGAATGATGCAGCAACTGTTGTTGTAAAAGGAGATAATAAAGGAATCGGTATAAACGCTGGAAAATACTTCGTTGATCAATTAGGTGGGGAAGGAAAAGTTGTTGAGATTGCAGGTCCTTCCAACTCTGTAACAGCTCAAAGAAGTGAAGGATTCCGCGAATCAATTGAAGGTTCCGACATTGAAATCATCGCATCGCAATCAGGGGAATTTTCAACAGAAACTTCTTTACAGGTAATGGAAAACATTTTAACTGCTCAACCCGAAATTGATGCCGTTTATACACAAGATGATGGAATGGCTCTAGGTGTTGTGCAAGCCATTAAAGAAGCCAACCGTACTGATATTCAATTCGTTACAGGTGCGGCTGGTGCCAAAGAAGTTTATGAAAGCATTCAAGACGACGGTTTAATCAGTGCAACGTTCCTTTACTCTCCACTTATGGTCCGTGACGGGGTACAAATTGGTGCTGATTTAGCGAACGGCGAAGAGCCTGAAAGTGATGAGGTAATCATTGAAGCTACTCCAGTAACAAAAGAAAACGTTGAAGAGCACTATAATCCAGACTCTGTATTCTAGGATATACTTGTAAACCAATAGTGAAATACGATAGATGGTAACGCATTTATCGTATTTCCTATTTTCATCAAGCTAGCAAAACCTACATATAACAAAGGGGGGAAAGGCGTTGGAACAAGAAACCATTTTAGAAATGAATGGAATTAAAAAATCGTTTAATCAGGTAGAGGTTCTACATGGGGTCGATTTTGCATTACATAAAGGTGAAATTCACGCATTACTTGGGGAAAATGGGGCCGGAAAATCTACGCTCATGAATATCCTAGGTGGTGTGCATCAGCCTGATGATGGTCAAATCATTCTAAATGGACAGACAATCAAAATGGAAAACCCCCGTATTTCTCAGAAACAAGGCATAAGTTTTATTCACCAGGAATTGAATGTCGTTACTGACCTCACTATCTATGAAAATATGTTTCTAGGTTCAGAGCTCCGTAACAAATGGGGCATACTGGATGTCAAGGAAATGTGCCGTCAAACAGAGGAAATATTGTCGAAGTTAGGGGTCCATATTAGCCCGAAAACGTACGTGCGAGACCTCGAAACTTCCTATAAACAGATGATTGAAATTGCAAGATCTCTTTTAAGAGATTCCAAGGTCATTATCATGGATGAACCGACCACCTCGTTAACGGACAATGAAGTGGATCGACTTTTTGAACTAATGCGCTCGTTAAAGTCTTCAGGTGTTTCCATTATTTATATTTCTCATAAACTCAAGGAAATTCAAGCTGTATGCGACCGCTACACCGTTTTACGCGATGGCCATTTTGTTGGCAATGGTTGGATGAAGGACACAGACCTTGGTCAAATTACACAGCTAATGGTAGGAAAGTCCGTCTCAACTGAAGCGTTCCATCACGAGAATAAAGCTGGAGACCCTGTATTAACCGTTAAGCAGCTGACAAGTGAAAGTCTTTTTCAAAATATCAACTTTGAAGTAGCTAAGGGTGAGGTTGTTGGCTTTACAGGCCTTGCTGGTGATGGTCGGACTGAGCTCTTTGAAAGTATTTTTGGATTTCGAAAAAAATATGATGGCGTCATTGAGGTAAATGGACGTCCCGTTAAAATAAATCACCCTAAAAAAGCTGTTCAAGCTGGGATTGGATTGGTACCAAAAAACCGGAAAGAAAATGCGATTATTAAGGATTTAAATGTAATTGAAAACATGAGCTTATCCTCCATGGGACACTTTGAAAAAAATGGACTTATCCATGCAAAACATGAACAGAAGACCTTTTACGACTACAAGAATCAATTAAACATAAAAGTGCACGACCCAAAAGTAACGATTGATTCTCTCAGTGGTGGTAACCAACAAAAGGTTGTCATTGCAAAGTGGCTCGAGGTCAACGCTGATATTATTATTTTTGATAATCCGACTCAAGGAATTGATGTTGGAGCGAAAAATGAAATCTATCAACACATTATGAATCTAGCAGACCAAGGGAAAGCCATTATTGTTTTATCCTCTGAAGCCCCTGAGGTGTTACGTATTTGCGACCGCATCAACATTATGTTCCAAGGGGAAATTACAGGCCGTTTTAATCGAGAGGATGTAACAGAAGAATTGATTATGGAATATGCAACCGGTGCCAAAAAGGAGGCGGAGAACGTTGGCTAATATAAAAACTAATGATAATCAAACTACAACAAATAGAGGACTTAATTTTTCTTGGCTTTGGAGTGAATATAGTGTCGTCATTGCGTTCATCATCATATTTATCGTCGCAGCCTTCATGAATGACCGGTTCCTTTATCTTCAAAACCAACTGAACATTTTAATGCAAGTATCCACGATTGGTATCATCGCATTGGGAATGACAGTCGTCATGCTATCTGGCGGGATTGACTTGTCTGTCGGTTCTGTGTTGGCGATGGCTGGTGTGTTTTCTGTTTTAGCGTTAAACGCATCTGAAAGTATTTTTGTCGGAGTGCTGACTGCTCTAGCCGTTGGGGCGATGGCTGGCCTTTTAAACGGAATATTAGTATCCAAGGGACGAATCGCTTCCTTTATTGCTACGCTCGGAATGATGGCTGGTGCCCGATCAATCGCGTTGTATGTATCTGATGGCGGTAGTAAATCAGCAGAAGTCGATGGATTTATGAATATTTCCAATAGCTCACTTGGAATGGTTGATACGCCGATTATTGTCTTTTTAGGTTTAACTATTTTGATATACATTTTGATGCAGAAAACTCGTTTTGGCCGTTATGTTTATGCTTTGGGAAGCAATGAAAAAGCTGCTCTTTTATCAGCCATTCGCGTTGATCGGATCAAGATTGGCGTCTATACATTATGCGGATTCTTAGTCGGAATTGCCGCTTTAATTGAAACATCTCGCTTAAATTCCATTTCATCTTCAAGCTCTGGAAACCTTTATGAGCTTGATGCCATTGCTGCTGTTATCATCGGTGGTACAAGAATGACAGGCGGAAAAGGAAAAGTAATTGGGACATTATTCGGGGTTCTATTATTAGGGGTCTTAAACAATATGATGAACCTATTGAATATCTCCCCCCACCTGCAAGGTCTTGTCAAAGGGTTAATTATTATCGTTGCAGTACTTTTCCAAAAAAGAGACTAAGGAGGACTTCTCATGGAAACGATCAAAGTTGGCATTATCGGGTGTGGCTCAATTACAAGATTTCGACATGCACCTGAATATTATGCAAACCCATATGTGGAAGAAATAGTGTTTTATGACCGGAACCTCGAAAGGTCACAGGCACTGGCAAAAGAATTCAATGGTTGTGTTGCGGAGACAGTTGATGAGCTATTGAAAGATCCATCAATTGTGGCAATCAGTGATTGTTCATCCAATGAAACGCACCACATCATTACATCTAAAGCATTACTAAGCGGCAAACACGTTCTGTGTGAAAAGCCTCTTGCTGTCAGTGTGGAAAAGGCTGAGCGAATGGTTGAGGCACAGCGTAAGTCAGGGAAAAAATTAATGGTCGACCATAATCAGCGTTTTACGAAGGCCCATCAAAAAGCACGGGAGCTGATTGCTTCCAAGGAGCTTGGCGAGGTCTTAACATTTAAAACCTCCTTTGGCCACCAAGGACCTGAACATTGGGGCGTGAATAAATCGAATTCTACTTGGTTTTTCAAAAAAGAACGCTCTCACTCCGGTGTTGCCGGGGATTTGGGGATCCACAAAATCGATTTAATCCATTATTTATTAGATGACGAGGTTGTCGATGCCCATGCATTTACCGGTGCACTTGATAAAGTTGATGAAAACGGGGAACCGATTGAGGTATGTGATAACGTGGTCAGCGCCTTACGTACGAAAAAAGGCCGGATTGGAACGGCATCATTCTCCTGGACCTACTATGGCGAAGAAGACAATTCGACCACCATCTATTGTCAAAAAGGAATCATTAAAATCTATCATCACCCTGAAGATCAGTTAATTGTAGAAACGAAGGATGGCGAGGTTGTGAGATATCAACTTGAGCCGATCCAAACGAATGACAACCAAACCTCAACAGGAGTCATTGACGCCTTTGTTGAATCTATCATCCAAGACAAAGAACCACTCGTCAGCGGAGCCGACGCCTTAAGCTCCCTACGAGTGATCGAAAAAATACTAGGTGAATGATTGGGAAGAGCCAGCACATTTGGGGAGTGCTGGCTCTTTATCATTTTAAAGCATCGGGGGACAGACCCCCGCTCTGGTAAAGCGTTAATGCGGTGAGGGACTGTCCCCCGCTCTAGTAAAGCGTTAAAGTGCTAAGCCGCAACAAAACCCCGCCCACACTATTTGGGCAGGGGTTTTGTATAAGGAAGCTATCAAATTAACGAATACGCTCTTCCGTTTCTTTATCAAAGAAATGCGCTTTGTTCATATCAAAGGCTACATCAATTTGATCTCCACCATTAACGTCCGTTCGGGAGTCAATACGTGCAACAAAGTCTTGACCTTCTACTTTTGAATAAATGATGGTCTCAGAACCCATTAACTCTGCTACATCAATTGATGCTGTTAACTTGGTTTCTGGCGTAGATTCGATAAATACGGGTTCATCATGAATATCCTCAGGACGAATTCCTAACACGATTTCCTTACCTAAATAATTTTGCTCTTTAAGCTGCTTCAATTTTCCTTCAGGCACCTTCACTTGAACCTCTTCTCCAATTTTCACATGACCATCCTCAGTCAATGTACCATTGATGAAGTTCATGGCTGGTGAACCAATAAATCCACCGACAAAAATATTGTTTGGCACATCGTAGACTTCTTTAGGTGTACCAACCTGCTGGATCACACCATCCTTCATGACAACCAATCTTGTCGCCATTGTCATCGCTTCTGTTTGGTCATGGGTAACGTAAATGGTAGTTGTCTGTAAGCGTTGGTGCAGCTTTTGAATTTCCGCACGCATTTGTACACGTAATTTCGCATCAAGGTTGGATAAAGGCTCATCCATTAAGAATACCTTCGCATCACGAACAATCGCACGACCAAGTGCAACACGCTGACGCTGACCGCCGGAAAGAGCTTTCGGCTTACGCTTTAAATAGTCCTCTAATCCAAGAATTTTCGCCGCTTCATTAACACGACGTTCAATTTCCTTTTTATCAAACTTACGAAGCTTTAGACCGAACGCCATGTTATCGTATACATTCATATGCGGGTAAAGGGCATAGTTTTGGAATACCATCGCAATATCACGGTCTTTAGGAGTTACATCATTCATACGTTTTTCATCAATGATGAGATCCCCATCAGAAATCTCTTCCAAACCAGCAATCATCCGTAGAGTTGTTGATTTACCGCAACCAGACGGTCCAACAAACACGATAAACTCTTTATCTTTAATATCTAAATTAAAATCCTTAACAGCGGTTACATTTCCATCATAAACCTTATATACATGATCTAATTTTACATCAGCCATTTTGAGTTCCCCCTTAAAATGTAAGCGTTTTACTTTCTATCTATTAGTCTACCGAAACTGTAGTAAAAAAGGAATAGACAACCTGCACAAAAATATTAGCACCATTTGTGCACTTTACCCCTTTAAAGGAACGGGGGTCTGTCCCCCGCTCTGATAAAGCGTTAAAGGATGATAGGCATATGTATCTATTTAAGCGGTAGGGGATGACGAGCTTTTTTAAAATAATGTCGAAATAAATCAATTTAAATGGTATAATAGAACTGATTAATTAACAAATTATTCCTCAATAGTATTTCGCGGGCCTTGGTTAGCAACGAAACTGAAGGTCACACCAAGAACTACTTGATGATGTAGTTAAATAGATAGAGTGAGGGGTGTTGATTGTGGGTTTTCGAAACCTATCAGACGAACTGCTTATCCAATCCTTTCAAAAAGCAAAAGAACTAGAGTTAGATGAAGAATTTATCAAACTATTAAAAGAAGAAATTGATTTTCGAGGTATTAGCAAACAATCGATCATCAACGTTATAGATTCCACCATTATGACAAACCACCACCTCCACAACAAAGTACTAAGCCGTCTTACCGAAAAACCACTCAATAAGAAAACTAATGAAATCCCATGAAAAGAACATATAAAAATCCCTTTTCTTCAACCAAAATTTATTGAAGAAAAGGGATTTATTCATTTGCTAAATTTTTATCTACCATTGACCACAACGACCTCCATCCTACTTCACCCGCTACTTGCTACTTCATAAGCCAGGCTAAATTCACTTATTAATAACATTATTATCACCTCTTTTTAAATTAAGAGTTACACACGGCGAGTTTCAACTAATTTTTCCATTTCGTAAATATTCATCTCTGATCGGCCTCCTCTCTTTTTTCTTAACAAATACCTTCACCTTACTTAACACGCTTATCTTTTATCATTTGTTCCATTTCGTAAATGTTCATGTATTCTCACCTCTTTTTCTTTGTTGACTTAAGTATATCCACTTCCACCAACTTTCTTAACGGCAACGAGCACGAACTTTCTTCGGTCTAAAGGCTGAAATTCATTTCAGACCGTTAAAAGCCTAGACATCAATTTAGGCATAAAAAAATACTGGAGATTACTCCAGCATTTTTAATACTAAATAGGTTGTAACAGCACCCTCAAATGACTTAATATCAATCCCAGTTATTTCAATAAATTTATCAATTCGATATTGCAGACTATTACGATGCATATACATTTTCTTAGCAGCCTCCGAAGCGTTCGAATTGGATTCTAAAAAGATACGTATCGTCCGTAACAATTCTTCATCGTTTTTGGCACCCTTAAGCAGTATATTCGATAATCTTACCCTCTCCTCATCTTGAAGTTGCCGCACAAGTAATAAAGGAATCGATTCCTTTAAATGGGAAACCCGCTGAACAGAATGAGTAAATACATAATCAGCTGCATCCTTCAGCCATTGAAACTCAGCGCTAGCCTGATTTAAATCATCCCCTTGTTCTCCCACAAAAAGTTGTATTTTAAGGTACAAATCACTCATTAACACATCAATAACCTCATCAAAATCAACTGGTTCCTGATCCTTTGTTGAAAACTCTTCTATCAGAATGCCAGATTGTGAATCAAACCAAAGAAGCGGGACAGGTGCAGAGAAAATGCCCTTCAACCCTTCCTCTAATAAATGTTCGTCTATTTGATTCGATTCAATTTGAAAAAAAACAAATCGAAAGCTGTCCAAACCATGTGGCTGCGAAACAATTTGATTATTTTCTATTAAAATCTGATACCATAGCTCTTCGCGGTCGGTTAGCTGACGCTTCTCAACGTGAACTCTATGCAAGAATGTCGACAGTATTTCAATATCTTTCTCCGATAATTCGGCCTTCTTGATCCCTATCCTTTGACCTGCCTCTGGCTCCAACCATATGTATTGATCGAAATCCAATTCCAAATGTGGCTCCCACACTACAAGGCTAGGAAATAACCTCTTTAATTTACGCAACACCATAAAACGTCCTCACTTTATCCACTTTTTTCTCATTATAACAAGAAACCCCCATACCGCCTAAAACTTTACCGCTTTAAAGCACTTGGGGACTGTCCCCCGATGCTTTAAAGCGGTAAAGAAATTGATTTGAAATTTTATTTTGGGGTGTGGAAGTTTGATTATAATGTTACTTTCCGTAAGTAAAATACCTTTATTGTGTTAGGTTTATAGTCTAATTTCCATTTTTCGTTTCTGTACTCCTAGGCCTAGCAAGTGATAAAATATAGCCAGCACAAAACGGATCACGATAAAATGGCTCGTCCACCTTTTTAGGAGGTAATCATGTTAAATCAAGCGACCCAAATTTTAAATGAGACTTATGGCTTCTCGACTTTTCGTACCGGACAAAAGGAAATCATTGAACATATACTGAACGGCCAAAATACATTAGGCATTATGCCGACTGGTGGCGGAAAATCTCTTTGCTATCAAATTCCAGCTCTCCTGTTACCTGGAACGGCCATTATTATTTCACCTTTAATTTCACTCATGAAGGATCAGGTGGACGCCCTCCAAGCCAATGGAATAACTGCTACCTTTATTAATAGTAGTCTATCAGCAGAAGATATGAACCAACGGCTTGAGGACATACGTAACCAGCAATACAAAATGGTTTTTGTGGCACCAGAGCGATTCGAGTCAAGTAGCTTTATACGGCTTATTGAGTCTATTGAACTCTCTCTCATCGCCTTTGACGAAGCACACTGTATTTCCCAGTGGGGGCACGATTTCCGACCAAGCTACAGATCCATTATCACGATTATCCAGGAACTTAATCAACGTGCAGTCATTGTTGCCCTTACAGCTACTGCAACAACTGAGGTAGCCACTGACATCGAAAAGTTATTATCAATTAAACCTAACAACACTGTACTTACCACTTTTGCGCGTGAAAACCTATCCTTTCACGTGTTAAAAGGGGAAAACAAGCGTGACTTTATTGTCAATTATATTGAACGTCGACCAAATGAATCGGGCATAATCTACACCTCCACCCGCAAGGAAACCGATTTTCTCTATGAGCATTTAAAAAAGAAAAATATATCGGTTGCTAAATATCATGCTGGCTTATCGGAAAGTGAGCGTCAGGAAGCACAGGAGCAATTTATCATTGATAACACCTCCATTATGGTCGCCACTAATGCCTTTGGAATGGGGATTGATAAATCAAACGTACGATTTGTCATTCATCATAACATGCCGAGAAACATTGAATCCTATTATCAGGAGGCTGGCAGAGCCGGGAGAGATGGAGAAGAAAGTGAATGCTACCTACTTTTCTCTCCCCAGGATGTGCAGATTCATAAGTTTCTAATTGAAGAAAGTAATTTACAGGAAAATCAGCGAAAGAATGAATATGCACGCCTTCAACAAATGGTCCAATATTGCCATACCGAACAGTGCCTGCAAACCTATTTTTTACATTATTTTGGCGAAAAGGATACGAATGATTGCGAACGATGCAGTAACTGTACCGATTCTAGAGAACAAACGGACATTACCACAGAAGCACAAATGGTATTTTCATGCATTAAAAGGATGAATGAAAGCTTTGGAGTTACACTTGTAGCACAGGTATTAAAGGGATCCAAAAACAAGCGTATTCGAGAACTCGGATTTGAACAGCTATCCACATACGGACTAATGAGAAAATACCGAGAAAAGGATATTGTAGGCCTAATCAATTATTTGTTAGCCGAAGAGTATCTAAAATTGACGGAGGGTAAATACCCAGTGGTGCAGTTAACCTCAAAGGTTGTTGCAGTCCTAAAGGGTGAGGCTTCGATATACAAAAAAATGACCATTGTGAAGGAGCAAAAATCCGAGGAGAACAATGAGCTGTTTGAAATCCTAAGATCCATTCGTAAAGAAATTGCCGATGAGGAATCTGTCCCTCCGTATGTTGTATTCTCTGATGTCACCTTAAAGGAGATGGCAACTTATTATCCGATGGACGAGCAGAATATGCTCAACATTAAAGGAGTCGGGAATACTAAGTTTGAAAAATATGGACTGTTATTTATAAAGGCCATACAATCCTATGTTGAAAAAAATGAGATTACGCCTCCAGTAAGAAATCAAAGCAATCAGCCAACCGTAACGACGATCAAAGAAAAGAGTACAATAGATGAACAGTTTGGAGATACACCAAGCTATGTCATTTCCTATAAGTTATATCATGAACAGGGCATGGCCATTAAAGAAATTGCCACTGAACGAAACTATTCACCTATGACAATTCAAAAGCATCTAATTCGTTGTATTCAAGAAGGATATACGCTAAACTGGCATGAAATATATTCTGATGAACAAGAAAAGCTAATTATCGAAACATGTGAACGAGTAGGTACAGATCGACTCAAGCCAATAAAAGAGGCACTACCAGAAGAGATTGATTATTTTATGATTCAGGTTGTTTTGAACAAAAATCAAGTACTTTCAAGCTAGCAAGCAAAAGCAAAAGGGGGCTGACTCTTCATGAGTTAGCCCCCTTTTACTGTTACTTTGCAATTGCTTTTTTGACAACCTTCATATCTGTTTCTAAATCAGAAACCCTTGAAGTTAAGGATGTGAGTTTAGCTATGGATTCTGTATTTTCGGCAACTTGTTTTTTTATGAATTCTTGCCCTTCTTTTAATTCACTTACATCTGTTTTCAGACCGCTTACATCCGACTTCAATTCACTTACGTCTGAATGAATCAAATCAAGTTTCGATGTTACTAGTTTAACAAATTCCTCCACTTTGTTCCCTCCCCCCTATTTATTTTTTATATCACATAAACTTCAAATCTTAGTAGATTGCAATCCATTTAAAAACCCTTTTATCTCCTCATCATTATACCCTGCATTTCAGAAAAAGTTAAACGGCCAAAATAGGGAAATCATGGTCACAAACGAGATCAAAAACTTTAAAGCTATCATGTATATTCCAATTATGCGCCTCAAATATTTTTTAAATTGTAATTTTACCAAGTGCATTAAAAAACCAGCATTCCCCATACTTTCAGGAAATGCTGGCTCCCTATTAAAATACTTTTGACCTCGTCAAAAACCGTTTCCCCTCTGGTCCCTCCAAGGAAAACATACCCCCACGACCGTCCACTACATCAATGATGAGCTGTGTATGTTTCCAATACTCGTACTGATCCTTAGACATATAAAAGGGTGCATCGCCAATATGACCTAGTAATACATCTGAATTTCCTACATGAAATTCATCCCGTGGATAACACATCGGAGAGCTTCCATCGCAACAGCCGCCTGATTGGTGAAACATTAAAGGACCGTGCTTTTCCTTTAACAAATCAATAAGCTCTAAGGCTGCGTCTGTTGCTAACACCTTCTCCTTCTCAGTCAATCTTTCACACCCCTTCGACAAAAATTCGCTCACAGTTAAAAGAACCCTTGAGCATCCTTACTATAGCTTACGAGCAAGTTCTTTGTTTGTTGATAGTGAGATAACATCATTTGATGATTTTCTCGCCCAATTCCGGACTTTTTATAGCCACCAAAGGCAGCATGAGCAGGATAAGCGTGGTAGCAATTCGTCCAAACACGGCCTGCCTCAATTTCTCTCCCAAACCGATAAGCATTATGGAAATCACGCGTCCAGACACCCGCACCTAATCCATATAGAGTATCATTGGCAATCTCAAGTGCTTCCTCATCATCCTTAAAGGTTGTTACGGAAAGCACTGGTCCAAAGATTTCCTCTTGGAAAATACGCATGTTGTTGTTCCCTTTGAAAATAGTCGGCTTTACATAAAAGCCTTTCTCTAGTTCACCACCAAGGGAGTTCCGCTCACCACCAATTAAAACGTCAGCCCCCTCTTGCTTGCCAATATCTAAGTATGACGTAATTTTTTCCATTTGCTCAGTTGAAGCTTGTGCACCCATCATCGTTTCCGTATCCAGCGGATGACCAATTTTAATTGCTTCAACTCGCTTCAACGCTCTTTCCATAAATTCATCATATATGGACTCATGAATAAGCGCACGAGAAGGACACGTACAAACTTCCCCCTGATTCAGCGCAAACATCACCATACCTTCAATGGCTTTATCTAAAAATGCATCGTCCTGGTCCATTACATCTTTGAAGAAAATATTTGGAGACTTACCACCAAGCTCCAATGTAACCGGGATAATATTTTCAGACGCATATTGCATAATCAAACGTCCTGTAGTCGTCTCCCCAGTAAAAGCAATCTTAGCAATTCTACTATTGGATGCTAGTGGTTTACCTGCTTCAAGGCCAAAGCCGTTCACTACATTCACAACCCCAGCTGGAATTAAATCCTGAATTAACTCCAATAAAACATGAATCGAGGCTGGTGTTTGCTCAGCTGGCTTCATGACCACACAGTTACCTGCTGCTAATGCTGGTGCAAGCTTCCAAGTCGCCATCAAAATTGGGAAGTTCCACGGGATAATTTGCCCAACAACCCCTAACGGCTCATGAAAATGGTAGGCAACCGTATCATCATCAATTTGGCTGATGCCACCCTCTTGTGAACGAATGGCACTGGCGAAATAACGGAAATGGTCAACAGCCAGTGGAATATCGGCAGCCATGGTTTCACGAACAGCCTTACCATTATCCCACGTTTCCGCAACGGCTAGCTTTTCCAGATTTTCCTCCATTCGATCCGCAATCTTATTCAGCATATTAGCTCGTTCCGTTGGTGAAGTCTTTGCCCAGCTCGGCGCGGCCTCATGGGCTGCATCCAAGGCTAGCTCCACATCATCAGCTGTCGAGCGTGCCACCTCACAAAATACCTCTCCTGTAACAGGTGTGACATTGTCAAAATATTGCCCGTTTACCGGTGGCTTCCACTCCCCCCCAATAAAATTATCATAACGCTTCCGAAACTCTACGACAGCCCCTGAACGATTAGGTGCTTCAAATTTCATCAAATTCCCCCTCTAATATGTAATCGCTTTCAAATATGGTGTAAAATCTTGTACGAAAAATCCTCAATACAATATATTGAAGGGTGTTTTGAATTATGACTTATTTTTGGAAAACAATGTCATATAGAGGGGCAAAACATTTAAAAAGACGCCGACATGGCGCCTTATGATTTCAATATATATCGTAATGCTGCTTTTTCATGATAGTCTTTCTTTTCCATCAATTCCTTTTTCACTTGGTCGTCTAAACAGTCTGGAATTACCACGTTCAATTCATTGTATTTAAACGTATGCCATTTAGTCTTCAACTGAAAAAATAACCTCTTCACACTCCATTCCTCCTCGATGTCGATCACACGATGGAGATCGTATTCGGTAGCTGGCGAGCATAGTTAACACCGTAGCCCCTCTAGCTTTGCGTCATCATTTTTCAATGATTTTGCCTTTTCGAACGCTTGTTAATCTTATTATCTTATAGAAAAGAAGGAAATGTAATAGGCTTATTTTCTTAAATATCACAACAAATTTGTTAAAAATGGTAATTGTGTAAGTCGATATATGTAGATATCAGAGCAAAAAGCCCCTACCATGAAAAATGGTAAAGGCTCCCAAAAGCTTATTTAATTAACTTATCCACCCGACTCATGACAGCATTTTTCACCATATCTAATCGGTCTTCAGCTGATCTACGGTTATCGCCCCTCACACCAAAATAGAACTTAATTTTTGGCTCGGTACCTGATGGACGAAGACAGCACCAGCAATCATCCTCTAGTAAAAATTTCACCACATTCGATTTTGGCAAATCAATCTCATCTGTTGAACCATCTGCTAAATGTGTACGCTCAGATGATGCATAATCCTCAACAGCTACCACCGATATATCTCCCACCTTTTCTAAAGGCCGTTCCCGAAAATCATTCATAATTCCTTCAATTTGCTCTGTACCAGAAATTCCTTTAAGTGTAAGGGATTTAAGATCCTCTAAATAATACCCTTGTCGTTCATAAATCATTTCAAGTGCATCAAATAACGTCTTTCCTTTTGACTTCCAATAAGCAGCCATTTCACTTGCCATGAGTGCCGATTGCACCGCATCCTTATCACGAGCAAAGTCCCGAATTAAATAACCATAGCTCTCCTCATAACCAAATAAGAACTGATGCTTACCAGACTGCTCAAATTCACGGATTTTTTCACCGATAAATTTAAATCCAGTTAAAGTATCTAGTGTCTCCACGCCATAGTGATCTGCAACCGCTCTTCCCAATTCAGAAGTCACGATAGTCTTAATCATAATGCCATTCTCAGGTAGATAAGGCGTATTAGATAAAATATAATCCAGCATCAATCCACCGAGCTGGTTCCCGGTTAACACCGTATATTCACCATCATCACCTTTTACCGCAACACCTAGCCGGTCAGCATCAGGATCAGTTCCAATTAAAATATCTGCATCTACTTTTTTCCCGTACTCAATTGCCATCGTGAACGCTTGATGCTCTTCAGGGTTGGGCGATGCCACTGTAGAAAATTCTGGATCTGGTTTCGCCTGCTCATCTACGACTGTCACCTGTTTAAAGCCTAATTTTTCAAGGCCATTTACAACTGGGTTTAAAGCCGTTCCATGTAATGGGGTAAAGACTATTTTTAATTTATTAGCCTGTTGCTCAATTACCTCAGGATTTAACGAAATGGTTTGAAGCTTTTCCAAATAGGCCTGATCCACTTCTTCATCAATCCACTTTAATAGCTCTTGCTTCTCCAATTCTTCCTTTTCCAAAACATCAATCGCTAACTCATTTTCAACCGCATTCACCAGTTCAACGATTTCCTCAGCCTGGGCGGGTGGAACCTGTCCCCCATCTTCATTGTAGACCTTAAAACCATTATATTCTGGTGGATTATGACTCGCTGTCACTACAACCCCGGCCGCAGTCCCTAAATGACGAACGGCAAAAGATAATTCAGGCGTTGGTCTAAGGGAAGTAAACAAGTATGTTTTAATTCCGTGAGCTCCCATTACTTTAGCCGTTTCTAATGAAAACTCCGGTGACATATGGCGAGAATCATGCGCTACCACAAGACCATTTTGCTTTGCCTCTTCACCTTGATTTTCTATGTATTTAGCCAAACCCTCAGCCGCTTTCCGAACGGTATAAAGGTTCATACGATTGGTCCCTGGACCGAGCTCTCCCCGCATCCCTCCTGTACCAAAGGATAGGGGCTTATGAAAGGCCTCCTCCAAAGCGTTTTCATTTTCAGCTATTTCATCTAATTGCTTACGTAAATGAGGCTCCAAATCCTCAAATTCATTCCAACGTATATAATCATCTTGCCAACTCATGGTATTCCTCCTGTTCAAGTTCCCATCCAAAATGCCCAGTATCAGGCTTTATTTCCTCAATCATTACCATTATTTTAGCATTTGTCGAGATTTGTTGCTAGTCGCTGGCGGGGGGTTGTAATTTTAAAAATGGATTACACGGTTTAAAACTGGTACCATTACATATATATGGAAATATATAAGAAAAACGGAGGTATGTATCTATGGCAAGTCAAACAGGAGATATTGTCCAAAACTCCTTAGATGCTTTATTAGAGGACAAAACATTTTTACCTAATTTACAAGATCAATCACGAGAACGAGCATTCACTTCCTTAGCGTCTATCCTATCCACACCCAATCATATTCACAAGTCCTTTTTACGCGTAGCATTAGAAAACGGCAGAGTAGCACGTATTCCCGCCTTCCGTGTCCAGCATAATAATACACTAGGTCCTTTCAAAGGAGGAATTCGTTTCCACGAATCCGTTAATGAAGAAGAGGTAACCAATCTAGCTGCCCTAATGACATTAAAAAATGCCTTACATGAGGTACCTTTTGGTGGAGGAAAAGGTGGCGTTGTCATCAATCCACGTGATTATGCTGAAAAAGAACTACACCAAATTGCCGTAAAATATGTTCATTATTTTAGCGATATCCTAGGTCCTGATAAAGATATACCTGCACCTGATGTTGGGACTGGGGATCGTGAAATGGATTGGATGATGTCCGAATATAAGAGCATCAAACCAGGTGAGCCTTATCGAGGTAGCTTTACCGGAAAAAGTGTTGTCAACGGTGGATCATTAGGAAGACGAGAAGCTACAGGTAAAGGCGTTTATTTTACGTTTAAATACATGATGTATGACTTCGTAAACAGTCAGACCAACCTCCTGACGAATACCGACAACGTATTTGCAAAGACTGCCCAGGCTCATGCAGGTAAACCATTAAAGCTAGCTGTTCAAGGGTTCGGGAACGTGGGGTCAGTTGCAGCTCTTGAAGCCTATAACTGCACTCATTTACACAATAAAGTAATCTCTGTGAGTGATGCAAATGTAACCCTTTATAACTCAGAAGGACTGAACATCCCAGCGTTAATCGACTTTGCGAATAAAAACAACGGCGATTTACCAACTACTGAAGACCAATTAGAGCAGGCTGAAGTAAAGGCTGACATCCGTAATCGTGACGATCTCTTATATTTAGATGTCGACGTACTCATCCTAGCCGCTTTAGAGGATCAAATTCACAAGGATAATGTCGATAAAATTAAAGCTGAAATTATTGTAGAAGGTGCCAATGCCCCTATAACAGGTGAGGCTGATAAAGTGTTAAGTGACAACGGGGTCATCATCGTACCGGATATTTTAGCAAACGCAGGCGGGGTCATTGTGTCATACTTTGAGTGGCTACAAGGGCGAGAAACTCAATTTTATAGTGAGGAGGAAGTGTTTAAATCACTTACGGATAAGATGAAGCAAACTATGGATACCATCTTACCACAGTTTTTTGGGGATCCTTTTCCTTTAAGACAGAACTGTTATATTCACGCGGTGATGAAGCTGTCGACGATCTTGTATCGTCAGGGGAAATTGTATTAATACTAGAGCACCAGGGCGAACCTGGTGCTTTTTCATTTTTGCTAACTCATCACCTTAATAATCAGTATCGTCGAATAAATGATGTTTTAATTCCTTCCTAATCCCCTCTGGAATCGGATCTGATTTCTGCATCTGCAAATTAAAATTCACATAAGTCACGGTTCCCTTAGCACAAATTCTATCATTTTGTCGAATTTCTTCATATAATTGCAAACTCGTATTCCCTATTTTCTTTACCCAAGTATGTACAGCCACTTCTCTCCCAAAGTAAATTTGACTCACATAATCGACGCTCATATTTAATATAATCATCTTCCAATTATCGAAGTTATCATCTGGTGTGAAAAGCTTGAAAATTTCATTTCGTCCGGCTTCAAACCAGATGGGGACGGTTGTGTTGTTGATATGACCGACGCCGTCAGTTTCGGAGACGCGGGGGTGGATTTTGGTTAGATACATAGGTTACCTCCTTTATTCCAAGTCTTACTTTATAGATTTTCTTTTTCAGTATAAAAAATCCTCCTTACAACCAAGCAAAAAACAAGGAGCGTATAAAGCACACGCCCCTTAGTTACTAATTATTATTCATCTTCACTTCCATACCATTTCCACAATGCAAACCCACTTATGAGTAAAAATCCAATTGTAGAATATAACCATATGGATAACATAGAATTAATCCACACGTTTTTTCCTCCCTTCACCACGTTCATAACATATTATGAAAGAAAGTACGCCTATTATAATTCAACCTTTACGTCTGGGTCTGGTTCAATTGTTTTAGGTCGTTTTAACACAGAGGCTAGAATCCACATAACACCAATACCAACTAGTGTAGCCCAACCGCCTGCCGCAAGTGGACTTGATTCAAATCCGCCAAAAAAGATGACTAAATAAGATAATAAACCAATGACCATTGATGATTCTGCTGCGCGAGGGGATGCTTTTTTACGACTAAATACCGCATATAGAACTGGTCCCAATGTTCCTGCTGATACTCCTGAAATACCAATCCACATAAAATCTCCTAAAAATTGTGGAGGATTCAACACAATGGTAACAGCGGCAATCCCAACTACTATAACTGCAAAACGACTGATATTAAGCGACACTTTGTTTACTTTATCTTCATCCGCTTTTACAATCCCTCTTTTAACTAACACCTTTCGATAAATATCATTAGCAAATACAGTGGACATAACAACAAATAAACCATCTGTTGTGGATAAGGCTGCTGCTAATATAACAACCCCGACAAAAGCTGCCAGTGCAGCAGGCATGCCCCATGTAACATATTCAAGTAAGGATTGATCGGCTGCTTCTAAGCCTGGTACAGCAACTCTTGCGTATAATCCGCCAAAAAGAACTAGTAAACATAACGTAGCTGCTGTGATATATGTTGCAATCATTTTGCGAAGATCTTTAGGGTTCTTCAAAGATAAGACTTTATTAAATAGTTGAGGCTGAGATGAAAATGCAAATTGAATGATAAATAAACCTAAAACAGCAGTAGCTGCGTAATAATTTGATTCAGGATTAAAGATACTTAAAAGCTTTTCATCTTGAGAGGCTAAATTTTCTGAGATGTTGGTAAAAGCAGTATTGATGTTCCCATCTCCGAAGAAGATAATTCCTGATATAAAAACGACTACACCTGTAATAACCATAAGTACAGCTTGGACAGCATCCGTATATACGTCAGCATAGGAACCACCGACAAACACGTATGCAATAACAATTACTGCAATAATAATGAGACCGGTCATATATTTTAGGCCAAGCATATTCTGAAAAATTTGTGCTCCTGCTGAAAATTGTGCTGCAATATAAAAAATATTAAAGAGCATAATTATTCCAGATCCTAATCGTAAAAAATCACTATTATAATAATCGCCGAGCCAATCAGGTAAGGATAGCGATTTCTGTTTAGTGTTTAACTTTCGGACCATTTTACCTACTGCAATAATACCTAACGGTGCAGCCCCAATTAAAGATAAAAATAACCATAGATTACTAAATCCCCAAGCATAAGAATAACCTGGATACCCCATAAATGTAGCTGCACTGAAAAATGTTGCTGCGAATGACAACCCTAATACATATGGACCTAAATTCGCACCACTAATAGCAAAATCTTGAATCGTTTTCGTTCTTTTTGCTGCATAAATACTTACAAAAACCATGACAAGCATAAATACGCTAAATTCAATCCAAAGTAAAGTACTAACCATGCGGCTACCTCCTCCATTATCAAAATTTGCGGAATTATTAGTCTATTTTATTTGTAAACATAATAGTCTGTCAATTTAACTATGAAAAATAGTTATAAAATACTAGCCTAAGCTGTTTAGATAGGTTATTCGATTTCTACTCTATTCAAATTTAATGACAACTCTTGTTCTATGGCATATCCAAATTGATAAAGCTTAGCTTCTTCAAACTCCATACCAATTAGCTGGACACCAATTGGTAAACCCTCCTTAGAGAAACCACTAGGCAAAGTTAAGCTAGGGAATCCATTTAAGTCAGTTGGTGCAGTTAGCTTAAGAATCTGCCAACGAATGTGCTGACTATCATCATAATCATCTGATAAAAATCTAGCATTAACATCAGGTGGAAGAATTGACATTGTCGGCGTTAATAATACATCCACCGAATCTAGCACATTAGCAAATTCCTGCTTAGCTATTTTTTGGACTCTAAGTGCTTTTGCGAAATCTGAACCACTTACGTTAAGTCCTGTTAGCAGTCGTTCCTTAACTTCTTCATCCCATAATTCTGGGAATTCTTTTAGATTATTCTCATGAACGGCATATGCCTCACTTTTCAAAATAACCTTTTGTGCCTCTGAAATCTCTTCCATACTAGGTATATCCACTTCGACAATACTCGCACCTAACCTTTTGAAGCAATCAATAGCTTGATATATAGACTGTTCAATTTCAGGGTCTAAATTTTCATAGTAATAACTCTTAGGTATACCAATTACCTTCCCTTCTATTCCTAGTCCAATATACCTGCTAAAATCTTCTTGATCAGTTTCTTTCGAATCAGGATCTAATGGGTCATATCCAGAAATAGCATTTAAAACTAAAGCATTGTCCATAATGCTTCTCGTTAAGGGGCCAGCATGGTCTAGCGTCCACGATAATGGATAAATTCCCCTCTTACTTACTCTTCCATAGGTAGGTTTCATCCCAACCACCCCACAAAATGAAGCAGGAATACGTACAGAACCTCCTGTATCTGTTCCTATTGTTCCATAATTTAAACAGGCTGCTACTGATGCAGCTGACCCACTACTCGACCCTCCTGTCATTTTCTTGATATTATATGGATTTCTAACAGGACCAACATGCGACCTATCGCCAGTTGGACCATAAGCAAATTGATGTGTGTTATTTTTGCCAATTATAATAGCTCCCGCTTCTTCTAATCTATTAACCAACTCTGCATTTTCATCCGGAATGTGATTTTCGAAAATAGAAGAGCCACAAGTTGTTTTCAGTCCTTTTGTATTTATAAGATCTTTCAAGCCAATTGGAATTCCATGTAAAGGCCCTCTGTATTTCCCCTCTAAAACTTCTTTTTCTCTCTCTTTTGCAGTTGCAAGAGCTCCTTCTCTATTAACGGTTATATAGGAGTTTAATTTGGAATCAACAGTATCAATTCTGTTTATAAGAGCAGTTACAATGTCCACTGGAGATATCTCTCCCTGTTTAATTTTAGTAGACACTTCTGTAAGGTTTAAGCTTAGAAAAGAATCTAATGCATACATGTTTACACCCCTCATAAATTAGATGATCCAGGGTGAGGTAACTCACCCTGGTTACAGAGTCCATGTTATTTACTCAGCCACTGACCGCAACACCTTAATTAAATTCTCCTTCGCCTCAAAACCAACTCCCGGCACATCAGGCAAACCGACATACCCATCTTCAATTGGAGTATTACCTGCAAAACCACCAAATGGTTCAAACACACCTGGGTAGGATTCATTGCCTCCCATTCCGAGTCCTGCTGCGATATTTAATGACATTTGGTGACCACCATGTGGAATTACATTACGAGCAGACCACCCATTCTCCTTCAGCATGTCAAGAGTTCGTAAATATTCAACAAGACCATAGCTTAAGGCACAATCGAATTGTAGTGTATCCTGCTTTGGATTCATTCCACCGTAGCGGATTAAGTTACGTGCATCCTGCATGGAAAAGAGATTTTCCCCAGTTGCCATTGGATTTTTATAGTTTTTGGACAGCTCAGCTTGAAGTTGGAAATCTAGTGGGTCTCCCGCTTCCTCGTACCAGAATAAGTTATAAGGCTCCATGGCCTCACCGTATGCAAGAGCGGTTTCGAGATCAAAGCGACCATTTGCATCGACAGCAAGATTTCGGCCACTAGGTACAACTTCCAATACTGCTTCTATCCTTTTTAAATCTTCCTCAAGAGAAGCTCCACCAATTTTCATTTTCACAACAGAATAACCTAAATCTAAGTATCCCTTCATTTCTTCTTGCAGCTCTTTCAGCCCCTTATCTGGGCTATAATAGCCTCCAGCAGCATAAACAAAAACCTTATCATCGACTTTACCACTACGATAACGTTCAGCAAGAACTTGATAGAGTGGCTTCTCCTCAATCTTAGCCACGGCATCCCAAACCGCCATATCAATCGTTCCCACTGCAACGGAACGCTCACCATGGCCACCTGGCTTTTCATTAGTCATCAGTACATCCCAGATTTTATGTGGGTCAAAATTGGTTCCCTCTTCATTTAAAATTGCATTTGAATCTGCTTCTAATAATCTTGGAATAAAGCGTTCGTGTAATAATCCACTAGGCGCATAGCGGCCATTTGAGTGAAAGCCATATCCTACCACTCTTCTGCCATTTTTATATACGTCTGTTACAATCGCGACAACGGAACAATTCATTTTGCTGAAATCAATGTACGCGTTAGAAATTTCTGATTTGATCGGTACTGCTTTTTCTTTGATATCTACTATTTTCATAGAAAATCCTCTCCCTTTTACTAAAATGTTTATTTGTAAAATTATTGCTAACTTATTAATACAGGCCAATCCAACGCCACCATGTAAGGGCAACGACTACGGTTACTAAGATCATAATTAGTGTCATATAGATGCCAGGCATCAAGAAATTCCGCTGTAAAATCCTTCCTGTGCTATGAACAAGTACATTCGGCATGGTTTCTACGACTAAAATATATCCGTGCAGGCAAGCAATGGATGCAGTGAAACAGATGAGTAAAGGATCAGCTCCAGCTTCTACAGATAAGCCAATAAAAATTGGAATCAAAGTTACCACTGCTGTCGCTACGTTAGATATAGCAAGGTGAAACAGATGGGTGATTATTAAAATAAAGATAATGGAGACAATCGGTTTTTCCATTAAAGAAATCACCCAAGGCGTACTTAAGCTCTCCCCTAACAGTTCGGTTGCACCTGATTCATTTAGGGAATATCCAACAGAAAGTGTGGCTCCTATCAACAAAACAGTGTCATAATTGATTTTTACGACAGTCGACCATGATGAACATCCAATCCCAGGAAGCGTCATTAAGGCTACCCCAATTAATGCAGGAACACTAGGATGAAAACCGTGTAATGGTTCAAGCACCCATAGTAAAACTGTTAAAATTAAAACAAACAGACAGCGTTTTTCTGCCATACTCATCGGCCCAAATTCTTTTACTCTTTCACTCATTTCCTCTTTCACATGTGGAAACAAGGCTTCCTCTTCCTTCATCGGGAAAATTTTTATCAGTAAAAGATACAGCAACGGAATTAGTAAAATCCATATGGGTAGCGCATAAAGAAACCATTGGAAATAAGTGATTTTAAGATCTAAGAAACTATTCAGTAACTCTACTGTTAGAATATTTCCGATAGCTGCTGTCATCACGGCCGTGCCACTAATGGTTCCGCCATAAGACACGCCAAGTAATATCATTTTATTTAATTTACTCTCTGGCTTAGCCCCAATCATGTCGAGCACATTTTGTACGACAGGTAAAAGAAGAGCTGTGCGGACGGCGGTCGCCGGTATAAAAAAGGCTTGAATTTGCGGAATGATTAAAAAGCTCCCTAATAAGCCATTCGCACTTCCTCCCCATCTCGACAAAATATAATATGTCACTCTTTTGGCTAAAGGAGTTTCATTTACTGCTCTGGCTAGCATCATTCCTCCAATAATAAGGAAGACGGCAGGGGATGCAAAGCCGCTAAACACGACATCAGTTGTGGCTACATTAAATATCATCATTAAGAGTAAAACGATAACAGCCGTTAATCCGAGTGGAATTGGCTCTAATGCCCATAACGCAATGGCCGTAGATACAATCGCAACCATTATTCTTGCTGAGTGATCGAATGTTGCTGGAAGTCCGAAATACATCACCATAAAAAGGATGATTGCGACAGCAAAACCTATTATTTTTTTGTGGTTTTCGGTTAATACCGCACCTTTAGCTAGTTTTTGATTGGTCTGTTGTTCATTTACTTTAGGAATACCCAAATCATTCACCCTTCTCATATGTTTCAATTTCAAAAAGACTTCCTATCCCTCATAGTTTTCCGTTAGTGTACGAGCTTCCTTTGTGTCACTAACCATCATACGAAAAAATATCATCCCTGAAATAAGGGGCAAGATGGCACAAATCACTACGACACCTAGCCACCCGTAATTTGACCAAATGACACCAAGCGTAGTTCCACCTAGTGTCACCCCCATATAGTAGCTAAAAAGATATAAACTCGTCGCACCACTTTTATGGTGAGTAGCTGTATTTCCTACCCATGTGGATGTTAAGGAGTGCATAATAAAGAACCCAAGACAGATAAGAGATAAACCAGAAATCACATAAAACAAATGATTTCCTAATGTCACTAAAGTTCCAGCTGTCATAACGAGTAATCCCATACTCATGATTCTCATCAGCCCAAAGCGATCCGCTAATCTACCCGCAATTGGTGAGCCAACCACACCAAATAAATATGTAAGAAACAATAGTGAAATCGCTTGTACCGATAAAGAAAAAGGCTCCTTTTCAACATGAAATGGAATATAGACCCACACCCCAGAAAACCCCACCTGGATCAATAAACCAAATATAAAGGCAAACAAAAGCTTAGTTTTTTTCAAATGTATAGCCATCCCTAAAATATCCTGCTTGTATGAGCGATGATTTTGTTGGAAAAACTGGGATTTGGGGATGACTAGAAAACATAGCACACTGATCACTAATCCTATAGCACCCAATGTTAAAAAACCTTGTTGCCAACTCAGATGTTCAGCAAAAGCGCCTCCAAGAACTCTTCCTCCCATACCTCCTAACGCATTACTGGCAATGTATAAAGATACAGCAAGACCTCGGCTATTTGGCGCAATTTCTTCACTTATATAAGCAACAGCCACCGCAGGAAGCCCAGCAATCAAAATTCCAGAAATAAGACGTCCAATCAGAAGCCATATATAGGATTCGGTAATGGGTATAAGAAACAAAGGTATTACTGATAGAAATAAGGTCCAATGTATAATTCCAATTCGACCAATTCGATCCGATAAAAAACCAAATATTAGCAGGCTAATGATGAGAGAAAATGTCGTTAGTGAAAGAGCTAAACTAGATGTTGTTGGCGATATGCCAAACTCCCTCGTATAAAGAGGTAATAAGGGCTGAACCATATATAAATTAGCGAAGTTATACAGTGATGCTAAGGTCAGCCCTAATGTAATTTTCCAAAATTGTGGTTCTCTATGGTGGTATTGATGTAATTCCCGATTATTTCCCATCAAATGTAAACTCAACTCTTTCACCATACCTTTAAATCTGTCTGTACTTTTCGACACCTTCACGATACAAGTCATTTCCATGGGCATCATTAATGACTACGACAGGAAAATTTTCAATCTCAAGCTTTCGAATCGCTTCAGTTCCTAAATCATCATAAGCAATTACTTCAACTGACTTGATGGAACGAGAGATTAAGGCCGCTGAGCCTCCAATCGCGCCAAAATAGATAGCTTGATTTTTTACGATTGATTTTTTTACTTCTTCACTTCGATATCCTTTTCCAATCATGCCCCTAAGCCCCATATCTAATAGAGCTGGTGTGAACTTATCCATTCGACTACTCGTTGTTGGCCCGGCTGAACCAATCACTTGCCCAGGCTTAGCCGGGGTTGGTCCGACATAATAAATCACTTGATTTTCTACATCAAATGGTAAAGGGGCTCCTTTTTCAATTTGCTCAGCCATTCGTTTATGTGCAGCATCACGAGCTGTGTAAACCGTACCTGTTAATAGAACGCGATCTCCTGACCTTAAGGCTAAAATGTCTTCTTTTTTGAATGGAACTTGAATGTGTTTTGACATGTGGTATCCCCCTTACAATGTCGCTTCTTTGTGACGACTAGCATGGCAATTTAAATTAACAGCAACTGGAAGAGCAGCAATATGACAGGCCTCAACCTCTATTTTGATATCAAGTGCAGTGGTGGTTCCGCCCATTCCTTGAGGACCAATGCCGAGTCTATTAATCTCCTCCATTAACTCTACCTCAAGATCCGCTACCTCAAGATCTTTATGCCTTTCCCCAATTGGACGGAACAATGACTTTTTGGCTAAATAGGCACACCGTTCAAAATTTCCTCCAATCCCCACTCCTACAACAAGCGGTGGACAAGCATTTGGTCCGGCAACCCGCACAACATCTAAAATATAATCCTTAATTCCTTGAATACCATCCGATGGCTTAAGCATCTTTAAGTCACTCATATTTTCAGCACCTCCGCCTTTCGCGGTCATATGAATGCTTAATTGATCTCCTTCTACCATTTCAATATGGATGATACCTGGCGTGTTATCATCCGTATTTTTACGTTCCAACGGATCCTTGACTATAGAATTTCGTAAATATCCATCCCCATAGCCTTTTCGTATTCCATCATTAATGGCATCGTAAAGACTACCGCCCGTAATATGGCAATCCTGTCCTAGCTCTACAATACAGACAACAGTGCCAGTATCCTGACACATAGGAACACGTTGCTTCGTTGCGATGTCCGCGTTTTCAATTAATTGGCTCAGTACTTCTTTTCCCGTCTCAGATTGTTCCGTTTTTAGAGCAGCTTGAAAGGCATTCATGACATCTTCACCTAGGTCATAATTAGCCTCAATACACATCTCTGCTACTTTTTCTACAATATCCTCATAATGGATTACTTTCATTTATAGTCCTCCCCACTCTCTTGGTTGCGGATTTTTTTCACATAAAATGTTCCAAGTGCCTGGGCTACGACTTCATTGTCCTCGTTGTAAACACTACATTCTGAAACGACAATTCGGCCTCCCCATTGCACAATTTTGGGCTTTGCTATTAGCTTTTCACCCTCGCCCTTTTTAAGGAAATTGACCTTTAATTCTAGGGTATACACCTGTTTATTTTCCGGGAGCCTCTCCTTTATATGAAATCCAATTGCAACATCCGCAAGTGTATACACCGCTCCACCTTGAGCCACTCCATAGATATTTTCATTTTGTGGTCCAAGCTTCATAATCATTTGATTATCAACTTGCTTAATACCTAGGAATCTACCAATCAAGTGCATGGATGATGTTTGCTCTAGAGCGTTAATCGTATGCTCTAAAATGGAGAGTTCCTGTTCTGAACAATGATGAAGCCTTTGCTCTATTTGTTTAATGGATTGTTGGCGGGTTTCACATGTTCTTGTTTGATTGACTCCCATGATGGACCTCCTTAGTTTGTCGTTGCCTGTTCAAATGCCAATAATTCAGCTACGTTGTCCAATGATTCTAGGTTTAATAGACTGTCAGACAATGATCGTCGTGTAGCTTCTGGTAAATCCTTGGCTAGGTCCATAAACTTAGCCACTAAATCCTCAGACGTCACAGGGTTTTCTGGGTCGCCTTTTGGAAAATCGGACAGCTTTTCAATGGTTTGCCCGTTCTTCAAGTGAACCTCAACTTTAGCACCCCACTTTTCTGGGTATGCCGCGTCAATATCAGGATCCACGGCTACATCAACTTTTTTCATGAGACTCCTTATTTCTTCATCCCAAAGGGTGTCATCATTAAAACTATCTAAACCACCGGTACCTTTTAACAAGGCGAGTGCTGTACAAAACTGTAGACTGAACTTGGAAGCATATTGTGTTGTTGGATGATCGTTGTCTGTTATGTTAAGAGCTACTTGATAGGTTTTGACTGAAATTTTATCGATGTCGGTTAACTGAAGTGGTTGTTCTTTTGATAGATCGACCATTAAATCCATGGCATGATGTGTGTGACGACATGAGGCGTGAATTTTAAATGAGTTTTCAACAATTTTAAAGGTGTCACCTAGGCCTTCCGTGATTTTAGATGAATCGTAATCCTCACTCATCGCTTCAAAAAAGCCTCTGTTTCCTTCTAAGATTTTGCTAGCAGCTGTAAATCCCTTTTGTGCTAACAATGCACTAATAACACCATTCATCGCTGCCTTGCCTGGGTGTAATTGTTTCGTATTGGCTCCATCTTCAATAAATTCCCATAGTCCTGCGGCTTGTGTGCCTGCGCTTCCTATGGAGTGAGCGATTTCCTCTTCACTTAGATCTAGTAATTTAGCAACTGCCGCAGCTGAACCAAACGTTCCACAGGTTGCCGTGTTATGCCAATAATAGTAATGAGATGGAGAGACAGCTTCCCCAACTCGATAGCAAACTTCATAACCAACTACAACAGCTGTAATGAAGTCCTTTCCGCTAACTTCCTTCCACTCCGCTATCGCTAGAGCTGCAGGAATGACTACGGTTGCAGCATGAATAATAGAGGCTTTATGGATATCATCAAGTTCTACGATATGACTAGCTGCTCCATTAACAAATGCCGCATTAGCGACTGAGTTTTTGCCACCAGTGACTAGGGTTGCTTGCTCCTCTCCGCCCATTTCCTTAATAAATTCATTAATCATTTGGACAGGTGGTTTTTTCGCACCAGCAAACGCTGAACTAAAGTAATCTAAAATACAAAGCTTCGTAAACGAAACCACATCTTCCGGCAAATCTTCATAGGACGTGCGTTTGACATAGCGAGCTAACTCTTCACTTAACCCCATCAAAATTTCCTCCCCTTTATTTTCGGTGGGACGGAGGGACAGGTACCGTGTCCCTTCCGTCTCTTTAACTAAACTTAGTATACCATTTATTTATGATTATGAATATTCAGACATAGGTTGTAGTCCTTGATGGTGTTTCAAGGACTACATAATTTCTTTAGAAAGAGCGTGGCAAGCCGAGCACATGCTGTCCAACGTAGCTGACAACTAAATTGTTTGTAATTGGTGCAACGATAAATAGACGGGCCTCACGGAATTTACGTTCAATATTATATTCCGTTGCAAATCCATACCCTCCATATGTAGTCATCGCTGCATTAGCTGCTTTCCAGGTTGCTTCAGAAGCTAAATACTTTGCCATATTCGCTTCCGCCCCGCAATTTTCCCCTTCATCAAACATTTCTGCCGCCTTATTACGCATGAGTTTAGCTGCTTCTATATCCATATAAGATTCCGCAATTGGGAATTGTACTCCTTGGTTTTGACCAATAGGACGGTTAAATACTTCACGTTCATTAGCGTACTGAACAGATTTATCCACGAAGTATAGTCCATCTCCAATGCTTTCAGAGGAAATCAAAATACGCTCTGCATTCATCCCACTCAATACTTGCTTAAATCCTTTCCCTTCAACACCCACAAGATTTTCAACTGGGATTTCCACATTCTCAAAAAACACTTCAGTCGTAGCATGATTGATCATTGTATCGATAGGTCGAATGGTGATGTTGTCTTTTTGGTCTTGCATATCGAGAATAAAGAGACTTAGCCCATCAGTTTTCTTTTTCACTTGATCCTTTGGCGTAGTACGAGCCAATAAGAGCATAAGATCAGAGTATTCGGCACGAGAAGTCCAAATCTTTTGCCCATTAACTATGTAACGGTCCCCTTTCAACTCCGCTGTTGTTTCAATACTAGTCGTGTCACTACCTGCTGTAGGCTCGGTGATTCCAAAAGCTTGAAGACGAAGCTCACCACTAGCAATTTTCGGTAAGTAACGTTGCTTTTGATTCTCACTCCCATGACGAAGGATTGCCCCCATCGTATACATTTGAGCGTGACCAGCACCAGCGTTTCCACCAGAACGGTTAATTTCTTCTAAAATGGCACCAGCTTCTACCATGCCTAAGCCTGCCCCACCATATTCTTCAGGAATGAGTACAGATAACCAGCCTTCATCTGTTAGCGCTTGAATAAATTCTTCTGGATACGCCTTATTTTCATCTGTTTCTCTCCAATAACTCTCAGGGAATTTCTCACATAGAGAGCGAACACTGCTTCGGATTAAATCTAATTCTTCACTTGTACTTTTGGCCATTGTAAATTCCTCCCGTTAGTCGATTGAGTTTATCATATAAAAATGACATGTCTGGAAATGGGACAAGGGACCTGTCCCTCCGTCCCTACTTCCCTTGCCACTCAGGCTGACGCTTTTCGTTAAAGGCGCGAATTCCTTCTAAGCGGTCTTCTGAATTTGCACATTTATAATATTGATCTAGCTCGATATTCAGTGCTGTGTTAATGTCGGTTTGTAATCCATTATTAATGGAGTGCTTCAAAGCCTTTAAGGAAAGGGGTGCATTCTTCCCAATATCTCTTGCTACTTCAAGCACTTTTGCTGTTAATTGTTCAGATGGGACGACATAGTTGGCGAGACCAATTTCCTGGGCCCGTTCTGCTGGTACCTGATTACCTCTAAACAATATTTCCTTTGCTAAACCAACAGGTATACTACGTGGTAAAAGTTGGGTTCCTCCAACACCTGGAATAATTCCAATTTTCACCTCCGGAACTCCGACCTTGGCATGCTCAGCAAAAATACGAAGGTCGCAGCTTAACACCATTTCCATACCTCCGCCGAGAGCATATCCATTTACAGCTGCAATAACCGGAAATGGAAAATCTCTTAATAATCCATAAGCTTCTTCAAAAATGTCATGTTGACGGCGCCAATCCTCATTGGTCATCCCGTTACGTTCCTTTAAATCTGCTCCTACACAAAAACTTTTCTCCCCGGATCCTGTCACCACTAAAACTCGTAAATCCTTTTGTTCCTTCAAATCTTTTAAACACGCAACTAATTCCTCTGCCATTCTTGTATTCAACGCATTCATAGATTTAGGACGATTTAAAGTCAGTGTGTAAACCCCTTTGGTTTCCTCATCTTGTTCGAGCTTAAGTGTTTCCCAATTTGCCATGACTTCTCCCCCTTATTTAGCTTACAGGTACTTCATATTTACGATTTGATTTCCCAGCCTTCAACACACTGCTAGGTAATTCATGGCCAACTAAGTCCTGTAATAAAGCTGATGTTTTCAGTAATTGATCTAAATCTATCCCTGTATCAATGCCCATGTTATGTAACATGTGAACCACATCTTCTGTACACACATTACCCGTAGCTCCCGGGGCAAATGGGCAGCCACCCAATCCACCAAGGGCTGCATCAAAGCTACTAACTCCCGCTTGAATTCCTGCTAATATATTGGGTAGTCCCATGTCTCTAGTATTATGAAAGTGAAGATTAAACTTTTGGTCAGGAAATTGAGCCACAACCCCATTGACAAGCTCGTATACTTGCTTCGGGTTGGCCATACCTGTTGTATCAGCTAATGTAATGGTGTCTACCCCAATTTGTGTAATTTGACCGATAATAGAGTGAATTCTTGATTCAGAAATCTCACCTTCAAATGGACAACCAAAGGAAGTTGCGAGTGATACATCTAATTTCATATGGTGTTCATCACAAAATTCTTTAATCTGTTTGTAGTTTTCTATGGAGGTTTGAGTTGTCTGTTTTATATTCTGGAGGTTGTGTGTGTTGCTTGCTGAAAACACGGTGTTGACTTGTTTAATTCCTTTGGATGCTGCATTTTGCGCTCCCTTTAAATTGGGAATTAATGCTATTAGTTTTACATCACCCTGATTCTTAAGTAACTCAAATACTTCCCCACTGTTTGCCATTTGTGGAACTAGCTTTGGATGTACAAAGGAACCAAATTCTATCGTTTTGACATTAGCTTTTATCAATCCATCCGCGATGAGCTTTTTTTGCTCCGCCGTCAGTATTGTAGATTCCAACTGTAAGCCATCTCTTAGTCCCACATCATTAATGGTTACTGTTTCTGGCCAGTACATGTGTCTCCCCCCACTTACTTTTGATTGGCTGTATCTTCAATCCCTAATTCTTTGAGAATCTTATCTGTATGCTCGCCTAATTCTGGTACTGGATCCATACGCGTTTCCAAGCCATCCATTGTAACAGGTGGCTTCAGCGCTTTAATATTCCCCACCGGCGTTTGAACCTCATCCCAGCGGTTGCGAGCTTGTAATTGAGGATGTTCAAAAAAGTCCTTCATGTTATTTAAACGAGCATTCGCGATTTTGGCTTGTTCCAACCTTTCAATAACTTCACTCGAGGTTAAGCTCACAAAGCTCTTTTCAATAATTTCTTTTAGCACTTCACGATTTTCTGACCTTTTGGCGTTTGCATCAAACCGCTCATCTGTGGCAATCTCAGGGTTTAAGAGTACCTTTTCACAAAAAATGACCCATTCCCTTTCATTTTGCAAACCACAAAATACGGTTTTCCCATCTCCACATGCAAAAGGGCCATATGGATAAATGGTGGAGTGACTAGCTCCAGTACGCTTTGGCTCTTGACCGCCGTATGCACTGTAATACATCGGATAGCCCATCCATTCACCGAGTGCTTCAAGCATTGAGATTTCAATAATGTCTCCCCTACCTGTCTTCATACGGTTTAGAATCGCAGTAAGAATTCCGGTATACGCATACATTCCTGCTGCAATATCGGCACTTGAAATACCTGTTTTAGAAGGGGTATCTTCTGTTCCAGTTAGGGATACGAGACCAGCTTCACACTGTACAAGTAAGTCATAGGCCTTCTTATTGGCATATGGACCCGCTTCTCCATATCCACTCAAACTACAAACAATCAATTCAGGATGCTTTTCTAGTAATTTTTGGGGATCAAAACCCATTCTCCTTAAAGCACCCGGCGCAAGGTTTTGAATCAAGACATCAGCCTTTTCTAGTAATCGACTGAGGACCTGCTTCCCCTCTTCTGATTTCAGATCAAGCGTAATGGATTCTTTGGATCGATTACACCACACAAAGTGACTAGACATCCCTCTAACGGTTGTGTCATAATTCCGAGCAAAGTCGCCCACCTCTGGTCGCTCTACCTTGATCACACGAGCTCCTAAGTCAGCTAGTTGCCGTGTTGCAAATGGCACTGCAATTGCCTGCTCGATTGCTACAACTGTAACACCCTCTAAAGGCAACATATATTCCTCTCCTCCTTATCTCTGAATACGTGCAGTATTGAATAAAGACTGATAATCCTCAGTTGCTAGAATCTACATAAGATAGAATCCTCTTTGCACGCTCAGCTACTGGTATATCCACCATTTTGCCATCTACCTCAATTGACCCTAGCCCATGCTGTCTAGCTTGCTCATAGCTAGTAACTATACGTTTGGCTTCATCTAACTCTTCTGGTGTTGGAGCATAAATTTCAGTTACCACTGGAATTTGCTTAGGATGTATCAATAACTTCCCTTGAAATCCTAGTTGTTTTCCCATTTCAACATCTAGCTTGAAGCCTTCTTCATTTTTAAAATCAGGATAAATAGCATCAATTGGTGGTTCAATGTTGGCCGCTCTAGAGTCGGCTACTAGCTTGGACCGAACGTATGTCATACCATTTTTTCTTTCCTCTGTACTTACATTCAAATCGAGCATAAAATCTTCTGCTCCAAACGCCAACTGTTTCACCCGTTCACTTGAAGTGGCAATTTCGAATGCATTTCTAAGCCCTAAAGCGTTTTCAATTATTGGTACAACAGAGATAGTACCTTCCTTTAGTCCTATTTTCCGCTCCACAGCACTTAATAGATAATCTACTATAACAATGTCATTTTTTGCATTTACTTTCGGAAGTACAATTCCTGATAATCCTTCTGTAACGGTTTCGTAAAGATCATCTAAAAAATATTCGGTAGAGATCGCATTAACCCTAATGTAGTTTCTGTTTTGTTTAAAGCTTTGAACCATACGAGAAACTTTTATTCTAGCCATTTTCTTATCCTGATTTGAAACGGAATCCTCTAAATCAAATATGAAAGCGTCGGCATTTACATCCTTGACCTTATTCAAAAACTTATCTTGGCTCCCTGGAATAAACAACCACGATATGATCAATAGCATCATTCCTTTTTCACACATTTAAGCGGGGTTTATACAATCGGATGGGTGGATATTGTAAGATTGGATACAATTTAAGCTTAATACAATCACCCGCTTTTGTAAACTGATATTATAGAATACTTTAAAAATTCATTCTTATTCCTTGTTTACAAAAGGGGCTTACGATTGATTTTTCTTATTTATCTAAAGAGGTGATAAGCTCCTCTCCTGTCCTACTAATATGATGGGCTAGATGATTCCCTGCTTGCTCAATATTTTGATTTAAAATAGATTGTAAGATTTGCTCGTGTTCTTGATTGGATTTTTTAATTTGCCCCGTAATAATTAACGGAGTATCTTGGGCGAACCCCAGGGAAATGGTCTCAATAAATCCTAATAGCCTTGGACTTTGCGTTCGACTAAATAACAGCTTGTGAAACTTAGCATTAAGCTCCGTATAGACTTCATCCGAATCTGTTTCAACCATTTGTTGGTGGTATTTTTTCAGATTTTCGAGGTCCTCTTCTGTAAAGTTTGGGATACCTTTTTTTAACGCCATCGGCTCTAAGATAGCCCGCAATTCATAAATTTCTACAATATCCTCTTTACTAATCGTGCGAACAATCGCACCTTTATGTGGCTCCATCGTTACGAGACCTTCAATTTCTAACGTTCGTAAAGCTTCTCTAACTGGCATGCGACTCACACCAATTTGTTCAGCTAATTCAGTTTGAACGAGACGTTCTCCTGGTTTAAGATCTCCTTTTAAAATCGCTTTTCTTAGTACCGTACACACTTTGTTGTGTAACATTTCTCGGTTACCGATGCGAAGATCTACCGTTTTCGACATAAGAATTTCTCCTATCACACAAAATTAATTTTATATCAATATATTGTAACCGAAATAAAATGCAATAGATAGACAAAACCCTGGTTAAGCAGAGTATAGACTAGAATCATCTAGCTATACTCCTTAGTACTTAACTATTGTGAAAGATCTGCTTTCTGTTCGGAATGTGGAGGATTTGAATTCTTGGCAGCCTTCTGAATGACAATTGCAATGACAACGAGAGCAATGGCAATAATATCTGTCTGGAATCCAGTCCAAATAAACATTAGTGAAGCACCGAGTAAAATAAGTCTACTTAACCAACCAGCCTTATTACCAAAGAACCATGCTTGCACAGCGGCTGCTAGAAGATAGACCCCTATGATAGCGGTAACAGTAGCTAGGATCGTACCCATAATATTTTCACTTTGTAATAATAATTCTGGACTATACACAAATACAAATGGCACGATAAATGCTGCTAAACCAATTTGGAAGGCTTTTACCCCCGTTTTCATCGGATTGGTTCCCGATATACCGGCTGCTGCAAATGCTGCTAGGGCAACTGGTGGAGTAATAGCAGAGATTACAGCATAATAAAAGACAAACATATGAGCGAATAATGGTTCCATACCGATATTAATTAGCCCGGGGGCAACCGTAGATGCTGCGACCGCGTAGGCTGCTGTTGTCGGCATCCCCATTCCTAAAAGTACAGCAAGTGCCATTGCAAATAGTAGAGCTAGGAATATATTGGTATCCGCTATGGATAACAACATCGTACTAAAGCGTTGGCCTACACCAGTTAAGGAAATTACTCCAACGATAATACCTGCACAAGCTACAATAGCTATTAATTGTAAGGAATCTCTCATACCCAATTCAAAAGCACCGATTAAATCTTTTATGCTCATTCGAGTTTCTTTACTTAATAGGCTTAAAATGAAACAAGAAATAATACCAGCTGTTCCAGCGAAAATAACAGAAAAACCACTGACAAGCATCACAATCAGCAATAATACGGGAATAAATAAATAAACCTTTTTAATGATGTATTTAAAACTTGGTAATTGCTTTCGCGGCAGTCCTCTTAGCCCTTCTTTAATGGCTTGAAAATCAACCATAAAGTAGACTGAAATAAAATATAGGACAGCTGGAATAATCGCTGCAATAATGATTTCTGAGTATGGAATACCCGTTACCTCTGCCATCAAGAATGCGCCGGCACCCATAATAGGTGGTAGCAACTGGCCACCAGCTGATGCCGTTGCTTCCGTAGCAGCTGCGAACCGAGAAGGATAACCCGTTTTTTTCATTAAAGGTATCGTTAAGGACCCCGTTGCCACTACGTTTCCAGCTGAGGTTCCATTAATCATCCCCATTAAACCTGAGGAAAATATCGCTACCTTCGCTGGACCTCCTCTTAAACCTCCTGCAATGGAAAACGCTACGTTTATAAAATACTGTCCTACTCCTGATTTTTGTAAGAAAGCACCGAAGATAATAAACAAGATAATGTATTTAGACGATACCGCTAAAGTTACACCAAAAACCCCATTCAAACTGTAAATATAGGTAACAAAACGTTCAACTGAATAGCCTGTATGGTGCAGAATTCCTGGCAAATATGGTCCCGCAAATACATAAACCACAAATACAGATGCAATGATTGGGAGAACCCAACCACTTGTACGTCGAGTAATCTCAAAAACTAACAACAAACCAGCTAATGCAACGTACACATCCATATCAGTTGGTGCCACCCCAACTCTAAAAATCAACTGTTCTAAATTTGCAAAAATATAATACCCAACATAAATGGAAATAATGATCAGAATCCAATCTATGATTGGGACTTTATTCGACTTTGTCCTCCAACCGGGATAGAGCATCAGACCCAAGACCAAACCAAACACAAGGTGGGTGCTTCGAAAAACCCAGGGGTCAATCGGATGAAGGTTTAGTATATATAAGTGGAAAATTGCGCCAATAACAGCGATTATTGTAAAAGTCTTTTTTACCCAACCAGTTAATGTCCTGGTATTAGAGGATTCTAGTTCTTCCTCATTAACTGTTGTGTCAATTTTACCAGTTGTTTCATCAGTTGGGGGGGAAGACATGAACGACTCTTGGCCTTTTTCATTGTCCAATGATTGATGTTTGTTTTGTTCTTTTTCTGACATAAACTCTCCTCCTGGCAAGTAATAAAAGTATGATAGATTCCCTGCTAACCAGCAGGGAATCATCACTGATTCAACCTAGAGAACAAAGCTTCTCTTATTTCTCATATTCTTCTGGATAAACTGCATCAGGTAAGTCAATTCCAACTTCTTCATAGTACTTAATGGCACCTGGGTGCATAGGGAATTCTTTGTTATTTAAAATGGCTTCTTCTGTTGCATTTTTAGCAGATGCATGAGTCTGAACCATTTGATCATTGTTTTCATGGAATGCTTTTACAAGGTCATATACAAAGTCTTCATTTGCATTTTTATTGATAATACCAAAGTTGTATTGCCCGATGGTTTCAATTGGTCCTTCCTGTTGTTCGTAAGTACCTTCAGGGATTGTAAACTCTTGGAAGAATGGTAATTCTTCAATAACCTTTGAACGGTCCTCACCATCAATACCATAAATGTTGATTTCTGCTTGTGTTTCAGCTTCAGTTACAGCTGCGATTGGAATACCAGCTGCGAATCCAACGTGATCTAATTGACCATCCAACAATTGTGTAGTCATGTCACTAGCACCAGCTTGTACTTGTTCACCCGTTTCGATGCCTAATGCTTCGTAAATTTGCGGGTTATAAGTACCTGGTGTTCCTCCTGCTGGACCAACACCTACTCTTTCACCTTCATGATCTCTAATATTCGTTACACCTGTACTAGCATTCGAGTACCAATGGAATGGTGTCACATACATTGGGAAAATAACACGCAAGTCTTTGTATGTGTTGCCTGCAGTCCATTCACCTTCTCCGTTATAACCTTCATAAAACGGACCAACAGTGGCCATACCTAGTTGGATATCCCCTGAATCTAGGAGTTGAATGTTATGAACTGGACCACCAGTAACCTCAACGTTAGCTGTTACATCAAGGTCGCCTAACAAACTAGCTAAACCGCCACCCCAAATGTAATAGGTTCCACCCTGTGAACCTGTTCCAATTGTGACAGAGCTTGGATATTCTTGCTCTTGAACTTCGCCCCCTGAACCTTCAGAATCACCTGAACCTTCTGCGTCACCTGCTTCTTCACTATCACTACAAGCTGCAAGAGCAACTACCAAGAATAGTGTCATCAGAAAAAATAAAAGTGACTTGGTCTTTTTCATCGCTATTCCTCCTTAAGATATATGATTTTGGAAGTTCTATATTTTAGTCCTGACCCTTTAGTTAAACAGTCAAAGAGTAGAACTTCTTCCCGACTAATTTCTTGTGAGTTTATCTAGGTAAGTGTTGTTTAGAGAATGCTAGAAGTATTTTTTGTAGAGTAATAGGTTGGTATATTATTGAATTGGTTGTATCATTTTAGATGGGTCAACAATTTGATCGAATTCTTCTTCTGTTAAAATTGCAAGGTCGATAGCCGACTCTTTTAAAGTTAAGCCTTTCTCATGAGCATTTTTGGCAATCTTAGCAGCATTTTCATATCCGATGTGTGGATTTAATGCAGTAACTAGCATTAAAGAGTTGTTCAGGTTTTCTTCAATAACTTTATGATTAGGCTCAATACCCTTTGCGCAATTCTTATTAAAGGATCTCATTCCGTCCGCTAGCAACCTAGCAGATTGTATGAAATTATATGCAATGACTGGTTTATACACATTGACCTCAAAATTCCCTTGGCTGGCTGCAACTCCAATGGTAGTATCATTCCCCATTACTTGGGCAGATACCATCGTGAGTGCCTCACATTGTGTAGGGTTTACTTTCCCTGGCATCATGGAACTTCCCGGTTCATTAGCCGGTATCGTAATTTCTCCAATTCCACTTCTTGGTCCACTTGCTAACCAACGAATATCATTCGCAATCTTCATTAAATCCGCTGCCAACGCTTTAAAGGCTCCGTGTGTATAGACAACCTCATCATAGCTCGTTAAGGCATGGAATTTATTTTTGGCTGGAACAAAGGATTTTCCTGTAAATGAACTAATCATCTTCACTGCTATTCCCGGGAACTCTTTATAGGTATTTAAACCTGTCCCAACAGCCGTTCCCGCAAAGGCTAATTCTGCCATTTTTTTATAGCTTTCCTGAATCATCTCTTCAGACTTTTCAAGCATACGATGCCACCCACTAATTTCTTGCCCCAATGTAAGGGGAACCGCATCCTGTAAGTGGGTACGTCCAACTTTAATAATGTCTTTATATTCTTGTGATTTCTGATATAAGGTTTCCTTAAATTCAGCTAATGCAGGTAACACTTGATCCTCAACAGCAGTAACAGCAGCTATGTACATGGCTGTCGGATAATTACAATTTGAGCTTTGCGATAAATTCACATCGTCATTCGGATGAATTCGAGTAGAGCTACCGGCTTCCTCTAGCAGCTGGTTTCCTCTATTCGCAATAACCTCATTGATATTCATATGAGATTGGGTTCCGCTACCTGTTTGCCAGACGACCAACGGAAAATGATCTTTTAGCTTATCTTCAATAATTTCATCTGCCACTTTCGCAATGGCTTCAGCTTTTTCTTTATTTAAGTGTCCAATTTCTTGGTTCGCTAAGGCAGCACTTTTTTTCAAAATGGCAAAGGCTTTAATAACTTCCTCCGGCATGCGCTCTGTTCCAATTTTAAAATTTTCACTGCTGCGTTGGGTTTGTGCCCCCCATAGCTTGTCTGACGGAACCCTCATCTCTCCAATAGTATCCCGCTCAATTCTGTACTCCACAGCTTCACCCCTTGTTTCTCTTTTTTGTGGTTGTGTTGTGAGATCTTTAGAGTCGATCGAACTCACCTTTTTCACCCCTTATTATTTACGCCACCTGTAAAGCGCTTACAAATAAATGTTTATGTAATAATTCTTTGATGAAAAATAAGGGTGGCCTCATGTATTGTATTTTGTATCCAAAATATCTTCTTCATTATATTGGCTATTTTCTAAATTGTCAATATATTTTAAATGATTGTTCATTTTAGTGACTTGGGTTTAAGGAGACGCATGTGATTTACCTGAAATCCCTTGATACGTCTCCTTTTTTGAAGTATAAAGATTAATGTGAAGTAGATTTTTCCTTTGTATCTTGATTCGCTTGAATTTTACCTAAATTATCGATGATGGCGTCGGTGATTTCCTCTGTATTATGTGTCCCACCTAAATCTCTTGTCAGATAACCTTGTCGAGTCGTTTCTCGGATTGCTTGATTCAATTGCTCGGCTTCTTCCTGTAACCCTAAATGATCTAACATAAGCGCTGCACTTCCAATAGTTCCAATTGGATTGGCTATTCCTTTTCCTGCGATATCAGGCGCGGAACCATGAACAGATTCAAACATACTTGGCGTCCGACGTTCTGGATTCAAATTTGCACTAGCAGCAATTCCTAAACTTCCAGATAGAGCACTACCTAAGTCAGATAATATGTCTGCAAATAAATTAGAAGCCACGACTACTTCAAGTTCTTCAGGACGTAAAACAAACTGAGCTGCCATAGCATCAACCAGCCACTGATCGGTTTCAACATCTGGATATTCTTTACTGACATGTTCAAACACTTCATCCCATAGGACCATTCCAAATTGCTGTGCGTTACTCTTCGTTACACTTGTAACCTTTTTACGCTTACGTGTGCGAGCAAGGTCAAAGGCATAACGGATGATGCGTTCACATCCATGCTCAGTAAAAAGAGAGGATTGAACTGCAACTTCTTTTCCAGGTCCGCGGCCTGTGAAGTTACGTCCACCTACACCTGAATATTCCCCTTCTGAGTTTTCACGAATTAAAACCCAATTTAGCTTATCAGCCTCAGGATGGTTAAGCCTTCTTGGTACCCCAGGTAAAAATTCAACAGGACGAATGTTTGCCCACTGATCCAGCCCTTGGCAAATCGCAATACGTAGCCCCCATAGACTCACATGGTCTGGAACTCCTGGGAATCCAACAGCTCCAAAATAAATAGCATCATAGTCTCTTAGTTTATCGACACCATCTTCATCCATCATTTTTCCGTGCTCTAAATAATATTCACAACCCCAAGGGAAGAAATCGCTTTCAAAAGAGTATTTACCACCAGAGTTTTGCTCAAAGAAATCAAGCACCCGTAATCCTTCCCGCACGACCTCTTTTCCAATACCGTCTCCTGGAATTACGGCTAAACGAAATTTTTTAGATTCACTCATTTTCAGCACTCTCCCAACTAGTTTAGTAATCTTCTAGTTTAACTATAATTAATGTATACATTAAAGTCAATGATTATTTTAATTATTCTGTAATTTTGTGTATTTACCTGTTGTATATCATTTAATGTATACGTTGATTGGGCTGATTGCATAAAAAACCAGCTACTTCCTCATAAAGCAGCTGGTTTTGATTAATTCTCTTCTTCAGTTCCATTACTCTGATCAATAACTTTCAATATTTCCTTCAATGTACGCTTACGATGAGATTGCATAAGGAGTCTAGAGGCTTTCGGGTCTTTCGCTCTTATACAAGAAATAATAGCCTTGTGCTCCTCAATGGACTGAAAAGGCAGAGGTCGATACCTAATCGTGAATAATCGAGCCCTATAGATTTGATCTGCATGAATATCAATCACGGATCGAAGTCTTTTACTCTGTGAAAAGTCAATAAGCGAGGAGTGAAATCGATCATCCAATTGGGCCCATTTATGTAGATCCTTCTGTTCAAGGGCTTGTTCCTGTTCGGCTACAATTTCATCAAGTATTTTTATTTCTTCCTGCCCCACATTAGAAGTCGCAAGATCCACAGCTAACCCTTCCAAAGATCCAGCAATATCATAAATTTCCACCAAATCCTGCTTCTCAATCGGTTCAACCACAAAACCACGCCTAGGCACAAGTCTAAGTACCCCTTCCGTTTCAAGACGTACTAAAGCCTCTCGAACCGGGGTTCGACTCATCTCGAGTGCCTCGCTCATTTCACGCTCTAGAATCATACTCCCAGGCGGTAGAATCAGGTCCCGAATGGCTAACCTGATAATATGATAGGCGCGTTGGGGTAAGCGGTATTGTTCGAAGTCTTTTAATCCCTCTAAATAAAGTAGGAAGTCTCCTTTAATTTTCTCTTCTCTTTCATCTTCTGAAGTTTTTTTCATACGAACACCCAATCTACTTAACTGTTTTTTCGTTATATATCATAAACTATAATTCCTCAAGATTTTTAACACACACTAGAAAAGGTTATTTTTAAATCTGTTACAAGTTGTTTAGCAGGTTATACTTTTAATGTGTTTCTACTTTAAAAATTAATGTTATTTTAAAGGTAATGTAAAAAGCATATTAAATCAATAGTCATTACTAAATATTACATCAAGACAAACACGGAAGTAGTGAAAAGGTTAATTTTTTCACTACTTCAATAAAAGCAAAACTATATAACCGACTCTTTTCTTAGGGCTTCAATTATATCTGAATCTAAATTTAACAGTTCTCCTAATACTTCATCATTATGCTCACCCATGGCAGGTCCTGCCTGGTATTCAGGTTTATAATTTTTCACTTTTATAGGTGTGCCTAACATCTTTAACAAGCCAAAAGTTGGGTGTTGATATTCAACAATCATATCTCTTTCTTTGATAAATGGGTCCTCTAATGCTTCTTTTACCGTATTAACAGGAGCAATCGGTACTTTCCCCTTTAATTTTTCTAGCCAGTAGTCCGATTCCTTTTCCTCAAATAAGGAAATAAGCTTTGGAATTAAAGTACCCTTATTATCAAAGCGTTGTTTAAAATCTTTATAACGATCATCTTCCGCCAACTCCGGTGCTCCTAAACATTCGCAAAGAATCGGGAAAAACTTTTCCTTATTACACATTACAATGACATTGCCATCTTTAGTTGGAAATAGTTGAGAAGGTACTAATGTTGGATGTGCTGAATAACTAGTTCTTTCAGGTTCAAATCCTTTGTTTAAATGCCAAGCACCTAAATAGTTTAAAACAGATGCCGCCGTATCATATAAACTCACATCAATGTCACTACCAACACCTGTTGATCTCGCTTTAAAAATCCCAACCATCAGACCTAAGGCCGCCATCATTCCAGTTGAAAAATCGATAATGGATAATCCGAATTTAGAGGGAACACCATCTGGTTCACCTGTTAAGGACATGTGCCCTAGTTTAGCCTGAAGTAGATAGTCATATGCCGGTTCTTTTTTCATCGAACCTGTTGTCCCGAATCCAGATAAGGAACAAGTTACTATTTGTGGATTGATGTGCTTGAGTTGATCATAGGTAATGCCTAATTTCTCTGGGACATCCCCCCTAAAATTGTTAAAAACAGCATCGGACTTTTCAACTAAATTATTAAATATTTGTCTACCTTTTTCATTCTTAATATCCAATGTAATACTTTTCTTGTTGCGATTAAATGATTGAAAAAATAAACTATCTCCATTTTCTGCATAAGGAATGACCTGCCTGGATACATCCCCATTTGTACTTTTTTGTTCTATTTTGATTACCTCAGCTCCAAGATCAGCTAACTGTAAAGTTGCAAATGGCCCCGCACCATATTGACCCATGGAGATAATCCTTAACCCTTCTAAAGGTTTTTTCATTTTTTAACCTCCCTGTATCACAGAATCATTTCCTTTTATGTGTAAATGGGCGCGCAGCATATTCACTTTTTGGGATGAGCAATTTCCTTCTATAGCTCATTACATCTTCTTCCCTTTGGTTTGTGATAACAGTTTCAACATAGACAATTCCTCTATCATTCTTACTCTTAGATTCACGTTTATCTAAAATTTTTGTGTGTCCATATAATGTATCTCCGTGAAAAGTAGGTGCTAAATGCTTTACATTTTCATATTCAAGCATTGCAATGGCTGCTCCACTAATATCATTTACAGTCATACCAACTGCAATAGAAAAAACTAGAGTACCATTAACTAAGTTTTCTCCAAATTGTGATTGAGAGGCGTAATGGGCATCTATATGAAGTGGATGCTGATTCAATGCTAATAGACTAAAGATTGTATCATCTGCAGCTGTTATAGTTCTGCCCGGCCAATGTTTAATAACGTCTCCTACTTCAAAATCCTCATAAACTCTTCCAAAAGGTGTGTGTATTTCTGCCATAATAAATTCCTCCCTATTTTTAGTTAAATACTATATTTTTTAACTAAGCCTTTACTGATAATAATTCTTTGCATTTCGTTTGTTCCTTCTCCTATCAGCATTAATGGAGCATCACGGTAGTACCGTTCAATATCAAATTCTTTTGTGTATCCATAACCTCCGTGTATCCTCATCGCTTCAGCAGAAAGCTCAAATCCTGCCTCTGTAGCAAAAAGTTTTGCCATTCCTGCTTCCAAATCACTTCTTTCACCTTTTTGCAATTTAACCGCAGCATTTAATGTCATTAATCTAGCAGCTTCTAACTGGGTCCCCATTTCTCCTAACTTTAATTGTATAGCTTGATGATCACTAATAGGTACACCGAATGTTTTTCTCTCTTGTGCATAACGAATAGAATCTTCAAAAGCTGCTCTAGCAATTCCTAAACCGCGAGCGGCCACATTTACACGACCAAGTTCTAAGCCTCCAAGTACTTGTTTGAACCCTTTTCCCTCTTCACCGCCTATGAGCTGATTGGCAGGTACTTCGAAGTCTTCAAATACCAGCTCACAAGTTTTAACCCCTTTATAGCCCAACTTATCAATATCTCTTTGAACTTGGAAACCTTCATGGCCCTTCTGTATAATAAATAAACTAATTCCTTTATATCTTGGTGTAACTTCCGTGTCCGTTTTAGCTGCCAAAATGAATGTATTCCCATGACGTGCATTGGTAATCCACATTTTACTACCGTTCACAATATACTGATCTCCAGACTTTTTAGCTTTGGTTGACATATTTTGTACATCAGTACCTGCATCTGCTTCAGAAAGTGCTAAACCGCCTCTGAACTCACCTGAAGCTAATTTGGGTAGAAACTTATCTTTTTGTTCATCTGTACCAAATTTTTCAATAATATAACACATAATTAAATGACTATTAATAATTCCTGAAACACTCATCCAATGTCTAGTAATCTCTTCTACAACAAGAGAATAAGTAACATAATCGAGACCAATCCCACCATATTCTTCAGGAACAGTAAACCCGAAAAAGCCCAATTCTTTCATTTTCTCAACAATTTCTGTTGGATACTCATCGCTATGGTCTAACTCCCTCGCTACGGGTTTAATCTCCTTTTCACAAAAATCCCGAACCATATCTAAGACCTGTTGTTGTTCTTCATTAAGCTCGTATAAACTCATCGAAATTCCTCCCTTATGATATCTTTATAGTAGTTTTGTAAACTCATTGATATTGTCAAATCGGTCTAAATTTCTAACTGCATCGATTATGTTTTCTTGTTCAATTACTGAATAAACTGGTTCCGTTACATATTTAAATTTATCGATTAGCTCCTGCCAAGAAAGTTGATTTTCTGGATCGCCCTTCGGATATTCAAGATATTCAGTAAATGTTCCTTTAGATGTTTCAATGACAACCCTTGATGGCCACTTCTTAGGGAATTCTTTGTCTAAATCTGGATCATGGTAGCAATGCACTTTTTTCATCATATTTTTCACATCTGGATTATTAATATTTTTCTGACTGTATTCTTCTAATAGTGTTTTTCGATATAGTGCCGCTACTGCTGCACCAAATGGCATACTAAATTGAATATCCACTGTATTTTTAGGATTTCTTTTTTCTTCTTCTGGCCAACTTACAATCGGCATCCCTGTCTCAACCATATAAACATTAATATTATCAATTTCCTCAGGGCTAATATCATTTTCCGTTACCAGTTTCAATATAATGTCAAGCGGCCCTTGCTTATAACGGCAACAAGCATGTGGTTTAATACTCGTTCTACTCATCTGACTATTTTCAAATATAAAAGGGTCACCTAAAATGGATAAATCAGTGTCAAAAGAATAAGAATGTGCTAATCCCTTATTCCCCTCAATAACAGTATTTGGGCCTACAAAGCCATCTTTAGCAAGTTCTGTTGCAATGATTCCACTATGCGCTGCCCACCCTGGATGTATTCGTTTCGTCCATGCACCACTTTCCAAAAACTCCATAGAGGCAGCAGCTTGGCTCCCTGCTATTCCGAATGCGTTAGAAGTTTGCTCTTCCGATAGATTCATAACTTTGCTAGCCGTAGCAATAGCACCAAATATCCCAAATACCCCTGTCGGATGAAAACCTCTTGTATAAACATTTGAAGGATTTAGAGCTTTACCCAGTCTCCCCATTACTTCATAACCAACAACAGCAGATTCAAGAAAGTTTTTACCTGACCCATCATAATATTCGCTTGTTGATAAAGCAGCTGGAAATACTGCAACTGCCGGATGCAATGATGCTTCGTTAATGACATCATCAAGTTCTAGACTATGAGATGCTGTACCATTTGCCAACGCTGAGTACTGTGGTTGCGCTTTCAAATCTTTTGAACCAATTACAGTTCCTCTTCCATCTCCACCAAACTTTTTTATATAGTTATGAATAGGTTTGGTTGTTGTAAAATGACTTCCACGTGCCGCTAAGCCAACAAAATCCAATGTCAAAAATTTAGCAAGATCAATTAAACTACTCGATAAATTTTCATATTTGGTTTCTTTGGTTAACTTCGAAAGACTATCTGCAGCCTTTAATTGCTGTCCTTGTATCTGCATAATACGCCTCCTTAAGATTATTTAAAAATGAATTTTCACTTTAGATTAGTTGCAATTTCCATGCCAAAAGTCAAAGCTTATTTTAAGAGGCTTTTGACCGAATGTGTTTCGTCATGTTACACACCTTATGAAACGTGTTTGAAACAAAAGAAAAAGCAAGACTTAATTTCATAAAAATTAAGTCTTGCTTTCAAATAAGGTACTTTATTCTAAATTAAACTTATTCATTTTTCTCCATAATGTAGTACGAGAAATGCCTAGTAAATCAGCAGCCTCTGCCTTATTACCTCCAGTTTTATTCAGGGCATTTACAATGTCATTTCTTTCTGAAGTAGATTGTTCCAATTTACGACTTATATTTAACTCTTGGGATAGCATGGTATCTTTATTTCTCTGTTTAGATTTTAAGAACTCCATAAATAGGTCCTTAAAAGAGTTTACTAAATCATAGGTAGTTGTAGATATAGATGTTAAAGCTGTCAATCTAACGACAAAATTTTCAATTTCCCTTATATTTCCTGGCCAATCATAGGATAAAAGACTATCTTTTCCAAATTCCGAAAGATAACTTGCTTGATCTTCAGAAAGTCCATTTTTATGCAATAAATGCTTAAAAATCAATGGAATATCTTCATTTCTTTCTCTTAAAGATGGAATATCAAGTTGCAAAACATTTATTCTGTAGTATAAATCTTCTCTAAAATTTCCCTGTTCAACCTGTCGAACTAATGATTTGTTTGTTGCTGTAATGATACGAACATCCAAAGGTATTATTTTCTTTCCGCCTAATCTTATGACTTCTTTTTCCTGTAAAACTCTGAGTAATTTTGTTTGAATATCAATAGGTATCTCGCTTATTTCATCTAGAAAAATAGTACCCTTTTGTGCCATTTCAAACATTCCAGGCTTTCCACCTTTTTTTGCCCCGGTAAACGCACCTTCATCATAACCAAATAGTTCACTTTCCAAAATGGATTGAGGTATCGCCGCGCAATTAACAGGAAAAAAAGGTTTTTCTGATCTGGTACTATATTTGTGGATACTATGAGCTAACAACTCTTTACCTGTCCCTGATTCACCATAAATTAGTATTGGCGCATTTGACTTTGAGTATTGTTTAGATCTGGTTATTAATTTCTTCATGTTAGTTGACTGATGAATTATACTGTCAAAAGTATATTTAGATTGATTTTTAGAATGCTCACTCACACTATCAATCTCATTCAATTGATTTGGATTTAAATGAGTACTAATCATTAATAAATAGTTATTAAAACTAGAATTAATATACATAGGTAACAATATCTCGTTTTCATTAGGTTCATTTTTAAAAGCTTCTAAAGATTTACCCAAGGCTAATTCAATATTCTTCCCTATTAATTCATGCCTAAATGATTTACTGGAATAGCGGATTGCAGACTCATTAACATCCATCACCATACCGTTTATATCAATCAAAAATACTGGTTCTGACATTTTTTTGAAAATGGTTTCCTTTAATTCTGCATTTTTCACCATTTTATTGTAAGTAGTAGCCAATTGATATGCCTTCATCAATTCTATCCTTATTAACTCAGTTGAATAGATTAAAATATTATTCATACCAATATCTTCGGCTATTTCACAAATGGAACTAGTACCAATCAAAACATCAAACCCTCGTTTTTTGTACTCTTTAATCTGCTCTTTTGCTTGATTTAGATTTTCAAAGGTTAAGTTAACCAATTCAATATTTAATAACTTTTCGTATTCTGTTAGTTCATATTTATTTTCACCATAGTACATCAAAATTATTTTGTTACCATACTTTTTAGCTTTTGCAATAGATTTGACTAAATCAGATTCAGAAAATTGAAATGGATATATGGGTATGGTATAGGTTAATTCGGTAAAATCCCTTTTAATGACTTCTAAATGGGCGCCGCTTGTAATGACTAAATCGTAATTTAACAGATTGTCACTATCAATATGCTGACTGATTTCCCCAAAACCTACTTCTTTTACATCTAGTACTATAGGCAAATTCATAATATCCATAACTTCATAAAACAGGTGGGAAAAATTACGATGAGTTAAAACAAGGATTTTTGTAGGCAAAAAAATAACCCCTTTCAGAAAATTTTCATCTTTTGAAAAATTCTCCAAAAAGAGTTGAAAGTCCTTTTTTATTTAAACACTATTTTACTTGAGCGAATTATTACGATAGTCTGCAGTTGCTACCTCGTCAATAGTTAAATCACTTTTTAGTATAACCCCATAGACATCCTTTACCGTTCTTTTTGCAATAAGACCGTCTTTGAAATCTTCCAACACCTGTTCTGGGTCTCTTTCTAGTGGATTCCCATATCCCCCTGCACTCGGTGTTTTTATAAGTAGAGTATCCCCAGCGTTAATCTTAAAGTTGGTCAATTTAGCATGAAGGTTCTTTTCTTTCTGAGAATTGGAATTAAGGATTAACGAACCAGTTTGTCCATCAGCTCCTCCTAGAACTCCTTTTGGTGCATCGAAATGCCGATCACCTTCACCAGAAAACAATGTATCTGTGAAAAATTCCCATTCCCTAGCGATTCCGATTCCGCCTCTCCATTGTCCAGCAGCAGGTTCTTCCTCTCTTAACTCATATCTATGACATCTCATTGGTGTGCGCATCTCTAATTCTTCTATAGGATTATTCCTCGTATTAGCAACTAAATTATCAACACTATCCATGGCATCTTTCCCGAATCTACCACCATAAGATCCTTCATTTATTTCAATATAAATCCAATAAGCTCCTGTATCAGGGGATACCCCTGCATAGGAATTTGCACTTACATGCGCAGAGTTTCCTGCTGTTGTTTTTTCAGGAAGTACTTCTGCTAATGCTAGGTTGATTTGATCTGCTAGTCGGTTGATTTGATTAAATCTAGCAAAACATGATGCTGGAAACTTAGGGTTAAAAATAGTTCCTAATGGAGCGACTACCTCAATGGGCTTGAATATTCCACTGTTTTGTGGAACAAACACTTCCGAATTGGCTTCATCTAACAAAATTGACCTTACAATTGTATATGTTGCCGGTAAAGTTGAACCTGAATAGGGTACATTATATCCCGTTTCTACCTGTGGTGAACTTCCCGTTAAATCCACTATAATATCGCTTCCTCTAACTTCCACACTTGTTTCTATTTTTAATGGTTCTCCGTAGTTCCTACCATCATCATCCAACCAGCCTGTTGGTGCCTTATATATCCCATCTGGAATTTTCTCTATTTCCTTTCTCAACATTTCTTCCGAATAATCCATCCATCTTTTTTCTGTTGCCTGAACAGTATCTAAACCATATCTATCAATAAGTTCCAAATATCTTCTTTGACCAAGTTTTGCGGAAGCAATCATTGCTTCAATATCACCTTTGTTTTCGTTAGGAGTTCGCACATTCTCCAAAACATGTCGCCACATTGCTTCATCTTTTTTACCCTTATCATATAATTTAACAGCATTGTAATGCTTACCTTCTGCAAAAACATCAACCACATCAACCATTAATCCTGGTGACATACCTCCAACATCTAAAACGTGACCTGTGTTAGCAGCAAAACCTACTAATTTTCCGCCATAAAATATAGGAATTATTATAGCTAAATCTGGGGTATGTGAAGCACCATGATAGGGGTTATTATGTAAAATAATATCCCCCTCATTAATATCATTTCCTAAGAAGTGCTTTACTCCCTTTATATACCCAGGAAGTGAACCTATATGCATTGGGGTTGAATCACTCTCACACAATTCATTTCCATCGGAATCAAACAAACCTGCACCCAAATCTTCTGATTCCCGAATAATACTTGAATAGGCCATTCGATATAACACAAGGGCCATTTCTTTAGCGATAGAATTAAATGAACCAGCTATAACACCTAAAGTAACGGGGTCTATGTTTTCATAGCTCTTCTTATTAGACATATTATTTTACCTCCTTTTCTTTACTAGCCGCTATAAATTTTTCTGTTTTCAAGCTAATCTTTTCTTTCATATCAATTACAATGTTTCCGAACTTATCTAATGTTGATTTACAATACGGAGGGATAACGGTCGTACTATCTTTTTGTTGGATAATTGCAGGACCATTTAACTCAGTATCAACTGGCAAGCTATTTTTTTCATAAATTGGTGTCTTTACTTTTTGAAGTTCATCATTTAACCAGAAATAAACTTCATGGCTTTTCTTAGCACCTTTAAAGACACTTTGCATATTACCATAATTAGATTCAGTATCTTCACTATTTATAATACCGACCCCTATTACTCTAATATTAATAGCCAGTACCTCTTGATCAGGGAATTGACTAGCATATTCTCTTTCATGGGCTTCGTGGAACCGATTGATAACTTCATTCATCCAATTATCATCTATTTCTCCTTCTGGTGCATCTACACGTAATTCATAGCCCTGTCCTTCATAACGACAATCACAAACTCGCTTTAAGACAATATCTTCTAAATCAAACCCATCATTTTTAAGCGTAGTAATCGCTTCATCCTCAAGTCCCTTAAATTTACTTTTAATTTCAGCTGTATCAGGACTACTTAAACTTCCCCATAAAGTAGTAACTTTTTCATAAGTAATGTCAGTTGATAACAGCCCCATTGCAGCAGTGATACCTGGGTATGGAGGTATTACAACATAAGGTATATTTAATTCTTCGGCAATATCGCACGCAAATAATGGTCCTGCCCCACCGGTTGCTACTAATGTGAATTCCCTTGGATCATATCCCTTCCTAACACTATTCATCTCAATAGCATTAACCATATTATGGGTCATGATCTTAAGTGCACCTGCAGCAGCATCACGAACATCCATATTTAATTCTTCAGCTATATGTTTTTTATAAGCCCATTCCGATAACTCAGGCTTAAGTGGCATACTTCCTGCTAGTTTACTATCAGGGTGGAGTCTACCTAATAAAACATTTGCATCAGTTGATGTTGGTAATTCCCCACCACGATCATAGCAGGCAGGACCTGGATCTGCACCTGCACTTTGTGGGCCAACTCTAAATATCCCACCTTTGTCCACATATGCAATTGATCCGCCACCTGCTCCAATAGTATCGATATCAACCATCGGAATCATTGCGTTATATTGACCAATTTGTGTATCTAGTAAATGGCGCATTCTCATTTCCCCACTTGGAGCTACTCCAATATCCGCAGATGTTCCACCAATATCTAATGTAATAACATTCTCAAATCCAGAATTTTTTGCGGCCTTAATGCCACCTATTAAACCAGCTACAGGTCCGGATAATAATAGATTTATGGGTTTCTCAGCAGCCATTTCAGATGTTGCAATCCCTCCATTAGATTGCATTAAATGTAGATTTGATTTTACACCAGCATCTTTTAAATTAGTCTTCAGCTTTTTTATATAATTACTTGTTTTAGGTCCAACAAAAGCATTTAACGCAACAGTACTGAACCTTTCATATTCGCGATACTGTGGTAAAATTTCATTACTTATTGATAGAAATACATCAGGATATTCTTCTTCAATAATTTCTTTTACTCGGTTTTCATGAGTTGAATTTTTAAAGGAGAACAAAAAACAAACAGCAATAGCATCAACTTTTGCTTCTTTCAATTTTTTTATTTGTTCTCTGGTTTTGACCTCGTCTAGAGGCGTAAGAACATCACCATCTGATGTAATTCTTTCTGATACTGTTAATCTATTCCTTCTTTTAACTAATGGATAACTTTGCCAAGGTAAATCCTGATATAATGAGAAGTTATACGGTCTTTTATGCCTAGCGATATGTAAAATATCACGAAAACCATCAGTTGTAATCATTCCCACGTTTGCACCATTGTGCTCAAGAACTATATTAGTAGCTACTGTTGTGCCGTGAAAAAATTGGTCAATTTCGTTTAATTTTGTACTAGCTATTTTAGAAATCTCATAAACCCCTTTGATCACTCCTTCAGATGGGTCTTGTGGGGTTGAAGGAACTTTATGAACATACGAATTACCTTCATCTTCATTAATTAAAATTAAATCAGTAAAGGTGCCACCAACATCTACTCCTAATCTTTTCATTTAATAACCTCCAATATCAAAATATATTTATTGTTAATTCTTAATTATCAGTAAATTTAAGGTATAGATATTCACTTTATTAATTAGTTTAATAGGGCGATAACATCTTCACTTGATAAAACATCACAATAACGGTTTTCAATATCAAATAAATTAGCTTCATGTGGTTTAATATCTTGATCGCCCACACAATCTTTAACAACAATTGTACGGAATCCATATGAAAAAGCATCAATAGTCGTCGCTCTTATACACCCACTAGTTGTACATCCCGTAACAATGACAGTATCTACTCCTTGACTTATTAAGATATTAGTCAAATCAGTATTAAAAAAAGCTGACGGCATTTTTTTCGTTAGAATAACTTCATCTTCTTGTACCTCTAATTCATCATCAACTTCTGCCCAAACAGACCCAAGTTTTACTTCTGAAAGTGCTTTTACCTTTTGCGGCCATAATCCCATATCCTGTTTATCTTCTCTATAAGCTACAACCGTATGAATTATAGGTAAATTCTGTTTACGCACCTTTTGTATTAGTGACTTCGTTTTAATAACAGCATCTGTTATTAATTTGCTACCACCGAGTTGTGATTCTTTACTTGTAAATGCCTTTTGAAAATCAACTACAAGAATGGCGGCTTTTTTTCCAAACCCAATATTACCTGAGCGATATCCTACAGATTGATAAATATTTGAACTACTCATTTTAACACCCCCTTTTAACTTCTATAAATTACAAAATAGGCTGATTCTATTTGTTAAAATATGCCAAAGTTCTCATCGCCTGAGTATAAATAGGGTAATCTACTAACTTACCATCTAACTCTACAGCTCCTGAGTTTTCTCCATTCTCATATAAGTTAACCACTTTCTTACTCCATTCAATCTGTTCTTCTGTGGGTTTATAAACATCATTTACCCATTCTATATGTTTCGGATGTATAACCATTTTGCCATAGAAACCTATTTCTCTTCCTAATCTGGTATCTCGCTGAAAATCTTCTTTATCATTTATAATCGGGAATACTGCATCAATTGGAGGGTCTATCCCTACAGATCTAGAGGCTAAAACTAAATGTTGCATTGCCAATTTTCTTTCTTCTCCAAGCGGCGTCCAATCAACTCCAATATCATATGCAAAATCTACAGATCCAAACGCGACTTTTTGGATCTGCTTACTTGACTTGATAATAGACTTCACATTATCAACACCTCTTGCAGATTCAATCAATGGAATGATTTCTAAGTTTTCATCTACTGATTCTAGCGTTAGTTTTATATCAGATTCTTCCTCACTTTTTGGTAACATAACTCCACTTAAATCTAAATCTTTTACTAACCTTAAATCATCTTTAAACCATGGTGTTTGGCTTGAATTAATTCGTATAAAAACATTTTGATCTTCGGAAACCTTGTTCTTTAAGCTATTATATACAATCTGTCTAACCTCTTCTTTTTTTGCAACTGTTACTGCATCCTCTAAATCAATAATGATTACATCCGCACTACTTTCAATCGACTTTTCAATTTTTTTCTTACTAATACCTGGAACGAATAAGTACGTAAGATTCATGTCCTACCCTCCTACCTTAATTTTTAGTTCTTTAGAGTAGCCAAAGAGACAGAGTTGGAATAAAAGTTATTAATAATAATCCTGCTAACCTAACGAAATAAAATGGTATGACACCCTTAACAACATCTGAAACTTTTAGTTTACTCACGCCACTTACAACATATAGATTTAACCCTACTGGAGGAGTTATCGTTGCAATCTCAATATTCGCAACCATTATAACTGCAAAATGTATAGGATTGATTCCCATCCCTGATGCTACTGGGAATAATAATGGGGCTAGAATAACAATCAATGAAATTCCATCTAAAAACATTCCTAATGCCAATAAAACCACATTAATTAGAAGTAAAAATCCCCATACAGGTAAATCCATGCCCTGAATAAAGGATAAAATTGTATTAGCCACACCTAAACGAGTTAAGATGAAACTAAGCAAAGTCCCACCAATTAGAACTAAATAAATCATTGATGTTGAATAAATAGTATCCTTAATAATCTTGGGGAGTTTAACTAACTTAATGGATTTATAGATAAATACACAAACAAATAAAGCATAAATGGCAGCAACTACAGAAACTTCAGTGGGAGTGAAAATACCTAAATAAATACCACCAAGTATAATGATTGGAAGTAATATTGCCGCACTACTCTTACCGAATGAGGATGAAACTTCTCGCATCTTAACTTTTCTTTTATACCCATATTTATATTTTCTAGATATAAAATACGTCATAAATATTAATAATAATCCCTCTAGAATACCAGGAGTAATACCGGCAACAAATAAATCTCTTACAGGTATACCAATCATGGTCCCTATTAAGATAAACGTAAGACTAGGTGGAATCATTAAGCCCAAAGTTCCTCCAACTGCAACAATTCCAGCAGTAAAATTCTTTGCGTAATTTTCTTTTTGTAATGACTCTGTTATCGTTTTACTTAAAGCCGCAGCAGATGCTACACTCGAACCACTAATTGCTGCAAAAAATACAGAAGCGAGCATGGCACCTACACCTAATCCTCCCCTAATGAACCGCATAAAAGAACCAAAAAAATCCATTAATCGATCTGCTAATCTACCTTCCATCATTAAATTTCCAGCTAGAATAAAAAAGGGAATTGCTAGTAATGTGTAACTATCAACTGCATTTAAAACCTCATGTGATATTACGGATATTGGAATATTGACATGAAATAGCAATAGTAAAATACCTGCAAGACCCATTGCTATTCCTATTTCCATGCCTGAAGCTAATAATAATAAAACGATTACTACTGAAATTCCTATAATCATAACGTCCCCCCTTTTGATAATGTTGTTTATTTACTTATACAGGCACCTTTCTAGTATTCTTGATATGTGTTTAATAATTCACCATTTTTAAGAGAATAGATTAAGGATTCTAAATAATACACAAACAATAAAACCCCCAAAATAATTAAGACACTTGAAAGTATCCATACAGGTATTTGTAAAGTAGATTGAGACATCTGTTGTGTTTTGTAAGCATGAGTAACAGTTAAATAACTAGAATAGGTTAGAATTAAAGAGAATATTAAACTAATTAAATTAACAACCGTAAATAATATACGTTTAAGAGATTTATTTAATTTTGTGTATACCAGTTCAATTCTTATATGTTGACCTTTTTTACCAGCGTGTGCGGTCATCAATAATATGGACCAAATCATGCAATAAATACTTATTTCACTTGCCCATTCAAACGATCTATTTAATATAGACCTTTGCACGGCTTCCACAAACATAAGAAGCCCCGAAACAGAGAAAAGTATTATGGATATTGGAAATAAGACTTTTTGCTCAAATAATCTCGTGATCTTAAACATGGAAACACCCTCTGCAAAGGTTTTATTTATTTAATTCCTGGAATTGACTATATATATCCGGAAACTCACTTTCAAAAGCATCATAAACTGGTTGCATTTCCTCTTTTAAAATTTCGATATTATCTTTAGCTTCAGTATGGATGGTGGCTCCATCTTCCTCTAACTTTTCCATTAAGGCTTTATCCGTATCTATCGACTCTTGCCATTGATTTGCAGAAAGTTCATCTATTAATTTATAAATTTCCTCTTGATAGTCTTGTGGGAGTGATGCCATCCATTCTTTATCAAGTACGATTGAATAAGTTAAAATATTTAACCCTGGTACATAATATCCATAAGGAACAGATGTGCCTAAGATGGTATCCCATCCTGATGGCGACGAATAAACAGCATCAATGGTTCCTTGTGATAATGCTGTTGACATTTCAGATGCAGGTAAGCCAATGGCAGACGCATCAATTTGCTTAGCCATTTCTAACAACCACTTGCCACCTGTCATACGAATTTTCATACCTTTTAAATCTTCTAAGGATTTCATTTCTTCGTTTTGTGAAATAAATAGTGCATCCGTGGTACGTAAAAGTCCAGCTACCTCCATACCATTTGGTTCAACTAGGGGTGTTAATATATTCATTAAATTGGATCTGTATTCGGGATCAAGCATGTTTTCATCTGTTAACCCGAAAGGTAATGATGTGAGGCCATATGCAGAGTTAAAGGATTCTAATTGTACAGATACTGGCCATACACTATGAACAGCTCCGGTTCCGATTGATTGTAAGGCATCGATATCAGAATATAATTGTCCTGCTGGAAAAAATTCAGTTTTTATGCCTCCATCTGTTCTTTTTTCTATTTTTTCAGCGAACTCCTTCATCAATTTACTTTTAAAGTGTGATTCAGGAACTTCACTTGATAGTATCATTTCAAATGTTTCTCCTGAATCATCGCCACCATTATCATTACCAGAACTATTGGATGTTGTTTCATTTTCGCCACACGCCGCTATCATTGTAAGCGTTAACAATAATGCGAATAATATAATATTTTTTTTCATTTGAATTCCTCCTTCTATAAATAAATGTTTTATTAGATTTTATCTCCCTTGTAATTGTTGTATTTTATATTGAAAAGCAAATCCCCCCTTCTTTCTCAATACTTTTTCACCTGTATAGTACGAATTTTCGCACTAATCTAGATTCGAAACTATATAGTTATTACATTGCAACTTCCATGCCAAAATTAAGTACCTTAAAATAAAGTAATTATAATTATTAGTGTTTCAAATAGCGTTTCAAATAACGTTTCGTGTTTCATAAGTTTATATTTAATATTTATTTTATATAACGATGAATTAGAAATAAGAAGAATAATGCTGAGTAACAGGGGAATGAGGTGGTTTTTAAATATAAAATGTGTAGAGAGGAGACGACCCTTGTTACTCTACACATTTTCTTCCACTAAAAGATTGCCACGCTTATAATTGATTTTTTTGTTTTCTACGTTCTCTTATAATTGGAATAAAAAAAGTTAAGACAGCCAAAATAAAAAATAATATTGCTATTGGTCTTGTGAAAAGAAAACTAAAAAAATTTAAAAATCCTTCACCACCAGTTATTAGTAAAGTTCGATTCATTTCCCCTTCTATTTGAGGACCCAGAATTAATGCTAAAATAAATGGAACTGGAGAAAATCCAAACTTCCCTAAAATATAGGCTATTAAACCCGAGAAAAACATTACAAAAACCCCAAATAGGTTATTATTAATAGCAAATGAACCTACAGTACTTAATACAATGATGCTTGCTCCTAAATAAAAACTAGGCACCTTGATTACATATTTACTAACATTTACTACAATAATACCGACAATAAACATAACTATTTGTAGTAACAAAAAAACAACAAATATAAATGATATTAGCTTGGGATCATTATTAAATAAAGATGGCCCGGGTCGTACACCCTGTATGATTAATCCCCCCATAATAACTGCTGCTGCTGCCGAACCAGGTATACCTAGAGTTAGTGTAGGTACAAGAGAAGACCCTGTTACAGCATTATTTGCACTTTCTGAGGCTACTATTCCTTCTGGTATACCAGTACCAAATTTCTCTTTATGTTTAGATACTCTCTTTGCCTCATTATAACCAATAAAAGTTGCTACCTCTGGACCAACAGCAGGTGTTATCCCTAAAATGCTACCAATCATTCCTGATTTAAAAATAGTTGGTAGTACATTACTAATTTCTATCCATTTTAATAGGAATCTCTTTTTGATAGTTTGGACTTTCTTACTAACATGACTATTTAACATTAGTGTAATTGCTTCAGGTATTGAAAATACCCCTATTAAAACAGGTATTAATGGTATACCTTGATAAACATTCATATTACCGAATGTAAACCTAGGTGCTCCAAACTGTGGGTCAAGTCCTATTGTAGCAACAAATAAACCTAAAGTACCCATTAATAGCCCTTTTAACATATTACCAGCTGCTAAAGAAGCCACAATACTCAATCCAAATAAACTAAGGGCTAACATTTCTGGAGGCCCGAAATTCAAAGCGAGTAAGGCTAATAAGGGAGCCGCTATCATTAAAATCACTCCACTAATAAAACCACCTATTGATGAACTATAAACAATAAATAATAATGCTTCTGAAACCTTACCTTTTTTCGCCATTGGGTATCCATCAAAAATAGTAGCGGCCGACGCAGGTGTCCCAGGAATTTTTAGTAAAATAGCTGGTATACTTCCACCAAAAATTCCACCACAATATACTGCAAGTAATAAAGTTATTGCAGTATAAGTATCAAGATTAAATGAAATAGGAAGCATTAAAGTTAATGCCATAGTAGCGGTAGCTCCAGGTAGAGCCCCAATGATAATGCCTAAAGTTGTGCCGAGGAAAGCTGTTATCAATATAACAGGGTGGAAAAACTGGGTGATGCCGTCTAATATAAAGTTAATATCCATATAATACACCTCTTAGAAATTGCTTAAGGTAATGGGACATAAAATATTTGCCCAAATACAAAATAGATTAAAATGGCTGTTAACAGACTACTTGTTAAAATCCAATACCATTTCCAATAACTATTCGAAATCATCATTAGTACAATCATTAAAAGTGTTGAAGCAGTGACAAACCCGATTAAATCGATAGTTGTTAAATATATATATATAACAGCAAATAACAGTATTGTTTTAAAAATATTTATCCAATAAAATTGTTTAACAGATTTATCCTTTTTCCTTATCTCTTTAATAATTAAACAACTAGATAGAATTCCTAATATAACTAATACAATTTGTGGGTAACGTACGATTCTCGGATCTAATTGTAGTGTTATTAATCCGAAAACAATAGACAGTAAAAGAAGAAATAAACCAGTTATCGCATCTCCATATAACAATTTCCTTTCTTTCATTTACTAACCACCTTTAAACAAATTCTTTTTACTATATAATTATATATTCGGCCCCCAATTAGGAGCCGAATTTTTTCATTTTTATTATGGGGTTGCACCAGGTTCTAATCCCAGTGTATCTATTAATTCCTTATATTTTTCATATTCCTCTTGAACCTTTGTTTTTGATTCCTCTGTGTTTAAAGGAGAAAGCGCTAAACCCGAACTCTCAAAATCATCTATAGTAGCCTGGTCCTGTAATGTTTTCATAAACGCCTCTTCTAAAATTTTTATACGATCTTCCGGTGTACCGGCTGGAACAGATATCATTCTCCAAATATTAAATTCAATATCATAACCCTGTTCTTTAAATGTTGGAATATCAGAAAATGTATCAGTACGCTTTGAAGTTGAAATTGCTAAACCTTTTAGTTCTCCTGAGTCATAATAATCTTTTATTTCAGCAGGATATTGCGTGCCAACATTTAAATCACCTGCTAAAAGTGCTTGAGTAACAGGCGCTCCTCCTTGATAAGGTACTCTTGTCATTTCTATTCCGGCTTCTTCCTCTAATGCCAATTTCACAAAATCATTCGTTGTCCAAACAGCCCCAATACCTATAGAAACATCTTCATTTTTAGATTTGTTCACTAAATCCTCAAGAGATTCTATACCACTGTCATTATGTGTTGCAATGATTGATGGATCAGAGTTTATTTGAACAATTGGGGTAAAGGATTCTGCATTGTATGAAACATTAGGTAGTAAAAATTCATCTGTTATTGTATTTGGAATCATAACTCCCATAGTATATCCATCTGCATTAGCCTGAGCTACTTCCGTTACGCCTACAGCCCCTGATCCTCCCTCGATATTTTCTACTATAATTTTTTGTCCTAGGTATTTTTCAGCATGTTTAGCGAATAACCTGGCAGTTACATCAACACCACCACCAGCAGGATACTGGACAACTAAACGTAGGGGTTTACTCGGAAATTCCCCCGCTGTTTCTGAACTATTTTCACTTTGATTATTATTGTTACTTTCATTTTCAGACTCTTGATTATTCGAAGAGGTAGAGCTGCATGCGACAAAAATACCTGTCACTAAAATAAAACTTATTGCAATCAAAAGCTTTTTTATCATAAGAGTTCCTCCCATTTTTTGGATTATATACTTCTCGCTAATCGATGAGCCTCATGAATAGCAGCTAGCACTTTCCGAGGTGCATAACTATCACCGATATTGTAGGACCTATATTTCTTAGATATTTTTTTAAATAAAGCATGGTTTGATTTGTTTTTAGTAATATAGATAACATGATTATAAGCAATATCTTTTTTAGAACCACCAAAAGTATGTTCAATTTCTATATCATTTTTATTTAACTTATTAATTTTATAACCAGTAATATAATCAATATTTTCATATTTTCTTAGTCTACGATTTACCCCTAACCAACTAACGTAATTAACATTGTGGGCGATTTTAGCCTTTTTAGTAAGAATGGTAACTTCGCTCGCTGACTTGGCAATTTTTTCGGTAAGCGAGTATGGTGGAATATCTCCATCATCCTCAAAAATAAGTACTGATCCATTCCAAATATTTTTTGCTACTGCCTCTTCATAGGAGTAGATGCTGTAATTTTTATTCTCATGATCGGGAATTTCTTGATTTGAACCAGCCGCATAAAGAACAACGTCAGGGGTAATTTCATCTACTAAGGTTTCATCTACAATAGTATCTAAGTATACATTAACATCGTTTGATTTAACCTTATAAGTTAAATAATTAAGAGTTTTAATTAGCTCTTCTCTCCCTGGTATTTCAATGGCCCTTCTTAGTTGTCCACCTAAATTAGATTCCTTTTCAAACAAATGAACGTTATGGCCTCTTTCCGCTGCTATAGAAGCTGCTTCTAGTCCAGCAGGTCCCCCACCAATAACCATTACTTTTTTGGGTGTTTTCGTTTTTATCAATGTACCAATACCATAATCCTTTTCATTACCAACAGAAGGATTATGGATACAAACCATTGGTTTACCAGAGTGAATTTCTCCCCAACATACGTTACAGGAGTTACATTCTCTTATCCCTTTAACATCTCCGGTTTTTGCTTTATTAGGTAATTCAGCATCACTTATAAGAGCTCTCCCCATTCCTACTAGATCAAGTTTACCTTCATGAAGCAAATGTTCAGCAATATTAGGATTTGTTATTTTTCCCAAACCTAAAACAGGTGTATCACCAGCAACTTTTTTAATTTCTTCTGTTAGATGGATAAATGGGGTTTCTCCTAAGTGCATATCCGGTACATGATACTCTAAACTATGACTGAAATTACCTTGGCTTACGCCATAATAATCCAAAGCACATTTTTCATTTAAATATTGGACTATATTTTTAGATTCTGTTAAATCTAAGCCACCTTCCACATATTCATGAACTGTTAGTTTAATTCCGACAATAAAATCTTTTCCACAATTTTCTTTTATTTTGTTGACTATATTAACAATAAATCTTGTTCTATTTTCCAATGATCCACCATACTCATCTTTTCTCTTATTTGTCCATTTGGAAAGAAATTGAGTAATCAGATATCCATGCGCTCCGTGTAATGAAACTCCGTCAAATCCGGCCTTACTTAAGTTAATTGCAGAAGACACAAAACTGTCCTCAATTTCTTTTATTTCCTCAACTGTCATAGCATGTGGAACAGCATCACTTAATGGACAGGGTAATTCACTAACCCCCCAAGAAGACATGGTCGGACTCCATAATTGCTGCCTGCCTACATGCCAAAGTTGTCCGAGCAATACTGTATCGTACTTATGAACTTCATCTGCAATCATTTTAAACTTATCAATATTTTCTTCTGTATAGGCTATTGGCACCTGTGGTTGAGGCAAAGAAGTAGGATGAACAGAAAAACCCTCTGTTACTATCATGGCTACTCCGCCCTTTGCTCTTTCTCCATAAAATTTCGCCTGGCGCATTGTTGGTTCGTGTTTTTCTCCATAATTATTTAAAACTTCAGCCATGGTAATCCTATTGCTTAAAGTTTTGCTACCAACGTTAATAGGAGAAAATAACTTTTCAAAATTTCTTGACATATTAACACCCTTTCTTTCTTAAACAGACCAGTATATTTCTGCGACTGAATAAAATTTAAATTTTCTGATTTTTATCGGCAGTAAACACAGTCCTACGAATTATCCCCCCTTTAAAAAGATTATTATTTCTTCATCTTTATAATAAGCAATTTTCATGCCACTTTTTTACCATCTATTTTCGATACATCATTATGATAAGCTTGGTTTTTTTCACTATTCTTAATTTAGACTCTTCTTAATGTTGCAAAATATGTTTCAAATATTTAACGATGAAACTTTATTTTGAAATCACACTACATGCAAAAGGTAAACAACCATGAAAAAAAAGTTCGTGTTTCTACTCTAACAAGAACACGAACTTTTACTTCATTTATTAGCTACCCGCGGGGTATTTGCATAAAATAGAATTAATGTTACGACTACCATAAGAAACGCTAAAAATAACCAAGCATATGTGTAAGAACCCGATCTATCTACAATTCCACCAAATATTGGTGGTCCAAAAACAACTCCCAGAGAACCTAGCATTAAACTAAAACCTGTTGCAGTTCCAGCTTTATCTTTAGAAACCGTTTCCGAGGCTGAATTCATCCACATTCCATTGAATCCCGTAATACAAAATCCAAAAAGTGCAACAAACGGAAATATTAATAACAAAGATATATTTTCAGGTAATAAAATGATAATAATACTATTAACAGCAGTTATGATTGATATAATTATTAAAACAATAATACGTTTTCCCGAAAATATTTTATCACTTATAACTCCCCAAGCTATACGTCCAATAGACCCAAAAACCTCAGTAACGACAAACAAAAGCCCGGCTAAATACAAACTTAATTTCAACTCCTCATCTAGGTAAAAGACAATATACGTTAAAAAAGACAGCTGTGCGGCAGTTAGTCCAATAGCAGCTATACTAATCGCCAATAGAGACTTGTTTTTGGCTAATTCTGAAAAAGATGATAAAAATCCTTTAACACTTGTTTTGTTCTTTAAATCATGTGTCTCTAATGGTGGATCTTGGTAAAATATAAATGAAAACATACCAATGCAAATTAATAAGATAGCAGCGCTAAAAGATGCAGCTCTCCAACCCCACTCAACTGCAATTGGTAGTAAAATTAATGCGGATAAGGCTGAACCGGCTGTTACCCCCATTTGTTTAATTCCCATTGCAGTACCTCTTTTATTTACCGGAAACCAATAAATAATTCCTCTATTTGACGTAGGGTGCATAGCACCATAACCAAATCCACCAATAACAACAAGAATTAGCATAATAATAAAACTACTTAGGAAACTAAATAGCATAAACGATAATCCCAAACAGAGGCTAAGCATGAGTAATAAACCTCGCGAACCTAGACGATCAACTAGCATTCCAGAAGGGAGACTAATTATAGATTGACCTAGAAATAATGCTGCTGGTAACATCCCTATTTGTGCTTTTGTTAATAATAAATTTTCTTCAATTAAAGGACCTAACGGGGCTATACTTCTACCTACAAAGGCTACTGCAATTTGGGTGCTGAGTAGAATAGTTAGCATAATCCACGGGGTGAAATTTGGTACTTGAGTGTTTTGTGTTTTTATAGCTAATCTCATAAAAAAGTGCTCCTTTATTATAAAATCACTTTTTTCTTATAATCTGGCACCTTAATATTATGCAAGAAATATACCAAGATATTGTTTTCTTTATATCCTGAGTTTAATTAATTATCCGTTCCAAAAAGCGTTTCATTGAAAGTTTCATGTTTCAGATAATAAAAAACCCCGAGAAACGGATCGTTTTTTTATAATCCATTATTCGAGGATAATATTTTCAAAAAGTCCTTATTTATTTAAATAATACAATAATTAATAATTATAAATAAATCTTTAATAAATATTATTAAAGACAACTCATAAAGAATATATATTTGTAACCCGGTGATATTACATAGAGATTAAACACATAAAATTATTACTGCAATCCATATGTTTTTAATCCTTTCTTCTTGATTTTAATACGCCATACTTCATTTTTTTCTGATTCCGTTACGTATAGGTATCCATTATGAAAAGCTAGGTTCGTACTGTATGTCCCAGCTTCCTTTGGTAAACGTATCTTACCATATTTAAAACCTTTAGAATCAAGCACGATAACTTCACCTGCTTTGTAATGTGCTACATATAAATTCCCCTCATTATCAACGGCTAGTCCATCTGGTCCTATACCACCTTCAAAACGCGCAAAGACATAGGGGGTGTCATATATGTCATCTGTATGAACTGAAGGAGCTGCGATTATTTGATTTTTGTCATACTCAGCAATATAAACATGTTGACCATCCGGAGAAATCGCAACACCATTAGGATAGGCTATGTTATCCTGAAAAAGCTGTAATTTGGTATCCTTTCCAGGTGGTAGGTAGAAAACACGACCATTGGGTTTTGTTGCGCTTGATCCATGTGGTTCTGTAAAATAGATTCCACCTTTGTCATCAAACACAAGGTCATTAAGGCCTCTTAAGTGCTCAGTCTTGTACTTTTCAAGAATTGTTGTGCGCTTACCGGTAGGAGGGTCTAATGTATAGAGCTCTCCATTTAAATCTGCTATAAAAAGACGTCCATCCTTGTGAAACTTTGCTCCATTTGGATTTCCATATGTCTCAACAACTTCAACCTCATTTCCATTAACTTTCATAATCTCCCCAGAAAAAATTGCTGTCATCCACATTTGACCATCACGGTCAAAATTAAGTCCCTCTATAAAACCATCTGCAGTGACAACTTTTTCCCACTGGCTACTAGAAGGGAGAATTTCTGATAGAGTATGTCTTTCATTTGAAGGGGGTTTCCCAGCCTTTTCATATACAGAATCTGCGACAGCAACCGATATAGTTACTAGAGAAATAATTATTATTATCGCAAATGGTAATACTTTATTTCTCATATTTTTATTCCTCCCTTAATAAAGTTTAAACTGTAAATCTATGTTATTGTCACCGGAATCCAAATGTCGATAATCATTTGTTCAAATGCTCTCAATTTCAAAGAAGATGCAAATAATTTAATTAGTGATACAAACTGTATAAAAATTAGTAATTCTCTTAAATTAACTAAAATCAGGTTTCCTCTTTTCAATAATAGCTTTAACACCTTCTTGATAATCTTCATGCTCAGTTACAATTCCCATAGCCGAAGAAACCATATCAAGAGAAGTACACAAATCTATGTTCAACCCTTGATACACAGCTCTTTTTGTAAACCGAATAGCTACTTGTGGTCCATTGCTTAAACTTTCAACATATTGATCTACGAATTCTTGCAATTGATTATCTTCCACTACTTTCGTTACAAGACCCATTTCTTCTGCTTCTTCTGCGGATAAAACTCTTCTTGTCCAAAGCAAGTCTAACGCTTTGTCAATTCCAACAAATCTTGGCAAAAACCAAGCTCCTCCATCTCCAGGTACAATTCCTACATTCAAATAACTTTCTGATATTTTCGTTGATTTTCCCGCAATCCGAATGTCACAAGCTAATGACATATCAAACCCTGCACCAAAGGCAGCCCCATGTAATACAGCAATAACCGGCTTATCAATTTCTTGAAGTAAAAGAGGGATACGCTGTACTTTTTTCCATAAAGAGTTTTTTCTGTTTAATGCTGTAGATACGAGATCATCACTACCGTCATTTTTAATGAATCCTTCTCCCTTTACCATTGATTTCACATCGCCACCAGAACAGAAAGCACGACCATTGCCCTTTAATACAAGAACACGTATATTATTTGAATCACGAACCGTTTCCAATGCGTTAATCCACAATTCAATCATTTCGCTGCTGAATGCATTTAAACTATCTGGACGATTTAAGGTGATTTTTGCTACATTATCTTCTACCGTAAAAAGTAAATCTTTCATTTCACATCCACCTTTTGAGAAGAATTTTCAACATTCGTAATCAACGACCATAACTCATTTTGGTTTAAATTCATTAAGTCTTTTGCGATGATTTGCTCCCAATCGCTTTCTTTACCAAATTCTTCACGCCAAGACCAAAGCCTCCGTGTACTATGGTGCAGTGTATGTTCAAACGTAAAACCAATCGCTGCCAAAATTTGATGTGCAATAGGATTTACCTTTTCTATTGCTTCATTCACACGAAGCTTTGCAAATGCTATTTCTTTTGATACTGGATTTTTTTCATATGAAGAAATAGCGTTTTTTACCGCAACATTTGTAGCAGCAAATTCACCTGCTAATTGTGCCATATGTTGTTGTACAGCTTGGAAACGATAAAGTGGTCGACCAAACTGGGATCTCTCTGATATATGTTCTTTTGTTAACGCTAGTAAATTTTCTAATGCTCCAACCATCATCACACTTCTAGTAAGTCCACCAGTATATAGAATTTTTTCTACTTGTTCTTCTATATCCACCGATTTTGTTTTGATTTCTTCTACGTAAACGTTATCAAAAAACACCTCATCTCTTGCTTCACCTGCTAGATTTTTCCCTTCTTTAATCTTTGCATTATCCAATGGAAGTAAAGCAAGTTTTGTATCTTCTTCCGTTTCACCTAATACTAGAATCTTTTGTGCAAATCTAGCCCAAGGTACATATTTTGCTTTACCAGATACTATCCATCCATCATCCTTTTCCCTAATCTGAAATAAGTTTTTATGTTCTGTAGCCGATATTGTAATAAATTCATCTTGTACAGATTCCCCTAAATCCATTAACAACTTATTCACAATATAATTTTCAGCTAACGGGATAGGTGCTGAATACTTCCCGATCAAGTATAAAATACTAAAAGCATCATACTGATCTCCACCGTTACCCATTAATTCTTCTGGAACAGCAACTTTTAACATACCATAGGCTTCTAAGTTATCCCAAAGTTCCTTTGCCCATATACCATTCTCTGCTTCATTCACTATTTCTTTTTTCGAGTATTCCTTCAGTATTTTTTCGGTAGATTCCATAATCATTTCTTGCATTTCACTCATGCCTTTACTACCCCCTTAGCTACGATTCCACGTAAGATTTCCGTAGTTCCTCCTCTTAATGTAAAGCCAGGTGATTGAAGCATTGCTTGGGCCATTAATTTTTCCAATTTTGATTCTGAATTTATAGATGGAATAGCAGAAACTAGTAATCTTGTAATTTCAGCCATTCTTTGCTCAAATTGAGTTCCTAAATCTTTAACTAGAGATGCAATAAGACTAGAAGGGATACCTTCTTCTAACAATTTAGCAATACCAAGAGACATATTTCTTAATGTCCAAAGTCTCGTTACAACCTTGCTTACTTCATTTAATCCTTTTTCATCTTTATTTTCGATTAGCGTATTGGTAAGTTCATTAAGAAGTGGATATGTGCTGAGTATACGCTCAGGACCACTTCTTTCATATGCTAGCTCCGTCATTCCTTGGGCCCAACCATTTCCGATCTTACCTACAACCATGTTATCAGGAATAAATACATCTTCAAAAAACACCTCATTAAAGTGATGCTCTCCTGTCATTAAATGTATGGGACGAATGGTTACTCCTGGTGCAGATAAATCGACAACTAATTGACTCATTCCTGCATGACGATTATTTATATCTTGAGGGGAAGTACGACACAAAGTAATCATATAGTGAGCAAGGTGTGCTCCGCTGGTCCAAATTTTACTTCCATTAAGAAGCCAACCCCCTTCTACCTTCTCTGCTTTCGTTTTAATAGCTGCCAAGTCAGATCCAGCATTCGGTTCACTTAATCCGATAGAAAAGTAACATTCACCTCTCGCAATTTTAGGAAGAAAAAAATGCTTTTGTTTTTCCGTTCCGAATTTGAGAAAGAGGGGGCCAGATTGCCGATCAGCAATCCAATGAGCGGCTACTGGTGCGCCAGCTGCAAGTAACTCCTCTGTTACAACATACCTTTCTATTGACGTACGTTCCTTACCACCATACTCCGCTGGCCAAGTCATCCCAATCCATCCCTTTTCCCCTATCTTTTTGGAAAGCTCAGGTGAAAAACCGCATAACCAACTATCACAACTTGGCGCAATTGAACCGCTTTCTAATTCTTCTTTGATAAAAGCTCTAATTTCATTTCGTAAAGCCTCTGTTTCTTTAGGAAGTTCTACAACTGGGATTCGTAATGCTTTCACATTATCACACCTTTCTAATCTTTTTGGCTAATGAATTAATCCTTAATAAGATCAGTATCTAGTTTTTTCAATAGTTCATTTGTATGTTCTCCGTGCTTTGGTGGAGGTGTAGAATTTTTTATAATAGATTCATCCTTGTAAAATGTAGAAACATACCGCATTCCCCATTTTTCTTCACTTAAATTCCTTTCCTTATAATATGAATGTTGAGATACTTCACTTATTTCTAGAACAGGCGCCATACAACAGTCTACTTCTTCGGCAAATTTGATCCATTTTTCTAGAGTATGAGATTTAAATAACTCTTTTAAAGCTAAATACACAGGATTCTCATCATTTGGAACTGTAAGTTGAGCAGAAATCCATTCTTGTTTTTTTACTGCTTGACAGAAATTCTCCCAAAATTTTGGCTCTAAGGCCGCTAAACTAATAAAACGATTATCCTTTGTTTTGTAAAGGGAGTAACAAATTACTTCCTTATTAAGTTTTGAAATACCATTTTCTTCTCCTGTTGTCGATTCTAGTGCTACATGATTTGTCATGAGAGTAAACATTGTATCCGCAATAGATAAATCAATATATGCACCTTTCCCTGTTCGTTCTCGCTGAAAGAGTGCTGCAGAAATAGACTCACTTGCAGCCATGCCACCTATAAAGTCTGCTAATGTAATACTTGGATGAACAGGTTCTCCTTTATGATCCTTAAATTGAGACAATACACCACTTAATGACATATAGTTTAAATCATGACTTCCTAAGTGACTAAATTCTCCATTTTGCCCATAACCTGTTAAGGAACAGTAGATAATGTCTGGTTTATCTTTAGACACTTCTTCATAACCGATTCCTAATCTTTTTGCTACACCTGGGCGAAAACCTTCTACTACAACATCTGATTGTTTGATTAATTCTCTAGCAATACGCTTTCCATTTGATTCCTTAAGGTTTATCGTAATACTTTTTTTATCTCTATTTTGAGCTCGAAATATATACTTGTCGCCATTATCTTTTTCAGGAGGGAAACGTGAAGGATCACCACTAGGTGATTCCACTTTAATAACTTCTGCCCCCCTGTCAGCCAATCTAAGGGAAGCATACGGACCAGGAAGATATTGAGAAAAGTCTACAATACGAATATCTTTTAACATATAAGTCCACACCTTTAAAAAATGGATTATTCTAACCAACTTACTAATCCTAATATACTAGAAGATAAACACTCACATTTGTTGGGATATTTTTTCTTTTTTAAATTCCACCCTAATCATTATTACTCCAATTAACTTTGGTACAAGCGTAATAAATAGGAACATTCGAAATATTTGGAATGAAATAACAATTGGAACATTTGCTCCAACAACAGCAGCCGTTAAGCTCATTTCGGCAATACCACCTGGTGCTATGGATAATATTGCAGTCGGATAGTCTAAATTAGCCCAGAATATTAATATCATAGCGGCTAAAAAGCACATTGCTAATAAGGTAACCCCACCTATTAGGGCATAAATAAAATACTTTCGATTATCTCGTATTGTACTTCTATTAAAGTAAGTGCCTATGCTTATGCCGATGAAAACTTGTGCAATATTTAGGAATATTGGTGGAAAGGATGCAAATGGTACACCTAGTAAGGAGAAAGTGGATATCATAATTAAAGGACCTGTTAAGGTTGGTAGTGGTATTTTTAAAAACCTTGCTACAATCCATCCAAACACACCTAGAAATAACAGTATAACTATTCCATAAATATTAAAATTAGTACTTGTTGAACTAGGTAAAGTGGAAGCGATAGAAGGTTCAAAGAAAAAAGTGATAAGAGTTGGAATGACCATTACTACTAGTACAAGTCTAGTAAATTGTTGAATAGCAATAGCCTCCCTATCTCCTCCAAGATCCCCTCCAACTTCAATCATTTGTGCTGTTCCACCTGGTATATTACCAAAAATCGTCGTTTGCCAATTTAGTTTCGATAATTTTTTATGAATAGCACCATTTATAACACCAAATAGTAATATAAGGATGGACATAAGAACGACAAACACAAATTGTTTATAAATAACACCTCCCGTTTCAGGTTCAAAGTATAATCCCATTGAAATACCTAACAAAAAAAAACCAGTTAATTTAAAATTTGTTGGTAAGTACACTTCCTTGAACGTAATATTTGTTATGATTGTAAAAACCATAGGTCCTAAAATCCAAGATAGAGGAAGACTAAGTATTGAAAACAAATAACCACCAATAAGACCTACTATTAATGTATATATTATTTTGTGAATCTTTTCTTTGCTTAAGCTTATTCTGCTAAACATATTTTTTCGCCATCCTACCAGTTTTCTCAAAATAACCTACTTAAACCAAATAGCACTAACTTTACGTTACAATGTATTCATGTAGCCAATCTTCCAACTGAGTACGATAATCAGGATGGGCAATAGAAATAAGTTTTTTTGCTCTTTCTAGAATTGATTCGTGGCGAAGTTGAACACTCCCATATTCTGTAACAACAATATCAACTTCACTTCTTGGTATAGAAATAGGAACAGATGCACTCAATTGCGGAACAATATTTGACTTACCCTTACTAGTTGAAGGCAAAGCAAGAATCGCTTTCCCTTCTTTAGATAACCTTGCCATTCTTGTAAAATCAAGCTGACCACCTACTGCAGAAATTTGATCACCATCTAAACTTTCTGCGTTTACTTGACCAGTTAAATCAACTTCCATTGCTGAATTAATTGAAATAAAGTGATCAAGATCACGTGCCAACCAGATATTATGTGTATGTGTTACTGGATGAAGTTCAATGGCTGAGTTCTGATGAGAAAAATGATACAATTCTTCGGTTCCTAACATGGCAGTGCCAACCATTTTATATTGATTGATTTTTTTGTACTTACCAGTAATAACACCACTTTTTAATAGCTCAATCATTTTTTCTGAAATTAGTCCTGAATGTAACCCTAAATCATTTTTATCTTTTAATTTTCCTAGTATGGCGTTAGGAATTCTACCTATCCCAATTTGAATTGTAGCACCATCGGGAATTAATTTAGCCACTTGTTCTGCTATGATATCATCCTTTTCCCTTGGATCTGGAGGTGAAAATTCTATTATTGGACTATATTCTTCGATAAAATAATCAATTTCAGAAACATGAATTTCCGATTGACCACAAACCCTTGCCATTCTCGGATTAAATTGTGCCACAACCATTTTCGCATTCTTAATGACTATGGGTAAGGTATCAACTGACACACCCAAGTTACAAAAACCCCTTGAATCAGGAGGACTAACTTGTATAATAGCAATATCTGGAATTAGCGTTTTTCTTAGTATGTTTGGGATTTCCGAGGTACTTACCGGGACATACTTCACTCTTCCGCTACGAATTTGATGTTTCGTTTCAGGAGTTCCAAATAAAGAATAAATATTCCAATGGTCACAATTTTCATCATATGAAAATTGCATTTTATTAATATGTGGAACTGGTGTAACAAGAACATTTATACTTGGAATTTTATCAGCATTATTAATTAATTCCTGAATAATATATCTTGGTTCCGCAGCACCTTGTTCAAGATAAACCAACATATTCTGTTTTAGTAAATGAAGAAGATCTTCTATGCCAATTTTTTTATGATAGATTTTATCCGAAGTGTTCATTCTGTCACACCTACTCAATTTATTCTTTAAGATCAACTTGTTAAGCAAAGAAATATTAAAAGTAACACAACCAACAATAGAATTTACGTCCATTGTTGGTATGTGCCTTTTCTTCCTTATTTATTTCTTACCACTGTCCATTATTTCATTTCAGGTGGTATAAGATTATCCGGAACCTCTAATCCTAATTCTTCTTGGTAAAACAACACCGCTCCCTCATGTAAAGGTACCGAACTGTTTTCATCAAGAGAAATTTCAGCAAGATCAAATTTTCCAACTGTTGGATAAGCTTCGGCAAGTTCGTCTTGATAATCAAATACTAACTTCATCATTCCGTATACGACTTCGACAGGTATGTCTTTGTGTACTCCTTCTCCAGGTTTAGTTGAGAGTGATTTTGCTTCACCTACTCCTTCATATGCGCCTGCAGGTATGGTTATTTCCCCCAAATGCGGAGTTACTTCTTGCATTATATCAATTTGTTCGTCTGATAAACTTATAATATCTACTGGCAATGTTGAATGCACATCTAAGATAGCAGCATCAGGCATTCCTCCTGCCTTAATAAATCCAATACTCTTTCTATTTTTAACAGCAGATACTTGGTCATCTAGTGAACCTTCGTACCAATTAACATTAATATCTAATACTTCCATCCATTGTTTAGCCCTTTTAGCAAAAGAACTCCCCCGTTGTCCAGGGCCGTAAGTTTTTCCTTCTAAATCCTCCAATGTTTTTACTCCGCTCTCTTTAGTAACATAAAATGGAATAGAAAGTACAGACCAGGCATACATCATACGTAAATCTTCAAAAGGGTCCCCTTCAAATTCCTCAAGTCCGTGGTAGGCTGAGTTTGCTGTGTCATTATTAGCTAGTGAAAAATCTGCCTGACCTTGACTTAGTAGTTTCATACTATCCGTTCCACCACTCGTTTCCATTACGGTAATATCCATGTTTGTATGCTCCTCTGCTAGAGCAGCAATCTGTGCGTAGAATGCAAATGCGCCCGAACTAGGAGAAGTAGCTGCATAATTAAATGAACCGCTAACATCTGACAATTCAAATGTAGATGGATCAAATGGTTCAATACTATTAGACTGATTATCAGTCCCTGCATTCTCTTCTCCACAAGCAGCTAAAATTACCGCTAAAAACGTGATAAAAATAAACAACTGTATTTTTTTCCTTGGAAATCTCATATATGTCCCCCTCGACTTTTTCTTGCTTCACCTGTTATACATGCTAATTTTACATTCATAGAAAATCGTTAATATGAAGTCTTTGAACTACTGTGGTTAAACACCCACTTCAATTGTGTCAGGAAGTTTAAAGAGTTTCTTAGCGTTATGGTAACGAATTTTATTTCTTGTATCTTTTGACAAACCTTTCAATGCACCAATTGGTGAATCAAATTCCCAATGAGGATAATCAGAAGCAAATAACAATTTGTCAGAACCAACCATTTCAATTAATTCATCTAAATGCTTTGCATCTCCATGCTCCGGCTCTATCATTGGTTGTGTACCAAACCAAATATGGTCCTTGATATACTCACTAGGCGGTCTTTTTACCCAAGGAACTTCTCTACGAACTGCACGCCATTGAGTATCCATCATATAGGACAAGCCTGGAACCCATGCAAAACCAGCTTCTATAAAGGCCATGCGAATTTCAGGATGTTTTTCAAACAAGCCTGAAAAAATCATGTTTGCCGTTTGTGCTTGGTAAGCAATGGCGTTTGTTGATTGTAGCTCGACAAAGTATCTTGGGGGACCAATTGGACCAGAATTATATAATCCTGTAGGGCCAGAGCCAGTAACATGGAAACAAACCACTAAATCGTTTCGAACTGCTGCCTCCCAAATTGGATCATATCGAGGATCTCCCCAGCCTCCGTATGGGGAATGCATACCAAGACCCACCTGTACCATTTGTGGATGACTACCTACCCGATCAATTTCACGGGCTGCAGCTTCAGGGTCTTGTGCTGCCACCAAAACTGTTCCAAATAGTCTAGAATCTTTAGACAACCAGTGATCGATTAGCCAATCATTATAGGCTGGTGCAATCGCTGTCGCCATCTCTCTTTGAGGTGCGCCAGATAAAAAGAAAGTACCATCCGTAAAAAGGATTGCGTGAGAATAATTGAATTCATCCATTACCTGCTCTTTAAAAAAATCAACGGATGAACAAGCAGGTCCTCCACCAGGCGTTTTACTATCTGCTCGCAGCCCTCCATTCACAGGAATTGTTAAATCTACGGTAGGTAAATGTCCTCGGAACTTACTTGCAATCATGTAGTCTCGCCAATAATCATCCAAGTACGGTAATAAGTCTCGTTTTCTCACAGGGTTTGGATGAATATCACAATCAATTACAGGAAGAGATCCAGACCTATTTTTCACTTTATTTGACATAAGAGAAAACCTCCTTACATGATATGGTTTTAATCATTTGACTTTTTCACTTATACAGAACAACACTCTCTTCCTCAACTGATACTTTATAAGTTTTGACCTTAACTGATTCAGGATTTCGAATGGAACAACCATTTTTGACATCAAAATCCCAATGGTGCCACGGACAATAGAGAACATCCCTCTTTTTGTCATAACAATATTCTCCTACATCAGAAGGTAAGGCAGCACCTTGCAAAGCTCCTTTTCCAAGTGGTCCACCTTGATGAGGACAAACATTTCTCATTGCGTGAAACCCATCTTCCGTTCGAATTAATACAATCGATATTCTACCAACTTGAAATATTTCTTTATCCCCAATTTCTAACTTTTCTTTATCACATAAAACATGTTTTTCCATGAGTTTACCTCCCATTTCGTTCATTAGTTAAAATACTTTGATTCATAATGTGTTATTTACTTTTATTTACATGGAGTTTATAAGTGGAGTTATTCAAGAAAGATATATACAAATGATGGTTTATCCCTTCCCCCCCCTTTAATGTCCACCATATAGTTATAATGCTTCCACAAACATAAAGTGAGTTCACTTTTATTTTATTTTAAACAATCCCCTCACTATTGTAAATGTTATTTTTTAATTTTTCTAAAAATTTTGTATTTTTTTCTTGTTAACGTGTGGAAACTAATCCACCATCAACCGGAATAATCTGTCCTGTAATAAAACGGGAATCGTCACTAGCAAAAAAAATCATTACTGGGGCAAAGTCTTTATCTGGTTCACCTAATTTACCCCCTATTGGAATCATCTTTTTATATCCATTGTCATGGTCTTCTAGTTCTTCTGGATTCATTTGGGATCGTCTTTCTTCATACATTGGTGTCCACAAAGCCGGGGCCATCGCATTAACGGTAATATGATACTTCCCCCATTCATGTGCAACAGACCTAGTCCATGAAGCTACAGCACCTTTTGTTGCAGAATAATGAGCCCCTGCAGGATAAGGATTTAGACCTGCGACGGAAGAAAAATTAATAATTCTTCCTCCTTTTTCTTTTAAATACTTAAATGCAGCTTTGTTTGTATAGATGGTTCCATACACATTCACATGAAAAATTAAATCAATGTCTTGTTCGGTTAGTTCTTCTGGTCTACGAATTTGGTTCACTCCAGCAGCATTCACTAAAATATCTAGCCCGCCTATTTTACGAGTAGCCATTTCAAACGTATTCTCTACATTTTCTTTTCTTGAAATATCACAGTGGTAATAGTCTACCTTCCCTGGTCCCATTTTCGTTGCTTCATCAGCTACTTGTTGTCCTTCTATATCTAGAATATCAATAGATGCAATTTGCGCACCTTCCTGAGCATAAGCACGTACTATACTGGCTGCCATTCCACGTGCTCCTCCTGTAACAATAATTCTTTTTCCTTTTAACTTCATTTATCCACATCCCTTCTATTTAGATATGAAAAGATGAATATTTTTAAGATTTTCCCGAATTTTCTTCTTTTAAAATTTCGGGTGGCCATGATCTATCAAATTGTTCTGCAATTCTGTTCCCATTAAGTTCACCCGCTGCTAATAATCGTAAAGTCTGAATACGCCATTCTTCATCTTCTTCTCTAACATAAGAAACTTCATATCGTCCCCACCGATGTAAATCCTTTTTAGAAGAATCCTTAAAATGTAGCCACGAATACATGTATAAATATCCTATTACTTTGTCAGTTGTTTCGAAAAAAAACTGTTCATTAGTAATATGATGACTCCCGCTAATCATTTGCTTTAAAATTTTTTCATAGTAATCGTAGGTATCCTTTTTTGTAAATAGTTTCTCCTCTGTATTTCCTTCTTCATCTGTAACTATGAAACTTGTTATGCTGTCATTTGTGAAACAGGACATCATCCCTTTTGGATCACGTAAATCTGCAAGACGTGTATATTGATACATCACTTCTTTAATGGATTGAATATCCTCTAAACGTTGGATCCTTTCATCCAGTGTTTTTGGTTTATGACCTACCATTGTAACCATTTTATCATTTAAAATTTCCTTCAAATGGTATCACTCCCCATTATTGGGTTGTAGCTATCATTAACAACAAGCTTCTTTCTTATCTGACTTGGGGTTTGAAAAACTTTTTGTTGAAAGTAGTGGGTTATTGTTAAGCACTAAAGCCTCCATCTACTCCAATGATTTGCCCACTAACATAAGTAGAAGCATCTGATATTAAGAATGCTGCGACATCAGCAACCTCCCTCGTTTTTCCTTTGCGTCCCATTGGTGTCTGAGAAATAACGTTAGCTGCTGCAGGTGATAATTCGCCTGTTTTTTTATGTGCTTTGTGTTTACTAATCGAATCAATTACTCCGGGGGCAATCCCATTTATTCTTATATGGCTTGATCCATATTCGCGTGCAGCACTACGAATCAAGCCCTCAACAGCCATTTTAGGAGCAGATGACATCGCATCATTTTCCAAAGATCTTAATACAGCTGTGGTTAAAAGATGAACAATAGAGCCTCCCCCTTCCTGTTTAAGAAAGGGGATCCCTTGTTTTAAAATATTGAAACTTCCAATCACATCAATATCTATTACATTTTGAAACTCAGAGTCTGTTATCTCTGTTAATGGGCAAATACGAAATGGAGTTCCCGTAGCAGAAATGATGGCATCAATCCCACCCCAAGAACCCTGTGTCTTTTCAAAAAATCGATGAACCGATTGGGGGTCTCGCATATCTACCTTCCCAATATCAGCGGTTCCTCCATCATTGGTTATTTCTTTAGCAATTATTTCTGCATCTTCTTGATTTGCATGATAACCAATTGTTACAAGGGCTTCCTTACCTATACGTTTTGCGATAGATTTACCAATACCACCGCTACCGCCAATAATAGCAACCCGTTTTGGGGAATCATTATATTCCATAAGAATACCTCACCACCTTTAATTACTCTTGTCATTACCTACTCACATTTTATTCATTCAAATCTACCATAACTGTTTTCACTTGGGTGAATTCTTTCATGGCTTCGGTTCCATTTTCTCTTCCCCATCCACTTGCCTTGTATCCCCCATAAGGAGCAACCCACCGGACATATCTGAACGTATTCAGCCAAACTGTTCCAGCGCGAAGCTCTTTAGCCATTCGATGACCACGTGCCAAATTCTTCGTCCAAACACCAGCACTTAATCCATAGGAAACATTATTAGCAATATCAATTGCTTCCTGTTCTGTGGAAAATGGGATTACAGTTACAACTGGACCAAATATCTCTTCCTGTGCAATTCTCATTTCCGGATTTACATCAGCAAAAACAGTAGGATTGACGTAATATCCTTTGTCAACCGAAGGGCGATTACCACCAGCAACTAATCTTGCTCCTTCTTTTTGACCAATTTTAATATAATTTAGTGTTTTTTCTAATTGCTGTTTATTTGCCTGTGGTCCAATATCCACTTTTTCTAAAGGATTTCCAACTTTAATTTGCTCTGCTCTTTCCTTAAATCGTTCAAGGAACTTATCATATAAATCTTCATGAACTAATACTCTAGAACCTAAGGTACATGCTTGGCCAGTATAATCAAAACCATGACTTACTGCTGACTCAAAAGCAGAATCAAAATTTGCATCCGGGAAAATAATTTGTGGTGATTTACCACCTAATTCAAAATTTAATTTCTTTAAATTACCTGTTGCAGCACGCATGATTTTTCTAGCAGTAGCACTATCTCCAGTAAATGAAATTTTATCTACATCTGGATGTGAAGTTAATCGCTGACCTGCAGATTCTCCATAGCCAGGTACAACATTTATAACACCTGGTGGAAAGCCAACTTTTTCTACTAATTTTGCAATCTCAAATGCATTTACTGGCGTTGTTTCCGCAGGTTTAAGTACAACTGTATTCCCTGCTGCTAAAGCCATAGATAGTTTCATAGTAATCAATTGCAGAGGAGCATTCCATGCAGTAATAGCACCCACAACACCCAGTGGTTCACGAACAGTAAAGATATGTTTATCATCTTCAAATGGTATTGTTTCACCTTGAATTTTATCTGCCATTCCTGCATAATAATGCCACCATTGGTGAAGACCAGTTGCATCTTGCTTCGTACGATGAACCGGTTTTCCTGTTTCTCTTGATTCTATCTCACCTAAAAATTCAGCGTTTGATTTAAGTAAACTAGCCATTTCTCGCATTAATTCAGCCCGTTCATAGGTGCTCATCCTTCTCCATGGGCCTTTGTCAAAGGCTTGGCGGGCTGCTTTTACCGCTCGATCAATATCTTCCCCATTTCCTTCTGGGACTCTGGCCCATACCTCTTCTGTAGCAGGGTCGACAACTTCGATCATTCTTCCTGAAGCACTTTCAACCCATTCTCCACCAATAAAAAGTTTATTAATTTCCTTCATTTTGAAAAACTCACCCTTTACTTTTAAGTTAAGTATTTTTCTACTTTATAACCCTTAATGAGCTGTATACCCTCCATCAACTGGGAGATTAATTCCTGTTACAAATGACGCCTCGTCTGAAGCTAGAAACGTTGCCGAATTTGCAATATCCGTAGGTTGTGCTGGTCTATTAAGAGGAATGTTCTTCAGAAAAGCCTTTTTATTTTCTTCAAAATCATCATCTTCCGTTCTAGATAGAAATTGTTTCAACATTGGTGTATCTGTTAAACCAGGGCAAATGGCATTTACACGAATTTTATTTTCCCCTAATCTAACTGCTAACGATTTTACTAAACTAACAACAGCTCCTTTACTTGCCGCATATACAGGGCTAAAAGGAGATGCTACATATCCTGAAATAGAAGCTGTAAAGATAATAGATCCGCCTTGCTCTTTCATATAAGGTACAGCATATTTAGTCATGAAAACGCCACTTTTCAAATTTAAATCCATAGTGAAATCAAATTCTTCCTCTTCAACAGTTTCTAAACCTGATGGCCCTGGTGTACCTACATGGTTCCAGAGAACGTCGATTCGCCCATATCTATTATGAATTTCTTCTACTGTATCCCTCATTTCTGCTAAATTAGACATATCCGTTTTAAAAAAGTTTGCCTCTCCACCATTGTCCTGAATCTCTTTTACAATTTCTTCACCGTTTTCTTGGTTAAGATCTAAAATATTGACAATGGATCCTTCCTTCGCAAACTTCAATGCTCCAGCTTTTCCCATTCCAGATGCTCCTGCACTAATAATAGATACTTTGTTTTTTAACCTCATTTTCTATCATCCTTTCAAAAATATTTATATCTAGCATTATTGGAAGTTTTCTAATTCCTCAAGAAGCTCTGCTCCACCCTCTACTTCATTCTTGAATTTTTCTAATGATGGCTTGGTAACTTCTCTCCATTCTTCTATCTCTTGATCCGTTGGATAGTAGAATTCCACATTCATTTCGTTTTCTAATTTTTCAAATGCTGCTAATTCTCCTTCTGTTACCACTTCATTTACGTATTTTTCTAAATCTTGACCAGTTTCCACAAGGACATCTTGAAGGTCTGATGGTAAGGACTCAAATTTTTCTAAAGATATCACAACAGGTGTAAGTGGATTAAACAAAGGTGCCACTGTAAAAGTTTTAATCGGTAGCTTAGCATCTGCCGCATATTGTGCAGATGTTAAAAGACCATCCACCAAATTTTGTTGTAAGCCTGTAACAACTTCAGTACCAGCTAAAGTAACACTATTAGCTCCCATTCCCTTAATAGTTTCAGGTGTAATAATTCCGCCTGGGGATCTGATGTTTAAATCTTCAGCACTAGCCGGATCTGTAATTAATTTATCTTTTTCATTTGTAAATACAGAACCGAAAGTACCCGTATAAGCATATGCTAAAATCTTAATGCCTTTTTCTTCCATCTTCTGTGCAATCTTTTGTCCGCCATTTTCACTGTCATTAAACTCATCTCTAAGATCAAGATAGTAACTAGGGTCTTCAGGATCATAATCAAAAATAAAAGGTAATTCATATACATTCCATATTGGGTCAAAACTTGTCAGTTGTGGTGATGTAGAATGGCTCATATCTATTTGACCTTGTAAAATTGCTGGTACTTCCTGATCAGCTGGCATTAATTGGGCATTTGGGAAAATATCAATGGTTAATCTACCATCACTTCGCTTTTTAACTTCCTCTGCAAACCATTCCATATGAGTATGGTGAAATGCTTCTGTTGGGTAACCATGAGCCAATTTCAAAACGTATTCTTCTTCTTCCTCTGAATTTGTTTGTTCTGAAGTTTCTGTAGTTTGACCATTTTCAATTGAATTTTCTGTAGTTTTAGACTCACTGTTACATGCTCCCAAAAAAACGATTAATACAAATAAAATAAACCAATACTTTTTCACCAAAATTCCCCCTTATTAATAAGCATTATGTGAATAATATAGAAACTTAGATAAAGTGAACTCACTTTTACTTTTATGTTTTACTGAGCAAAAATATTATTCGAATATGAAAGTACTAAGCCATGGCACATACAAGATAACTAACGTAGCTATAATTAGTCCAATCAAATATGGATAAGAACCTTTAACTACAACTCCCATGTTCTCTTTAAAGTGGCCACTTAAAGCATATAAACTTGAACCAATAGGTGGTGTAATTTGACCTATCATTAAGCTAGCAACTGTAATAACAGCGAAATGTATAGGATCATAATTTAATGAAAGAACTGTAGGATATAAAATTGGTATTGTAATATACATAATAGGAATGGCTTCTAAAAACATTCCAAAAAATAGAAAGGTTGCAATAATCATTAACATAATGGTCCAATCAGGTACATTTAAATTCACAGCAAATTCCGTTATAAACTGAGGAACTTGTAAAAATGTAATAGCTGTTGAGAATAGTTGAGCCCCGCCTAATAAAATGAAGATAATAGAAGTAGTAACCATTGTGCTAATTAGGCTTTTCTTAAAATTAGCTAATGTAAATTCTTTTCTACTAAATACTAAACTAATGATTAAAACATAAAAAACGGCAATTGCGGCGGCTTCGGTTGGAGTAAATACTCCACCATATATCCCCCCCAATATAACTACCGGCATGATCAAAGCGGGTAATGCACTTATAAATGACGAAATCATATCTGATAAACTAGCCCGTTTAGGACGCTCTGTTTTATCTCGAAAGCTTATAATTATCGCTACTATTACTAAAACAAAAGCTATAAAAATACCAGGTACTATTCCTGCTATAAAAAGTTGCCCTGGGTCTAACTGAGTAGATGCAGCAAATAAAATCATAAATATACTCGGCGGAATCATTTGGCCTAAAGTTCCTGAAGCTGCGATGACCCCATAGCTATTTTCCTTTGAGTAGCCCAACTTTACCATTTGAGAAATAGCCATTGATCCAACTGCAATTACTGTAGCCACTGAAGACCCTGATAACGCCCCAAATATAGCTGCTGTGACAACAGCTGCAGATGGTAACCCTCCTGGCAAATGACCAACAAGGTTATTGATGAATTTAAACATCTTATCAGCGGGCCCCATATATGTCATTAAATTACCTGCAAGGAGGAAATAGGGTACAGCTAACAATATCCATGAGTTTGTTGCGATAAAAAATTGTGAGGAAATACTCTCTGTTGGTAATCCCATTTGGATAAATGCCCAGAAACCCCCACTCATGCCTAACGCTAGCCAAATAGGTGCTCCAATTACTAGTAGAATTAAAAAGATGAAAAAACCTATTATTAACACGTTTATACCCCCTTTACGTTTTTAGCCAAAGCTTACAATCTATTATTTTTGCAAAATATATTATTTTAATTTAATCCTGAATCAATGGAAGTAGTTTCTTCTAATTTTTGTGATTGCTTAAATGATAAAAAATCAATAACAATTTGTAGCATTGAATATAAACATCCTAAAAACATCCCCATTGGTATGGCAAGTGCTGGTATAAACATTAACATTGTCCCTGCTACAGTCGTGATTTGCATATCAAATAAAGATTTTGTCCAAATGATGCTGGACCAAAGTAGAAAAATAAAGGAGGCAAATAAAATTACACTGATTACAAGATTGTTAAGATACTTCATCTTTCCTTTAAGTAGATTCTTTAAAAGATCCATTTTCAAATGGGCGTTCCGCTTAATTAATGGTCCTATATAAGCAAATACTCCATAAATAATTGTATATCGACATATTTCTTCGACTATTTGAAGTGATATACCAAATACATAGCGTAAAAAAACACTAATAATGGCGCCAAAAACACTTATTAATAAGCAGAATAATGCTATCATTTCTAGGCCGTTATCTAAATGTCGGGAAGAAGCTTTAACTTTTTGTAGCTTGCTCAATATTTCCACACCCTTTTTTGGGTATTTACCATTGGTAATTAATTCGTAACCAATGGTAAATACCTAGTTAAATACTATTTTATAGATTCAAGTGTTTCTAACAATTCACTTCCACCTTCTACTTCTTTCTTAAAGAGTTCTCTTGCCGGTTGAGTAGCCTCATTCCATGCCTGTATCTCTTCCTCTGATGGGTAGTATACCTCTACGCCTTCCTCTTCCATGCTAGAATAAACTTCTAAGGCTCGTTTATTCACTTTTTCTTTTGCATATTGCTCTAAAGCTGTACCTGATTTAACAAGTACATCCTGAAGTTCTTTAGGTAAGGATTCAAATTTTTCTAGAGACATTATTACTGGAGTTACGCTATTAAAAAGTGGAACAACTGAAAATGATTTTATCGGTAGCTTTGCATCATAAGCATACAAAGGGGTTGTTAGCAAACCATCGACAACATTTTGTTGTAAGGCAGTGACAACTTCTGACCCAGCAATCGTGGTACTACTTGCTCCAATTGCTTTTGCTGTTTCTGGACCAATCATTCCACCTGGAGTTCTTAGCTTTAATCCTTCTGCACTTTCTGGACCCGTAACTAAATTATCAACACTCGTGGTAAATACGGATCCAAACATATCAGTAAAGCCTAATGATATAACTTTTAAACCCTCTTCTTCCATTAATTCTGCAATTTTTTGTCCGCCATTTTCAGTGTTGTTAAATTTAATTCTATTTTCTAGAAATACACCTGGATCTTTAGGATCATAATCAAAAATAAATGGTAACTCATACACATTCCAAATCGGATCAAAACCAGCTAACACCGGAGAGCTTGAGTGACTCATATCAATTTGTCCTTGTAGAATAGCTGGAACTTCTTGATCAGGCGGCATTAATTGTCCACTTGGGAAAATATCAATTGTTAACCTTCCATCGCTTCGGTTATGTACATCCTCAGCGAACCATTCCATAAATGTATGATGAAATGCACCAGTCGGAAAGCCATGGGCTAATTTAAGTACATATTCCTCATTACTTGTTGAGGTTGAAGAATCTGTTTTACTATTTTCATTGACTTTCTCTTGTTCATCTTGTTGTTGAGAGCCATTAGATTTGGATGAGTCACCATTACTACATGCAACCAGAAACATTAATAAAAACAAAAAACAACTAAAAAAATAGATTTTTTTCAATAGCCTTACCTCCCATAAAATTCCATTAAAACATTTAAATATTTTTAAAAGCGCTTGCAATTGGACTGTTAATTAATCTTTAGATGATTGGGCAAAATCACCTGTCGTATTGTTTGACATATTGTTCTGAAGGAACTGGAATATGAGAACCATTAAAACTAATGCAAAACCTATAGTACTCATATACCAGACTGGGACGATTAACATTGTGGCAGCTATACCAAGAAGAATTCTTTCAAAGTAATTATTAGTACGAATTAAGTATCCAGAAGACATTGCACAAAAACTAACTACACCAATAATTGCTGAAGTAATATGCAATAAGATATCGGCATTTATACCGTCGATTAACATTAGATTGCTATTATAGGCAAATATGAATGGGACAATGAATGCTGCAAAGCATAGTCGCAATCCTGTTATTGCAGACTTTAGCCAGCTGGATCCCGCTATACCTGAAGCGATAAAAATTCCTGTGCAAATTGGAGGAGTAATTGCGGAAATCACAGCAAAATATAAAACAAAGAAATGAGCGGCTATAGGAACAATTCCTAATTCAATTAAGGCAGGTGCAGCCATCGAAGCGCCTAAAACATATGCACCAGTTGTAGGAACACCCATACCAAGTATTAATGAAAATAACATTGCTGCGAATAATGAGAGGAGCAAACTATCTGCACCTATACTTACAATTAAGTTGCCAAGTTTCACTCCTAACCCTGTTTTACCTAGCAAAGAAACAATAATTTGTGCACAAACTATTAAGGGAACAATGGTTGCAAGTGATCTAGCACCTAATGTAAAAAGTTTAATAGACGCTGATAGACGTGTCATTAGACCATTCAGACGGAAATCTTTTATCAAAAAAAGTCCAATAGATGTAACAATAGCATAGAAACATGATAAGGCAATTGTGTACCCATCTCCTATTAAATACAATAGAATAACAATTGGTAATACGAGTATTCCAATACTGTTTAAACTCAATAATTCTCGCCAACTTGGGATGTATAATTTCTTACCATCACCTACTTCTTTATTGGACAGAGTTTCTACAGATTGTAAATTTCTTTTTTTAGCATCAAAATGTATGGTCATAAAAATACCTAATGTAAATAAAAGCGCTGGAATTATAGCTGCTACTATAATGGTTATATAAGAAACGCCTAAAAACTGTGCCATAATAAAGGCTGATGCTCCCATAATTGGTGGCATAATTTGCCCTAATGTTGAAGCAGATGCTTCTACACCTGCTGCATAGTGACTTGGATAATGTAATCTTTTCATCATGGGAATAGTGAAATTTCCCGTTACGGCAACATTAGCCGCTGCGTTTCCTGATATTGTCCCAAACAACGCACTAGATACAACAGAGACTTTAGCAGGACCTCCAGTTGAACGACCAGTAAGTTTTAATGCAATCCCAATAAAATTGTCCGTAGCTCCTGTAGCTTCCAAAGCAGCTCCGAATATTAGGAATATTGCGACAACAGTTGCTGTAATTAGCACAATTTGTCCATAAATTCCTGTGTTTGTCATAAACAATCCTGAAACAATATATTCCCAATTTAATCCCCCATGCCCCCACTGTCCCGGAATTAAATGTCCAACTGTTGTGTACGTTATCATAATTAATGCAAGAATAGGTACAGACCAACCAACTGTGCGCCTTGCTGCTTCTAGTATAGTAATGATTAGAAGAGTTCCTATCAATATATCTAATGAACTATAGCCAAAAGGATCAGCAATGAACCGTTCATAATTTAAAACAACATATACACTTGCATAAATTGCTATTAGTATAAAAATATAATCAATAACCTTCATTAAAATATGCTTTTTAGAAATTGGGAACAATAAAAAAACCAATAGCAAACCAAACCCAACATGAATGCTAGTCTGAATTAAGGATGTTAAGGAAAAGATTCCGGCAGTTATCAAATGAAAGGACGTATACATAACTGCTACTATAAAAATAATCAGTTTCCGTGTCTTTCCAGCCTCAACTCCCGCTAAATATTCATCGATTCTAGACAATTCATCACCCTCAATCCATTACTTTCTAATTGGTATCGCTTTCATTTCTTCAGATTAAATTACATTCTCGTCTTTCAATTTACTTAATTCATCTTTATCAATACCACATAACTTTGAATACACTTCCAAATTGTGTTCCCCTAATTTCGGTCCTGTATGCTTTACTTTACCGGCTGTTCTTGAAAACTTCGGAACAACACCTTGCATTTTTAGCTCGTCAAAATCATCATCTTCCACAGATACAATACCTTCTCTTGCCCTTATATGATCTGATTCAAACAAATCTTGCATGTTCATCACCTTAGAATAAAAAGCAGCATCATTTTCATGAAGCAATTTTTCAATTTCGGAAAAAGTTCTATTGAGCATCCATTTTTTTATAATCCTATCTAACACCTCAATGTTTTCTACACGTTTTTCATTCGTAATAAACCTAGGATCATTTGCTAATTCATCACCTCCAATAGCTTTCAAAAATCGTTTTGCAGTCTGATCAGTTGCTGCTGAAATCGTAATCCATTGATTATCTTTTGTTTTATATGTGTTAATTGGTTGACTTCCAGGGTGCTGATTTCCTTTTCGTTCTTGAATTTTATTTAATTGATCATACATGGCTACTGGAAATTCAACAAGGCGGAAAAGGCTTTCAAAAAGAGCCAGATCAATCACCTGTCCCCCTTTGTTATTAAACTGACGCTCATATAGTGCTAGTGAAACACCGTAAGCACCCATTAATGCTGTTACAGAATCAGCCATTGAGAAACCAGCGTGTACTGGAGGCCCATCAGGAAAACCAGTAATATACTGAACACCACTATAGGCCTCAGCAGCACGACCAAAAGAAGGAAGACTTGCTTTTGGTCCCGTTTGGCCATACCCACTTATACGTAGCAATATTAAATTTGGATTAATGGCTTGTAATTGTTCCCAAGAGAGACCAAGTTTTTCTAAAACACCGGGTCGAAAGTTTTCAATTAGAACATCACTTTGTTCCACTAACTTTCTCATAAGTTCGTTGCCTTTTTTACTTTTAAGATTCAGAGTAATAGATTTTTTGTTTCTGTTCATTACCTTCCACCATAGGCTAGCTCCATCTTTCATGGGAGCTAGCCTTCTTGCAGGGTCACCATTTTTCGGACGTTCGACTTTTATAACTTCTGCTCCAAAGTCACCTAGAAGTCCAGCACATTGAGGACCAGCAATGACAGTACCTAAATCAATTATTCGAATGTTTTCTAGTATTTCTTTATTAAGCATGATTAATCTCCTTGTGATGAAACTAAATTAACTGAATCAGGCAATTTAAATAGCTTTTTTGAATTATAATATTTGATTTTATCCCTTGTATCTTTTCTTAGTCCTTTTAATGCACCAATTGGAGAATCAAACTCCCAATGTGGATAATCAGAAGCGAATAACAGTCTGTCAGATCCAACCATATCAATTAATTGTTCTAAATGTTTAGAGTCCTTTGTCTCCGGTTCAATCATTGGTTGGGTTCCAAACCAGAAGTGTTCCTTAATATATTCACTAGGTGGTCTTTTCACCCAAGGAACTTCCCTTCTAACAGCACGCCATTGAGTATCTAACATGTACATTAATCCTGGAACCCATGCAAATCCTGCTTCGATAAAGGCTACTTTCAGATCTGGGTACTTTTCAAATACACCCGCAAAAACCATATTTGCCATTTGAGCTTGGTAAGTTAGAGAATGGGTTGATTGCGTTTCTACAAAGTAACGTGGAGGTCCTATTGGTCCTGATTTAAATAACCCTGTTGGGCCTACTGTTACATGGAACGTAACGACCAAATCATTTCGAACTGCCGCTTCCCAGATAGGGTGATAACGAGGGTCTCCCCATCCTCCATATGGTGCGTGAATACCGAGTCCCACTTGAACCATTTGTGGATGACTACCTAATCGGTCTATTTCTCTAGCAGCAGCTTCAGGGTCCTGTGCAGCTATCAGAACAGTTCCAAAGAGTCTTGGATCCTTTTCTAACCAATGTTCAATCAGCCAATCATTATAAGCAGGAGCCAAAGCTGTCGCCATTTCACGTTGAGGCGCACCAGATATAAAGAAGGTACCATCGGTGAACAAAATTGCGTGGGAATAGTTAAATTCATCCATTACCTGTTCTTTAAAGAAGTCCACTGACGAACAAGCCGGACCTCCTCCAGGAGTTTTACTATCTGCTCGCAGCCCTCCATTTACTGGGATCGTGAAATCTACTGTAGGTAAATGACCCCGAAACTTACTTGCAATCATATAATCACGCCAATAATCATCGAGGTATGGCAATAAATCCCGTTTGCGTACAGGGTTTGGGTGAATATCACAATCAATTACAGGTAAAGTCCTTGACCCATTTTTCACTTCATCAGACATAAAATGAAAACCTCCCTTAAATTAAAGTGAGCTCACTTTTAATTTATATTATAAATCACTTCACAATTGTTGTAAATTGATTTTTGCTAATCATTAGATAATTTTATTTTTTCTGACAATTTTAAACGTACATGTCATCTATATCTAGTAATTTACAAACTTGTATTATAAATTTAACTTTTTAGAAATTATAACCTTCATAATTTCCGTTGTACCAGCTGCAATCGTGTCCATTCGTGCGTTACGAAAACGACGAGCAAGTGGGTATTCTTCCATATATCCGATCCCACCATGAAGTTGTAAACAGTGATATGCTACACGATTTGCCATTTCTGTAATCCACCATTTGGCCATAGCTATTTGTTTTTCATCTTCATGACCCTCTAAGTAATCGATAAGAATTTTATCTACAAAGGTTCGACCAAGTTCAATTTCGGTTGCTAACTCAACTAATTTAAATTGATTATGTTGAAAACTACTAATATTTTTCCCAAAAGCTCTACGATTTCGGGTATAATCTAAGGTCAAATTTAAGATTTCTTCAGACTCTGCTTGTGATCGTATTGTTTGAACTAATCTTTCTTGTTTTAAGTTCTCCATCAAATAAGTAAACCCTTCTCCTTCATTTCCTAGTAGATTATGAACTGGTACCCGACAATCGTTAAAAAATAACTCACAAACTTCTGATGCCTTTCTGCCTAGTTTTTTCATACTTTTACCTTTTGTAAAACCATCTATTCCTTCCTCGACTATAATTAAACTAATTCCCTTATGTGGTTTTTCTTCGTTAAGGGAAGTTTTACATGCTAAGACGGTAGCACCACTATTAAGCCCATTGGAAATATATACCTTTTGCCCATTTATAATATAAGTATCTCCATCTTTTTTTGCATATGTGGTTATACTAGAAACGTCTGAGCCTGTATTCGGTTCAGTAATTCCAATAGAAAGAGTTACTTCTCCACTCACACATTTTGGTAACCACTTTTGCTTTTGTTCTTCAGTACCATATTTTGAAATATACGGTGTGACAACATCGCTGTGTAATGGAATAGCGATATCCACAGCAGCTTTACCTAATTCCTCTATAATTATTGCGGAGTACTCAAAACCTGTACTAAACCCACCGTATTTTTCTTCGACCCACGGACAAAGGAAACCATATCTCCCTAATTTATGCCAAATTTCCTTAGGTACAGCTCCAATTTCCTCCCACTTATCGTGAAAAGGTACAATCTCTTCTTGTAAAAATTTACGGAAAGACTTCCTAAATAAATTATGTTCATGTTTGTAAATATCCATAGGAACTATTTCCCTCCAAAATTAGTTCCACTTTTATTTTTAATCGTTTGCAACCATATGTCAGATACTGAATCACTTAGTTCCTCTAAATTAAATGAATCATCTCCACTTAATACACACCAATTATATGCTGTTTGTTGAATCATGCTTGCAATCGCACTTGTTAGATAGTCTAAATTAACTTCCTTGCTCACACCTTCTTTTTCAAAAGTTCTGCGTACATTGTGTATAAAACGTTGGCGAAGTTCTTTGTGTTTTTCACGATAAAAATGATCAAAACTTGAAACCTGAATTAAGACATTGTATAATTTCGCATGTTTTTTTATTGCTTTAAAGAATGCTCTAGTTGATAGTCTTATTTTCTGCTTCGAATCTAGACTTCCATGTATTTTACTTTCTTCGTAAATATCATCAATCATATCGTTAATAATATCTACTAGTATTTCATCTTTATTTGAATAGTATCTATAAAAATTCCCCTCCGATATTTCTGCTTCAGTCGTGATATCGATTATTCTCGTATTTATATAGCCCTTTTCACCATAGACTACAGTTGCAGCCTTTTTTAGTTTATCTTTCATCATCTTCCCTTTTTGCGTTTTGGGTTCAATCAATTTATTGGAAATATTAACCATACCAATCACCTTTCATCCCTTTTTAAACTTTTGTAAATTAATTATATAATACTCTTTTCCTATTTTAAATGCACTCTGTTTTCTGCATCCCATGCTTGGTCGTTTGTCATTTCTTTTAACTTAAATTTTTGAATTTTTTCAGTAGGTGTTTTCGGTAACTCTTGTATAAATTCAATATATCTAGGGAGCATAAATTCTGACATGTGTTTTTTACAATAATTATAAACATCCTGTGCAGAAATGGCCTCTCCTGGCTTTGGTATTACAAAAACTTTAACTTCTTCTTCACTTAATTCATTCGGAACTCCTATAGCAGCAGATTCATAAACTCTGGGGTGATTATTAATGATTTTTTCAACCATATATGAGGAAATATTTTCACCCTTTCTACGAATCACATCTTTGGTCCGATCCATGAAAAAGTAAAAACCATCCTCATCCCGATAAACACGGTCACCAGTGTGAAACCAACCATCCCTAAATGCTTCCTTTGTTTTTTGCTCCATTTTATAATAGCCTTCCATAAACACATGATTTTTTAGAGGTTTTAAGCATAATTCACCAGGCTGATTTGCTGAAAGTGGGTGATTGTTGTCATCTCGAATGCTTGCTTCATAGCTTGTTAATGGCTTTCCACAAGATCCAATCCTAAAGTTACTAGGGGTATTGGCAATACAGGCTGTTGATGTTTCAGTCGTCCCATACCCTTCTAACAATTGTAACCCAAAACGTTCTTGAAAAGGTTCCCATAAATCTTTAGGCACTGGTGCACCAAGTCCTAGTCTTACTGGATTATCATATTTAACATCTTTTGAAGTTTTATAAAGTATGGTAATCATTGCTCCAATAAACTTAAAGATTGTAACATTATATTTCTTCATTTCACTCCAAAATTGAGAAGCGCTAAACTTTTTTCCAATAGCCATTGGAATTTTGGATAAAAGTGCTGGCATTGTCGTACCCATTTGTGCATTAACATGAAAAAATGGCAAACAAGTATAAATAATGTCATTAGGACGAAATTGAAAAATCTTATTAGCAGAGATATTCCCAGCTTCCATATAAGCATTTTGACTTAACATGACACCTTTAGGTACACCTGTTGTCCCAGATGTATAAAGAATGCACATAAGGTTTTCAAGTGAAACAGTATCTCGATTTCTAAAAAAGGTGCTCTGGGCATTTAAAGCCCTTTCGAAAAGGTGGAAGTTAGGTTTATTTTCTACTGTGGAATGATGATCGGATAGGACTATTGTGTTTTGAACCTTTTCTAATGTTGGATAAATAGATTGATATTCCATGAAAAACTGATCTTCTACAATTGCCAAAACAGCATCAGAGTGATTTATTATATAACTGAGCATTTCGCCTTTAGTTGACGTGTTGATTGGTACCATTACGGCACCAATTTTTGCAAGTCCGAACCAAGCAAAAATATATTCTGGTGAATTAGAGAGCAGTAAAGCCACTTTATCACCTTTTTTTACTCCAAGAGATAAAAACAAATTAGCTGCTTTTGTTGCTTTTATGGAAATCTCACTTAATGTATAAATATCATCTTGGTAGTAGAGCCATTTTAAATCTGGTGATTCGTGAGCTAACTGTTCTAATTCCGTCCCGATATTTCTCATTATTTCTACCTCCTTCAATTAAATTGGTCATTTGGTGAAGCATTAAGGTACTTCAACCTCTAGTCTCAAAATTAAATTTGACCAAGATTTCCCATGTGTATCAAGGTTGAGTGATCGAGATACACCACCGGACAAAGCATTCTCCATTACAAAATTTATTGCTTTTATTCCTTCAAATTCATACCTTGTGATACTTCCCTTTACTAGTTCGCCAAACAATTCACGTACTTTTTCAATAGTTACTTGCTCTTTAATTAATTCATAATCGGTTTCGTCAAATGGAACGACACCAATATTAGCTGTATCACCTTTATCTCCAGAACGAGAATATGCGATTTCACGTAATGGTATTTTTTTCATATTACCCCTCCTATATCATATCTACTTTTAATTGAACATCATCATAATCTATAAATGTACTATACATTGCTAATACTTGTTTCACATTCCTACGGTTACCACCTGCTCCTGCTCCTCCTAATAAATATAATAATTCCACCTCATGAGCCCATTCTTCGGCAATTTCCTTTGATTCAGTTCTCATGGCCGAGCGTAACCTTACATCATATGGTGGTTCTGAGGGTTCAGGTGCAGCAGATCCATGAATAGAATTCACACCAATAATATCGTAACGTATTTCTAACGAATTATTTTTATATAATCGCTCAAAACGCTTTTCTAATGTTTCTTGACTTAATTTAGCTCGTTCATAAGCTCCTGGTCCAGCAAACGACATTTCTCCTTCACCAATGTATCCTTCTAGCACACCTACTAGAACCTTTAATTGTTCAGGGCGACCTTTGCCAGAACCGTTTTCCACTAGTACTTCATCTTCGCCAACTTGTTTTACAGTAACATTCCGAAGATCAGCTATCCCATCTGGAGTTATATAATTAGCAGGATCATGTACTTCATAAACCAATTGCCCTTTGCATGTTTCGGTAGTCATCAGTCCTCCAGCATCCTCTAATATCTTTACAACTCCATCGCCACTTTCATCAACAACTGCATATGGTAAGCCTAACCGGTGTAAATTAGGTACTACGCGATATGGAGGATCAGCAAAGTTTCCACCTGTAACATGTGTTCCGCATTCCAAAACATGCCCCATAATGATTCCTTTTCCCTTTCGATCCCAGTCATCTTCTGCCCATTCAAATTCATGAATCATCGGACCTAAGAATAAGGAAGGATCCGCTAAACGGCCTCCAATAATAAAGTTAGCTCCATTATCTAACGCTTCGACAATGGCATCTGCCCCAACATAGGCATTAGCCGATACAATGGTACCTGGAAGTTGACTAAGAGGTTCACCGGTTTCTAATATTGTAGGATCCGTTTCTTTAATATTTTCCATTACATCATCACCAGTAATAGCTGCTAATCGAATATTTGTTAAATTAAGCTCTTCCGCAATCTCCTTAACCCTTTTAATAGCTGCTTTAGGATTAGCTGCTCCCATATTACCTATTATCTTCAAACCTTTATCCACGTAAGGCAAAAAAGTGTACGCAAGCTCATCTAATCGCACATCGTATCCTGTATTAGGATCATTTAATTTTCTCATTTGTGCCATGGATAATGTACGTTCTGCTAAGGAATCAAAACAAAGGTAGTCTAAATCCCCTTTTTCCGCTAATTCAACAGCGGGTTCAATTCTGTCTTCCGCATAACCAGATCCACAGCCGATACGAATTGATTTTTTTTCCATTATTAATTCCTACCTTTCTTTCTACAGAATTTTACTTGTTATCTATGAAAAATGTTTAAAACTACTTAAATAATATTTTCTTTTTCTAAAGCTTTGATATCTGCTTCTGCAAAATCTAAATACTTTCTTAACACTTCTCCTGTATGCTCTCCTAACTTTGGTGGTCGCCGTACTTGTTGTCCTTCTTCTGATAACTCAGACATCTTAATTGGATTCCCTACAGCTTTTAACGTTTTTCCTTCTCCCATTGGAAATTCCACTAACATCTTTCTTGCTTGGATATGAGGATCTTCTTCTAAATCTTCGGGGTCCAATACAGGTGCAGCGGCAATTCCAGCCTCACGAAACATTGATGCTACTTGGTGCTTAGAATACTTACTTGCCCAATCTTCTAGTACAGGTCTGAAAAAAGACTCTACTTGACTACCTCGTTTTTCTGGAGTATCAAATTCTGGATTAGATAACAAGTCCTCTCTCTCGATAATCTTACAAAAACTTTGCCAATGGCTTTCCACAAATACACTTACCGTAAAGTACCCGTCATTAGCCTTAAAATCACCCACAATAAAGGAGAGAAAATTCGTTTCTGGGGAAGGTTTTACCCCTGTTAGAAAATAATTCATCATCGGCCTTTCATTCAATAGAAATAAACTATCCATCATAGCAATGTCCACATATCGACCTTTACCTGTTTCCTTTGCATCATGTAATGCTACAAGTAATCCAATTACTCCATTAAGGCCTGTAAATATATCTCCCAAAGAAAGCCCATGAAACCCACCAGCCTCATCTGACTTGGTACGGCTATTTAAATTATAAGTAATACCAGCCAGAGATTCAGCTATGTTTCCATATGCTGCCCAGTCTTTATAGGGACTAGCTAAAATGTCTTTATGACCATATCCACTAAGGGATACATAAACTAACTTTTCATTAATTTTTGATAAATCACGATAACCTAATCCTAATTTTTCCATAACACCTGCTCGAAAGTTTTCGACAACTACATCAGCATTTTCTGCTAATTGCTTGAATACTTCTTTCCCCTTATCCGATGATAAGTCAAGGGTTATACTCTTTTTATTTCGATTCACACGATACATCGTGGAGGCTGTTTTACTACCATCATAATCGTCTAAATACGGTCCACCTCTGCGACCTGACTCTCCTACTTTAGGTCGTTCTATCTTTATAACCTCTGCACCCATGTCAGCTAATAATTGTGTAGCCATAGGACCTGCAACCATATGTTCTGCAGCTAAAATAACAAGTCCGTCAAGAGGGAGTTTTCGTTTTTGCTCATGTATATTCACCTTTACAACACCTTCCTTCTATTTTTAAAGCCTTTCAATGATTGTTGCTGTCGCCATCCCACCTCCGCAACACATGACCTGCAAACCAAACCGTTTATCCATATCCTCCAATTCATGAAGTAATGTTGTCATTATACGGGCACCGCTTGCACCAGTTGGGTGTCCTAAAGCAATCGCCCCACCTCGTGGATTTACTTTTTCTATGTTAGGTTTATATTCTTTCATCCATGCCAGAACAACAGAAGCAAAGGCTTCATTACATTCGAATACGTCGATATCTTCTACTTTTAAACCAGCTTTATCTAAAATTTGTTTTGTTAAAGGAATTGGTCCTTCTAGCATTAAAGTGGGATCCGAACCTATTACCCCTCTTGCAATAATACGAGCACGTGGTTTTAAATTTAATTCTTCTGCTTTTTCTCTAGACATAATAATTACTCCAGCAGCACCATCACTAATTTGACTAGAATTTCCTGCTGTTATTAATCCATCATTAGAAAAAGCAGACTTCAAAGAGCCTAGTTTCTCTAAGCTAGTGTTAGGGCGAATTCCTTCGTCATCAGATACTGATTCTCCTTCTAATTCTATTGGTAAAGTTTCTCGTTTAAAATCTCCATTTTCCCTTGCTCGACTAGCAAGTTGATGACTCCTAAGAGCTAACTCATCCATTTCTTGTCTAGATATCTCCCATTTCGTTGCAATTCTTTCAGCAGAAATACCTTGAGAAATGATTTCATACCTATCTGTTAATTCAGATGGAGATTCTACTCTGTCTTCCCCTATTGGTACCCTTGTCATATTTTCAATACCCGCAGCAATTACAACATCATAGTCTCCCGCAATGACACCCTGTGCAGCTTGGTTAATTGCTTCTTGCGATGAGCCGCATTTTCGATTTAACGTCATTGCAGCAACTTCTTTTGGAAGACCTGCCATTAGAGCAGAAATTCTTGCAATATTGTTTCCTTGTTCAGCCGTTTGGGTTACACACCCCACTAGGAGATCTTTTATTTCCATCGGGTCAAAATCTACATTTTCTACTAATCCTTTAAGTAGAGAACTAAGCATATGTTCAGGGCGAGTATTTACATACATACCTTTTCTCTTTCCAGTAGGAAGACGTTTTGCTTCCACAATAACAGCCTCTCTTCCCATGACTATCTCCCCTTTTTAAGTCTTAATATTCTGAATTTATTATTTATAATTAATAATTATAAAATCCTTTTCCATTCTTTTTACCGTAATAACCTAATGCCACCATCTGTTTTAAATATGTTGGAGCTTTAAACCGGTCACCAAATGTATCTTCCATAGCAGATAATGCCTTTAACCCGGTATCTAAGCCGGCCAAATCTGCTAATTGAAAAGGGCCTAATGGGTGTTTAAATGCTAATCTCATGGCCTTATCAACATCTTCAATTGTAGCCACTCCTTCTTCGACTAATCGAAAGGCTTCTGATCGTTGAGCCAATAATAATCTAGTTGTAATAAATCCTTGTGTATCTTTTTGACATACGACAGTATCTTTACCAATAGATTGGCAGAATGATTCTACTTTTTGCAATGTATCTTCTGATGTTTCAAGCCCTTTTATAATTTCTACTAGTTTCATTACAACTGCTGGATTAAAGAAGTGTGTACCTATCATTTTATCTCTGCGACTCACCTTAGCCCCAATCAACGTTACACTTAATTGTGATGTATTTGTGGCTAAAATCGTTTCCGAGGAACAGAATTCATCTAGTTGTTCAAACAAATCCTGTTTTAATGATAGTTCTTCGGGAATCGCTTCAATTACTAAATCCGCATATTTAACACTTTCTTTTAAATCTGTTTCCAACTGAATCCTGTATAATGCTTCTCTTTTCTGACTTTCAGTAATTTTTTCTGATTTAATCATGCGATCTAAACTAATTTCAATGCTATTTTTCCCTTTTTCTAGTAGTTCATTATTCATGTCCCTAAGAACTACATTATACCCGGCTAGTGCTGCTAATTGTGCAATACCATGTCCCATTATTCCAGCACCAATGACAGAAATATTTTTCATTTTCAATCGCCCCTAACTATTAATGGTGAGTTAAATAAGTAGTTTTTAAATTTTGCTTTTGAATTTTCCCGGTAGTGTTACGGGGTAATTCATTCACTTTAATTATCTCTTTGGGAAGCTTAAATTTAGCAAGACGATTAGCTAACCAACTTTTCAGTTCTTCAGTGGATACCGATTGGTCAGACACAATAAATGCGACCGGAACTTCTCCCCATTTTTCATCTGCCATTCCAGTTACAGCTACTTCTTTTATTCCTTCGAAGTCCTCAATAACTTTTTCAATTTCCCTTGGATATATATTAATGCCACCAGAAATTAACATATCTTTTTTTCTATCTACTATATAAATGTATCCTTCGTCATCCTTCATACCTATATCACCTGTGTACAACCAACCATTTATTATGGTTTCCTCCGTTGCCTTTGGATTTTTCCAATACCCTTTCATAATATTTTGCCCTTTAGCAATTATTTCTCCTGATTCACCTGGTTTTACTTCTTCGCCATCCTCATTCACTATTTTTATATCAATACCTAATAATTGCTTCCCAACAGAGTATAAGGTGTTTTCATATTTTGGATTCGTTAATGCTAAACGATGATCGCTGGGTTTCAGTCCTGTTAACATTGGACTTGCTTCTGTTAGTCCATAGCCATTCCAAAAGTTGCATTGAAATAAATCCATCGCTTCTTGTAGAAGAGGAAGTGGCATTGGGGATGCTCCATATGTAATCATATCTAAATGTTCCATCATATTCTTATTAAATTTATTGTTTTCAATTAGTTTAGAAATCATGGTTGGTACAAGTAAAGCATGGGTCACTTTATGTTTATCCATTACTTGAAGTACTTGCTCTGGATTAAACTTTTTTAATATGATATGAGTAGCGCCAGCAAATGAAAGACTAAATACCCTAGAACCCGCTGACATATGGCACATTGGTGCTACATTTAAAAATCGATCAAAATGACGAATATTCCCCTCCGCTACCGAGGTCCAAGAATTCGCCATAATGTTGCCGTTGGATATCATAACACCTTTAGGACGACCTGTTGTACCGGAAGTATAAAATTGTAATACAATATCATCTTTAGTTAATGGTTTTTCTATAAAATCAGCTGACGATTCATTCATAGCTTCTTTATATGAAATAGCACCTTGAGTACCATCAGTATCTAACACAACTCCAAAGTTAATTCTTGTTTTTTGTGTTATTTCCTCCAAATATCCCTTATAGTCAGAATCAATAAATATTAATTTTGCTTCTGCATCTTCAAGTAAGTCACATATTTCTGTCAGAGTTAAACGATAATTGATGGGAACACCTACAATGCCTGTATAGGCTGTAGCATAATATAACTCTGGAATATAGCCACTATTCTTTGAAAGAACGGCGAAGCGATCACCTCTTGTTAAATGGAATTTATCCGTTAAAAGATTTGCAGTTCGTTTTACCCTCGAATACAATTCCTGATATGAAAGGTTTTGTTCATCGGAAATAATTGCAGTTTTATGCGGGTTAACTTTCACATGGTGAGTCAATATATCTTTTACAATCATGCTTGCACCTCCTATTTATCAAAGTAAAACTATTAAACTTCTATTCACCTTTGAAATTGGGAGGTCGCTTTTCTAAAAAAGCATGAACTCCCTCGTTTTTATCTTTTGTAGCACATAATTTTGAAAATAGCTCAGCTTCTTTATCAAAACCTTGTTCTTTATTAGCACTTAATCCTTCATTGATGGCAATTTTACTGTACTGTATGGCTAAAGGTGCCTTTTGCGTTACCTTTACCGCCATTTTCTCCGCTTCATTTATTAAATCCTCTTGCTCAACCACTTTTTGAACTATTCCTAACTGGAGTGCCTCATCAGCTTTAATCACTTTACCTGTATATATCAACAGTTTGGCCATTCCTGGAGAAATAATATTCGTTAACCTTTGGGTCCCTCCACCACCAGGAATAACCCCAATCCCAACCTCTGGTAAACCGAATCTAGCCTCTTTTACCGCTATACAAATATCACAACACATGACAACTTCAAAACCCCCACCTAAAGCAGGTGCATTAACCGCAGCTATAATAGGGATTGGGTAATTCTCTATATACGAAAATAGTTTTTTACTTCGGAATACTCGTTTTCTTCCGCTATTTTCATCAAGCTTTCCTAACTCCTTTATATCAGCACCAGCAACAAATGTTTTATTACCTGTACCGGTTAAAATAATTGCCTTATTATTCTTTTTTAATGATTCTAATACAGTCAGCAACTCTTCTTTGACTTCATCACTTAATGCATTGACTGGAGGATTATCTATTTGAACAATTGCAAAATCCTTCTTTTGCTGTACTCGATGATACGAGAATTTCATTCCTCTTCCCTCCTATTAAAAAGCGAAAACTAAATTTGTTATTAAAATTAATATCAGAGAGTTGATTTTTAAATTAATTCAAATTTGGGGATCAACATTCCTTCTTGATCTTTAAAGACAACTCTAACATCCATGTCACAATCAACTTCCTCAACATCACAGTTGATAATATTAGACATTATTCGAACTCCTTCTTTTAATTCAATTAAAGCTACTACGTAAGGTACATCCGCTTTAAATGAAGGATGAGCAGCACGCCTTGCGATTGTATATGAATAAACTTTACCTTTTCCACATGCTTCCACCCACTGCAGGTCATCAGACATACAATTTGGACAAACATATCTTGGGTAAAAGATGTGGTTATCACATTCTTTACACTTTTGAATAACTAGTTTTTCCTCCTGGCATCCTTCCCAAAAAGGTCCTGAGTCACCATCTGCTATTGGGGTTGGTTTCGTTATTTGATCCATTTTTATTCCCTCCCTAATATACATACAGATGCAGTTGATAATGTTCCACCTGTACCATTTACTAACGCTAGTTTGGCATCTTCCACTTGTCTATCTCCACATTCTCCACGAAGCTGGCGTACGGCTTCAATTAACAAATGTATCCCATACATTCCAGGATGGGCATGGGAAAGTCCACCTCCATTGGTATTTAGCGGAAAACCCCCACCTGGTGCTGTCCGTTGATTCGCAACGAAATCGCCTCCCTCACCAGGACGACAAAATCCTAAAGCTTCAATCGTTAGTAATGCTGTGATAGTAAATGAATCATAAACTTCCACTACATCAATATCATCATGAGTAACACCCGCCATTTCAAAGGCAACCTTTGCTGCATTCTTTGCGGCTGTAAGGCTTGTTAAATCAGGCATTCCTTGAATGGACCAGTGTGAGTGTGACTCTCCTTGACCTAGCAACCATATTGGTTGTGTCTTACAATCTTTTGCTCGTTCTGGGGATACGAGGACAATTGCACCAGCTCCATCTGTCACAAGGCAACAATCTAAAAGATGTAGCGGATCACTTATCATTTGCGAATTTAACACGTCATCAATTGTCAATGGATCACGTTTTGTAGCCTGAGGATTTAACTGTGCCCATTTTCTCGTCGCCACAGCAATTTCCGCTAAATGTTCAGAGGTAGTTCCATACTGATGCATGTGCCTTCTAGCAGCCATAGCATAACCTCCAACTGGGTTAGGTAATCCAAAAGGGGTTTCAAATTGACCAGTTAGTTCAGGTGGCTTTACTGGTAGCCGTTTTTCATCAGAACGTTGCGTGCTCCCATAAACTACTAAGGCTACTTCACACAAACCAGATTGAATAGCCGCTGCTGCATGACCGACATGAGCTTCAAAAGATGAGCCACCAATCTGAGTAGAGTCAGAATACTTAGGCTGTATACCTAAATATTCCCCCATTACCGCAGACGGAAATTGTCCTACACCTGGTAATCCCCACAAACCTGCGGTAAATAGGCCGTCTACTTCCTGTTTACTGATACCGGCCTCATCTAGTGCCTTTTTTGCCGATTCAGCCTGTATTTGAAATACCGATTTTCCTCCTATTACTTTTCCTCTTTCCAATTCAACATCACCAATACCAACAATTGCGGCAGCATGTTTAATCGACATCTTTTTGTTCCTCCTCTTACTATAAACTGTTAGAAACTTAGAATCTCTTCAATTTTTTTAGCAATGGAAACATATTAAATGAACATTCTAGTTTAATTTAGTAGATTTACTTTTTTACTTTTTCCTTATTCAACAGTTTTACCCCCATCTACAAATAAGGTTTGACCCGTAATATAATTTGAGGCATCTGCTGCTAGATATAACGCCATTGAAGCAATGTCCTTCGGGTGTCCCAAACGCCTTTGCGGAATCATTTTTATCATTCTATCTAATACTTCTGGATCTGCTATATCATCTTTATTTATATCTGTAGAAATCAATCCTGGTGCAATAGAATTAACATGAATATTATACCTTGCCCACTCATTGGAAAGGGATCTAGTAAGATGGATAACAGCTGCTTTACTAGCAGCATATGGTGCAATATTTCGGTATGCACGGGATCCACCGGCTGACGAAATATTTATTATTTTTCCGCTCTTTTGTGAAATCATAATTTTTGCTGCTTGTTGACTAGAGAAGAACAATCCTTTTAAATTTACATCAAAAATATAATCCCATTCTGCTTCCGTTACATTGATAGCTTTATTTGTAGAATTAGTACCTGCATTATTAACCAAAATATCTACCTTTCCACACACATCTGTACATAAATTAAAAATAGATTCAATATCTTCTTGTTTTGCTACATCCGCACTAATAGGAACACCCTTTTGTCCCATTTGATTAACTTCTTGGGCTACCTCATCACATTTTGTTTTATTTCGTCCAACAATTACTACATCGGCCCCATGCTCGGCAAAATCTAAAACAATTTGTCGTCCTATTCCTCTGCTACCACCAGTAACTACAGCAACCTTCCCGCTCAAATCTAATAATCTATCCATAATGAATACCCCTTTACTTTAGAAATGAAAATTATAATCCTAATTTATGTGTTTTAGACTCATATCGATGTCAATAATCAGGAATATTTTTTTAGTTCTAGCTTGGCAACCGTTTTTTTATGCACCTCATCTGGTCCATCTGATATTCTTGTCGTTCTAGCCTTTGCCCAAAGCTTTGCAAGTGGAAATGTATCACTTACACCACCGCCACCATGTACTTGGATTGCTCGATCAATTACTTTTACTGCCATGGAAGGTGCAACCACTTTAATCATCGCAATTTCAGCACGAGCTTCTTTATTTCCAACTGTATCCATCATATAGGCAGTTTTATGAGTTAGTAATCTTGCTTGATCAATTTCCACCCTAGATTGGGCAATCCAATTTCTTATAACCCCTTGATCAATGAGCGATTTCCCAAAAGTTTCTCGCACTTTTGCTCGTTTGATTAAATATTCCAAGGATCGTTCTGCCATTCCAATTAACCGCATGCAATGGTGGATACGTCCAGGGCCAAGTCTACCTTGAGCTATCGCAAACCCTTTTCCTTCTTCCCACAAAATATTTGACGCAGGTACACGTACATTATCAAAGATTACCTCACTGTGACCATGTGGGGCATCATCATAACCAAAAACCGACAAATTTTGTACTACTTTAATTCCTGGTGTGTCTTTCGGAACAAGTATCATTGACTGTTGCTCATGTTTAGGGGCAGTAGTATCCGTCTTTCCCATTACAATTAAAATTTCGCAATTTTCATAAGCTATTCCCGATGACCACCATTTACGACCATTAATAACATAAGAATCTCCATCCCTTTTAATACTCGTTTGAATATTAGTAGCATCAGAAGAAGCAACGTCTGGTTCTGTCATACAAAAGGTTGAACGAATTTCACCCTCTAATAATGGCTTCAACCACTTTTCTTTTTGTTCTTTAGTTCCAAATTTATCCAATATTTCCATATTTCCTGTATCGGGAGCAGCACAGTTAAACACTTCAGGAGCCATTAACGATCGACCCATAATTTCACACAAAGGCGCAAACTCAAAATTTGTTAGTCCAGCACCATGTTCACTATCTGGCAAAAACAAGTTCCAAAGTCCCTTTGCTTTCGCTATCGTTTTTAATTCCTTCAAGATAGGAGTTTCTTGCCAACGGTTATCATTGCTATTTAACTGTTCCTCAAATAATTTTTCATATGGATAAATATATTCTTCCATGAATTCCGTGATTTCTTTTTCTAATTGTTTGACTTTATTTGTTTTTTCATAGATCAACATGTTCATTCCCCCTGCTCAAATTCTTTTATTTTGAATTAAACGATCAGAATATATAATTAAATTTCGTACACTTTGCTTAAATCTAGCAAAGCGTGGATCATTTGTTGTACCACTTTTATAACGATAATAAATTTGTTGTTGCGTTACTGCGATTTTGAAATAAGCTAACACAAGATAAAACAGGAAAGATGATATGTCTCTTCCAGTTTTACTTACGTACATTTGTAAAAATTCCTCGCGGGTAATAAATCCGGGTTGTGCGGTTGTAATTTCTAAGCTCTCTTTTAATAACTCTGAATCATCTTCTTCCACCCAGTAACTTAATGTAGAACCTAAATCAAATAAGGGGTCTCCTATTGTGGTCATTTCCCAATCAACAATTCCATTTAAATGCTTTAAACTATCATCTACTAGTGCATTATTAAGCTTAAAATCATTATGAATTAATGTCGCTTTCTGTTCCTTTGGAATATTATTTTTCAACCACTTTGTTACATTGTCTAAAACACCAATATCTTCTGTTTTGTATTTATTAAATCTACTAATCCAATTATTTAACCGTCTTTCTAAAAAACCTTTTGGGAACCCGAGCTTTTCCAGTCCTACCTGTTTGTAATCTACATTATGTAGTTCTACAATCGCATCTACCATTAAAGTGGAAATATGACGTTTTTGTTCTTTAGTCATATTCTTTTGAATGATTAATTCATCATCGATTGTATGACCTTTAATTCGCTCCATTATATAAAAAGGACAATTTAAAACGCTTTTATCATTACATAAAATATATGGTTTAGGTGCTAGAGGGAACACAGTGTGTAGCTTCTTTAATAAATCATGCTCACGATTCATATCATGCGCTTTAGGTGGTAAAGGTCCATTAGGAGGCCGTCTTAAAACACCTTCCCATTCTCCCATTTTTATGAAGTAGGTTAAATTAGATTTACCTGAGGGAAATTGTTTCACTTCAAACTTGTCATCCTTAACATTTTCAAAATTCGATAAAATAAATGCTTTAATGATTTCTCGGTCTAATTCTTCCCCATCCCTTACCTGTATATATTTATTCATTGAATTCCTCCCTCCTTTTCTCTACAGAAGAAAAATAAATATGAGCTTATCTTCACTTTTATTTTATACGAATTTTTAGAATTTTACAACACTATTTTTCTAAAGGGGTTAAGTTTTTATGGATAGTCATAAAAACCCTTTCCGGTTTTCTGACCAAAGTTACCTGCGCGAACCATTTTTTTCAATAGTTTAGGTACTCGATACTTTGAGTCACCTGTTTCCTGAAATAACATTTTTTGTACATATAACAATGTGTCTAGCCCGATAATATCCGCTAGCTTAAGAGGACCCATTGGATGACCAGCACCTAGCTTCATTCCCTTATCAATATCATCTGCTGTTGCGATCCCTTCCTCAAAAACAAATATGGCTTCACAGATCATCGGAACAAGAATACGGTTTACTACAAATAAAGGGGTATCTTTGACCTGTATAGATTCCTTATTTACCGACTCTATAACTTTTGATATTCTATCAACTATTTCATTAGATGTTTGTTCTGCACTAATAATCTCCACTAATTTCATTAAAGGAACTGGATTAAAAAAGTGTATACCACATACTTTTTCTGGACGATTTGTTGCTGCAGCAATCTCTGTGATAGCTAGACTGGATGTGTTAGATGCAAGGATTGTTTTTGAATCACAAATTTCATCTAATTCGCGAAATACACTTGTTTTTGCTTTCATATTTTCAATAATGGCTTCAATTACAATATCCGAATCCGCAAGCTGTTCTTTATCTGTTGTAAATACAACACTTTGTAATACATCACTTGGTTTTATATTATTTTCCTTTTTCTTAGATATTTTAGTTAGGCTTTGCTCCATATCTATTCTTGCTTGATGTAAAGCCTCTTTTTTTAAATCAGTTAAGACTACATTATAACCACTCATTGCAAAAACTTGAGCAATTCCATTACCCATTATTCCAGATCCCAAAACTCCTATTTTCATTTATTTTTTTCCTCCTTCTCTACATTAAAGAAATCAGGTAAATCACTGCCTTTCAAAGGGAATTTTACTGGCCTCTTATCTAGAAAAGATTGAACTCCCTCTTTTGCATCTTCACTATTACCAGCCCAATAAAAATATTTTGATTCTATGAGGTGGGATGTATAAGGGTGATGTTCTCCTAACATTTTCCACAGCAATTGCCTTGAAAAACTATTAGAAGTAGCAGCCGTGTTGGTAACGATATCTCTTGCAATTTCATATGCCTTTTCAAGAGGATCATCTTCTTCGTAGTTAACCAACCCATGTTGTAGTGCTTCACTAGTAGGAATAAATCTTCCGGTATATACCCACTCTAACGCTTTTCCTATTCCCACAATTTGGGGCAAAAACCAACCTGATGCTGCCTCTGGGCCCAATCCAAGTTTAGCAAAATTGAACCCAATTTTTGTATTTCTTTTGACAACCCGAATATCCATTGGTAGTGTCATTGTTAAACCAATCCCAACCGCAGGACCATTAATAGCAGCAATAATAGGTTTCTTCAAAAGATACACAACCATGCTTAACTCACCTCCACTAAGACGATAACTGTCTAGATCATCGTCAGTAGCAAAGGTCGAACTCCCCTCATGTAAATCTTTTCCCGCACAAAACGCTTTTCCCATCCCCGTTACAATGACAACCCTAACTTCATCATCTTTGTCAGCCTTTTGATATATGTCCACTAACTCATTTTTCATTTGAGAATTATAGGCATTTAACATGCCGGGCCGATTTAAAAATACCGTTAAAATTCCTTGTTTTAACTCCGTTCGTATTGTTTCAGGCAAGATCATTCACTCCCTAAATATATCCCCTCTGGTCAATATATATTACAATAGCAACCCTATCCTCTTCAAAATTTATAATAGTATCTGATTACCTTTTATGGAACAAACTCAATCAAGTGACATCAACGATTTTTCACACCAGCAACCAATAAGCAGTTCCATGGTGTTATTACCAAATGGAATAGGGACCACACTCTAAGCGATGGGACAGGAATCCCCATACCATATTTATGTTCTAAGTGTATATAATTTATCTAATCTTTACTCTAAGCGTTCAATAATAGTTGCATTTGCCATTCCGTGACCTTCACACATCGTTTGTAAACCAAATCGTCCACCTATACGTTCAAGTTCGTTTAGCAATGTAATCATTAAGCGACCACCACTCGCTCCTAATGGATGCCCAAGCGCAATTGCGCCACCATTCACATTTAATTTTTTAGGATCTGCTCCTGTTTCTTGCAACCAAGCTAATGGTATAGGAGCAAAAGCTTCATTAACTTCAAAAAGATCAATATCATCAATTGTGAGCCCAGCCTTTTTTAGTACTTTTTCTGTAGCAGGAATAGGCCCTGTTAGCATTAATGTCGGATCAGAGCCTACAACGGAACGTGCAAGGACACGGAATCTTGGTTTTACTCCCAGTTCTTCTGCTTTTCCCCTAGACATTAATAGAATTGCATTTGCTCCATCGCTGATTTGACTAGAATTTCCTGCTGTTATTTTGCCATCTTCTTGAAAAGACGGTTTAAGATTTGCCAATTTCTCAAGACTCGTATTTTCCCTTGGCCCTTCATCATCTTTAACTACCGCTTTTTTACCATCAGGAAGTATGACTTCTAAGGGCATAATTTCTTTTTCAAATCTACCCATTTTTCGTGCTTGAATAGCCTTTTGATGACTTTCTAATGAAAATTCATCTAATTCTTTACGATGGAACCCCCATTTATCAGCAATTCGATTTGCTGAAAATCCTTGATGTATCATTTCATGTTTCGATGTTAATTCTTCGCTAAACTTTACGTTATTTCTAGTGGATCCCATCGGAATACGAGTCATATTTTCAACTCCTCCTGCAACAACTACATCCATGTCGCCACTAATAATGGCTTGAGCAGCGAAGTGAATAGCTTGTTGGCTAGATCCACACTGACGATCAATTGTTGTTCCTGGAACTGTAATTGGATAACCAGCCATTAGTGATGCTATCCTTGCTATATCTAAAGCTTGCTCACCAACTTGAGAAACACAGCCAAAGATAACGTCTTCTATTAAATCAGCAGTAATACCAGAACGTGCTACAACCTCCATTAGTGGTTTAGCTGCTAACTCATCTGCTCGAACGCTACTTAGAGTCCCATTTTGTTTGCCTACTGCTGTTCTGACAGCCTCTACAATTACTGCTTCACGCATAAAATATCCCCCCTTATCCATTCTAATCGTTTTCTAAGTTTACATTGAATTATCTATAATACATTTTGCTAATATATAATTAAGAACAAATTAGTTTATTGTATATTGAACACATACCAATCCCCCCTCCACTTTAAAATTTTGGATGGGGGGGTAACTGAAGATAATATGTCACTTCCCGTTGCAGACTTTAAGATATATTACTTTTAGGCCTACTCTTTCTATTTATTTCTGAAAAGGAAAAATCATAGCCGACTTTTTCACAACATGAATAGCCTTTTCTCAGCTTTTTGCTTTATTTCCAATTAGGTAAAAAAACACTTTCCTTCTCTCTGAAATAAACTTTGAAAAATATTTTATTATAGTTTATTCCTACTTTTTTGGCACATCGCACGCTCGCTCACATTGGCTCATAACAAAGAATTTTTATAACTATCATGAACTTCAATCGCCTCTTCCATATCAGGCGCTAAAACCCCCGTCGACTCCAATAATCTGACCGGAAATATAACTCGCGGCATCTGATAACAGGAACGCTGCCAATTCAGCTACCTCGCTAGGCTTGCCCTTTCGCCCTAAAGGGGTTTGCGACGCTACCCTAGATCGCTTTCTACCAACTTGAAAGTGAATACTGTGGCGATCAATAGAACCTGGTGCAACACCATTGAGTCGGATACCGTCTTCTCCGTATTCCAGTGCAGCAGTCTTAATCAGTCCCTCAACCGCCTTTTTGGGCACCATCGACAACGCATCCTCTTCTAGAGTCCTCAATACGGCGGTAGTCAATAAGAGTACGATTGAACCTCCACCAGATTTCTTAAGAAAAGGAATCCCTCGCTTTAAGATATTGAATGAACCAATTACATCCGCCTCAATAACATTACGGAATTCATCATCGTTAATTTCTGTTATGGGAGTTAACAAAAATGCGGGTCCTGTCGCGGAAACAATTCCGTCAATACCTCCCCAATGTTCTTGAACAGTGCTGTAAAAGTGGCTTACCGATTCACCGTCGCAAATATCAACTTCAGAGATTTGAGCATCACCTCTGGAATCACGAATCTCCTTGGCTGTGGCCTCTGCCCTTTCTTTATTACTTCTATACCCGATCGTAACTTTAGCATCCTTACTAGCTAACTTGGCAATAGCTGAGCCGTTACCACCACTTCCACCGAAAACAGCAATTCTCTTTGTCATAGTTTACCTCTCCTTGTTAAAAAATATGAATTTTCAGATATATTTATATACAGCAACACTTTATTTCATTGTATATATCTGGTTCTGTAGCTTTCAGTTATCCTGCTTGCACCCTAATTAACAAAAAAACCATTAATTCATAATTGCTCTTGATAAAAGTATGAGTATGAAACTATGAGCTAAAAACGAAGATAGACTTCTTTATTATGTAGATTTGGATAGAATTCCTCAACCAAAAGGATTTATATTATAAAAAAATAGCCCCTTTTATTATAACTATTACTTTTTACCTTTTTAAAATAGTTAATCAGGTTTATACTTTTTCTTTCCTAAACTAAGGACATACAGTATCCTCCATTTTTAAAAGTGAGGCCTCACTTTACTTTAATTATAATATTAAAGTTTACAATTGTAAATGCTGTTATTTGAAATTTTAGATAATTTTATTTATTCAGTAAATTAAACCCACAAAACAATTTTACTATTATTCTATAAACAAAGAATAAGTAGTTAGCTTAATAAATTTTATTTCACATAACATAACTTCGTTTTCTGTAAAATAAGACCGTGTATCTACCAAATATTTTGTTATGCGTAATCATCTGTACGTAGAAATAATGGACTCGATTTGTAACTTGTCTACAACAAGACATTGGTGGGATGCGCGCTGATAGTACCCGTCTTTATCGAATGATTGGTAATGATAAACTCTTTTAATCCTAGTAACGACATGTTAGAAGGGTATATACACGCTCTCCTTTTCTTTTTGTGCTTGTATTTTGGTATAAATAAAGTCTAACAAGTTATCAGAAATATATTAACATCCCAACATATATTATAGAACCATCATTTTTAACTATAATGAAAGGGTCAATCCGCTAAAGCAGATTGACCCTTTATAATTCTCATTATTAACATTTCACAGAGACAAAACTACCAATTACTTCCTACCAAACCCCAGCTTCCTCATAATACTTCTTAGCCCCATCATGGAATGGAATATCCTCTGGAATACCTTTCTTCACATCCTCAATCTTCCACTGCTTAAAGATCTCATGGGAACCTTCCAACTCAGCTTTGCTTTCCCACATTGCTTTTGTAATTTCATAAACCACTTCCTCTGGAACGGACGCATCTACTACCATTACGTTTGCAATCGCAGCAGTTGTTACATCGTTATCCTGTCCGTCATAAGTCCCGGCTGGGATGTCTGATTGGAACCAGTATGGATAGTTTTCGGTTAAGTAGTCTAGTTGTTCTTGATCAATACTTGTTAATACACCATTAGCTGTACTGATCATTTCACCAATTGCAGCACCTGGGATACCTACAACAATATTGGCCATGTCAATTTGGTTGTTTCTCATCATATCAGTTGTTTCAGGGAAACCACCATGGTGGATGTTCATATCTTCATATGTGAGATCATACGCTTCGAGTACTTCCTGGGAAGCAATGTCTGTTCCACTACCTGTAGCCCCTGGACCAAATTCTCCACCAGCAATATCACCAATAGACTCAAGACCAGATCCCTCTCGAATGACCCATTGTGTATAGTTTGGATACATGTGACCAATTACTCTCAAATCCTCGTAAGGCATACCTTCAAATCCACGCTCACCATTCCAAGCTTCCAGTACGGCATTCCCCATTGCTAGTGCCATCTCAACCTCTCCTTCTTGCATAAAGATCAGATTCTGGACACTACCATTTGAAGCCTGTGAAGATGCAGAAAGTCCATCAATTTTGTTTTGCCAGAAATCAGTTATGACTGCACCAATGGGATAGTACAATCCTGTCTCTGTACCTGTTGAGAAGCGAAGTGTGAAGTCGTCAACCGAAGCTGATGCATCGCCCTCAGATTCTCCGCTATCCTCCGCTTCACTATCTTCACTTCCTTCGCTCTCCTCTCTTGATTGTTCGGATGATTCCGTATCGTTACTATCACCACTACCTGAAGCGTCATCTTCTCCTCCACTACAAGCCATCAAAAAACCTACCATAAACAATAAAATCATGAATAGATAAGTAAGTTTGAGTTTTTTGTTCAACAGAATGACCTCCTTATTTTTACTTTTTCGCCCCTTTTTCCAGAGAAAATACCCGTTTATAAAATAAATTCGTTCCCCCCTTTAATAGAATAAAAGTTTATATGACTGATCCAACATCTTGATCAGTCTTATTATTTACTGGCTTTACTTTTTGCCAGAAATAAACCACAATTATGGCCCCAATGCCGATAAAGTCTAGTAATAATCCAGGTGTAATGAGTGCTAAACCAGCGGCAGTCATCAAGATACGCTGGATGAAAGTAGACTTATTATATAACCATCCTTGCAAGCCCGATGCCAAGGCAATGACCCCAATGATGGCTGTGATCATGGCAATAAGACTATCCATATAATGCACTCCATCAAACAATAGGACTGGATTGAAAAGGAAAAAGTAAGGAATGATAAACCCTGTAATACCTAAACGTACTGCGGTAAGTGATACTTTGTTGGGAGATGCCCCCGCGAGTCCAGCGGCCGCATAGGAGGCGAGTGCAACTGGTGGTGTGATGTTAGATAGTGCTGCGTAGAAAAATGCAAACATGTGGGCTACGATTAAAGATGCGCCGAGTTCAACTAATAGTGGTGCTGAAACGGTTGCGACTATAATGTAGGATGCAGTTGCCGGAATTCCCATTCCCATAATGATACTGATAATCATGGTAAAGAAACCAGCTATTAAAAGACTTTCGCCTGCGAAATCTAAAATGTTTTGTCCTATAACAAGGCCTAAACTTGTGAGAGTTACGGCTCCGACAATAATACCAACAATGGCTGTAGCTACACCTACTGCTATGGAAGCTTTCACCCCTTCTTCAATGGAAAGAAGAATTTTCCTCCAACCCATTCTTGTCGATTTGCGAAACCAACTTACAATAACTGTAGCGAACAAGGAAAACACAGCTGCATAGGTCGGTGTGGTTCCATCAACAAGTAAATAAACGAGTACAGCAATCGGAATGAGTAAGTGTCCGCCCTCTTTTAAGACTTTTAATCCATTTGGAATATTTTCTTTTGAGATCCCCTTTAGTCCCGTTCTTTTCGCTTCAAAGTGTACCGCCATGAAGACGGTTAGGAAATAAAGCAGAGCAGGAATTAAAGCCGCGAGCATAACAGTCGAATATGGGACTCCGATAAACTCTGCCATAACAAACCCTGCAGCACCCATTACTGGAGGAGCAAATTGACCACCTGTGGAAGCCGTTGCTTCAACTGCTCCCGCAAAATGTGACTTGTATCCAGTCTTTTTCATTAAAGGAATGGTTACTGCACCAGTTGTTACGGTATTACCTACTGCACTACCGTTTACCATCCCCATAAATCCGCTCCCAATTACGGAGACCTTCGCTGGTCCTCCTGCGGTTCTACCCGCAACAGTGAGTGCCAAATCATTTATAAAATCGGTAAATCCACTATTTTTCAAAAATGCACCAAATAGCACAAACATAAACACAAACGTTGTAAATACACCAAGTGCAATTCCATAAACACCAGCTGAGCCCCAAAACATTTGGTCTATAATTCTTTCAACCTCAAAGCCACCATGACCAAATATTCCTGGAATATAAGATCCATAGTAGACGTATAAAAGAAAGATTGCTGATAAGATGGTCAAAGCATATCCAACTACTCTTCTACTTGCCTCAAATAACAAGGCAATTGCAATACCTCCAAATATAAAATTCCAATTCGATCTATGCCTTCCACCCCAATCTCTTGCAAAGGTTTCATAAATATCTATGAAGTAGTAAATGGAAACAAGGGACAAAATGATACATATAAAGTCCCACAAAGTAGGTAGCTTACGTTCGCCCCTGCTTCGTTTGGATGCAGGAAATAGCAAAAATGAAAGGATCAATAAGAAACCTAATGTCCAAGCCCTCAGTATGATCGATTCCATAGTTCCAATACTGTTATAATACATAAGAAATAGAGCCATGAAGATAGACAGACCGATAATGACGTATTTCATCGGACCGTTGTAACTCCTCATTTTTGCCTCTGTTGAATATTTATTGGCTTCATCAAGATTAACTTTTTCGTTCTCTACAGACCCTTGGTTGCTGGTCATAATTCCCCTCCTTATTAATCTAGTGAACTGGTATTCATATTTGAGGCTATTTTGTTGTGACAATATGTGTATCTTACTAACGAGAAAAGCCAGAATATGAAGGTACTAAAAGAACTGCAATCATTCCTCTAGCCCTTTCATATCCTTTAATCTTTACGAGGATGATAACGCTTTCAATAGTGGAGTGATTAATTCATTTTTTGTATCCAAATCGCCAGTTTTTTATATAGTAACAAAGGGTTGCCTAAATATCAATGACTTTTCAGAAAATTTATTATTTTCCGTTTATTGTTGGGTTTAGGATGAATTTTTAGGAATAAAACATTAGGATCACTCCGGATGAAAATGTATCCAATTTATATTTTTTTGTGTCAGTCGAGCGTGATCAAAGGTTCAAAATCACCGTTTTAAGCTCTGTTAATACCTCTACAGCATAGCGAGGACCTTCTCTTCCAATCCCACTATTTTTAATTCCTCCATAAGGCATTGCATCTGCTCTAAACGTAGAAGCATCGTTAACAATAACCCCTCCAGTTTTGAACCCTTTAACGGCTTTCATGGCAATATTTAAATCGGTTGTAAAGATTCCAGATTGAAGGCCATAATCTGTGTTATTAGCGGCTTCTATCGCCTCATTAATGTCCTCATAGGTAGAGACGGTAAGAACCGGACCGAAAACCTCCTCACAAACTACCTTCATATCATTCTCAACCTTCTTCAAAATAGTAGGAGTCACGATTGCCCCATCTCGTTTTCCACCGGTAACAATTTCAGCACCCTGGGAAACGGCTTCATCAATCCAATTGATAACTCTCTCAGCTTCTCCCTCACTAATTAAGGGACCAATATCCGTTTCTTCCTCTAATGGATTCCCAACTTTTAGATTTTCTGTAATAGATTTCAGCTTGCTTAAAAACGCTTCCTCTGCTTGTTTATGAACATAAATGCGTTGAACCGAAATACAGGCCTGCCCTGAGGTATTAAAGCCTTTGAGTGCACAAAGCTTAGCAGCTAAATCAAGGTCGGCATCATGATGGACAATATTTGGTGAGTTATTTCCCAATTCTAATGACACTTTTCGAAGGCCACTGTTTTCTTTAATATAACGGCCAACCTCGGCACTTCCAGTAAACGTATACTTCCCGACTCTTTCATCCTGCAATAGCCAGTCGCCTACCTGCGCCCCTGAACCGCAAACGAGATTCACGTAGCCTGAAGGTAAACCAGCATCTTGCAATATTTCGATTAAGTGATAGGCTGAAGCTGCTGTTGTAGTGGCAGGCTTCCAAACTACTGTATTTCCTGCCGCCAATGCGGGAGCAATTTTATGACAGGCTAGATTAAATGGGAAATTGAACGGCGTAATCGCTCCTATAACTCCAATCGGCATTCTCATCGTAAAGCCCACTCGATTTTCAGCTCCTGGGCTTGCCGCTATCGGAAGCTCCTCCCCAGCAATTCGTTTAGCCTCCTCAGAGGAAAGAATTAACGTTTGGATGGCTCGGTCTACCTCTCCTCTTGCATCCTTGATGGTTTTCCCTACCTCTCTTGCAATTGTGAATGCAACCTGTTCTTTTCTTTCCTTTAAAAGCTCTCCCGCTTTCTTTAGGATTTCATAGCGTTGATACGGGGTCAGTTCGTCATTGTGGAAGGTGTTTAATGCCTCTGTCACCGCGTTTTCTACATCCTTTTTTCCAGCCTTTGTAATGGTTGCGATCACTTCTCCTGAAAATTTGTCCTTTACGGTAAATTCACTCTCACCAAATATCTCTTGATCACCTATAATTAATCCCCTGTGAGATCCTAATTGACTTTTTGAAATACTCATCTATTTCTCCCCTTCCTACTTTTCAAATTGATTAATAGCCTTTTATCAACTTTTGAGTAATCATATTCTAAAAATCAATATTTTATTAATATTTTATAGAATATTCTTATAATTTAAGTTATGATAAAACATAAGGAGGCTGATGAAATGGAAATTAAATATTTAGAGGTCTTTAATAAAATCTGTGAGCACCAAAACTTTTCCAGCGCAGCACGAGAGTTGACGGTGTCTCAGCCTACTGTGAGTGCTCAAATGAAAACCCTAGAAGAAACGCTTGGTTTGCAATTATTTAAACGAAAACATAAAACGATGGGTAATCTAACTGACGCCGGGAAAATTTTATATAGCTACTCAAACCAAATTCTTTCTCTTGTTGAGGAAGCCGAGGAAGCGTTAAAGCATTATAAATATGGAAATACAGGCTCCTTGTCCTTGGTTACTTCCCATACCTTCTGCCTTTGGTACCTACCCCCGTTACTTGAAAAATTTAAACAAAACTATCCATCACTTGAAATCGTTCTACATACAGAATTCACGCCAAAAATGATTGATATGGTCGATCAGCGCGAGGTTCATTTTGCCTTTATTCGAACAGGATCACCGAACTTTACGGATGATCGGTTCCATAACATCTACATTGGAGAAGACCCGTCCGTATTTGTTGTGTCAGCAAATCATTGGTTAGCACAAAAAGAGACAGTATCCATTGATGATGTGAGAAATGAGCCCTTTATTGTTTTTGGTAAAAAATCTACCTACTGGACTCAAATCGAAAATATTTTTACAAGTGAGGGAATGGAACCGAGAATAAGTATGGAGCTGAACAACATTCAGACTGTCAAGAAAATGCTCGAAATTAATATGGGTATATCGGTACTGCCATTGATATCTATCCAAGAAGAATTAAACAAGGGAACACTAAAAGTATTAGACGTTGAGCCGTTTCCGGACATGATTAGATACTCTCATTTGATTTATCAAAAGGATTTAATTATGCTTGGACCTGTTTTGAACTTCCTGAACTATATCAAGGAAGAACAGCCTTTCACCTTAAAGCAGTAATGAGCTTAGCGGGCTTTGCTGTTAGGTCAGAGCCTGCTCCTAAACTGTTATTTTTTCAGTTAGCTCACCTGTCTTTGTAAAATCAAGCTGCTGTGTCCCTTTGACTTCAAATTCTTTAGTTTCCTTCTCTAACTCTTTTAATACGGTTTTTGAGATAAATGCCCGATTTAAATGTAGCGTGTTGGGTATTTGGACAATCTTTAAGGTTTCTAGATCTGTAGTTGGACCTAAGCTTTGAATCGCTGTTTCAATCGCTTCCTTCTCTGTTGGGTATATCATAGGTAGCATGGCCCGTTTCAGATATGTTGCTGTAAGTGCATTGGTATAAGTAGACTTTCTATCTATTTTGTCTACTAAACGATCAGTCGTAAAATCAGCAAGCCCGATCCCCTGTGCATTTCCAAAGGATTTTTCTGCTAAATCTAAAACTACTAATCTAGTTATATTAGGCCGTTTTGGCTCTGGAACTCCGTCTATTCTCCAGCGCCCAATGATATTTGGGTCCATCCCAGTTCCACTAAAGCATTTTCCCATTTCTTCTACGATCAAAATATCTATTTCATCAATTGGTAAGCTCGGCATCATAGCTTTAGATTTTTTCAGTAAATCGGCCTCCCTTTCATGCCATTCGTCTTTCCTTACACCTACAATATCAGCAGTTTCGTCATAGCCATTCTCCACAATCGCGAGGCCCATTAGGATTGGACTGTGCTCAATGGCATACTTGGACACATTTATGATATTTTCAGCCATTTTTAGTGCCCCATTACTATGAACGAATGTCGCTCCCTTTATCTTGCCAAGACCAATCGTGACCATTTTGCTTAGGCCACTTTCTACACTTCCTCGAAACGCTGTATGGGCTTTTACTCGGTTAACGACAACAATTCCATCCGCATGAAAGGCATGCTTATCCATATAAACCGCATTCCCTTGTGGTGTATGGCCGACTAACTCAACCTCCATGCTTGATCTGATTTCAGCACCAACCGTATCCTCTGTGATGTCGAGGTGTTTCAGTACTTCCATTTGCCCTTCTGCTGTAGCACCACCGTGACTACCCATTGCAGGTATTAAAAATGGTGAGTAGCCAAGGTCCTTTAATACAGAAACGGTTTCTCTCAAAATCTCTACAATATTGGAAATCCCTCTGCTCCCAGCCGTAACAGCAATTTCTGCGTTTTGGGGCAAAGAAGATGTTGGCAAACAAGCCTTAATTTCAGCATGAACACGACTTCTGATATCGTGAGTTTTTTCATTAGCAAAGGTCTGTTCAATCTCATACATCTCGATCATGAGTATTCCCCCTTTTAGAGTGCCGCACCCCTTCCACCGTCTACATTTATAGCAGTACCGGTTACATAGGATGCTGCATCAGAAGCTAAATAAGTGATAACATTTGCTGCTTCCTCTGTTTCGCCAATTCTTCCTAAGGGGATCGCGTGTTTTGGGTCTTTTGAATATTCCTCCCATGTTAAATGTCCTGCTGTTCGTTGCCAGCGTTTTTGAATTTGATCGCTTTTAATTAAACCAATACATACAGCATTAACTCGAATTGAATATTTGCCTAAGTCTTTGCTCATTGCCTTTGTTAATCCTAGACCAGCTGCACGAGAAACGGAGGTAGGTAGTGATGAACCAGGGGGTGTTTTCCCAATGACTGCTGTAATGTTAATAATGGACCCCTTCCCAACCTCCTTCATATATGGGACTGCGCTTTTGGAAAAGTTGATAGCTCCGTAAAGCTTTAAGTCCATATCTTCCGCCCAAGTGTCTAAGTCTACTTCTTCAAAGGACTTTGCACTTGATGTTCCGGCATTATTAATTAAAATATCTAATCGTCCAAATTGCTTAATGGTCTCCTCAACTACCATTTGGCAATCTTCTGCCTTCCTCACGTCCGCTTGAATGGGGATTACACTACCGCCTGTTTCTTCCTTTATTTTAGCTGCAGCTGTTTCTAGGTTTTCTTGACCTCGAGCGCAAATGGTCATCTTTGCACCCTCTCTCACTAAATGAAGGGCCGTTTGAAAGCCAATCCCCTTGCTTCCACCGGTTACAATGGCGACCTTGTCTGTCAAACTTAAATCCATAGCAATCTCTCCTTACCCTTAAATAATGCCTTCTTCTCTTAGTTTTTCAATTTCTTCTTTACTAAGGCCTAATGTTTCTTCGTAAAAATCATTTGCGTTTTCTCCCAATAATGGAGGATGCTTTTTTGTGGTAATGCCAAGATTTGAAAACCGCATAGGGCTTTTTACCACCTTAATCTTTCCTAATGTTGGATGGGGGATCTCTTCTACTGATCCTCTTGCCTTCACTTGTGGATGTTCAAATACTTGATCAATGTTATTCACAGGACCTGCTGGCACTTTGGCATCAGACAAAATGTTGAACCATTCGTCAGCTGTTTTTTCATAAAACACAGCTTGGATTTTCTCTGTCAGTTCATCGCGATGTTCAATTCGTTTATCGTTTGTACTGAACCTTTCATCCTCTGCCCATTCTGGATGCCCAAGGAGGTCACATAGTTTTTGATACAATCGATCATTGCCCGCGCACACCATAAGGGGGCGATCCTTACATTGGAAAACTTGATAAGGCACAATATAGCTGTGGTTATTTCCTAACCGTTGTTGAACACTTCCGGAATTTAAATAGCTGCTCGCCGCATTTGCTAATGTACTAATTTGAACATCAAGGAGTGATAGATCAAGGTGTTGCCCATCACCTGTCTGGTCTCGCAAACGGATAGCTGAGAGTATACTAATGGCCACGTATTGACTTGTCATAATGTCTACTACGGGTAGCCCAACTCTGAGCGGGTCGCCATCTGGTTCACCAGTAAGGCTCATCAGCCCACCTATTGCTTGAATAACCGGATCAAATCCAGGCTCATCCTTAAAGGGCCCTGTTTGACCATAACCTGTAACGGAGCATAAAATAATACCTGGATTGACCTTTTTGAGCTCATCATATCCTAGTCCCATTCGATTTAAAGTTCCGGTCTTAAAGTTTTCTAATACTACATCAGCGTTCTTCACTAATTTCAAGAAAATCTCTTTACCTTTTTCGTGTTTCAAATTTAGTGTAATGGATTGCTTGTTACGATTGGCGCACATATAATAGGTGCTTTCCCCATCTATTATAGGCGTCCAGTCTCTCATACTATCCGTGCCACCAGGCGACTCAATACGGACTACATCGGCACCTAAGTCACCTAAAATCATTGAACCTCCTGGGCCTGCATATACACGTGATAAATCAAGTACTTTTATATCCTCTAAAGGTTGTAACATGTAACTTCCTCCTGAGAAATAGTGTGAAATCTATAATAAATCTATCAATCTATGATTATCGTCCGCCACTAACCGTAAAAGTCTCTCCCATAATATAATTGGCTGCATCCGATGCTAGAAATGAAACCATTTCCGCAATATCCTTAGCGGTACCAGCACGTTTAAGTGGGATGGTTGGAATAATCCGGTCAATTCGCTCCTGCGTAGAGTACTTTTCTTGAAAAGGCGACATGATAAAGCCCGGGGCAATACCGTTCACTAAAATACCATGAGGAGCAAATTCCTTTGCGAGTCCTACTGTAAGTGTATTGACAGCTCCTTTTGTGGATGCATAATGAATGCTTTCTCCTGCTCCTCCACGTCTAGCGGCCACTGATGAAATGTTAATGACCTTTCCACTTTTACGTTGGACCATATGCTTTAAGACCGCTTGTGAAACGAGAAACATACTTTTGACATTCACGTCATAGGTCTTATCCCAAAGTTCTTCATCAATATCGAGAAAGGAGCTTCGCTTAATAGCGGCACCAGCGTTATTGACTAATATATCAATTTGGCCAAAGGTTTCGATTGCCTTTTCTACCATCATATCGACTTTTTCTTTGTTGGAAACGTCTGCTTGAACCATGATACATCTACCACCCTGACTTTCCACAATAGCCTTTGTCTCTTCAGCCCCATGTTCATTCCGGTTATAATTAACGATTACTCCAACTCCATCCTTGCCAAGTATCCTGGCTGTTTCCTGACCAATCCCGGAGCTTCCTCCCGTTATGAGAACAACTTTATTGACAGTGTCCATAGCTTTATCCCCCAATTTCTTTTATTCTATGATTTTTTCATTTGCTCTAATAGCTCTATATATTCATTCGTATCCGTCACAACAGCCATATGGGAAGAGACCATGTCTAGGTGTGTGCGCAAATCTACCTTATGATGGCTTTTGACAAGTCTTTTCATCATTCTTACTGTTTGTTGTGGTTTCGAATTCAACACGTTGGCAAAATCCATCGTGCGGTCAAAGATCTCTTCTGCTGGGTAAACATAATCCACTAACCCAATTCGGAGGGCTTCCTCCGTTTTGATACGATCCCCCGTCCAAAGCATTTCCAACGCTTTTGGGATCCCGACAAGCTTTGGTAGAAAATAACCCCCACCGTCTCCCGGAACTAATCCTAGATTGATATAACCTTCACCTAATTTGGCATGCTCCGCGCAAAAGCGTATGTCACACATTAGCGCCATGTCTAACCCTGCACCAATTGCGGCCCCATTGATACAGGAAAGAACCGGTTTATCGATTTCCTCCATTTTCAAGGCAATCTTCTGGATGTTCCCCCAAAGTGCTTCCTTTCTTTTGAAAGCGTTGCTCCATAAATCCTCCTTAGGCTCGCCAATGAATCCCTCTCCCTTAGCTAAAGCCTTAATATCACCGCCTGCGGAAAAGGCTCTCCCTTTAGCTGTTACAATTAATACATTTAAATCTGGGTTTTCATCAAACTCTATTAAGTATCTATGCCAATCAGAAATCATTTCATGACTAAAAGAGTTTAAAAAGTCTGGTCTATTTAATGTCAGTACGGCAATCCCATCGTCTCTTGTTTCAAACAGAATATGTCGATCTGTCATGATTCCTCCTCCTATCTTTCATTAGTCGTTATGTTGAAACAGCATCTGTATCTTCCTTTATCTCAACCCCTAAGTATTGAAGACATTCTACTGCTACTCTTTTGCCAGCTCTACTTAGGGCATCCTCTGTTAATCCGGCAATGTGCGGGGTTGCGATAAAATTATCAAGTGAAAAAAGAGGAGATTCATAGCAAGGCTCCTGCTCTTGTACGTCAAGACCTGCAAACCGGAGATGGCGATTTGACAACACTTGATATAGTGCGTCCTCATCCACGATTCCTCCTCGTGCTGAATTCAATAAAATCGCACCCTTTTTCATGCTTTTTAATTCGCCTTCTCCAATCATATGATAGGTTTCATCTGTCAGCGGAGCATGTATAGACACCACATCAGAGGAAGACAGGAGCTCTTCCAACGATACTAATGTTCCCCTATTTGATGACGCCTCTTGTTTATTTATATAAGGGTCATAGGCCAAAACATTCATCCCAAAACCACTTCGTACAATTTGACTTACAGCTTTGCCGGTATTCCCAAAACCGATAATCCCAATGGTTTTTCCGTTTAGCTCGAGAGCTTCATTGAACCCATGCTTATTCCATATTCCTTTTTTCATTTGTTCATAGGCTAGTAGAATGTATCTCATCCCACAAAGAAGTAACGTAACCGTATGCTCCGCAACCGAAATTGAATTGACACCTGGCAGATTAATCAACTTAATGCCTTTTGATTCTATATATTCTTGGTCGAATTGGTCTAAACCAACAGATGCAATACCAATCACCTTAAGTTTCCCACTGTCTTCAAGCGTAGGCTTCTCAATGACTCCTGTTGCCGGAGCCGCCCGCCCAATCAGCATGTCGTAATCTCCAACAATTGCTGCTAACTCTTTTCTAGAAATATTGTGATGGATATCTACCGTTTCAAAATATTGGTTTAAAACGTCAATTCCATCCTCATGTATTCGGTCAATAACTAGGGCCTTCATCTACTTTTCCCCCTCTATAAAACTGGAGAATTTATAAGCCAAAACGGCAGGATCGTCATTGATAAAAGTGGCCTTATGATTTTCTTGATTAATTTTGGCATGAATGACAAATGGCCCCTCTGCCTCCAAGCCGGTTACAACTGCTTTTTCAAAGTCTTCGAGATTATCGACAGCAAGGGTTTCAAGCTGAAAGCCTCTTGCTACACCTGCAATATCGATTTTACTAGCAAAAGATGTCTGACCACCTGTAGAACCAAAGCATCCATTATCAAAAACAATCAAGAGCCATTTTTCCGGTTGTAAATAACTTGCAGAAGCTAGCGAGTTAGGATTCATAAGAACACCACCATCGCCTTCAATCCCTATACACTTCTTAAATCCCGAATCCTCTATGGCTAAACTGACACCTATGGCAACAGAGGGGGTTAACCCCATCGTATCTACCATATACAAATGATTATCTCGTCTTCCAAGACTGGCCCATTCACGCGATGTATTACCGCAAGAAGAAATGACTGGTATATTTTCGGTATACGTATACAAAACCTTTAAAGCATCCATTCTTGACATCATTGTTCAGCACCACCCTTAATATTAAACATGACAATAATTGGCCGGTGGGTATCCTGTGCATACTTGGCTGCCTGACTGATGGCAACGTTCCATTCCTTAAGGGGTACTTTATAATCTAGCTTAAACGTTTTAACTGCCGCATCATCTAAAATTCGTGGTAAAGGCTCTGAAAATAGATTCACAGCAGAGTTGATTTCTCCAAATCCTCCTCGTCGTGTAACTAAAATCAGCATGGGAACATGATAGGCTTGCGCAAAGGTAGTAATCGCTAAAATAGAATTACCAATCCCCGTATCCTGTATCAGCATTACAGGTAATTTTCCGCCTAAACTAATGCCAGCTGCAATGCCCACTCCATCCTCTTCTCTACTGACAGGAAAGGATTTTATTTCGTTGTGTTCTTCGAAATGTTTAATCACCGGTCCAACCGTACTACAGGGAATCGATAGAAAATAATCAGGATGAATATCCTCAATCCCTTTTATGATTTCTTTACAGGCTACTTCCTGAAATTTGGCCATGAACGGTACCTCCTTACCATTTACTAGGCGGTAATATTTTACTTATTTCCTCAATTGATGCCCCACTTTCAAATAACTTAAGCACCTCATCTTCCTTTTTGACCGCTTCCTTTGTTTTCTCTAAAACAACCTCAATTTTTTCAAAAGGTACAACAACTACACCACTATCATCGGCAATGATTAGATCCCCCGGATTCACTCGGACATCTGCAATCGTAATTGGGCCATTGATTTCCATTGCCTCTACCCTATACTTTCCTGTTATCGGTGTTTGGCCTGTACTCCAGACTGGATAATCTAGTTTATATATCGTATCAATGTCTCGAACACCACCATCCACGATATTTCCTGCCATTCCCCATTTTTGAGCTACAAGAGTGGACATTCCGCCTTGAACAGACACATCTCCAAGGCTTTTAGCATCAAATACAGGTACATCTCCCTCCTCCCCTAACGCATACACATCTCGGTCGGCAAGCTTAGCACGTTCCTTTTGTAAGTATCCGTAATCAGGTGTAATGCTTTCGGGAATATAACGAATGGTTATTGCCGGTCCTACAATCTTTTTCCCCTTTACAACTGGCTTAAGACGACTTGCGGAAATCGCTCCTTTGATTCCAAGCGAATCCAATACATCTGAAACTGTAGGTGTTAGCCCTTCAAACTCCTTAAAAGCCTCGACAAGCTCCTTTGGGGGTCTCGGAAAATCTACCTTTTGAATTCTCTCAGGGGGAATCAATCCCATTAATTTCTTTTCATATTTATTTAATTCGTCTACCTTCATTAACATCACCTCGCAAAATATTTTCAAAATACAATTAAATTGGAATTTCATTCATAATCGAAATCGTGATGGAAGCTATGACTATAAGTATTAGGACATATTTTATATTCCAAATTCCTATTTCAAATGCTTTAGTGTGAAAGAGATTACCCGTTATTAGGTTTGCGCCAGAAACTGGGGATAGTAACGGAATAATTCCCCAACTTAAAACAAGCGTTAACACTAGCAATTCTGGCTTTAAGCCAATAACTTCAGGTGATAATGTCGTAGCAAAAATCGATACGGGAAGTATTTGATGGATAAAGAATGCGATGATTACAGAACTTACTAGAATAATAAGGACAGTAAAAATAACGGAATATTGACTTATGCTAAGGAAAAACTGAGATAAATAGTGTGGCAAACTCGTAAGCTGGATCATTTGTGAAAAAAAAGTAGCGGAAATAATCATGATGGATTCGTTATGGACATTAGGAACAACTTGAACAACATAATCTTTCATAGAAAAGAATAACTTTTTTATCTTCCCGATTAAGAGTGACCAGATTAAAGGGTATGTAAAGGCAACCATTGTAATTAATAGTAGGACATTGTACGGTAACCATCTTTCCAAAAAGAATAAAGCTAGGAATAATCCAACAAATACTACAATTAGTTCTACCCCTTTTTTATGCTTGATTTTGGGTATTACTTCTGTCTTTTCCTCATAAGTAGCTGCCATGAACTGGTAGGAACCATTCTTTTTTTCATAATTAATATAGAGAAAGTTTAAGAAAAATGATGTGACATAACTAATCACAACCATACTCAAACCATACCCCATAAATGAAACAAAGCTAACCCCGACTAAATGTAGCGTAATGGCAACTCCCGCAAAATAAGGGGACCAAAAGGCCGCTAGCGAAAAACCCTGTATGAGACTTTTGGCAAAAATTTTATGAGCATGTTCAAATCGGTTGGCAAACAGATCGTATGTAACCCTTAACGATCCCATATTTAAAAACGAACTGATAATACAGGTAATAGCGGTAACAAACGCTACAATCTTAATATCTTTTTTTAAGTAATTTCGAATAAAATCATTCATGTATGCAATATAGCCGCCGTGGCGAAGCGGATAAGACAAAAGTGGTACAGAGATGAATAACGCCACTAAACCAACATTGCTAAGTATAGCCTCCTCCCAATACATGGTGCTTTCCCCATAGAAGTAGAAAAGAACATTTCCCAATATGACGAGGATACCGCTCATGACCTTTGGAAAAAGTGCCATACTTGGCCATGATATAAGGAAGGTCACGACAACCAAACCAACGAGGATATGGGTTAGATCCATACTTGTTACCGAATACAGTATATAGACAAAAGCGACTAGCAGTAATAACAATCCCCGCAGAAGAGTAGTCGTTCCCTTTAAATGCTGCATCATATTCTCACTGTCCTAACAATATGATTTTGTTCAAAACCGAACACTGAACTAAATTATTGAATATCACTACTCAATGTAAATTTCCGTTTGATATGGTGTCGATTTGCATTTTTGTATCCTAACGCATCATCCGCAATTAATATGCGTTGGATATTAGCCGATCCTTCCCCAAAGTGGAGCATGTTTGCGTAATTGACATACTTCATAATCGGGTATTCATCTGTTATCCCTACTCCTCCAAATATTTCAAGAGCCATTCGTGTCGCCTTTGCCGCAACCTCAGAAGCAAAATACTTAGAGTAAGCGCTTTCCCTCGTGGCAGTCTCTCCTTTATCCTTTAAATAAGCACTTCTGTATGTTTGGAGTCTTGCCGCATCAGTTTCAACGGTCATATCGGCAATAAGATGCTTAATCATTTGGTATTCACCAATCGGATTGCCACCGACCACTCGTTCATTGCAATACTGAATCGACTCTTCTAGACAGCCTTGGGCAATTCCTACGAGTCTCGCCGGTACCGTCAAACGACCGTAATCCAGTGCATTCATAGCAATCTTAAATCCTTCTTCTTCTTTCCCTAGCAAGTTCTTTTTTGGGATTCGATAATCCTCCAGGAAGACCTCACAGCTTCGCATCATATTCCCTAATGAAGTGATGGGAATCGGTTTCGCTTCAAATCCTGGGCGATCCGTTTCAATAATAAAAGCAGAAATTCCCTTATGTCCCGCATTCAAGTCCGTTTTAGCAAACAATACCCCTACATCTGCTTCATTTGCAAAGGTAATAAATGTTTTGGAGCCATTTAACACATACTCGTCTCCCTCGAGTCTTGCTGTCGTTTTCATCGAGCCTGCTGCATCAGAGCCACCACCTGATTCCGTTAATCCAAACATCCCAATAAAATCTGCTTGAATTAAACGTGGAACATATTTCTCAATTTGCTCTTCAGTCCCCCAATTCAAGATGGTAAACGGACAGGTCATAGCTTGCATATTAAAGGCATAACCAAATGCAGGATGGGCTTTTGAAATTTCCTCAGCTAATATAGCAAGATTCAAGAACCCTAGTTCAGACCCGCCGTACTGTTCGGGGAAACAAGCACCAAACATCCCTGTCTCACCCATTTTTCTTAAAATTTCTTTTGGGAATTTTCCAGCTTGTTCATATTCTTTTACATGTGGAAGAATTTCTTTTTCGGCAAAGTTACGCGCCATTTCTTTTACTTGAAGGTTCTCATCACTTAGGTCAAAATTCACTTGAATCAATCTCCTATCCCTATGATTTTTGATAAGGAAATGTATTGTTCATGAATCTTGTATTATGTAGTAGAAGATTATAATGGGGAAAATAGATGTGTATTTATTATTATGAATTATTAGAATATTTATTAAATTAAATGTTATTATAAAACCTAATTTTTTTCAACTTTTTTATAGAAATTTTTAATTTTTATTGACTGGTTGTAAGTATCTGAGGCAGCGTTTAGCACTTTCTTTTGGTCCTGTAAGGATTGGGATTGAGCTCTCCACTTTTGTAGCCAGATGTGAAAGACTGTATTGAGACAGAACAATCGCATCGACCTCAGGTTCCAGCTGTTTCATCATGTCTAGGACTAGCTCATCATGATTGTCTTGATCTCCTCTGTTTAAAGCTTGTAGTCCCTCTGTATTCACCATCGTTTGTATTTCTATGCTAGGTTTCCTTTGACGTAAGTAATGAATAAGAACAGGTGGTGTTTCCTCAACGGTTGAAATAAGGCCAATTCGCTCATATTGTAGGGCTACATCTAACATGGCCTCATCGGAACGAAATAGTCTAACCTCCGACATTGGCTGAAAAATGGTTGTTAAATTATTAAAAGCAGAACATGTAAATTGTATACAATCTACCTTAGATTCTGTTACCAAATGGATGAGTTTAGAAAAACGACGAATAATTTGTGGGCTTTGCGTTTGTTCTCGCTTGATCATGGATAATAATTCCGTATCCATCACATGCACCAATTCCACTTCAGGCGCTATTTCATAAAATGCCTTTTCGATTGGGGGTACCGAAGAAGTTAAGGCATGGATTAGTCCAACCTTCATGAAAATCCCTCCAAATTTTTATTCAAAAAAAGAACCCCCAACCACAATGGGGAAAAAGAATCATAACTATTTTACTCGTTCTCTGCCTTCACCAAGAAATCGAAATCACAGCCTTCATCAGCCTGTAACACATGCTGCTGATACAACCTAGTATAACCTCGTTCAGCTAAAGGTCTTACTGATTTTAAATTGGCTTTTCGTTGATTGAGTTCCGTATCCGAGATATCCAATGCTAGTTTTCGAGCTTCCACGTCCAGCTCAATCATATCCCCAGTTTCAACAAGGGCTAATGGACCTCCAACCGCAGCCTCAGGTGCCACATGTAAAACAACGGTTCCAAAAGCCGTACCGCTCATGCGACAATCAGAGATACGCACCATATCCCGTACCCCTTGTTTTAGCAGTTTTTCTGGGATTGGCAGCATCCCCGCCTCTGGCATTCCTGGTGCACCAACTGGACCTGCATTTTTCAACACTAAAATATCATCCTTGTTCACATCCAAATCTGGGTCGTCGATTCTCTCCTCCATATCCTGAATAGAAAAAAATACAACCGCCCTACCTTTATGTTTCAATAAATCCTTAGATGCAGCCTTAGGCTTAATGAGGGCTCCATTCGGCGCTAAGTTTCCCTTTAATACAGCAATCCCTTCACCTTTATGTAAAGGCTGTTGAACAGGATAAATAATATCCCGATACACATCAGAAACTGCTTTGACTCCCTGTAAATTTTCTCTGATGGTATTACCCGTAACCGTTAGTTCATCTAAATGAAGATAATCCTTTAATTCTTTCATAACAGCCGGGGCTCCGCCAGCATAATAAAGTTCCTGCATCTGATATTTACCTGCTGGACGTAAATTTGCAATAAACGGCGTCTCTTTCCCGATTTGATCAAATAAGTCCATTGGTAGTTTAATGCCTAGTCTACCCGCAATCGCTACTAAATGGATAACCGCATTCGTGGAACCCCCAATGGCCATAATCATTCGAATGGCGTTTTCAAAGGCTTCCCTTGTCATAATTTGAGACGGTGTGATGTCCTTAGATACAAGCTGCACAATCTGTTTTCCCGTTTCCTGAGCCGCTGCCAGTCGCTTATTTTCCGTAGCAGGTATCGCCGCTGCTCCTGGAAGCATCATCCCCAGTGCCTCAGATACAACAGCCATCGTACTTGCACTGCCCATCACCATACAGTGTCCTGCCGTTGGGGCTAGGGATTCATTGATTTCCTCCAGCTGTTCATCATTAATGGTCCCACTACGGTATTCCTGCCAAAAAAAGCGGCAATCTGAACAGGCACCTAACGTTTGTCCTTGGTATTCTCCATTTCCCATTGGTCCACCTGTAAACATAATGGCAGGGATGTCGGCACTCGCTGCTCCCATTAATTGAGCGGGGGTCATTTTGTCACAGCCACCAATTAAGACGACTCCATCTAACGGCTGGGCTCTCACCATTTCTTCTGTATCCATCGCGGCTAGATTACGAAATAGCATGGTTGTAGGTGTCGTAAAGCTTTCCCCTAGAGAAATCGTTGGGAACTCAAGAGGGATTCCCCCTTCCATAAGCACTCCTCGTTTGATTGCCTCTACTATTGGCCCAAAATGAGTATGACAGCGATTGACTTCACTTTCGGTATTACATATGCCAATGACAGGCTTTTTAAAATCCTCCGTACTATGGCCAAGATGACGTGCAAATGCCTTCCGTAAAAATTGACTAAAGCCCGCGTCCCCATATGATGCTACCTTTCTTCGCTCAGTCATCTAATCTCCCCCTTTAGATAAACATTTTATGTTTGCATATCCAGTTGCAACTTCATCCTGATGCTGGTTAAAAACAGAAATTTGAACATCATCTGTTTCGGATGGCATGGCTTTTACGGTTAATGAATCTCCCTCAAACACTTTGGCTTTAAAACGGGCATGGAAGTCTTGAACCATGCCACCCCTTTCTAATACTGGGGTGAAGATTTTACTCATAAAAGCCATCGTGAGCATGCCATGAGCAATCACACCTAGTAGTCCAAATTCTCGAGCTTTTTGATCATCAATATGGATGGGGTTAAGGTCTGTAGAAGCTTCTGCATATTCGCTTAATTGTTCCTTTGTAATGGGTGGCAACTGGATTTCTTTTTGAAGTCCTTCAGGTAGATGGTTTTTCATTAGCCTCCACCTCCTTAAGTACTTTCTCTGTGAAAATTAATGTTCGAATAGAGGTGAAGATTTGCTCTTCTAACTTTTGATCCTTACATCCATACTGCTTGACCTTCAATATCCCCAAAGCTCCCTTTTTACCCTGCTTTCTATCAAATGAGTAAAGCTCATAACAACAATAAATCTCATCCCCAGCATACAAGGGGCGCTTATAATGAAAGGTTTGTTCCCCGTGAAGCATTCCCTCTTTTGGAAACTCCACTCCTTCAATTTGCCCGTAATCCAATGTTCTTGGAAAGGTAGGTGGAGCTATAATTTGCCCATGTGGGGACGTTTTAGCATATTCTTCGTCCAAGTAAATGGGTGAATCATCCCCAATGGCTCTAGCAAATCGTTTAATAGATTTGGCTTCAATTACATTTTTAACAGGCTGGGAACGAATTCCGAAAAATGATTCCCACATCATCATCCCTCTTTTCCATTCTTACTTTTATCCATCACAGACAACAAACTGCTTTTGTTACGTTGGATATGGTAGCGTAATGTTAGCTTTACCATCTCAGGCTCTCTTTTTTTCACAGCCTCAAAAATCATCCGGTGCTCATCTTTAGCCTGATCATAACAATGGGATAAAATATTTGGACTAGAAAATGGCAAAAAGCCTAGCCAGAGCATATCAATCTGTTGCTTTACTCTGACCCATGGACACCTCTCTCTGAGCAGTTTGTGAAAATCATTATTTAATTGGATATAGTCCTTTACATTCTCATTAGTAATGGTTAAGCCTTCCATTTTTAATAATAGTTGCTCTAATTTCTGTTCATCCTGTTTCGTAATATAAGGCAAAGCTTTTTCAACGGCTAATACTTCTAAAAAGGATCGGACTGTATAAATCTCCTGAATATCATGACTCGTAATAGGAGTCACAATGGCCCCTTTTCGAGGTTCAACCTTGACTAATCCTTCTAATTCAAGCTGTTTCAACGCTTCTCTAATCGGCATCCGGCTCACGCCTAGCCTTTCCGCCCACTCCTCTTGTATTAGCCGCTCTCCCTCGGTAAAAATCCCTTGAAAAATTGCCCTTCGTAGCTCATTGGTTACACGCAACTGAATGGTTGATTTGTTTTCTTTTGTTGTCAATTACCCTTCACACTCCTTTCAGTTATGATGTAGCGTAATGTTTAGGACTCGCCTCCTTCTGAAATGCTCGATTATGTGTTTGAATTTTCACTATATTTGAATTCTAAATCAAGAATAAATGTGATAGTCTATTAAAGTAGAGGATAAAATCTATGAAAAGGAAGGAGCAATACTAGTTGAAGCCTAAAATTTTAATTAATGACCATATTCCTGAAGCAGCACGTGAACTCCTTAAAAAAGAATGTACGGTTTTTGAAACTGACAATTTGGATATGGAAAACGAACAACATATTCAGATGTTACAAGATATTGAAGGTATCATCGGGCCTAAGCCCAAAATCACCGAAGAACTCCTCAAGTACACCCCAATGTTAAAGGTTGTCAGTACAGTTTCCGTTGGCTATGATAATTTTGATATAAAGGCTATGACAGATAGAAAAGTAATAGCCACCAATACCCCTGGCGTTTTAAATGAAACAACAGCAGATACTATTTTTGGTTTATTACTTACTACAGCTAGACGGTTTAGTGAGATGGATTCTTACGTCAAACAAGGCCATTGGACCACAAAGGCAATCCCTGAATCTCTTTATGGTGTAAATGTCCATGGAAAAACGTTAGGAATTGTAGGGTTGGGAGGAATTGGTGAAGCTATCGCGAAAAGAGCTAATAAAGGCTTTGATATGAACATCCTTTATCATAATCGTTCTCGGAATGCGAAAGCCGAAGCTGAATATGGAGCAAAATACCTTCCCCTCGATGACCTACTTCGGGATTCTGATTTTGTTTGTGTGATGACTCCACTTACTCCTGAAACCAAAGGCCTGTTTGGCGAGCGAGAATTCCGCGTCATGAAGCCTTCCGCTATTTTTGTTAATGGCTCTCGTGGAGAAGTGGTAAACGAAGCAGCGCTATATCACGCCCTACACGATCAAGAAATTTTAGCAGCCGGATTGGATGTCTACTCCAAAGAACCTATTGACACAACAAACCCATTGTTGACACTTAAGAACATCGTTACTTTTCCGCATATTGGCTCCCGAACGCTTGAAACGAGGGAAGCCATGGGATTGCTGGCTACTGAAAATCTATTAGCCGCCTTGCGTGGAGAGCGCCCACCTAATGCTATCAATCAGGAGGTATTTCAGCCCTAGACTTCTAGGCTGAAATCCTTTTTTTTGGATGATTTATAATCCACAGGCCTCCCCTAACAGCTCCACAAGATGATAAACTTTGATTTGATCTGATTTTCCTTCGCGTTCCACTCCTAGCTTCATTTGTAGATGACAGCCTGGATTTGTGGTGACAATTCCATCTACTGAAACTTGATTCACATCTTTCATCTTTTCATCTAAAATATCCATTGATTCATCGTAATGAACAAGATTATAGATGCCAGCAGACCCGCAGCACTTGTTGGGTTTTTCCATGGGGATGAAGGTAATCCCTGGAATGGACTTAAGTAGAGCTAATGGCTCATCAGTGAGCTTTTGAACATTGGTCATATGACAGGAAGGCTGGTACGTTACCGTTAATTGTACATCTTTTTTAAAGGGTAGCTCTAGCTGAGAAAGCACATAGCTGATATCCTTTGTTTTTGAAGCAAATGCCTTAGCCCGCTCATACCATTCCATATCATCTTCAAATAAGTGATGATATTCCGACAGCATGGCCCCACATCCACCGATACTGTTTACGATGTAGGCGAAATCTTCCCGTTCAAATGCTTCTATATTTTGCTTCGCCAGCTCCTTGGCTGTCTGCCGATCGCCTCGATGGCTATGTAAGGCCCCACAGCAGGTTTGTTGATCCACAATCTCCACTTCACATCCAGCTGCTTGAAGAAGCTTCATGCTCATATTATTGATATCCCGAAATACGGTATCCATAATACATCCAGGAAAGAAACCAACTTTTAGAACAGGCTGATTCTTTGGAAGTAAATGGTGTTCTCGTCTCCGCTGAAAAGGTCCTGCTGGCTTTGGAGTGATTTTGTCAAACTTGCTAAGACGCTCTGGGAGGACATTGATTAATTTCGTTGCGTGCAATGCCTTTTTCATTCCTGTAAGTTGATAGAAAAACATGGAGGAGCCTATTTTATTCAGTCTACTAGGGTACGGAAATATATGATTAAATAGGAAGTCTTCTGCACGTGCAGATACCCCTTTTCTTTCCTCCTTCTTTTCTTCAAATAGAACTACCTTGGCTGATTCTAATATTTTCCCGTATTGAACATTGGTCGGACAGGCTGGCTCACATGCGCGGCAACCTAAGCATAAATCAATTGGTTCCTCTAATCGTGAAAGTGGGATTTTGCCCTCTGCTGCTAGTTTGACAAGATTAATTCGTCCTCTTGGTGAATGGGATTCCTTTCCCATCGTCTGATAAGTGGGACATGCAGGTAAACAATACCCACACTGCACACAGCTAAAGGTTTCGTCGTAAGCTAATTTATCTTTAAGATTTTGTTTCGCTACTTTAGTCATTTCTTAACACAAGCCTTTGTCCTGGACTCGGAAATATTTTGCCAGGGTTCATAATGTGGTTGGGATCCCAGCTCTCCTTTATACGTTTCATCATCTCTAAACCAACCTCCCCTAATTCCATTTCCATAAAAGGAGATTTCATCGTTCCTATACCATGCTCACCAGAAAGAGTTCCACCAAGCTCTACAGCTGCATGGAAAATTTCTTCTACCGCTTGTTCCACACGTTCCATTTCTTCATGATCACGAATGTCCGCAATGATATTGGGATGAAGATTACCATCTCCTGCATGGCCAAAAACGACGAGGTGAAGGTGATATTTTTCTCTAATTTCTTTTAATCTCTCAAACATGGCTGGAATTTGACTCCTTGGAACAGTGGCATCCTCAGAAATTTTCGTAGGTTTGATTTTAACAATTGCAGGAGAGACAAGCTTTCGGGCTTTCCATAATTCCAATGCCTCTTCCTTGCTCTTGGCCACCTTAACCTCCTTCGCACCCATTTCTTCACACGTTACTCTGACCTTTTCAATTTCTTCTTTAATGGCCACTTGATGGCCGTCCAGTTCAATTAATAGAATGGCTTCCACATCCGTTGGCAGTCCTAGTGGCTGATAGTCTTCCACCGCCCTAATTGAAGCTTGGTCCATCATCTCCATCTTAGCAGGAACAATTCCCGTCTGAAGAATGGTAGAGATTGCTTTCCCCGAGTCCACAATATCGTGAAAGGTTGCCATTAAGGTTTCTGTTGCCTGTGGCTTTGGAATTAAACGTAAAATCGCCTCTGTAATAATGCCTAACGTACCCTCTGAACCTACAATAAGCTTAGTTAAATCATACCCTGTCACATTTTTAACCGTACGTCCGCCCGTTTTAATAATATCTCCCTCTGGCGTTACAACCTCTAATCCAATCACATAATCCTTCGTTACTCCATACTTTAACCCCCGAGGACCACCCGAGTTTTCGGCTAAATTCCCTCCAATTGTGGATACGTTTGAACTACTAGGGTCTGGCGCATACATAAGGCCGTACTGATTGGCTTTCTGGTCAATAGATGACGTTAATACCCCAGGAGAAACGACAGCAATCATGTCTTCAGGATAAATTTCAAGTTTTTGATTCCACTGTGAGCAATCTATCACCGCTCCCCCTTCAACTGGTAGTGGACCTCCACTTAAACTGGTTCCTTGTCCCCTCGGATAGATGGGAACGCCATATTTATTGGCTAGCTTCACCAAAGTCGCTACTTCCTCTGTTTCCGTTGGCTGGATCACGACATCTGGCAAATACTGACCAAAGGAAGCATCATAGGAATAACAGTAGCGGTCCTCTTCCTTTGTTAAAACTTTTCTATTGTCGATTGCATGGGATAGCTCCTTTAAGAAGCCATTTAAGAGTTCAATCATTCTATCGACCTCCTTTCTTAAAAGCGTACCTTATCTACAAAAATAGTTGCAATCCTATGAGTCTCCAATAAGGTAGAATAATTACGAAAACCACTACAATTAATAGGAAGAACATCGCCACACCCATCTGAGCAATATCCCTAACCGTAAATTCATTTTTGTCATACACCATTAAAATTGGAGTTGATTGTGCAGGATAAAATTTCACTCCATCAACCGTGAGCGCAACTAACAGGGCGATGAGAATAGGATTTAGCCCTACCGACTCCGCGACTTCACTGAATAATGGAACGAGTATGGAAATACAAACCACAATACTAGGGATAAAAATATTAAAAATCATCGTAAATATAATGACGATGACAACAATCATGATATAGCTCCACTGATCAGAAAAAACATGAGTAATTAATTGTGATAGATCAGTAAACACCCCATAATCACTGACAACTTCAATTAAAGACAGCATAGAACCAATGATGATTAAATTTTCAAAGGCATTGGACTGTTTGATATCCTCCCAATTTAAATTGGGGGTAAATATAAATAAAAGGACTGCCCCTAATAATGCACCCACGACAGGAGGAAATTGATGAACTGAATCACTCATCCAAAACCCTACGACAAATAGCAGAATCCCAATCATTTTCCAGTCATCTCGTGAAAATTCAGGTGGTGCCAGTCTTTCAATTTGCCTAACATCCATACTCTCAGTATAGGTTTGTTTCAACGGATATCGAATCAAAATATATCCTAAGCCAACAAACAAAACTGTATAATAAGGAATCGCCATCATCAAAAACCATGACCACCAAGTGATTCCCCCTAATAAACTAGCTGTTAAAATAGAAGATAGTCCCCCTGTTAAAAGAGCGGAGGAAACTAATGGGTTTAGCATACCTAGTGTTAAGCCAATCCGTTTTTCTTCCTTTTCTAACCCTCTAGCTTTTATGAATGTTTTCAAAAGGGGATGAAGCATGGCATTTCTAGTAATGGATGACGGTAAAAATAATGAAAGGGGTATGAGTGTGATGGTTAACATTAGCGAAAAAGGTAACATCAATTTCGTCATAACCCTATCAAGCAAATACATAAATCCCTTCCCAATGCCTGAATTGGCTACAGCAATGCCAATCCCAATGACACCAATGAGAAAGAAAAGAATTTGGGATTGGAAACCGGCCAAAATGCGATCCTGCATTTCAACCGGAACGTGGATAAACAGCAAAAACAATAAGAGAAAGCTAGTATAAATCGGAGGAATAAGCTCAGTCGCATAAAGGAGGACTGATGTTATTAAGATAAGGAATACGGCTTCTCTAGAATGTAGAAAAAAGGCATACAGATTTAAGGAAAGTAAGATGAAAATTACAATCTTTCGCCAAACATTCATTAGATTCCCCCGCCCTATATAGCACCCATGAACTCCAATCCCAAAATTTCCTATTATAAGGCTTTTACAAGTCCCCCATCCACAAGCAAGGACTGACCTGTAATATACGTGTTAGCACTGGAGCATAGGAAGACAACTAACTTCCCGAATTCCTCTGGCTTCCCATATCTTCCAATCGGAATGTTTTGCTCAGTGGACGATTTAACTTCTTCATACGTTACACCTAACTTGTCAGCACGAATGGCATCCAATTGAGCTACACGGTCGGTGCCGATTCTACCTGGCCCAATCGTATTTACTAAAATATTATCCTTTGCCAACTCTTGGGACAGGCTCTTCGCTAACCCAACCACACCCGCTCGGTATGTATTGGATAAAATTAAATTATCTAATGTCTGTTTAATAGAAGAGGAGGTAAAGTTTGCAATGTGACCTCCGCCGCTGTTTCGCATGTATGGCAATACTTCTCGAACTAAACGGGTGAAGCTTAATAGATTTAACTCGAAAGCCTTTTGCCATTGTTCATCAGTCAAGCTATCAAATGTGCCTGCAGGTGGGCCGCCAGAATTATTGATTAATACATCAACAGTGCCATGCAGCTCTACCGTTTTTTCTACTAGGTTTTTTATCGAATTGTAGTCGGTAATATCACAGGGAACATAGTGGACGTGATCATTTCCACTCACGCTCTTTAATTCCTCTGCGGTTTTCTGCAATTCTTCTTCATTTCTACTAGAGATCACAACTTTTGCGCCTTCCTTTGCGAATTCTAAGGCTGTTGCTTTTCCTAATCCTTTACTTGAAGCAGTTACTAGAACTGATTTTCCTTTTAATTGAAGATCCATGTTTAGCCTCCTAGTTTATTTATGAATATATTCATCTATGCTTTTAAGTCTTTCACATGATTCTTAAGCGTCTCGAATCCATCAATCTGGCATTCTACGACATCGCCATCGCGAATGACAATTGCTCCTGGGGTACCGGTTGATATAATATCCCCGGGCTTTAGGGTCATGACCTTGGAATGGAAGGAAACGAGATACCAAGGACGAAACGTCATGTTGGAAACCACATTTTTCCGATGAATCTCTCCATTAATAACGGTTGCGACATTTAAATCATGAACCTCCTCCACCTCATCCGGTGTAACAAGCTGTGGACCGAAGCTGAAAAAGGTATCAAAGCTTTTCGCACGAGTTAAGTATCTAGGATTTTTTTGCAAAATGTCTTCAGCAGTCATGTCAATGATAGTCGTAAACCCAGCAATCACATCTTTTGCATTTTCCTCTGAGACATTTTTGCATTCCTTGCCAATAATAATCCCGAGCTCAGATTCTGCGGTAGTTCGCTCCGATTGGTGGGGAATTTCAATTGTTTCATCTGGGCCAACGATCGCTGTATCTGGTTTCATAAAGCTTGCTGGTTCTGTATTTGGGGCCTTTTCACATAAATCTGTGGCATGTTCCACGTAGTTTAAACCAATTCCCCAAATTTTATGGGGATGTCGGTATAAGGGACCGTAGCTTACTTCATTCGCTTGGATAGCAGGAAGTGAAGCTAACTCCTTACTCCCTTTTGTATCATACCAATCCCTCATCCCTTCAAGCTCACCGTTTTGAATTACATCAAAGACAGGGGTTGACCAGTTCGTACCAAGAGAAGCATTTACCGTTTCTAAAGGGTAAACTTTCTGGTTATCGACGATGGCTCCCATCTCATGATTATCTTGCAAAATAGTAGCTAAACGCATCATATCCTCTCCTTTTTTCTTAATAAATGGATTATGGTTTGCTAGATTCTAGAGGGTTTGAAATATTGAGTTGATTAGCTATACTAGATAATTCGTCTATTAAGGGGATTGAAAGGGGAATGCCTGTGTGTTTCCGTTTTTCATAGGTATGTAACTCGATTTCCCCAGGAAGAAAAATTTGTTCGACTTCATCTGTTAGCGGAATTTGCTTCATTTCTTGGATCATTTCATCCATTCGTTCCTTAAACTTGTTTATGTCCTGAAATAGGTCTGCACGAGTAACAAAAAAGAAATGACCTACATTTTGTTTGTTTTGAAAATCTGTAAATAAATCACTAATATGCGGCCCATATGCTGCTCCAGTAAATAAGGCGGATAAGGTTTCCACTAAAAAGGTTAAACCATATCCTTTAGGGCCACCCATAGGAAGAATTAGTCCTTCTATTGCTTCATTTGGGTCCGACGTTGGCTTGCCCTCTTTTGAGATTGCCCATCCTAAAGGGATTTTCTCACCATTCAACTTGGCCAAAATGATTTTACCCTTAGCAACCGTACTCGTGGCCATATCGAAAATAATGTCTTTTTCTTTCCCAGTTGGGATTCCATAAGCTATGGGATTTGTGCCAAAGAAACGACCTTTTCCTCCCCATGGCGCCATGACAGCTGGTGCGTTCGTTGTGGCCAGGGCAATGCATTCATGCTGGACGGCATATTGAACATAATCAGCTAGCATTCCACAATGATTTGAATGGGTGATACCTACTATTCCGACTCCAGTTTCTTTTGCTTTTTCTACTGCCAATTTGATGCCATCTGTAGCAGCAACGATACCTGGTCCATTATCAGCATCTATTAAAGCACTTACAGGTGATTCCCTCATTCGTTGTATGGTAGGCTTTCGGTTCACAATCTTTTCCTGAAATCGTTTTACGTAAATATCCACCTTCGATAAGCCATGGGAGTCAACACCTCTTAGATTAGCTAACACTAAATGTCTGGCTATGAGCTGGGCATCTTTATTCGTTAACCCAACTTTTTGAAAAATAGCTGTTGCAAAACTTTCTAGGGACTCTGCACGAAAAGAAATCTTGGCTTCTTTCAATCATCTTCCCACCAATCAATCTATAATCTATTTATGGAACACGAGTAATACAAAATTGCTCATCATGGCCTAAAATTTCGGCTTTGACAGTTTTGCCAGAAGCAACTTGAAGGATTTCCTGATAGATTTCTTCTCCCATTTCCTCCATTGTACTTTCTCCGGTTAAAATTTTCCCTGCGTTAATATCAATATTTTCCTTCATTTTCGTATATGTTTTAGGGTTCCCTGTCACCTTTAGAACCGGTATACCTGGGAATCCTGTTGGGGTTCCTCGCCCAGTTGGGAAGACTACGATTTGAGCTCCTGCTGCCACTTGGCCTGTCGTGACCTCCCCGTCATGGCCAGGAGAGTCTAACAGATGCAGTCCTTTTACCTTTGGCTCTTCTCCGTATCGAATCACCCCACTAAATGGAGCATTTCCTGACTTTTTCATACTTCCTAATGACTTCTCTACAACACTTGACAAACCTCCATCATAATTACCTTTAGAGATGAGGTGGTTTCGGTTTTTGTTGCTTGAGTTCTTCGTTTGCTGTAACAAACGGTTCTCCATTTTTTGAATGACTTCGCATATTTCATTTGCAACTGAGTCACTCATAGCTCTTCTTGCTAGAATGTGCTCGGTACCAAGAAGCTCTGTAAGCTCACTTAATATAGAGCTTCCTCCTTGCTCGACTACCTTATCTGACGCAATCCCGAGTGCTGGATTGGCGAATAGACCTGACGTCATGTCTGAACCACCACAGTTTAGGCCAATCATGAGCTCACTGATAGGTACCTCTTCACGTTGTTGAAAGGATGCCTTTTGCTGCATTTCACGGGCGAGCTTTGTCCCCTGCTGAATCGCTTGTAAGGAGTCACCTTCCTCTTGAATGACGACCGTTTCTAGCATTTTTTTAGTAGGTGCAATGCCATCGGCCAGTTCATAAGGTGAAAAGCGCTCACAGCCCAACCCAACCACAACCACCCCTGCAAAATTCGGGTTTTTACCGATTTGGATTAAGGTTTTCGCGGTGATTTCTAAATCCTCACCAACTTGGCTACAGCCAACCGGGTGTCTAAAAGGGACCGTCCCTGGTACTTGGTAGGCAATCCGTTCCGCTACCTTTGCCGAGCAAAAAACAGAGGGAATAACAGCTATCAGATTTCGAACGCCAACCTTTCCATTCTCTCTCCGATACCCCATAAAAGTATCTGTCATTCCTTTAACCCCCTGTCACAGTACATGTTATGCGTATGAATCCAACTTCCAATTGGTACACTTGAGGTGGTTTTGCCGATTTCCTCACCATATTTGTAAACGCTCTCATCCTTCGCGAAGGTTTTCAACGCAAATTTGTGTCCAAAAGCAACATCATCCCTAAGTTCTACTTGAACTACTTTATTACCGATTGATACTAGACACATATCCCCAACTTTCAAATCAGTTAAGGCTATCCCCACATTGTCACGTGCATCAATGACTAAACTATTCTTCTCACCGGCTGTAGTCTCCTGTTCCATATATACAATCAACTCCTTTTCAATCATTTTATTAATGATGTCGTATCAAAATGATAGCGAGCATGATAAAGGTTGATTCCATTTCACACTTTTCACAACCACTATTAGAATTCCGCTTACATAACATTATACAATATATTTAGAAATTTCAAATAATTTTATGTGCTTTTATAGAAAATTTTTATTTTCTAGTCGTAATAATGATTCTATTGTACTAGATGTATTCTTTGTTTTTAATCAAAGCTGTTTTCGCAAAGCTTTTTGCTTTTTATTAATGCGAAATTGATGTAAAATGCGACGTAACACTAGCGTAGATGTTTTCAATGACCTATAAGATGAGTGCTAAACCATCGCTCCGGAAATACACTTCGCTTTCCGCGGGCGAGCGCTGAGCCTCCTCACTACGTTGCGGGGTCTCAGCTGTCTCTTTGCTCCCACAGGAGTCTCCGTGTATTTCCTCCGCTAAAAACAGTGCCTAATTCTTTGATTTAGAGGTGGACTATTGGAATACAAAGGCTTTTAACCACGCAATAATCAGAACACTTCAATAGTGGAGGCAGAATACGAAGACTCCTATGGGAGGAAGCGTGGTGAAGACCCCGCAGGAAGCGGTCTTTGCTTCCGAGGAGGCTGAGGCCGTGCCCATGGAAAGCGAAGTATTCTGCCGGAACGGTTTGCATGCACTTGTATTATTCAGTAAAGAACGAATCTAAATTTTAGTTACGTCGCAGTTTATATCTTTTCTGTCAAAAACCACAATCTGTTAAAAAACAGCGTTAATCAAATATAACTTGTATCGATCACAACATCACATAAATATTCTATTTCTAGAGCCGTAAAATATCTTTCCTCCAACGGGATCCATTGATGAATAAATTTCTCCAGCATCTTTTGACCGTTACGTTTTAAAATCCTTTCTTTCTGAATGCTTGGATTGACTGTTAAGAATGTTTTGTAGTCATATAAGGATTGTAAAGCGGGATGTAAAGCATACACCCCTTCTATTATATTTATTTTCTTTTTAGGAAAATGAAGAGCTTCGGTCAGCGATCCAATGCTGCAATTATATTTACGATAAGTGACGGGCTTATTCTCTTTAAGTGGCTGCATAACCTCTTTGATAAAACGCTCATAATCTACATTACCACCAGGCTCAGCTAGCCGTTCTTTTGTTTTCCGTTCAAATGGCAGAAAGAAATCATCCATATGGAAGAGATTACAATCTATTTGGGCTGAGATTTCTTCAGCCAAGGTACTTTTTCCACTTGCGCATCGACCATCTATTGCGAGTATGATAGATTTGTTTTGGCTTTCAATCTTCCCCAATAGCTTGAGGATAGAACTATATGTAATTTTTTTCATAATAATACCCCCATTAATGAAAACTCTAATTCACCTTATTGGTCACTTCTCTATTAGCAGCCAAACTCCTCTTCCAATACTCCACAGTTCCTGATCCAATCAACACCCCACAAACAATCAACACCAACCCAATCAAATGACTTACCCGAATCGTCTCTCCCAAAAAGAGTGCCGACCCAAATATCGCAAACATCGTATTAAAATTAATAAAAATAGCCGATTCTGCTGGACCCACCTGTTTAATTGCAGAGTTATAAACCATATGCCCAACAGCCGTACAAATAACAGCACTAAATAAAAATACAGACCCTAATTGCCAATCTATTAAAAGGGATAGCTGTGATAGAGAAGAATCCTCAAATAAGCTAATAATATAGATGTGAAATGAACCGATAAAAAGCATATAACCTGTCAATAACCTCGGATCAAAGCTTGGGTTTAGCTTACTAATTAAAATAAAGGAATAGGCCTGAACAAGCATTCCAACAAAGACGATCACATCACCGAATGACATACTTGTAACTCCACCTGAACCAGAAAGAGTTGTGGTAACAACACCAATAAAACCTAAAATAAAACCTATAATTCTAAACTTTGTCATTCGTTGACCGAGAAATATAATCGACAGCATCATGGTGGTTAAGGGACCCATTCCTAAAATTAATCCCCCGTTCACACCAGAAGTGGCGCCTAATCCAACAGCAATCGCACTATGGTGAACAATTACATTGAATATGGCTATATATAGTAGGATGCCCAATTCCTTTTTATTAGGAAGTCGAAAAATGCCTAAAAAGTAGGTCAAAATTAAAACAACTACTCCCGCGGTGAAGATACGAAAGGAAGTTAATAGAATGGGTTCAACGTTGTCTACGAGCACCTTAATGGCAGAAACATTAAATCCCCACATCATCATAACGAAAACGAGCAGTGCATATGTCTTTTTCAAAACGAAATCACCAAATTTCTAAAGTTGTAAAATACTTATCTACCAATATAAATATAAACGTTGTACGAGGTTAGGGCAAACTAAATTGAAAGTGACAACTATAGATGATATGACTTAAAAAGGTCCTTATTCATCCTTTTAATGAATTCAGCAGAAACTTAACACTAAAAAACTTGCCCTTTCCTATTAATGGAAAAGGCAAGTTCTAGAGTAGTTACATCCCCACCCAAATATTTAATAATTCCTTCGTTCCCAGCCATCAGCCAAAAATTCAGGAGTAAAAGTCTGACCATCCGCCGTCGTTAGGCTCGCATTGTAAATATACCAACCCCTATTGTTCGTATAATCATCTGTCTCATAATGGAAGCGAACGAATTTCGTGTCCGCTGGTAATTGGATTTGGTTAGTTTGCCAATTTGAACTTCCTGTAAATGATTTAATTGCTGTCCACTGTTCTCCATCAGTAGATATCTCAACTTTTCCGAAATCATAACCGTTTTCTAATCTAAACCAGGTATCGAAGTTAAGCATTGTCTCTTGGTCTAGATTTACCTCAGCTGTTAGGGTATTGTCTAGATGATCACCATAGCCCGCGAACCATGCTTTATCTTTATTCGGAATGGCTGCAGGAATAGCGTCTGCTACTTGTCTTGCAAATTGGCGTCGCGCTGGATTGGTTGATGTTGTTTCTCGAGTTGGGTGGACGCGATTTGTTAATAATATCGCAATCGTATTATTGTGTTTGTTGATGACCATAGAGGTACCTGTATAGCCTGTATGACCAATTGAAGAACCAGTTAGTGCATCCATGTACCAGCCTTGGTCAATCTCATAGCCGAGTCCATGGCTATCTGCAGGAAACTGCGGAATTTGATTTTCTACTAATAACTCAACAGTTTCGGGCTTCAGTATTTGTTTCCCTCCATATTTCCCATCATTAACAAACATATGAGCAAACTTAGCTAAGTCTGTTGCTGTTGAAAAAACCCCTGCATGACCTGCGACTCCATCTAAAGACCAAGCATTTTCATCGTGTACGCTTCCCCATACTAAGCCTCTATCTGGAAATGCCTGATATTCAGTTGCGGCAATCCTATTTTTAAGTTCATTTGGTGGATTATACATCGTATCATGCATTTTTAACGGCTCAGTAATATGCTCATAAACAAATTGATCAAGACGCTTGCCTGATAATCGTTCCACAAGAGCACCTAGTGTAATCATATTTAAATCACTGTAGGTATAAGACTCACCAGGTTCATTTTTTAATGGGTAGGCGAAAACATATTGTAAACGATCCTCTCTCGTTTCACCTTGGGTATAAAGGGGAACCCATGCCGTGAATCCAGACGTATGTGTCATCAGTTGACGTATGGTCACATCCTCTTTTCCATTTTGAGCAAATTCAGGAATGTGTTCAGAAACTGGATCATCGAGGTCGAATTGGCCCTGTTCATATAAAATCATAGCTGCTGTAGTGGTAAAAACCTTACTTATAGATGCAAGGTCGAATATCGTATCCTTTTGCATCTTAATTGGGTTATCCATTTCCGTTTTCGAACCATCTAAATAACGAGCAGCATATCCGTAAGATTCATGCTGAACAATGTGCCCTCGTCTCGCTACAATCGATACAGCTCCAGGCATAACTTCATCTTCAATCATGGTTGACATGACTTGATCAATCTTGTTTAAGGGACCCTGCATCATGCCAGCACCTCGGGCCGAGCCTGGATGAAGGACGGGCGAACTCTTCCCGGGACTATTCCATGAAAAGACCGGATGTGGAGGACGAGTGAACTCCTTATCAGGTGGTGTCTCTATAGTTGGTGAGCCCCCTAAACCGAAAACAGCACTAGTCGGTAAAAGCAATGATGTGGTTAATAAAAGTCCCATTATGGGTATTACTTTTTTCTTATTCATTTTAACCTCCCCATTTCAAAAAATTTGGTTATTGCTGAGCTTTGGAAATCTGGGTGAGAGCAGAATGATTAATGAGGGTTTCATGGTGTATTCATACGAAGTAAAAAACAAAACTATCGTAAGCTGTTCAAGTCTTCATCACCTCCAGGGAACCACTTACAATGAAGGATGATTCTAGCTTACATTGGACAACCTCAGATGTCTATCCCACTTTTTTACTGTTGTCTATCCCGTTTTCACAGCAAATTTGGTCATTGGTATAGGGCTAGATACCTTTATCTTACCTATTATCTCTTAATTCCATTATAAAAAGGCCCTCGAATAAGGACCTTTTTCTCCTTTTCCCTACTATTCACCCTTCACAAAATCAATCGCCTTCCGAATCTCCTCATGATAAACCGTCGCCTCTTCAAACTCCTCCGTCACCACACTAATAAACAAAATATCAATCATATGTAATTGCGCGAGCCGAGAAGAAGTTGCCCCACTGCGAAAAGGAGCCGGAACTTCACGCGATGCAGAAATAAACAAATTAATCTCTGCCTGATCAACCACCCGCGAAGTTCCGTAACGAGTCAAACTAATGGCAACGGCTCCTTTTTTCCGAGCAAGCTCCATCACCTTAGCTGTTTCACTCGTTTCACCAGAGAAGGAGATCCCAAACACTACGTCATTTTCTTTCACATTCGCAATATACATGGCCGCGTTATGAATATCTGTAAAAGCCGAAACTGCTTTGTTCATCCTCAGGAATTTTTGTTGAGCATCCTGAGCAATAATTCCGGAAGCACCAACGCCAAAGAAATGAATTTTTTCAGCCTTTTTTAAAGCTGCTACGGCCTTTCCTAAGGTATCATAGTTGGCTAGTGCAGCTGTCTCCCGAATAGCGGTTAAGCTATTGTTTGTCATTTTCTCCACAATCGATTCCTGATCTTCCCCTGGCTGAATATCACTATAGGCAGAATCAGGCTTAGATGGCTTATGTAAATCACCAGAAATTCGCAGCTTTAACTCTTGAAACCCATTCAAACCAAGGGATTTACACAAACGAATTACTGCTGCACTACTGGTCGAGCTCACCGTCCCAAGTTCAGTTGCCGTAGAGTAAATTGCTTCTTGCGGGTGCTTTACAATATATTGAGCCACTTTTCGTTCAGATGGCGGAAGTCGGTCCATCACTTCATCTAACATGACCAATCCACCTGAAAGTGAAGAGTTGGTTTTCAATTTATCCTTCAAGTTCATCAATCCTTTTTTTAGAAAAAGTAAGCTTTCGCAGATAATACTTGCGAAAGCCACTTTGTTTTGTCTGTTTTTATTTTACGAAATCCAAGAGTATTTTACCCTTTCAAAGCTCCTTCTGTCATTCCTTTTGTAATTCTACGTTGGAAAATAGCATAAAGGATAATGACAGGAATAATCGCAATCGTTAAGCTGGCAAATAGTGCCCCCCAGGCATTCGTATACTGGGTTTCATTACTGATAAAGTCAATCGCTAGCGCTAATGTGTATTTTTGTTCACTTTGAAGGAAAATGAGTGCCATAAAGTATTCGTTCCAGAACTGGATGGCATTCATAATCGACACCGTAATAATCGCTGTTGTGGATAGTGGTGTCACGATTTTTAATAATATCCCGTAACTTGACATACCATCTATTGCAGCTGCTTCCTCTAACTCTTTAGGAATGGAGTTCATAAAACTAGTCAGAATAAAGATCGAAAATGGCAACTGTGACATGGCATACACTAACGATAATCCTATAATACTATCGAGCAGGTTTAGCTTCATTAATAGGAAGAAAAGTGGAATCCACCCTAGTACCATCGGAATCATCATGGCCGAAATGTAGAGGGTAAAAAGCGCTCCGCTCCCTTTGAATCGAATCCGTTCTAACGCATATGCGGTAGGAATCGCTAAAATAAGCGTTATAAATATCCCCAGAACCGTAACAATTAAACTATTAAAAACACTTATATCAATATTAAATTCATTCCATGCGGTTACAAAGTTTTGAAAGCTGAATGTTTCCGGAAGCCCCCATGGATCCTTATAGATTTCAGCGTTATTTTTAAAGGAGCCGATAATCATCCAAATAATCGGGTATAATACGATGACTGCCCAAGCAATGAGCGGAATTCGTATCCCTGTACGAACGATAAAGTTACGTATATGTTTCACTAATCTCCCTCCCCCATCTTAATATTCTACCTTCTCTCTTCTCATAAAGAACTGTAAGATTAACACCGTAATCAGTGAAATAATCAAAATGACAACCCCAATGGTCGCACCATATCCAAAGTTAAATTGTTTAAAGGCTTGCTGGTACAAGTAGGACCCCATAACGTGTGTTGCATTGTTTGGTCCACCCTGTGTCATAACTTGAACAATAATGAAGGATCCATTCAACGTCGTGATTACGATATACAGAATAGAAACCTTAATTTGCGGCCATACAAGTGGCATCGTAATTTTCCAAAACTGCTGCCATTCGCTAGCACCGTCGATTTCCGCTGCTTCATAATAGCTTTTGGGCACATTGGAAATTCCTCCAATAAGGAGTAGCATGAACAAACCAATACCCGCCCAAACGGATGGAAGAACTAAGCTAGGAAGTGCCCACTCTTCATCCCCGAGCCATGGTCTTGCCCATTCCTCTAAGCCGATCATTTCTAACCCTGAGTTCACAAGTCCTAGTCCTGGGTTGTAAATAAACATCCACAAAATCCCGATAACGACAACGGACATGATATTTGGGAAAAAGAAAATCACGCGGTAGAATGGTGCTTCCTTAATCCGTAGCTGGGTTAAGGCAACCGCAAAGAAGATGGCTAGAATCATAATCCCAATTACTTTTGTGACCACAAGGAAGTAGTCATGCAGAATTGTGCTTGGAAAGATTTCATCATTAAACAATTTGATATAATTGCTAAAGCCTACAAAGTCTTTATCTGCGGCAGAGCCGGACCATTCAAAGAATGAGTAATATAAGCCACTAAAAAGTGGATAGAGGGTAAAAATAGCAAATAAAATAAATGTTGGAACCAAACAAAAAGCTAAAAACAAATATTTCTGCTTTTTCGTCTGTACCATCCAATCACCTCCTGTGAAGTTTGTGTAGGTCTTGGGGTGCCTGTCACGTGACGAATTTAATCTTCAAATTCGCCACGTGACAGGCACCCAGGGATATCCCGGGTACCCTATAAAATGATTATTCGAGTCCGGCGCGATATTCTGCTGCCGCTTCCTCTGCTTCTTGAACAAATTCTTCAGCTGTAATGTTTCCTAGCATTAGTGATACAAGTGAGTTACTAATAGGTGTTTCAAGGTCAGCACTCATTGGATGAGGCTTTTGATAGATTTGAACTTGCTCAGGGTCGTTAATCAATTTGTTTGCATCAATTAAGTAACCAGGAGCATTACTGTCTGCCAAATCAACACCTGTAATGTTCATGATTGCACCAGTGTGCTCAGAGAAGGATTTTGCATATTCCCTTGTGAAAACAAACTCAACAAAAGCTTTTGCAGCTTCTGGATTTTCAGCTTGCTCAGCAATTGCTAATGGACGTAAATCAGGAACAATTGCCATTGGCTCGCCAGCATCGTTCATTGGAGATGGAATGAATCCATATTCAAAGTCTTCAGGCGTATCATTTGCCATCTCATTTGGTAACCAGAATCCAACTGGAATGTATGCATTATCCCCTAGTAAGAAGTTCATTTGAGATTGAGTATGGTTAAGTGCACCGAAACCTTCATCAATGAATCCAGCTTTTTGCATTTCTTCAACCTTCTTCATCACTTCTAGTACAGGTTCACTAGTCCATGCGCCTTCTTTACCTTGGATAACATCAGCAAGTAGTTGGTCCCCACCAGCTGCTCCAAAGGCAGGATATAGTACCCCTCTTAGGAAGTAGTATGGATATTGACCTGTTGTAACAAATGGAGCGATATCTTCATTTGCTTGGATTTCTTCCATAGAGCTCATGAAGCTTTCAAAGTCAGATGGCACTTCATAGCCCTCTGCTTCAAATTTTGCTTTGTCATACCAAGTTCCCCAAGTATCGAAAACAAGTGGTAGGCTGTAAGTTTTACCATCATAGTCAGCAGGATCAACGATAAAGCTGTCTTTAAGCTTTGAACCGTCAGCTAATTCAATGCCCTCTAACCATTCTGTTAAATCCATAAGCTGTCCATCTTCAACCATTTGCGTTTCACTTGAACCAGCACCATCAATGTAAACAACATCTGGTGGATCGTTAGAAACCCAACGTGATCTCATTTCTTCGTTAATGTTAGGACCTGCATGCTCTGTAATGGTTACATCTGGATACTTCTCTTGGAAATCACCAATAACTTCCTTCCACCAAGAATCTCCGTAACCCCCAACGAAGTATTGAATTTCTAGTTCGCCTGAAATTTCACCGTTACCAGTGTCTTCAGAGCCTTCATTCTGTGTATCTTCTTGTTCTGTGTCTTCTGTTTGATCATCGCCTTCACCTTCTGTGTCAGATGAACATCCTGCAATGACACCAAGAATCAGAATCATCGCCAACAACAAAAGATATGGACTTTGTAGAAACTTCTTCACTGCTTTTCCCCCTTGCTAATTATTTTTTTATTGAAAATCATTAATCGTAGAAAGCAGTATTCTACATTAATGACCTTTCAACCATTAATTGGAGTGTTGCTCTGCAATCTCAATCGCTTGGCGAACATACCCATTTGCTTGTTGAATGGCTTCCTTCGCCGTCTCGAGTGAAACATTGGCTTCAAGCATAACAATCGCCGGTTTCACTTCTTTATTAGCTGCAAATAATGCCTTACTTGCTTTTTCATATGGCACCTTCGTAATATCCATGATGATGCTTTTCGCTCTTTCAAGTAATTTATAATTGCTTGCATGCACATCCACCATAAGGTTTTCATACACTTTTCCAAGCTTAACCATAGCGGTTGTACTAATCATATTGAGGACCATTTTGTGGGCAGTGCCAGCCTTTAACCTAGTTGAACCAGTTAACACCTCAGGCCCCACCACCACTTCAATTTCACAATCCGCATATTGACTAATTAACGAATCATGATTACAGGATAAGGATACTGTATAGGCGCCTACTTCCCGAGCACATTTCAGTCCGCCGATCGGATATGGAGTTCGTCCACTCGCAGTAATTCCGATTACGACATCATCCTTAGTGAGTTGTTTTGCCTCAAGATCAAGTCTACCTTGTTCCTCATCATCCTCAGCATTCTCAACGGCACTTTTGACAGCCCCCCCGCCACCAGCCATAATCGTTTGAATCATCTCAGGTGGCGCCATAAAGGTGGGTGGACATTCAGATGCGTCCATAAAGCCTAATCGTCCGCTCGTTCCAGCACCTATATAGAAAAGGCGTCCACCATTTTTAAAAGATTGATAGATTTGATCAGTGGCCTTTTCCACTTGTGGTAAAACCTGTTCAACGGCATCTGCAACTTTTTTGTCTTCTTGATTAATCGTTTTCAAAATATCAATCGTCGACATTTGATCCAATTTCATGCTGTTTTTATTTCTTTTTTCTGTTGTTAGCTTTGATAATTCGGTCATTTATCTCACCTTGCTTTCTTAGCAGATTCAACCAATTCGTTGACAATCACAGCTGCTCCGTATGCTGGTGGTCCATATGATGGTTGATAGATTCCTAGTTTTTTCGTTTCTAAGTATTTGATAAAGGCTGATTTCAACACATTTGAGTACGTAAAAATTGAACCTGTTGTTGTAATCGGAGTCTGTTCATGAAATTGGTGCTGCGACTTTTGGAATAAACTTTCAACATGAAGAGCAAGCTCAAAGGCTGCCTGCTCCAGGATTTCAATCGCCACCGCATCACCCTGTTCGGATGCTTGAATGACGAGCTTGGCAAACCTTGCAATGTCTTTCTTTTCATGCTGACGTCCGTAAATATAACTAACAAGATTTTCTACCTTATCTAGTTTCAGTTCTGTTAGAATGGCATCTGTTAGGCTGGTCTTTTTTCCACGTAGGTCATGAGCACGAGTAATATGGTTAAGCGCTTTCAAACTAATTTGAAAACCACTTCCTTCATCCCCTAAAATATGGCCCCAGCCACCGCTTTTGTACACATCACCGTTTTTGGTCATTCCTGTTGCATTTGATCCTGTACCAGAAATCACTAAAATTCCTTCTCGTTCATCTGGTTTCAGAGCACCTCTAAGGGCAATATATGTATCAGAATGCACAGAAAAAATGACCTTATCCGATAGCTTTAGGTTTGAGGAGATTTTTGTGAACTCTTGTTTCACTTTTTCCTCTTCCTCCATACGACCTACACCAGCTAAGCCTGAGCAGACACCAAGGATTTCGGATGAATCGATCGAAAACTGTTCCATTCCTTGTCGAATGAGATTCTGAAGTCTTAGCCTCATTTCATGAAAGCCGATAATTTGCGGATTAGTCCCCTCTCCTTGCACGGTCATCGAATGCTCATCATGATAACTAGATTGGGCGCCAACCTCACTAAATAAGCATGTGGTCTTAGTACCTCCACCATCAATTCCTATTACAAAAGTCATGAAAAGGCCTCCATGTATGATTTGATTTTATTATATGGTTATTGAAATATTATGTCAATGTTTATCACATTATTCGTTATTTTATTTCAAACTGGGTCAGAGGGACAGGTCCCTTGTCCCAGTTTTAATCTCAATAGCAAGCACCGAGCCTAAGCTGGGACCCCGTGTTTGCTTTCATAAATTCCAATTCTAGTACAAAAAAAGAGCAGCACTAAGGCTGCAATTTAAAAAGTAGGAAACGTATTCTAATTTACACTTTCAATTAGGAAGGAGAGGGAGCAAGAGTGGAATGGACGGAACTCTTGCTCATCTAAAAACGCTTGGAAATGGGAGCATCTAACTTCAATAAGTGCCGTTCTTCCAAATCAATTATTCGGCGATTGGTTTTTGCTACTAGATCTACCAACTGCGCTATGTATTTTTCATGCTGCTTGATTCGGTTTTCTATTGTTTGGCAACGGGGACACGATTGGTGGGCCAACATGAATACGCCTCCTTTACTTTCAATATCTTATTTATACCATGAAAAGGATTTGGTGAAAAATCGGCGAAATTGAAAAACAGTGGAAGATTTTATGAGAAAATGTCGAGATATGACACAAATCTACAAAATATGACCCTATTTTGGGCTAAAAAACATAAATTTAGTAAAATGAAATTAAAAAACAGGACTTTTTTAAATTACTTGAATAACAAGTAATATCAAATCCTTGTAACGTACAAAAGACCCCAAATCCCCTGGGGTCCTCAAAGTTAATTTGTAATCACCCGAACTAGTTCTCTTTCACTACCCTCTGCATTTTCATTAGTCAGTAGTGATGGCTGGATAGTAATAACATGTTCGCTGTCTGCTAATTGACTATTGAGTAAGAATGTCTTTTCACTATCTCCATCAGATGAATAGGTATCAATGCTACGAAGGTATTCACCATCTAAATAAATATCTACAATTCCGTGGTCTGAACCCATTTGGAATGTTAATCCGATAATTTCCCCTGTAAAATTAAACGACAGTGGCTCGTCCACTTGTCCCCCATCCGAAATCACTTGGATGGAACTGAACCGTTCAGCACCCGAATGTAAGAATTCCTCTACTTGGTGATTATTTCTTTTATTTTGGAACATATGTGCACGAATTCGTTCAAACAACTCATCACTCGCCAATTGGTGACCCTCATCATTTAACTGATCTTCTAGGATGTATTCACTATTTGATGATTTTGATGACTCTATTACGTGTTTTATATCTACATAAGTAAGTCCGTAATATTGTGTAAGGTTTTGAATTTGGTCTACCTTTTCGTAATCCACTCCATATTCGATTACCGGAATAATTTCAGTATTTGGATTGTTGCTCATGACAGTCCTTAATAAGTTTTCAAATACAAGTCGAAAATTTTGATCTCCCTGTTCATCATTAGAGCCATACGGAGCTATGGTCAGCAGTATCAAATCATAACTCTCTAGCTCAGCATTTGAGTAGTCAGCAAGTAAACGAAAAACTCGGTCTTCTTCTGTAGTTAGAAAATCCACATTTGTTTCTGAATCGTATTGATTATGTATGGACTTCTTAAACCGATCAATCCACAAACTATCAGGTTCATCCATCTTATATCGATTTCCCATAACTAATATATCAATAGACTTGCTTTCTTTTAGTTTATCGTAGAGCCCTAAATCTTCACTTGATTCTGTCTTACTACTTGATGCAGTCAAACTACGGTCAGTCTGGAGATTTTCTAGCTTAATTTCTTGATATTTTGGTCCTACAAAAACTATAAGTATGAGAGCAATTAACATCGTAATGATCAAAAAAATACCTAACTTCCTTTTCAAAGCCATCTCCCCCAACAACATACATACTAAGATTTATTTTACATTTTTCTGGTACCATTGTCACGAGATGATAGATTTCGTCAGATTTTTTGAAAGAAAAAACAGCATATGATTCATATGCTGCCGAAAAGAAGGTCTTCATTTTCTTGAAAGAGAGAGTCATAGATACATCGCAACAAGACCTAATACCCCTCCTAGAAAAGCCCCAATAATGAAAGATTTAAAATTCACATACTCTGGGTTAACCATTAGGTATTCCCCCTTTATTGGTGGAGTCTGTATTGCTATTCTATTTTTATTCTCTTTCTACTTTTAATATACCATTATTTAGTAAATGGAAGTGGGGATTTCCTTACAGTCGTGTGAATTTTTTCTAGGTGACGGTAGAGCATGGTGGAAGATGCTGAAGTGCGTTTATAAAAAGCTAAAGACTGAGGTGATTTTGATGAAGGAGGTGAGATATGCTGAAGTTATGTGTGTATCGGCTAAAGTTCACATGCGAGATGCTAAAGAATGAAATGAATATGCTGGAATAGTTGGGAAAAACGCTGAAGCATGATCGCGGGTGGTCAAATGCTGAAGTTCGGGTCGCAATTGCTTAAGTTGAACCTATAAATGCTAAAGATCAATGATTTTGCTGAAGAACTCCTGCCTTGCGCTGAAGATTGAAAGCATTATGCTTAAATCCCGGTACACCAAGCTCAACAAACACCTAAAAATGCTGAACCGCCCCGCCGAAATCCCGCACCCTGGCCCCACCACAAACCCAAAAAAGGCCTACACCCCTCTCAGGCATAGACCTCTTCTCCAACTCAAACCATCTGAAGTGAACCTTTCAAATCCTTGCACTCTGCCAAAGCATCAGAATCCGCAATTACGGTCACATTTGGATGCTGATGAAGTGCTGAAGCCGGGAAGGATTCATCAATTTCCCTCGTAACGAGCTGCTTCATAGCACCTGCTTTGTTTTTACCAGATACCAATAAAACAATTTCTTTACTCTTTAAAATACTCTCAATCCCCATCGTAATTGCAGAGGTAGGTACTTCATCCATCGAGTCAAAGAAACGAGCGTTTGCTTGTCTTGTCGATTCTGCTAGTTTTACGATATGTGTCTTACTTTGAAAAGAAGTACCGGGTTCGTTAAAACCAATATGACCATTGACTCCAATTCCTAGTATTTGCACATCGACTCCAAGCTCTTGAACTAGCTTTTCATAGTCCGTACATTCCTGCTCTAAACTCTCTGCTTTCCCATTTGGTATATATGTGTTTTCCGGCCGAACATTGATATGTTTAAACAGATTTTTTTCCATGAAGTAACGATAACTGTTAGGGTCGTCTGGGCTTAGTCCCACATACTCATCCAAATTGACAGTACGAACCTGTTCATAGGAAGTTTGATTATCCTTATGATCCTGAATGAGTCTCTCATAGGTTCCAGTCGGTGTACTTCCTGTTGCTAAACCTAATACAGTTGAGGGTTTCTGAGTAATTTGTTTGATCAATAAATGAGCAGCATACTCACTCATTTCATCATAGTTTTTTACAGCTACAATTTTCACTTACAAAACCTCCTCCCGTTGAAAAGCAACAAGGCCTCGGCATATCGTTAAGGCAACATCATAGTTTTCGTCTAAAATGACAAGGTCGGCATCCTTTCCTTCTGTAATACTTCCTTTACGGTCGAATAGCTTCAATTCTTTTGCTGGATTTACGGATGCCATTTGCATGAGCTCTTCTAGGTTTGTGTCAGTAAACGAAAGCATATTTTGAATAGAACGATTCATCTTCAAAACGCTGCCTGCCAATGTTCCATCCGTCAAGGTCGCTTTATCATCTTTAACGGTAACAGATTGTCCACCTAAATCGTATACACCACTTTTTAGGCATTTGGCTCTGATTGCATCGGTAATGAGAACCAATCGATCCTTTCCAATCTGCTGATAGGACAGGTTCACCATTTCAGGGGCAACATGAACGCCATCTACAATCAATTCCGTCATCAAGTCGTCCTTCAAATAGGCAGCCCCTACAACCCCAGGTTCACGGTGATGAAGTCCACGCATTTGGTTAAATAAATGGGTGGCATGTGAAACGCCTGCATGGATGGCATCCTCCACTTGCTCAAATGTAGCATCAGAATGGCCAATTGACGCGATCACACCAGTTTCTTTTAAATGCTTCGTGAGTTGAAGGTCAGGATCTTCTTCTGGTGCAAGAGTAACAAGCTTGATTAAATCACTTGCTTTCGTTTGCCATTCTTTAAACACTTCCACATTTGGCGTATCGATGTATTCACTTGGCTGAGCCCCAGCCCGATTGGGTGATATAAACGGACCCTCTAAATGAATTCCAACAACTTCCGCCTGTCCAGGTTTATTGTACCCGTTCTCCTCATAATATGAAACATTGGTTAGCGCATGCTTAATCGCTTCATGGCTTTGCGTCATCGTAGTCGCTAAAAAGCTAGTGGTTCCTTCTTTCGGCAACGTTTTGGTCATGACATTTAAAGCATCAGCGGTTGCATCCATGACATCAGCACCACCCGCCCCATGAATGTGCACATCAATAAATCCAGGTAACATGGAATGCTGTTCGGAAAGTTGAATTTCCTTATAGTCACGAACAGAATCTGCATTTAGTGTATCTACATGACCGACTTCGGTGATTTTATTTTGTTCAATTTTTACATACCCACGCTCATAAGTTTCGTGTTCTGCAAAAATCTTCATCCCTTTTAAGAGAATTTTTTCGTCCATAAAAAGCACCCCGTTTAACAATATAACATATTCCTTTAATTCAAGCCCTCAGCATTTAACGAAAGCAAAGGAATTCGCTTCTCATACTTTTTAATCAAGGCTTCGTTATGTCCATCAGAACCTTCAATGTTTCCACTTAAAAAGACAGGTGGTTCAAAGTTTGCATCAGCCATCACTTTAATGGATTCCGCAAAAATACTATTTAAAATCGTCGCACCTACAACAGTAGAGGTTGGAGCAAACGGAACTTTTACCTTTTCATATGATAAGATAGCATCCCCTTTTACGGAATAGTTATCAATCACAAGATCAACCGAATCAGCTAAATGCTTACCACTCTTGTGACGAGATGGCTGACTCTTGGAATATTCAATAGATGTAATGCCAATCACAAATGCACCTTTCTCTTTCGCATATTGTGCCACATCTACAGGTACAGGATTCCGACCTGATGTAGATAGTACAAACACCACGTCATTCGGTTGAATTTCTTGATCCTGTAAAAAGTTTTTAGCATAATCATTTTTCCGCTCCAATTGAGAGGAACGTAGCGCGCCCTCGTGAAGCATTAAGGGCTCATATAAAATTGGATTAATCGGCACCAATCCACCCGCACGGTAAAATACTTCTTCAGTTAAAATATGGGAATGGCCACAGCCGAACAGCTGTATGATACCACCATTTTGAATGCTGTCTGCAACTTTTTGGGCTGCTTGCTTCAGTTTGTCCTCTTGATTATCAATCACAAGGTTCAGACGTTCTTCTACTTTTTGAAAATACGTATTTAGCAACGTTATCCCTCCAAGGCTTGCATAATTTTTTCGACTTCTGCCGGAATCGTTCTACCAGTTTCTTTATCGATGGTTGAGCCGAAGATATGAGGCATGAAAAATTCGATTTCGATATCTTTAACAGCCTGAATGATTTCTTTTATGTTAGACGCGCTAATACCACCCGCAGGTTCAATGCCACGGATTCCCTTTTGAGCCGCTACCTTCGTTAAGTAAACGAGCTCTTCCAAATGGGCTTCTCCCTTTAATGGCATAAATTTGATGGATTCAATACCCATAGCTTGTGCAATTTCCACGAGTTCTTCCACTTTCATCTCTAAACCAGATGGTAACTTGACGGTTCCTACACTTCCACTTGGTACTACTAAAGCATTGACCAATTGCGGCATCCCTTTTCCAGCTAAATAGCCATTGGCATAAGCGCACTGGTCAAAAGGCTGGTTGATATGCCCTGGGTTTGATAAAGCCGCAATATCCACTACTCGTTTCGCAAACTCAGGGTTTCCACCTCCACCAAGGCCAATAGAAACCACATCTGAGGCAGCTTTTATTTCTTTTACACGGCTTGCACCTTTATCTATATTATCAAAATCAGACGCTACTATACCCGGAACAACAAACCCTTTTCCGGCAGTCATTACTTCCTCCGTATTTTTTTGATCCTGAGCGAGAAAGTTAAACAGAACAAAATCATATAATTTATTTTTAAGCATTTTCGTTTCCTTCTTTCATTTGGTCAATCAGCTTCACCATGTTTTCCAACGCAACTTGAATGACTTTTTCACCTTTTTCTTCCGTAGCAAGCGTAGCATCCCCTAACACCGCTGACTTCGTAAATTCCTCCCAAGGTGTTGGCGTCACGTCAGCTGACATCGGGATATTTGGAATATCATTAATCGCCTTGTTCATGTCCACAAACTCAGGCGCTAGGTAAAGCATAAAGGATGTTTCAATCTCACAAGCGTGAAAATAAGTGCCATGACTAGACTTTGTTTCGCGAATTTCAGGAACAACCTTATTCATACCAGGATAGAACAGGTAAAGGACCTTTAACTCAGGGTAGATTTCGTAAAGCTTTCTTGCCGCTTCCTTCATGGCAACCGCATTGCCCAAATGACCGTTCACCATGGCAAACACCTTAAATCCTTGCTCATACAAGCTCTTGCCAATATCCACAATGAAGCTGATTAAGGAATCATTGGAAATGTTGATGCTTCCCGGAAAATTTTTCAAGCTCCATACTTGTCCATATGGCAAGGTTGGGAGAATATATCCATTCACACGCTCAGCCAATTTTTCGCTTAAACGTTCTGCAAGTAAATTGTCCGTACCTAGTGGAAGGTGGGGGCCATGTGCCTCCACCGCTCCTATGGGAAGGATCGCTACCTTTTTATCTGCAATCCGATCTTTGACCTTATAGGAATTTTCATATTGAAATTGCATGGGATCACCTCAGATGACTTATTTTTTAAATGTAAAGCAACGTGCTGGATTCTCAACGAAAAACTTCTGGATTAATTTTTCACCGTCAAAGCCTTTTTGGTTAGCCTCATCAATAAATCTTGGCACCCACTTGGCAATGATGTACTCCAGGCCTAAGCCATAATCGTAATGCTTATAGTAGGTTTTACGAGCTGTATCACCAGACACTAAAATTTGATCCTCATAGCCTTTGCTAACAAGGTCTAAAATACATTGAATGCGTGTGGATTCGGGAGCATATTTGATTTTGGCAATGCCATCAAAACTTAAATATGCACCAGTTTTGGCGATTTGTTCATGGTAGTATGGGTCAGGATTTCGATCCATGTGACCAATGCTTAAATATTCAAGGTTTACATTTTCTGATTTCAGCAATTCAATTTGCTCTAAGCCCATCGTGCCTGCTTCAGTGTGTGAGTGAACAGGTGCCTTTGTGATATGATGAGCACGGGCAACCGCACGCAATGTTTTGATTTCTAGCGGAGATATGCGATTATATCCGGTTCCGAACTTCACTTGACCAGCTTTAAAAGGAGTACCTTCTAGGCCTTCCTCTACTTCGCGAACAACAAAATCAGTTAATTCATTGATGGTTGCTTGATCAATCCATTCTGCATAAGTTTCATAGTTTCCAATAATCGGTTTTAGTTCTTCCTTAATTCGCGCATCCCAAAGAAAGCTTTTATTAAAGCCGGCAGTTCCAACAATGTGTAGATCCAGTTCATCAGAAATTTCTTTGACCGCTTGCACATCGCGGCCATAATCAATCGCTGTTGCATCGACAATGGATTGGCCACCATGACGTTGGAAATCCTCAACATCTTTTTTGGATTTTTCTTTATCATCTAGTAATAAATCATCTGCACCTTTTTGCACCCAATAGTCAGGACGGCAGACAATGTGTTCATGTGAATAGGTGAAACCTAATTCTTCTGGTTTAATATCCCCTCTTAACGTACGAATAAAGCTCATTTGATCCTTCCTCCTTAACGTGTTCAAATTCTATGATGGAAAAAACCGACATCAAGATGCCGGTTTTATGAAATTTTTATATTCAATTAAAATAATGAAGCTATTAATTTAATGATTGGGCCTAGTACGAACATATCTGAGTCAGCAGCCCACATGGCTGTATCTGGAATAGTAGAGTCTAGTAACATTCTAACGGTAATATATTGACCCCATGCGACAACTGTTGCAGTGATGAAACCACCCATAAGGGCACCGCGCACACCACCTGTTGAGTTACCAAACACACCTGCTGTTGCACCGTGGAAGAATAATACAATCATAGTTGGTACAAACACATACCCGATGGTTCCACCAAGCACAACTAACCAAATTAAGCCACCTGCGAATGCACCTAAGAAACCTAGGATTACGGCATTTGGAGCTGCTGTAAATACTACTGGAGCATCAAGTGCTGGTTTTGCACCAGGTACAAGCTTGGTTGCAATTCCGTTAAAGGCTGGAACAATTTCACCAATAAACATTTTTACCCCGAATAGAACCACTGCGATACCAGCAGCAAATGTAAACGATTGAATAATAGAGTAAATGATAAAGTTTTGATCTCCGGATTGAGCAATCAACTCTTCAGCGCCAGGAGTTCCTTTCACAGTTAAAACAACGGCACCTACTAAGAACAAAATACTCATCGTTAGAGCGGTAATAACGTTTGAATCTCTTAAGAACTCAAGTCCCTTTGGTAATTTAATTTTTTCAGAGTCATTTTCTTTGTTACCGAACCATTTACCAAACCATGCCGCAAGCAGAGCAACAATCGCGGAAGTATGACCTAACGCAATGCTATCGTTCCCCATAACCTTACGCATATAAGGCTGCACGATGGCTGGTTGGAATGTCCAATAAATCCCCATAAATACAGATAAGAATAAGACCAATACACCAAATGAAACATCTGTTGTGGTATCAATGATAATTCCAGCGAAAATTGTGGTTGTCCAGAACATCATATGACCAGTTAGATAGATATACTTGAAACGAGTAAAGCGAGCTAATAAAACGTTCACGATAAAACCAATAAACATAGCAAGTGTTACGGCTGAACCATACTCATTGTTAAAGGCTTCTTGCCCCATAAATTTTCCTAAAGAGGCGCCTTCAATTCCGAATACCTCTTTCCACATCGGTTCAAAAATACCTAAAGACCCTGTAATAACACCAGCACCGGCATTAATAATTAAAAATCCAATCATTGCTTTGAATGTACCGCTAATGGTTTGACTTGCTGATTTTTTTTGTAAGAGTAAACCTAGTAAAACGATGAAACCTAGTAAAATTGCAGGTACACCAAAGATGTTAGACGCTATCCATGAAATGACTTCCATTGTTATGACCTCCCCCGATCAAATATTAATTAGTTCATGTTGGCTTCTAAAGCTGTTTTAATTTCCTCTGTATCAAAGTAGTTATTCACGATTACGATTTTAGAGCTGTGCCCTTCTAAAGACTGTGATAACTCATTGCTTGTAATGATATAATCTGGACTCTCAGCTGCAGCACTTGAAACATCTGTGTTTTCTACCTCTGCATCAATACCCATTTCACGTAAAACCGTTTCCACATTCATTCGTAAAATCAAGCTAGTTCCTTGTCCTAATCCACACACACATAAAATTTTCATCATTAATTCCCTCCAATGATATGATTGATTTCATCATGATTATTGACTTCTAATAGCTTATCGATGTTTGCAGGATCACCTAGTAAACCCATTAGCTTTTGTAAAACACTTAAATGCTCATCACTCGATGATGCCCCTAAACCAAAGACCAATTGAACCGGGTCATTGGAATCATGTCCGAATCGAACTGGCTCCTTTAATCGGATAAAAGATACACACGCCTCTTTTACTCCATCCTCTGGCCTTGCATGTGGCATAGCGATGTTTGGTGCAAGGACAAAATAAGGTCCATTTTCATTAAAGGAATTCACCATCGCCTCGACATATGAATCCTCAACTAATTCGGATTCATAAAGTAATTTTCCTGTTTCTCGAATTGCTTCCTCAGGGCTATTAGCGTTTACGTCTAATGCCACCAAGGATTTATCTAAAAATTTCAAGATTGACACCTCCATGTTTCTCCGTTGTTATGCTGTTTTAGATATGGAATGGTTTATCATTTTAAGCATTTCTTTCGTAGATGTTGCTTTTTTCAGCTTTTTAACTTCCTCAGAGTTAGAAAATAACTGCGTGAGTTGAGATAAAGCTTTTAAATGAGTTTCGTTGTCCATGGCAGCAAGCACAACGAGGAAATGAACATCATGCTTGGAATCCTTAGAAAATGAAACCTGCTCGTCTAGCCTTAACAAACTCATTCCAAGTTTGCGCACCCCATCCTCTGGTTTGGCATGCGGGATGGCAAATTTCGGTGCAATAACAATATAAGGCCCAAATTGTTCTACATTTTTGATCATGGCTTCGATATAATGCTTGGTAATAAAACCGTTTTGAAGAAGGGGTTGAGCGGCTAATGTGATCGCTTCCTTCCAATCTCTAACAGACTTCTGAATCTGAATCATATCGGCTTTAATGAGTTCAGTTAAGCTCGGTTTATAATGCTCATTTAGCGTAACCTCTGGGCGTTTTACATAGTGCTTCAGTTCTTCATATAGTTTGTTGCGGTCTCGAATGTCTGCGTGTCGTTCAATAATATCCATCAAACCATCAATGGAAAGTGCTTGTGACGTTGAATGGTTGTATAAAAGGTTAACCTTTTTCAACAGCCCTTCCTTTTCCGCATCAGTTAAAATCGGATTCACCACAAAAACGGGATGGTCTTTTTTCGTAACAGGTGTAGTGGAAATGACGAGATCTACATCAAATGACCCTTCCTCATACTCCCGTACAGATACGGTTTCCGTAATATCAATCGTTGAAAAAAGCCCCTCAAGCTGTTGCTTTAAAATTTGTGAGGTTCCGACACCGGTTGCACACACGACTAAAGCTTTTTTTCTTTCCGACGTGGTAGCACCCTCTTTTCTCATCCATCCGCCTAGGTGCATCGCTATAAAAGCGATTTCATTTTCGTGCAAGGATTTGCCAACCATTTGTTCAAAATGATGAACCACTTTTTTCGTGATCATAAACACTTCTTCATACTTGGCTTTCACTGCATCTAAAAGTTGATTTTCGACCTCAAGCCCATATTTAATTCTGTAGTAGGCCGGCTTTAAATGAATAAGAAGATTTTTTATGAGTAATTCCCGATTTTGAAAAAGCAAACAGGCGTATTTCTGAAAATCATTAACCATCTTCTCTGCAACCTCACGCAGGCTATCAGATAAGGATTCATTTAACAAATCATCACTTGAGTAGTTGATTCTTGCCCCTAATAAGTGGGTTGTTAAATAGAATTGCTCCTCTTCAGGAACGGGAAAATGATAGTTCTTTTCCATTCTTCTACTTATATATTGAGCTGCCTGAAACGCTTTAGTTTCACTCAATACTTCCTTCTCAACGGTATCCACTCGAACAATATGGCCCTGCTTAATCCGTTTGCCAAATAAGACAAGTCGTAAACTCATGCTGTGCAACACATCATCAGTAAACTGAATGTTCAATTCCTTTTCACTTTCCGATATTATGTTGTACAACGTCTTTAACAAGCTAATATCAAAGAGCTGTGTCTCCTCACCTTTGTTCAAAGAGTTTACGTGCATTTGAATTTTGGCTAACAGTGATTGCCAGTTTTGTTCAGGAATCGCTAGTGATAAATAGTAGACGATCGCCTTTCGAATATCGGTCTCCTCACCTAGCATGGTGTAGCCTAATTTACGATCAAATTCGAGGTCAAGACCGAACTTCTGGATGTCTTCCTTTAAGGCTTTAATATCTTCTATCGTTGTATTGCGACTAACTCTTACCTTTTCCATTAAACTTTCCAGATGAAGCTTTTCTTCACTGGCCATAATATAAATGGCAATCCAAGCTTTACGCTCACTAGCCGAATATTCGTAGTGCCAGGCATGCATCTCCCCGAGCTTGTCCGGGATCCTATCCTTCGTCTCATCGGTTAGAATAAGTCCAGCAGAACGAACCTGTTCAATCTTGTCTAATCTCTGGCTTTCCAACCAATGATTAATCTTATCGATGTCATAATAAATCGTTCGACGAGATACATTGAGTCTTTCTGTTAATTCTTTAATGGATAAATAAGAATCGGCATGAATTAATTGCATTAATATAGCAGTACTGCGCTTGTCTAGTGACATTTTGTCCTACCTCCTTGCACAATTAGTTTGTGCAAAAAAGTTCGTTAGCAATTGCTTAACTTTATAATAACCCCTTTGACCTGATTGTGTAAGACCAAATGGTGGTGAGGAGTTTGTGCAAAATTGGGCTGGGGTGGGTGAAAGTTTGTGCAAGAGGGGTGAGGAGATGAACTTGGGTAAATGGATTCTGTTTATTTTTGTTGGAATTCAGTCTGTTATCACTTTTTATCAGTCAGTTTTGTTGATAATCACGTCACAAGGGGGTCGTATCCAGTCGTGGCACTTAGGGGGAATTTCATTCAGTCAGGATGTTAATTAATCAAGTTTTTCATTAAAATAAATCAATCACTCTCTACTGGTAATCACGCCACTTTTTTCGGTAATTATGTCAGTTTCAAATTATTCCTGTCAGCTCGCTTTTCTCAGGTCATAATGCGCTTAAATCAAGTCACATCTCAATATAATCAAGTCAAGAACATTCACATTTCGGTCTGAACCTTATTTAAATACACAAAAAAATTGCCCAAAGCACCTATGCACCTTGGGCAACGTTAACTATCAGAGCACAACCTTAGTCCCAATCTCATTTCCACTCGTAAAAGAAACAAGACTCCCCTTTTCTTTTCCATTTAAAATAACCACTTCCGGCACCGCAAACATTAACGCCTCAAGTGCCGCTTTTACTTTCGGGATCATCCCTTCTTTAATATCACCAGACACAATCATCTCTTCTACTTCTGGTTTGGTCACTTGGGTTAAAATTTGCTTTACTCCTTCTACCTCTTTATAAATACCTGGAATGTTACTGACAAAACAGAGCTTGCCGCCGAGTGCTTTGGCAACTGCCGCCGCTGCTACGTCGCCATTAATGTTGTACCGCTCCCCCTGTTCATCTAAGCCTATCGGAGAAATGACTGGAATTAGGTCCTGTTCCACGACTTGTTTAATCAAATAAATATTGACTTCCTCCACCTGACCAACATAGCCTAATGCCGAATCTTGCAATGGAGATGCTTGTAGTAAATCTCCATCGACACCACTCATCCCAATGGCCTGACCACCAGCCTGTTTGAGTGTTCGAACGACCTGCTTATTTACCTTACCGCTTAGGACCATCTCAACTACATCCAGCACATCGCTCGTCGTCTTTCGCATCCCATTTACAAAAGTCGTTTCAATGTTTAACTGTGTTAGGAGTTCAGAGATGAGCGGACCTCCACCATGTACAATAACAGGCTTCCATTCGCCACGCCTTTGTATGTCCACAATATCCTGATAAAAGGAAAAAGGTAGTTCCTCTAAGACACTACCTCCAAATTTTATGATGAGATATTTCATCTGACCACCACCTACGTTCGATATGAGGCATTGATTCGGACATATTCGTATGATAAATCACAGCCCCATGCATTACCTTTGCCGTTTCCTTGATGAAAATCGATGTATAAAGTTACATGCTCTTTTTCCAGTTCTTTTTTCGCTTCTTCTTCATTAAAGGACAGCGGAAGTCCTTGATTCACCACTTTGACCGAACCAATCGCAACGGTTAGCTGATGTGGGTCGAGTGTTTCACCAGAATACCCAACAGCCACAACAATTCGACCCCAATTCGGGTCCTCACCATGAATGGCCGTTTTCACTAAGTTGGAGGAAATCACCGTTTTAGCAATATTTCGCGCTGCTTGATCACTTGCTACTCCATTTACTTGGACTTCAACCAGTTTCGTAGCACCTTCGCCATCTCGTGCAATCTGCTTAGAGAGAGATTCGCACACAAATTTCAATCCATCTACAAAGGTTGACCAATCCACATGGTCTTTGGTTAACGGTTCATTTCCAGCTAACCCATTGGCCATGGCAAGCACCATATCATTTGTACTCGAATCCCCATCAACGGATATACAGTTAAAGGTCTCATTTGTGATTTCCTTTAAAGCTTGATGTAGATCTTGATGATGAATATTCGCATCTGTCGTAATAAAGCCGAGCATTGTGGCCATATTCGGATGAATCATGCCAGACCCTTTTGCTACCCCACCAATTGAAATCTGTTTCCCATTAATCTCTAATTGAACGGCTACATTTTTCGTAAAGGTATCGGTTGTTAAAATCGCCTTTTCAAAATCAGTTGGAGCATTGGATGTCATAGCATCAGGAATTTGGGTAATGCCTGAATTGATTTTATACATTGGTAAAAGGTCACCAATTAAACCTGTTGAAACTACAGCCGCATAATGCTCTTTTATGCCAATTGCTTTGGTAAATTGTGACCGCATTTCATAGGCATCCAGCATGCCCTGCTCACCTGTACAAGTATTTGCCTTTCCTGAGTTGACAATAATCCCTTGTAGCTTCCCCTCTTTTGCTACACTTTCCTTCGTTACAATAAGGGGGGCTGCCTGAAAAAGATTGGTTGTATATACGCCCGCTGCTTCAGCCGGCACTTCTGAGTACAACCATCCTAAATCCTTCCGTTTCCTCTTAATCCCGCAGTGCATGCCGCCCGCGGTAAATCCTTTTGGCGTTGTGACTGACCCGTTGGCTAGAACCTGCAATTTTTTCTCAGCCACCTCGTAAAAAGTACTCAATTTCGTCCCCCCTTTAGTTATTGGTGGAGTCATTTAGGTTGGAGTGCTGAAGATATGGGTGGTTTAGCTAAAGATTACTGTATTCTTGCTAAAGTTGGCCTGATTTGCTGAAGTTACCGTTGATTTGGCTAAAGTTTACATAGTTTCAAATAAAGCCGTACTGTTAAAAGCTAAAACAGACACGCCATATGCTACACATCCCAATTCGCACCACTTCTATGACAACCACTTACACACAAACACCCACATATCATGGATAAACCGGTATTTGATTCAACCCCGTTTGAATATCCCACCCGCATAATAGATTCATATTTTGAATCGCTTGACCTGACGCACCTTTGACCACATTATCAATGACGGATACCACGGTTAGTTTTCCCGTCCGTTCATCTACCAAGACTCCGATGTCACAGAAATTGGATCCGTATACTTCTTTCGTTGCCGGCCAAGTTCCTTCGGGTCGTACCCGAACGAATGGCGCGCCTTCATAATAATTTTCATAGACGGATAGGATGTCTGCTGTCGTTTTTTCTTCTAATAAATCTAGGTATATGGTGCATAAAATCCCTCTTGTCATGGGGATTAGGTGTGTAGAGAACGTAACTTGAACCGGCTCTCCATTCACCTCGGACAACACCTGCTCAATTTCCGGAATATGTTGATGTTGACCCAGTTTATAGGCCTTTACATTTTCATTGATTTCCCCAAAATGGGTCGCAAGTGACGGGTTTCTTCCAGCGCCTGAAGCGCCAGATTTTCCATCAATGATGATCGAGTTTGTTGACACTAATTTTTGTTCGACCATAGGGATTAAGGCTAAAAGTGCTGCCGTTGGATAGCAGCCAGGGTTGGCAATGAGTTTTGACTGCGCAATATCCTCGGCAAATACCTCACATAATCCATAAGCCGCTTCCTGTAAATAGGCCCCGTTAGTGTGCTCAGCCTTATACCACTTCTGGTAGTCGGCTGCAGACTTCAATCGAAAATCACCTGATAAATCAATGCACTTGATCCCTTTTTCCATAAATGCGGGAATCCAATCCTTACTAACTCGCGATGGTGTTGCAAAAAATAAAAGGTCCACTTGATCTGCAATGGATTCAACATCTAAAGTTTGGAGCTGTTCTTCATATATGTTCTGTAAATGCGGATAAAGTTCTGTGATGAGCTTTCCGCTTGTGGAATTTGAAACAATGAGATTTAAGGTGACATTTGGGTGTTGTTGAATATGTCGAATCAGTTCAATACCGCTATAACCATTGGCGCCAATAATCCCGACGTGCAAATACATAACCTCCTGACAAATGTATATTTTCGTATAATTATACTTTCGTATTTATAATTATGCAATGGTTTGTGTGGAATTTTTGAAAAGTTTTTAAGTAAATTAGGAATTTTATTTTTTAATATAAAAAAGTACTAGGCTGCTTAAAAAAAGCCGCCTAGTACTTTTTACTGAATTAATCCCTTGTCGTCGGATCACTTATACGATTTGTAGACTCTGGAATATCATCATACACCTGAGTATCCACTTCATGAATAGAACCATCAGCTAAGCCTTTAAATACTTCAAACAATGGCTTTGTAACAGTTTCTTTCAGCATACCATTTTGCTTTTGACCAAGGGTTTGACTTTGTCCCTTAATTTCCATGAGCATTATGGCAGCATCATTTAGTGCGAAAGTTCCAAGCGCTGTACCTGGTAAGTTAACATCAGGATATTTTTGAACTGCACCGAAATGAGAGTTTCCTTTTTGTAGGCTTAAGGCAGTTAAAGCATTCACCTGCTTAGCAAGCTTCTGCACATCCTCATCTACTTCATAGGTTTGTCCAGTAAATGGATCTACATATTCCTGTGTAGCCACAACAGCTGCTACTTGAAGAGGTACGGAACGATTGTCCTCGTCAGATAGCGTATTAAATCCGCGGTGATGTAGGTCTACGTATACATCCGGCTGGAATTCTTTAAACACACTCGTAACCGTTCTCGCTTCAGCGGTAACATAATAGCCACCGTAATTACTGTTGTTTGTTGAGCGGCTATTCAGGCGTTCGGCTACTTCTTCTTTATCGGCATCCTCAATGGCAAAATCCATATTCGGATTGTAATCTCGGTTTTCGTCATAGCCTGGAATGCCGTAAACCACTCGCCCATCATTGTTTTGAGCTCGCTCGCTACCATCCTCATTATAGTACCAAGGCGCCTCAGTATCTGCGGCTAACCCAATTTCCTCTGGATTCCACGTTTGATGTGTATAACGTGTCGGATACCAAGAATCTTCATAGAAGTTGTCCGCACCCTCTGGGTTAATTCGTGGCATAATCCAAATCGAAACTTCATCTAGAATCTCTTTTACCTCTTTCCCACTGCTTGAAGCAAGTTTCTGAATGACATCAACAGCAGCCTTTGTACCCACTTGCTCATTTCCATGAATCTGTGATGTAATGAGTACTTTTTTCTTGTCAGGATCATTATCACCAAACTTAGCTACATAAAGTGGGAAGCCTTGCTCATCATCCGTGGTGTACCCATCAGGTGACTCATTTGAGTAACCTGCAATCTCAAGCTTCATCTTCCCATTTGAAACACTTTCAAGGTGGTGGAGCTTTTCATATAGTTCTCCATTACTCATAAAACTGGAAAGCGAAATATTTTGATCATCCTCGATGTAGGGACCATTAGGTGTGGACTGTGGATCTGCAGAGATACTTGATGACATGGTGACGGCTAACGCAAACGTAGTAGGGAGAATAACTTTTGACAACTTTTTCATATACATTCCTCCAACTCTATATTTTCTCAAAATAGTTTTGAGATTTACTATAGATGTTAATAGAGTCGGGCTCAATAAAGTTGTCAAAACAAAAAGAATATGTCCAAAAAACTTTCTACCCTTTTTAACAAAATACAAGAAAATTTTACCTTGTATAAATCGATAGTATAGTGTCTATCTAACTAGAAAAATGCTGAAGTGAGCGAAAAGGCTTAGCGAGTTGTAGATGAATGGGTCGGCGTTTGTCGAAGGAAAGTGATAGATTTTTTTAAACATTAAATAACGAGCAGTGCCTACACTCCTCGTTATTGTTGACTTTCAATATATTCTTGTTCTTCCTCAGCAGATAAAATACCGGTTGCTTTGCCTATGGTTCCATTTTGTATCCTCCAGATGGCATTATGATCATCATCTACTTCTGAAAAGTTTTGCTGTTGCCATTTTTCAAGAATCTCTCGATAGGTTTCCTCAAAATGAACGTCCACTTCGTCTAAAGCAGCTAAGAGCCACTCTACTCGCTGAGGATGTAATTCATAAAAGCCCCATTTTTTCTCAGCACGCACCTTTTGGTGAGACATGCCGTGGATAAATTCTTGAAAATGCTCATCCTGCATTTCGTTCATCTGGGTTTTAGTTCCAAAGGGATTTTCACCTTGTTCTTCAAATTCTTTTAAGTCTTCTTTGGTTATGGTACCTTGAATGTCTTCACGCTCTGCTGTTATTTCAGATGCAGCTTCTGTTTCCTTGTTAGAACTCGTTTTTGTTTCTTCTTTATCCTGTGTATTCTCGGCACCCAAGTTGTCTATCCAATAAAAAATTCCCCAGAAACTGCCGGCTACAAAAAGGATTGAACAGAGAGTAATGATGATGGTCTTTTTCATCTTATCCACTCCACTACTAAAAATTGCTGTTTATAGTGACTTAGTGACAACTTTATAGTATAATCAGTTTTTTTACAAATATAACCTTTTAATGGGGAAAATATAAGGGAAAGCCTAAAATAATAGACTTTCCCTTGTAACGTGAGCATTACTATTCTAACCTACTACTCCCTGACTGTTCACATAAACATCTTCATCAGTTGTTCTCTCTGATTTCGACAGAATCACTGCTGCGGAAGAATCCCCAATAACATTTGTTGAAGTTCGGAACATATCTAGAATTCGGTCAATACCAGCAATTAAGGCAATTCCCTCAAGTGGAAGGTTAACAGATGCTAATACCATCGAAAGGATTATCATCCCTGCTCCTGGAACCCCAGCAGCACCAATAGATGATAGCACCGCGGTTAAAACGATCGTTAAATACTGTAAGAAAGATAAATCAAGACCATACACCTGTGCGATAAATAATGCGGCAATACCGTGATATATAGCCGTTCCATCCATATTGATGGTAGCACCTAAAGGAAGCACAAAACTACTGACTTTCTTAGGTACATTCAAGTTTTCCTCCACATTTTTCATCGTCACAGGGAGTGTTCCTGAACTACTACATGTACTAAAAGCAACCAATGCAGCTGGAGAAATCCCTTTAAAAAACGTAACTGGACTCATTTTCCCAAATTTAGAAACCGCAATGGAGTAGACGATGGCAATATGTAAGAGAGCAGCAACAGCCATAGCGAGTAACACTTTGATTAGAGGAAGTAACACAGAAGGACCATTGATGCCAACCACAGGTGCAATAAGACCAAAAATACCAATTGGAGCTACCTTGATGACAGCATTAGTAATGGAATACATAATCTCAGCAAAGCTGTCAAAGAAGTTTTTTACTGGGGCAGCTTTTGACCCTAATTTTGTAATCCCAATACCAATAAAAATCGCAAAGAAAATAATTTGTAGGATGTTCCCCTCAACTAAAGAGTTAATAGGGTTAGTGGGTATAATATTGAGTAAAGTTTCCAGCACACCCCCCGTTTCATTCGGTTCAACCGTTTCACCTGTTGCTTCTAAGGTCACCCCGTTACCAGGTTGAAAAATGTAAGCAACCGCCATACCAATGGTAATCGCAAACATCGTCGTACATAAAAAGTAAACCACAGTTTTTCCACCAAGCTTACCGAGTACTTTCATATCTCCAGTACTAGCCACTCCAACAATGAGCGTACTTAGAATAAGTGGAATCATAATAAACTTAATTAAACGTAGAAATAAATCTCCTAAAGGCTGGACATATTCAGCATTTTGTCCAAATACCAAACCAACTAAGATGGCTAGGATAAAAGCAATCAGCATTTGTGTTACTAAATTGTTTTTTAGTTTCATAGAAACGCTCCTTTATTTCGGAATATTCTTAAAATTTTATGTACACCCAGCCTATTAAAAGCTGGGTGGAAATGTGGTAGACTACATTTTTACCCCTTCAGGCCAATGCAAGTCGTGCTCTTCCACACTCGTAATCTCATTTTCGCCATCAACAAACACAACTTTTGGCTTCAAATCCTCAATCTCCTCATCTGTCATCATACCTAAACTCAAAATGATGACAATGTCACCAGGGCTAAACAAATGTGCTGGCGGTCCATTCAAGCAAATGCGTTTAGATCCCTCTGGAGCTGGAATCGCATACGTTTTCCATCGAGTTGCATTCTTTAAGCTTGTAACCTGTACCATTTCATATGGCTTAATGTTTGCTTCCTTCATTAATTTAGCATCAATCGTAATACTTCCAACATAATCAAGTTCTGCCTCTGTTACCGTAGCTCTATGAATCTTTCCTTTACACATTAAGCGCTGCATGAAAATTTCCTCCCTGTATAAGTGAAAAATAACTGACGTATTATAAGTGTAAAAGAGTGTGTTTACGTTTGCAAGGAGGTCAGGTCGTTCGTACCTGTTGTGAATTTATCTATTAATCTACGTTACATAAGAACTATGAGAATGTAGTGGATTTTATTGAAGGCAAGTTCAAATCGAGTTGATAAGGCTAAAGAGTTTTCGCTCATGGTTGGTCGCCTTTGGCATTGGTTTTGTTTTAGTATATCAAATATAGTAGAAAACTAGGAATATGTGTGGAGGAGTAGATTTATGATGGTGTTTTGGGTGGCGTGGGGGCTACTGTGATGCTGAAGTTTCCCTTGTTTTTGCTAAACATTATGTGGGAAATGCTGAAGAGTGGGGTTTATGCTAAAGGTGAATCTCATTACGCTAAAATTCGGCGTATTTAAGCTAAAGTTTTCTATACAAATCCTGTAGCAGGACCCCATTATGCTAAACTAGCTAAAACATACAACCGGGATCACTAAAAAAAGTGCCTGCACTATGCAGACACTACAAACTATAACAGCTCTCGAATTTTCTCTATCACATACTTATAATAACCCCTAGAATGAGGAACAAAGTCATCAATGGATAAAGAAATGGTCATATTTTCAACCTCATGACCCTGATAAGAAGCAGTATCAACATCAAACTTCTCCCCGGGTGCCTGTAAAATCCGCTGGAAATCGTCTAAAGTCATGCAAACAATTCCGGCTACTTCCTCTTGGTTTAGATTTAACCTCTCTAACTCATCTTGATATAAAAAAGCGTAAAGGTGGCACACTTCTCGGTCTTTCTTTTTATCTTTTCGAATCAATGTGTCCTGATAAATCCCCAAAGACACTAAATCATCAAATGCAGGATTCACACCAAGTTCTTCCTCGATTTCTCTTGCTCCTTCAATTGGTCCTTCTCCCGACGTTAAATGTCCTGCTGCAGTAATATCTAGCAAATTAGGGTAATTCACGTCAGGATTTCGTCGTTGGAACATAATATAAGGGGTTTTATTTAAATGTGTATAAAACCAGCATTGAAATGCGGCATGTAGGAGTTCTTGTTCATGAACTTTTTTTCTTGTTTCTTGTCCTATCACTTGATAGTTTTCGTCTAGGATATCTAGAATTTCATCCATAGTTATTTCTCCTTCTAATGAGATTGATCAACTACAATTATAGCGAAAGAGGAATTGGGATGAAAATATCATATTTATTTGCTAACATAAACCCCAGTGACAAAATAAAAAGGATGATACATAAATGGAACAAACAATCGGCTTTATTGGCTGTGGAAAAATGGCCCAGGCGATGATTGGCGGTATGCTTCAGGATGAACAAATCAAACCGAATCAAATTATCGCTAGCTCCTCAACCGAAAAAACCTTACAAAAGGTAACGGACAAATTTGAAATAAGAACAACGTTGGATAATCAAGAAGTTGCAGCCGAATCTGATATTTTATTTTTAGCAGTGTCACCAAAACTATATAAGAATGTGATTCAGGAAGCACGTACTTCTGTAAAATCATCGGTGATTATCGTAACGATTGCCGCTGGAGTCTCGATTGAACATGTGCAACATACTTTCCAGTCGAATGTGAAGGTAGTGCGCACCATGCCGAATACACCTTCTTTAGTTCAAGAGGGCATGAGTGCAATGTGTGCGAGTGATGAGGTTACGAGTGAAGAATTGGGAACCGTCCAAACTTTATTTGAGACTTTTGGAAAGGTTGAGTTGATTAATGAAGAACAAATGGATGCTATTCCAGCCATTAGTGGTTCGTCGCCTGCATATGTGTATATGATGATTGAAGCCATGGCAGACGGCGGGGTGCGACAGGGGCTTACACGAGACCAAGCATATCGCCTAGCTTCCCAAGCTGTAGCGGGTGCAGCCAAAATGGTACTAGAAACGGGGATGCATCCTGGAGAGTTAAAAGATCAGGTAACCTCACCAGGAGGGTCAACCATAACCGCTGTTTCAGAGCTTGAAAAACAACAATTTCGTGGAGCTGTTCAATCGGCGATGGAACAATGCTCGCTACGGGTGAAGGAATTAAGTGAGTAAAAACAAGGGCCAACTCCCACAACTGGGGTTGGCCCTTGTTTTTGATGAATTTATTTTAAACAACTTTAACATTATCTGTGTTCGTATATTAGTTTATTTAGAATTTCTTACCTCGGCAATCTTCTCCACATATTGTTGAGCTAAATTTCGCAATGCCTTCCAGTCCTCTTGTTCAATTAATGACTTATCGACAAGTGAACCACCTATACCGACTGTAACTGCACCAGCTTGTATAAAAGCACCTATATTGTCCAAATTCACTCCACCAGTAGGCATCATCGGAATTTGGCTTATTGGTCCTTTAACATCTTTGAAAAATCGAGGACCAACAACTGATGCTGGAAATACTTTTACCATATCTGCTCCCCATTGATAGGCTTGATGGATTTCAGTAGGAGTAAACACCCCAGGAATCATTAGAATACCTTGTTTCTTTGTAAATTCAATCGTTTCCCGATCTAGGATAGGAGCAAAAATAAAATCTGATCCGGCTTCAATTGCTTCTTTTGCTTGTTCCTTATTTAACACGGTTCCAGCACCAATCATAACTTTGTTTCCGTGTACTTGTTTTAACTCATTAATCAATGCAGTTGAATGATTTGAGTCCATTGTTATTTCAATACCAGAAACCCCACCGTCAACAAATGCTTGTATGAGTGGAGGGACTTTTTTGGGATCAACCTTTCGTATTACTGCTACAATACCGGACGATAACAATCTATCTAAAGAAGCTTCGTTACTCATTAAAGGTCTCCTTTCTAAATCCTCGTTACAACCATTCACACTCCAGAGTATGCCATGAACCCACCGTCAACAGGTATAGTAACGCCGGTTACAAACCCGGACATGTTTTCGTCTACTAACCAAAGCAAAGTACCAAGTAAATCCTCTGGCTTACCGAATCGTTGTTGTGGGGTATGACAAATAATTTTATTGGAACGCTCAGTTAAAGACCCATCTTCGTTCAACAATAGATTTCGGTTTTGTTCTGTTAGGAAAAAGCCTGGTGCAATCGCATTTACACGAATCCCCACGTCAGCAAAATGAACCGCCAACCATTGGGTAAAGTTTTCAATACCTGCTTTAGCCGCACTATATGCTGGAACTTTCGTCATAGGAGACGGTGCACTCATAGATGACATATTAATAATTGTGGCTCCCTTACGATTCACCATTTTTTTCGAAAAGACTTGGGTAGGAATAAAGGTTCCGACTAAATTTAAATTAAAAACAAATTGGAAACCTTCAGTTGTCATATCAAAGAACGTGGAGATATCGTGGTCCATTAGATCCTCTGGCTTTAAAGTCTCTTTTGTGGTTGTTCCATCAGGATGATTACCCCCAGCTCCGTTGATTAAGATATCACAAACGCCTAGCTTTTCGTTAATGATATTTTCTGCTTCACGAACACTTTCAATATTAAGAACATCACAGGAAACTGCCAGTGCTTCTCCACCTTCTTCCTTTATATCCTGTTCTACTTGCTTTCCTGATTCTTCATTACGGTTTAAAATGGCAACCTTTGCCCCCTGACGTCCAAGCTCTCGGGCCATGGCACCACAGAGTACTCCGCTTCCTCCTGTAACGACAGCCACTTTCCCTTTCACATTTTCATTTAGCGTAAGCATGTTATTTCACCTCTTTATTGACTCTCTGTAGGGAATCCCAAATGCCCCATAAATACATAACCCCTAATCCGCGGTCATAAAGGCCATACCCTGGCCGGCATTCTTCTCCCCAAATATGACGACCATGGTCTGGACGTGCATAACCAGTGAAACCAATTTCATGATAGGCCTTCACGATTTCATATACATCGACGGTTCCATCCTGAGTACGATGGGACGTTTCAATAAAGTCACCATTTTCATAAGTTTTGACATTACGTATATGGGCAAAGTGAATACGGTCAGAAAATGATCGAACCATCTCAGCTACATCGTTCTTTAGGTTAGCCCCTAATGAACCACTGCAAAGGGTCAAGCCATTATATGGATCATCAACAAGCTTTAAAAATCTCTCAAGATTTTGTTTGTTTGTTATAATACGCGGGAGTCCAAATACTGAGAATGGCGGATCGTCCGGATGAATCCCCATTTTGATATCATTTTTCTTCGCAACTGGGATGACCTTTTCTAGGAAATATTGAAGGTTTTCCCATAAATCCTCTTCTGTAACGTTCTTATATTTTTCAAATAAGTCCGCTAAATGGGCAAGTCTTTCCGGCTCCCATCCTGGCATGGTATAGGTTGAGTTTTTTGAAATCGTGTTCACCAATTCTATTGGGTCAATGTTCTTCAACTTATCATTTTCAAAAAATAATGCAGTAGATCCATCTTCCATTTCCTTAAATAAATCGGTACGAGTCCAGTCAAAGACCGGCATAAAGTTATAGCAAATTACTTTTACTCCAACTTTTGCTAGCTTTTCAATGGTTTTAATATAATTCTCAATATATTCATCACGTGACGGCAGTCCAAGTTTAATATCTTCATGAACATTCACACTTTCCACTACATCAATGTTTAAACCATGGCGGTCAGCTTGTTCTTTAACTTCTAGAATTTTTTCCATTGGCCATTCCTCACCGGCTGGGACATCATGTAAGGACCAGACAACCCCTTCTACCCCAGGGATTTGTTTAATATGTTCTAATGGGATTCGATCGTTTCCCTCTCCAAACCAGCGCATTGTCATCCTCATAGACCTTGCCTCCCTGCTTACCTTATCAAATTAAATAGCTTTATAGTTTAATAACAACTTTTCGAACTTCTGGTGGAGCATTATCCATTAGTTCAAATGCTTGCTCAGCTTCTTGTAACTCAAATTGATGACTCACTAAATCCTTTACATCAAACTCCAGTGTGTTAAATAATTCAACCACTTTCGGGAAGCGATGTGTTTGTAAACGTGAACCACAAATAGTTAACTCTTTTTTCGTTATATTTACTTGAGCAAGTTCAGAGACTTTCGTATCAAAACCAAGTAAAACCACTCGTGCGGCTACAGAAGTTACAGCTACCGCTTGCTCTACTGTTTTAGGCAATCCAACCGCGTCGATTACCACATTCGCACCCATTCCACCAGTCCACTTATACACCTCTTCTTCTACATCTGAGGTCTGAGGATTGATAACATAATCCGCACCCCACTCTTTTGCAAACTCAAGTCGTTTATCATTGAAGTCTGAAATGGCAACCTTTGCACCAGCTTGTCTTGCCATTTTCAAACTACATAATCCAATCGGTCCAGCGCCAAAGATAAAAACATAGTCCCCTTCTTGCACTTGACCGCGATAAATAGACTGTGCCCCAATCGTAAAAGGTTCTATCAAGGCAATCTCTGACCAATTCAACTGATCATTAACCTTATGGACAAGATGCTCTGGCATCACCATCACTTCACGGCCGCCACCTTCTCGGTGTACACCGTAAACCTGTACGTTTTCACAAACATTTGGACGGCCTTGTCGGCAAGCGTAGCATTCTCCACATGAAGTCATTGGTTCCACCACAACTTTGTCTCCAACAGATAGGCTAGTAACTGCCCCTCCTGTCTCCACAACTTCTCCTGCAACCTCATGCCCAATTACACGAGGATAGCTCGCAAAAGGATTTTGCCCATGGAGAATATGCATGTCAGATCCACAAATTCCCATAGCCCTCATCCGTATTTTAACTTCATTTGAAAGCTCTAAATTAGGTTCATCCATTTCTACAACATTTAAGGTTCCTGGTTCCTTTACTTGAATGGCTTTCATGACCAATCCTCCTCTTTATTAATCAATTAAGCTTGGTAAGAACAGGGTTAGACTCGGAATGAAACTAACCGCTAGTAAAACTAGTAAACTCACAGCTAAGAATGGTAGTAATGCTTTAGATGCCTGACCAATCGATACTTTCCCAATACTAGATGCCACGAATAAACAAACGCCTACTGGAGGAGTAGATAAACCAATCATAAGATTCAGCACCATCATAACCCCAAACTGAACCGGATCCATTCCAATTTGTGTGGCAACTGGTAGTAAAACCGGGAACAAGATAACAAGTGCTGCAATTGTCTCCATAAAAGTACCTACAAATAACAGCAACACATTTAGTAGTAGAATTACGATAATTGGGTTTTCAGAAATTGCTAGTATCGAATCTGCTACTAATTGCGGAATTTGCTCACTAACTAGAATCCAACCAAATAGATTCGCCATCCCCACTAGCACCATAATCCCAGCCGTACTAACCATGGAATCCAATAGAATCTTTGGTAGCATGTGGAACTTTAAATCACGATAAACAAAAATTCCTACAATTAAGGCATATACAACCGCTACAATCGATGCTTCAGTTGGTGTAAAGTAACCACTTAAAATACCGAATAAAATTACAACCGTCATCATTAGAGCCCAAAAAGCGCCAAAGAATGACTTAGTAATAACTGGAAGTGTTTGGCGTTCACCTTTTGGATATTTCCTCTTTTTCGATATGAAATACGTAGCTACCATTAAACTAAGCCCGAGCAGAATGCCGGGGATGGTACCCGCTAAAAATAAATCGCCGATTGAAACTGTTGCAAGAGTTCCTAAAATGATCATAGGAAGCGAAGGTGGGATTATTGGCCCAATTGTCGAAGAGGATGAAGTTACAGCTACTGAAAAAGGCGCATCATACCCTTCTTTTTTCATGGCAGGAATCATAACGGATCCAATGCTTGCGGTATCTGCTAATGCTGTCCCAGTGATACCTGCAAACCCCATGGAAGCACCAACGTTTGACAGCCCTAAACCACCTCGAATATGTCCAACTAGCTTTTTCGCAAAATCGATGATTCGTTCTGTAATACCACCAGCATTCATTAAGTTACCCGCTAAAATAAACCCTGGAATACAAAGTAAAGTAAAGGAGTTAATGCCCCCGAACATTTTCTGAGGGATTATATTCAAAGGAATATCGGCGATCAAAATATAGACCAAGGATGATAAACCTAAACTAAAGGCAATTGGTACACTAAGAAATATTAGAATGATAAAAGTTACAAATAATATTGTGGCCATCATAGGTTAACACCTTCTTTCTCTTCCTGCTGATCCAGCTCTTTGTGCTGATCTAGTTTAAGTACGGCATATATATTGAAAAAACTGTAAAGTGCTAAAAATACAAATAAAATAACCATACTTAAGTGAATGTAAAACATTTCGATTGATAAAGTTGCAGACGATTGATTTTGACCTATTAATGAAAACTCATAGGCAAAAGACACTAAGTAAGCAGAAAACAAACCTAATATCAGGTAAATCAAGGCCTCGACATATTTCCTCACCTTTTTTGGAAGAAAATCTACAAATAAATCCACACGAACATATTCACGTTGTTCCATTGCGATTGGTGCAGCAAAAGCAATGGAAAAGATAAATAAGAAACGTGAAAGTTCTTCTGTCCACACAAAACTAAATGGTGTATAACGCCCTGTTATTTGGATGATCACAACGAGAACGAGGGCAGAAAAACTAGTAATTGTTAAAATTTTGAGTATCCGACTAAGAATGTTAATAGCTTGCATGTTGCTCACCCTTTATTGAATAATGGGGTAACATACCACCCTTTAAAGAGAGGTATGTTACCTGAATAAATTTTTATTTTCCTGCTTCAACAATCTTGTTATAAAGCTCTAATTGTACTTCAGTTAAGCTTTCTTCAACAGCTGGTTTCATTGCTTCTGCGAAAGCCTCTTGATCTACTTCAACAAATTCCATTCCTTTATCTTTTAGATCTTGCTCAATTTCAGCAGTTTCAGTTTCATATAACTCTAGACCATATGCTTGAGCTTCTGCTGCAGCCTCTTGAACAGCTGTTTGCATATCTTCACTTAGTGAATTGAACTGTTCGTTACCAACCACAACATAAATCCAAGAATAAACGTGCTCGGTAACGTTTACATAATCTTGTACTTCAAAGAAACTAGCACTTTGAATCAAGTCGACTGGGTTTTCCTGACCATCAATAACTCCTTGTTGTAGTCCAGTAAATACTTCACTAAAGTCCATAACTTGTGGTCTTGCTCCCGCTGCTTCCCAAGCATCCATAAATAAAGGTACGTTTGGTACACGCATTTTAAATCCTTCTAAGTCTTCAGGTGATTCAATAGGTTCACTAGAAGTTAAGTTTCTTGGAGCACGAATATGATAGTAAAGTGGTGTAACGCCAACGCCATCTTTAACAGCCGCTTCAATTTCGCTACCGATTTCACCTTCAACAACGTTTTGCAGGTGCTCTTGACCATTAAATGCGTACGGAACTGCCATTAGTGCTGCTTCTGGAGCCCAGTTCGCCATGGTTTCACCAGAGATTGTCATGTCTACTGTGCCAGCTTCAATTCCATTTAAAACCTCAGTTTCAGAACCTAATTGCTCGTTTGGATAAATCTCAATTTGTAGCTTCCCATCTGTTTTCTCATCAACTAACTCAGCAAACTTTTCTGCTGTTTTATGCCATTGGTGCTCTTCGTTAGATAGATGTCCCATTTTCCAAGTAATTGTGTCTCCTGAATCTTCTCCTTCATCTCCTGAACCTGAAGTGCCTTCATCACTGCCACCACATGCTACTAATACCAAAATTAGTGCAGATACAAACAAAAAGCTAAGAAATTTCTTCATGAATAGTGACCTCCCATTTTTTAATAGATTAGTATAAATATATAAAGTAAAGGTTTTTCACCTTGACTTACGAATTGAGATAGTTGTAAATACTCTCTGGCACCGGAATACCTTCTTCTTGACGAGTTTCTTCTTTAAGCTGTTCTGGCTCACCGGGTACCATAACAGATTGAAAACCTTCCGCTGGTTTTACTTCATGTAACTCATCTATCATTTTGTCAATGTTTTGCATGAATTCATTTTTATCAATGAATAAACCAGGATTAATCGTAATAATCGTGTGACTTAAGTGACGATAGTTTTTGTAGTCTCCATACATAGTAGAAATGCTTGGACCAAAGGCAGACCCAGTTAGAACACCTGTTAGTACATCCACTACAAGGGCAAGACCATAACCTTTTGGTCCACTTATTGGAAGTAAATGTTTGACTAAGTTTGGATCTGTTACTGGGGAACCATTTTCATCTACTCCCCAGTTGTCTGGGATTTCTTTTCCAGTCTCTCTCGTATGAAGCACCTTCCCCAAGGCAACATTACTTGTTGCCATATCTAGGATAATTGGTCGATGTTTACTTGCCGGGAAACCGTAAGCTATTGGGTTTGTCCCAAAATAGGAATCTGCTCCACCGAAAGGGACTACCGCGCTATCGGTATGCGTCATAATCATACTAATCGTATCTTGTTCGGCTGCCTGCTGCGCAAAGTAGGACAATGCCCCACAGTGACTACTGTTTACGATTCCTACAATTCCAATGCCATTATCCTTAGAAAGTTGAATTGCATGGTCCATTGCCTCTTTCGTGATGACATGTCCCATTCCGTTATCACCATCAAAGAGACTCGCTGAAGACCCTTTTTGCTCAGTACTGAATACTGGAGTGGGGTTCATCCCACCTTCTAGCATTCTTTTTACATAGTGCTCAGTTCGTAATACCCCATGTGAACTCACTCCACGTAGGTCTGCGTGAACGAGTACATCTGCTACAACAGTCGCGTGTTCTTGGCTTACCTTTGCTTTTGTTAATTTATTGACAACTAAAGATTTTAGCTCTTCCTTTTGTACGATTATGTCTGACATCTAATCTTCCTCTCATTGCAGATTGGCATGATTTCGTTTCATCATGTCGTGAATATCTTCCTGTTTGCTAGTCATGGAAATCACCACAGCATCTAACAATAGATGAACAGATTGATCAAATTGGTTTCCCATAGGTTGAATGGTCTCGGGTTCATCTTTCCTGCGATGTTTTGTTGCTGCTGGGATAATCACTTGATGGTTAGCTAAATCCCCAATATCAGATTCACTATTGGTCGTAACTAGGTATACCTTGGCCTTATTTTTGGCCGCTTGCTCAGCTACGAGTGCAACAGACGGGGTGTTTCCTGACCCACTTATGGCTACTAGCAAATCCCCTTCCTGAATACTTGGTGTAATGGTCTCCCCTGTTACATAAACCGGATAGTTTGCGTGCATCAATCTCATCGCAAATGCCTTCCCAATCAATCCTGATCGCCCCTCACCACAGATAAAAATATGTTTAGCCTGTTTCAGGGCATCTATTAAAGAAGTAACTTGCTCATTGTCTACATGTTCAGCTACTTGCTTAAGCTCCTCTAAAATTTTCAAATGAACATTCTTCATGTTTTTGGAATCACCTCCTTTATGGTTGCGCTTGCCTTACCTGGGTTAGCCGCACTTGTGATGTAACCACCTACAATAAAAACGTCTGGTTTAAGCTTTTCAAAGCGTTGAACCGATTCTGGTGAAATTCCTCCCGCTACAAACACAGTAAAATCATCGGATAAAGATTTGTAACGCTCTAATGAATACCTCTCTGCTTGAACTTGTGTATCCTTCCCAATATGGGCGGAAACGAGTTCTACACCCAATTCTTTTAATCTTTGAAATCGCTCTACCGGTACTTCTAATAAATCGACTAATACTCTTTTATTTAGTTCCTTAGCAATTTTTATCGAGTCAAGAATGGTTTGATCATGGGCAAAACCCATTACTGTAGTAATATCAGCTCCAGCCTCTAGCGCCTGCACTGTCTCATCTTTACCCGCGTCACAGGTTTTCATATCCGCAACAATTTTCTTGTACGGAAACCTATGACGGAACTCGCGAATAATATCCATTCCGTACTCCTTAATGACCCCTGTTCCAATCTCAATATAATCGATATGATTATAAGTCTGCTCTGTAATAGAGATACATTCCTCTTTAGTCAAACGGTCAAGTGCAACCTGAATCATTTCGATCACCTACCTCTCAATAGACTCTTTTTCCCCAAGTCTTTCGAGGACATCATCATAATAAGGTAAGCCTTCATTATCCCCGTAAACTCCAACAACCATGGCTCCAATGGTATTGGCAAATTGCAGGATGCGTTTAGGCTCCCAGCCATTTAATAAGCCACAAATCACACCCGCATCAAATCCATCTCCTGCACCAACGGTATCGGCTACTGTTTCTACTTTTACAGCTGGGGCTTCAATGATCTTATCCTCAGACCACACGAGTGAACCATCCCCTCCAAGCTTGACGAACAAATGAGAAATTCCACATTCCTTTGCATTCTTGATTAGTTCATTTACATCTCTAGTACCAAACAGCACTTCGGCCTCATCTAACCCGGTAAGTAGGTAATCCACATAAGGCATCCAGTTTAGCAAAGTCTCACGCGCCTTTTCCTTACTCCAAAGCTTCAATCGAATATTTGGGTCCATGGAAACTTTCACCCCATGCTTGTGAGCTAAAGCAACAGCCTGGTCAATGACTCGAATGTTTTGCTCACTAATTGCTGGAAATACCCCAGTGATATGAAGCAGCTTTGCATTTTCAAAGTAAGATTCGTTTAAGGATTCTGGAAGTAATGTTTCGGTCGGTGATTTATCCCGGTAATAAAAGGTTTTTCCAGATCCATCTGCTTGGATTTCTTTAAAGTTAAGGGAGGTTGGATAACCTTCCACTAGCTTGACCTCAGATACGTCAATGCCTTCACCTCTTGCAAAGTTGTATATATATCGACCAAACTCATCCTTCCCTAAACGGCCAATCCATCCTGCATTAAGGCCAAGTCGAGAGCACCCAATTGCAACATTGAATTCAGCTCCCCCAACCTTTCTTTTAAAGGAATCTGAAAAACGAAGAGGACCGGTAGCACTTGGGTCAAATGTAATCATGGCATCTCCGATTGTGATGATATCGTTCATATTCGTGCACCTGCTTTCTCTGCTGATTTTCTAATAATTATAGAAGGATCAAAACGATAGATTTGAGGCTCATCATACTGTTCCGATTCAAACTTATGAAGAACTAACTCCACCGCCTTCTTCCCCATCTCAAAGGTTGGCTGTGCAATGGTTGTTAATGACGGGTAATGAACCTCAGCGAATGATACTTCATCAATTGTGACCAATCCGACGTCCCTTCCAATTTCCAAGTCGTGATCCGATGCATATTTCAAGAACTCCATTAAGGTTAAGTCGTTTCCAGAAACTATGGCCTGTGGAGGATTTTCAAGTTGAAAAAGCTCATCTATACCCTTCTTCAAAAACGGAGGATCCATTGATTTGATATATCCTTCACGAATTGGGAGATCAAACCTTTCCATCGCACTTTTATAGCCTTCAACACGCTCAACTCTTGGTACAACCGCCGTATCAATGGACGTTGTTAAGACAGCTATATTTTCATAACCATTGGTGAGCAAATGCTCCACCGCCAAATGAATAGCTTTTTCATTATCTAGCATGACGGCGTCTCCGTTTAAACCGTTTACATATCGGTCAACAAAAACGATAGGAAAGTTTGAGTCTATTAATCTTTTATAAAGCTCCCGATTCCCGCTAGTTGGAAAAACTATCAAGCCATCAACCTGTCTGGCTAATAAGGTTTCGATGTATTTTTTCTCCTTTTCTGGATCATCATCTGCATTACAAATAATAGTTGAAAAATCATTTTCATTTAATGTATCTTCAATCGAGCGTATCACCTGGGTAGAGAAGGAATGAAGAATGTTCGCCACAATTACCCCAATCGTTGCCGTGCTTTTCAGTTTTAAGCTTCTTGCAACATTGTTAGGTTGATAGTTTAGTTCTTCGATAGCATTTTCAATTCTTTCTCGAGTTTCTTCTCTCATGTACTCATATCTTTCATTTAAATATTGAGATACAGTACTCTTGGATACTTGTGCGTGCTTTGCTACGTCACTTATGGTCGTTTTTTTGATTTGCATGTTCCTTCATCCTTTACAAAACAGGTTTACTAAATCGGTTTACTAAATCGGTTTAATGAAACTATAACACAATGAAAACGCTTTTAAAATAGAAAATTTACATTTTTGCAAAAAACAAATTTTGGAATCCAGAGTTATAACACGTTTTATGATGAACACCTATTTCGCACAAAAAATGTCCTATCTCAATATAGAGACAGGACATTAAATATCTGATTAATCAACTACACTCGTATACTATTGTCCTTCATTGGACACGTCTTCTTTGATGAAATTTTGTGGTCGGGAAACCAATATAATTTTACCTGAAGTGAGGTATTTTTATTTTTTATACCACACTGAAAGCTTACCGGAACCCCTGGCATAGCCAGGGGTTCCAAATATATAAAGAATAAAAACAAGGGCCAACTCCCACATCTGGGGTTGGCCCTTGTTTACTCAAAAGTTCCCTTAACCATAACTTCCTTATCCTTAACCATATGGCGTCCCCTTGCAAAAACATGCTGAATATCAAAAGTTTGCTTGTCCAAAATTAACACATCGGCATCTGATGACTCTTGCAGACGACCTTTGTTTTTCAAATGTAAAACTTCCGCTGTGTTCGTTGTAACCAGTGGTAGTACTTCCTCTAAATCTAGTCCTTGTTCCTTCACAGCTGCTACCATTTGCTTGTATAGTGTCTGAGTACTGGCAACACCTAAACCAACCAAATTTCCATCTTCATCAAACTTAGGCAAACTACCATTTCCATCTGATGATAAGGTTAGGTGCTGCATGTCTCCTCCATTTTCCTTATAATATGTAATCCACTCGCCGGTTTTGCTATCTGCAGTCATATCTACATAAGCACCTTTCTTGGCTAGTGCAATAGCATCATCAAGCAAGCGTTGACTTCGGGTGATGTGAGTGGCATATAGTTGTGATGCTGGAATCTCGTATTCTTCTAATAGCTGATGCAAAAGAGACAAATATTCTTTCCCAGGTCCAGTGTGAAAATGGGTGATTCCTGCCTTTCCACTTAACAAACCACCAACTCGAGCTTCCCCTACTAGCTTGGCTAGCTCATGTAAGGATGGCTGCCCGGATCTGGAATCTGAAATAGCAATTTCTCCAGCTCCAATCACCTTATCTATTAAAATGACGTCATCTTTTACACTGGTAGTAATCGTAGGAGTAGGAACATCGTAATTCCCCGTATAAATAAAGGTCGTGACGCCCTCTTCCTCTAATCCTCTCGCTTTGGCCAGCAGGGAGGTCATATGGCGAGTCGTTCCATCTGTTCCTAAAAGACCCGCAACAGTAGTAATACCGGATTTGAGAAGATCACTTAACTGAATCTCCGGTGTTCGAGTGGCAAAGCCACCCTCTCCACCACCACCGATTAAATGAACATGTGGGTCAATTAATCCTGGTACTACGACACAACCGTCTGCATCCACTACGTTTACATCTACTCCCAGCTTCTCAACAACCTGAAGGTCAATATCCCCAATTTTGATGATTTTTTGATTCACTAGTAGGATGGATTGTTTCCCAATAGGATTTGGTGCGTATATTTCGCCATTTTGAATGAGTGTGAACATGGTTTGCCTCCAATGCTTTTGTTATTAAACAAACGTTTGTTTGAATTGAGATCGCTAACTAATCAATCACACGAGCAACATCTCTATTACAAGACTTACATTTCCCTTTCAAAACCAAATTCCCATCCTCAGAATCAACCTGATAATCCACAATCGTTGTCACAAAACAATTACCACAAAAAACATTTTCCTCTAGTTCTTTTCGTATATCGGCTGGTATGGAAAGCCATCTTTTTCTGGCTAATTCATCGATTGGCATGTTTTCACCTCAAGTTTCTTATTTTAGACTATTCTATATAAAATAGAGCACTATGTAAAACAAAGCTATTACAAGAGAGATACTCACTACTACTACTTAATAGAATGGCATGCAATCCAAACAAAAAGAGAATTGGTCACCCAATCCTCTTCAACTTGCACTATTAAGTATGATCTCTCAAATGATTCTTCTGTATCTTCCCAATCGATGTCCTTGGAAAGTCTTCCACAAATTGATAGATTTGCGGTACTTTAAAGTAAGATAATCGCTTCTCACAAAAGGATTTAATTTCTTCTTCCGTCAACGATTCTCCATCCAAAACCTTTATATAAGCCGCTACAGCTTCCTCGCGTAAATGATCTGGAACGGAAATGACCGCACAGTCTTCTACACTCGGATGAACACGGATAGTGTTTTCCACCTCAATAGATGAAATATTTTCTCCAGCTCGCTTAATCATATCCTTACTTCGATCAACAAACCAAATGTACCCATTATTCAAGTAGTAACCACTATCACCCGTGTAGAGCCATCCATCCTTTAAGGTTTCTTGAGTAGCCTCAGGATTTTTATAGTATCCTTTCATCAAGGAAGGAGATTTCACCACAATCTGTCCCACCTGATCTGGACCAAGTTCCTTTCCTTCCTCATCTACAATTTTCACTTCATGACCCAAGGCGGGCTTACCAATGGGGACAATGCCCGTTCTTTCATCTCGAATTCTTTTATCAAATAACGGGGTGACAATGTTGGTCGTAATCGATTCGGTCATGCCAAACCATTGATAGAGACGAACGCCAAAGCGGGCTTCAAACTCCTCCAGCTCATTATAGGTCACAAATAAACCATAACCTGCCCACTTAAGCGTGTGATCCTTTTCATTCGGATGAGGATCAGTTTGCAAAAGCATTTTAACCGTTGTTGCCACAAAGCTAGAAACTGTCGGTTGATAGCGCTGAACGTCATCCCAAAAGGTGGATGAGCTAAATCGCTTCTTCAACACGATAGAACACCCCACTACTAAGGAGGCCATTGACGTATAATATTGAGAATTTACATGAAATAACGGTAAAAAGATTAAATAACGATCAAATGGGGTTAACCATTGATTTCGTACTGATGTCTCCCCTGCAAAAAGATAATTTTCATGAGTAATTTCTACCCCCTTTGGTTTCGATGTAGTACCAGATGTGTACATCATCCCGCACACATCACTTGGTTGTACGTCCTCCTCACGATTCTCTGAGGAATACTTTTGCAAATAGATACCCCACTCCTCATCCAGCACTTCCTGAAATGCTAAATCTTTAGAATCCACAACCTCAGTAATTTCATTTGTAAATAAGGAATCCTCAGCTATAAACCCAACCGCATCAGAATGATCCACGAAATATTCAATTTCAAAGGCAGTAGATGCTGTATTAATGGGAACCATTACCGCTCCAATGGCACCACAACCAAACCATAAATCATAAAACTCTGGTCGATTGCTCAACAATACTGCTACCTTGTCCCCTTTTTCAACCCCTTTGGTTTTTAAGAAATCAGCTGTTTGATTCACGCGAGTTCGTAGTTCATCATAGGTAATCACTTGATCCTCATAATAAAGAAATACCTTTTTCGGATGTAATGTACTTTTTTCAATAATTAAGTCATAAACGTTTTTATTTCCTGTTATAAGCAAGATGGGTACCTCCTTAACTTAATTAAAATATCATCGGAATAAAAGTGACCCCGACAGCTCCAATGACAAATAAAATTACAAGTGAGACTAAGCAGTATCCCCAGATATCTTTTAACCCCAAACCAGACAAACCTAATGCTGGGAGTACAAAAAATGGCTGGAGAAGGTTGGTAACGACATCCCCGATAGAAACGGTATTAACAGCCACTGATGGTGAAATTCCCATCTGTTGGATAGCATTGATCATAATTGGACCCTGAATTTGCCACTGCCCCCCAGCTGATGGAACAAATATGTTTACAATAGATGCAGATAAAAAGCTTAGGAAAGGAAAGGTAAATTCATTTGAGATGGCTACAATGCTATTAGAGATGATGACGATTAAACCTGATCCAATCATCATTCCCATAATCCCCGCATAAAAAGGAAACTGCAATACAATTCCGCCTGCAGATGGCATTGCATTCGTAATGGATTTAACATAACTACGGGGTGAACCATGCAAAGCAAGTCCTAGAATAATAAAACCAAAGTTTAAAATATTAAGCTCTAAATTAAACCCATTTCTAGAAAAGTATATGAATAACCATATGAAACCTAAAACGACAATAATATAATTTAATATCTTGCTATTATCCAATCGATCTGCAATGGTTGGATCTTCCACAGGTATAGATGGATTCGTTTCTACACCAGCAGCAGTCTCATCATGCTTCATTTGATAAGGAACAACCTCATCAGATTTTGGCATCATTTTTATATAAGCAAAGATGACAGCTACTAAACCTACTAATGCAACAAATAGCATAATCGGACTAAAAATCGTTTCGGTTAAAGGGATTAGACCAATTTGTTCTTCTAAGGAGTGTCCTGGAGTATTAACTAGAAGTGGTGCAGTGAGTGTGATACTAATTGGTAAAATAGAGATGGTTGCTGTATATGCTGCAGCAATCAAAATTCGAAAGTCTGCTTTTTGAACGTTTTTGGCGACTTCAATCGCAAATAATGTACCTAAAACAAAGCCTAGTCCCCAGCTAAGGAAACCACCCACAGCTGCAACCAACATGGTGATAATAATGGCTGATTTTTGAGTTTTGGGAACCTTGGCCCCTTTTTGTACCCACTTCTGTACAATTGGAGCTTTAACAAGTGCATACCCCGTAATAATGATTAAAATCATTTGAGTGGTAAAAGCCAAAAAGTTCCAAAAACCGCTATACCAATGTTCAACCATTCCAAATAAACTTTCCCCGGTCATGGTTATACCCATAATCATAACAATTAAAGTCAATATAATAGCAAAAATAAAGGCATTTGGCAGAAATCTTTCTACCCCAACTTTAAAGCTCTGAGAGACTCTTCTTAGCATTGTCATCCTCCTAGATCATTTTTTAAGTGTGTTAGTTACTATTTCGCAATTCCTAAAGCGCTTACAAAATATGAAATATAATAAATAACTGACCTCCGTTACATATAGACCACCCCTGACGTATTTTTTTATGACTTTTTTTAATATACAGAATATTAACATATTTATTACCAGCCCACAATAGTAGATTACCTTATATCTAGTAAAACAACCCATCCCCTACCGAAACACCATTTGCTTAATTTTTCATTATTCTATATAGTGAAAATAGGAAAATGGTCTATCCTCGTTTAAAACACTCTAGTAATCATATCTATCTTTCCTATTGTGATGAATATAATCCTACATGGAAATCCCTTAAGAAATGAGGTTATCCAATGAACGAATTATCACTAGAAAAACAAGTCCCATATTACGAACAGTTTTACCACATGATTAAGAAAATGATCTTTGAAGGAAAATATCAGCCTGGGGAACGAATAAATGAAACACAACTGGCCAAAGAGTTTAATGTCAGTAAAAGTCCAATTCGAGAAGCAGTACGTATTCTTGAAAAAGAAGGTCTATTAGTAGTCAAAAAATCGAAGGTCGTGGTGTATGAGCCGACTTTAAAGGATGTAAAGGATATCTATTTTTGTCGGATGGCATTGGAATCCTTTGCAGCGAAAATTACAACACAAATGGCCAGTGATGAGGAACTGAAAGAAATTGAGGATTCTTTATTAAAAACGGAAAAAGCGATTCAAGCTAACGAAAACGCGAACACGATTATTACCCTCAATGAGCAGTTCCACAATTTGATTCTCAAGTTTACACATAACAACCGCCTTCAAAAGCAGGTTAATGATTTAAAAGGGTTAATCTACTTTTTTCGTATTCTTAATTTTAAGGGTGAAAATAGAGCCGCAGACATTTTAAAGCAGCATCGTAGTATCTTTGAATGTATGAAAAATAGAGATGCAGAACAAGCATCCGAGCAAATGATTAACCATTTAGAGCTTGATACCGAACACTTATTTGAAGTCCTTTCTTCTAGTAAAGATAAAAGCACGACGTAAACATAAATAAGTATTTTAGACAGAAAGCTGTGTCCTCCATAGGATTCAGCTTCTTTTTTTCTTTCTATTAAAAATTTCTCTTGATAATATTCAGAAACTTTTGTATAGTATGATTACAAATCATCATCAGTCGACTGACGACTAAAATACTATAAGGAGGCATACATAGTGAAACAATTAAAAATTGCATCCATCCCAGGAGACGGTATAGGAAAGGAAGTTGTACCCGCAGCCATCGATGTTTTGAAAGCGGTATCAGAGGTTCATGGAGGACTACAGTTTGAATTCACGGATTTTCCATACAGCTGTGAATATTACTTAGAGCATGGTGCCATGATGCCTGAGGATGGACTTGAGAGATTAAAAGATTTCGACTCTATCTTTTTAGGAGCAGTTGGGAATGAAAAACTAGTACCAGACCATGTTTCCCTGTGGGGATTGTTGATTAAGCTTCGTCGTGAGTTTGAACAGCAAATCAACATCCGCCCTGCTAAAGTACTTAATGGCATTCAATCACCACTCGTGAACCCGAAAGATTTTGACCTGATCGTGGTTCGTGAAAATAGTGAAGGTGAATACAGTGAAGTCGGCGGTCGCATTTTCCGTGAAGAAGATGAAATTGCCATTCAAAACAATATCTTCTCACGTAAAGGAACTGAACGGGCAATGCACTATGCCTTTGATTTAGCCTCAAAGCGCAATAAGCATGTGACAAGTGCGACAAAATCTAATGGAATCGTTCACTCTATGCCGTTTTGGGACGAGGTGTTCCAAGATGTGGCTAAGCAGTATCCGGAGATTGGAACGGATAAGCAGCACATTGATGCATTAACTGCCTTCTTTGTTACCCATCCAGATCGATTTGATGTCATCGTGGCCAGTAACCTATTTGGCGACATTTTAACTGATTTAGGTGCTGCGGTTATGGGAAGCATCGGAATCGCTCCAGCCGGGAACATCAATGTTAATGGGAAGTACCCATCCATGTTTGAACCGGTTCATGGATCAGCACCTGATATTATTGGAAAAGGTGTTGCAAATCCAATTGGCCAAATTTGGACAGCGAAGATGATGCTAGACCACCACGGAGAAGATGAAATCGGTAAAGTACTATTAGACGTTGTGGAAAGTACAACAGCTGATGGAATTATTACTCCAGATATCGGTGGAAAGCACTCCACACAAGAAGTTACAGATGAAATTATTAAACGTTTGAAAGCGAAAGCGTAATTACTAACTATAGATGAATCTATTCAACCTGGATAGATTCATCATTTCCCCACCATTGCAAACGCTTACCTACTAAACAAAAAGGAGTGTTAAAAAAATGAGTAATCTTCAAAACAACCCTACTGTAGAAGGCACGGACTTAAAGGCTAATAATAAGTTAAAAATTATGGGCATTGACGCCCCTATCTTTTTCGCTATTGTCGTTGTTTTACTTATTGGTATTTATATGGAAGCTCTACCTGTAAATCTAGCAAGTGGTCTCATCGTAGCTATGGTATTAGGGATACTCTTAATGTGGATTGGGGACCAAATTCCAGTCTTCAACACATTTGGTGGCGGCCCTATCCTATGTATCTTAATTCCAGCCCTATTTTTATATTGGGGAATTCTACCTGAAAGTGTTGGAACGTTGACAGATACATTTTACAACGAAATTGGATTTTCTGACTTTGCTGTAACTGGGATTATTGTCGGTAGTATTCTAAGTATGGACCGAAAACTGTTGATGAAAATTGGGGTTCGCTTCTTTGTTCCTCTTCTCGGTGCTGTGGTTTCCGCTCTTTTAATTGGCGGACTTGTTGGACAGCTAATTGGATTTGGCTTTGCTGAAACATTATTTTATGTCGTTGGGCCGATTATGGGCGGCGGTATGGCCGCTGGTGCAGTACCTATGTCTGAAATTTTCGCCTCTACTGCTGGTGGAGACGCCGGTGATGTTCTGGCTAAAATTGCTCCTGCCGTCATGGTTGGGAACATGATTTGTATTCTCGCTGCTGGTGCCCTTAACGGTTTAGGAAAACGAAAAAATCGTTCCAAAAACTTCTCCGGTGATGGAGAAATGCTACGCCGTAAAGATGGGGAGAAAAAGCTTGATTTAAGTTCAAAATCATCTGGTTTTCCATTTTCGATTAATAGTCTCATTATTGGGATCATCATTGCTACTACCGTTTTTGCATTCGGTAAAATTGTGGCAGAAATTTTCCCAACCTTCCACTCCTATGTGTACATTATTTTAGGAGCAGCCGCTTTAAAGATTTTCAATGTTTTACCGGAATATATTGAGAAGGCTGCAGAAGATTGGTACGACTTGATTACGAAGGCATGGGTTCCTGCAATCTTGGTAGCGATCAGTGCGGGTATGGTTGATTTCAAAAGTGTCATTCAAATCGTAACTGACCCAAGCTATATCACATTAGCAGTCATGACTGTTGTGATTGCTATATTTGCAGCTGGATTTTTGGGACTCTTAGTTGGATTCTATTTTGTCGAGTCCGCAGTCGGTGCTGGGCTTGGTATGGCCGACATGGGTGGTTCTGGTGATGTTGCCGTACTTAGTGCCGCCGACCGAATGGGCCTGATGCCATTCCTACAAATTTCATCACGTATTGGTGGAGCCATAATGCTAGTAATTCTATCTATTTTAGCTCCATTCTTGATGTAAAATCTAGTAGACTATAAATATAGGAAAATGAAGGAAAACATAGCGGATTCTCGTGATCTGTTGTGTTTTCCTATCGTTTTATAATGGCGACTACATATTTTGAATAGGAGTGTTAGGAATGAAGGTCCTCATTGCTATGGACTCATTTAAAGGAAGTATTTCATCGATAGAAGGAAGCAAAGCAATTTCCCAAGGTATACACGAGGTTTACCCAGCTGCGGAAACTGTAACCCTTCCCCTAGCTGATGGTGGTGAAGGAACAGTTGAGGCATTGGTTCACGCCACATCAGGTCAGTGGATTGAAAAATCAGTGACAGGTCCATTGGGTGAACCTGTTGAGGCTTTGTATGGAATTTCAGGTGACGGGAAAACCGCAATAATTGAAGTGGCTGCTGCGTGTGGACTCCCACTCATTCCACGAGATTCCCTTGATCCGTTAAAGGCCACGACCTATGGTGTAGGGGAATTGATTTTAGATGCAATAGATAAAGGCTGCCGGCATTTTATTGTTGGCCTAGGTGGTAGTGCGACAAACGATGCTGGGGTCGGGATGCTTCAAGAACTAGGATTCCGTTTTGAAAATAATCAAGGTGAAGAGGTTGGATATGGTGGAGGTGCCCTAGCGGATATCGAGCACATCAACACAGACAATATCCATCCTTCCGTTAAAGAATGTACCTTCCAGGTTGCCTGTGATGTGAAAAATTTCTTACATGGAACAGATGGTGCGGCTTATGTTTACGGACCGCAAAAGGGTGCGACAGATGAAATGGTTCGTGAATTGGATGAGGGGCTTAAGCATTTTGCTGAACGTGTTCGAGATCAGCTAGATATAGATATTCATTCCATCGAGGGTGCTGGAGCCGCTGGCGGGTTAGGCGCTGCTTTTTCAGGATTTTTAAATGGTCAGCTACAATCTGGTATTGAGCTTGTCCTCGAAGTTATTGATATGGAAAAACAGCTCCAGGATGTGGACTTCGTAATCACTGGTGAAGGTATGCTTGACGGACAAACATCGATGGGAAAAGCACCAATTGGCGTGGCTCAGATGGCTAAGAAACACGGCATTCCTGTCATCGCCCTTGCTGGAGCGGTAAACCAGGAACAATTTACTTTAAATGACCGGGGAATGACGTCCTGCTTTTCCATATTATCGGCACCAATGTCCTTAGACGACGCTATGAATTCAGTTATTGCATATAAAAATTTACAGTTTACAACCAATCAATTATTTCGATTAATCAAAGGTTCAGAAGCTTTTCATTCCAAATAGGTTGAGGAGGAAAGATAGATGAAAATTACAGATGTACAAGTGATTCGAGCAAATCGTTTTTTATATGTAAAAGTGTTTACCGATGAAGGATTAACAGGTCTCGGGGAATCAGGAGCATGGGGCTTTTTAGATGCTTCAGCTGAAGCTGTGAACACATTTAAATCCTATTTAATTGGTAAAGACCCACTACAAATTGAGCACCACTGGCAGTATATGTATCGCTCCTTCCATTTTAGAGGTGCTGCGATTATGGGGGCCATTAGTGCAATCGACATTGCGCTCTGGGACATTGCAGGTAAATGGTTTAACGTCCCGACATATATGCTGTTAGGTGGAAAAACGAGAGACAAAATTAGAACCTATTACCACGTGGCGGGTGAAACGACAGAAGAGCTTGTAGCCAATTGTGTAAAGGCGAAGGAACAGGGATTTAATGCGATTGGGCACCTCTCCCCTTTCCTAGATGAGCCAAGAAGTAAACCATATTTCCTCCCTTATGCTCGTATGATAAATGAAGCGGCTGATCGTGTTGGAATGATTCGAGATGCGGTTGGGAATGACATGGACTTGTGCTTGGAATTACACCGCCGGATGAAACCTGGTGAGGCTGTAGCTTTCGCCCAAGCTGTTGAGCAATATCATCCATTTTTCCTAGAAGATCCAACTACACCGGATAATTTTGATTCCATGGGATTGATTGCCGAAAAATCAACAGTACCGATTGCGACTGGTGAGCGAATTCACACTATCCAAGAATTCGAAATGCTAATGTCACGCAATGCTATGTCCTATGCTCGTACCAGCGTTTGTGTATGTGGCGGTATTACAGGAACGAAAAAAATTGCCGCCATCGCAGAAGCACATGGTGTTCAGGTTGTGCCCCACAATCCACTAAGTCCTGTCAGCACAGCCGCTTGTATGCAAATAGCCATTTCAACAGAAAATGTGGCCATTCAAGAGCTGCCTGATCATAGCACCGTATCAGCAACGGAAAGATATACAAGCTCCAATAAAGTGGATGAAGAGAGCTTTAAGCAAAGTGATATGGTCACATGGGTACCTACCGTGAAGGATGGATTTATTGAAGTAGAGGATCGTGTTGGCATTGGGATTGATTTAGTTGATGATGTGGAGGAAAGATTCCCTTATGAGCGTCGGGATGTGAATACAAGATTGCATGTGGATGGGTCTATTGTGGATCAGTGATTTTGTGTGGAAGAAGCCCTCTTGGATAAGGGGGCTTCTTTTTTTGTGCTGTTGGTGGTGGGTGATTTGAGGGTGCAAGGCGGGCGTGCGGGTTGCTGAAGTTTATCTATTTAAGGCTAAAGTTTAAGTATATTTTACTGAAGATGGTTGTTTTGGCTAAAGTTTCCTGTTTATTTGCTAAAGTAGAGATTTGGATTGCTATAGATTTCATTAAAATAACTAAAGATACTGGATTAAATGCTGAACCTAGGCTGACTGTACCTTAGCCGGGTCCCATGCTAAACAACCTCTCATTTTTGCTGAAGATATATTTATTTTTGCTGAAGACCCCCGATTATGCTAAAGATTATTATATGTTCGCTAAAGTTTAAAATCAGATTGCTGAACCATGCTACCCAATTGCGAAAGGTCATCCACCAAATGCAAAATCAAACCCCATCAAAAAAACAGCCACTCTCTCCAAAAGAGAATGGCTGCTTAAACTTACGTTGTAATCTTAGAGTCCTGGTAAAATTCCAGTGAATAAGCTCAAAATAAACACAACACCTAATGCAGTTAAACCTGCTACAAATCCACCGAGTGACCAAGCCTTGATTGTTTGAACGATGGTAAGTTTTCCAAAGCGGTTTACAACCCAGAAACCAGAGTCGTTTGGTAAAGAAAGACCGACGGCACCAGCACAAATTGCAAGTCCAAGTAGTACTGGAGATGTACCTAATTCGACTGCCATTGGCCCAAGGATACTTGATGTTGTAACAAGTGCTACAGTTGCTGAACCGAGTGATGCACGTAGGATTTGTGAAAAAATAAAGGCTAGCAACAGAACTGGGATACTCCAACTTTGCATAGTTGAGATTAAGTGATCACCAATTCCACTCTCATTAATGACCGCACCAAATGCACCACCAGCACCCGTAATCAAGATAATCATTCCGGCTGAATTAATCGCCTCTGTGTAGATGTTATCTTTTGTTTGAGAAAGATAAGGTCTTAATACAATTAAAGCAATGACTACACTAATAAATAGGGCAACGTTTTTATCCCCGATAAAGCCTAATACAGTCGCTGCACCTGTACCTGGGAACAAGAGGTCAGATATTGTATTGGAAAGAATTAAAACAATTGGCAAAGCTAGTAATCCAAGCGATAAACCAGTACTAATTTCTTTCTTCGGTGTAACCTCTTCAACTGTTGCAGACGTTTCAGAAACTAGTGCATCTTCATCCACTTCACCAGAGTGCTTCACACGCTTTCCAATAAACATTCCGTAGAAATATCCACCTACTAATGTGGCAGGAATGGCACAAAGTAAACCATAAATAATAAATAGTCCTAAGTCAGACCCCGTGTTCTCAGCTACAATTAAAGGACCTGGCGTTGGTGCAATCATACTATGGGAAACAATTAAACCAACACCTAAAGCGGTTACAAATGAAACAATTGAAATGCCTGTTTTCTTAGATAAGCTTTTAATAAGTCCACTTAAAATAACGAACGCTGCATCAAAATATACAGAAATCGAAACTGCTGTACCGGTGATGGCTAGTCCAGCGGGTGATTTTTTCACTCCAAATAGCTTTAATACAGCTTGTGCAATTTTTCCAATCGCTCCGGAAGCGGCCAAGAACTGACCAAAAATGACACCAAGACCAATTAAAATCCCGACACCTGTTAAGGTACTACCAAATCCTGATGCGGCTATACCCGGAACTTCACTGATTGGTAAGCCAATAACAATCCCTGTACCTAGCGCAACCCCGATGAGCGCTAGGAATGGTTCTAATTTCACTTTTAATATGAGGAAAAATAAAGCTGCAAGTGAAAGCAAAAATACGATTATAAGTGCATTACCTGTCATCATAAGAACTTTCTCCTTTGTCTAGTTAGTATGGTTTATTTTTTATTTATCTTCAAGCAAGACAACGACATCTTTTAACGTGTCAACGGCTCCTACATTGCCTGGGAAGATGACGTATGGAATGTGTGGGAATGTACTTTCATTTCCGGTTTTCCATACAGGAATTCCTGGTGCAATTTGGCCAGCAACGGTTGCTCGTTTCACCCGTAATCCATTGGTGCCAACATCACTAGACGTGATTCCCCCTTTGGCAATAAGATAATTGGGGCGAACTTGAAAATCTCGGACGATACTCGTGACCGCGTCTGAAATTTCAACGGATAACTTTAATTCTTCTTCCTTTTTGTTTTCTCCGAGATCCAAACGCTCTCGTTTTGTATAAATGACGGTTGTCACACCACTCGCCACTTGCTCCTCAGCCTCCGCTTTAACTCGGGCCACTTCTTGTTGGAAAGCTTCCTTGTCTAACACAAGGTGAACATCAAGTTCAATAAAGTTTAGATTAGATAACGTTTTCAGTGCTTCTAGCTGCTGAGTCGTTTTTTGCACGTGTGATCCGACAACGACTAGTCCACCGTTTTGCAGATTTTCTTCTATCAATTCATCTCTAGTCAGTAATGGTCGTGATGAAATGTTTCCTATCACCTTTGTAAATGCTGCAGCTGTTCGGAATAAAAAGTTTTTGCCTTGGTTCATTGCTTTAATAAGACCTATGGAAAAAACTCGAACGTCCGCTTCTTCAATAGCATTGACGACAACCTTTCCAAAATCTGAAGTTTCAAGTAACTGCTGTTCAATCGTATCAATATCTAAATCTCGTATGGTTTCTAGAGAAATATAAGTTACATCCTCTTTAGCAAATTGACCTTTTGTTTTCTCTTCTACCCATTCTCCTAGATGACTAGATTGATAGCCAAAGGTACGATCCTTCGCAAATTCTGTTTCACCGGCTGGCACGAGGTTGTCCCCATCCTGAACATAGTGGGTGTTATCGATTGTAAGACGGCCACCCTCCTTGAAAAATGGTAGAATCACTTCCCCATCGATACGCTGATCACTAGCTTCTTTTAAAACCTCTGTTTCTAATGGATAGTGCCCACGTAATGTAGAATCCCCTCGGCTAATAATCAAGTAAGGCTGGTCATGCTTTTGAGCAACTCGAGCCACACGCTCCGCAATATCCCGATGAACCTGCTCGGTTTCGCTTGCTGTAAACGCTCTCGAATTCGTTAAAATAAAGAATATTGGCGAATCCTCCTGGAAGCCTCGTTCAATCGTTTCTTCAGACCAATCGGTATAAACAGAAACTCCATGAACCGTTTGAACCCCAGTTGGATCGTCATCTAATACGACCATTTTATGTTGAAATGTGGGATAGACTTCCTCCCATAGCTTCTGAACGGCCGCTTCATCTACCGGCTTGAGCTTATCGTATACATTAGTGAACGTTTTGTAGTTCGTCATGATTTTCCACCCTCTTCACTTCTGTTTTCGCAAGCTTCTCAAAGTACTGAACCAATCCTCCGTGGTCATCGGCTTCTTTTCCGTCTGCTTTTAAAGTTTGGAACATTTCTAGAACCTGACTGGATAGCGGTAAAGGCACATTCATTTGATGTCCTGTTTCCATCACATTCATAAGGTCCTTCGCATTGATGTCGATACGTCCACCAGCTACAAAATTACGTTCTAAAATGAGTGGAACCTTTGCGTCTAGAACAGCACTTCCTGCTAAACCACCTTTTATCGCCTCATACATTTTACCGACATCGATACCTGCTTTTTGAGCTAAAACTAACGCCTCTGACATAGCAGCAATGTTCACGTTTACAATAATTTGGTTCGCTAGCTTAGCCGTTGTCCCACAGCCATGATCTCCAACTAATGTGATATCCTGTCCCATACACGCAAGGGACGGCTTCACTTTTTCAAAAATATCTGGTTTACCTCCAACCATAATCGCAAGGGTTCCATCAATTGCTTTTGGCTCTCCCCCACTAACCGGTGCATCTAGCATGTGCATGCCTTTTTCTACTAAACGGTCCGCAATTTCCTTGGAAGCAACTGGTGTAATAGAGCTCATATCTACTACAATCGCACCTTCCTTCGCTCCATGGATGACACCGTTTTCATCCAATACAACGCTTTTTACATGGTTTGAGTTAGGTAGCATTGTGAAGATGACATCGCTTTCCTTTGCTACATCCTTAGGTGAATCTGCACCCTGTGCTCCTGCCTGAACCAACTGTTGAACAGCTTCTTTATTGATATCAAACACAGTTACTTGATAACCATTTGTTAAAAGGTTCTTCGTCATCGGTCTCCCCATTATTCCTAATCCAATAAAACCGAGTTTCATGTTGTCAGCTCCCTTTTTTACAACGCTTTCATTTTTCTATGAATTCATTGTACACAAAAAGTTCAATTTTGTATACAATAAATTTAAAATTGTATACATTTTATGATTTGTTCTTTAAATAAAAGCGATTTAAAACTATACTTAAGGTAGGATAGACCAAGGAGAAAGGAAGGATAGACAGTTCAGAACCGTCATTTGTACTGTCGACTACTGTGAGTCAATCAGCCTATTTAACTGCTTATGAAGCCATAAGAGATCAAATATTAAATGGAGAAATTCCACGAGGACAAAAATTAACCGAAGATAAGCTCGCATCCGAGTTAGGTGTTAGTCGAACGCCGGTGCGAGAAGCGATACGTAAACTAGAGGAAGAAGGATTGATTAAGAAAAAAAAGGTCGTCAACCCATCAGAAACCGACCTACGAAATATTTTTCATGTTCGTTCTCTGTTAGAAGGAGACGCGGCCCGCAGTGCAGCTGAATATTTAAGTGAGGAAAAGTTAATAAGATTAAAAGAGTGCGTTAAAATTGGTCGGAATGGTACCGTTGATGAAATTATGGCGGCCAACAAAGATTTCCATGAAATTATCGTCCAGTCCAGCAACAATCCGTTCATGGCTGATGTCATTGAACGTATGAATTCGATTATTTACTTATTTAGAAAAACAGTGGTTTACCATAATCGGCCGTTTCTCATCGATGAGCATGAGAAGATTTATGATGCGATTCTTAAGCACCAACCAGATCAAGCTGAGGAGTTGATGAAGAAGCATTTGCGGGCGGATTTGGAATTTTGTTTGAGGTTTATTCGGGTGGAGTAGGTCGTGCCTGTTATATTCATCCTAGCAGATATCCTTTTAAAACATAGAAAGCACCCTCTTATTACTAATAAGAGGGTGCTTTCTATGTTAGCATTACTCAAAAAAATGCTCTGTGATAGAAACCGTATACTTTGCGAACTCCTAACAACCACAAGATTTCCTTGTAATCAGTGTTGGTGGTAGTTCAATATTCTTTTCATAGTTAGGGTTATTGATTTTGTTCAGTAAAACATCAAATGCTGTTTTTCCTATTGTCTCAGGCGGTAAGACGATATTTGTTACAGGTGGTTCAATAATTGGAGCTGAAGCAAAATCCCCAAAACCAATGATGGCTATATCCTCAGGAATTTTAATATTCAATTCTCTTAACATAGAGATAGAACCAATCGTCATGAGATCATTTTGTATAAAAAGCGCCGTTATATCCGACTCCCTCTTTATTAAGGACTGAATGGCGTTTATCCCACCATTTACTGTCGCATACCCCGCTTCTAAATAACTTTCATTAAACGGAATATTTGCTTCTTTCAACGCATCTTTATAACCTCGAATTCGGTCATCTGTAGTGGTAACATGTCGTACTGCATAAATAAAACCAATTTTTTGGTGACCATGTTGTAGCAAGTGTTTTGTTGCATCATAACCAGTTTGATAATTGTCCCCTGTTACACGTGGAATGCTCTTCATATTGTAGTCCTGACGATTAACTAGCACCATTGGAAAACCATTATGGACAAAACGCTCAAGATAACCAATGTCTGTTGAAGTCGGGGATAGAATAATACCATCTACCATTTTAGAATATAGAAGGTTTATTGTTTCTTCTTCATATTTCTTATCCTCATTAGTATTAACCAAAAATAGATTATAACCTGCATCACGCGCTCTAGCTTCTACCCCATTAATCATTTCCGTTACAAAGGAATCAGGAAAACTTGAAACGACTAAACCCGCTGTTTTTGTTTTCATTTGCCGTAAATTTTTAGCAGTAGAATTAGGAATATAATTATATTTCTCTATGATTTGCATAATACTATTATATTTTTCTTCACTAATTTTTTTGGTTCCATTAATCACATGTGAAACAGTTGCAACTGAAACCTTTGCTTCTGTAGCTATATCTTTCATCGTTACCTTCATATTTACACCTCATTAAGTTAATCCTTTAACCAAAATGTGTATTTGTCATATATTTTAAACTATTTCTATAAAGTAAACAATTCCTTTTAAAAGAAGGATTGTTACAACGAACAGTTTTTAAATTTCTGAAAATTTATTGACAAAAAAACGCTTACATAATACTATATACTCATACATCGGTTAAACGATTAACCTAAAGGAGGCATATAATATTGAGCACTCAAACTTTAGAAAAATCAGAAGCTGTAAATCTTATAAGGGAAAAGGCCAAGATGTCTCGACTGGAGACGATCCGGCTTATATCTTATGCAAAAAGTGGACATTACGGATCCTCTTTTTCATGCTCAGAAATATTCGCAACACTTTATTATTATCAATTAAATTATGATTCTAAAAACCCTAAATGGGCTGAACGAGATCGATTTGTCATGGGTAAAGGTCACTCAGCAGTGGGTGTATATCCAATCCTAGCTGATGTTGGCTTTTTCCCAAAAGAGGAATTAGACACCTATACTAGCTTAGGAAGTCCTTTTGGAGACCATCCCGACATGAATAAAATCAAAGGGATAGATTTTAGTTCAGGGTCAATCGGGCATGGCCTTTCTGTAGGAGTCGGAATGTCACTAGGTGCTCGTGTTGATGGATTAAAATATCGAACCTATATCCTAATGGGTGATGGTGAATTACAAGAAGGCCAGGTTTGGGAAGCTGCCATGAGTGCAGGTAATTTTAAGCTTGGAAACCTAGTCGCTATTGTCGATAACAATAAGGTAACCGTGGATGGTGTAACAAAAGAATTAATGAATGTTAATCCAATCAAGGAAAAGTGGGAAAGCTTCGGTTGGAATGTAGTCGAAGTTGATGGCCATGATGTAGAGGCCCTGATTGATACCTTCGACAACCTTCCTAACGTCGATTCTAAAACACCGACTGTTATAATTTGTGACACAGTAGCTGGCAAAGGGGTTTCTTTTATGGAGCACGGTTTTGAATGGCATGTGGCTAACCTCGGTGAAGATGATATAAAAAGAGCAATTGCTGAAATTGAAGGAGGTAAATAAAGTGACAACACAAACCTTTCATAAAGATACATGGGAGCTATTTAAAAGTCTAGAATTATCGAAACAACTAACAACTGGTGAAACACTAGCAAAACTAGGTCATGAACATCCTGAGATTGTTGCTCTTTGCGCAGACTTAGGGTATCCAACTAGATTAGCAGACTTTGGAGAAAAGTTCCCAGATCGCTTCTTCGACTTCGGTCTAGCTGAAAAAAACATGGTAACAGCCGCAGCTGGTTTGGCTAGTACCGGTAAAAAAGCATATGTTTCTACGTACGCTTCCTTTTTAGGTGTGTTATGTGCTGAGCAAATTCGTACTGCTGTAGCTTATCCAAACCTTAATGTACGTTTGATTGGAACACATACTGGTATTGCCATGGGCTTTTATGGAACTTCTCACCATGCAACAGAAGATATTGCGATTACACGCTCCATGGCGAATATGACAGTTATATCGCCTGCAGACGGAGTGGCTTTATCAGAAATGATTGAAGAATCAGTTAAGACATATGAAGGCCCGATATATTTTCGTGTTAGTCGTGGACGTGAAACACCTATTTATGAAAATAACTCCTCCAATATTCAGAACAAGATTGGAAAAGCAAACGTGGTAAGAGAAGGATCTGACATAACCATTATCGCTTGTGGAATTGAAGTAAAACAAGCACTCGAAGCAGCTGAATTATTAGAGAGAGAAAATATTTCTACTAGAGTCATAGATATGCACACCATTAAGCCTATCGATCAAGAAATTATTTTTAATTCTGCCAAGAATACTGGGGCCATATTAACTGTTGAAGAGCACAACGTTCAAGGCGGACTTGGAAGTGCTGTTGCAGAGGTTTTAATGGAATCCGGAAACTTCTGTAAATTTAAAAGGCATGGGATATACGATGAATATTCTATTATAGGGAAGCCCTATTATTTATACCACCATTATAAATTAGATGGAGAAGGAATTGCAGATGAAGCAAAAACTCTTTTAAATCAGTCATAAGGATGTGTCTTAATGAAAGCAGCACTGTTTGATCAAATAAACAGTATGAAGATTATTAATAAAGAAAATCCAGAAATAAATGATAATGACGTGTTAATTAAAATTATAACAACTGGAATATGTGGTTCCGAAATACATGCCTATAATGGGGCTCATCCATTCCGCAAGCCCCCTTCTATTTTGGGGCATGAACTGGTTGGAAAGATTGAAGAAGTTGGTGAAAACGTTCAAGGATTTCACCCTGGAGATTATGTAACAGTAGAACCTCATTATGGATGTAAGCAATGTGTCCATTGCCAGAACGGTGACTACCATTTATGCGACAATAAAACTGTTTTAGGTACAGAAAAATGGGAAGGAGCATTTGCAGAATACTTAACTGCACCTGCTTCAACTGTCTATAAAATTCCTGGGGATATTCCCTATCACGTTGGAGTTTTAACCGAACCCTTGGCTGTAGGGGTTCATGCTGTTAAGCTAGGTCAAATTAAAAAGGGCGATAAGATTGCCGTCCTAGGTGCTGGGCCCATTGGTTTATTAGTGGCTGTTGCAGCAAAACATGCAGGTGCAGAAGTCATTTGCATTACAGATGCAATAGATCATAATTTAGAAACTAGTAAACAACTAGGAGCCACAGACACTCTAAACGTAAAAGAAGTATCTATTGTTGACTACATCGATGAAACCTATGGTAAAGTTGATCAAGTATATGTAACAGTGGGGCTTCAATCCACTATGAATGACGCCCTACAAATTGTTAAGAAAAAAGGGAAAATCATTTCAATAGCAATTTTTGAAGAAGATATAAAAGTAGATTTTAATCATGTATTCATCTCTGAGATTCAAATACTAGGCTCATCTATGTATGTCAAAGAGGATTTTGAACAAGCAATTGACATTATCTCTGAAAGGGGTGATCAGTTAGAAATACTTACAAAACACACCTTTCCATTACAAGATATTGAATTAGCCATGGATGCAGCAGCAACGAAAAAAGATGGAGCCATTAAAGTTTTAGTAGACCTTTAATATATTTTTTAGATACTCCAACAGGAATTTTCTTACACACTCATAAAACATCCGCTATAACACAATTGGAGTATCTAAATGTTTTCTATTATAATTGTTCAGAATTTTCTTTAAATGTAAACGGTGATGTATAAAACAAATTTAAATTATAAAATCAAGGAGGTTAACAATTTGATTACTGGAAACTTACTCATCTTAATATTTATAGCTTCGTTATTAAGTCTTTTTTTCTTAATTTTATTTTTAAAATGGGACGCCTTTATAGCCCTTCTAGTCGTAGCGACATTAACTGGTATTGTAGTTGGTATACCTATAGTAGATGTTCCAGTTATTATAGCCGATGGTTTTGGTAGTACATTGGCAGGAGTGGGTATACTTATTGGTCTTGGGATTGTCCTTGGAAAACTAATGGAATTTTCAGGGGCCATTCAAAAAATAGCATCTACTTTATTAAACATTTCAGGTCCAAAAAAGTCTAGACATGCTGTGGCGAGTACAGGCCTAGTTGTAGGGATACCTCTATTCTTTGATGCAGCTTTTGTTATTTTGAATAACTTAGTAAGAAGTTTATCAGCTAAAGCAAAAATTCCTTATGTATCTTTAGTACTTCCACTTGCATTAGGATTAATTGTAGCTTACTGCATAGTAATTCCAACCCCTGCTCCACTTGCAGTGGCGGATAACCTGAGTCTTGATCTTGGATTGTTTTTTATTTACGGACTTATTGTAGCCTTAGGAGCCATTTACGTTGGTGGTATTGTATATGGTAAATTTGTTGGTCGAAATGCCAAACCATTAATTGAAAACGCTATCAATAATCTAGCAAGTGAACAAGAAAGTCAACATGAGATATCTGCTAGTACTGAAAGCAGAAAGGAAATATCTGCTGGACTAGCTTTCTTCGTTATCTTATTACCTATTGCGTTAATTTTACTTAACACAATTTTCGGCTTAGTAATGCCAGAAACAGCCGCTGCAGCATTTTTCGGTTTTGTTGGTGAGAAAAATATGGCATTACTTATCAGTGTTATTGTGGCAGCATATTTATTAAAGCCATACATGAAAAAAGACATTGGTGAGGCTTACACCGAATCCTTTAAATCTGCCGGATTAATTATCCTGATCACAGGTGCTGGTGGTGGTTTTGGTAGTATAGTTAATGAAACGGGGATTGGTGACTATCTTGTTAGTACAATGCAAAACTGGAATATGCCAATTATCCTACTAGCATTCTTATTCGCACAGATGTTGAGGGTAGCGTTAGGTTCATCAACTGTGTCACTCATTACCACATCCTCTATTTTAGGGCCAATGGCGTTAAGCTTAGGCGTCTCCCCTATTCTATTAGGGCTAGCCATTTGTGCAGGTGGTATCGGACTTTCTATGCCAAATGACTCTGGGTTCTGGGTAGTAAGTAAGTTTGCAGGGCTCTCCGTAGTTGACACGTTAAAAACTTGGTCATTTGGTGGGTTTATAGCCGGTGTTACAGGGCTTGTAATTGTGTATATCTTAAGTTTAGGATCTGGATTTTTGCCAGGGATTTAAGAATAGGACAAGACATTTCAACTTATAGCAACAATCCCTTCTCCAACAAAAGAGAAGGGATTTTTAATACTTATAAATTAGTATGTTAATGTAGTAATTTATCTCTCTTCATTAAGATAAACTCCAGGCTTTCAGTTACCTATTCACATAATGCATGGCACCTTCTTAATATACAGTTGCTACAACTGGGTTTTCTTCCTCAGCCATCTAGTTCTGGTACTACTTTAGCTTCAAGCACTCGTACCAAAATGCACACCTCTTAGTAAAGAGGGGGGAATCATGTTAGGTTGACGTTTTGCCATACAATCATCCCACGCTTTGATAATATAACTACTATGCTTATTCAAACATTCGAAAGTATCCTTTTCCTTATTTTTATTAAGGCGGAAAAGCTGTTGTATTAGCATTAAACAAACGTTTGTTTAATTTTATATAGGCGCTTAGAGGGAGAACCCTTAGTCCTACCCTACTGCATATAAATTGCCTTCCTCGCCAATCGATCCGCATTCGGATTCTTCTTCTCAGGAATCCACTTAAAAAACACATGCGGAAAATGACTAATCTCCGTCCGTATCTTTTCTAAGTATGGTATGAACGTTTGGTTTTTCGTGAAATCACTTTCCACCACATCCACTACAATCTTGGAATCACAACGAAATGACAGAATTTCTCCAGGATAATATTCCTTACAAATCTCCAAAGCTTTAATTACCGCCATAAATTCCGCCTCGTGGTTTGAGAGTACACCCAATGGAAACGAAAATTCACTGATATCCCCTTGAGCTTTAATATAGACCCCAGCCCCACTCACGCCGGGATTTCCTTTGGATGCTCCATCTGTATAGACTTCAATCAATTTCCTGACTCTCCTTCTGCGTGTTTAGTAGTTCGATTATACCAATCTTAACTAGGGGGTGCATCCTTACTTTAGACGAGTGACAGACACCCTAATTTCTTGGTAAGATAATATCATTACTTACTTGCATCTTTTGGGGGAATACGTATGTCAAAAAATGAAGAATTAGACAAAGCAACAGGTGAACGTACGGTTCAGTCGTTGGATTTTAGATTAGGCGCGTTTGGGGCTGCTATTCCGCTCCTATTCTTTGTGATTTGGGCCATCACCATAAGTGTGCTCCAGCTCTCCTCTGAGGTGGGACTGGTTTTAGGTGCCTTAATTGGGCTGACACTTGGGCTGTTTTTTAGTAAAAGTAAATGGGAGGACTTTGCTCAAGGGATGTTTGATGGACTGGCACAGCCTGTTGGGGTCATTGCGATTGTGGCATGGTTTTATGCTGGAATGTTTGCGCAAGTCTTGCAGGTTGGCGGCCTAGTAGAAGGACTTGTCTGGATTGGGTCAATTACAGGACTTACTGGCGGCTTGTTTGTGGCCTTAACTTTTCTTTTAGCAGGAACATTCTCAACTGCAGTTGGAACAGGTTATGGAACAACGGTTGCCTTTTCCACTTTGATGTATCCGGCTGGCGTGGCTGTTGGGGCTGATCCTACTTTCATGTTTGCGGCGATTTTAGCTGGGGCCGTTTTTGGTGATAATTTGGCGCCTGTTTCAGATACGACAATTGTATCTGCTGTCACACAGGAGGCTGATGTTCCAGGGGTAGTTCGGTCGCGATTTAAATATGCGATTTCAGCGGCCATTCCTGCTACCATTTTGTTTGCAATTTTTGGTGGTGGCGGCATGATTCAAAATAACCAAGCAGCCATTGATTCCATGGCAGAATCAACCAATCCAAATGGTCTGATTATGTTAATTCCGTTCGCATTCGTGTTGTTTTTAGCCTTGAGAGGACACCATTTGCTCACATCCTTAACATGGGGAATCGTATCAGCTATCGTCCTGATTGTCGTTTTGCAAATTCAACCGTTAACTAAAATCTTAAACTTCAATCCTGACTCAGACGCGATTGTTGAAGGGGCATTGGTAAATGGGATGACCGGCTATTTTAATATGGCAATATTAATCCTATTGATTGTGGCGGCAGGGCATCTGTTAAAGTTAGGTGGCACGATGGATGTCATTACCAAAACCTTGATTAAATGGATTAAAAATTCGGTGCGGAGAGCAGAATTGGCTATGTGGGGACTTGTGGCGTTGTTAAATAGTGCAATCACCATTAATACAGCGGCCGAAATTGCAGCGGCGCCATTCGTAAAAGAACTTGGAACTAAGTATCGAATCCATAAATATCGTCGGGCTAATATGCTGGATGCTATCACTTCAGCATTAGGATATATTTTCCCATGGGGTGCACCTGTCCTCTTGGGCTGGTCTACGATTCAAACGATGAAGGAAACGTATGATTGGTTACCAGTTGTACAGCCAACATCCGTTTTCCCATTTGTATTCCAAGGCTGGTTCCTTGTCGTGATTATGCTTATAGCGGCATTGACTGGATGGGGATTACGATATGAAGGGAAAAATGGAGAGGAATTGAAAGAGCCACCACGGGATTAATAGTAGTTTAGGGAATGACATTCAACTTGTCATTCCCTTTTTAATTTGAATAGGACAAATTATCGTCCTCATATACTGAACAAAATACATCATTAGGGTGGTTTCGAAATGAAACATGTTAGACTCACTTATGATCAGTTGGTGGCTTTTCATTTGGAGGAAGTACCTGACAAAACTGCTCGTCATTATGCGGCAAAGTTGGAGAATGCCATAAATCCTCATATTATCGTTGAAAAAAGATTTGATAAAAAGTATAACGTCATAGGTGGTTTTAAATATGTATCAGCCTTGAAGTCAACGCAGAAAAAAGTGCCAACCCTTTGTTTTGTGGTCGGGCCTTTTAAATCCGAGGCAGAGAGAAAGCTTGCGATTTTACAGCAATGTATAACTGAGGGGGAAGATGAGCAATACAAGGAATTACTAATTTATGAGCTTATGCATGAGTGTGATTTAGATGAGTATGATATTTCGGAGGCTTTGGGGAAGGATGCTTTTAAGATTGATGAATATATGTACCAGCAAATCATCCCACGGACTTATTTGAAAAAAGCTATTGAATTAGGAATTAAGCCACTGATTCAGGCGATTTTCTTTAACCGATTAAATAGTTTTCAGGAAAAATGTCTGTTAACAGAATTAGCTTTAGTTGGAGACACCAGCCTCAGGGGATTCCATCTCCCTCAATACCGAAAGTACAGAGAAACATATATGCTGTTTGATGATTTTACCGAGGCAATCAATCAACTGCAACTAGCCCTACATTCCAAAAAATCCTGGCGCCACATTCCGCATCCAAGAACATACCCACCACAAGATAATTGGACTCATTATGAGATTTATACACTATATTCCTAGTGGGACGGAGGGACAGGTCCCTCGTCCCACTTCCCCTCCCTCCATCCTCACTCACTGAACGCGTTGGATCACACTTTTCGAAACCCCAGTTATCCTTGCTAACTGTCTAATAGATACTCCATTTAATGTTTTCAGCCTTGTTAATATAGCATTTCTACTCTCTTTATCCATCTTCTGTAACGAACTTGTATTAAAAACACCTAATTGCAACAAATATTCTCTCACCTCAATGTCAGACCTTCTTTCCCTTACCCTATCCTCCAAACATTGATCCTCATTCGTTTGCTTCATATACTCTATGTACATTTCAATTGCCTTTTTTCTATCTGGTGAAATATGGTTTAGCGCGAAATCTATATCTATTATATTGGTATGGTCAATATACTCATTCACACTTGTCCAACGACTACTGAAAACGTCCTTCACTAACCCTGCTTTCAATGGATTTTGATGAATATAACGTAAAACTGTGAAAAAGTAATCTCTGCTTTCCACACTTTCACTCTTAAACCGCTCCTGAAATAAATGTCCACTCCGCTCATATTTTTCGTTATACCAAAATACATAGCTCGAACTAATTCTTTTCATAGCAAGTGAGATTTCTTCCTCTACTTCCTTAATTAGTAGGTGGACATGATTATTCATCAAACAGTAGCTAAAAATTTGGTATTTAGATATTTCTTTGAACCTTGATAATGTTTCAAGAAATCTCCTTTTATCCTGGTAATCCTCAAAGATCGTTTGTTGATTCACTCCACGTAATATAATGTGATAGATACCACTACGACTCCTCTTTCTCGCGCTTCTTGGTATTTAAATCACCTCTATCATGTTGGATTCTACTACTTTATAACTAAAGATAATCACCTATGTGTTCAAAGTCAAAAGAGGAATTTTGCGATTCTAGTTTAAAAAACAAGGGTATTAGATAATTTTATAGGAGGATATTACCTTTTACTGTGTGAAATATGGGGAGAAACCTAAATTTGGGATCTTTTACCGAATTAAAAGGAAAGTGGGACGAGGGACCTGTCCCTACGACCCACTGAATATCTTGCCTGGGTTTAATAGTCCTTGGGGATCATACAGTTGTTTGGTTTGTTTCATGATGTTTAGGGCGGTGCCGTGTTCTGCTTGCTGAAATTTTATTTTTCCTAGTCCTACGCCGTGTTCTCCAGTGCAAGTGCCACCTACTTCAATGGCGCGGACAGCAAGGGCTTCATTCGTGTACTCAGCTCTTTTTCGTTCTTCCTCACTATCACGGTCGAACACAACAAGCGTATGAAAGTTTCCATCGCCCACGTGACCCCATATTCCACCTTTTAATCCACTTTCATCAACGAGCTCTCTTGCATAATCAACCAGTTCCGGCAATCGCGATATCGGGACACAGACATCGGCACCCGTTACATCTGATCCTTTCACATGGCTAAACGCATAGGTCAATTCATGTCTAGCTTTCCAAATTTCCTTTTGTTCAGTAGGGTTTTTAGCCGTATCCCAGTTGGAACAGCCTAGATCATTCATTAACTCTGCTATTAAGTCCACCTCGCCAATCACTGTATTTTTCGCACCCGCACATTCAATGAAAAGTGAATGTTTTTCAGGAAAATCATAACCATTTTGTCGGTTCACCTCAGCAATACTCGGCGCATCAATCAATTCCATGCGCATGACTGGAACACCGCTGTGTAAAATATTTTGGGCCGCAACTGTGCACTGCTCAAGTGTCTCAAAGGTGCATCTTGCCATCATTGTATATTCAGGAATGCCGTGTAAGCGCAGCGTAATCTCTGTAATGATGCCAAGCGTGCCCTCTGAACCAGCAAATAATCCGGTTAAATGGTAGCCAGATGATGACTTTTTGGCTCGTGTGCCTGTATGAATCACAGAACCATCAGCTAAAACCACTTCCAAATCTAGCAGCTGGTCTCGCATGGAGCCATAGCGAACAGCAGTGGTTCCACTTGCATTCGTGGCGACCATTCCGCCAATACTTGCATCTGCTCCTGGGTCTATCGGAAACATGAGTCCTTCTCGGTTTATGATTTTATTAAGCTCTAATCTAGTCATTCCAGGCTGTAAGGTAACAGTCATATCTTCTGGGGAAAAATCAATCACTTTGTTCATCTGTTCAAAATTGATAGATATTCCCTTTTGAATGGGAATGGCTTGCCCCTCCAACCCAGATCCTGTCCCGAAAGCTGTAACGGGTACATGATGAGTCCGCGCAACCTCCAAAATAGCTTCCACATCCTCACGATTTTCTGGAAAACAAACCACATCAGGTTCAACAGCCTGATGTGGAGATTCATCATGACTACATTTGTATAAAGCACTTTCGCTTTGACTGACTTTATTGCTGCCAAGCTTGTTTTTGAGTTCTGGTATATACATGAAATCTCCCTTTCTGTACAGGTAGTGGGACGAGGGACCTGTCCCTGTGACCCACCCCCATCTGGGACGAGGTGTCCCCACCGACCCGGTTAGTAGATGATGTGTGCGATTAGTGCGATGATGGGTAGTGAGATTATGGTACGTTCGACGAATACGAGAAATAGGTGCCAGATGTTGATTGGGATTTTGGAAATGATGAGGAGTGTCCCCATTTCCGTTAGATAAATCACCTGTACTAATGATAAGGCTCCTAGAATGAAACGTGTGATTTCAGCTTCGATTCCTGATGCCAATACAGCAGGCATGAACATATCAATAAAGCCCACGATGGTTGCTGGCGCGGCCTGTACAGCTTCTGGAATTTGCATTAGCTGTAAAAGGGGCACAATTGGCTTAGACAGAAATTGAAAAACAGTCGTGTATTCCGCAATAACGAGTGCAATGGTCCCAATGGCCATTACTTGAGGAATCAACACAAAGGCAATACCGAGAAAAATATTACTCCCTTGTTTGATCTGATTCTTTAAACTCCCTGCACTTTTAGCACGTTCAATCGCCTGTTGTAATCCCCATTTAAACTTGGACGTGTGGGTTGGTATTTTTTCACGAAATTTATTTTCCTTGAGGTACGTATCTGAAACCCTGGAAATCGGAGGGATTCTTGGAATAATAACTGCACTCACTATCCCCGCAATGACTACAGACAAATAAAATAGCGGAAACATGTGGTCAACCCCAAGCATGCCTGCAATGACTAGACAAAATGGTAGTGACACCGTTGAAAAACAGGTGGCAATAGCTGCTGCCTCCCGTCCAGTGTAGAAACCGTCCTGATACTGTTCACGCGTCACCACAACCCCAACATTTACATTTCCAATCCATGAAGCAAGTAAGTCAATAGTTGACCGACCCGGTAAGGTGAACAAAGGCTTAGTAACACCTCTAAGTAAGGTCCCAAAAAACTCCATAACCCCAAAGTTAATCAAGTAAGGCATCAAAAATGAGGCTACAAAAAACCAAACAATGAGGCTTGTCAGCAATCCAAACATGACTTGTCCAGTTAGTTCCGATCTGATGATATCAAAACCAGTGTTATAAAATGTCATAATAGAAAAAATAGTACCGATAACACGAGTCAGCATCCAAAACAAATTGACATCAAACAAGGACGTCATCAAGCTAGAATTTTGAATAAATGATGGCTTAAACAACGATGCGCTCACCGTAAATATAGTAGAAATAATCATTGTGATGGTCACAATCGCTGGTAACCAAGCACTTAATGTTTCAATTAAATATTCGGTGATAACACCAAGTGGGATGTTAAAGCTCCCACTTCCATCTAAAATCGGAAAAAGAAAAATAAATACGCCAAATAATGAGGGGATGACAAACTTTATGAGTCCTCTAAGGTCAATCCCCTCCTGAACCGGAATGTCGCTTTTGGTTTCCACTACATTTTTCAAGCACAAGACCTCCCAAATATTATTTTTTAACTTCTGCTAACACTTCATCCAAAACATCTAAACCATGATCAATTTGCTCTTTCGTTACGGATAATGGTGGAATCATACGAATAACTTCCCCCGCGTTCCCACATAGGTAAAAAAGAACTCCCTTTTCCAAGCAACGATTTAACACATCCATAACCAAATCTCCATCAGGTTCGCCTGTTTCGAGATTTTTTAGCGAAATTCCAATCATGAGACCAACACCACGGATATCATCGATTACAGGATATTTTTCCTTAAATGGTGCTAGCCGCTCAAGTGCATACTCTCCCATTTTGCGTGAATTCTCCAGAAGACTTTCTTCCTTGATGACATCCAACGAGGCTCTTGCAGCAGCACAAGCAATCGGATTTCCGCCAAAGGTTGTACCGTGAGACCCAAGCGGCCACTGGGACATTAATTCTTTTGACGCAACCGTTGCACTTAGTGGCAGACCAGCTGCAATTCCCTTTGCAATCGCCATGATATCGGGTTTCACATCAAAGGTTTGGGCTGCAAACCACTCTCCAGTTCGACCAAAGCCAGTTTGCACTTCATCAAAAATCAGAAGAATGCCGTGCCTATCACAGATTTCTCTAACCTTTTTCAGCCAAGACTTCGGAGGAATAATATAGCCGCCCTCACCCATAATAGGCTCAAGAATCATGCAAGCGACTTCTTCAGCATCTACTTTATGTTTAAATAACTCCTCAACATCCTTCTCTAATTTTTCTGGGAAAAACGCCTCAGGATCAACTCCATCTGGGCAATAGTCCGGATGCGCATATGGAAGCTGATAGGTAAGCCATGACGGCTGCTGATATTTTCGGTACTTACTTTTTGAAGTCGAAACACTCAATGACCCCATCGAACGACCGTGAAAACAGCCGGTAAAAGAAACGACATATGGGCGCTTGGTCACGTGTTTGGCAAGCTTCAAACCACCTTCAATCGCCTCGGTTCCACTATTCGCGAAGAAAAAGTTATCCAGTTTCGGCGGAAGGATTTCCTGTAGCTCCTCAGCCAATTTCATAATAGATTCATAGATAATAACCCCGGATGGCCCGTGTACCAAATGGTCTGCACTATCTTTGATTGCCTCCACAACTTTTGGATGACGATGCCCAACATTTTCAACTGCAATCCCTGATGTGAAATCCAGATATTTCGTTCCATCAACACCGTAGTAAAAACATCCCTCAGCCTTCACCACCGGCAGATTTGGATGATCCTTTGCCATACTAGGTGCTAAAAAATTTCCGATTGAGTCTACTAGTTTCACCCAATTTTGTTCTGCCTTCACCATTTTGAACTCTCCTTTATGCTAGATTGAATACTTTTTCATTTTTCTGACCACAGATGGTTGACTAATTCCTAATGCCTGGGCCATTTCTGTCGTTGTTTTATATTGCTGGCGTGCACGGCACGGGTTAAGACACGTTTTTCCACATTTTCCAAAATTTTCGTTAATGATCCCCCTTCAAATGCCAGTGAGTTTAATTCAGAATCTTGCTTACGATATTCTACTGGAAGGTCATCTACTGTAATAACATTCGACCCAGACTGAACCACCAATCTTTCCATGACATTATTCACTTCTAAATAATTTCCGCTCCACTCCATATGTAGCTTCATGGACAATCAAAACCCCTTTTATTCATGTAATTCTTATTATTCAAAATTGAATACCTAATGTATTAATATACATAATAACTTATACCATATACAAAAACAACAACAAATTTGGGACAGGGGGACAGGTACATTGTCCCTATTGTTAATACGCTAGACGCCCCCTTATAAACTTCAAGATTTTTTGCATAAAAAAAGTAGTAGTTCTCCCAAATTGTGAACTACTACTTTTACTAATTATTCTAGGGTATTAATCACTTCCCTATAGCCGACTGGGACAAGGGACCTGTCCCTCCGACCCGGTCTAGGATATTCGACAAAATACGGGCGGTGACAGGCACCCGCTCTTGATAGGTACCACATTCAAATCCGTTTATCCTTCTTCAAACACGTTTACAACCTCTCCACTTTGTGAATCCACATGTACTACAAGCCGCTTCCCTGTCAATCCTGGATTGTCCATCGAGAAATCCTTCGTATGAAACATCACAGCCCATATGTTGTCCGCTATAAAGTGGTCCTCTTCCACCACCCCAATGTCCTCGTTTTCTGTCAACCAGCCCTTGACCTCAGCATGCCCCTTTGCAGCAGATACTGCGTCTTTCTTAGATATGATGTCGGGAGCTGTACCTTGCACCATTACAGATTCCTTAATATAAAGGTTTTCTCCCTCTTCCGTCTGAAATGAAAGGGAAATCTCATATTCACCCTCTGGTGCATCTGTTTCTGTTGATTGGTTAATCCTAACGCGTGGCTCAAAAGCACTCGTTATAGTAAACTTTTCGCCCGGCCTAAATTCCTCAATATCATTTGGGTCATAAATATCTTGACAGCTTTCTGCTTTCGAATTGTTAATCAAATGCACACTACCATCCTTGGCAGCCCCACTAATCACAAAAGGAATACCACAACGCCCGTTATAATGAAGAGTTTGCCCGGATTCGTTCTTGAGTGTTGCCTCTACCTTGAGGCGGTCACCAGGTTGAAGCTCCACATCTGAAAATTGGGCGGTTAACTGAAGACCGTTCTGTATTTCTTCCATTTGTTTTGGTGTTGGGGGCTCTGCGTTAACAGGTGTTTGTGAGAATAAGTTCGTATAAATTATAAACGCGACAACTCCTAACAATGCAGTCGCCCCAAGTATACTAAATGATTTCAATCTTGCGTCACGCACCCTAATCCCCCTCAAAGGTTATTTATGTAGTTAGTCGTTTTAGTTGATGATTTGTTTCAGTATCCTTCATTTATTTTTTATCAAAATAAAAGAGTGTGCATGGCTAAGCGGAACTAATTGTACACCACTCCAACACTTGTATATCAACCCCTATGCCTCTCAATAAATTTTACAAAAATCGGCTTCTTTTCTATAACAGACCCTTATTAACAAGTGATTCCCTATAATCTATTTTTATCTCTCCCTCAACCATAGCATAACTGTCCATCAGCACCTCTAAGTTCATATACGGTGGAACCCTAAGCTGATGATTTCTATAATAACGAAAGCTGCTCCATCTATATTTCTCCGGGGCACCAACCATTTTCGCCTCCACCGGATTTAAATGTATGTATCGACTTACCTCAATCATATCTTCAGGAGTTCGTAGTACCTTGTCAAAAAACCGTTTTTCATAAACGTGCCCGGTGAAATTATGTTTGGAATTAAAATAATTCGCATGTCGCTTATTAATCAGTGCCATAATTTTTGAAATGGGGATTTCCTGTGATCGTAGTTGTAGATGGATGTGGTTACTCATGAGGCAATAGGCGGCAATCTCAAACGGGTATTGTTGATAAACCTTTTCAAGGATATACAAATAAACAAGAAAATCCTCCCGATCATAAAATAATAGTTCCCGTCGATTTCCGCGGCAAACAATATGATAAAAGGCGTCAGGTTCCCAAATTCTCTTCTTTCTGCCCATATCTTCACTCCATTATTGTAGACTTAGATATATTATAATCGTCCACAGAATTAATGTCATAGTAGGTAGAAATTCGTTACTACTTATAATTACGGGATAAAATGGAGAAATAAATAGATATAAAAGTGAATTTCACATTGGGTTATGAATTCAAAAGTTGAAAATGGTGAAATTTTTTCCGATCTTAACTTTAGCCTCAAAATAAAGAAGCGTACGAAACACTCTCCCTCACTTTTCGACAAAACCCGGGGCGTGACAGGCACTTCACAAACAGGCTACCACCATTAATTTCCACAAAAAACGACTTGGATTCTTTAAACCTAAGCCATTTTTTGCGGTATCAGCATTTAGCTATCATGAATTGAACAGTTCTTCCTCTATGATTTGTTCTAATTCATCCTTATAACGAACACCTTGAACGACTGTTTCACCAATCATAAAGGTTGGCACAGCCTGTATATCTGCCTCTGTATAAGCAAGTTGTAACGCCTTTTGATGTTCCTCTTTGTACTTTCTTGTTTGTAATGCGTCACGATATTCTCGTTTATTTAGACCCAATTCACCAGCTAAGCCTGTTAGCACCTCTATGTCCCCTATATTCTGTTCTTCCTGGAAAAAGGCCTTTAATACGCGATGATTATAATCATTCCCTTTCCCTTTTTCTTTGGCGTACTGATATCCTTCAAAGGCTAGATGAGTGTAGGGTTGCGGGGAAACTCTTGGCAACACGATGTTTACCCCAAACTGTTCTGCCATCGGATACACATAATTTTTCCATGTGGTTTGGAGATAATCCCCCTCAGGCTTTAACGTTTCATTTGGATATGGACGTAATTCAAATGGCATCCATTCTACTTCCACATCTTTTCCTTGAATCGCCTCATGAAGCGGAGCCTCCGCTATGAAACAGAATGGTCATACGTAATCAGAGTAGATTTTGATTTTAATGGGCATGGTTAATCCTCCTTACTTTATTACTATTATTGTCCTTAAGCATATCTTTATATGAATTAGTCAAACAAATGCAGATTATATCAAAACTCCCAACAGAGCGTTCTCTATTGGGAGTTAATACATTACTATTATTATATGACATAACCTGACAAAACCCGGGGCGTGACAGGCACCCCTGTTGTGGAAAAAAGCCTTACTGAAAATGTCACTAAGGCCTTTGATTTTATTAATCACGTTTAAATATATCCCTAGTATAAACCTTATCCTCCACATCAATAATCCCTTTTTCTAACCTGTTTGAAACGATTATATCAGTGATTTGCTTGAACTCATTCAGATCATGAACAACTTCACACCCTTGAAACTCATCACCCTCTAATACTGGCTCATAAATCACAATTTTCACACGAACTTTCTTGAGACGTTCCATCACACCTTGGATGGCAGATGCACGGAAGTTATCGGAATTAGTTTTCATGATTAGGCGGTAAATCCCAACAGTATTTGGTTTTTTCTCGATAATTTGGTTCGCGATATGGTCTTTACGTGTATCATTCGCCTCAACAACTGCACTGATTATGTTGTTTGGTACACCATCAAAATTTGCCCCCAACTGCTTAGTATCTTTTGGTAAACAGTAACCACCATATCCAAAAGAAGGATTGTTATAGTGGTTACCAATTCTTGGATCTAGACCGACGCCCTCAATCATCTCTTTAGTATTTAATCGGTTTATTTCCGCATATGTATCTAATTCGTTAAAGAAAGCAACACGCATGGCTAGATAAGTATTTGAAAATAATTTAACTGCCTCTGCCTCTGTCGAATTGGTGTATAAAATCGGAATTTCTTCTCTAATTGCCCCCTTTACTAACAACTCGGCAAATTTCTTTGCTCGATCAGACTTTTCCCCTACTATGATTCTAGATGGGTAAAGGTTATCATATAACGCTTTACCCTCCCTAAGAAATTCTGGGGAAAAAACAATATTGTCAGTTCGAAATTTCTTTTTAATTTCTTTTGTATAACCTACCGGGACAGTGGACCTTATAATCATAACAGCATTTGAATTAATACCTAACACCTGATCAATCACTATTTCTACCGTTTTTGTATCAAAATAATTTTGTTCAGAATTATAGTCAGTAGGAGTTGCAATAATGATAAGCTCTGCATTTTGAAAAGCTTCCAATGGATCCGTAGTAGCTACTAAATCTAAATCCTTTCTAGTCATAAATTCTGCTATTTCGGTATCAACAATCGGGGATTGTTTATTATTAATAAGATCAACCTTTTCTTGATTGATATCATAAGCAACTACCTTATTATGTTGAGCGAGTAAAATGGCGTTTGATAAACCTACATAGCCGGTACCAGCAAATGCAATTTTCATTGTTTGCACTTCCTTTTTAGTAGATTCATAAATTTCAACATATCGGATAATCACAATATTAACCTCGCAAAGAATATAACATGTTCATTTGTAAATTACAGTAGGTATAATATTAAGTTTTCTTAAATACCCTTTCACAAAGAAATGAATTTTTATTACCTATTTTCACTTGATTTACCCTTAATACAAAAGGCATCCTCATATAAAATAACCACCACAAAAATAAGAGGAATTAAACTAATACAAAAAATACTTCTGTCGCCAAATATCAGCGAAGGAAGTAGTGAAACGGAGAGAAAAACGCCTCTACTTTGTTTTGTTGTATAGCCTTTTAAGTCTGAAAGGGAAAGAAAGCTTGCTATATTACAACGTTGTATCGCAGAAAACGAGGATGTGAAATACTAGGAAGTTATTATTTACGAGTTAATCCATGAACTTAGGTGGATGAATACGCCATTGGGGTCTTTAGGTCGGGATGCCTTTTGGCTGAATTAATCATAGACCCCTCTGATGAAAAGGGACTAAACAGAAACCACCTACTCCAATATTGGAAAATGCAGAGAAACCTATATACTTTTGATGATTTTGATAAAGCTTAAAAACAAGTAATACAGGGCGTCCACTCGGAAAACCGAATGAGGAAAGGTGGGCAGGTTTTACAGTGCCCTCCTTCACTTTTTGTTAGGTCCTAATCACTATCAATAGACAAAATAGTTCGTTTTTCTGATTTTCATCTATCTTTCTGCTCTGGAAACCCCTCTTACCTTCCCTTCCACTTAATCAAATTACTGGATTTTTATCATTCAGGATGTATATGCTATTTGAAGGTAGGAGGTAAAAAAAGTGACAACAAACGATGGAGATGTAAACATTGAACATACATTAACCAAACAAGAAAAACAGAAAATTATATTCCTAATGTGTTCGGTCTTATTATTTTCTGTCATGAACGGGACAATGTTTATGATTGCTGTACCTGATATCGCGGAAGCCTTTTCCCTTTTACCATCACAGGTTAGTTGGGTGGTTACAGGTTACATCATAATTTATGCAATTGGAGCTTTAATGTATGGAAAGCTTGCTGATATTTATCCTTTAAGAACATTATTAACCATTGGTTTAAGTTTATTTGCAGCAGGTTCTTTATTTGGTTTTTTTGCACCAAATTATATCATGGTCGTTCTAGCACGTATTATTCAGGGAGCCGGTGCTTCCTCTATTCTTGCGCTCGCTTTTATCGTGCCATCAAGGTATTTTCCAAAAGAGCAGGGAAAGGTGCTCGGGATTATTTCAAGCACAATGGCCTTTGCTTCAGGTGTCGGACCGGTGATGGGTGGTTTTGTTACAGGTGCCCTTAATTGGCAGTATTTATTTTTAATTTCGGCATTGGTTTGCGTAACGATTCCATTTTTTCGTATATGGATGCCTAATGAGGAAAAAAAAGATGGGAAAGTAGATATTCTTGGGGCTATTTTTATTGCCATAGCGGTAGCATCCTTGATCCTTACGATTACGATGTTTATATGGTGGTATATCATCATCAGTATTGTGTTTTTAAGCTTATTTATTTGGAGAATCTTCCGCAGTAACAATCCTTTTATTAATCCCAAATTATTTCAAAATGGAGCGTTTCGAACAACGATTATAACGAGCTTCTTTGCGATTTTTGCTATGTTTGGGATGATGTTTATGATGCCACTTATGTTAAGTGAGGTTTATGAATTAAGTGCTCTATTCATCGGACTTACTTTATTTCCAGGTGCCATGGCAGCGGCTATTACAGGAAGATGGGTAGGATTATTAACGGATAAGCATGGGGGTAAGCAGGTAGCATTTATGGCATTTTCACTAATGGTTACAGGCTTTTTGCTGTTATCCACTTTTATTGGTAGTCCTACTTGGGTAATAGGGATTGTGGTCATTGTCGTCTATATCGCTTTTCCTTTTATCCAAACATCGACTGCAACCTTAATCTCAACCGTCCTTTCAGATAATGAGATAGGGGTAGGAATGGGGATCTATAATTTGTGTAATTTTATGTCGGGTGCTTTTGGAGGAGCCATTATCGGTAAAATTTTAGATTATGAAAGCGAGATACTATGGAATCCATTTGCACTTGCACAAGGTCATGAGATTATGTATAGTAACGTATTTATGGGACTTGTTGGGTTAACGGTTGTTAATGGACTTTTCTTTTTCTTCGTTTTTAGATGGTAAAATGGGTGGTACGGGGGGACAGGTTCCTCGTCCCACTCCCCCTTCCAAACCTTTCCCTATTGTCCCAATTCCAGCAACCCCATCTCCAAACAAGTCCCAACAGCCAACTGCTTCGAAAACTTCGGAAAACGAATCTCCACAATCCCATCCTCACAGTTAACAATCTCACCAGCTCCAAACACACGGTGTTTTACCATTAGGCCTTTTATCAAAACCTTCTCATCTTTAATCGCATTGGGACTAACCGGCGCTTTCTCTTTCGCTTGTTTCTTCCTAATCTTCTCCACCTTCGACTGGGACTTGCCAATTTGAGTAGGAGGATTGATCATCCGATTCACATCTTCATAAAACTGAGAAACCCGAACCTTCTTCCCATACTTCATTTGATACGTAATCAGCTCCAAATGCTCTTTTGCCCGAGTCATCCCCACATAAAAAAGCCTTACCGCCTCTTCCATCGGCTCCATTATGCCTTCCTTCTTACTCTCAATATCCGACTGAGCCGGAATCACGCCTTCAATCAAATCAATCATATATACACGCGAAAACTCCAAGCCTTTGGAACTATGAAAAGTTGAAAACGTGACCGCATTCTCATGCTTATTAAACTTCGAGGATTTCATCAGTGCATCCAAATGCTTAATCCGCTTACCAAACTCAATCACCCCATCAACTGATTTGGAAATCTCTTCAAGGGTGTTCAGAATATCAAGCAAATTTTCCTTATTAAAACCAAGTCGCTTACTCATATCCTTCAGAACTTCCTCATACCCAAGATCTGACCGAATCGCGCGGATTGCCTGCGTTGGCGACATGTCTTTCATCTCACTAAAAATCTTTTTCCCCTTTTTAACCTTCAGCCTTTGGAAATCCTTCAAATCGGAAAACTGAATCAAATTATCGAACACCGACTCGTTATTCCCCATCCGCTTCAACTGGGCCATATGCTGTCTGGACAAAAACCAATTAAACTTCCCATAAATGCGTTCAAACACATCCGTCCGCCGAACATCAAAAGCCAGGCGCATGAAGTTCATCATATCCTGTACAACCCAATGGCTGAAAAAACGATTGTCCGAATCCTTCATATAAAAAGGAATCTTCGCCTGTTCAAAGGCATCAATCAGAGTTATGGAGGAGGAATTATTTCGATACAAAATCGCGTTATCCTCATAGTTTTCCAACCGAGAAATTTCTTCGGCTAGATAAGTAGCCTGTCCCTTATAATCGGTCAGCGACACAAGTTCAACCGGCTTCTTATCAGGATTTTTTGTAAACATATTTTTATCGTAACGATTTTTGTTCCGCTTAATGAACCTGTTCGCAATCTCCACAATCTCCTTGGAAGATCGATAGTTTTGCTCCATTTTCAAAATCTTCGCCTCAGGGTAGACCTTTTGAAAATCTAGCAAATACTGAGGCTCTGCGGCTCGCCACGTATAGATGGATTGGTCATCGTCCGCAACAACACATAGGTTCCGATGCTCTTCAACCAACTTTTCTATGATAGAATGCTGCACCAAGGAAGTATCTTGACTCTCGTCGGTAAGAAAGTAGTCGTACTTCTGCTGGTATTTCCTTCGCATTTTGATGTTCTCATCCAGCGCACGATTGGCAATGGTCAGCATGTCATCATAATCGACCAATAACTGATTGGCGTGTGATTTCTTAAAATCCTCATACTGCTTAAAAATCTCCACAGCCTTTGGAACATCGCTCTCCACCGATGACCATTTTTCCTCTGGAAGCATTCGATTTTTAATGAAACTGATGTAAGTAGTGAGCTCTTCTAGTTGGTCATCTGTAATATTTTCCTCATTTACCGACTGAAAGATCCGACGCAAAACCATTTTCTTATTCAGCTCAAAACCAACCTCACCTTCTATCAACTTATACGCCACATCATTTCGCCAAAAATACTCCCGTACCACCTGAAAAGCTAAACTATGTATAGTAGAAAAATCAATCGATGGCAGCCCTGGGAAAAAGCTTTGGAATCGATCCTTCATGTCATTGGCAGATGCTTTGCTAAAGGTAACTGCTTTGACCCTTACAGGATCTACACCCAACACCTCTAGCAGATAACCAATCCTCATAATGATCGTTGTGGTTTTCCCCGAACCTGGTGAAGCCAATAGCAGCAGTGGCCCTTCTGTATGTAAAACTGCCTGTTTCTGAACACTATTCAGCGACACCCCGATATCTTTTATTTTTCGATTAAAAAACTTCTCTCCTGTTGTCATTACATGTACTCCCTTTATGCCGTTTATCCTAACAACCATCGTATCATAAATGTACTAGGTTCAAGGCTATGAAATTATTACTTTATTAAAATTCGACAAATATCGGGTGGTGACAGGCACCGACACAAAAAGGCCAGATAATTTATCTGGCCTGGCAAAAATTCATATGTTTTTTTTATAAGTTATAGGTATGTTTAACCGCTTGATATAAGATATTGACTCCATTGATCATGGCATCATGGTCAAACTTCATATTAGGGTGATGTAATCCTGGCTCAAGCCCACAGCCTAAACCTAGCATAGTGGCCTTTAAGGAAGGCTTTTTAATCGTATAGTAATGAAAATCGTCGCCACCTGGGGTCACTAATGGTTGATCTAGGTTATCTTTCCCAAGAGTATCCTCAATGGCTTTACTCATAATATCGATTGCTTCATCGTTTAATTTGGCAGCCGCAATTGCTCCGACACTCTCCAATTTAATATCCACATTATACAATTCTTTAACGGTGTCAATGATCCCATTCACTTTGGATTCTAATTCGTCCATTTGTTCATTCGTTTGCGCTCTTAAATCTAATGAAAAGGAAGCACTACCTGGAATGATATTGGTACTTTTTCCGCCAGCTTGAAAATTAGTCATCTTAACGGAATGAGGTACTAAAGGATCTAAATGAATTTGTCTAAGCAAATTGACAATTTGAGCCCCAACTTCAATAGCATTGTCATTGAGATGTGGTCGTGCCCCATGTGCATCATCACCTTTAATGGCTCCCCTATACATTTGACTTGCCCCGTGAACGATTACTGGAGAAGCATGACCCATTGCGGTTTCTTGTATAGGTCTTAGATGTACACCAAATAAATAATCCACATCATGCACAACGTTCTTTTCAACCATTTTCAAAGCCCCTGATCCCTTTTCTTCAGCTGGTTGGAAAATAAAACGAACAGCAATTTTGTCTTTTAAACCTTCTTCTTCCTCTAGACGCCATAACAGCCCTAACACCATGGACATATGTGCATCATGTCCACAAGAATGATTCGCTTGGAATTTCCCATCAACTTCCTGCCAAAGGGCGTCGATATCAGCCCGTACTGCTACAATAGGTAAACCCTGATCAAAATTACCATAATCCCCAATGACTCCAGTACAGTCATCAAAGGTAGTAACCTTACATCCACTCTCTTTTAATAGATTCTCAATATATTTAGTTGTTTCTACCTCTTCCCAACTTATTTCAGCATGGGTATGAAGATGATGGAACGTATTCAATACTTTTTGTTCTATTCCATTACTCATTTATTCTTCGCCATCCTTTATCAAATATTTATAAGTATAACTAATTTTTCCATGGTCCTTAACCCCTTTTATAACCTCAAATAATAGTGAATTTACCACAGATAGAGTTATAGGACCTCTAGAAAGTAATGATTTATCGCTAACATGAATAGGTAATAGTAAGTCAGCAAACTCAGCTATTGGTGAAACACGAGAATCGGTAACGGCGATTACTCGTATATCTTTACTTTTCGCTTCCTCTGCCAGCCTTAAGGTATCAAGTGCATATCGATAAAATGAAAAAATCACAACGGTTGACCCTTTAGGAAGTAAATCTAAAACTCCAGCATCATTTTCAGGTCGGTATAAGGACACATTGCCAAGTATGTAATTTAAATTAAAATAAAACCAATGGGCATAGGAGAATGATTGAAAATAACCAGCTACTACAATCTTTTCACTATCGATCAAACACCTTACTGCCTGTTCCATGTCTTCTAGTTCTAAACGTTCAATATTAGTTCTTAAATGATTGATGTCTGCTTTCATACTTTGAGCAAAACCATTAGTGCCCTTACCTTCTGACTCTAGCCCTTCAATAGGTCTACGATTTAAATCTAAAAGATGCCTTCGAACTTCCTTTTGCAGAGTACCATAACCAGAATAACCAATTTCACTACAAAAGCGCAGAACCGTTGTTTCGCTAACATCAATAATCTTACCCACTTCCTTTGCTGGATGTATAGCAAATATCATAGGTTCTGACAATAAAAAGTCTCCTACTTTTTTTAATCCTTTTGTTAAAGAAGAAAATTTCAGGTTGGTTTGCTTTACATAGTTCGGCTCCATAGGTCCCCCAATAATAATTTTGAAGTTTTCACAACATTCTGTGTTGAAATAAAGTATAAACTATAATATACTTTACTTCAACTTTAAATATTCTGAAAAAAATGTCAACGGGGGGGAATACACATGAGTGAAAAAAACTCAAAAGATTTGGAACAGCACACTGATCCAAATGCTAAGAAAAAGAAAAAGAGACAATTACCAGATGCGTATGTCATATTATTTGGCTTCTTGGTACTTGCAGCTATTTTAACCTACATCATTCCTGCAGGAAGCTTTGAAAGGGAACCAACGGACAATGGCAAATCTGTCATTATACCGGGAAGCTATGAACAGATTGATCAACAGCCAGCCTCAGTCATGGATGTTTTCACTTCCATACAAGAAGGTTTAGTTGGCGGAGCAGCACTGATCTTTTTAGTATTAATTATTGGTGGTGCATTCGCTGTTATTGAAAGCACCGGTGCTGTTGATACGGTGATTATGAAAACGATAGATAAAACGAGAAATAAAGAGTGGTTGCTGATTACCGTTGTAGCCGTATTGTTCTCCATTTTTGGCGGACTCGGCATTATTGTTAATGCTGTTATTGCCTTTATACCTATTGGAATTCTTCTCGCACGAGCCATGAATATGGACGCAATCGTCGGGGTATCGATTATATATCTTGGAGCCTATTCAGGATTTGCTATTGGTTTCTTAGATCCAATGACAACCGGGTTTGCACAGCAAATCGCGGAATTACCACTTTTTTCAGGCTTAAGCTTTCGTTTAGTCATTTATGTAACAGTTTTAGCTTCTTCCTTAATCTATATTATTTGGTACGCGAACAGGGTTAAAAAAGATCCACAGAAAAGTATCCTTAAGGAAAATAGGTTTCCAAAGTATGATGAAAAGAGCATGGACAACGTTTCATCTAAATTAACCACAACACACAAACTTGTCCTTTCCGTTTTAGCCATTGGAATTGGACTTTATGTTTATGGGGTATTTCAACTTGGCTGGTCAATTAACCAAATGGCAGGTATATTTATAGCTATCGCTATCATTACGGCTCTAATTGCCAAAATGGGAGCCAATAAACTAGTTTTAGAGTTTATGAACGGCTGTAAAGGTGTTGTATACGGGGCCTTAATTATTGGGATGGCAAGGTCTATTGTGGTCATTTTAGAAAATGGCATGATATTAGATACAATCGTAAATGGAATGGCAGTAGGAATGGAATCTTTTTCAAGTGTAACTGGGGCAATTGCCTTGTTTATCGGAAATGGTTTATTTAATCTCGTTGTAAGTTCCGGAAGTGGACAAGCAGCAATCGTAATGCCAATCATGACACCATTAGCAGACCTTATGGAGATTCCTCGCCAAGTTGCGGTTCAAGCCTACTCTATGGGGGATGGTTTTACAAATATTATTACTCCACTATCAGGAATTCTCATGGCTAACCTTGCAATTGCAGGTATACCATGGACGAAGTGGATTAAGTTTGCTCTTCCTTTAGTTTTAATTTGGTATACCATTGGTGTTATCTATTTAACAATTGGGGTCTTAATGAATTGGGGTCCAATGTAATAAATTTAAGGGAGCGATCTTGATTGAAACTGAAGGAAATAAATTTGTACAAAGTAAGCATGCGAATGAAAAATCCTTTCACCACAAGCTTTGGAACAGAACAAAACCGTAAATTTATTCTAGTAGAAGTAAAAGATGACCAAGAATTAACAGGCTGGGGAGAGTGTGTAACAACCGAACGTCCTTTATATATTGAGGAATTCACAGACTCTAGTTGGGTTATGTTGGAAAAATTCCTTATTCCACTAGTTCTTAATCGAGAAATTGGTCATCCTGATGAGCTACAAAAAGATTTCTCTCCTTATAAAAGGAACAATCTAGCAAAGTCAGCCATTGAAGGGGCAGTTTGGGATTTATATGCAAAATCCAAAGGAATTTCTTTATCCGAAGCCTTAGGTGGAGCCAAAAACGAAATTGAAGTAGGTGTCAGTCTAGGAATTGAGGATAATATCCAAGATCTCTTAGAGAATATACAACAAAAGTCAGACGAAGGGTACAGAAGAATAAAAATTAAAATTAAACCAGGTAAAGACGTAGAAGTTATTGATCAGGTGCGACAACGCTTCCCTGACCTGCCCCTTATGGTAGATGCGAATTCTGCTTATACCTTAGAGGATCTACCTACCTTAAAGGAAATGGATAAGTATAATCTTATGATGATTGAACAACCACTAACAGCGGGAGACCTAATCGACCACGCAAAGCTACAAAAAGAGGTTGAAACACCGATTTGCCTAGATGAAAGTATTCATTCTTATGAGGATGCTAGACAAGCTATTGAACTAGGAAGCGGTAAAATCATTAACATGAAAGTTGGTAGAGTCGGTGGACTGACACAGGCAAAAAAAATACATGGTCTATGCCAAGAAGCAAACATCCCATTATGGTGTGGAGGAATGCTCGAGTCAGGAGTAGGTCGGGCTCACAATATCGCTATTACTTCATTGGCCAATTTTACACTTCCTGGGGATACCGCCTCATCATCTAGATATTGGGAAAAGGACATTATTGAACCAGAAGTAGTGGTAGATAACGGATTACTTCAAGTTCCTACTAAACCTGGAATTGGATTTGAGGTCAATCTTGATGAAGTTTTAAAGCATACTATTGAACATAAAACGTTTCATTAATTCTATTGGTTAACTCGACTACACATGTGTAGTCGAGTTTTTCTATTTAATGGATTAAAAATCTACGTGGCATTTTTCTATGTCGAAGCCGTCGACAAAATTCGGGTGGTGACAGGCACGAGATATAACGTTCTCCGATAGGTGTTATTTAAAAAGGTGATAAGTCAATACACCTTAAATATGTTAGTGTTTAAGAATACAGCACTACGTCGGAGGTGGATCAATGGGGGTTCAAAAAATAAAGTTCCAATCTACGAATACACCAAAATCATCAAGGCCAAATTTACTCACTCATTTCCAAAGACTTTACAAAGGGGTCATCCTCACCACTGTTTTAGCTTTAGTAGCTAGCCAGCTTGCCACTTTACCGTTTTTATCTATAGCAGGTGTGATGATTATATCTATTTTTGTCGGTGTTTCTTGGAAGAGTATTATGGGGGTTCCAACAGAAGCGAATGCTGGAGTGACCTTCAGTAGTAAAGTACTCTTAAAATTAGGGATTGTTCTGATGGGGCTAAATTTAAACATCGCTCAAATAGCAGAAGCAGGCCTTCCAGTCATTACAATTGACATCATTGTGATTGTCTTCACCCTAACTGTGTTCTTCCTTTTAGGTAGAATGCACAACGTAGATAAACACTTAACTGCATTAATTGGCGTTGGTACTGCGGTTTGTGGAGCCTCCGCGATCGTAGCGGTTGCCCCGTTGATTAAAGCGAAGAAGGAGCATACGGCCTTAGCTGTTGCTTGTATAGCGGTTTTCGGAACGATAGGCGCCATCACTTATGTCATGGTATATCCAGCTTTAGACCTTGAGCCTTATACCTATGGAGTATTAGTGGGATCCACCTTACATGAGGTTGCCCATGTGGTTGCAGCTGGGGCTTCAGGAGGTAGTACAGGTGCCGAAGCTGCCATTATCACAAAGCTTGGAAGAGTTGCTCTATTAATTCCAGTTGCCATTATTTTAGGAATCATTTTTTCCTACATGGATAAAAAAGTAAATCAAGAGAAAAAGTCATTCAAACATTTACCCATTCCTTGGTTCTTATTTGGATTTCTACTTATGATTGTCGTTAATTCCTTACAAGTGATTCCTACTTCACTCGCAAACTCACTTGTCTCATTTAGTGGATTTTTACTCGCTATGTCGATGGTCGGTCTTGGGCTAAACATTAATTTCGTTGATTTTAAAAAGACAGGATTCAAGCCCATTCTTGTCGGGTTATTGGGGTTTATAGCCCTAGCAATCCTCGGGCCATTCTTACTATATCTACTATAACTTCATCACCGCCTATTTCCTACACTCTCCTATGCTATACTAGAGAAAAAGATTAGGAGAGTGTAGGTCAGGTGAATTTCGAACATTTAAAGGTCTTTTATACAGCTGCAAACAAAAAGAATTTCTCGGAAACCGCTAAAATACTCCATTTATCACAGCCCTCCGTTAGCTCTCAAATCAGACAGCTTGAAGAATCTCTTAATGTTTCTTTATTTAGACGTACAACTAAAAAAGTGAGCCTAACAGCTGAAGGGAAATTGCTATACCAATATGCCGGAAAAATTTTAGAGCTGGTAAATCAAACTAAAAAAGAAATAGACCTTCTCTCTCAATCCGTTCATGGGGAGCTCATTATAGGAGCTAGCTTAACTACGGGAGAATACTTCTTGCCATACTTTCTTGGACAATATAAACAAGAATATCCTCATGTAGACCTTACCATGAAGATTTACAATTCCGAACAAATTATTGAAAAGCTCGAAAATGAGGAAATCAATGTAGGCTTTATTGAATCGATGATCTCGTACTCCCACCTTCACCAAGAAGCCATTATGGATGATGAACTTGTCATGGTTGCGTCTAAGCAGTGGTTTGATTCTTCATTTGATGAAGAGGAGACAATCACACCTGAAGAGTTGTTCTCTCTTCCAATTATCATGAGAGAACAAGGATCCGGAACAAGACAGGTAGTAGAGGAGAACCTACGCAGGAATGACCTAAACCCGAGTAAGCTAAATATAATTCTTGAGCTAGAAAGCACGGAGTCCATCAAATCAGCCGTAGAATCGGGAATGGGCATTTCCATTATTTCTAAATCAGCCGTTCAAAAGGAAATGAAATTAGGGATTCTGAAAGCTCTGCGTATTAAGGGGATCCGTTTAAAACGTTACTTTTATGCCGTTTATAATGATCAAAACCTATCCCTGCCAAGTGAATCATTTGTATCATTTATAAAAGAGAATACAAAATAGTTAAAGAGCTTCATTAAGTTCGAAAAATAGATAAAACACTTGATAAAAGAGTAGGCCTTCCCCTACACTTTTTGTTATTCATCTTCATCCTCAGTCTTATTTTCGTCTTCTTTACCTTCCTTTTTAGGTTTTCCCTTTTCTGGAGCCTTCCGTTTAGTTTCTTGACGTACTTCTACCTCCTCATCTACGGTTTCTTCTTTGTCTTCTACTTTCGTACGTTCTTCTGTCTTCTCTGATTGATGTTCAGTTTTCTTACGCTCCTCTTTCATTTCTGACTTTTCCGCAGCTGCCTTTTTAGAGGCTGGTGCTGGAACCACTTCATCTCTAGCTGCAACATCTTCATCATCGTTTTCCTCTTTATCCTTATTCACATCATTTCTGTTTTTATCTTTACCCCGCTCCTTACCTTTAGTCTTTGACTCCTTATTTTTTCCCGCTACCTCTTTCATGCCCTCTTCAAATTCTTCCTGGTCTTCGGCAATCTCCTCTTGCAATTCTTTTAAAGCTTCCTCATGGTTTTCAATATGATCGAGATTACCTTTGGCCTTTTTCTCTTGCATTTTGGCTCTAATGTCGTTCATCTTTTCAAACTTCTTGGACATGCGTTCAAAGGACTTTTCTATGTTTTTAGCAAGAGCTTCTTTTGCATTTGGATTATCTACTTTTTCCATGGCTGTGAGAAGGGCCATGGTATTTGTAGTAAATCGATTTTCTAATGCTTTACGCACTTCATCTACTATTCCGGTTGTTCTATCGCCCTCCGCTGTTCCTGTTTCATCAGTAACTTGTTCGCTATAATCAAGGGCAAGTTCTTGATTTTCTAACGCCTTTTGTAAAGTTTCCGTCGCTCTTTCTGTATCCCCTTCCGCTATCAGGGCATTGGCTTCAGCTATACGTTCCGCTGCAAAATCAGCAAGTTTCTGTGCTTTTTTTACATCATCAAAGGTAAGAGCTAAAGAGATTTTCTCTGATAGCGTTTTGACAAAGTAAAAGAAATCACCAGGTAAAAGACCCGGCTCTTCAGTGGTAGGTTCTTCAACAGCTGATTCATCGGTTGGTGCGGTGGTCTCATTATTTTCAAGTGTAGCCTCCTCTTCCGTGGGAGTTGTTTCTTCAGTGGTTGTATCTGTTGTGGTTTCCTCTGTTGTATCAGGACTTGTGGTATCCGTCGTTTCAGGCGTATTTTCTTCTGTTGTGCCTTCTGGACTTGTGTTGTCCGTGGTAGTCTCTGTATCCGTTGTGGTTTCTGTTGTCGTCTCAGTTGGTGTTTCACCCTCTTCAGCAAAGGCTTGAGACATGCCTCCCCCAAGCATAATGCTTGTCACAACCACTCCACCCATCATCACTTTAATGGATCTGACTTTAAGATTAGAAAATTTATTTTTAACGTATCCAATGGCTATTCTATTTAAATCCTTTTTAGTCCCTCTAGTTAGGGGATTGAATTCTTCGGCAAATTCCACTAATGTATCGTTTCCCTTTATGTAAAGAATGACATCAAAGAATTGTCCAGCCTCTTCCAGTTTAAAGTCTTGAATCATCATAACCAGCCCATTCCTTTCAAACGTTTAAGTTTTAGGTTACGCTAAACAAAAAGGTATTATTACACTTAGAGATACTGGGGGCTTTACATATAAAAAACTGCACCTAACCGCTAACATTTTAGGTACAGTTCATACATCTTAATTTATTATTTGGACTGGTGAATTAGGTAAGGGAAAAGGAAATCCTTAAGATATTTTCTTACCTGCCTCAAATGATCTAACCGGTACTCGCTTCTTTCCTCGATAATTCAACACAATAATTCCCGTCGCGACCATGGCAATAGCAACAAGAATCATTATATTCAAATCCTCACCAGGTATAAACCACGACGACAACATCGTCCCTGCCACTGGAACTATAAACTTATAAAGACTAATTTCTCCGGCATTATTGAATTTTAATAACGAATACCAAAGCCCGAATGCCACAGCCGATAACAGCGCCGAATAGACTAATAAGCCCCAGCCAAATGGTGTAAAGACAATCGCGCCAGGACTCATCACTGGCACGCCTACTAGTAGCATAATCGATGCACCTAGGCTAAGCTGCCAGCCTGTCACAGCAAATGGATGAATCCCAGTTGCCAGCTCCTTAGCCATAATTGTAGCAATAGCATTTGTAACACCGGCAAGAATCATATATCCCTCACCATCCCACTGGAAGCTTAGCTGAAATTCTTGCCCCCAATTCGCCACTACTATACCTGAAAAACCAGCAATCAATCCGAACGCTTTTTTCCAATTTAACCGATCATTTTTATAGTAATAGTGCGCTAGGATTACAGCAAAAAACGTCCCGGCTGAGGACAAAATAGCTCCCTGCATCCCAGAAACTTTTGCCAAACCATTATAGAAGAAAAAATACTGCAGAGTGGTCTGGACAATACCAAGGATCACCAATACAACAAAATTCCTCCGGGTTACCAAAATCCTCTTAGGACTAGTGACTAACAAAAATCCTAGCACCAATAGCCCCGCAAGCAGAAACCGTATGCCAGCAAACACAATCTTAGCCATCACATCATCCGGAGCCATTTGCATCTCTTCATAACTCACTTTAAGTACAGGGAACGCACTCCCCCACAATATCGAACAAAATACCGCAATCCCAATCACGGACCATTTATTTTGAAATATCCCTTTCATGATGTCATCTCCTAAAGCCTTGTTAATCAAATAAATATATCGTAGGACATTGTGGGAGATTAAGCAAAGGATGTGATTGGAAGCGTTGCAAACAGGGGGGAGAAAATGAAACTGGCCAGATATCTGTCCATCGGCTTAATTGCTTTGTCATTTTGTTTCACGGAACCAGCCATTGCTCAAAAATGGTTTAATGAATATCCACTACCCACTGAAAATTCCCATCCAAGAACAGAAAAAATCACACATGTTGTACTGCACTTTACAAGTAATGTGACCAACAAACCCGACAACCCTTATAACATCAAAGACATTCACATGATTTTCATAAAAAATGGAGTCTCCGCACATTACATGATAGACCGAAAAGGCAGGATCTACTCCCTCGTACCTGAAAAGCGAGTTGCTTACCATGCGGGAAAGGGAAATTTTCAAAATTTTCCTGAGTATAAAAATAAGCTAAACGAGTTTTCCATTGGGATTGAGTTGCTCGGTATGGGAACAAAGGAAGAAATGAAACGTTATATCTCAGAGGAAAAATATGATTCAATTGATTCCAAACACATTGGATATACAGAGGCTCAATACAAGTCGCTAAAAAAGCTCCTGAAGCAAATTTACGAGCAAAACCCTCAGGTCCATCAAAATCGAAATCACGTTATAGGTCACGATGAATATGCACCCAATCGACGGAGTGACCCGGGCTCACTATTTGATTGGTCAAAAATTGGATTGTAAATAGACCAGTTATACTCCCCACCTGTTAACTGGTCTTCGATTTATAACCAATCACACAATTTAAATCTACTATTACCTCAAAACTTCATAACCAATTTCCGCCAACCTCTCTTGACCCAATTCCGTCGGGTGAATATCCCCTGGGATCAAGTTTGAATCCTCTCCAATCATCGCTTCATAAGCATCCACGACCACCACATTTTTTTCATCATCTATCTCACTGGTGATAATAGAATTAAATCCACCTGCAAAGTCATGCAAAAGCAAGCTTCCAATCATATGATTTTGAAAGTCACTAGATGGATACGGATTATAGATATTATAGAAAACAATTGGTGAATCGGATAAAGCTCGAATCTCTGAAATAATGGTTTCCATTCTATCCACCAAATCAGGTACATCCATAATATCCTGAACCTCTTCATAAACACTGTAATCTCCGTTAAAAACCAATTCCATTACTTTTGCTTGAGTAGCCTCTTGTCTAAACCCTCGTAACAAATCATTACTCCCAATACTCAACGTAATATAGTCTGAATGTCGAATAGCCTGTCTGTATTTTTGATCACCTTGAATAGAGGCTAATAAGTCTTCTGTCGTCCATCCTGGTTCACCTAAATTTCGCACGCGTAGATTGGCTTTATCACCAATCAGGTAAGGATAGGCATCTCTAGACGGGTGTTGATTGTTTTTCTCGAGATTATACCCATAAGGAATAGAGTCCCCAAGAGCTACGAGAGACTCCTTTCCTACTCCCTCTTTCGCTAACACATGAGTAGAAAATAGCGGTAAAGATACTAGCAAAACCATGATAACCGAAATTATTTTCTTCATCATCATTCCTCCCCCTAAAATATGTAACGTAAATAGTATATAGGAACTAGTTAAAATACTTTGTCGATGCTTGTAAGTGTATGAAAATTTTGTTAATTTATTAGCATTTAACTTTACATATTTATCCCGTAGAATCATAATTTTAATTGAAGGTAACAAATTCCATTTAGGAGGTTGTGTGTATGTCAAAGAAAGTATTATTGATTACTGGTGATGCAGTGGAGGCGTTGGAGGTTTATTATCCATATTTTCGTTTGCTAGAGGCAGGGTATGAGGCTGTGATTGCTTCTCCTGAGAAAAAGGCTCTGAACACCGTGATTCATGACTTTATTGGCTGGGATACATACACCGAGAGACAAGGCTATCTACTAGAATCCCATGTGGCATTCAAAGATGTAGATCCTACAGAATATGACGGACTCGTGATTCCAGGCGGTCGTGCACCGGAGTACATTCGTCTAGATGAGAACGTGCCAAGTATTGTGAATCATTTCTTAGAAAGTAATAAACCTGTGGGTGCAATCTGCCATGCTGTGCAAGTTTTATCTGCACTACAGGATAAAGGTTACTTTGAAGGTAAAACGATGACAGCATACACAGCTTGTAAGCCTGATGTTGAGAATTTAGGGGCGAATTATGCGAGTGAAACCTTGCATGTGGATGGTAAGCTTGTGTCGGGGCATGCTTGGCCAGATTTGCCTGGGTTTATGAGGGAGTTTATTAAGTTAATAGAAGAATAGAATAGTAGAAGAGTGATTGGCATAAATGCCAATCACTCTTTTATTTACTATTTCAGTATTGTCCGTTAATGGTCAAGGACGTTTTACAGAATATATTCTCTAACATTGTTCCTCACTAACTTAATGATGGACACTTCACTATGTTTTTCTATCAGTTTTGTCCGTCATCATCACCATCAAGGACATTTCACGACCTTTTCCCATCAAATTTGTCCTTCATCGACTTTATGAAGGACAATTCACTCGCAATTCTGCTCGTATAAGTCCGTCATCACAATGAATCACGAATCTATATAAATATACAAATTCAAGCAGGAAAATACGCAACCAATACAGTAACAATAGATATAAAACATTAGAAAGGAAGCGAGACATGCCAGAACCTTATAAATGCCGTACTGAATCCCCTGAATTACTGGCTATGCGTAGCCTCAATAATCGAATGAATCTACCCCCGAAGGACAAACAACACTATTTTAATCTTAGGAAGGGTTATGAAGGAGAGGTGAAGTTTGACTCATATACAGAAAAGCTACAATGTGATTGCATCATTTTAAATGACCTGCTCCTTAGAGTGAATAGCACCACCTTCCAGATTGATTCTCTCATCATCACTTTAGACAGAGTTTTCCTTTATGAAGTGAAAAATTTTAAAGGGGATTATTACTATGATTCTGACCTTTTATATAAGAAACCTAAAATTGAGGTAATCAATCCCCTCCTCCAATTGCAGAGAAGCGAATCTCTATTACGACAGTTACTCCTCAGTCTTGGATTTAACCTTCCTATTGATTCTTCAGTAGTCTTTATCAATCCTGAGTTCACCTTATATCAAGCACCGCTGAATGAACCATTTATTTTCTCAACTCAACTGAATCACTATTTTAAACAACAAAATACAATATCAACTAAGATAGATTCAAAACATAAGATGCTAGCTGATCAATTGGTTTCTCTACACATGGCTGACTCCCCCTTTACACAGGTAGCTCCCTATGAGTATAACCGGTTAAGGAAAGGAATTAGTTGCCTTAATTGTGATTCATTCTCCCTTTCTATTGAAGGACAGAAATGTGTTTGCAAAGAGTGTGGATATGTAGAAGTGGTTGCAGCAGCCGTGATGAGATGTGTTCATGAATTTAACATGCTATTTCCAAAGCAAGAAATAACGACGAACATTATCCATGATTGGTGCCAGGTTGTGAATTCTAAGAAGAGGATCAGAAGAATACTAGCATCCCATTTTAATAGGATTGGGGTTCATAGGTGGACTCTGGTGGTTCTCCAGGCATCCTTTTTGTCCTTGACTAGGCCAATGAGGGACAATTCACGTAGGAAATCACCTTGTTTTGTCGTACATAGGACACTTTGATGCCTGCTAACCTTCGTATTGTCCTTCATTGATTTATTAAAAAAGTATGCGAAATACCCATCCTTCGTTCCCCCTGTTATCAATCAAAAGTTTGATTGAGCTTGGCTGAATACTGTTAACATTGAATTTAATGCCTTTCAAACAAACGTTTGTTTAATCATGCTAGATGTTATATTCCCCAACGGAATGGCGTAATAATTTAGTGGAGTACTTGGATAAGCGCCGTGTGGTGCAGGCACCCAGGAGTGATGAGTAACTTTTTTATGCTCTAGGGGGGCGTTTTGTCCCTGACGAGGCTAATCTCGGACTTTTTTGACTCGAGTCATGCTAATTTTGTCCTTCACCCCACTCTTAACGGACAGTTCGTTGCGATTAATCTGCTGAATGTCCTTCAGCTATCCTATCATGGACAATTAGGGTCCTGCACCTCTCTATTTTGCCCTTTATTCACTTATGGCTGTTATACCCCCTATCATAAATAATACCGCTAACGTTTTACAGGTATTGGAAATAATCTAACCAATAGGCTCCCCTTATTTTTCCCTTTGGATAATTGAAGAATGATACTATTTTATCTCCAATATAAAATACCCCTTTTCTAAGCCTGATCGGGATGATGTACTTGGAAAAACAAGATATCTCGTAATTCTAGTAAATAATTCACCTCCATTTGAATATATATTAATAAAGGAGGTAGAATATATGGAATTACGAGTTCGTATGAATAATGGTGAGGAATACATACTAGGTGACTATGAAAGTATAGATGAGTTTTTTGACTGGTGTGACCAGAGCGGGGATTTTATTAATATAAGTGAAAGAGAATGGATTCAGGTATCAGCTATTACATCTATTGAAGAATCCTATTAATTCCGGGAGAGTAGAATATATCCAAACATCAGAATGCGGAAGTGTTTACTAGGGGGTAGCGTAGTAAATTAGTGGATGACTCGGAGAAGATCGAGTGGTGACAGACAGCTGGAAGTGATGATTACCATTTTTGCTCTGGGGGTCCGTTTTGTCCCTGATGAGGCTAGTCTCGGACTTTTTGACTCGAGTCATGCTGATTTTGTTTTTCAGTCTCCTCTAACAGACTGTTCGCTGAGGTTAATCTTCTGAAATGTCCTTCATTAACCCTATCACGGACAATTCAGTACCTGCTCCACTCTTCATTGACCGGTTTACGCAATCCCTTATGACTCTTAAGCCACCCTTGCAAACTGTTCCCCTCATTTTTCCACAGTCGGATAATTGAAAAAATCTTCCATGTAAAGCTCCCTATTACGTTTTATAATGATCAAATCCTAGAGATGGACCAATAAATGAAAAGAAGAGAAGTGCACTTACACTTCTCTCCGCACCCTCTATCGTCAGACTGTTGGTGGTCAACAATTATTTCTTCTTTTGTGAGCAGCCCCTAACTTAATGGCGTTACGCTTCATTGTTTAATAATTTGTGGCTCTTCATTGTTTACAAACACCTCATCTAAAATGAAAGAAGTGTTTAATTGTCCAACAACCTCATAATTTCTTTTCTTTGCGGAATAGAGTCAGGGTTTACTTTTTCAATAGTTGCTGTATAGATACAATTATGTCGAATAGCTTCAAACATAAATCCACTATAATACACAGGAATTATCCTAATTTTTCGACCTATACAATCAGAAAGTACAATGACAGCTTTATCATCTTCTGGATTATCGTGTTGTAGCTAAAGTGAAAATGCTTTAGTAAACCAGAAATGTCCCGAAGTGAATTTACAATAATTTACGATAAATCTTTTCGATGTCTAATACAGAAAGTTTTTTGGGATTATTATTCATAAGTCTAGTCACGTTAGATGCAGCCTCAGCAAGTGCTGGGACATCCTCTTCCTTAACGCCATAACTTTTTAGGTCTTGTGGAATGTTTAGTGTTTGGGTCCATCTAACAATTTGGTCAATTAACAATTCACTGGCATATCTCGCTGATTCATCTTTTTCCAAAAGTCCAATCTCTCGTGCAATTGTTTTCATTCTATCTTCAATATGATCAAGGTTTGCAAGAGTGACGTGTGGAAGAAGCATGGAATTGGCTTCACCATGAGCAATGTTAAATTTTCCTCCTAGAGGATAGGCGAGTGCATGAACAGCTGCTGTTCCAGCGCTAGTTAAAGCCATTCCACCATAGGTTGATCCTAAAAGCATATCCTGACGAGCATTTATATCTGAGCCGTTCTCATAGGCATTTACGATACTACGAGATATGAGTCGCATGGATTCTAAAGCATACATATCACTGATTGGATTTGCTTTATTGGAAATAAATGACTCAAATGAATGCGTGAAAGCATCCATCCCAGTTGCAGCTGTAATTGTTTTAGGTAATGTCACAGTAAGAGTTGGATCCAAAAGTACTAAGTCAGGTAAAAAGTGTGGAGATACAATTCCGATTTTTAATTCTTCATCAGGAAGTGTCACAATTGAATTTGGTGTCACTTCTGAGCCTGTTCCTGAAGTAGTCGGAATTAAGATCATTGGTACTCCTTTATTGGAAATTGTTTTACCTTTAGTCATTTCTTTTACTGACACATCGTTTTTTAGAAGAACGGAAAATAGTTTGGTAACATCAAGAACACTACCTCCACCGATCCCAATCATTAGGTCAAAAGGATGTCTATTAATACGCTTAAACGTTGTCTCAATATGTTCAATCGTTGGCTCAGGTTCAATATCCGTAATAACATCGTACTCCATATTGGCATCATTTAATTGTTTTCCAATAAGATCGATATAGCCATTTTTCTTAAGAAAAGGTGAGGATACAATTAATACACGTTTTGCGCCTTCGAACGGAAATAATTGATTTCTTAAATTCTCTAAGGCTCCTTTTCCTAGAACAACGCGCTTTGATGTTTGAAAAGTATGTATTGTACTCATATATAACCTCCTAGTTAATAATGCTTTAAGATTTCTATTATTTTATTTTCTACATCTTTTGGAATCTCTTTAACAGGTAACCGAGGTGGACCAACGGGTATTCCTAACAACTCCATAGCTTTTTTAAATACTGCTGGTGTACTTGCCATGGATGACGCTTCCCGGAGCATTCTTAACTTCTGTTGTGCATCATACGCTTTTTGAATCTCTCCATTTTTCCAATGTTTGTAAATCGATACAACTAATTCAGGTACCATATTAGAGGAGGCCGCAATTGCACCCTTACCTCCAGCTAATAATGTCCATAAAATGAGAGGATCAGCTCCTGATAATACAGAAAAGTCTTCATCTGTTATTTCAATATATTTAAGAATTTGATTAAAGTCACCTGTACTATCTTTAATTCCTACAATGTTGGGAATACGGCTAAGCTCTTTAACTGTTTCCGGTTGCAATTCATTATTGGTTCGTCCTGGCATATGATACATAAGAATTGGAAGATTAGTAGATTCAGCCACCTTCGTATAATGGGAGGTAAGTTCTTGTTGGCTAATCGTCATTAAATAAGGTGTAAGAACAGAAACAATATCTATACCGATTGTTTCCATATCTTTCGTAAGCATAATCACTTCATCCGTGCTAATAGCACCTGTCCCAGCACATACTGATACTCTACCTTTCACTTCATTCACAACAATCTTCGCAAAATGTACTTTTTCTTCATGACTCATGCTAAAAAATTCACCATTTGTCCCTAATATAAATAAACCGTCTACACCTCTATCAATTAAATGATTGACTAGATTTCTAGTTGCTACTTCATCAATAGTATAATCATCTTTAAAAGGTGTTAACATAGCTGTGTAAATACCTGAAACCTTATTCATTGTCTCCCCCCTCTCACTTGATTAATAAAACCAAAGCTATACATTAATATCCTCTATATCCCCAGCTTCTTTATGTTTTGTAACAATGTCCTGAACTAATCGTTTCTTCTCTTCAGACAGAGGTGAAATTGGTAATCTCGGTGCCCCAATATTTATCCCAGCTTCATTGAGCGCTTCTTTAAGAACAGAAGGCAATGTGCCCATTTTAAAAGCACTTCGGATTGCTCTTAATTTCCTTTGTTCATATTCAGCCCCTTCAATATCTCCATCCTTCCACTTATTATAGATAGAAGTTACAACATTCGGTAACAAATTAGCGGTAGCTGCTATGCCACCATTTCCTCCGGCCATTAATGTCGATAGTATCAACGAATCAGTACCAGCTAAAATGGAAAAGTCTGAATCCGTCAATTCAATAAGTTGAAGGATATTGTCAAAATTACCGCTACTATCCTTAATACCCACGATGTTCGGGACTCTTGATATATGAGCAACTGTTTCAGGTGCTAGTGCATTTCCTGTTAAGCCTGGAATGTTATATAAAATGATAGGTAGATTGGTTTGTTCTGCTACCGTTTCATAATATTTAATCAATTCTTCCTGCGACATTTTCACAAAATATGGTGTAATCAACGATACAGCGGTCACACCCAACTCTTCCATTTCCTTATTCAATTGAATGGTCTCTCTCGTACTATTAGAGCCAGTTCCCATATAGACTGGGATTTTACTTTGAACCTCATCCAAGACAATTTTCGCTACTTTCAATTTTTCTTCAAAACTTAAGGAAAAAAATTCACCATTACTTCCTAAACAGAAAAGACCATGACAACCACTTTTCATAGTTGATTGGATCAGTTGACGCAATACTTCTTCATTTATTTCCTCTTCTTGATTAAAAGGCGTGACTAATGCCGGGACAATGCCTTCTGGTTTATGCATCTACTACTCCTCCTTCACTGTATTGTTTAGGTGCTAGATCAACTGCCATAAATAAGGCTTCTAAAAGAGAACCCGCATCAGCTTTATTTTTCCCTGCTATATCAAATGCGGTACCATGATCGACAGAGGTTCGAATAACGCCGTTCCGAAGTCCGATTGTAATGTTTACCCCAGCTTCTAATCCGAGCGCTTTAATAGGGCCATGACCTTGATCATGGTAACACGCCACAACGATATCGAAATCGCCTCTCACGGCCCGATAAAACAACGTATCAGCAGGATGTGGACCTGAGGCATCTATCCCTTCTGCTTGGGCTTTTTCAATACCCGGAATGAGTTTTTCCTCTTCCTCTCCATTTCCAAAAAGACCATTCTCTCCGGCATGTGGATTAATTCCACAAACGGCAATTTTCGGCTTATGGTAGCCTGCTCGTGTTAAAGTTTCATTGGCTAACTGGATCACTTTATAGGTCCGTTCAGGAGTTATAGAATGAATCGCATCGAGTAATCCAACATGAGTTGTGAGATGAACCACTTTTAATTTAGGAGCCGATAGCATCATGGAAAAATCCTCTGTTTGCGTTAAATCAGCTAGAATTTCTGTATGCCCCGGATATAAATGCCCACCCTTGTGTAAGGCTTCTTTATTTAGTGGTGCTGTACAAATACCATTAATACGTTGTTCTAATGCTAAAGAAACTGCCTTTTCAATACATTTAAATGCAGCATGGCCAGCTTCGGCAGATATTTCTCCATAAGGTAGATTTTCAGGAACTAAGTCCAAATCAATCACATCAACTGTACCATTTTCGAAAATGCCATCTTTTGGATCTTCAATTACGTTGAATTTTAGTAAAACACCTAAATGATGCGCTTCCCTTTTTAGGATTTTTGCATCACCTATCACCAATGGTTGCGCAAGTTGATAAACCTTAGCTGACTGTAATGCTTTTAAAATGATTTCTGGTCCAATCCCAGCTGCATCTCCCATTGTTATTCCTATAATTGGACGCACTTAATCAACTCTCCCTCCCGCAAAAAGTAAATTAATATTTGATATGGAATATAGTGTTTTAATAATTTACCCCTTGCGAATTTTTATTTAACAAAGAGATATCCTTTTTGTTTTGGAAATACATATAAACTCCAAACGCAAGCCCTAGCACAAGACCAACTGCTGATGTAAGAGTTTCAGGTGTAATGATGAGTAATGCTATGACTACCAATACAGCTCGATAAATAAAGTTGTTTAGAGATTTAAAGAAGTAACCAGCGACTCCCCCAGACAAAAAGATTATACCTATACACATAATTAAGGTTGTGATAACTGTGTCTACTACTGTCCCCATTAATAGAATTTCTGGCTGATAGACAAAAACAAATGGGGCTATAAAAGCCACAAGTGCGTATGAAAACGCCATCCACCCTGTTTTCCAGGAGTCTGCTTTTGCTATTCCTGCCGCCGCAAAAGCCGCTAATGCAACTGGTGGCGTTATTTGGGCAACTACCCCAAAGTAAAAGATAAACATATTTGCAGGTAACGCGGGTATTCCTAAACTTATAAGCGTAGGAACAAACAGAATATAAGAGATTAAATACGCCGCTACTGTAGGTAATGCCATACCTAGCAAAAGACAACCTAACATTGCAATTAATAGCGCAACTAGGAGGTTACCATTTCCTAAATCACCTATTAGACTTGTCAGCTTATTTGCAACACCCGATCTAACAACAATACCAATCATGATTCCAACTGCCGCTGTAGGAATAGCAATATTTGCCGCTTGCCTAATCCCTGTTAAAGCAGCCGCAACAAACCCTAGGAATGAAAGGCGTGTTTTTTTAGAGAATAAGCTAATTACTATCGATAACGCTACACCTATTAGTGCAGCTCTTGTAAGAGATGAGCCTGCAAAAATCATGGCAACAACTACTACAATAGGAATAAGTTGATAAAGTCTCGGAATAATAGGCTCGGATTCATACTTTATTTCCTCATCTTGAACATCCAGCTTCCTTTTCTTTGCCAATAAGTGAACAACTACAAATATAGCTAAAAAGTAAGCAGCTGCAGGAATAATAGCAGCAGTAGCGATGGTTACATAACTAATCCCAATCATTTCTGCCATAATAAAGGCACCAACCCCCATAATCGGAGGCATGATTTGACCTCCTGTTGAAGCAACTGCTTCAATGGCACCAGACTGTTCTTTCGTATATCCAGACTTTTTCATTAATGGAATGGTTAAAACACCTGTTGTTGATACATTTGCCATGGCACTACCACTAATCATTCCCATAAAACTGCTAGAAACAACTGATGCCTTGGCAGGACCACCTACTGTCTTATCACTAAGTTTCATCCCCATATCAATGAGGACTTGCCCTCCACCGCATTTTGCAAAAAAAGCACCAAATAATAGAAAATAGAATAGAATATTAAGAGAAGTTGCCAAAGGAGTACCAAAAATTCCATCAGGTGATAATGTAAGCATTTCAGCAAACTGTTGCCAAGTCATCCCGCTGTATCTAAATGGTCCTCCAATATATTGACCTATAAAAGCATAAACAATGAAAATCATAATAAAGATAAAAAGATTTAACCCAATTGTCCTTCTAACAATTTCCATAATGGCTAATAACATAAAAAATGACACAAAGAGATCCATTGGCGTCATTAGGTCTACCATCATAATTCGGAACGTTAATCGTTCATTGCTTACAATAAAATATACTACGGTTACAAATAGCCCAATAAGGAAGCCAATATCAATTGCCCATAACCATTTTTTCTTATATTTCTTTGCCAATGGCTTATAAAGTATCATTAATGCAATTGCCAAACAAAGATGAAGTGGTATAGAAATTAACGAATCAATTGGTCTAACTAAGGCTATATATAACTGAAAAACAAGAAAAATCAGGGATATACCTATAATTGGATATAACCTAATTTTCTCAACTTTCAACTCTTCCGAATCCTCTACTGGGTTTTGTATTTTATCTGTCTTGGATTCATTATTATTAGGGCCAGACTTTTTCATTTTCATGTAAACACCTCTCTTTTGCTTTTGACTAGTAGTCAAGTTAAATTGTGATAGCTAGGAATTGTATTATTAAAGCACTTTAATAAACTTTTAGTCGTTTATTTTCGGAAGTAATTCCAACCGTAGCCAGTTCAATAAAAGACTAACTACGGCCGGACTCATATATAACATTCATTTGTTAAATACACGTAAGTCTTACTCCATATAACCCATTTCTTTATAATACTTTTCAGCACCTGGATGTAATTCAATCCCACCAAGTTTCCCTGGCTTCCAGGCTTCCTTTGGATTAAACGGTTCCAATGATGCAAACTGTTCAACTAGTTGTTCTCGGTTTTCAGAAATCCCTTTTACTAGAGCGTAAGCAACGTCCTCAGACATGTCTTTGTGAACATAAACACTGTCTGGGGTGCCGGCATTTATAATTTCCTCTGTTTGACCTTCCCATGTATTTGCAGGAATAGTTATTCTCTCAAATCCTTGCGAATCAAAATGACTTAAAAGGTCTTCTCCCCATTGAATAAACTTAATATCAGATGTCATGGCCATTTCTGTCATTGTAGATGAGTTAACAGATGTATGATTTAGATACATATCAACTTTACCATCCCTTGCCATTGCAGTTAGTTCACTTCCACCGCCATGGATGACATCTCCGCCCCAAGACTTCACGTCTTCATAACTTGCACCTAAGTATTCCAAAGCCATACTAGTTATTTTCTCATCCATAGACCCTCTTGGGCTTGTTCCAATTCGAATTGGAATTTGCTGTTCAACCACTTCTTCTAGCGTATCCACACCATGTTCATCGATAAAGTCTTGTGTAAAGAAAGTAATTGCAGATACACCTGTAAGACTTCCAACTAAAGCTCTGTAATCTTGGGTAGGGCCATTTCCAAGGGTTCCTTCTTCAAACGCCCATTTTGCTGGCGCACCATTTACAAACGCAATATCTGCTTGACCTTGTTCAAAAAGGTATGGAGCCCCCATTCCTCCAGGAGATGTTGGTTGGACATCTACTGAAGAACCTTCTGGGAGGTACTCCTCCCACAATGTACCGAGTGATGCAGAAATAGCATACGTTGCAGAACCGACTTCATGCGTTGAGAAAAGGACATCTACAGGTTCACCTTCTGCATGCTCACTTGAATTTGTTTCTATTTTAGCACCATCATTCTCAGCTTTGTCTGTCCCCTCTCCCGCAGTATCCTCACTTGATCCACATGCTGTCATAAACAACATTGCGAGTGTAAACAATAAAACAATTATCCCTCTTGATTTGAATAGTTTCATTACGACAACCTCCCAATAATTATCAATTTAATTAATCCCAACTGAAATAAGGAGTAGACTCATAGGATGTATGTCTTTAAGTAACTTTTATTTCTTCACTATGTTCTTTAATATAATCTCCTATTCTAATAAGTGCATCTATCTCACCAAAACCTCCAGATTTGCTTACAATGTAAAGTGTATCCTCACCCCCTAAAATTTTCGATAATGTGATACCGCTTTCAATTTCGGTTATGGGTACCAATGTATCAAAGCCCATATTGTCAATCACTGACTTTAATGTATCACCACCAATAACTATATAGGTCCCTTTTATACCTTCTTTGTATAAATAATTAATTGCTTTACCTATATTCACTTTAATAGTCTCTCTGATGTCCTTATCATCTATTGCGATTTCACGTGCAAGTTCCCTTGTAGCCTCAATCATTTCATTATCACCGCCACCATCCACAATGACTCTTCCACTTGAGGTGTAGATATCTTTTATGTCTTTTATTTTTAGTTTAAGACTTGTTAGTGACTTTAAATTACTAGATAGTTTTTCTGCTGGACTGAGTCTTATGATGTTGTATCCTTTATCTCTTGCGTATTGAATTTGTCGGCGAGTGATATCATTGACGCTTCCTGATACAAATAACATTTTTTGTTCAAGATGAAATGATTGATTATAATTAGAACTTAAATTAATTAGTTGTGGAAGGTATTCTGCAAAACCTGCACACCCAGCGAGAAGATTTATTGTGCCAAGGTCCTTCAAAGTGGTTGAGATTTTTTGTAAGTCTTCTTCTCTTTCAGAGTCTATGATATAAACATTACCATTCCCCTCTAAATAGTTGTAATGATCAACCTCATCAACCTTTACACTAATGGTCATAACATCAGACTGCTCTTTAATAATTTTTTGAACACTATCATATTTGACTGGGCTAAATGGGTCCTTGCCAACTTCAGTTTTAGTGATTCTTTTTTTAGCTATATAATGAATACCTTCAACAGTTGTCCGCTGTGTCTTGGGGAAAGCAGGAACAAATATAAGATTACTCTCCTTAAAGGCATCCACCAATGCGACCAATTCACTTCCAATATTTCCTCGTAAACCTGAATCAGTCTTTTTGTAAATGTGCTGAATTCCGTACTGAATACATTTGGTTGCAATACTGTAGACCTTATTATAAGCTTCCTGAGGCTCAAGATGGCGTGTTTCTAGATCAATGACTAGCACTTGAGTGTCTTCTATATAACGACTGAAATCCCATTCGTCATTTGTTGTCACAATAGTACTAATTCCTTTTTTAGCAAATTGGACCCCAGTATCTAGCGCACCTGTAAAATCATCTGCTAGTATAAGTAATTTATACATTATCTCGTCCTTTCATCTACTATACTCAGCTTTCCCCAAATGTCTCACATCAGCACCAACTAATTACAGTTTCATATTACATCAACTTGAAAGCGTATACAATTTCAAAAATAGCTATTTGTGTTTCATTTTTAAACATTTTAAATTATCTCAACTTTGCACACACTTAAATTGCTTTATTTTTATAAATAAAATAAAATAAAATTATTATTCATCTCATTTTGAAACACAAAATTGGGGAGTAAGGGGGAAAAGACGATGCAGAAAGTAAATATTCTAGCAGTAGCTCCTTATAAAGGATTAAAAGATTTACTGGAAAATACAGCAATGACTAGAGATGACATTGATTTAACAGTGTACCTAGGTGATTTAAAAGCTGGTGCGGAACTGGTACTTACAATTGATAACATCGAAAAATATGACGTCATTATTTCACGTGGTGGAACAGCAGAAATGATCCAGGATCTTGTTCAAATACCGGTAATTGAGATCAAACTAACGGAATATGACATGATGCGGGCGATTAATCTCGCCCAAAACTATAGTGGCAAATTCGCCATCGTAGGCTTCCCAAATATCACAAGATATGCCAACATGATTTGTGACTTATTACAATACAAAATTGATACTTATACAATAAAGAGTGGGGATGAAGCAGAAAGAGTAATTGAAGAGTTAGCTCATTTAGATTATAGCCTCATAGTGGGGGACGCAGTAACTATATCTAAAGCCTCAAAATACCATCTAAACGGACTATTAATAACTTCTGGTAAAGAAAGTATTAATGAAGCATTTGATGAAGCACAAAAATTAGTAAAGGCTGTTAGTCTATCATCGAAAAAAAATACTTTATATCAAAATATCTTAAATAACTGCTTTTTAGAAATCGTTGCCTTTAATAAGGATAAAGAAGTAGTCTATTCTAATTTATCAAATCAGTCAGAACTTGAAACGATTAAAGAAAAATTAATTCAGTATATACCACAGACCTTAAAAGAGAAAACTATTAAATTAATGTTAAAACTTGAAGGTTATCAGTGGACTATTGAAGGAAATGTAATCATGGATGGGTATGCAGAAAATATCATATATTACATTAAAAAAATTCCCGATATCTCAACAACAAATAATACTTTTTATGAAATAACAAACGTATCAGAAAAGGAAGACCTATCTTCTATTAACTTTTATCTGTCCACTCGTTCAACGCGGTATATCATTGATAGAGTTTCTAAAATAGTAGATTCTCAATCACCGATCTTAATTTATGGGGAAAATGGTACGGATAAAGATAGTATTGCATATCATATACATTCGATTAGCAGTCATAAGAATAACCCAATGCTAACTATTAATTGCAAAAACATAACGGACAAAGAATTATCGTTCATTCTTTATAATGAAAATTCGCCCATCACAGAAAACAATCTAACAGTTTATTTTAAAAATGTTCACCATTTAAACGGAGACAAACAAGAAAAACTTATTAACTATATAGATGATTCTTTTTTAACGAAGAGAAGCCTTGTCATTTATTCAACTGAAAAGTCGATAGAAGATATGCAACCCGGGATTCTACCCGAATACATTTTGGGAAGTGAACAATATACATATAGTATTGCAATCCCCCCATTAAGAGAGTTAAGTGAAGAAATACCAAGTCTAACGAGTATTTATATAAGCATGCTTAATTTAGAGCTAGGCAAGCAAGTTTCAGGAGTTTCACCAGGTGCGATGGAACTACTTAAAAATTTTTCATGGGATTTTAATTTCAACCAATTTATTAATGTACTTAAAAAACTAATCCTGATTACTGAAACCAATTTAATTCAAGAAGAGGATACCATAACCATTCTCGAGGAAGAGGTTCGTATACATTCCCAAACCAGAACGGAAGATATTCAATTTAAAGGAACTTTAGACGAAATTACATCTAGTATTATCTATAAAGTGCTTGAAGAAGAAGATATGAACCAGTCTAAAGCAGCAAAACGATTAGGAATTAGCCGGAGCACCTTATGGAGAAAGTTAAAAAGTGAAATGGTTTAAAAATAAGGACTGTACCCAAGTGATTATAATCAACTTGTACAGTCCTTAAAATTATGTATACTTCTAATGTCTTTTGGGGGGGCTGACAGGCACCTTGCTTTTAAACAAAATGTCCAAATTAACATATCCGAGTATCCCCTGCGTACACATAGCCCAATTCACCCACCATTATCCCCCTCATCCCTCGACTTCTGCTTCGCAAACAAAGAAATAAACCTAGCGATACTTAATAATGTCATAAATAACCCAATAAATGATTGCGTTGTTATCATAAAAATTCCAAGATCTTACACAGGTTGTAGTTTAGTACGAAAGCTCGCCATGCTTAAAAAGCTATAGTAAATCATTGATAAGATATTGACAGAACTTGCTTCAAAGTTACTAATCAAAATAGCATTTTAGCATAGGAAGTGGCAAACCAGAAGATAATTTCAACATAATATTATGTAATAATAAAATAACAATTCAGCGATAGCTCCTAATCGAATATTTAACCGATTTTTTGACAGCAAGATTAACAGTACATTTACTTGATAAACATTAATTTCAAAGACTCTTTATGTTCCATAACCCAGAATAATGTATTTTAGTACAAAAACTAGAATTAGATGAACAATAAAAATTAGGCAAATAAAGGCAAGGACAGAATTTAAGATTGTCCATAAATCTACAAACAGGTGCGTTCTAGTTAATTTCGGAACAATACTCTTAAAACACTAAAGATTGATATTTCCCTTAACCATTTAAAGATCGTTGACCAAAAATTTCCCATCATCATCGCTTCTTTATCTTTATTCTATCAAATAAAAAAACTGTGTGAGTAAGAAACAGTACGCATTTCTTACTTACACAGTTAATATAACATTCCCGTCCTTGAACACCATTATCACGGAAAATTTGGTAACAGTACTCTCTGGTTTTGTCCTTCGTTGAACCGTACACCAGCATCCGCTATCTTTCTGATTTGCCGTCTGTGTTATTAACTCGGTGTCGCGTCCAGCTGAACACCCGACTGTAATTGGCTTATGAGAGACCTTTATTCTATTTCAGGACTCCATTTTGTCCATGACGGGGCATGTGACGGACTTTTCAATCAGGCCTCCTCGATGTTTCGTTCCTCACACCCCTAATGACGGACAGTCGTAATCTTATTTTTATTGCAATTGTCCGTCAGAAGCCTTATCACGGAAAAATTGGGGCCAGCACTCTCTTGTACTGTCCTTCATTGAGCCAGCCGCACATCAATATCCAATTATCTTTCGCTGATATCGTTTAAGATGAGAACCTGACTCATATAAGTAAGGGTTTTTACAATTATTAAACGCAGTCTACTGGGACAAGGGACCTGTCCCCCTGTACCCCCCTATCCCCCTATTCTCCAAGAACCCCATACAGAAACTCTTTATTGGGATATTCCACCTCATCCAGCTGTTTCAAAACCTTACCCACATCATACTTCACCCGCTGAATACCTACACTATAATCCGCACCATCACCTTCCACAATCAGATAAGAAGCATGATTTATCCCATCAAACGGCAGCCCTACACTTCCGAGATTCGCTACGCATTTGCCATTAATGTAACGAACATAAGGATGGTGAATATGGCCATACAGGTAGATATCCGCAGAAGAATCTCTCATTAATTTTTCTTTCACGACCTCGTTCTCATCCGTTGGCTTAACAATATCGAATAGACTGTTTGGCGTAGCATGAAGAGCATGAATCTTCACCTGATCGCTAAGTTGTACGCTAGTTTCCGTTGGGAGACTTTGAAGGTAATCGATGTCCTCCTGTGATAGCTTGTCCACTGTCCACTGCTGTTCCACCCTCATCATGTCAATAGCCTGGTCCGGTACTTCGCCATCACGTATGCCGCGCACCACCCACTCATCTGCGTTACCTTTAACCACAGTTGTATCAAGGGACCTCACGAGTTCAAGCGAACGTTTTGGCTCGGACCCGCGGTAGCAGAGATCACCTAATACAACAATTTTATCGACATGCTTGGATTGAATATCTTCTAGAACGGCTTCTAGGGCTGTAGCGTTGCCATGGATGTCGGATAAAAAAGCGATTTTCATTTATAATACCTCCTATCCTTGTACTTTTATTTCACATTATATCAAAACCCGTATTCTTTTCATTTAATTTGAATGGAGCCAGAGATAATCCCTGGCTCCATTCAAATTTATTATTCTACATAGGCCTCTCAGTCATCTGCCCAACACCAAAATTAAATTTGGTATCTAAAGTCAGTCCTTGATACTCATTTCCAGCCTCTCTCTTTAAATGTGTTCCGAATAAGAAATTCACTTGCTGTCCTTCTTGAAGGTGAAAAGTAGAATCTGGGAATAATACTGGTGTTTCAACGTCTCCTTCATTAAAATAATCATCTGGGAAGAAGTTTGCTGTCATAAAAGAGCTGTCAGGGAATAACCTTGTGTCCGGGAAGAATATGGTATCTGGAAATAGGATTGCATCAATTTCGCCAACCGTTAAATCTCTCAATAATCTGTTCAAGTTATCTTGGTTCGCTAAAGCAATTTGAGCGTCACCTTTATGGATGATTCTACCGTAATCATCTGTAGGAGGATCATTTGGATTGACTAAATATCTTCTTAATACATCTGCGCATTCAAGTGGAACATAAAACTCATCATCACCTAAAGTTAAAACCGCAGCTGAACGATAGGACTCTAAACTCACACTCTCATCCATTACAGGTTCATTATCTTTTAACAACTGTAGTTCATAACCGAGGTTAAAATTCGCCATTTCACTTAAATTCGTTTCTAACGTCACCCATTCCCCCATCGCCGTTCTACCTGGCGCTAACAACTCTCCTTCTCCAACATCTACATCATAATCAATCTCCTCAACATTGGATGAAAGCTCAACTACCAAGTGGTCAATCTCACCCTCCACCTCTTCAGTACCGGAAAAGAGAGCAAACGAACCATAACCCGCAATTGCAAAAATCGCCGCCGCTAGAGAAGTTCCAAGTAAAACCCTCTTCCATTTCCCCATGTTTTTCACTAAACGCTACCCCTTTCTAATCATTTATTTGTTATAAGGAATACTCCTTTATAACCTAAGCTAAAAGACTCTAACCACTTTTTTCTCTAATGATGTTTAGTCTCTGAAAAAATTCAATGATAACGACTAGAATAATAGGAAGAACAATAAGTAGGAAAATTCCTGTGGGACTTGCAATAAAACTAGCAATGTGACCAATAAGAGGAATGGTAAAAACTTTTACACCGATAATGTTTTCCTCAGATACATATTCTCGGTCAGGGATATTGTTCGCATCTCCTTTGGTTTGATAAAGATTTTGCCCATCCTGATTCACAATATCTATCACTCGATGAGAGAGTAGCTCTTGATTCGGATCCACATAGGTAATCACCTCATTGACTTTCGGAGCCTCATTCGTGTCAATGACAATTATATCCCCCGCTTCAAAGTCAGGTACCATACTATTGGACAAAATCGTCAGAGGCTTATATCCAAAAAAGCTCGGAAGTTTATTTATGTCTCCTTTTGCTTGAAAAATAAAAAACAATAATATAATGGCTAAAGCTCCAGCAGTCAGAAATATGATTTTTTTGAGCATGATGCCTGTCACCACCCTATTTTTGTGGTTTTTCAAACGTGAAGTCCACTGTTATCCTGTTTAAATTTACGACCAACCACAATGCTTAAGATTAGGAAATAAATTATGTAAATAATGATTGAATTAAACATACTGTCAGTTGCTTGGTAGCCTACAACAGTGAAAATAATAATCTTAGGGAGCTTGCCTAATGCACTTGCTGCTATATAAATGAAGGTGTTCACACGAGTAACCCCGCAAAGCACATTTGCAAGTGGTGTGGGAATGATCGGAAAGACTCGTAAACCAAGGATGGCGATAAAGGCGTTATTTTCAAAAATGTACTCATAATGTTTAACGCGCTCATATTTACTAAGTATCTTTTGAGTCCAGACCTGAAATCCATAACGGGCTAATAGGAACATGGCGATGGTGCCGATCATTACACCCGTGAGGACAATTCCCGAACCAGCTGCCACACCGTAAGATGCCCCCATAATTCCGGCTGCTACTAGGAATGGGACGGCTGGGAAAAAGACTAAAAGGGCAAAAAAGAGAATGCTGATGAGGATGGAGAGTTCGTCACCAGAGCGGATCCAGGTTAGGAAGGAGTCTTTATGTATAAGCAACAACGTAATTAACAATGTATAGATTAATATAATCACTATTTTCTTCAATGTAATCACCTATTTTTCTTTATTTCAGAAACAAAAAAGCCTTGATTCTTAATCTCATATTCAATCAAGGCCACTCAATCTTTTTTTAAGGCTAACTTCTTTCTTCTTTGGAAGTAGTATAGAGAACCTCCTCCAAGAAGTAGCGCAACCCCTAATAGAAGATAGTTATACATATTGGAAGCTGTATCTGGAAGTTTGTTGTCTACAGGGAGAATTCCTCCAAGTGTACCTTCCACGTATACTTTAAACTGAAATTCGGTAGCTAATCCTTGAAACTCATTCCCTAACTCATAAGGCATTTCTACTTCAAATATCAAAACTTCCGATTCACCACTTTTTAGCTCTCTTCCTTCTAATTTCTCAAAATCTTTTAGTTTTCCATCAAATAAAGTTCCGTCCGCATCGTTAACCTTTAACAAAATTTCATCGTATAATTTGGTTGAACCATTTAAAAACCTTTGAGAGAAAATATAAATAAAATCTTGCTCACCATTGTTAGAAATGGTCATTTCTTTTGTCGAATGATCCCCAGGCTTTATATTTTGTAGGTTAAAAAAGACTTTGTGAGGGCTGGTTGATATATCAATTTCTTTATTTTCAGTAGTTGGACTAGCCCCCAAAAATGAAGGAAACAAAAAGATAATCAAAAAAGATATTAAAAGAACAAGTAATAATTGACCATGTTTTTTCATAATTACCTCACCTTTTCATAGAAGAACACTTAATAATTTTAATAGTTTCCAGAATGAGCTTTTTCATTATCCTTTATATAGCCGTCTTTAGTAACTTCAATGCCTTCCCATTGAGTTGCTTCGAATGAGAATGTGATATCAACCGAATCACCCATGTATTGGTTTTGGATAAATTCATCTTTTGCAGGTCCTTCTGTTTTTCTTTCCTTGTTATTTTTCATTGTAATACCGATAATTACTGCCTCTTTGTCGTCGGGCGTTACTGGTAGGCCATCGTATCTGTCTCTACTAATAAATAGTCCCCCTTCATTGTTTGGAGCAATGTTAATCCTACCGTCAGAACCCGTAACGATGTCTGAAGGAAAATCATTGTATTTTAAATCTTTGAGTGTCACTCTGTCTTCAGGATTGAGAATACTAAAATGACCATCTAAAAATTCCTGAAGTACATCTGGGTCTAAATCTATTAAACTTCTACTCGTCACCCATAATACATTCACTTGGAATTGATCTAAAAATTCATCCAGGTCATTATCTGAGCCTACTTGTTCGACAAACTCATTTTCCCCGTTTGTAAAATTGGATGCGATTGTATCAAGTAGAACTTCCTTAATAGCAAGTGACCCAACGTTATCAATCTTAAATGCGCGATACATTGAATCTCCTGGTTTCAAGTTTGAAACTTCAAATGTATGAGGAACTCGATGTCCTTCAAATTTTATTGGTTGTATTTCAAAATCAAGTGTTCCCGCCGCAAACTCAGATGTTTGTTTTTCTACATCGTTTATTGCAGCCCAAGTACCCGTTCCAATTAAGGAAAACCCTAGGCATGCACTAATTGCACCAGTTGCAAATTTTCGTTTTATGCTCATTCGTTACACCTCCATTGTTTGGTTTATTATTAAATAAAGGTGGGGAGAGTAATCCCCACCTTTATTTGTTTATTATTCTGCTGGACTTACTGGTAGTCGGGACCATAAGAATCGCCGTTATTAGCCCGTTCATTTGTTTCAACGTATCCATCTTCACCGCTGCCTTTTTTACCGTCACCAATATCATCTTCAGTAACTTCTTGGCCACCCCATTGACGCGCTTCGAAGACTAGGTCAAAGTCAGCACTGTCACCGTTGAATTTGTTTTGAAGATATAGGTCACTATTTTCATTATGTCCTTTTTCTTCACTGCTAATATATTCAATCGTTAGTTCAAGAACATCATGATCGTTTGGATTTACGGTAACCCCATACCATTCATTTTCGTCTATGGTAGAAACATTCATGCCGTTAACACCATTTGCGTCTCCATCTTTCACATAGCTTAAACCATTAACAGAGGCTGCGACCGTATCAATTGCATCCTGTTTGTCGGCACCAGTATATTCTAAGCTAGTAGCTTTATAGAAATCTGCTAGAGAGATATCTTCCGCAATAATATTTTTGTCATAAGTACCGCCTTCTTCATATCCAACAACAGCAGCCGTAATAGCAAACTGATCTAAGTATTCTAATGCTGTATTTGGTCCAAAGACATCTCGATCTGTTCCTTCTGGGACTTCTTCATAATATCGCTCATTATTTTCAAAACCCCAATCATCAAAGTTAAGATTATCCATACCCAGCAAAACATCCTTAATAGCAAGGGTTCCATGGTTCTGTAAATCTACTCTTACTTTAGAAAAATCACCTGGTTTTAAATTCCCTAATTTAAAATTATGTTGTGTTTCACCATCGGGTCTTAATTCTAAATCTAATGTCCCTGCACCAAGAGCAGCCTCAGTCGTTTCAATATCATTAACGAGAGCAAATGTTCCACCAGCAAGTAGGGATAAACCCATTGTTGCGGATAATGCGCCCATTGTCATTTTCTTTTTAATACTCATGTAATCTCCTCCAATTTCATATAATTAGTTTAATAGACGTACATACTAATAACCTTAGATTTATTCAGCATCGTCACCGTTGAATCTTTCTTCACCAGGCATTTGAGTAGCCTCAAAGCTCATCTCAAATTTAGACTCTTCACCTTGGTATTTGTTTTGCTCGAAGTAGCGGCTATTAGGAAAACGATCGTCATTTTCTTCAAACTCAATATAAACCTCATATTCCATTTCCTCTCCTACTGGAAGGCCTGCAGTAGTGTCATTTGTACCAGTAATATCAACAGGGTTAAGCCCTACTAATTGATTCAAATGACCACTCCATACTTGACTACCATCAGCAGAAACAACTACTTTAAATTGACTAAGGAAGTCACTTTCAGAGTTATCTCCAGAACCTGCTCCTACTTCACTATTGAGATTAAGTACATCTTTATCCTCCCAAACACCCTCAACAGAGTTTGTAGAGACAAGAATTTGGTTAATATCTAGAGTTGCTGTATCTCCATGAACAAGATGCAAAGTCTTAGTAAAATGATCTCCCGGCTTAAGGTTTCTAATTTCAAAATCAATCGTGTTCTTCTCACCGAACTCTAAATCGAGAACCCCGTTAGCCAATGTGTTCTGGGTATCCTCCACATCGTTAAATGCTGCCCATGTCCCTCCTCCGATCAATGATAAACCTAGTGCGCCTGCTAAGATGCTTGTTCCCATCTTCTTTTTCATACTCATGAAAAATTCCTCCTTTAATTAATTTCACCCGAATCGGGTATGTATGTGAACCCTATAAGGGGGAACACCAAATTTGATTAAGCTTCGGTATCTGTTGATGCTGCCACTTCTTTGTTTTGTCGATCCAATTCTTTGAGCGCTAATCTAAATGAGTAAACCGCATAGCCTAGTAGCATTAATCCAGGACCGATAAGTAGAATTGCTGTACCCATTGGTGAGCTAGCAAAGTTTAGGAAGTAGCCAATTAATGGAATCGTGAGACCAGTATACTTAGCTACTACATTTTCACTTAGCACAGGCCTACTATCAGGTCCATCATTGTTGTCACCTTGTGTCCGATAGAATGTGTTTTCACCTTGAGTGAACCTTTCAATAATTCTGTGGGTGACTAATGTGTTTTCACTAGCTTGATAAGTGATGACATCGCCTTCTTGTAAACTAGTAGGATTCTCAACCCTTTTGACTACGATAATAGATCCAGTTTCAAAAGTTGGCTCCATCGAACCAGATAATACTGTTTTAAATTGGTAGCCAAATATTTGTGGTTCCCCTCCTGAGGCTCTTGTGGAAAGTACGAGTACGGTAAGGAGAAGTAGAGTCGTACAGACTAATAGATAAAGGGTGTTTTTGACTCCATTAAACACATTCTTTTTAGTAAACTTGTATTTACGCTTACCTTTAGTTACCGTTCTTTTAGGTATTTCCATCATTCATCATCCTTTGATTCTTTTTACTCATACAAAAGAGGGTTGAGATTAAATTAACTTTCCTGGTCTTCCTTTTCTTCACTAGCATTTACTTCCTCAGACTGTTTTTCTTCTTTAGTTTGTTGCTCTTCTTCAGCGTTCTCAGTATCAATTTCTTCATCTACATTTTCATTTTCAGAAGCCTCTTTTTTTACATTCTGTTCATCCTCAGCGCCTGCACCCTGCTCACCGCTGCTCTCCTTGTCTTCATTTGTTGCATCCTCATTGTCTTTGCTTTCGTCTCCTTGGTTATCCTTACTTTTGCCTTTGCTATTTTCGCTAGCTTTTCCGTCATCTACGTTGTTCTCTTTTTCTTGAGGGTTCTCTTCACCTTGACTGGCTTTTTCTGATTCAGTTTGTTGCTCTGCATTACAGCCACTCAATACTACTTCCCCACTCCAAAGCTCACCTTTTCCGTTATGACCTGGTCGTTGAAAGGCTCTAAACATATATTTGCCGTCACCTTTGGTTGGTTCAGCTTTAATCACTGTTTTTTCCCCAGTATCTAAAGCAGGAACTTCACCAGTGAATATCTTTTCACCATAGATCCCTTTACCATCTTTAATTTTTCCTTTTTCAACATAATAGACTTCAAATGCAACAGTCCCGGCCATTGGCTCAGAGTCTTTTCCGTTCGTTATCGTTGCTTGGATGACTTCACAGCTTCCACTTTGGCCAATAAATTCAAGAGAACTTTTATCCCATAACCCTGTGTCATCCCATTCCACATGGATGGAGCCTTGTGATTTCTCAATATCATTCACAAGAGCTCCGGTCCCTGTCGTTAACATGGTTGCGATAATGATGATGACACTCCAGAAGCCTAGAAGTTTAAAGGAAGATGCAAGAGTTCTTTGCCTTTTCATAAACTTTCTAAGCTGCCGATTATGAATTTTTTTCAACCTCGATCTCACCGTTATTCCTCCCTCCACCATTTGTTCTATATGTTATTTATTTGTTCTCATTAACGAACTGCACGTTGAGTGTATTATAATTTGTTCGTTTTTCAAAACTTTAAATATCGCTAAATTTCGTTATTTAGAACAAAAAGTGCATAGATATCTTCTTCTTACTGCTGATTACTTATATTTTTACAGTTTTATATAGAACCAAATGTTTTATATAATGAACACATCAACATTATAAACCTACAAATCTAAAAATATACCTAAAAGGAGTAAAAAAATGATTGGTGAGCGAATCAAAAGGTTACGAGAATCAAAGGGATACTCCATTACCGAGCTGGCAAAGCGCTCTGGTGTATCAAAATCATACATAAGTAATATCGAACGGGATCTGCAGCAAAATCCTTCCTTACAGTTTCTGGCTAAAATTGCCGACCCACTCGATAGCACAGTGGAATACATATTAGGAATGGAAACTGAACAGGTTCAGCTAGATGATGAATGGATCGAGTTGCTGAAAAAAGCTATTGATTCTGGAGTGACGAAGAAGGACTTTAAGGAATTTCAGATGTTTATGAAATATATGAAGTGGGTGGAACAGCAGGAGCAATGAGACTGGACTTAGTTTACGGGTATACGATGTTTTACAGATTAGCTGTTGAATATTACGGATTGGATTAAAAATTTTCCTGATAGAACCCACCAATTTCTGGATAACTCCTTTTTTGCTGAACAAAAATAAAGCAAAAAATCCAGTAGCTGTTAAAGCACTGGATTTTCTTTATTAAAGTATTATAGATGAATTCACATGTATACCGTAATACCTTAAATATTCCGAAAGCCTTATCTCCAACAAACCGTCTGTTGACTCCTCTTATCTAGAGTTTCTAAGGTAGCATCTACTACATCCTCAACATAGACAAATTCATGATTACCCCTATGGTCAAGAGTGAGGTCTTTATTTGTTTGATCCAAGCTATGAGAAACGGTCCCCCTCAAATCACGCTGCCCATACACTTCACTAAAACGAAGAATTGTATAATCCAACCCGTCCAACTCACCAGCAAACTGCAAATAGAGTTCTCCCGTCAGCTTTGCCAGCCCAGATGGTCCAAGCTTTTCAGAATTCTGATTTTTACTATATACATCCATCGAAGAGGCAAAAAGCACCTTCTGAACCCCGAACTTTTTCGCCACCTTTATGACATTTACCGAGTTAGATATATTCGCATTACAATCTTCCTCCATTGTCTCTGGAAGCTGAGGATAGGTGACCTGCTCGGCTAGATGAATGATGTATTCAGGACGAGTTGCATAAACAACTTGTTCAAAACTACGACCACCAACATCACAGTAAAAATAGTTTACTCTTTCGTAGTCAATATTCGTTAGCTCGCCATTTGATAGATTGTCTACCACAATGACTTCGTGACCCTGATTTAAAAGCTTGTCTACGGTATGTGAACCGATAAAACCGCACCCACCTGTTACGAGGACTTTTTTCAACATAATATCCACCTTTACTCAGCAGCTCTTCGCTACATAAATGGGTTTAGAATTTATTCAATCTATTATTTACAAGCTTACATTAACTCGTTCGTTTTTGAAAACGTTGAATTTTACCAATATTCGTCATAAAGAACCACTTTTCTATAAATATCTCTGGTAATCTTCTGTTTTCGTGCTATTTTGTAATTTTATAAAGAACGTTATATTTTATATAATGAACCCATAGTGTGGAAGAGAGGGGAATTGCGATGGAGAAATACATAGTGGAGAGTCTAGATTTAGACTGGCTGGAAATGATCAAAGAAGCTTTGGAATTAGGGATTAGCGAGGATGAGATAAGAGACTTTTTGAGAGTACATGGTGAATAAATCCATGGAATGGGAGTGTGCTGTTTGTGGTTTTGAGAAGGTCTATTACTTAGTTCCCGTGTCACAACAGATGATTGGTAGAGCTTGTAGAGAGTGTAATTTTTACAGAGGTTTGGATGATTATACTTGCAATGGCGATTCAACCAAACGTTTGTTTGGTAAACGTAAATAACGGTGTATAAGGGTTTGGTACCTCTTAAACAAACGTTTGTTTAACTTAATTTCTCCAACAGTTACTACCCTTTTAGTACCATCTTCAAATAGATGATACTCCTGTTTAACACCACTTTCTCATAGTACCCTGTTAAGTAACTTAACCTTTTTTATTCAACGATACAGTGCTTCTACATAATATTGTAAAATCCGTACTACCATTTGCATAGTATACATTGATCATTAGAAAAGCGGGGTACTCTTGATGAAAAAATCACCTAAAATAGGATTAGTGTTCATCCTATTAATCATAATAAGCGCATGTGGTAAATCAAAATTTTATGGGGAATATAGTGTCGATGGCAATCCTCGTTATGATATAAAAATATTGGACAACAATACAGCAAAAATTAATTTGGAAAGCATGATAACGGTTGAATATGAGAAAAATGGAGATCGGTTGGAGGTTATTCAAGATGACGTTTACAGTTATTATGTTGATTCTGTAACAGGAGTGTTTTTTGAACTAAAAGACGATGACACCCTTTCGTATAATATTGTAAAAAACAGTGAAGAAATGAAGATTGGTGAATTCAAATATATTGAGTGAACTGATGGGGATAGTGGGGAAGCTAGTGTTTTCTGGATGACCTTAAAAAGTATGTTTTATCGACTCCTAATCTTCCTAGGTATATTTGGCGTGATGAGGTTTGTCTTTGGTTTTGGGAATAACTATAGGGATGACTGACATTTACTCCAGTTAATTCATCAAACAAACGTTTATTTGAGTGTTTAAAAGTGTTCGTACACAAGGATTTGGTATACTTAAACAAACGTTTGTTTAACATAATTACTCCGAAACAGTCATTACCCTTTCAGTACCATCTTCAAATAGACGATACTCCTGTACAACACCATCCTCTTTATAATATCCTGAAAAGTGACTTACACGCTCTTCCTTCCAACTAAAAAACAATTGCAAGGTCATATCTCCTTTTTTCAGTCCATTTATGTCCACAGCATCCACCACATTTGAATCTAAAAGTGAATCTTGCTCCTCAAATTTATAGCCGTCCTTAGCCACGATATCATAACGCCAAGTAGGTATTGCGTTCATGGCATCCACTCCCTTGGCATCAGGCTGCCCGATGAGCCCTTCAACTTCTGCTTGTGTCATGTCCACACTCAAATGTTCCTTAATGAAGTCAGTAGATAGTTTATTAGATTTGTCAATAGATTCAGCCGATAAAGTCTGGACAGTATCACCGCTCGATTCAAAACGGGAATCTGAATTTGGTACCTTTTTATAAACCGTCTTATCTCCATGACTTTCAATTTTGACAATAAATCCAGCATCTTTTTTATACTCAGCTGCTCTTTCTTGATCACCACAGCCTGTTAATAGCATAATTACGAAAAGCATGATACAGTAAAGCAATTTCATAGTGACTCCCCCAGTAATTTATTTAATAGATTACTAGATAGTTTTGCCACTAACACAAGAAATATACACAACAATCCTTTAATAATGAAAAGAATCCTTCTTCGCATTTAGAGAGGGATTCTTTACTTTAAGCTTGTTTATGTTGCATGAAATCCCATTCACCGGACTTATTATAATTGATTTCACTTCTGATGGTTTGTAGAACTATTTTCAGTTAAAATTTTTCAACTAATCATATGAGGCATCAATCAAACGTTTGATTAATTCTTGAATGGCATGAAAATCCTACGTTAAAGGCAATAAAACAAACGTTTGTTTTATTAATTTATTTATTGAGGAGATCTACTAACTTTTTTAGGTTGTCCTTTAAAGGATTACGGAAATCAAACCTGAAGAGATTTCACACAACAAACCATCTATTCTTTATAGCCTTTAAGACTGCAGTTGTTCGATCTGGAACTGATAATTTATTTAGGATGGAACTAACACGATTTTTTACTGTGGGAAAAGTACCGGTTAAGTTATCAATTAGCGATTCCCTTATTAACGACGACTCCTTAATAATAGAAACTCTCACTGATCTCCCTCCTTCCCATAATTGATTTCTTATTTTCATGGATTGTGTATCTAGTTTAGATATTTTAAATTGGGGTTACCTTTTACCTAATAAAGGGTGCTTGCTATTTTAAATAAATACTTCTTCCCCTAATATTTCTGGAAGTTGTATTAGTTCAAATACCTCAAACACATCATCCTGAACGTCTGAGATAGTGATTTTCACATTTTGTTCTTTCAATGTATTAACAAGACTTATTAATAAGCCCATTCCCGATGAATCAACAAAGGGTACTTTTTCCAAGCTAATATTAATACTGTGATAATGAACCAGCTCTGGAATTAGTTCCTCGTTTACAACTTCAGTACCCTCAATATCTAAATCTCCTTCAAGGGATACGAGTAAGAAATCATTTTTTTCAACCGTTGTATATTTAAGCATCATTCAATCTCCAATCTTATAAGGACTCAAGTTTAAGTTCATTTTCTTGATTTAAGTAAGCTTTTAAGTGATTTTTTTTATCATTTATAAGGTGGGTTTTATTACCGATTCTTAACAAAGTCCCTTCAAAGGCTTGTGTAATATGAATCTTTTGATCACTAGGTACAGATACTATGGTTTTAGTTCCACTATTCGAACCAACTTCATTTATACTAACGCCAAGTTTTCCATATATTTCTCCCCCACGAACCATTCCGCTTACTTTTAGTTGACCTCCGGAATGGATTTTGGTATTAAGACATCCTTTTCCTATAACGTTTATATCCCCACTACAATATAATCTACTATTTACTGCTTGTGCAACCGCCATATAGGAGTCTGGCTCAACAGGAGTTTCACTAAGTTCCGATAACTCTTTCATTTTCTGTGATAAATTCCTTAATTGATCAATGGTTGTAACTTGAGTAGAAAGGTTAATAAAAATTTGCTTAAGGGATACTGCTATTTGAACCCATTCCTTCTCTTCTAAGTGATTTTCCCCTTTTTCTACCACTTCTTGATATTGTTTGGCATAAGGGATAAAGTTTTGAAATCTTTTTTCTAAAAGAATCATTATTAATGGTTGTAATCCCGTAATCGAAAAATCATTTGATTTAAAAGCAGGAGATTGGGACAATTGCTGAATAAAGACAATCATTTTATCTAGTTGTTTATTCATAATTCCAAGTAAGTGACCCAACTCAGCAATCAACAAATTATTTTTACCAGCATTTAATTCAGAATTAATGACATTTCCTTTTACCACCATGGCTTTAGAAGAAGTTAAGTCAGCCTCACTAACGGACTTGTGAACAAAAATGTCCCCACCCGCATCAACGGTCATGTTTTCTTCCACTTGGCCGATAATCTCTACATCTCCAATAAAGCGAATATTCCCAGAAGACAAATTCACATCCCCCTCATGAATAAGCTTCTCCAAAATTGTCGCCTTTACCAGATGTCCTCGTTGTTCAATAAACGGGCGCCCCGATTCAGTTGCCACTAACTTATCACCCACTTCAATAACTCCTCTTCCCGAAGCTATTTTCAGTGGATAGGTCTGCTTGGCAGGAAGAGGTTCATTAGTCACCGTAACCCCTGGTATTCCGGGTTTAGGTGGATAAATAATCCCAATTACTTGTCCTTTTTCAACATTAGGTATAAATTTCGTTTCCCTAAAGTCGACATTACCCGATTCATCTTCTACAAGGCCATTCATTGAATTCACATCTACTTTTAAATCAAGCCAACCATGATTACCAGGATGAGCACTTCTTCCTTTAGCTACCACAAATTCACCCGGTTCTACCGCGTTTATGGCTTGGACGATTTCATTATGCTGGATTCCATAAATGACCCGAAAGTCTTGGAGTTTTTTTAAAACATCCTCGTATTCTAGGGAATTATGAACCTCTCTAGATTCCTCTATAACTAAGTCTATATGTTTATCAGGATCAACGTCCTTAATTCTATGATTTACTATAAAGCCTGGATCGACCTTTAAAATAGCCTTTAATCCATTTTCTACAAGGGAAACCTGCCAACTAGTTTCTTTTTCCGAAGATTCGTCTAACTTTATGTCCAACTGATCGTTTTGTGAAATCACAGTTGATTTTTCCTGAACTTCCATACCATTCTTATATAGTTTAACACCCTTGTCTATTTGGACAGTTGGATAGTGAAATGGCGAGTCTTTTACGTAAATCTTATTATTGTTAACCCAAGCTTTTCCTTCTAATTGAGAATCACCCGATTGAAAAAAACTAGAATTCCGTTCATCACTCAAACCCTCTACATCTGTTGAATGTTCCCCATCCTTGTCTATTGGAAGAATCTCAACGATTTCTTCACTGGTATGAGTTACATGATTCATCACCTTTGCCTCATCTGATTTAGAAGTGCTACTTTTTTGATTTAATGAAATTTTTACAATCGCTTCTTTTCTTCCAATTCCTATAAATCCGTTTTTTTCCTGTTGAATGACCTCAATATCAACCTCTTTTTTTGAGACATCCATTAAATTCAACCCTATGTTTATGGCTTCCTTCAAATTTTTACCCTTGGAAATAATATTTTGCATCCTACTACCTCCTTTCTACTACGGATTTATTACAGGGGAATTATAACTAGTTATATTCGTTTGATCGTGATTCACTTTAAGTAACACCATTGTAATATCATCTTTTTGTGGTACATTTTCCGTGAATTTATCAATGGAATTCGTGATGGATTCTTCCATTTCCTTAACATCCAAACCATAGTTTTTCTTAAGAGTTTCTTCTAAACGGTCTATTCGGAACATTTCTCCATCCTGATTCAGAGCTTCTGTGATACCATCCGTATAGAAAAAAACTAACTCCTCTTCTTCTATCTTGATGGAATTTTCTTCATAAGAGGTACTCGGAAGCCCCCCTAACATAACCCCTTTAATTTTTGGAGCTTCGAAAACTTCATGAATTGATTTCACCACTAAAGGTAAATTATGTCCGGCACTTGCATAAGTGAGCGTTCTTTGACAAGGATCCCAATCTGCACATAAGACCGTCACGAAGGAACCCAGAGTACGAAGATCCTCGTACATTGCATTATTCATAGCAGTTAATGTCTCTCCTGGACCTTTTGTGCTCTCTGCCGCACTACGAAATGCGCCACGAGTTAAAATCATTAACATGGCTGCCGGAATTCCCTTTCCCATTACATCTCCAATCACAATTCGTAATTTGCCATTTGAGAGTAAGTAAAAATCATAATAATCTCCACCAATCAATCGAGCAGGAATAGAAATCCCTGAAATTTGACCATTTTCTATTTTAGGGTTGTTTCCATTTAATAGTTTCATTTGAATATTACGAGCTAGCTTGATTTCTCTTTCCAATGTTTTTGTTTTATTGTCGGGCTCTGGATTATTTAAGGAAAGTTCCCGTCTAAACAAATTATTCACCACCTTTTTGTATGGAGTCCATAATTTCAAATACACCAATGGTTTCAAATAATTCTTGGATTTCTTCGTTAATTCCATCTAGTTCCACTTCAAACTTTTTAGTATTGGCCTCGTGAACTAAATTAATGATAGACCCTATTCCAGTTGAATCTATAAATTCTAGTCCTCCGAAGTGAACAACGACCTTTGCAATACCTTCTTCGATAGATTGAATCTCTTCTATAAATGGTTCCATAGTAGAATAATCGAGTACACCACTAACATGAAGAATGCATTGATTATCATCAATTTCCTTTTTGACTTCGACGGTATCTTTCACGATTTATTTACCTCCTATTTTTGGTTATCATCACTATTCAAATTAAACTGCTCCATATTCTGAAGTAACTTCTTCGAGATTTCTGATAAAGCTTCTGATTGACCATGTAGGGACTTAAGTAAGTCTGCCAGAGTGATAGTCATTTCTGTTGCTGAGTTTGAATTATCCTTTGCTAATTCACAAATGTTTCGAATTTGATTCAATATCTCCTGAGATTGATCACTTTGAATCGGCTTTAGAGCTTCTTCAGCTCGAGATAAAAACTCATCAATTTCATTCATAAACTCTCTTGCAGTCGTCGTAGCTTCCATAGACATTGTATATACTTTTTCAACGGAATTGTTCGCCTCTGACTCTAGCAAATAAGCATGTCGTTCTGTTTGAGTAGCCTGTTTGTTTGTTTCTGAAATGACCTGATTTAATGTACTCGCCATCCGGTTTGCACTTTCTGATAATCTACCTAGTTCCCCTTTATCAGCGACATGACTTTTAGCTGTAAAATCACCTTTTTCAAGCTTCAAAATTTGCTCAATGATCTTTTGTATATTGGCATAGATACGGTTAAAGAAGCGGGTTGTAAGCATAAATAAAACGATAAGGGACAATAGGCTTGTACTAATTAAAATAAACAATTGTTTATAAAACGGTTGTTTCATTTCTGTATAATCTAGAGCTACATAAATCACCTTTCCATTTTCCATAGGTAGAAAGGCTTTATAAATTTCCCGTCCGTCATACTGCTTGATATAACTTTGCTTGTTTTTCTTATCCATCATCTGAATCAAAAGATCTGTATCTTGATCATCTTGTAATCCGTATTCTCCATTTACTACCTTTTCAAGAGGTGGATAAATTTTTTCTGATAAAGATGGATCTTTAAAAACACGTGGGTCTAAGACAGCGATTTCTTCAGCATATTCATTTTTGTTGATAACCTGCTCAATCCAAGCATCTGGGCCTACTTTTTGGGTGAATTGATAGACTTCATTTGCTTCTATATAAGGGTCAATAAGATAGTCTGTCCCCGGCGGATGATAGTAAGCATATTTAAAGAACAATGGTTCGCCTTCATGAGATCCGGAATGACTGGTAAAAAGAATGGCTGTGTCATTCGTTACATAACTGAAAGCTTGTTCTACACCATCTAATATGACTCCATCTATAAGACTATCTAATGCCTCAAAGCCTTGTGGATTAGCTTTTTTCATGCTAAACCCTATTTCTTCAGACTCTGTTGCGCGAACCCCCACAAGATCATTTCCCGTTCTTTGAAATAGTGTTATTCCTGAGATTCCTAGTGAATTCCGTATAACCATTAAATCTTCGTTTGTAATGGCATCAATTGGCCTTCCATCTAATTCTTCTGCAATATATTTTGAATACGATTCTAATTTCAAATCAATTTGATGTTCAATTTCTTTCGCTGCTAGATCAGTCTCAGATATTCCTTGTTCAATTGAGTTTGAAATCGAATTTGCTTCTCGCAAGACTCTCTCATCAAGATTGTCCTTCATAATAACTAATTGAATACTACCGGCAATTAAAGCTACTGATAACATCATACAAAGAACTCGTATGGTGAATTGTTTTTTTAGTGTTTTGCTTGGTTTCCCTTCTTTTATCCTCGTCATATCTTTTACCTCTATTTCTTTAAAGTCTTTTCTTTATTTTTAAAGCGTTTACGAAGCGTATTTTTATCTGTTTTACCTGATGTCATAGGGATTTCATCAATCAACTCAATATGATCTGGAACTTTATAAGCTGCAATTTTATTCGCACAGTAATGATAGAGTTCCTTAGTATTTACATCCTGTTCAGCAACGATATAGGCTACTACTTGTTCTCCATAGACAGAATGAGGTGCTCCAATCACGGCTGCTTGTTTAACACTTTTATAATTTTCAAGAGTCTTTTCTACTTCACCAGGAATTACTTGTTGACCCCCTTTTTTAATTACATCCTTCTTTCTTCCCTGAATAACGACTTTATGTTCAGGTGTAAGGTAGGCTAAATCACCTGTCTGAAACCATCCGTCTTCTTGTAAAACTTCCTTTGTCATCCCTAATTGGTTATAGTAGCAAGTAAATATGGCTGGTGATTTAAGGAATAATTCCTCTTCTACGACTTTAAATTGATACACTTCATCTACATCCCATTCAAGTTCTCCTCTCAAATCACACGTCATAATGCCTCCCGCTTCAGTTATTCCATAAACCCCTATAAATTTTGTCTTTTCCATTAAAGTAAATTCGTTCACTTCACCTGGATTAACCATTTCTCCCGCTAGATAGCATTCCTTAATATTTTGAAAAACTAAGGGGTCAATAGCCTTGGATAAGTTGTACATTCCTTTTAAGATTGAAGGGGTACTGACCACTTTCTGAACTCCAACTCTGTTCATCATATTCATGATTTTAGGAAGGTCAAATTGATTCGGAATGGCAACTCGATAGCCTAAATGAATCGCACAAAGGATGCCCACCAAACCAAATGCAACCGTTTGAGGTGGAATGTGTAGGTATCGGTCCCCTTCTTGACCATTTATTAACCTAGGGATAATACCCATATGATGAATGATAACTTCCTGCCCCATAACAACCCCTTTAGGTACTCCTGTACTACCTGATGTAAATAATATAAAATGTCGATCAAATGTATCTTTCACGGCCTGTTTTCCTTCAAAGTCTGTCCTCTTCCAGTCCATTCCTTCCTCTGACTCAAAAAGGGTGCATTCAGCGTTGTTGCCACGAATCCATTCCTTCATAACATCTGAATATGGCATTCCATTTAAATGTTTGATTGTAAAAATCATGTGTGGAGATGCACTAGATAAAATAGCAGATAAATCACCTTCACGATGCTGTGGGCTTAAGGGAATTACGGTTCCCCCTAACTTGTTGATGACAAATACTAATGATATGTAAGCAAGTGTTTGAGGAACGAGAAGAGCTACCCTCTTTCCTGTTAAATCACTAGTTGGACCCAACATATCTAGAAACTCATTATTTAATTGCTCAATATCTTGGACCGTATAATCATGGTCAAACGTGCTGATCACTACTCTGTTCAAATGTTCTTTCTTCATGCAATAATCGATTAATGTATTCATTCTAATTACCTCCAAAAAGGGCATAATATAAATTACCAGGTGACACATAATCGTCTGAGTCTGTTAAATTTCCAAGACTGACTCCAGTCTTTTCGGCTACTGCTACCAATAAATTCACCATTTGCAACGAATCAATACCTATATCGTCCCTAAAAGAAGAATGTTCTTGTATGGCTTCAATTGGAGCATGACTAATGTCAGCAATGAGTTGACGAAACTGATCGAAAGTCATTTTTCATGCCTCCTCTTTTCTAATCGTTAAACCAACGAACTGATTGTTCACGAATCTCTGTTAGTTTTCCATTACAGCAATGGGTTTCATGATGATACTCAATCAATTTTTTTCCAGATGGGAGCCTGTTATACAGTTCATATATATCGCTGTCCTTTACCATGACATCCTGATTTCCATGCACAAGCAGAACGGGCTTACAATTGGATAAATCATTGGTTTCAGGAAGCATTTGCGGATCTTGTTCTAAAATGTAACTCATTCTTTCTTGGAAATAATTTGGCAAAGCAACGCTATTCTGATTACTTATGGGTGGACTGACTGCAACAGCTTTCCTTACATAAGGATGTTGACTTGCTTCGATTGACCAGCTTGCTCCGGAACTTGTCCCAAATAGATAAACCGGTATTTGAGGAAGCGTTTCATAAGCTAAAGTGATAACCTTATTCATAAACTGGTTCCAACGATTTCTATTTGCCTTTAACCCATTGATTGTAAATGTTTCACCCTGACCAGGACCATCAAAACTAAAAGTAGCAAACCCTAAATCTACGAAATGATTTTCATAGGTATACAACTCTTCTTTACTAGAGTCCATTGGATTAATGATGACGATGCTTCCCTTCGGATGAGAAGGAACCCGTACTCTGCCAACACAATCCTTACCATCGATTTTAAGCGTTTTTAAAATTCGTTTGATCCTAGAGTTTTCGTCAGCTTTTGAAAAGGCCTCAAGTGATTTTTTATACCATGTCACTTTCTCATCAAAACGATCAGGAAATATCCAATAAATTAGGTTAAAATACAACCCTGCTAGTTGAAAATGTTCTTCCGCTAGTTGAGTCTGATGATGTTTCTCATATCGGGTTGCTTGTTGGAAATGATGATCAGCAAATTGATTAAAAAAACGGACCCAGTCATAAACTTTCTTAACTTCATGATTAACTAGATTGGTAACACTTTTCTTGATTCCGTGTGCAATCCATCGATCCCAAAACCCTTCAAAAAGTCGTGCCGTTACTAATGTCTTTTGTATGGTTGTATTGGGGGAAGATTTTTCATAAACCACTTTTTTCCTCTCCTTTTCCATCTAACACCAAAATCAATGTCGAACCTTCTGGAGAAGTTCCTAATAACACTTGTTTGGCCATTTTCATCATAAGCGTAAACCCCTGGCCTAATGATTCTTTAGTAGAAAACCCAGCCATTAGCGTTGTTTTTGGTAGAATTTGCAATGGAAAGCCTGGTCCCTCATCCTCAACGACTACTCGAAATTCTTCATCATTCTTGTAAATGAGCATTTTCCCTTGACCTGCATGTTTTAAAATGTTGGTAACTGCTTCTGAAATAATCAAATTGTAGCTCATGATCTTAGACGACTTTAGCCCCACCTCAGCGAAAGTATCTTTTGCAAATTGACGTGCTTTAGGTATATCTCCTCTTTCTTGAATCATGACCTCGCATAGCAGTTTGCCTTGTTTATAATCTTTTACTTTTTCAATTTCAATTAACAGAAAGGATCCATGTGTTGCTGCATAAATGACATCCCTATAAACTTCCCAGATTTTTTGGTCCTCATCCTTTTGGACCGATTGAATAATAGTCTCTGTATGGATTTCACTTAGTAGTCGAGTAAAATGCTCCTGGTATTCTTTAGGTAAATCCAATGCCTTCATCTCTTCCTCGATGACTAAGTTATTTTTTAACCATAAAACACCTAATTTAGCTAACTGACATAAATATCTAAATGTTTCATCATGTATTTCTTCAAAGGATTGGCTACTAAAAGATTGATAGAATATAGTCTCTCTTTGTTCTTGTTCCATATCTGTAACTTCCGCCAATTGATACACAATCCATCCTATAAGAGCCCTGTCATGTAAGTCTTGAAATGAATTAAGCTGGCCAATAGGCGGGAGTAAATGAGATGGCTTCTGTTCTTCCTTTTTATGATGAAGAAATTTGGGGATCAACCTTTTCATTTCATTTTCCCTAATCCTTTCTTATAAAATTCCCATTGGGGGCATGATTGTAATCTCGTCAACAACCGATTGTTTTGGCTGACATAATAAAAAAACAATATGTTCAGCAATAGATTGAGTGGGGATCATATTCTTTTTGTCTATATCAAAGTCCACTTTATCCCAAAATGAACTATCCACAGATCCAGGCAAAACAGATGTAATTCGTATTCCTTCCCTTCGAAGTTCAGCTTGTAACACTTTAGTTAAACCTAGAACTCCAAATTTAGAAGCTGAATAACCACCATTGCCAGGTAATGCAGTTGATCCTGCAATCGAAACAAGGTTTAAAATCTGACCTTCTTGCTGTTTTTTCATTTGCTGGCCGAAGTATTTACAAGACAAATATGTACCTCGAAGGTTAACAGACATCATATGATCAAAATCCTTTGTTTCAGAATCTAATATAGGGGCAAAAGTTCCAAATCCGGCTGCATTAATAAGAACGTCAATATGACCAAAACGTTCGGTACATTTCGTTACAAACTGCTTAACTGATTCTTCATCACTTACATCCAATTGAAGAGTTAACACTGTTTCATGAACAAATTGACGTTGTAACTCTTCCGTACTCCGGGAACCAAGTACAAGCTTCGTACCTTTTTCATGTAACATGGTTGCTGTAGCTCGCCCAATTCCACGACTAGCTCCAATGATGACAACTACCTTGTCCTTTAACTGTGACAAATCCATTTATTTCACCCCATTTGGACCAAAGTATTCGAAGTAGTTTTTCTCAGTTTCCCATAAGCCGATTTTATGTAAGTTAGGCAAGTATGGAGCTAACATGTCATAAACGACTTTTGCCACAACCTCTGATGTTGGATTTAGCCCTTTAAATTCCTCGACATCTAAATTTAAATGTTTATGATCTAATTTGTTAAGAGCAAATGTTTCAACGATTTCATCCAAATAAGACAAATCTATAATCATACCCGTTACCGCATCAGGTATACCGTTTACACAAACATCTAAATAATAATTATGACCATGGCCAAATGGGTTATTGCATTTTCCGAATAATTTTAGGTTTTCCTCTTCATTCAGTTCATCACTATGTAAGCGGTGCGCTGCACTAAAGTGATATTTCCTTGTTAAATGAACCATATTTCCCTCTCCCTCTACTTTTTCCGAATATAGATAAGGATTCTCATATAATCTCAGACGGTGAAGTTCACAATCTACTAAACTTCGCGAAATCATATCCCAGAGATATTTCACTAGATTTTCTGTAGTGGGGATATGCTTGATAAAATATGGATGTTCTTTGTTCAAAAACTTTCCATCTAGCTCTTGATCAATAATCTTCCCTACAACATTTTTGATATCAACCGTATTCACGACAATTCCAGATTTTTGATTTAAATTTCCTTTCACCATAACTTCTAACTTATAGTCATGTCCGTGACCACTAGGATTGCTACATAAACCAAATACACTTTTATTCCTTTCTTCCGTCCATTCCGGAATCCGGTAGCTATGCATGGCTGAAAAATCTACCCTTCTAGATAAATAAAGCATCATTCTCACCTTCCAAAAGTCTATTTAATTTAGGAAATCGTCATATTTCTTTCAAATTCTCTCACCAATGAAGCATCATCTAGATAAACTCCTTTTTTAACCGTAGTTACTGTAGAAGTTCCAGTTTTTTTCACGCCACGTGCACACATGCATAAATGCTGCCCCTCTATAGCCACCATTACCCCTTTAGGATCAAGAACCTTGTGAATAGCCTCTGCAATTTGTTGAGTCATTCTCTCTTGTACTTGTGGTCTTTTGGAAACCAACTCTACTAATCTAGCAAACTTGCTTAATCCAACAATACGCTCATTCGGAATGTAGGCAATGTGTGCTTTGCCAAAGAATGGGATTAAGTGATGTTCACAAAAGGTATAATAGTCGATATCTTTTACTACAACCATCCCCTCATAGCCCTCTGAATCAAAGGTAGTCGTTAAGGCTGTTTTAGGATCAATTCCTACACCAGCAAAAACTTCATCATACATTTTCGCAACTCGATCAGGTGTATCTAGTAGGCCTTCGCGATTGGGATTTTCTCCAATCGCTTCTAAAACCGCACGAATATGGTTAGCTACATTTGCCTTTTCTAAAGTATGATTTTTCACTAAAATTCCTCCACCAATATATTTTGAAAACCTAAACTTATACATGTAATTACTTTTCGCCAAAAAAAAATCCACCCTAAAAGCATGGTGGATTTGAAAGAGAAAGATTGCTTAAAGTAAAGTAACTTCTTACAATCATTCAAATGACACCCCTTTTCGGTAACCCGGCTACCTTAGTCTATTGACCTTAGATCCATAGGCTTTGCGTCCTCATTTTTCAATGAGTTTGCCATTATCGACAGGAATGAAATAAATATATCTATTTCTTTTTTCCTATTACTTATATCGGCACTCCATTAATAAATGTTAATAATTTTGTCGATATTTGTCAAAGAATAGTTCCTTTTAACTACACAAAGTCAATGGTTAAGGGTTGTTTATAGTTTAGTAGCAATTGGATAAACCTACCATGACCCATCATTCCTATTATGGTAGGAAGTGTGAAAATAGGAGTACCTTCCTATTTGTTTCTTTACCAAGACAAGGAACTTACTTAATCCTCTATATGAGGTAAGGTGCAGAATGAGAGGGTGAATCTAAAGTGACACACAGTACAGCCCTATTATCGAATAAAAGTAGTAGTCTAATATATAAAAAATCTCTTTCTCTATTCATATAGATTAGATGAGGAGAGAGAGTATAATCCGTTTAAGTATATGGGGAAGAATACATGTTTCATGATTACGAAAACATTGTTGATTTTTCGGCAAGTATCTGCTAAGTGAGCTTTTATCGTTGAATCTAGGTCAATCGAACGTTTAATTGACTTCCAAAATAAATAGTAGGACTCGTGTTAGTCGCACTTAAACAAACGTTTGTTTAAGCCATATTTGAACTTAGCCCTAGATCAAACTTTACGTTTCCCCACCCTAAACTTCAAATAAGCCTATAAGACAATAGCCGCCCTCTATCTTATGCTAAAACTAACGCGGATTCCAAAATAAGGACGCCTTTATAGATAGAGGTTTGTATGGAAGAGAATCATAAAGAATCTCAAGAAGTCTTACAGGAACACAAAAGGTTAACCTAATATTTGATTCACAAATGGGGATTCGAGATACTGAAGGAATTCTATCAGGAAGGGCTAATTGCCTTTTGGAGGCTTAAAATCATATCGGCCGAATCGAGGTAATTTTTTCATATTATGCCTATTTATGGTCCAATCCGTAAACGGAATCAAGAACAGGTAAATGAGGCGCTCTATATGGGCAGAGCTTAGCTGACAGCTCTGGCATTGGATTAGCATCTGGACAGTTCCTCAAAGTATAATTTTTATATAAATTGCATATTTGTCATAAATTGGGTAACATTTTCTATGTGGTAATTTTATCCCCTATTGTAAAAGATATTATATATAGTTGAGCAAGGAGAGTATTATTGATGATAAATTTAAATGGAATGCAAGTTTGTTATAAATGTAAGCAATCTAAGCATCACAGTGAATTCTACGAGAGAGGGAATCGTTATTTGAATTGTTCAAAGTGTCGTAGTCAGAGGGTTAAAAGAAAAGCATCCACAGAAAAATTGTTGGAAAGAGAAAAACATTTAGCTAGGAACTGTTAAAATAAGTACCCGGTAGTGAGTTTTATTAACTACTTCATGAGACTATATCGTTATCTTCATGGAAACTTTTAGTTAGTTAGTAATAATTTCGACACATTTTCACCACTTTTTAACATTTTAACGCTTTTCAGTGTTAAAATGTCATGTATAGGAGGGGTTCCTTTCTTTGATCTCCCTTAGAACTTTGAAAAACATGCCCCTCCTACACTGGCCCTGGAGAAACTCAAACAAACGTTTGTTTAATCGCAATTTAGATTATTATCCTTTAAATCAAAATATTTAAATCCCCGCTAACAAAAAAGCCCTAACATCATCCCCAAAAATGATGCTAGAGCCCAATAAATTATTTTACATTCGCATTGTTTACCGTTCCCGATTGTGTGTTGTGATTTATGTATTTCATAAGATCACGCTGTAAATCGGTCATGACGTCTTGAAGGGTTGAACCATGTTCATTTCCATTCCGATAAAGCTTTGTGACGATTTGTTTGAATTCTTCTATCTGTCTGTTTCCGTTCTGAGTCATATAAACTCACTCACGCCTTCTCAAGTATTTCCCCATCTAATTTCCTATGTTTCTCTTTATCTGTTAAATAGCTTACAATAGATTCCTATTTTTTTCAACAAATATTTACAACTAAAGGTAGATTATTACTGCTTATTTTTAATCCCTATGAGATTTAATACAGGTCGATAATTATGACTTACTAAACCAGTAATCTCGACCGTTAATTCGATTAATATGGCTAGTAGTATCATCACAATAGTCGAGCCCCACATGGTGCCACGAGTAAATACGATAGCAGCCAAGCTAAAGATTCCACTCATTGTATACAAAATTAGAACCGTCTGACGATGTGTAAATCCGAGTTTAATCAAGGAATGATGTAAATGTGCTTTATCAGGTGAGTGGAGCGGTTTCCCTTGAATAAATCGTCGTACGATAGCAAAAAATGTGTCGACAATTGGCACACCTAAAATGATAATTGGGACAATAAGAGAAAATACAGTTACATTTTTATATAAACCTAGGATAGATAGAACGCTAATCATAAATCCGAGAAAATAAGATCCTGTATCTCCTAAAAATATCTTGGCAGGATAAAAGTTATATATCAAGAATCCTAGAGTGCTTCCTAGGAGCATTAAGCCTAGGATGGCTACAACTACATTCCCCATAAATAAGGCCATTCCTGAAATCGTAATAAGCGCAATAGCTGCAATTCCAGCTGCCAATCCATCTAAACCATCTATGAGATTGATTGCATTTGTTACTCCGACAATCCACAATATCGTAATGGGAATACCCCATATTTCAAAATCTACCTTTGGACCAAAAGGGATTGTAATAAATTCAATTTGTAAACCGCTTAATACGACTATTAAGGCTGCAACGATATGACCACTCAGCTTCATACTAGCTGAAAGTCCTATGACATCATCTAGGACACCTACAAGCATGATCACTGTTGCACCTGTGATAATTGTTAACAAATACTGACTATCTGGAGATAAGAACAACAAGCCAATAACAAAACTTGTATAAATTGCTAAACCACCCAAACGGGGCATTATTTTATCATGAACCTTCCTCTGTTCAGGCACATCTACTGCATTTATTTTTAAAGCCACTTTTTTGACAATGGGTGTTATAGATATGGAGAATAGAAAACATGTAATGATAGATAAATACTCCATGATGTTCCTCCTGTTATTTACTCAAATATGAATCATTTCCTTTTCCCTTATAACCATTACGCTTATCCGTACTTTTTTCTGGGTATCGTTGTCTAATTCTATTACTTAGACGATATAGGGCTCCAAAAAGTTTCAGATTTTATTAACCTTTTATAATAAGAGGGTATTTAAACCTTTTAGACTTTAATAACAAAAAGAAAACAGCCGAAGATTATCCGACTGTTACTACTGTGTTTATTAATACTTTACAAGATTTTGTTTTAATTCCTTTAAATCAATATCAAGAAATTGACAAGTTAATTTTTTAATGAAAAGTTCTTCCTCCCGAGGATTAAATAATTTAACTTTTCCTTAGGGATAGCCATAAATTCCTTGTGTTTTACTAAATAAAATGCTGTACCTAACCCTATCCAAATCAGTAAAGCTATAATTGACTCGATTCCAAGAGCAGCTGGTGAAGTCGGGATTAGAAGTAGACCAATAAAGGTTAGACTCGCTAACATACCAATTAAAGCAAGTAACTTTTTACCTGGTGCAACGAGAGTTGTTTCAGAACTCATTTGACCTTGACCAGACCATTTGTAAAATGAGTAAGCTGTATAACAAGTATAAAAGTAAGCAATCGATACACCAATCGATGACATATCCACAATCCATAATAGTACTTCTCTTCCAAACCATGGTGCCAACATAGCAATTAGAGCGGTAAATATAATTCCAACATATGGAGTTTTATATTTTGAATGCAGTTTTGAAAATGAATCAGGCAAAATTTTAGCTCTTGACATGGCAAATAGTAATCGACTTGAAGAAATGATAAAACCATTTAACCCAGTAAAGATCCCCATGCTTAAGGCAATAACCAAAATGAGTAGACCAAGAGTTCCTAATATTTCTTGAATAGCAGCCCCTGTTCCCCAAATGTGTTGCTCCGAGACAAGTCCTAACCATGGTTGAGTCATTGCGGTTGCTAATACCATTAGACTATATAATAAAGCTGCAGCAAGTAAGGCAAAGACAATTAATCCAAACGCCTTTTTAGAAGAAAAATTAAATTCTTCTGCTGCTTGAGGAACATTGTCAAAACCAACATATGCCCAAGGTGCAATAGCTACAATGGAGATAATTGCTGCAAACATTGAAATATCTGGATTAAATAACGGTTCAACATTCTCGAGTCCCGACGTTGGTGACGCACCTACCATAAAGGTAAGCACTATTACTCCAATCAGCATAATGGAACAAAATATAAATTGCATACGACCAGATAAACCAGTTCCTTTAATATTTAAGTAACCAAAAATGGTTAAAGCAGCTGTTGCAATCATCACTTCGCCAAAATAAACATCCCATCCGGCCAAATTATACATTTTAAAATTTTGAACAAGCTCCGGGAACACAAACTTAAACATCAATGCAAATGCAGATGCATTCAACGCTACTATACATATGTAACCTAAAGTTAAAAACCATCCACATATAAACGCATGTGTTCTTCCTAAACTAATAAAGGCATAGGCAAATTCCCCTCCTGATACTGGGAAGTTTCGAATTAGAAAACCATAACTAACAGCTATTAACATCATTAATAGAGCTCCTATTATAAAACCAATAATTACCCCTAAAGGACCTGCCGATGACATCCATGTAGTCGGTTGAACAAAAGCTCCCCAGCCAATTGATGAGCCTAATGCAATTGCCCAAACCCAATGTGGTTTTAATGTCCTCTCTAATGTTGTCCTTTTCTCATCCAAGTTAAAACCTCCTTTGTAATCAATTCATATTTAATTCAATTTTAGGTAAGTATACTCGAAAAAAGCAATATTATCATGATGTCCGTACCAGTAAGAGATTATCACAGAAACATCACATATTCTTCCTTGATAATTTGATTTTAAAGGAATACATATCCGATCGATAAATCGCATTCTCTAATTCAACAAATTTACCATTTACATCTTTCAGGAGCCTCTCAGCGTATAACATATTTGAGTTTAATGGGAGATTCATGAGTTTCGAATCTTCACTAGATAAGGTTGTTGACTTGATTACTTGTTCCGCTTCAAAGGTCTTCACACCTAATTGACGTTCTAATAAATCATAAAGAGCCTCTTTATTTAAATCATATTTAACTAACTCTTGACCTATATCGATTGGGTAATAATGACTCTCTATACCAATCGGGATATGATTTGCGAATCTTATTCTTTTAAAGAAATATGCCCTTTGTAATCCTGTTTTCTTCTGAATGTCATGTTTTAAATTTATAATCTTGGAGTCGATTAACTCAGCTCCGGGTTCCATTCCCATACGTTCAATAGTCTCTGATGTACTACTCAGATTACCTAACCAATCATCTATTGGCTTGACGGAAACAAATGTTCCAATTCCGCGTTTTTTTTCAATTATCCCTTCTCTTTCTAAAAGACCTATTGCTTCTCTAACGGTACTCCTGCTTACATGAAAATCATCCATTAACTCTCGTTCGCTTGGTATTTTATGTATATAATATCCTGTAAATATTTTATTCTCAATCTCTCTTTTCAACTGGATATGCAAGGGAATTGAGTTAGTGTAATCCAGTGGCATAAATGTCACCTCTTTATAAATATAGACTCACTAGGTCAATCTAAAATGATATTTTCTAGACTAATGTTTATGCAGAAAAATCCTTATGGACAAAACGAGCCGAACATTGATGTCCGACTCGTTTACTTAATCTAAGCAGAATATATTACTCATCTAAATTAATTAGTTAGAAGTTTTAAAATCCTCAGGTCTTTCGCTGACCATACCAAAAGAATAACGAATGGCTTTTACTATCCGTTTAGAGGCATTTCCATCTCCATAAGGATTTGAAGCCTTTGACATTCTCTTATAAATACTTTCGTCTGATAGTAGTTCATCTGCTAAATTATATATTTTTTCTTCTTCAGTTCCACTTAACTTTAGGGTTCCTGCCTCAACCCCTTCTGGTCTTTCAGTTGTATCACGTAATACAAGAACAGGAACTCCTAATGATGGAGCTTCTTCTTGAACTCCACCTGAGTCAGTTAAGATAATGTATGATCGATAGGCTAGGTTATGAAAATCATATGCCCCTAATGGTTCTATCAAATGGATACGATCGTCGTTTCCTAAAATCTCATCAGCAATTTCCCTTACTTTAGGGTTTAAATGAACTGGATAAACAACTTGTACATCATCATATTTTTCAACTAATCGCTTAATAGCTGAAAACATATTCTTCATTGGTTGGCCTAGATTTTCACGCCGATGAGCAGTTAACAAAATTAATCTGTCATTATCAACCTTGTCTAAAACCTCATGTTTATAATCTTCTTTTACCGTTGTATTCAAAGCATCGATTGCTGTATTACCCGTGATAAAAATATTGTCAGTATCCTTATTTTCCTGGATTAAATTAGATGCAGACTTATTTGTCGGAGAAAAGTGTAAATCTGCAATCACACCTGTAATTTGTCGATTTATCTCCTCAGGAAAAGGTGAATACTTATTCCAAGTACGTAATCCAGCCTCAACGTGACCTACTTTGATTTGATTATAAAAGGCTGCTAAACTAGCCACAAACGTTGTCGTCGTATCTCCATGAACAAGTACTATATCAGGCTTAACTTCCTTCATAATTCCATCTAGACCTTCTAAGGCCGAGGCAGTTATATGTGTTAGTGTTTGACTGTCTTTCATAATATTTAAATCATAATCAGGTTTTACATTAAAAATTTTAAGAACTTGATCTAACATTTCACGATGTTGCGCTGTTACAGTTACTATTGAGTCTATTTCTGGTGACTTTTCTAATTCTAATACTAATGGGCACATTTTAATGGCTTCTGGCCTTGTACCAAAAACTGTCATAACCTTTAGTTTTCCTGACATTATTATACCTCATTTCTATCTTGGTCAATAAATATATTCTGTTTCAATCAGTAAAATCCTACCATGTAGGCAATTTATTGTAAAGAAAAGGCACACTTTTCAGGTGACTTTAAACATATATTAAACCCTTCGTTTTCACTAAATAATTTTTGTCTTTTTTTATCCCATAGCATACATTATAAATACAAAAAATATAATTGAACTTAATAAAGTATGCATATATAATAATAACTTAAGGGAGTTTGAATATGGGGGAAAAATGATGAATCGTGTTGAATTGAGGAAGAAAAAACAACGAAAAAAATTATGGCGTCGAATATTTATGATATTAGGAATCATATTAATCACATCTCTAAGTTATGGTGGATATGTTTTTTATGAGTCCTATCAAGCTGCGAGCAAAACATATGACGACTTAGGCAGAGATAAATCAAAATTACGTGAGGATAAGGTTTCTATTTCTCAAGATCCCTTTTCTGTACTGTTAATGGGCGTTGAGAGCTATTCAAGTGGCGGTGGAGATACAGGAAGATCAGATACATTAATGCTTGCCACCTTTAATCCGGAACAAAAAAACATGAAATTAATGAGTATACCTCGTGATACACGTGTAGAAATTGCTGAGCGAAATACAGTAGAAAAAATTAACCATGCCTACGCTTATGGCGGTAAGAAAATGACAATTGAAACTGTAGAAAACTTTTTAGATATTCCTGTTGATTATTATGCTACTGTAAATTTTGATGGATTTAAGAATATAGTTGATGTGTTAGGTGGCATTGATGTAAATGTTCCCTTTGATTTCCAACAAAATAGTGATGACCGTATTGCTGAAAAATTGCAGTTCTATGAAGGTCCAATGGAGCTAAATGGACGTTATGCACTTGCATATGCCCGTATGAGACTTGAAGATCCAAAAGGTGACTTAGGTCGAGTTGAACGACAAAAAGAAGTTGTGACAGCAGTTATAGATAAAGTTACTTCTGCAAGCACTGTATTTAAAATTGATGATTTAGCAAATGAATTAGGTAATAATATCGAAACAAACATGAAAATTTCCGATGCACTTAAGCTTTATAAAAAGTATCCTAACTTCAGTACTTCCAAGATTGAGCAAATTACCTTAGAGGGTACACCACAGTATATTGATGGCGTATCATATTATATTGTAGATGAGCAATCATTATCTAACGTAAAACAACAACTAAAAGAACACTTAGATATATAAAAAATAAAGCCGATTAGTTGATAACTTTCCAACTATCGGCTTTATACTTTATTATCTTGTTCTTGATTTTTAGTTGCTTTTTTTATACCCAAAATTCTTCTTATAAGATTTAAAACTGGTTGTTGACCATTTCCTACTAACCCAACAATTTCAGCGATAATATGAAGAAAAAAAACAATAACAGTAATAATGATAAACGACGTTAGTAAAGTGGAATTGGTAAAAAGAATAGCAAGAATTCCAAATAGTGTACTAAAGGAATAAATTATTAACACGGATGTGCGATGGCTAAATCCCGCATTAATTAACTGATAATGTAAATGCTTTTTGTCAGGTGCCATAATTTTTTGTCCACTTGTAGCTCGCCTAATAATTGCAAACAGGGTGTCAAATATAGGAATAGCCAAAATAATAATTGGAATAATGAAACTAAAAAGCGCAACATTTTTAAATAAACCTAACATGGAGATAATCGATATGCAATAACCGAGGAATAATGCACCTGTATCACCCATAAAGATTTTAGCAGGATAAAAATTATAAATTAAAAACCCAAGGTTACTACCAATTAATACAATACATAAATAAACTACTGTGACACGATAATCAAGGATACCCATAACTAAAATACTAGCTAAAGCTATAGTTGAAACTCCGGCCGCAAGACCGTCAAGTCCATCTATAAGGTTAATGGCATTTGTGACCCCAATAACCCATAGAATTGTAATAATAAAACTGAAATTCTCTAAATAAATTAGGCCAAAAAAAGGCAAAGTGATCTTTTCAATTATTAATCCTGATGAAATGACTAATAAAGCGGCAGATACTTGACCAATTAGTTTGTAAATTGGTTTCAATTGAAATAGGTCGTCTAAAATACCTGTAATTATAATAATAAGTCCGCCTAAAGCAATTTCAAAAAAATGTTCATGATTCGGTTGTAAATACATCAGTGAGACTGCCACACCAATAAAGATTGCCAATCCCCCTAAACGCGGGCGTATCCCTTGGTGGATTTTTCTCTCCTCCGGCTCATCTAATGCACCTATTTTTACAGCTACCTTTTTAACTAAAGGGGTGATACATACTGTCACAAAAAATGATATCAAAAAAGCGATGACAATCACTTGTACATCCATAAAAGCACCTACTCTTATTGTTTCTATAAACACACACTTATATAATAATATCACATTCTTATTGTGGTGAAAATCAGTAATAAATATGAAAACAACTTCTACATCAATAAAATAATCCCAAAACGCATATCATATTATTTGAATACGTTTTGGGAAGTTTTGATTTACCTGTTAAATCTGTTGTTATACGCTTCTTGAGCTAACATTAGTCCAACAGAGTGATTTTCATACCATATAGAATTAAAATTACTTAATGGCACAGGCCTTGGTCCTACAGGGGGCGATATTTCAGGCGTAAATCCTGGTTTCTTTTCTCCATGTAAGAACCAATCTGTGTATCCACCACCACTAGGGTTTGGACCAGGTTTTACTAAGCTATAGCCTGTATTACCTCTTATCATTTCTGCAATTCTTCTAGCGTTTCTTTCTAGTTCACCGGATGCTTTATATTTCCAATAAAGTATTTCACCAGAAGAATGATAAGCAACTGCTGTTTTAAAATCATGAGCCAAGGTAAAGTTGTAAATTGCTCTAGACTCCGGTTCACTTAATGGAGATGGTCCCTTATAATTCATGGAACTAGGTTCACCTGAATTATATTTAATGGTGTCCCATCCCGCTGGATATTGACGGTTTAAGTCTACACCTCGGATATTCGCTTTCCAAGAACTAAAATTTTCACTTCCATTATTCAGAAGAATAACCTCATGTGGTTTACTTGCACTATATGGACCCTTTTGTACTAAAGTAACTCCATCTGGGTTTACCATTGGAACAAACCAAATTGAAGTTTTGTTGAGAATGTTTCTTGCATCAAACCCATCAATACTTCCATCTTTAACATACGCTTGACTGTAGCTATCAACCATTTCCATAACCAAATTAGTTGTTAACCATTCACGAGCATGGTGAGCAGCATTGATAAAAATTTCAGTATTTCCTTTTCCGAGTTTAAGAGCATATAGATTTCTTCCATCCACTGACTTCCCTATTACTTCCCATGAAATAAGATGCGGATATGTTTTTTGAAGTTCATCAATATCATCTTTTAGTTCTTCATAGGTGTACTCTTGATATGGATTTACGATTTCTTTAGCAACCATCACATTAGCTTCAACTTTACTTTTAGATACATATCCGTACCTGCCACTAATGTTTACTTCATACCAATTTCCATAATCACGTACTACAGGATATTGCTTTCCTTTTTCTATTGTTGCAAATGGAATCAGTTCTTTGCCTGTGTTGTCATATATAACAACGTCTTGCTTAGGTTTTAGAGTTCCATTTGAATAACTCGCTTTCTTACTGTTTTGAAAAGCATTTGCATAGGATGGGTCTGTCTTTGATTTACGAACATAGCCATAATGATTACCAAACCTAATACGGTGCCAATTTCCATAATCACTTACACGTTCATAAGTTTGTCCTTTGGTCAAAGTTCCAACTATCACTAATGATCCACTACGATTATCATAAACAGGTAAATTAGACTCATTGACCTTAAAATACTTGGTATTTTTAGTAAAAGTTCTTTTCACATCATTTTTTTGGATATACCCAACTTTGTTAGCAATTAAAACACGATACCAATTCCCATAATCACTAGCAACAGGATGTGATTCACCATCTTCTAAAACTCCAAATGGCTCAAGCTTACCAGACGAATTATCATAAACAGTCACGTCTCCAATGGGAATAATTTCCATATCGCTATTCTTATAAGTTGTATTGTAGTTAGGAATTTGTTTTTTGAAATTCGGAATAGTCCCTGACTTATGAACATACCCATAATGATCTCCAAACTGTATTCGGTGCCAGTTTCCATAGTCACTTACACGTTCATATACTTGACCTTTTGTAAGCTCGCCTATCTTTTTTAATCCTTTTTGTCGGTTATCATAGACCGTTAAACCATCAGTAGTGACTTCGAAGTATTTTGATTTTGAATCAAAATAACCATTTACACTGGTCTTATGAATATACCCTACTCGATTAGCTACTAAAATGCGATACCAATCACCATAATCCGATACTATCGGAAATCTATGGCCATTTCTTATCTTTGTAAAAGGGACTAGCTTTTTCCCAGTGTTATCGTACACTACTGCATCATTACTTGCTATGAAACTTTCAGAGCTATTTTCATAGTTTTGGTTTTCATTTTTAAGAGAATTTCCGTTTGCTGGCACAGTGTCAGCCTTCCACACATAACCAAAGTGATCTCCGTATTGAATACGATGCCAGTTTCCATAATCACTCACACGAGGATAGACTTGATCTTTTTTCAATGTCCCAACTTCTACGAGTTTTCCAGTTCGATTATCATAAACCGGTAAATTATTTGTGGTTACTTTAAAATAATTGTTTTGTTCCACAAAAAGCTTTGTAACTTTTGACTTTTGTATATAACCTACCCGGTCAGCAATTAAAACACGATACCAATTTCCGTAATCGGAAACAATTTCATGTTCTTGACCTTTTTTAAGTTCAGCAAATGGGACTAATTCACCAGAAGTATTATCATAAACTGTTACCTCTTCATCTACTCTAAACTTTCTTGATGAATTCTTATAAGTTTTATTTTCATTATTTATAGAATTATGGTTACCTGAAGTTGTGTTTTGTTTATGGACATAGCCATAATGAGAACCAAACTGAATTCGATGCCAGTTTCCGTAGTCACTATCAATCGGATAAGTTTGGTCCTTAATTAAAGTTCCTATTTCCTTTAATTCTTTTCCACGATTATCATAAACTATCGCTTCATGATTAATTACTTTGAAACAGTTTCCATAATTTGTAGATTGATAAGTTTTATTTATATTTGGAATATCTTTTTTCTTAACAACTTTATTAGGACTGAAATTGGGTGTATCAGTGTCATTATCAATAGTAGTAACAACACTTTTATCTACATCCACAATTCTATTTCCGAGTACCACGCGATAAACATTTTCTTTATCTTCTAATATCGGATATTTTTCACTTTGCGATAATGTTACGTGAAATTTAGGTTTCTCTACTTCTAGTTTTAGATCTTTCTTTGGAGTAAAATACCCTTTTATTACTTCTGGATTAAAATTGGCATAAGAGTTTTCCATACTCTTATTAGGGACAATCTGGGCTTTCTCCTTGCTTATTTCAAAGTTTGTTTCACCCCATTGAATTTGATAGTTATCTTCCATTTCTTTAGCAAAAATCAGTGTCCCTTGTTTGATTTCGCCCTTTACCTGCTCATCTATGTTCACAGATACCGGATTATTTACTTTTATAATTACATTATGATATGCTAGTTGCTCTGTTGCCTCAACAGTAAGAGGAATTGTTGAAAAGATTAATAGAAATACTAGAAACCATGTAAATAATCTTGACGTTTTTTTGTTTTGTTTTCGTATTTTCCCCACCTCCATGACATACATTATACTACAAATTTAGACAATATCAGATTGTTTTTTATGATATAAGTCAATTAAAGCAAAAATTTAATTGAGCAATTTTATATAGTAATATACAATAGATAGGAACAATTAAAATAGTGATGTAATCTACAGATGGGGAGCACCTGATATGAAAGATGTTATCATGTTAGTTACAGAAATCATTAATATATTACATGATTTATTAATTGAAAAATTTGGAGTGAATATGTCAGATAAAGACCTCCATTTTTGGATTATAGGAATAATAGGAATGATATCTTTTTTTATGGTTTTTTATAGCTTCAAACTTATTTCTAAGCTTAAGTGGCATGTTTCTATACTCTCTTTCATTTATACCTTTACGATGATGGTTGTGTTGGTTTTCGCCATTGAAATTCAACAAGCTATCACCAATAGAGGGAATAAGGAGTTTGCTGATGCTGTGATAGGTTTATGGGGGTTTATTGTATTCTTTACTGTATACACATTTCTTGTTATTACAATATACTTTGTTAGTAAAATTATTAAGAATTCTACTTACAAAAAAGACATTGAATACACAAAGAGAACAGAGCGTTATAACAAACAAAAATGAGTACGTGTTATTAAAAATTGCCACACACTAAGTTATTTTTTGTTTTGCTAAGTGTGTGGCAATCTTTTTTATCAACATAATTATTGTTACTTTAATGGAATTATTATAGAAAAAACACTATTGTACTCTACAGGCTGGGAAGACTTTGTAGTCAACCTTCATTTATGAATTGCTGTAACTCATCTGGCGTTCCTAATATATGAACTTTTTCAAAATCAACATAAGAGATTCTCACTTCCCCTCCTTTTTGAATCAAAAGGTTATAAAGTGGCGCAACATATTTCTCCCCTTTTTCAAGGTTAATTTCGTCCGCATAATACTCATTATATAAGTCACTATATAGTTTACAGGAAGAGAAATAATAGGCACCCAGTGTACAATTATCCGAAATACGGACTTTCTCTCTAACTTCAATAGCCTTTCCATCATTATCTAATTTCACAAAACTCCAGTGTTCACCAGGTGCTTGAAAGCATGGAATGAAGCCATCTCCTACGATTTTTTCTGTTTTCATTGCCCCTACTTCTACATACGTATCAATATTGTAAATTAAAAGGGGTGCATCAGATTTCCATTGCTCTTTTGCAAGCATAGCTGTTGTTGCTTGTCCGTCGGTTACATGGTCGATTTCGATTACTGCATGTGAAGTAAAACTAAACTTTTCACACATTTTCTTAATAAATTCAGAAGAGTTGTCTTCTTTTCGTACGATAAAAATATAATGATTAGATGAATCATAATATCCTTCTAGACTCATCATGGACCATTCAAACAATGTTTTTCCTTTTGCTTCAATCATGTACTTTGGAACATCGTAACCCGCTTTCTTAAAACGGGAACCGAGTCCGGCCATTGTGATTACAATATTCATTACTTACACTCCTCTCTCGAATTTTTGCATATTTCATCTAATTGTTCGGGGCTGTATTTCAAAAATTCATCTGGACGAACAGAACGGTCATCTACATAAAAACCGACATGACCTGGCCATGGTTTTCCGTAAATCACTTCATCATATGGGATATCCCATTTATCTAGCCACGCAAGTAACACTTTCGCAGTGTTTGCGTTAATTAGCCCAATGTTTCCGTTATAAGAATTCATATTACGAGCGGTAAATAAGACAATTTTTGCACCTTGTTCTTTATACGTGCGTAATTTTTCAACCATCTCTGAATAAGGAATAAGATCAGCATATTCTTCTCCTTTTTGTTTGATAGGACAAAGAGTTCCATCGATATCAAAAACGAAAGTTAATTTTTCGTACATGTTTTCACCTCATTTAGAATTTCAATTGCATTTAAGATAAAGCCAAACACCTTTTGGGGATTGTCCATATGCAGTGGAAGCATGGATAGGAAAAGAGAAGATTCATATAATCTAACAAGTTGATAATCAAAACCATGCTTTGCTAGGTGTTTTTTAAATAATTCAATGTATTCCTTGTTGTCAAAATCAATCGATAAAGCAAAATGGCAATTTTCATTTAATGTAATATCATACATACCGCTATTAAAAAAATCATATTTACCGCAAATAGAATGAGACAATTTTGCTATATCATAATAAGGGTTTGTCCATAACTCTTTTTCTTCTAAAGCTCCTTTTGGGTCAATTAACCGTAAAAGAGATAATTCTTTATTATATAGCATATTCGAGAAACATAGGTCACCATGGCCAATTACACTTTTACCAACACTCACACCTGAAGCAATTTCATTATATAGTGATTTATACTCAGAAACGATATCATCAATACTTGAATAATCTGTTCCCGCTTGAATATAAGGTTCAATCTCACTGTATTTATCATGTTCTTTAAGTTCTTCCACACGTTGATCTAATTTATGAAGATAAAGGTCGTCAGCAATCGCTTTGTACTCCCCTTTAGGAATAGATGTTTCATGTCGGTTTGTTACAAAGTAAAACACCTTGCTTAAAAATCTATTCATTTCAGCAAGTGAGACAGATCCATGAATCCACCTTATTGCCATATCTGTCATGTGAAAACGTTCCATCGTGTAACTTGCAGAATGCTCATTTTCTTCATAATTATAAGGCATAACAAACCATGGTTTCATCGAATCTGGCAATAAATGATAAAAGTGATATTCCTTTTTTATTTTTTGAATATTCACAGATGTTTTAACGACCGAATATTCATCCCCTTTTAAGGAGTTAAAAAACCTAGCATCAAACCCTCCTGAGATGTACAAAAGAAATTGAGAGTAATTAGAAATATCGGAGAAAGCCTGATTTTCTAGACTCGTATAAGGAATCTGTTCTGGAATTTGACGTGTTGAAGCATGTTTTGCAACCTGTAAAAATTCCCTATACTGATCAAGGGCAGAAAAAACATAACTTAAGTCATCTACGCTTACCGTTTCATTCACATATTGAGACTTCTTAACAAGAACGTCAAATTGCTCAGTACTTGAAATTACTGCATGTGAAAAAAGATGAAGTACAACCGTATGAGAAGGAAGATTAACAAGAACTTCTTCTACTTCCTCTAATTGTTGTTGATTATTTAGCTCAAAACAACCAATTACAAAATCATAAGATTCGATTGAAGAAAGAAAACGGTTTTTAAGGCTAACCCGTTTATAAACGATTTCTCCAAAACTTTTATCTCCAACAATATTTTTTATCTCTGGTCCTGGTTGTTCAATGTTGTCATAAACGATAAAAAGTTTTTTCATCTGTTAATCCTTCCTTTCAAAAACTGAAACCCATATATGCTCAATGTAGTTAGTGAAAAGATAATTGCACCAAATACAAAATAATAAACAAAAAAGGAATCGTTTGATTGTGATAATACACTAGTTAAATAACGGTGAAAAACTGTAAAAACAGAGTTTCCTTGAACAAAGAAAGAGACAAAAAGACTGAACAAGGAAAATTCAAGTATCCATGCAACAATCGAAAGCAAAAGAATAAAAGGAGAGCGTCCAGTTACTAACAATTTTTGGGTCCTATAAAGACTTTTACCATGCTCTAACGCTTTTAGTGCTTTTACTGCTTTTAATGAATGTACCTTTTTAACCATAAACTCATTTAAATAACGATAGGTTGACGGGAAGAAAAGGTAGACAAAAAGAAAGAAAACAATAAAAAGTAATAAGAGAACACTTAAATATGAAATTTTTTCTGATGTAACAAGTTCATAAGGAATGAGAAATAGTAACAAAATACATGAATCAAAAAATCGTTCAGTTAACATCCCAAGAAAACTAATTCTGAAACTTTTTATCTGTTTACCAAATGAATAAAATTTAAAAACTTCACCAATTTTAAATGGGAACGTAATACTTACAAAGGTTGTTTTAATATACAATTTAATAAACTGTAGTGCAGGAATTCGAAACTCCATCAAAATTAAATAAAAACGGGCGCATTTCACGGCATGAATCGCTATATAAAGAAATACTGAGACAGCAATAACGCCAAAAGTAATTGGCGATATAGATACAGTAACATCATCTACCTTATCTAATACCATCACACTTAAAACAAAAAGTGATGTGAATAGAAAAAATATATTAATAACGGAATGAAAAGAAATTCTTCTCATCATTTCATTTCATCCATCTGTGTTTCGTTTTTTGCGATTATTTTTGCTGTATAATTTTCTTTTGGGCTGTCTCTTAATTCAGACGTGATGAAACTTTCACGTTTTATGCTATATTTTCCTAACATCGATAATACTTTAACTGCTTGACTAAATAACTTAACATTTGAAAGTTGATCATCTTCCCTCCAAGTAATTGGAAAAAACATCAGACTGTGCTTATAGGTATGAGCAGCTAGGATCATACAATAGTTAAACGTTAATTTGTCTGGAAATTTTTCAAAAAAGCTATTCTTCAACATGTCAACATGGTACATGTTAAGGCCAGAACCTAGGTCGAAAATTTTACGTCCAGTAACAACTGAAAATAAAAGATTATATACACGGTTTCCAAATGTTCGGAAGGAAGAGTACCCTTTTAGTTTCGAGTCTTTCATGAAACGAGCACCTAGACAACAATCGTACTGTTGGTATTTTTTGTTTTCAAGTATTGGAAGAATATCATGAATACTTCCTTGGTCATCTCCGTGAAGAACGATTACATAGTCATAGTTGTTTTCAATCGCATAAGAAAATGCCACTTTGTGAGATCCACCTAGCCCATAATTTTCATCATTTCGTAAGAGTGTCAATGGAAAATCAGGGTGTTCGTTAATGTAAGAAGAGACGACTTCCTCTGTTTTATCGGTGCTTCTATTGTTGACCATAATTACCGAAGAAATGTAACTCATCACTTTACTATCAAGTTGGTTTAGCACCCGAATAACTTGATTTTCACAGTTGTATCCAGGGATAAATAATAATATTTTATCTTTCATATTTTTCGTCCTTTCTTTATAATTTTTCGATCAACGTTTTCATCACGATATAGTTTGCCAAAAGCGTTATTGGCGTAATCAACACTTTTACCCATAATGCCAAGTTAGAAGAGATAGACTGTGGCAATACCATTGAATGATAGATAAAGTCATAAATAAACTGAGCTAGCCAAGAAATAAGTAAAAGTAGTAGAGCTTGGTAACCAAAGTACACAAAATATTTATAAATAAGCCTAATTCGAGGATTTGTTGATTTAAATACTTTATTAGTCGATGCGAGAAAAACAAATGTAATTGCAGGTAATGCGCTCGCTATATTGGAAACAAATACACTTAGTTTTACATATTCAACTAGAATAGTATAGACTACAAAGTCAATCAACCAGCCTATTCCTGAAACTGCTACAAATGATAAAAATAAAAGTAATTTTTTAAACAAAGAAATCTACCTTACTTTCATATTTTTTGTTATAAAAGAACATCACTAAAAATAAGGTTAAGAAGACATAACCAATCAAGTATACTGGGAAATAATACATAAACCAATGATCCGGAGCAGCAGCGAACACAAGCGGAACTTTTAGTAATACCAAAATGGTTAATAGACAATTAGTCCACCTCTTCTTAATCAAAGAGATAATAAATATAATGAATATGGCCATCAAGGGTGGTATTACATTATAAAAAACATGATAGGATATCGTAGTTTTTGTATAGTTCGATAAATCACGGCCTTCTAATAGCTTTATGGTCTTCTCCCTTACATCCACATATGGTGGGTGGTTTAGTGAATATTGTTTAAACCTGTCATAAGGTGGTCCTCTAAAAGAATATAATTTTGACGTGTCACGTTGTGTGTTTAATTGGTCATGAAAAAAAGCAGAAGTAGCGAGAAACGTATCAATTCGTTCATGAAAAAAAACAGGGAGATAAGAAAAAACAAGTTCATAATACGTATTTTTAAAGGTGCTAAACTCTTCTTGTGTATAATTAGAACGTATCAACTCTTTTTCATTCCAAAAAGCACCAATCCCTCGATTATGTTTCATAAATAGTTCTACATTTATAACTTGATTAATATCTTTTAACCTTGGATCGTCTTGAAGCGATGCTTCTTTAACAATTGGTAAAAGTGGTTCAACTATTGCTGTCAACTCATACCGATCACTTTCTTTTTGGTCTTTAATAAAGTAACTTTGAAAAGAGCTTAATCCCGAAAACATTATGAATGTTGTCACAACAAGAATAAGTTTGTGTATGTTCAACAACTTTGATTTAAACAATAAAATAAGGACTAAAGGAGCAAGAAAAACGTAATATACGGATTCACCTCGCCATGTGGCAAGGATGCTAATGAGAAACGAACTCATAATCACTAACTTAATGGACCACTTTCTTTTATCGATCCTCATAAAGAGAATAAAGGTAATAAAAAATAATTCTAAATACGAATAAAGTGACAACCGTAATGGATGTAAATTACTATCAAGAACGGCCAAAGATAAAAAAGGAACATAAACCAAATAAAGATACCTTTTTTTGTCAATGAAACGACTCATTTTAAAAACAATATAACCAACTACCATGGACATTATAATGTTTTGAAACAAGAGAATTCCCGCTGGGAAAGGGAAAATCTGTAATGCAGTCATAAATAATATTGATGTAAGTGAATGTTGCCAAGGATTGACTACAAGTCTAGTTGCCTTTTCCAAAACAAAAAATTCGTCCCATCTCCACACACCTGGCCATGTAAGAAGAAGGAAAAAGAGCATGATTGCAAAATAAATCAAAGAATACTTAATAAATAAAATGGTGTTACGATCTCTTTTTTTGATTATATATGAAATAAATTGCCACATTACTAATAAAAGAATTAGGGATAAACCTTTAATGCTGCACCATAAAACTAATTTTGAAAGGGGCAAATTAGTAATTGAAAACGTAAAGATGAAACGATCAGTGAAAAAACTAAAAAACCAATGAAAAAGTGCAACAATAATGAATTTTCTATCAAAATAAGGAAAAGAGGGAAGTTTTAGCAACTTCATTTAAAAACAGCTCCAATCTTATATTACATACCTTTCGATGACTTGTAGAATCTGCATCCCAAAATGGTTTTGTTTTTCGTTTATACAACAAGAAGCAAATTAGAAACCCTAATGTTTTAGAAAAGCACATCTTAAATGTACTTACTTTTTTTAAATGTAAACACCGATAAAAGTAAACATATGTTAAAAAGCAAACTATGACTCTTTGTTTTCGCAAATAATTAACAAAATGACATAGATACTGACTAAAAAAACCATCCACACCGTTCTTCACAGCTTCATACTCACCGCTAAACTAAGAGAATCATTATTATCTTAAGAATACTCACATCACTCGCCATTTCAATTAAATTCAACTGTAAACTATAACAGACAACAGAGCGCATAACACCGATTGCCTAGTATATTACCTAGCTTTTACTAACTGTTTTGGATGTTAATCATTAAAACCATTAGGATTATTTTTATGCCATTTCCATGCATGCTCAATAATAGTGTTAATATCATTGTAATTCGGATTCCAGTCCAGATGTTTCTTTGCCTTTTCTGAAGAAGCAATTAATACTGCAGGATCTCCAGGTCTTCTTGGAGCATTTTCAGCCTCGATAACTTCACCTGTCACTTTACGGCATGTTTCAATAATATCTTTCACTGAAAAACCATTTCCGTTGCCCAAGTTAAATATATTTGATTCCTCAGTTTCCCTCAAATACTTAACCGATAAGTAATGAGCCTCTGCCAAGTCCATGACATGAATATAGTCTCTAACACAAGTTCCATCTTCCGTATTATAATCGTCACCAAAAATAAAGATTTTATCTCGTTGTCCTAATGCCGTTTGTAAAACAAGAGGAATCAAATGAGATTCGGGATTATGGTCTTCCCCAATTCGGCCAGATGGATCAGCTCCAGCCGCATTAAAGTACCGAAGACATACTGATTTTAACCCGTACGCTTGATCTGCCCAATGAAACATTTTTTCTATAGCTAGCTTGGTTTCGCCATATGGATTTGTTGGTAATGTATATTGCTTTTCCTCAATCGGAACAGATGATGGATTGCCATATGTCGCAGCGGTTGATGAAAACACAATATTTTTCACATTATGTTCAACCATTTTCTTAATTAATTGATAAGTCGCAATTAGATTATTTTCATAGTACTTAAAAGGATTCTCAACACTTTCGCCGACCAACGAATCAGCTGCGAAGTGAATAACTGTGTCTATGTTATTCTCTGTAAAAATCCTGTCTAGTAGTTCTTCGTCTCTAATGTCTCCATTATAGAACGTTTGATTAAGTGTAGCTTCAGCATGTCCCTTAGATAAATTATCTAAAATGACTATATCTTCACCTTTTTCGTTAAGTAATAGTGATGTGTGACTGCCTATATAACCTGCTCCACCTGTTACTAAAATAGTCATATATATCCCCCAAACCCTTATCTTTTAACTAAAAACCAGCCATTTAAAAGGTTTTCCTTATTATAGGAAAATCGTTCGTTATTCTCATGTTTTAATACTTTACCTCCAACGGCTTCAACAATAGCTTGTCCAGCTCCAGTATCCCACTCCATTGTTGGGGCAAATCTAGGATAATAGGCTGCATTACCTTCTGCGACTAAACAAAATTTCAGTGAACTACCAGCAGAAACAACCTCTATTTGACTGTGTTTAGACTCTAAATCATTAATAAACGCTTGTGTTTCTTCAGACATGTGAGAACGACTCGCAACCACTTTCACATAGTCATCATTAGAGTTTAGTGAAAGCTTTTCAGATCGATTCAGAAGATCCTGTTCACTTTTAATTTCTAGCGTTGAAAACCTTTCTAACTTAAATCCTCCTAAACCTACTTTACCAAAGTAAAGAGTATCTAGAGCAGGAGCATAGATGATACCTATTGTAGGGTATTGTCCCTCTATCAAGGCGATATTAACAGTGAACTCTCCGTTTTTTTTAATAAACTCCTTGGTACCATCTAGTGGGTCAACTAACCAGAAGCTCTCCCAATCTTTTCTGTCTTCATATGAGATATCAGCGCCTTCTTCACTTAAAACAGGAATTTGCGCATAATTTGATTCAAGACCTTCAACAATGACATTGTGTGAGCGCTTGTCCGCAATGGTTAAAGGTGAATCATCATCTTTTATCTCAACGTTAAATTCATCACTTTCATACACTTTCATGATTTCAGAACCTGCTTTTAAGGCGATATTCGATAAGTACGCAAAGTCAATGTTATCTTTATTCATTATTGAATATACCCTTTCTCTTTTAGATAGGTAACAATTAGTTTCACAGACTCTTGGAGAGGTTGTTTATCAGTTTCAATGATAAGTTCTGGATTATTAGGCTCTTCATATGGAGCATCAATACCCGTAAATCCTTTGATTTCTCCTGCACGCGCTTTTTTGTATAATCCCTTAGGGTCTCGTTCTTCACAAGTTTCTACACTTGCTTTAACAAATACCTCGATAAATTCATTTTCATCTAGTAGTTGACGGACATTGTCACGATCTTCACGATAAGGAGAAATAAATGCCGTTAATGTTATTAAACCTGCATCTACCATAAGCTTTGATACTTCTCCAATACGTCGAATATTTTCGGTACGATCTTCTGGGCTGAAACCTACATTTTTATTTAATCCATGACGTACATTGTCGCCATCTAAACGATAAGTATGAACTCCCATAGCATGAAGTTCTTTTTCTAACTCCACGGAGATTGTTGATTTTCCGGAACCAGATAAACCCGTTAACCATAGAACCGCACTTTTATGCCCGTTTAATTTTTGACGTTCTTCTTTTGTTACCTTTGAATCATGCCATACAATATTTGTTGATTTACTCATATTTAATTTCCTCCTAAAACCATACTATATTTACTATAATTACTGTTGTTATCATAACAAGAATGCTTAATGGTGTTCCTACTTTTATATAATCAGAAAATTTATATCCACCTGGTCCATACACAATCAAGTTTGTTTGATACCCAATTGGCGTAATAAAGCTTGCAGAAGCAGCGATTGCTATAATGACGGCAAATCCCATTGGATCAAGTTGTAGTTTTTCTGCCATTTCTAATCCAATTGGAACCATTAATACCGCAGCAGCACTATTCGTAATTAATTCAGTGAAAACATTCGTTAACATATAAGTTAATAAAAGAATGGCAATTAGACCAAGTGGTTTACCAATAGTTAAAAGACCATCAGCAATCCATTGAGCAAGTCCTGTTTTTGTCATTGCAACTCCCACCCCAAAGGAACTGGCAATTAATAATAACACATTAAACTGAACATGTTGTTTTGCTTCGGCTGGTGAGATAACTCGTGTTAGTAATAATAAAAAGACTGCTAAAGCCATCGCCTTAAACATAGAAAACAAGCCTGTGCTCACTGTGGCAATCATGATCAACAATAATCCTAAAGAAAACCATCCTTTTTTAGGATTCTCATTTAAGGGTTCCGGTGTTTCTAAAGAGGACACAACGTAAAAGTCATTAGACTGCTGAAACTTTTCGATAAAGTCTGAGCCCGCTAAAAGTAATAATGTATCCCCTGGTTTCAATACAATTTCCCCGATTTTGCTCCTAATACGTTCATTATTACGGTGAACTGCTATAATCCCAGCATCAAACCTAGAACGAAATTTCGATTGTCTAATGGTTTTAGATAATAGAGATGATTGATGGGAGACCACAACTTCTACCAATTGGTTTACTCCATTTCGTAAGTCATCAAGTTCTAAATTCGTACCCGTTTCTAAATATAGACCCTTGGTTTTTTGTAAATCTGCTAAGGTAGAAATAAGACCTGCAAATATTAAACGGTCTCCTGACTGAATAATAGTTGTTGAACGAACTGGTGAAATTCGGTCATTATCTCGAACAATTTCAATTAGATATAAGCCTTTTAACTCTCTAAGGCCCGCTTCTTGTACAGAGCGGTTAATATAAGGAAAATCATTCCCTACCAATAGTTCAGCTATATATTCCCTTGATTCTTCTTTAATTTGTTGTTTAAACCCTTTTTGATCAGGTAATATTTTATATCCAACAGTAAAGATATAAATAAGACCTATAATTGTAATTGGGATCCCAACTACTGCCAATTGGAAAATGGTAAATCCTTCAAAACCATAGTCCAATAACATTCCATGTACAACCAAATTAGTCGAAGTACCCATCAATGTTGCAGTACCGCCTAATATAGTTGCATAGGACAAAGGAATTAAAAACTTAGATGGGGCAATATTATAATCTTCGCACCATTTTTTTATTAAAGGGGTAAAGGTAACCACAATCGGAGTATTGTTTAAAAAACCAGAAAAAATAGACGATGGTATAAAGAAACGAATCATAGAGCCACGTACGGTATTGCTGTTTCTAACCCACATTCGCATTAACCTGTCTACCAAGCCACTTTTCTGAATAGCTCCGGCGATAATAAATAATAAAGCAATGGTGAGCATCCCTTCATTAGAGAATCCTCGTAATGCTTCATCTACTGATATTATGTCTAACATTAACAAAACTATTAATACAGAAAAAACAACCATGTCTGGGCGGGCTACTTCAAGAAGTAGCCCCCCTAACATGGCTAATATCATAATTAATACGAACACCATTTCAAATGACATGGGTGAGATGCCCCTTTTATTTTTGCATACCCTTAATTAAAACTTCTACAACTTCTGGACGTGAAAATTCTTTTGGTGGCTTTTGACCATTCTTAAGCATTTCACGCACTTTTGTTCCACTCAAGTGAACATGGTCTTCTTTTCCATGTGGGCATGTTTTAGCTGATGCCATATTTTCACATTTTTTGCAATAGAATGCATGTTCAAATTTAAAAATCTGAATGCCAAGTTCATCTTCATATTTGGAGATTAATTCTTGTGCATCATATGTCCCATAATAATCGCCAACACCAGCGTGATCACGTCCAACTATGAAGTGGGTGCATCCGTAGTTTTTACGAACAATAGCATGTAATATCGCTTCACGAGGTCCAGCATATCTCATTGCAGCCGGATAGATGACAAGACGTGTACGGTTTTCAGGATAGTAATGTTTTAAAATAGTTTGATAACTCTCCATACGTACATCAGCAGGAATATCATCAGACTTTGTTTCCCCAACTAATGGATTCAATAATAATCCATCTACTGCTTCTAATGCAGTTTTTTGGATATATTCGTGAGCGCGGTGCACTGGGTTACGGGTTTGGAATCCAACAATTGTTTTCCAACCTAAATCCTTAAACATTTGGCGTGTTTCAATCGGATCCATATAAAAGTCTTCAAACTCACCATGATCAGGGCGATTTAATAAAGTTATAGGTCCAGCTAAGTAAACTTCACCTTTTTCATATACTTTTTTAACCCCTGGGTGTTTATCTTCCTTTGTACCATAAACCTTTTCTGCCTCAACTTCTTTATCGTAAGTATATTTTTCTTCAATCTGAATAGTTCCATAAGTAATACCATCTTCGCCTACTAGTGCTACTTCTTCACCAATCTCAATTTTATCAGCTTCTTCTTTGGATACTGGTAAGGTGATTGGTATACTCCAAACAGTTCCATCAGTTAAGCGTAAATTGTGAACTACATTTTCGTAGTCTTCTTTTCCCATGAATCCTGTAAGTGGACTAAATCCCCCAATCCCAACCAATTCTAGGTCAGAAATAGTCCATTTTGAAATGATAATTTTCTTAAGGTTATTGTCATCTTGCGTGCTATTTCCACTTTCTCTGTTAACTAATTCTCCACCGTGTGCTGGATTTTTAACTGTTTCATCTTGTGTTATTGCCATAAAGAATACCCCCAATTTTTTTGATTTTGATTTTTAAAATTATATTTTTAAACCTTATAACTACTCAAATCCAATATGTTGCCTAGTAGTATTAAGGTAAGCTTGTATTTTACGTAATTACATTTTCAAATGCATCTTTATAATATCATTTTCAATTTTATAGTATTTTTTTCAAGATATATAATTTCGTTTAAAAGTACTGACAGGGAATTTACACAGTTAGGATAGCAAGAACTAATATAAATGTCTTGTTTTTAAGGGTAGTTTTAAATAATTTTAAAAGCCTTAATTTTAAACTGCCTAGAAACAAGAATGTATCCTAAAATATTAAAAAAGATTAAAGTAACCATACTAGCAAATGCAGCCCCATTTATTCCGTACTTAGGTATTAGGATATAATTCAAGCTAACGTTTAACGTAAAGGCTAATAAATTACCGTAAAGCTGTATCTTAGTTTTGCCGGTCATTGATAGCATTAGCCATACACTACCAACAGCAGAACTAATAAATTGGCCAATTGACCGTAAAATTAACACCCCTTGCCCTTCAATGAGATCACTACCAAATAACCACAAAATATATTTACTGAAAACTATCAGTAATGTAATAATAAAGAATGAGACTAAACCTAGTATTCGCGTGGAGTGGATATAAAGTTTTCTTAGTTCCTGTACTTTGCTATTATGATATAACTCTGATATTTTTGGGGCAAAAACAGTGTTAAAAATAATTAATATAAAGCCGGCTATGTTTGCAACCTGTATTGCTATTTGATATATACCAACCTCTTTTTCAGTCATCATATTTCCAATCATAATAATATCTATTTTATTAATCATCACACCCATAACAGCAGAAAATGCTAGAGGGACTGAGTAAAAAACAAATTTTTTACTATAATTAATACGCTGAAATCGATGTTTGTTTTGAAAAAAATAAATAAAATTAGCAACAAAAAACGAAAGGTAAACCCCACAAGCTATAGAAGCAAAGTTGCCTCCAAATAACGAATAAAAAACTCCCACAAGTAAAACTCTTAAAAGTATTGATATGAATCCATTTATAAAAAAATATTCCTTAATTCTTCCTGTAGCACGATAAACACCAAAAAATACTTGTTCCATTGAAACAAGCCATACTAAAGGAAGCATCAATCGAACGTAATCCTCATTAACAAAGTATAGTGCTAAAACCGTAATCGTACAAGAAACAATGAAATTCAATAGGAAACTAAAACTTAAAAAATCATTCCCGTTTTTCGGTATAAAGTACATCAAACCATTATCCATACCCGCGATAGCGAAAAACATTAATATAGAAACTAGCGTAAAAGCGTAAGTATATTGCCCGAAAATTTCCACTCCGTAAAGCCGCGTGCATACAAGAGAGAACACCATCGTAAAAATGATAAATGAAGCCTTACCTACAAAGGCTTCCAAAATTTTTTTCATAAAATCACGTTTAAACATAAATATCCCCTATTTTAACCATTTTTCTCGAAACATTGCTATTTCTTCATCTGTGTAAAAATGTTTCATATATCTCGATTCATACCTATCGTCGATATATTCTTTAGGGAAATTTATTTCTTTTTTTATTATTTTGTGTAAATTGGAATACCATTTTTTTTCACTCTCATTAGTATTGTGTAGTTCAAAATTATTTACTCCAAGAAAAGATCCTAATTCTGATTGAACACTATTCAACTGTTCTATTTTGGTTACAAAGATTTGAACGTTGCCTTTTTTAATAATTTGAAATCCACTATCTTTTGGAAAAGAATATTCATAAACATCAATGTCAAAAATTTTTTTTATTTCATTATTGAACCAATTTATAGTATAAAAGCTATTTTCTTTTTCAAAAAATAAATTTAATAAAAATTGTTGCTGAGTATTTGACTGATAAGTAAAGTCTTCTAGGTTCTGAAAGAAACCACTTAAGTTTCTCCCAATTGGATCCCTAGTTAAGGTAACAATTTTTATATTTTTATTTTTTAAGAACCTTTTAATCATCTTAGCTCTTAATGTTTGATAAATTTTTTGAAATTTAGTTGTAAATGGATATTTTGTATTTAAACGATGTGTGTGAATGCAATAAATCCCTATATCCTTCAATGATTTGACTATACTGGAGGAACCCACCTTTCCCATTTGGTAGATTAAAATAACATCTTTATGAGTTATTAAATATAAAAAATCAAAAAAGTATTCTTTCATACAAGCTATAATACGATTAATTTTGTTTAGCATAGGCTATTTTTCCTCCGTCAATCATATATATTGACCCAATTTTGAACACTACTTTCTAATAAGGTTAGTAGTGCTTATCTAGTGAATGACCGTTTAAACATTTCAGCTAATTCATTTGTCTAGCAACTCTAAATTATCCTTGGCTAAAACTTTCATTAGATTTTTTCTGCTTTAAGCCATTTTTCCTTAAATTTCTTTATTTCCTCTTCTGTATAAAAATGTTCCATATAAAGATTATTATAAATACTATCTACATACTCTTCAGAAGGTGAAAATTCTTCTTTAAATTTTATATACAATTCAGAATACCACTTTCTTCCCGAGATATTTGCTTTAGATAATTTGAAGTTTTTCATTTCTAAAAAGTTGCCTATTTCTTCTTCTAAAATGCCGAGTTTCTCCATCTTAATAACCATAATATCTATACCTTTTTGGGAAATGGTTGTGAAGCCCTTTTCTTTATCAAATTCATAATCATATATGTTTATCCCAAAGGTTTTTTCAAACTCATTTTCAAACCATGTAACACCGTATTTATGATTTAACTTAGAAAAGTAAAGATCCTTTAAAGTTTCTAAGCTGACATCCCCATCTTTTCTGCCATTATAATATTTAGCCATATCAAAGATCGGTATGTGAATATCTTGAAAAAACATCGATATATTTCTAGAAATTGGTTCTCGAACCAAAGAGATAATTTTAATGTTTTTTTTATTATTAAAGATAACCTTTTTCACAACTCCATTAATCTTTTGTCGAAGTCTTGATAAAAGAGGCAGATAATAACGGGTTGAAGAAAACCTTTTAAACATTTCATAAGTCATTGGTGACCTTAAACTGTGTGCATGTTCGATATAAAGTGGAGACTTTTCTAACGTTTCTTCAATGCTCGTTGACCCAACCTTCCCCATTTGATATATCAAGACAATATCCTTTTGCAAGAATTTGAAAAATTTACTTGTTTTTTCCTTCATACTGTCACCTCTTATTGAAAGGGATCGTTCCACCTTGTATGCTTAATTTAATAAAGTGATATTTCACCATTCATTTTTTCACCATTTAAGTAAAATCCCGAACTAATAAATTATCTAGAAATACCTTCATATTAGAAAACAGTTTGATAAGGTAAAGGATCAGAGAATCCAGACAATAAATGTGCAAAATAATACATAAGAGCCCACGAAATTAAAATCATTTTTCCATGTTTGCTTTGTTTTTGGATAAACAAAGCATAAATAACTATTTCTACAATATTGATATACATAAGGAGCCTTCTAAATATTAACATTGGATATAGTATAAATGTAAGTACCATACCAAAAAAGTAAATTGTAAATAAGACCTCTTGTTTTTTTGTTTTTATAAACTTCTCTTTGTTGTTTACAATCCATAATGTGATTATTAATTTGACTATTAAAACAATCAGCATTTTCCAAGATAAGTCGTATTCTAGATATTTTTCCGCTCCCCATTTAGCATAATATGAGAAACGGCCACCAAACTTTAATAAAATACTGGTAATGAGTTCATCAAATCGAACAAACATAAGTCCAAAAGACAACAATAGTGCTATATTTCTATACGATCTATTATTTATGACTTTTTTAAATAATCTAGGTATAAAATAAACTGGATAAAGTATTATTGAACTTTGGTGAAAAAGCAACATAAACACAAAATAAATATTATACTTAATAAATTTCTTTTCTACAATGTTATTAAAATTTAAAAAGAGAATTCCAATTGCAATATATTGGCGAATAATATTCATTGAGTGATTAAAATAATAAAAAGTAATAAAGAAAAACAAAGCATAAACTAATATTTCTCTGTTATTTTCACTGTATTCTCTTAGTGATTTTACAATCAAAAGTTGAATGGAAATCGCTATTGCTAAAAAGAATAATTGAACATCAAGATTAAAAAAGTGAAATATATTGGCAACAACTTTTAAGCCGACTTCAGGGAACCAGAAATCATTGTTTATATAACCTTCTTCATATTTCCAATAATCTGTTCCTACGTAATACCGAACACTAGCAATTAAAGCCATATAAACTAAAAGAATATAATAAAAACGGTTTTTATTTTTATGAAAGAAGGAAATACTTTTTTGAGACCATTTCAATCCTTGTAATCCCAAGTCTCTTATTAGATACTCATACCTGTATGCTAGAATGACAAATAAACTAAATAATAGCAAAAAAACATAAATGAACATTCTTAATTCCCCCTCTTATCTCGATGCTATTTTTTCATAAAGGCCGAGTCTCATTAAAATTACGGCGACTCTATGTTTAAGAGGAAGAAGCCGTACACTTTTACGTTTACTAATTACTTGTTTTATTAAATCATTAACTCCCTTTTTATTACGTAAACAATAATTTATCCAATAAATCAATAGTCGTAATTCCATTGCACTTAGATATTCTTTATTATCTTCTCTGTCTTTAAAAAAGCTTTTTAATAAAGCAACAGTTTGTGAAAAAGAAGATTCAATAATTGGGTTATAACTGCTGGTTATGGAACCTGCTCGTTGTATATAAAATAATAAGTTTTCTTCTATTATTGAAATACCTTCTACATAATATAAATATCGAGGAATAAATCCAACATCTTCAAAAAAAGCCCGATTTTCGAAGTAAATGTTATTTTTTGTGATAATTTCTTTTTTATACAGCTTGTTCCAAGCTACTACGAAAGGTTCGTCATGTCTTGCCAAAAAGTTCTCGATAATATTTCCTTTTAAATGAGATCGGGACAGATGATAACTTTTCCTTTTTACCTCTTCAAAGTCTACTGTCTCCCAAACCTTATGGAATCCACATATAGATAAATCAGAACTTTTACCAATCATTTTTCTATACAATTTTTCGTACATTGTCTGATCAACATAATCATCCCCATCTAGAAAGGCAATGTAGTCTGCGCTCGCGCTTTTTATACCCGTATTTCTCGCGGCACTTAATCCTCCATTGATCTGGCTAATAACCTTAAAACGATTATCACTAACTTCAAATAACTTTGCTATTTCTTCTGTTCGATCAGTCGATCCGTCATTGATAATTAAAACTTCTATCTCCTGTAATGTTTGTTTTTGTAAACTCTCCAAACATCTATACAGAAATAATTCTACATTGTAAGCAGCCACTACGACACTTACCTTAGCTTTCATTACTTTTTACCGCCTTTTTATAAGAATCGTATTCTTTTAAAAACTGTTTGTGATACTTCGAATCTTTAGACCAAGGACCACTAATGATATGATTTTCGTATAAAAAATAATTTACTTTATATACTTCCTTGCTCTCATCAAAGATATTAATACTAGCAAATTTAATTTCAGCATTCCTAACTGTTTCTTTAACAAATGTTGCGACTTGTTTTGCTGTACTTCCTGTATCCACTGAATCGTCTACAATAAGGATTCTTTTAGCATTAATTAAAATATGCTTATCCCTTTCTATAAATACTTTTCTCTCAGAATCCTTATTATGCATTCCAGACTTCAATTCAGCTTTTCGAAGAGTATTTTTAATCCCCTTAGGAATAAGTTGTAATAATGGACTCATGTACTTCTTCAGACTATTTCCTGTACGTACAGCAAACACTTCGACTAAGGGAATATCAAAATAATCACTAATGGTCTTTCCAATATGATAAGAACCAGTTGCAATAAAAACGACTACATCTGGTTTAAAGTTTTTTTCAACTTTCTTAGCTAACTCAATGCTTTTCTCTTTTGTATCGTTTAAGGATAACTCGATAGATTTCATGAAAACGACCCCTCTTTAGTAATTTAATCAATCGTACAATTTTAGTTAAAGTATGAGAAATATCGAGACATTCCCGTTTCTGAAATCCTGCTTTTTTTGCACTTTTTATGAAGGAATTAGGGTCATGAAACTCATCCATAATGTTAAAATTTCTCCCTAATTCTATGAAGGTATGGGCATCGCTTCCGATAAGTGAGGTCTTTCCATATTTATTCCCAATCGCTAACTGTTTATCCGAGAATTCCGTTTTTATATTCCTGCCATTATGAACCTCAATAAAATCAATTAAATCAATATTAGTAGCTATTTCCTCTTCATTTAAGACGGTTTTATATCTTTTTTTATCATATGGGTGGGGAATATAGACCAATCCACCCTGTTTTTTTATTTCAAGCATTGTTTCTTTAGGGGATAAATTAGGCTGAATTTTGTTATGAATAAATAAACCTATAATTTCACCCTTTGACGTAAATACCTCTTCCCCTAAAATAACCTTTATTCCCCTTTTTTCTAAGAAAGGCTTGAATTTCTTCGCTCCCTCTAATTCGTTGTGATCTGTTATTGCAACAACATGTATATTACGAAGTTTAAACATAAATAGATAAAACCACTTATTAAGCAAACTATCATGGGAATAATGTGTATGACAGTGTAGTTCAACATGTTTTTTTTTCAATTTTTTACCTTTCCTTTCTAATCCAAGGAATAGGTTCTGAGATATTCCTTATTTATTTTGTAATCATTAATTGAATTGTTGTAACTAAAAGTAAATTAATAAGCACCTTTTTTAGTTACAACAATTAAAAATGTCTTAAGAATAATCTTAAGATCCAATTTTAAGGATTGATTAAAAACATAATAAAGCTCGATATCGACTCTTTCAGGGTATCCAACTTCACTTCTACCGCTAACTTGCCAATAACCAGTAACCCCTGGTTTTACAGCAAGAAATGTACTTCGTCTATTTCCATACTCTACTAACTCATCTTCAACTACTGGTCTAGGACCAACAAGACTCATATCACCTTTTAAAACGTTAAATAATTGAGGTAACTCATCTAAACTTGTTTTTCGAAGGAACTGACCAAACTTTGTAATCCTCGGATCTTCTCCTGGTTCAAGTTTATAGTTGTTTCTAATATACTTTTCATATAGCATTGGATTACTTTTGAGTTTTTCTTCTGCATTAACCACCATTGATCTGAATTTATAAATAGAGAATTTTTTTCCATCTTTTCCAAAGCGGTTTTGTTTGAAAAATACGGTTCCTTTATTATCACCAAAAAGGTAAAAAACACTAATAATAAGTAGGACTGGAAATAAAATTATTAATCCAAATAATGCACCTAGGATGTCAATAAATCTTTTAACAAAAAAATAAATATTCGATAAATCAGGGGTCTCTTGTACTTGTTGATATTCATAACTTTGATTAATAGTTTTATTGTAATTTGTATCTAAACTTGGCATATTATAATCTACCTACCTTATTGGTTTCTACAATATTTTCGATAAACTTGGTTAAATCGTCTTTTAATTCATCATGATTAAGTGCCATTTCAATTGTTGATTTAATAAAACCGAATTTTTCACCTACGTCATAACGTTTTCCCTCAAAATCAAACGCATATACGTCTTGGATTTCGTTAACTTTTTCAATTGCATCGGTAAGCTGGATTTCTCCACCAGTACCCTTTTCTTGTTTGTCCAAAAATGTAAATATTTCAGGTGTTAAGACATATCTACCCATAATCGCCAAGTTAGACGGAGCAGTTCCAGGAGCCGGCTTTTCTACTAATGAACCAACTTTATGTCGCCTACTGTTCTGATCAAGTGTCTTTACAATTCCATATCTGTGCGTTTCATTATCCGGAACTGTTTGAACACCTAATACTGATGATTCTACTTCTTCATACTGTTCAATTAATTGTCGCAAACCCGGTGTTTCAGCTTGTACAATATCATCACCTAAAAGAACGGCAAAAGGCTCATCGCCAATAAATTTTCTTGCACACCACACTGCATGACCTAATCCCTGAGGCTCCTTTTGACGAATATAATGAATATCTACTTGGGCTGGTTGCTTCACTTTATGAAGCATCTCATATTTTTGTTTCTTTAATAGATTCTCTTCTAGCTCGAAGTTATTATCAAAATGATCCTCAATCGCTCTTTTCCCTTTACCTGTTACGATAATAATATCCTCTACCCCTGACTCTATTGCCTCTTCCACAATATATTGAATAGTAGGTTTATCTACGATCGGTAACATTTCCTTGGGCATTGCCTTCGTTGCAGGTAAAAATCTAGTTCCTAATCCTGCGGCTGGTATTATAGCCTTTTTAACTTTTTTCAAAACAATTCCTCCTAATAGTCCATTATCCAACATTTTCTATTATTATCTTAAAGAATTTTTATACTACTTACAACAAAAAACAGAATTAATTTCGACAAAAATTAACATAAAAAAAGACATTCTAAAAAAGCATAAAAATATCATCGTTTTTTTATACTCTCGAACATCAGTTTTTTGGGATGTATGTTGTTATCTGTAATTAGACGCTGAGTTTATCTATATTTTTTTATTCGCTAATTTATTACAAATATGTTACGTCATGTTTTGACTAGTTCATAGTAACATTTTCATAGGTCAAATGGAAGTGGTAAAATGAAACATTTTGTCGGAAATGGACACAAAATATGTATCAATATTGTAGATATTTGTGAATTCCAATAGTTATCACATGGATACACAGCTAATGGTTATATAAATAATACTATTAAAGTCTTATCATAGCTTGAAAAATAGTGTAGAAAAATAACTGATTGATTACACTATAATATGGTATAATCAAAAAATTGAATCACCATTTTAAAAGAATATTGCTCTAATAATATGTTTACAAAAAAGGAGAAAACTAAATGATAAAGACCTCTGATGATAAACACAAAAATATAAGGTTATATATGCAATTCGCTCTATGTGTTTTTTTACTATTGAATACAGCCAGTTTGATAAATAACGCTGATTACTCAAACTTTGGCTGGAAAAGTATTGATGCTACCTTTATGTTGCTTACTGCAATATTTTGTTATTATTTACTTTTTAATTTGAGAAAGGCTTTATCATATAAGAAGTTATTACCATTATTTGTTACCTTCCTAGCGACCCATTATGTTAGTTATTCTTTATATCAAGACCATAACAACTTTGAAAATATTTACAAATTGACTCTTTATATTCTTGCTATACTTAGTTTAATTTTAATAAAATGGAATAAAAATTCATTGACATTTCTTTCCTTAGGACTAAGCATTATTGTTCTTATTGTTTTTAGGCATTGGGTTTATCAAGATTTCCCTACTTGGACTTTTCGCAGTTATTTTAAGCATCAAAATGGTTTAGCAATGTTCTTATTCTTAGCAACGTTTTTTATTACTTTAGCTTCAATATACTCGAAAAAGTTCCTAAGAATATATTTTGCTACAATCTCATTACTGGGACTTATATTGATTTACACTACCTCGTCTAGAGCTGTATTTTTAGCAATCTTTACATTTCTAATATCTTTTTGTATATATAAAATCTCTTATAAATGGTTTAAATTGACTTTCCCTTTTATAGCCTTATTTAATATACTATTTACATTTGTATATTTATTTATTTCTAGAACACACTTAAAAACTCCATTAAATAATTTATCGACTTACTTATTCAACAAGCCTTTTTTTAGAGAAGAAGGAAGAATAAAATTGTGGAATACAATGATTGAAGAAGTTTTTATTGAATCGCCACTCTTTGGTCAAGGATTTGGGGTTCGACCCGCTGATTTTTTGGATATGGGAAAAGTCCTTTCAACCCACAATGTTTATTTGCAGATATTAGTAGAAGTGGGCATAATTGGTTTTTTCGTATTTATTGTTCTTTTGTACTACATTTGGAAATCGATTTTGAAAAATATAGGATCAATAGCTGGACAATTTTCAGCTTTCTTTTTACTAGCTACCTTAATGTTAGTTAACTTTGAACTAACCCTTTTTCCCAATTCGCCATCCTATGCAACAATCGGACTATTTCAATGGCTAGGATTCACTATAGGTATAAACTTTATTGAAAACGATAGTAAGCCCCCTAGCTAGAGGGCTTACTATCGTTTAATACCTTTTTCCACCTGAATCTCCTTTGTACCCATCAATCGCAATAACTTCTGGCAACTGTTTGTCTCACTTACACATATACGAACTAATCTCATTAAAAGCAGCGCATGACGTTGTTGGTGACGTATCAAAGCGAGAAACCGCGTCCCTTAAGTTCATAAGATTGATAAATTCAATCCCTATCGCCTAGTTAAACAACTCTTCAGATTTTCTTTGAAACGTTCCACAATCGAATTGTCTCCATAGAATCGTTTACTGCAATCTATATTTTCACAAACAGAACGATGTTTCCGATAATATAAGGCATTTGTCTACCAAATATTTTGTTATTATTTATCTTCGGTACGCGACGATCATGGACTCAGTCCGTGATCTGTCTACAATACAAAACGGACAGTAGTGAGGAACACGCACCAACTCTTTATGAAATTAATAGTAGCCCTCTTCCCAAAAAGATTTGGTAATGATAAACTCATCTATCCTGTTAAACACCGGTTAGAATGCATGTACACATATCTCTTCCTTTTTGTTTTTTTATTGGTCTAAACAAAATTCACCAAAATCAGGAGATTGTGTGTTTTCTTTTGCCCTAAAAAGTTATCAGAAAATTATTAGAACTCCAAAATATATCTTAGAGCCATAAAACAAAGTAATCACCATATGCGAATTAATTCGCATATGGTGATTAGAAGTCCAAAACTTAGTATATTAAATTTACATAAGTTGCACTTACCCAACCAGTTTTACCTGAATATTTAACCTTATACCACCCATTAGGATTTGAGCCTATAACCTCAATTTTAGACCCATCAGGTATACTTCCTATTTCATCGTAATTAGTACTTGGACCACTTCTAAAGTTTAGATTACTACCAGAAGAATTCGTCATTCCAAACACATCATTCCCGAATACTGGCTGGCTATTAAATACTGGAATATCAATATATAAAGTATAGTCATCTAATAAGCTATAGACCTCTGCTATTCTACCGGTCTGTAGCGTTGCCCAAGCTACATGAGTAGCATACTGTGGATAACCAGGACTAATTGGATTCCAGCGCATTTTGTAAAGCGTATCCTGACCTCGATTTATATAGTTATATATGCTTTTAGCTCCACCAATAATCGAGGCAGATTGTGTGAACCATCCTTGATCAAATGCATACTTCGCACCGCATTCTATTGGGCATGAATCATAGGCACCGTAACCATACATGTTATACACCGTTTTATAAGTTTTTGAATTATGAACGATATTCCCATCAGAATCTCTAGTTACTTTTCCTTCTTTGTCAACTGGTATACCAGTTGCTAGTGTTGAGTCGCCATTTCCAGTTTCATGCAATGCATGGGCTATTAAATATGCCTCATTAATATTATACTCTTTACCTGCATCAATAAATGCTTGCGCTTGCCCCTTAAGATTTCCTTTATTATAAAGGATTCTCTCATTTACTTGCTTCGCATTTAATCCTAATGGCTTAGATAAAACAAGAAATTGATAGTATTCTTTTGTACCTTTTGGAAAATTTAATGGGTTTGCATAAAATTCAACTTCTCCTCGAGTTGCTGGAATTTTTCCTGCACCGTCTCGCTTAGGGGTACCGTCCATTTGTGTATCTACTATGTCAGCAAAACTATAATCATATTTTGTTTCTTTTAAACCATATATATTGACTTCGCTTTTTCTTATATACCCTATACGGTCTGAATAGATAATTCTCCACCACCTATCACCGTAATGGGTAGCAACTGGATAAATTGTACCTTTATCAAGATTGCCAAACGGTACTAGTTTACCTGATGAATTATCATAGATTTTTACCTCATTGGAAGCAATGATTTTAGTATCCTTGGAGTTACTATATGATTTATTTAAATTCTTAATACTAGACTTCATCCCATACTCTGTACCTGATTTATGAACATATCCGTATATATCCCCAAATTGGATACGCCACCAGTTTCCATAATTACTAACGATTGGGTAGGTCTGCCCTTTACGTAGTTCTCCTACTTTCTTCAAACCACTTCCACGGTTATCGTAAACTGGTAAATCTTCTAATATAACCTTAAAATACTTATCACCTGGAAGAAAGTTATGTTTGACAGCATCTTTATGCACAAACCCTTCACGACCAGCTACAACCACTCGCCACCAATTTCCGTAATTAGATACCTTTGGATAAGTTTTCCCTTCTCTCAAGGTAGCAAATTCCACTAACTTTCCAGAAGAGTTATCATATACAGGTGTATCTTGAAGTGGTGTGATGCTACGAGCCATTGTATCAAAGTTGCTCATTTCATTTTTAACAGTGTTTCCAATGGCACCTTCAGTATCCTTCGTATAGACGAATCCATTTATGTTTCCATATTGAATCTTATGCCAGTTCGGTCCATAGTCACTAATTCTTGGGTAAACTTGACCTTTAGTCAATTCACCAACTTCAACCAATTTTCCAGTACGATTATCATAGATTGGCGTACTGTCAGTTATCACTCGGAAATAATTATCGTTAGAAAGAATGCTAGCTCTAACGGCATCCTTATTGACATAACCTATACGATCACTAAGGATTACTCTCCACCAGTTGCCATAATCACTAGCTATTGGGTAGCTTTTACCCTTAACAAGCTTACCGAATTCAACTAGTTTTCCTGATGAATTATCGTAAACAGTCACTTCTTCAAAAGGGGTAATTGTACGCTTTTGATTAGTAAAACTTTTATTTTTATTTTTTATACTTGCCCCTTTAATGCTTTCAGTATCATCAGCATATACATAACCTGTAATATTCCCAAATTGAATCTTATGCCATTTTGGACCATAGTCGCTAATTCTAGGATAAATTTGGCCTTTGGTTAACTCACCGACTTTGACCAAATCGCCGGAACGATTATCATAGATTGGTAGATTATCGGTTAACACGCGGAAATACTCGTCACCGGATGTGAAATTTAGCTTAACGGCATCTTTATTTACATATCCTACCCGGTCAGATAATAGTACTCGCCACCAATTTCCATAATCACTTACGACGGGATAGCTTTTTCCTTTTTTGATTTCTCCAAATGGTACTAATTCTCCAGAAGTATTGTCATAGACCGTTGCATCTTGTAACGTTGCAAAGGTCCTATTTTGATTCTCATAACTGCTATTTTCATTTGCTAGTTGACTTCCATCAACTGGAGTTGTGCCTGGGGCATAAACATAGCCATAAATATCACCGTATTGGATTTTATGCCAATTTGGACCGTAAGAACTTATTCTTGGGTAGACTTGTCCTTTGGTTAAATAACCTACTTCTATATTTTTTCCTGAACGGTTATCATATACAGGTAATTTCTCTTCGTTGACTTTGAAATATTGAGAAGTGGAGGTCTCCCATGGATTCGATACAGATGAGGCTTGTACAACCTTTTCCTCTTTTGGCGACCCATCTTCTGGTTCTGAGACAGACGATTCTTCTTGTTTTTTTGTTTGCTCTTCTTGTGTTGTATCTTCTTCTCTGTCTACATTTTCGGTTTCAGATTGTAAGTTGGATTCTTCTTTTGAAGAGTCCTTTTCTAAAGTGGTGTCCTCTTCAGTAGTTGTTGATTCTTTACTTGTGTTTGACTGCTTTTCTTCTTCTGTAGTAATTTGCTGTTCTTGCTGTTGATCTGTTTCTGCTACTACTTCCTCTTCTTTTGTTAAATAAAACTCTACATTCCCTATATATAGAATTTCATCTTTCTGTTCGTTTTGTACCACAGGGTAAGTAGTTTCCTGAAGAAATGTAACTTGGGTTTCTGAGTTACTATTATTTGGGTATAATTTCTGGTTGGCATCAACTATTTTATCTAGAGCATTATTGTTCTTATACTCTTTAAAAATTGGACTTTCTTCTGTAATTTCTACATTGTTTAGTTTTTCCTTATTTAAGGTTAATTCTGATTTCCCAAATTGAATAAATACTTTACCTGGTTGTTCCTGTTTCTCACTTCCATATAGATAAGTATTAGGTTCAATAGCAATTGTGTTTTCTACTATAACCTCTTCAGTAGTTTGGTATAAATTAAGATTACTAGTTTGTTGAGTTGTTGATTCACCTAAAACCGTTATCGGAGTTGAGAACATAGAAAAGATAAGTACAATTAGCGTAAAAATGTTAATCGATTTTTGTCGAATTTTATCCATTTATAACCCCTCTCTTGTAGAAATATTACAGATTTAAGTATATATTGTTTAATCTTGAAATTCAATACAACTTTAAAACTAAAAAAAGGAATTGGTAGATATTTCAATCTACCAATTCAAAACTATTTCATTAAATTAAATGATGTGTTTATTAAGGCATTTTGTCCTTCATATTCTATAATAAGCGTGTGTGTATTGACTTTTTCTAAACCTTTAGTTTGTTTGCTGTATTCAAAGTACCAACTTTTATAGATTGGGTCTTCGTTTCCATAAACACTTTTTATTTTTGGATCGACACTACCGGAAATGTCAATTTCCATCACTCGTTGTCCATCCTTCTTAAGGACAATTTTATTATTGTCATTATTAATAGATGGGACTACATTAGGAGCCAAATGCCATAGTAGTTTAAGGTTACGAGAGCTGTCAGAAGAGATTTGATCCCTTACACGTATGAATCCATTCGCCTTTTCATACGTTAGTTGACGTTTATGTGTAACGCCATCGTACCTTTTATTTACTCCTGTCACACTTGGTGCTTTATCATTACTTAAATCATAGTTTTCAATATACGTCCTATTAAACTTCCCATCTACTCTAGGTAACCCTTTATCATCTACTATTAGAGTGTTATGCGCATAAGATGAATAAGCGTACTTAGTTGTTGGCTCGGTTAATAGATAACTGTATGGACCTGCTTCAGAGATAATATCCTCATCATTATATATCCAAACACTTAAATCATCTGAATGCTTATGATAAGAAGTGTGGTATGCAGCCGTAAAGAATACATAAGTTCCTTGATCTGTATTAGTCCACCTATCACGGAAAACTGCATATCCTGCATCAGGATAAACCTTATTCGTTACTTGTGGCATTTCCCCACTTTGACCATTCGTAGAAGCATAAAGATAATATGGGTTTTCTTGCCACATATTTCTAGATGGATTATTTTTATTTTCATAGGTGTCAGCAATTAAAGGCCAAGTTCCATCAGGTTTAATAACATGAGTTGCGTAATCTACCATTTTCTGATATCTACTTAAAAACTTGTTGGCAAGCCCGGTATCGCCGAACTCGTTTATTGTTAGTCCATAAGATCTAATTGCACTAGCAATGGTCTGGTGATAGCTTGGTGAATGTTCTAGATGAACAAAATCTTTAGATATTAACGAATCAAAATAACCTTCCATTCTTGATACTGCAAGTTGGTAATAATCATCCATGACCGGAAATTCATAAAAATACTTACTAAAGCCAATTAAAGCTTCATCTTGAAACATACCATGGTTTGTGTTTTCCGAATAGAAATGGTCACTTGCTAGTAAGTCTGCATGCTGAATCATGATCATAAACAAATTCGATTGTTGCCTCTTTGTAAGGACATCTTTACCTGAATCAAAAAGATTTACTAGGGCTGACAACCTTCTAGCTGTTCCTTCATCATGCCAGGCCATATAATGACTAGGGTCTGTATAAGGATTTTCCGCTTTCCAATTCTGGATAATTTGATAACCTTTCTTAATATAGTTATCATTTCCCGTAGTCCTATATGCTTCTGCTAAATCATTTATAAAAAACATACCATGTAATTGCCTTAAGAATGAATTTTGGTCAGCCTTACTAACTCCTTCTCCATGAACCCAATCAATTCCATTTTCATAATTCATTGGACAATCGTTATTTTTAGGGTCCTTACAAAATTCCGGGAATAGAATCTTGTTATCCAATATTAAATCAGCTGCTTGTACTGTTTCATTTTCAGGTGTTTTTTCGTTATCTCCTATAAATGGCGTGTCAAGTATGTGGGTTCTAATTGTATCGATGTTTTTATTTGTCTGTGAATGAAAGCTATATTTTTCTAGATTAATAATATAGTCATTTTTTATATAAAGAGTCTTGCCAGCTACAGCCGTTGTCGACCACTGATCATCTATTTTTTTTATCAAAGGTATTTTCTGTCCTGCTTGTATACTAGCAACCGGTCCTGATCCTTGTTTATCATTATAAAGCTTTGTATCCTTAATCGTAGAAACAATTCCAGTTGATGCTTTAATATTAATAGGCTCATTTTTTGGAGCTGTTGCTTTCTTCCAAATATAAGCGTATCTATTCCCTAAACGTACCTTGTGCCAATTACCATAATCCTCTACTCTGTGGAAAGTATTACCTTTGTAAAGTGTGGCAACTGTTATTAAGTCACCATTTTCATTTATATATAATGGAGTATCTCGTGTTGTAATAAATGACTGATCACTTTGACTAAACTCTTTGTAAACTTCATTCTTTTGAACAAACCCTACTCGATCACTATATATAATTCCCCACCAGTTGCCATAATCAAATGAAACAGGATATTTAGTACCTCCTTTTAATTCACCAAATGGAGTGAGAGAACCTTTTTCATGAACCACTACGTCATTTATGGCAACGATATTTAAACCATTTGATTTACTGTATAATGTATTCAAATTTTTAATATCTGACTGATATCCATATTCAGTTCCTGATTTATGAACATATCCATATACATTTCCAAATTGAACACGCCACCAATTGCCGTAGTTACTGACAATAGGGTATGTTTGCCCTTTGCGTAGTTCTCCAACCTTCTGCAACCCTTTTCCTCGGTTATCATAAACTGGCAAGTCTTCAGTGATTACTTTAAAGTACTTGTCACCTTTTCGGAAGTTGTGTTTGACAGCATCTTTATGAACAAAACCTTCACGCCCAGCTACAACTACTCGCCACCAGTTTCCATAATTAGATACCTTAGGATAAGGCTTCCCTTCTCTCAAGGTAGCAAATTCCACTAACTTACCCGAAGAATTATCATAAACAGGTGTATCTTGAAGCGGGGTGATGCTACGTGCCATTGTGCTATATTTTTTCTTTTCATTGTTTAGACTAGTTCCGCTAGCACTTTCTGTCTCATCTGCGTACACATACCCATTAATATTACCGTACTCAACCTTATGCCAATTGGGTCCATAGTCACTAATTCTCGGATAAACTTGACCTTTAGCTAACTCGCCGACCTTAATTAATTTCCCCGAACGATTATCATAGATTGGTAGATTGTCAGTTAAAACACGGAAATATTCATCTTTTGATGAGAAGTTGGTCCTAACTGCATTTTTGTGTACATAGCCTATCCGATCACTAAAGATTATTCTCCACCAATTACCATAATCACTTACAATAGGATAGCTCTTGCCCTTGAGCAGCTTACCAATTTCAACTAATTTGCCTGATGAATTATCATATACACTGACTTTTTCCAATGGTGTAATAAGTTTTTCAGAGTTTTCATATTTATTATTTTGATTTTTAATATTTTTTCCTGTTGCAGCCTCTGTATCACTTGCATATACATAACCTGTAATATTGCCAAATTGAATTTTATGCCAATTTGGTCCATAGGAGCTGATTCTTGGATAAACTTGTCCTTCAGTTAATTCTCCAACTTTCACAAGTTTTCCTGATCGATTATCATAAATTGGGACATTATCTGTTAATACTCGAAAATATTCATCACTAGATGAGATTTCTACCTTAACAGCATCCTTGTTCACGTACCCCACTCGATCGGACAATAGAACTCGCCACCAATTTCCATAATTACTAACAATGGGATAACTCTTTCCCTTTTTGATTACACCAAAAGGAACTAAATCACCTGATGTATTGTCATATACTTTAACATCTTGTAAGGCTGTAAAATTTCTGCTCTGATTTTCATATTTTGAGTTTTTATTTTTAATTTGCTTTCCATCAACAGGTGTGGTACCTGGAGCATATACATATCCATAAATATCACCATACTGGATTTTATGCCAATTCGGTCCATAGGAGCTGATTCTTGGATAGACTTGTCCGAGTTTTAGATAACCTACTTCCACATTTTCACCAGAGCGATTATCGTAAACAGGTAATTTTTCCTCATCGACTTTAAAATACTGGGCATTGGAGGTTTTCCATGGATTGGATACAGATAACGCATCTACAATCTTTCCTTCTCCATGTTCTTTCTTATCTAATTCTAGATTAGAAGACTTTCTTTTTTCTTTGAGTTGTTCTTGCTGAGGTGTATCTGGCTTTACTTCATCTGTTACTTTGTCAGCATCCTGACTAGTTTCATTTTCTGATTGTGACTCATCTATATCATACGCAACGTTACCAATATAGAAAGCCTTACCATTTTGTCCTTCATTTACGATAGGGTAGCTTGTTTGCTGGCTAAAAGCGATTTGAAAGCTTTGTCCCGACTCATTATTATATAAGAATTGCTTTTCATTAAAAATGACTTCCTCTAGATCTTCATGGTTAATTTCTACAAAAGAGGGGGCCGTTTCTTTGTCTATATCTACTTCTGTTAATTTCTCCTTATTAATGGCTACTCTATCTGTACCATATTGAATGAAAACTTTATTTGGATATTCTTTTTTTTCAACACCGTACAGGTATGAATTGGGATAAACAATTACCTTCTCATTAATAGTTTTCTCCCCGGTTACCTGATAGAGTTTAAAATCATTTGCTTGAAAAGCATTTGTAGACTCTGCCGATACAATATTACGTATCGGAACTAGTGAGAAGATCAAAGATAAGATTATTATTACACTTGTTACTCTTTTTCCTACCTTTAGCATGAAAACTTCCACCTCCTTTTATAATAGAGAATAGTTATAACCTCTACTAATTTTACAATAAATAACACATGAATTACTAGGAGAAATGTTTGTAAAAAAATATTATATAAAAAAGAGAACCACTGAATTGAGCGTGGTTCTCTCTTTTGAGTATCAAATAAGGTATGATAGGACCATATTTTCTATTTTTAGTTTCTCTTTCTTCTCTTTATTTTGTACCACTTTTATTGCAAATTTAAAATTGGTTGCTTCTTTTGGTGGTTTAAATTGATATGAAAAGTTTTTAGGTTGATTCGTTAGATTAAAAGTAACTGACTGATTATAAATTCTTTTATTTTCATCGTAAGCCATAAAAAATAATATTATTTTTTGATTACTTTTCTTTGATGAACCCATAAAGTCGATTTTATATTCTTTGTAGTCACCCAAAGTGGTTATTGACTTATACTTTTTATGGGGTGGGGTAGTAAACTTGCCTCCCATTGTTTGAATGTAAAGATTTTGTCCAGTTGATGAATGATTATATTTTGCAATGAGTTTAGATTTGCCTACTTTTACTTTTAGATTTTTCGTGTTTGTATTAATTTTAAAATCATGAAAATTAATATCCTTTTCCAGAACAGTTTTGGTTGCTGGCAAATCAATTTCAACCTTCCTAGATGGCTTATTCTTAGCTAACCACTTGTTCGATAATAATACTGAAGCTGTGTATAAATTCCAGACAAATACATCAATTTCCTTGTTATTTATCTTTGATTGATTATTGAACAATGCTTCTACTTCATTTCGATTTACTATATTGAAAATATCACTACTAGCATTACTGAAAATTTCCTCCATCATAGCTTGTTTCATATCAGATAAAGTCGTACGGCGCCAATTAAACGACCCCTTTGATTGCTGTTTAGCAGTGATTGGAGTTCGCCGTTCCCATTGTTTTTCCTGCCCAGCTAAAGGGCCATCCTTTTCAAACTTCCAACGATCTGAGTTAAAAGGAACATCAACTAATTCAGGGGCTAACCTCAACAGTATGTTGTAAATCACCTCATCATTTATTAAGAATTCAGACGGGATTTTTAATAAGGACTTATTTAGATTAGAATCAAAAAATGGTTGATACAAATGGTAGTTATAATTAAAACCAGTACGTGCGGCTGCAGACCAGCGACCTGTCCTATATTCGATAAAATACCTAGTCATTAAGTCAACTGGCGAATAATGACTCCTTTTTTGTAACCACTGATTCAGTTGTTCTTCATAGGTATCTTGATTTTCCTTATTAATAAGTTCATTAAAAAGGTTTAGTTTTCTAAATATTAATGTTTCAAGTCCTTTTCGATTATGCTCTCTAACAACTCTGTTATAGCCACCCCTTAAATGCTCACCACCGTGTCCACCAAGAATAACTTTATCAGCATCAAAAGTATATCTACTAGATACATTTTCATACGCTGTTAACATCCCATCTGTAAAACTTAATATATTAGTTGTTCTACTTAAAATGTCTTGCACAACAAATCCTGATTGATTTTCCTTGGTGGCTGGCGTTGTAACCGAATGTTCTAATTGGAGGAGATCTGATATTTTTTTACCAACAATTACATCAGGATTTTCATCATATCCAAATGTATAAGTTTTAAAATCAGCATTAATATACTTTAAAGCTGCTACAATTAATCTACTGTCTTTTCCTCCTGTAATCGCAGCATTAATGGGTGTATGATTTTCATTAATTACTTTAAAGCTATTGATAAAATCTTGTGTTATATCATCATAAAATTGTTCAGTGGGCTGTTCTAACGAGTATTGTTTTCCTAAAGCATCATCTATGTCTTCAATTACCGTTTTCTCAGGGGTTGTTATAATCGTAGAATTAGGTGGTAAGACATTCACATTTTCATATGGTGTGAAATCAGAGTTGTAATATCCATTATGCAAGAATGGAACTAGATTTTCTAATTTATAATTAGGTGTCTCTCTATTAGTAGATATTAAATGTAATAATAACGCCCTATTACTAATATATGTATACTGATCATCTTCTGCCCAATATAATGGTTCCACCCTCGTAACTGTATTCCAAGCCTGTAAATAGTTTTTTTTGCTATTTGCAAATATTCCAGCGTATAGACCATTGATATTCGAAATCATCATGTTGCTCTGTTTATACGTAGAAGAATCTTTTAACCTTTTATACATATCTTGAATATTTGAACTCGTGTATCCAGATAGTGTAAAGGCAAAATCACGTTCATTAGGCATTTGATGTATCCCCTCATTTGTCCAATAAGATACTATTATATTGGACTTCTCTGATTTCCACAATTTTGGTGGGGTATCAATCCCTAGAACGATTGAACCTCTATTTGATATATTCTGTAGTAAGTCCTGACTTATTTCTACATTTCTTTTACTTTGAACCCCTAGAAAAACATGCATACCTCTTCCTCCAATTAAATTGTAAAATTAGATGAGGTATTCGATTAACGAATACCTCAATGTTATTATTGACCTACTATTGTTTATTGTAAACTTCTTTTATTAAATGGTCCCACTTTTCGCACAACATGTATTTTTCGTAGTGATTTAAAATGAAATTACGAGCATTTTCTCTCCACTCATTTTGAGTTTCTTCAGAGAAAGAATTGAACTGTTTTATAAAGTCTACCGCTTCTTCTGTATCATGATATATATATTTATCTTCATAGATAAATTCTGCTCCATCCCAATCGCGTATGACAGGAATAGTTCTTGCAGCCATCCCTTCAGCTACAGCAAGATGGAAACTTTCAAAATCACTTGGAGATAGTACAAAACCTATCTTTTGATACCATTCACTAATATCTCCCCAACCTTCAAAAATAACTGAATCTTTCCATGGGCTAGAGTTTATCCTTGTGAATAATTCCGTATAATATTCTCTCTCTGCTGTTCTTGCCCATAACCACTTATATTCAATTGGTAATTTTCCTTTCACAATTAAATTATACCTTTTATCTTGCTCCCATAACTTTTCAAAAATTTCCAAAGATAGATCTAGTCTCTTCCTGCTTGGACAAATACCCTGCATACCGATATTAAAATTTGAATCAGGGAGCTTGGGTTTATCTAACTTTTCAGTGTCAACTAGATTATGAATAATCTTTGCTTTTTCCTCTGGGATAAACGGAAAGGTTTCATATATATCATTTTTGATTCCTTGAGCAATAAACACAATATTATTAACAGAATTCCATTTGGTTTCCTTTGGATACTCTGTATTCTTTTCTTGCAAATGCATGCGTATAATCATTTTTTGATTTTCACTTATTCTATTCGAATACCATACCGCGTTTCCTAATCCCCATTCGGCAACTATAACATCAGCCCAGTTTAATAACTCTTCACTTAAGGACTCATCGTGTGTATTATGCCCATCCCATTGATCAATCTTTACGATGTAATCATTGTGAGCACTAAAGTAATCAATAATCATTTGTGCAAATTTTAAATCATGTCCCGCAAATAATAGTCGAATTTTATCAAATAAACGCTCATTGATTACTTTAAATTCCTTAGTGTTATTTGCTATTTCCATTAATCTAGGCCTTAGATGTTCTGCAACTTTTTTGAAGGTATGATTTTGACTAACATTATAGACAACCTTAGCTGCATGACGATATACTTCAGGATTAGTAAATGCCAGCTTGATTTTCTCTTCAAATTCTCGTTTACTATTAGCGTACAATGGGTAATCAGGTCCATATATGCTCTCATGTAATTTGTTTCTGTTTAAAATAACCGGTTTACCATTTATCCCGAATTCCAATACTTTGGTGGAAAGTTCCATACTTTCATCTAATGCTTCATGTCTCCAGGATACACCTAAATCGCTTTGTTGTATTTCAGTTTGAACTTCCTTTCTAGTTAGTCCCTTCTTCCAAAGAATTTTTTCGGATTCATTTAATATTCGCTCAACATTATACTTATAATTATACTGAAAAGGGTAGTTATGAAATTTATCTCCAATTACTACAAATTTTAAATTCTCCTCATCCATTGAATCAACTACCCTGAACATATCAGGTACTCGCCATAAGGGAGAAAACTTTCCAGCATAAATCAGGGTATTATTATTATTATTAAATTCTTTTATATTACGTTCTTGATTTGGAATCATTGGTGGAACATATAAAAACTTGTCGTTTTGTTCTATATTTAACAATGATTGAAAATACTCAATTAACCTAGGTGTTTGGCACCCTAAGGCAGCACTATTATTATACAATGTGCTTAGATAAATCATATCTTCTTTAGTGACTTTCTCTCTCTCCTGGGGAAAGTCGGTTAAATAAAATATGGTTTTATGTGAAATTTTATAAACTTGAGAAATTTCCTTCGCTATATTATAGCCTCTAATAATCACTAAATCGTAGTGGTTTTCCTGGTCTAGTTCATCAATTATCTCTGCTGCTAAAGTCGCGGATAGATACGACTTATTCTTTTTTTTCGCGAGCCCTTGAGAGAAGGGATCTACCATCTCAACATTATTATAATCAAAGAGGTTGTTCAGTACTGCTTTTCGTACAACAGGAAATTTTAATAAAATATTCACCTTGGTATCTTCAAATTGAGCTAATGTCTCAGATATAGATGACAGCCAGATTGATGATCCATCAATAATATTTGCATTCACGTCTCCATATATTAAAACATTTAACCTTGTTTGGTCCAAAGAGGTATCCCCCTCTCTTTTTAGATATCTACTTCATTTTTTGGAATGTTTGTTACAGAATTCTTTACAAAATTATAAATGTCTGTTGAGAACAGGCGCATCCCATAAGAATTTAACGTACTTAAATCAATTGTACCTTCAATCATGTCGGTGATACTCACATTAAACTCTTTAAGATTATCTGTTTTCATTAAGTATGCGTCACCGAGCAATGATGTTGTATATGTGTATTCAGATTGCTTATTGTTCTCCTTAAGATTATTATTCTCAACACTATAATATGCGGCTTTCCCAACAGTATCAGCCTTAGAATACTTATAAGCATTTATTAAGTCAGATAAATAGTATTTACCATAATGATTATTGGGGTTCATTGTTCCAATTAAATCATATTTGGCTATAAAACCGTCAACAGTCGCTTTTAGATTATCTGTTTCTTCACTAATATTAATGTATGTGATATCCTCTTCATTACTATGCTTTTCATCCATATAATTCAAAACTAATAAGTGTTTTGAATTATAATTCTGGTTAAAAAATGAATTTTTTATTCCTTCAAGTTCTTCAGACGAATACACCTTACCAATAATAGCTACATCAAATTTATATGGTTTCTCAATTGTAAAACCAGCATTAGTCGCTATTTTATATAATCGGTGTGCGTAGGTGTGTTCATCAAATACAGTTCTCATTCCTTTTATTTCATTACGATTTCTTAAATTCTCATCGTTAATGACTGAACCTATTTTGTCCTCAACGTCATCATTTCCATGAATTTGTGTGACAAAATCACCAAACAGTTGATTAATTCCTACCGAGTCTGTTGATACAACAGAGGTGCCACATGCCAATAATTCATATACTCTCCTCGAAAACATAGTTGGAGAGTCTTTAACTGAATTCACATTTAGGAATATTTTAAACTGTTTATATACCTTCACTAGTTCTTCATATGGTAGTGAACCTTGTATGTGATTGCTAAATTTTTCAGGGTATTGCATATGCGGATTTACGTTATTGGCATTATAATTCCGATCAAAAATTACTAAACCATACTTTTTAGAAACCTCTAATAAGTTTTCCTGCTCTATTCTTCTTTGTTCATGTCGGTTTGCGTAATAAGAGCCAGCAAAACTTATATTGTTCTCTTTGTAATTTGGTACCTTGACTGGATTATGAAGAACTGGTTGAGCAGCAAATGAAAGTGAATAGACATTATCGTTCCCAGTCACCTCTTTATATTGCTCTATTAAATTTGCATCAGAAGTATAAATATAATCAAACTTACTAGCCGTATTTATAAAACGATCGAAATGGATAGGGTCTTCTTTATTCCAAAAAACAGTAGGTATATTATTTTGTTTACACCACTTTAACATTTCATCAAGCTCAGAGCCCTGATCAATATTATATTTGGCAATCTTATATTGCCAGGAACCGCTATTCCCTTTCCAAGCAGATTCAACTAGTAACATATGTGGCAGTTCTGTCTTTAATATTTCAAACCAATTATCCGGCCTAAATGTAATTAAATTTGCATCATACTTGAAGGCTTGATAAGAAAAATCATCTAAAATAGCAGCAACTCTTAATTCCTTAAGCTTTTGAGGATTATTATATAGTCCCATAAGAAATAACTCATTGGCTTTTTTATTGATGAGTTTTTCCCTGTCTAATATGAATTGATCAGAGACCTTTGGAACTTCACCCATGGCAAATGGCAATTTAACTTTATTGTATTTTCTTTTCTTCTTCGTTAGTTTTCTTTTAAAGGCCCCGCCAACTGCTTTAGACACATTAAAAAGTTCTTTAGGAAGATGTTTTGGTTGACTTACACCTATTTTTAAACGCTTGGATACGTAAAGAGGAAAGGACTGTTCAAGAACAGTTACTCGATTTTGTAAGTAGTTAATGTTTTTTTCTCGGTCTGATAAAGCTCTTTCAACTAATTTTTCATATTTTTTGATTCTTTCCAAAAGCTCTTGTTCATTGTACTTAGATAGAATTATATCTTGTTTTAGCTTCTTTCGTTCATCTAATAATTGTGATAATATTTCTTCCTTTTTTCGCATTGAAATCAATGGATTATCTTTATTTATTTTATCAATTTGGGCTTGTAATTGGTCAATTCGCTTTAAAACTGTATCTAAAGATGCTTCTTGGTCCATTATTTCACCCTCCTTTTATTCATATTCTCTTACTTTATCTCTTAATAATTCTAAAACATCATCTTTTAAATCATTTCTCTTTAATGCTACTTCTATCGTTGCCTCAATAAAACCAAACTTATTTCCTACATCAAATCGATCCCCTTGCATATGCAAGCCATAGATGTCAGAAGTTTTATTAAATTCATGAAGTGCATCTGTTAACTGTATTTCATTTCCAGCTCCGGGTTTTTGATTTTCCAATAAACTAAATATTTCTGGAGTCAATATATATCTCCCCATAATAGCGTATCGTGAAGGTGCGTCCTCTGGGTTAGGTTTCTCCACTAATCCATTTAACCTCATTAGTTCAGAGCCATTGAATGAACTACTTGATTTTATATCTACAATTCCATATTTACTTGTATCAGATTCAGCTACTTCTTTCACCCCAACAATAGGTGACATAGCTTGTTGATAACTGTCCATTAATTGCTTTAATGGAGGGGTATTATTTGAATTAAACATAATGTCATCTCCAAGTAATACCCCAAATGGTTCATTTCCTATAAAGCTTTTTGCACACAGGATCGCATGTCCTAATCCTAGCGGCTCTTTTTGCCGGATGTAATGAATGTTAGCCAAGTTCGAAATATCTCTAACTTGTTCTAACAATTCGGTTTTACCCTTATAAGACAAATTTTCTTCCAGTTCATATGACTTATCAAAGTGGTCCTCAATGGCTCTTTTTCCTCGTCCACTAATAATCATTATATCTTTTATACCTGACTGAACCGCTTCCTCTACAATGTATTGAATAGTAGGTTTATCAACAATTGGCAACATTTCCTTAGGTTGGGCCTTTGTTGCCGGTAAAAAACGAGTACCTAATCCTGCCGCTGGAATAATGGCTTTGGTAACATCCATGTTTAAATTTCACCCTTTGTCTAATAACTGGTTAGCATTAACACACCTAGAACAATCACAGGTGTCAAAACTACAATATTTTTTAAAAAATTAATATTGAATATTGGTCTATGGTTACGCTTAGACTCTTTTTCAACTTGCTCACTTACTTGGGTACTTATCATTTCTTGTTTATGTGCCCTTTTATCAGCATCTGATAATTTATTAAACCATTTTGTGAAGTTTTGATAATTTTCTACGACCTCTGTTGATGAACCTGTTTCTTTTACAGTACCGTAATGAAGCCAAATAACACGGTCGCAAAATTCCTTCATCTGACCAGCCGAATGACTAATGAAGACAATTGTTTTTCCTTGTTCCTTAAATTCATCCATTTTGTTTAAACATTTCTGAGTAAATGTAGAATCCCCAACCGATAAAGCTTCGTCAATAATAAGAATATCAGGGTCTGTGTGTACCGATATGGCGAATCCTAACCTTGACTTCATTCCACTTGAATAATCCTTCACCGGTTGATTGATATAATTCCCGATATCTGCAAATTCTACAATGGTTGGTGTGATTTCTTTTATCTTTTCTTTCGTTAAGCCGTGCATCATACACTTAAGTTCAATGTTTTCTATTCCAGTTAAGCTTCCATTTAAGCCAGCAGAAATGGCTATTAGTGATGTTTCACCATTTATTTCTACATGTCCAGTACTAGGTTGAATAACTCCTGCAAGAATATTCGATACGGTTGATTTACCTGAACCATTTAATCCAACCAAACCAACAGTTTCACCCTCAAAAATTTCAAATGAAATATCCTTTAAGGCCAAAAATTCTTTTCCCTTCTTTTTGGACATAGAAAATAAGTTTAGAATTTTTTCGGACTTTTTAGCGTGAAGTTCAAATGTTTTATACACACTTTTAAATTTAACTTTTGTTTTCATGAGTAAAACTCCTAATTCTACATGTAATCCATAAAGTTTTTACGGAATCTCATATGAATTTTTGTACCAAAATATAAAAGAGCAAATGTTAGTGCCCAGAAATATCCCGTATATAATAAATCTTCAAAAAACCAAGCTCTACCTAGAATGGAGTCTCTAAATCCTTCAAGTATATAAAATAAAGGATTTAACTTTAGAATATTTTCGATTAAAGGACCATAAGTTGTAAAAGTTTCTGTTATTAAACTGGTATTCCATAGGATTGGTGATACATATAACAACATTCTCATAAGTGATTGTAGAGCAACTTGATAGTCTCGGACTAATGTTGAGACTGTAGAACTAAGAATTGAGAAAGAGAATAAAAAAGCATATAAACAAATTAAATAATATAAAAACTGGATGTTATATATGGATGGTTTAATACCATAAAACAGATCTATAATAACTAAAATCCCTAGCATAATAAAAAATTGAAAGCTATTACCTACTATTCTGATAGTTGGCAATAAGCTTACCGGAAAGTTCATCTTGGATACTAGTCCTATTTTTTGATAAATACTGTTAGATCCCTGGATAATTGATGGACTAATAAAAAACCAAGGAATTAACCCAATAATTAACCATAGGAAGAAAGGAGTACCATCGACTGGTGCTCCTCCCCTGATTGTACCGAAAACAAACCAATAAATTGCTACTTGTATGGCTGGATTTAGAAATTGCCACAAGGAACCCAAATAATGAATTTGATACATTCCTCTATTCTCAAATGCAGCCATTCTATAAATTAAGTTTATGTGCATTATTTGTTCTTTAATAACTTGCCTAATGGATTTAAACATATTCATGTAGCTTCCTTTGTTTAGGATTATAAGAATTTATACAGGTTGCCATAATTAATATACGTAACCTCATCTGAATGTTCCTGAACTACGTTTTTAGTATCAAATACTTGCAAGGTATTCATAGTGGAAAACGCATCACTTTTCAGCTCTTTAAACTCATTATGATCGCTCAAAATTAGCACAAGATCTGAACCACTTAATGCTTTTTCTAAGTCCTTTTCAACAAAGCTCAACTTCACATGAGGATCATAAGCAACCACTTCATACTCAGGTTTTGCATTTAACTTCTCATAAATGTCCATGGCTGGGCTCTCTCTAATGTCATCCACATTTCCTTTATAAGTTAAACCAAAGACCGTAATCTTTTTACCATTGTTCTTTTGAACTAACTTTTCAGCAGTTTCAGTCACGTAATCAGGCATAGATTTATTAATTTCACGTGACAAGCTAATTAACTTAGCTTGTTCTGGAGCTTTGGCAATAATAAAGTAAGGGTCAACAGCTAAGCAATGACCACCTACCCCAGGGCCTGGTGTGTGTAGATTTACACGTGGGTGCTTATTTGCCATTTTAATTACTTCAAGTGCATTAATGTTTAGCTTATTACATACCTTAGCAAGTTCATTTGCAAGTGCTATATTCACATCACGGAACGTATTCTCCATTAACTTAGACATTTCAGCCGTTCTTGCATCTGTTTTAATGATTTCTCCTTGCACAAACGTTTGGTATACCTCTGCACCTTTTTCAGTACATTCAGGTGTTACACCACCAACGATTCGATTGTTGTGAATAAGCTCGTGCATAATTTGTCCCGGTAATACACGCTCAGGACAATGAACCAAATAAATGTCTTCGCCAATCGTAAAACCAGCCTCTTCTAGTCGAGGTTTTACATGGTCATCCATTGTTCTAGGTGCAATTGTTGATTCCACAATCACAACATTACCCTTTTCTAAATAAGGAATAATATTTTCAGTTGCTTGCATGACAAAAGACAGGTCACAAGACAGGTATTCATCATCTTTATTTGGAGTTGGTACTGCAATAATAAATGTATCTGCCTTTTCAGGTTCTAATGAAGCTTTAAACTTCCCCACTTTTAAAACGGATTCTAACGCGTCTTGAAGGCCTGGTTCTTCTATATGGATTTGTCCGTTATTTAACAAATCAACGGCTTCTTTTTTAACATCTACACCTACTACATCTACATCATGACTTGCAAACATAATTGACGTTGGTAAACCTATATAACCTAAACCTACTGTACAAAGTTTCAAAACAAATACCTTCTTTCTTATTAGTTATATTCTAATATTTTAGATAAACCTCGAGTAAATGATTTTGCTCTAATTCCCAATTATACTTTTTTCGAGCATTTTTGCAATTAGCACTGAAATATTCACGTTTATCTGGGTTATCAACCATATAGTTAACCCCTTTTGCAATTTCATCAGGGTCATGGGGATCGATCGTTACCCCAACTTCACTTTCTTCCAGAGCACGTTTTATTTCAGGAAAATTGCATGCAACAATTGGCACTTCACTCATCATATATTCAAACAATTTATTAGATGAAGCAGACCAATGATTGAAATTAATATTATTTAGTACTTGGAAACCAAGGTACGCATTTTTAGTGTATTTAGGTAGGTCTCGAACTGGAACCTTTGGAATAAATCGAATTTTATCCTCTAAATCACGCTCTTGAACCATCTGTTCTAATTCACCCTTAATTTTTCCATCCCCAATAAATACTAAAGTACCTTCCTTAAATTTAGGAAAAGCTTCAATTAACTTCTCTAATCCCCTTCCAGCTTGAATACCACCCTGATACAGCAGTATTTTTTCATCTGATGGGAGATCTAACATTTCATGAAGGTCAACTTTCTCCTCAACCTGTTGAATCTCAAGTGATGGGTAATTATGCAATACATGAGGATAAAACCCATATAATTCCTCATTATATTTAGCACGTGTATCATTCTCAACAATCATGCTGTCCATTCTTTTGATAAAGAAGTTCTCAAATCTTTTGTACCAAGAACTGTCATAACCTGTTCTACTAGTTTGTACTTCATGCGAATCATATATTAATGGTTTCTTTTTAAATCTCCATTTTGCACTAACATAACCCTGGGGTAATGTATTTAAATCATTTGAATGGTATATATCATAATTCCCACGATGTCCCTTTATCATCATACGAAGAATAAGGGCGGCACGAATCCAAACGACACGAACCTTTGTTTTTAGCAATAACCCAACCAATATGGTTAGGGGGATAATTAGCCAAGGTATAAGGTATACCAGGAATCCCCAAATCACCAATGCAGGGAGTAATGGCCAGCGTTTCCCAACCACAAAGCGGTATAATTTTTGTAAAAATAATAATGTTGAAGGGTACCTTTTCATTCGATATACCCTGAAATGGTCATTAAATTCTTCATATGGTAAAACATCAGGATCTTTTGGATCATCAATACAAATTAATTCAACATCATAGCCATTTTGAGATAAGGATGTGCACTCTCTAAGTACCCTTGCATCATTTGTAAAGTGATTCCAAACGAACATTCCTACTCTTTTCATATTCTATACCTCTTTTATTCCGAAAGTAACGGCATTATTTCCTCTATATTTTTCTCCCACAAAAACTGTGTCTGTATCAGTTCTTTACAATTCTGTTCCAATTCACTTCTCATATTATCTTCTTCTTTTAGTTCCAATATTTTATTTATCATTTCCTCAATTGCTGTATTTTCAAAAACATAACCTATTTTATATTTGTTAATGATATCGGCTGCCTGACCTTTAACACCAGCTATAACTGGTGTTTGACATGTAGCGTAATCAAGTACCTTCCCCGGTAAAACTGTCGCAAAAACCTCTTCATCATTTAAAAATGTGACAGACAAATGACTTTGTGCAATGATTTCAAGACTTTTTTTCCGGGTAGTGGGTTTATTTAATTTTACATATTGTAAATCATTTCGTTCTATAAATTGCGAGAACTCTTGGGCTTTTAGACCATAACCAATGACTTGAAAAACAATTTTTTTCTCATTTAGTTTGAATGCAAGTTCTTTGATTTTGTCAACATCCTGTGCTAAGCCTAAATTCCCAGCATAAACCACTTGGAAAAAGTCTTTATTTTTAGATCCAACACTTCCAATTTCCTTCATCCTTGCACCATTAGGCAAATAAGTAATGGATTTGTTCTGGTCTTTTAGCATCTTCTTAATATGGGGCTTAAAACCTAAGCTGTTTATGATTACTTCATCTGCATGGTTATACATCTTTTTCTCTAAGAACCTAAATGTCCCTATAATCAATTTATTATCAAACTTTTTAACTCCTGATAGTGAATCCGGCCATAAATCCCTGACCTCTAAAATGATCTTAGCCTTAAATAAACGTTTAGCTATAAATGCTGATAGGACAATAAAAATAGGTGGTGAACTCACATATATATAATCATACTTTTCTTTACGTAATTGAAATATCTTCTTTATAAATTTAAAGCCCATCTCCAAATAAAAAGTTAATAAACTTAGTAATTGGCTTTTACGTTTTTTACTTCTTAATAATAGACGAATTATGTTTGGATTTTGATTCAAATGCTCTTCATCCCAAAACTCTTCTTGTTTATAGAGATTTCGATTGGGGTAAGCAGGTTCTGTCGTTAATACATCAACATTTATATTTTTTTGAGACAAAAGTTCAAAAATGTTTTTCATTCGGTTCCCTGCACTCCCAATTACAGGATAAAAATTCTGAGTTAAGATTAATAAACTTTTAGCCATTGGGTATACTCTCCATTATTATAGGCAATCGAGACTCCTAAATTCTACTACATTACTAGATTTTATGACAATATTCTACTAAATGCAATTTACATTTACATGACAGAAATGATTCTGTTATAAGTCTTCCCATACTTTATCAGAAATATAAACTGTTAAACCTAAGATTTGGCTCGTGCACATACTAGCATATTGGTAGTTTAATATACTTTCTTCACACTTGCTTTGTATATATAACCTACGCGGTCTGCAATCGTAATTCTATACCAATTTCCATAATCTGACACAACCGGGTATTGTTTGCCTCTTTTAATTTCTGCAAACGGTATTAAATCTCCCGTGCTATTATCATATACAGGCAAATCAGTTTGCGCTTTAAACATCTGATTAGAATGCCTGTAATTGAAATTTTCGTTAGCCAAATAAGGATTCGTAACAGGAGAAGTGGAGGCTTTATAGACATAGCCATAAAAACCCCCATAATTTATGCGGTGCCAATCTCCATAGTCACTTACCCTAGGATATACTTGACCCTCGGTTAAAGAACCAACTTGTACTAATTCTCCTGTTCGATTATCGTAAATAGGCAGTTCTTCCTCCACCTTAAAGTACTTTCCAAAGTCAATTGTAGCCATATCGAGTTCGACGTTATTCTTATGCACATAGCCCACTCGATCAGATATAATAATTCGATACCAGTTTCCATAGTCCGATACAATTGGGTAGCTTGTTCCCTTTTCTATTACTGCAAATTGTTCCAAACTCCCTGAAGTATTATCATACACAGGGGTTGTACTGTTTGTGACAAATTTTTTGGTAGAGTTTTTATAATTTTGGTTTTCATTCGCTATTTTTGGACTTTCCACTGGGTAAGTGGATGATTTATAAACATAACCGTATATATCGCCGTACTGTATTCGATGCCAGTTTCCGTATTTGCTTACTCTTGGATAGACTTGTCCCTCCTCAAGCTCTCCTATTTTTATAAGTTGACCTGTACGATTATCATATATGGGTATGTCTTCTTCAGCTTTGAAATATTCTTTAAAGGTGACAGTTTTCATGTCCAATTCTACATGATCCTTATGAACATAGCCTACTCTTCCAGAAATGATAATGCGATACCAGTTTCCATAGTCCGATACAATTGGATAGCTTTTTCCCTTTTCTATTACAGCAAATTGTTCCAATCCGCTTCCACTGTTATCGTAAACTGGAGCATCATGGATTGTTATAAACCTTTTGTTAGTGTTGCGATAATTTTGGTTTTCATTTGCAATATTAGGTCTTTCAACAGGAAAGGTCGATGACTTATGAACGTATCCATATATGTCGCCATATTGTATTCGATGCCAGTTTCCATAGTCACTTATTCTTGGATATACTTGGCCCTTTTCCAGTTCTCCTACCTTTATCAACTTGCCTGTCCGATTATCATAAATTGGAGTGTCTTCACGTACTGTAAAATATTTGTCCGTCTTAAAAAATTCAGCATCCACATCGCTTTTATGAACATATCCCACTCTATTGGCTAAAATTATTCTATACCAGTTACCGAAGTCAGATGTGATTGGATACTCTGTCCCCTCTTTTAAATCAGCAAATTCAACAAGCTGACCGGTACTATTATCATAAACAGGTAAGTCTATATTGGCTGTTATTTTACGTTTTTGATTATGATTTTTACTTTCATTTTGCAGGATTGATCCGTTAGCTGGTTTTAAATCATTTTTATGAACATAGCCAAAAATATCTCCAAATTGGATTCGATTCCAATTACCATAATCCTCTACACGAGGGTAAATTTGCCACTTTTTAAGACTTGCCACCTTTATAAGGTCACCTGTCCTATTGTCATATACCGGTGTGTTATCATGAATGACTTCAAAATATCTTGCTGGTGCTTGAATATTCCCAAATCCGTAGAGTTGATCTCTTCCTTTTTCCCCCAGATCAATTGCTTCTATCTGCTGAGTTTTCCTAATTTCACTAACTGAATAATCTACGTGCGCTTCCTTAAGTAAGGCTAAATTACCTGTAACATATGCACTTGCCATACTTGTTCCGCTCTTTACTGTATAACGGTCATTTAAGCCTGTACTTAATATATTTACACCCGGAGCAGATACTTCTAGAGAACTACCAGTAGAAGAAAATGGAGCCTTAGTTTGATTTTCATCGATTGCTCCTACTGCAATCGCACCCTCGTATTTTGCTGGGTAATCTATCGTATCTCCTTGAATATTATTGTCTCCATCATTACCTGCTGAGGCTACGATAAGAATCCCATCCTGGTAAACTTTATCAATAACCCTGTTAAGAATAGAAGATCCTTCCTGCTCACCAACGCTCATATTTATGATATCCACACCCTGTTTTACAGCCCAATCAATGCCTAAAAGCATATCTGATAAGAACCCTAGGCCATCATCATTTAACACTTTAACAGCGTATATATCAGTGTCTGGTGCAATTCCTTTAACACCAATGTCGTTATGTTGAGCACCAATAATCCCAGCAACATGTGTGCCATGACCATTATCATCCATATATGAAGTAGTATAATCAACAAATGACTTGCCATCTTCAATTTTTAGATCTTTATGATTATAATCGACACCAGTATCAAGAATTGCAACCTTGATACCCTTTCCCGTATAGTTACTGTTCCAAGGCCTTAATGCATTTATTTGATTGACGCCCCAATCAACTCTCTCTTCTTGGACGCGAACTACTGAATCTTTTTCAATACTTGCAACATCAGGGTGATTCTTAAGAGCTTCCAATGATTCTTCTGGAATTTTTGCTGTAATCATGGAAAGAGACTCAACTCGATGGATAATTTGACCCTTAAGCTCCGAAATCAATTGATCATTAATTGTGTTTTTAAAAGCTATAACAAATTGATTGTCAGGCGGATTAATTTTTTGAACCGTATCATCAGTATTCGGTTCTGGCTCTATACTTTCTTTATTTAATTGTTCATTAGGTAAGTTTTTTGGTTCAAAATTGCTTTGTTCATTTGTTGAATGAAAGTTTGAGCTTTTATTCGTTACATTTTCATTTTCCGTATCAGATTGTTGGCAAGAAGTTAGTACGATTAGGAAAATCACAAGGTACATTAATTTCTTCAACTGCTTAATCCCCCAATTCTACAAAATTCTACATTTTATTATTATTTTACAACATTCTCACTTGTTAAAGGGATAAAATGCTTAAAGTTTCACACCACTTTTGTGAACATACCCGACTTTTCCAGATAATATAATTCGGTACCAGTTTCCATAATCACTGACAATCGGATACTTTCCTCCTTTTAATATCGTCGCAAATGGGACTAAGCTGCCTGAGCTATTATCATACACGGTTAAGTTTTCTGTAGCCTCAAATATTACATCTGAATTTTGGTAGCTTCGGTTCTCTCCTGTTATTTCATTACCTGTGCTAGGCTTCGTCGCGTCTTTATGGACATATCCGTATTTATCTCCGAACTTTATCCGATGCCAATTTCCATAGTCACTTACTCGCTCGTATTCTTCCCCCTGCTCCAGTGTTCCCATTTCAACTAGTTTTCCGGTGCTATTGTCATATACCGGGACAACATCTGTTGTCACTTCAAAGTATTTTCCAAAGTTTCGCTCTACCTTTGCACCACTTTTGTGGACATACCCCACTTTTCCTGAAAGTATAATTCGATACCAGTTGCCATAATCGCTTACAATCGGATACTTTCCACCTTTTAATATGCTGGCAATCGGGACCAAACTGCCTGAGCTATTATCATACACGGTTAAGTTTTCCGTGGCCTCAAATGTTATATCTGAATTTTGGTAGCTTCGGTTCTCTCCTGTTATTTCATTACCCGTGCTAGGCTTGGTTGCGTCTTTGTGGACATATCCATATTTATCTCCGAACTTTATCCGATGCCAATTTCCATAGTCACTTACTCGTTCGTATACTTCTCCCTGTTCCAACGTCCCCATTTCCACCAGTTTTCCGGTGCTATTGTCGTATATTGGGACATCATCTACTGTCACTTCAAAGTATTTTCCAAATTTCTGCTCTACCTTTACACCACTTTTGTGGACATATCCCACTTTTCCTGAAAGTATAATTCGATACCAGTTGCCATAATCACTTATTATCGGATACTTCCCACCTTTTAATATGGTGGCAAACGGAACTAAACTGCCGGTGCTATTATCATACACGGTTAAATTTTCTGTGGCCTCAAATGTTATATCTGAATTTTGGTAGCTTCGGTTCTCTCCTGTTATTTCATTACCCGTGCTAGGCTTGGTTGCGTCTTTGTGGACATACCCGAATTTATCTCCGAATTTTATTCGATGCCAATTTCCATAGTCACTTACTCGTTCATATACTTCTCCTTTATTTAAAGTTCCCATTTCTATTAGTTTGCCGGAGCTATTGTCATATACAGGTGTGTCATCGGATGTTACTTCAAAATAGGATCCAAATTTATTTGTTTCTTCTTCCTGCACTTCTTTTATAGGGGACGAAATTGTTGGTACATTCAACTTCTGCCCAACGTATATCGTATCTGACGTCAGGTTATTTAATGACTTAATCGATTCGACAGTAGTTGCAAACTTATTCGCAATTTTAAATAAAGTGTCACCTGAAGCAACTGTATATAAAGTAGTTGTTGCGATTGTCTCTGTTGGTTCCTCCTCAACTGGCTGAATGTTGGGTAGATTATTATGGCCTTTTAACCAATTCGAATAATTTGTCCAAATATCTGTATCTTCCTGACCCAAACTCCAGCTTCCCGTCCCTTTAATTTCATATTCATGCACCAAATCTACTTTTGCTTCAATCGATCTCTCATCTTCATACCAAATATGATAAGTACCTGGACCTAATGTAGTACTTGAAAAGGTAAACGGTTCATCCGTTTCTTTAATTTTTATAATGGCCTTAGGGGATTGAGCCTTCTCATCATAAACAACAGTTGATTCATATTTTTCAATCATTTCTTCTACTCTTGAATTTGATATACCATATCCTCCAGAGCTCTTACCTTCTTGCCAATAACGTCCGTAAAAAGGAATACCTAGCACAATTTTATCATTAGGGACACCTTGATTAATCGCATACTCTATACTTCTTTTTACCCAGGGTAAACTTGCTACCGGACCCTCTGGACCATTTTGATAGCTCTCATCATATGCCATTATCATTAAGTAATCACTATACTTTGCTAATTGGTTGTAATCGTATGATCCATGCCAGCCCTTTTGCCAGTTATTTGGGTTTGCCGCAACCGCTACAGATACTTCTTTTTCGGCTGGGATTTTTTCTCTTAATAAACGAACTAAATCTGTGTAGTTATCACGGTCTGCGTCAGTTACGTTTTCAATATCAACATTAATCCCATCTAGATTATACTTTTCAATCACGTTTGCAATCTCCGTCGATAAACTTTCCCTATTTTCCAAAGCCGCTCTTCCGATAGTACGATCCCAATGATTACTTAAAAAAGGAACAATTTTAATTCCTTGACTTTGCATGTTTTTTATAAAGTTAGGATCGAGTTGCCAAGTTAACTTGAGTGAACCATCAGGGTTTAAATCAAAATAACTTGGTGATGCTACTTTCAAATTTCCCTTTGTACTTTCGATTTGTTTATAATATGATGAACTACCACCAAAATAGAGGTATGACATGTTAAAATCTGTTTCGTGGGCATAAACTTCTTGTGTTGGTTGAAATGCAAAGGAAGAGATCAACATAGTTCCGAACATAATTTTTACTGTTGCTTTTTTTAGATGTGGTAGGTTTTTATTAACAAAATTTTTGGCTCTTTGTTGAATACTTACTCTCTTTTCTGGCTCATTTACTAAAAATTCATCTGAGAACTCTGTTAAATTTTGATTTAGTTGAAGAACTATAATTGGTTCATCTGGACTTTCTTCAAGTCTCCAATCCTTAAAAATCTCCATCTACACCCACCCTTTACATCATTATGGGATATATTTTTTTCTTTAAGGACAGATAGTATTCTGTAATGATAGAACTTGTCTTCTTAAACCATTTACATATAGTATTATTGTGAAGGGGGGATTTCGTGAATTATATAAAAAACATGAGAAAGCTCATTGGTCAGCAAACTTTATTCACTATAGGTTGTGGAATTATAATTGAGGAAGACGAAAAAATACTATTACAGCATCGTGCTGACGAGGATAATTGGTGTATTCCAGGCGGCGTTATGGAAATTGGTGAACATTTTGAAGAAACAGCTAAAAGAGAAACATTTGAGGAAACCGGGTTAGACGTTGGGAACTTAGAGCTGTTTGGGATTTATTCTGGAGAAGAATGCTTTGTTAAGTACCCAAATGGCGATCAAGTCTTTAGTGTCCAGATTATATTTAAAACTAATCAATTTACCGGTAAGTTAAAGCAAGCTGGTGATGAAAGCAGAGAACATAAATTTTTTCGTAAAGATGAATTGCCTAAAAATTTAAATCCTAGACAGATTTCATTCATTCACGACTGGGCTGAAAAGAAAGCACAACCTGTAATTAGTTAAAAAATGAGTTTGGCACTATGCCAAACTCATTTTTTATAAATTATTTATCTCTCCTAAACCACCCAACAACCTTCCCAGAAGCATCATCCAACACCGTATACACAACTGGAATCAGCAACAACGTAAACAACATCGAAACCGTCAACCCAAAAATAATCACAATCGCTAACGGCTGCTGTGTCTCAGCGCCCTCGCCGAAGCCTAGCGCTAACGGCACCATACCAAGGACAGTCGTGAGTGTAGTCATCAGAATCGGACGCATACGGCTTGGTCCTGCATTCAGGATTGCTTCGCGTCGCTCTTGACCGCGGCGTCTTAGGATATTGATGTAATCCACCAATACGATGGCGTTGTTTACCACGATCCCAGCAAGCATGATGACCCCGATAAAGGCTGGGATACTTAATGGGAAACCAGTGACAAATAACCCGAGTAAAATCCCGATTACGGTTGCTGGTAATGAGAACATAATGACAAATGGATGTAAGAAGTTCTCAAATTGTACTGCCATGACCGCATAGACAAGGAATATCGAGAAAATGAGCGCAAGTGATAGGTCGACGAAGGATTCGGCCATATCCTCTGCTTGCCCGCCTATGCTGTAGGTATAGCCTTCTGGTAACTTGAGGCTATCCAGCTTGTTCTCCACGTCCGTCATAATGCTCCCGAGATCTCGGTCAACTATATCACTTGACACGTTGATTTGGCGCTGCTGGTTTTCGCGTGACAAAGTATTCGGTCCTTGAATTTGTTCAAGTTCCGCTACTGTCGATAACGGAATCATCGCGCCTGTCTGCGTTTCAATTGGCAGGCTCTCAAGGTCTTCAATCGTGCTTCTTCTATCCTCAGGAAGCACAATACGAACGTCATATTCATTTCCCTCTGAACGGTATCTGGATGCTATTTGACCAGTAAATCCAATCTGAACCTGACTCATCACTTGCTGATAGCTTAATCCATACTGAGCAGCTAACTCTCGGTTGATATTGACATTAATCTCTGGACTTCCTTCAGAGGCGGATGTTTCAGGATTGTGAATTCCCTCAATGCCCTCGAGAAGATACACAATTTGATCACCTAGCTCTTCTAGAACTTCATATTCAGGGCCGTTTACCTGAATTTGAACAGGGGAGCCCATACCCATGCCGCCGCCCATAGCAGCAACGCTTATTTCAGCGCCAGAAATTTCTTGTACTTGTTCATCAATGGAAGTCATAATTTCGGTTGTCGTTCGGTCTCGCTCATCTTTTGGCACGAGTTCTATCATGTAGCTGGCTTGGTTGGATGTCGAGGCTGAGCCTCCGCCGAATCCACCTCCGCCACCGCCTACTGTTACAAAATTCGTTTTCAAAATTTCATCATAGTCGGTTAGTGTTTCATTAATTTCAGCAACGACCTCTTCTGTCGTTTCTAGGTTTGTACCCGTTGGTGTGCGCACACTAATTTCAATTTGTCCTTGGTCGGCAGTTGGCATAAATTCAGCCCCAATTGACGGGATAAGCGCCAGGCTGAGTCCAATCGCTGCAATCGTGCCAAAGATGGTCGTTTTGCGGTGGCCTAGTACAAATTTCAAAATGCGAACATAAACGTTATTGATTTTGCTTAGTAATCGGTCAAACCAATATCTTCGGCCTGATTCCATGCTGTTTGCTGATTTGGTTAACAGCTTGGAGGCTAGCATTGGAATTAGTGTAACCGAAACTACTAAGGACGCGATTAACGCGAAGGAAATCGTTAGAGCGAGCGGCGTAAATAGCTCAGATGCAATCCCTTCAACAAACACAATGGGTAGGAAAACGACTAATGTCGTAGTAGTTGACGCAATCACAGCTGGTGCCAATTCAGATGCCCCGACTTTTGCCGCTTCCTTCATTGAATAGCCTCGCTGCCTGTAGGACACGATATTTTCTAATATGACAATCGAGGAGTCGACCATCATCCCGATTCCGAGCGCAAGTCCACCCATGGTCAGGACGTTGACGGTTTCTCCGGTAAAGTACATTAATGTAAATGTTGATATAATCGCAATTGGAATGGATATCCCAATGACGAGTGTTGCACGAATGCTCTTTAAAAATAGCAGTAAAATGAGTGCCGAGAAAATAGCTCCTATGGCCATGTTTTGCACGACAGAGTCAATGGACATTTTAATAAAGGTAGAGTTGTCAAATACTACATCAAGTTCCACACCTTCTGGTAATTCGCTCTTCATGTCATCAACAGCGGCGCGCATCGTATCTGAAACATCTACGGTATTTCCGTCTGTCTTTTTCAAAATCGACATGACGACAGATGGCTTACCATTTACATAGGAAAGAGACGTCTGTTCCTTAGTCACCCGATTGACACTGGCGATATCCTCAAGATATATGGTCGCCCCTTGTGGAGTTTGAACAATCGTTTGTTTGATATCCTCTATGGAATCATATTCGCCTTGAATGCGAATTTGCAGGTTCTGGTTACCCTTATCAATGATGCCGGCAGATGCCGATTGATTGGCTGCTCCAATCGCCTGTGCAATCGCAGATGCGTTTAGTCCATATTGGGCGAGTTTATCCTGCTGTAACTCCACTTGAATTTCTTCTGTTGTGCCACCTTCAATGCTAACGGAAGCGACACCCTCTTGTCGTTCAAAATAAGGGACGAGCTCTTCATCAGCAATGCCTTGTAATTCGGCTGCATTGTCGCCTGTTAGCCCGACCCACATCACTGGCATTTGCTGTGGATCAAAGCGTAATACATTTGGGTCTCCTGCTGTTTCAGGGAGCATTCCTTTCACTTGATCCACTTTTTCCCGGACTTCTAGGAGGGCGGTATCTAAATCCGCTCCAGTATTAAACATAAGCACGACGAGTGACGCACCAGATTGAGATTGGGATTGTACGGTTTCAATGCCTTCAATTGAGCTCACTGATGACTCAATCGGCCGCGAGACGAGCTTTTCCACTTCTTGTGGAGCTGCTCCCTCATAGCTAGTTGAAACAACGGCAATCGGTAAATCGATATCTGGAAATAAATCAATGGTTAAATTACGAAGAGAGACAATTCCTAGTGCAATGATAGCGACGACGATCATAAATACGCCAACTGGACGGCGTACTGAAGTATCTACGAGTTTCACTTACTCGTCCCCCTTCATGACTTCCACTTTGCTACCGTCTGTGAGGGTAAGCTGTCCTTTGGTGACAACCTCAGTATCTTTTTTCAGTTCCCCTTTGATAGCTGATGATTCTGTCTGAGTGGCCAGTACCTCAACCTCTGTTCGCTCTGCAACATTGTCTTTGATGACATACACATACGTTGTATCACCATCCTCGATGAGAGCCTCTGTCGGTATAATAAGTTCATCTTCTATCATTTCCGTCGTAATCGAGATATCTGCCACCATACCAGGCTTGATGTTCTGCTCCTCATTATTGAGAGACGCTGTAATTGGATATAGTCCTGTGTCATCGGTTGTGAGTGAAATGGAGTCAACTGTCGCTGTTGCTTCCGTGTTCACTGCTGACACGACTAAATTGATTTCTTGATCTTTTTCAAAAAGCTCAAGCTGATCTGCTGTCACACTGAAGCTTACATTGATTGGGTCAAGAGCCACAATGGAGGCAATAGGATTCTCCTGTGAAACGAGGGAATCCTCCTTAACGGTAAGCTCCTGAATATAGCCATCAATTGGCGCTTCTACGGCTAAATTGCCTGGCGTAACCCGCGCCAACACATCTCCTTCTTCCACTTCATCCCCATTTTCCACGTTCAATTCTGAAATTTCCCCAGAACGAGGCGGTATCACCTGGGCTATCATTTCTGGCGTGATTCTTCCGTAAAAGGTTTGGTTTATGTTTAATGTTCCTTTCTCCACTTGCACTGTTTCAACAGGGGTAATCAGCTCTTCCTCCTGTTCAGCTGAATGGTCCTCCCCCTTTGTACAAGCAGTCAATAAAAAGATCGCTGATGCGATGATTGCCGCTGTTTTCTTCCATTTCATAATTGGTTACTCTCCTTTTATATGTAAGTTCGCTCATTTACAACAACATCATATAGTACGAATGAATTGGTTATGATGATTCACATATTTGCTTATTTTTTAGAATGGTCTATGAAGGAATATACAATACCTTTAGAAATTGTTCAAATGGTGTGAGGAGGGTGTTGAGGAAGTGGGTTCTTTATCAATCCAACAAAAAAAGCCCTTGTAAAACGTAAATCACGTTACACAAAAAGCCCTTTTGCTTTTTAAAATAACTATTCGCTTTTGATTTATCTATTTAATCATCTTTTTTTAACCACGCATTCCGTGATAGCATAGCAATCGCAAGGCTAGTTAAATACATCTGCCTGCGAAAGGTGAAGAAGGATGTGTCTATCACTTGTTTCATCTTATTGGTAAAAATAATTTCGGTTTTGTTTCCGTCATGAGAAGATTTGAGGTACTCTTTGATGTGGAAGAAAGAAAACCAGTAGCAGTTCATTTCCTTAGGAGATTTATTCGGGAATAGGAATACTCCAATGGACGGGTCAACAGGGATAGGTACTTTTACTTTTGTTTGAAGTATTTTCTCCATCGCTTGCTTTCGGCCATTCATTGAGGCACCACCATTGATACAGGCCTCTTCAATGATTTGCAAAGATGTTTTTGTACAATAAATTTCCCGATTTTTTTCTAGTATCCTCGTTCGATAAACTGGATCGTAATGTGGTGTGATGAGAATAGTGTTACGATTGATTTCATATTCTTCTACTTTGTTCATAATTTCCCCCTTTTAACATTTTACATCCCTCTCAATGACTATTTTACTATAACTATTCTGAATTGCAAGAAATTTTTAGTAATTTTGTACTATTTTGTAAGTTTACTCTAAAAAAACCCGCATCATGTCGACACGGGCTGTAATAAGCTTATTTGTTTTCTTCTTCCTCATTATTGGTATCTTGGCCATTTCCTTCATTTGTTCCTTCGCCATTCTCATTATTGCCTTCGTCCGGAAGAAGGTCATCTCCGTTTTCACCATTGCCACCGTTCTCTCCAGTGCCACCATTTTCTCCATTTTGAGTACCCTGGTCGCCGCCGTTTTCTCCATTTTGAGTACCCTGGTTGCCACCGTTTTCTGTTCCTTCGTCACCGCCATTTTGAGTGCCTTGATCCATTTCTTCTTCCACTGGCGTTTCTTCTTCAGTTAGTGGATCTTCTTCGCCACCACCATTACCACCATCATTATTTTCTCCATCTTCTTCTGCACAACCGACAACAAGGAATAGAGCCATAAAAGATGCCCCTAACTTCCATAACCATTTTTGTGACATATCATTTGCCTCCTTATCAATTTTGGTTTGACAAGTGTAGCTTTTCCTTTTGTTGAAAAAAATATGTTGAAAACTAGTGATGGAAAAGCCAATCTTGATTTTAGTTTTTACCTTTTTGTGGACATTATGTATTATTACAAAGAAAAACTTCGGACATGTGCAGCAATGATGGACGGAAATAAGGGAAAGACTTATGATGGCTATGAAGGACAAAATCAGTGCTGAGATGCCTTATAGCCTCATGATGACGTGTGTGATGGGCAATATTAATGCTAAAAGACAGTAAAACGTCACTGATAAGATTTATGTAGGACAAAAACAAGCTTATATGTAAGAGAAGTGTCGTTGACGAAACAAAAAGTCAATTTAGTTAAATGAAAACAGTAAATGACCAGGGAGTGTAATATGAACTGTGTAAGTAAGAAATGCGTAGGGTTTCTTACTTGCACAGTCTTTTTATTTGGTAGAATAAATATAAAGCTAAAGGAGTGATTTTGATGGGGAAGTCAAAGAGAGATCCTAACTCCGTAGAATTAGCTAACAAGATTATTGAGCAGTATCAACCTAAATCAGTTGAGGACATGCAAAATGCTTTAAAGGACATATTTGGACCTATGTTTGAATCGATGTTAAAAGGCGAAATGAATCATCATTTGGGCTATGCTTCTAATGATAAAGGAGAAAAAGAAACGAGTAATAGAAGAAATGGGTATGGTAAGAAAGCCGTTAAAACTAGTGCTGGAGAAGTTGACATAGAAGTTCCTCGTGACCGTGATGGTTCCTTTGAACCGCAACTTATTCCCAAGCGAAAAAAAGATGTTTCAGCGATAGAGAACAAAGTCATTGGTATGTATGCCAGAGGTATGTCTCAACGAGACATTTCTTCCACAATAGAGGATATCTATGGTTTTTCTGTATCTCATGAGATGATATCCAACATTACAGATCATGTATTACCAGACTTAGAAGACTGGCAAAGTCGTCCATTAACTAACTGTTATGCTTTTGTATTTGTAGATTGTATGTTTACAACCATTAGAAACCAGTATGAAACCAAAAAATATGCCGTTTATACAATCTTAGGCTACACCATGGAAGGGAATAAAGAAATCCTTGGTCTGTGGTTAAATGAGACAGAAAGTAAGCATAAATGGATGCAAATNGATATCCAACATTACAGATCATGTATTACCAGACTTAGAAGACTGGCAAAGTCGTCCATTAAGTAACTGTTATGCTTTTGTATTTGTAGATTGTATGTTTACAACCATTAGAAACCAGTATGAAACCAAAAAATATGCCGTTTATACAATCTTAGGCTACACCATGGAAGGAAATAAAGAAATCCTTGGTCTGTGGTTAAATGAGACAGAAAGTAAGCATAAATGGATGCAAATCTTTGATGAAATCAAAGCAAGAGGAGTAGAAGACATATTCTTTCTATCCATGGATGGAGTATCTGGTCTTGAAGAAGGCGCTCGTGCCATTTTCCCTGAAATCATTGTTCAACGTTGCATCGTTCATTTAATAAGAAATTCCGTAAAATATGTACCTAGTAAAGACTATAAAGCATTTACGAAATCGCTTAGAAAAGTATATGGAGCGCAAAGTCTAAAAGCATGCCATAGTGCTTTTGATTCTTTTAAACAACAATGGTCTGCCTATCCTGGTGCTATTGATGTATGGATTCGAAATTTTGATCACGTTGAGCAGCTCTTTGATTATGGAAGTGCAGTACGCAAAATCATGTACACGACCAATGCGGTAGAAAGCATACACTCCAGTTTCCGCAAGGTAACAAAAAAAGGAGCATTCCCTGACGAGAACGCTCTCTTAAAAGTTCTATTCTTACGTGTAAAAGAATTATAGACCAAATGGGAAGGTGGACACATACAGAATTGGTCCTTAGCTATGAACCAGTTATTAGTTGATGATCGATTAAAGGATCGAGTTCTGAAATATATCTGAACTTACACACTTTACTTGACAAGCCCGCGGAGTACAAGGATATTGTGCAACAAGAGTCTAAACAATATAACTAACATGCTTTTCAATGAGAACAGAACTTACCCCTTTTTATATCGGGCAAAGTCCTGTTTTTTCTTTTAGGAATTCTTCATAACTTTTCTTCAGGTTTAGTGTGGGAGATGCCGCCTTAATTCTCAGCAAAGTGAACTCGGCTTGTAATGTCTTCTGAGCTAAACGAAACGTGACTAGTTTATTCGTCAGATTAATTTTCCCCAACAAAACGTTAGGAACTAATACGTTCCTCTCTATAATTTCCATTCCCAATACACTTCACTAATTTTATACACCATTTTTTTATAAAAACTTTATATTTTGTTTAGAATCGGTTTATCTAAATGAGTTATTATATAGGAATAACTCATTTAAAAGGAGAATGGTATGTCAATCCGTAAACGGCTTTTTATATCCAATGCAATAATGGTTTTACTCCCAATCGTTATGATGATATTAATTATAATCCTTTTGAACATTACATTAGGTGGTAGTCAAATGTCTACTCATTTTAGAAATGGATGGATGTCATCTACAGAGGGAGATGCTGAACTATCAAATTCACTGATAAAGATAGCTTCCTTAGAAGAAGAGAAGTTATACGACAAAAAATTCCTTGATGAACTAGCAGAACAGTCGAATGGAATGATAATAGTTCGTAAGAGTAAAAAAATTCTGTATCCACTAAAGAACAAAGAAAGTTTAACGTATGAACATCTTCCATCTTTTGCTAATGAAGGTTATGATCCCGTCGCATGGTTTGGAAATGAGCAATATTCGGTTAGACAACATGATTTTTACTTTAAAGATGGTTCAGAAGGTTCCATTTTTCTCTTAAGTCGCTCAGATTCATTTGTCACTTTCGCACGTACATTTTTCCCAATTATTTTTGTAAGTCTACTTCTTATATTATTGCTAACAAACGTACTTCTCTCTTATTTTGTATCGAGAAGTATTTTACGCCCTGTTAAACAACTATCCGATGCGTCTTCTAAAATCAGTAAAGGGGATTTTAATTTTTCCATAAAACCTAAGAGTAAAGATGAATTAGGAAAATTAGTTCAAACCTTTGACGCGATGCGATCACAGTTGAAAGAATCACTAGAAATACGGGATAAATATGAACAAAATAGAAAGGAATTAATCGCTAACATCTCACATGATTTAAAAACACCAATCACCTCGATTCTTGGATATGTAGAAGGGATTCAGGTCGGTGTTGCCAATACAGCAGCTAAACAAGATCGTTATCTAGAGACTATTCATGCTAAGGCAAGCTACATGAATCGTTTAATAGAGGAACTCTTTTTATACTCTACATTAGATTTAAACAAACTACCCTTTACGTTTGAAGAGGTTAACATAAAGGATTTCGTAAAGGATTTCCTTGATGAAATTGACGATGAGCTTTTAGAGAAAAATGTTAATCTATCATTCGCTGCAGATGATGTCAACTCAACAGTTCTATTAGATCGAGATAAATTAATTCGAGTCCTGGCAAATATTATATACAACAGTGTAAAATATATGGATAAAAATCTGTGTCAAATCGACGTTTCAATTGAAGATAAAGATCCATTCGTAGAAATAATGATTAGTGATAACGGTCCGGGCGTAAGTGACAAAGATCTTTCTGCTATTTTTAATCAGTTTTATCAAAGCGATCATGCAAGACATCGAGGCGGAAGTGGTCTTGGGCTAGCAATCGCTTCGCAAATAATTGAGATTCATGGTGGTGAAATTTGGGCAGAAAGTGGAAGTGAAGGTGGGCTGAGTGTTCACTTTACACTAAAAAAGCTAGGGAAGAAAGGGAATCAAGATGAGTAAAAAAATAGTTATCATAGAAGATGATCAAAGCATCGCTGAATTAGAACGAGATTTTCTCGAAATTGAAAACTTTCATGTAGACATATTCTCAGATGGAGATAGTGGTCTTCAAGCAGTTATGAGAAATCATTATGATTTAATTTTACTCGATTTAATGCTCCCTTCTATGAACGGCTTTGATCTATGTAAAAAAATACGTCATAAATCCAATATCCCTATTCTTATGGTCACAGCTAAAAATGAAGATGTGGACAAAGTACGTGGATTTGGATTAGGTGCTGATGATTATATTGTGAAACCATTTAGCCCAACTGAATTAGTTGCGAGAGTAAAAGCACATTTAACTAGATATGATCGGTTAATTCATCAGGATACACCGAAAGAAGAAATGCATATTCGAGGCCTTCATCTCAACACATTGTCTAGACAGGCTTTTATCAATGGAAAAGAAGTTGAATTAACAACAAAAGAGTTTGATCTGCTTGTATTTTTTGCCCAACATCCTAACCAGGTGTTTTCAAAAGAACACTTATTTGAAAAAATTTGGGGACTTGATTCGATGGGAGACCATGCAACAGTTGCTGTCCATGTTAAAAAGATCCGAAAAAAAATTGAGGAGGACACAAATAATCCACAGTATATTTTGACTGTTTGGGGGTCAGGGTACCGTTTCAAAGGATAATATGTACTACAAAAAACCACTTAAAGGTGGTTTTTTTATTTTCCTTTTTGTTTATAAAAAATTTATAAATGGTTTAGAGGGGGTTTATATCTCCTTGTTATCCTTTAATTGTGGGTAACAAGTGAGGTGAGTTAATGAAATTATCCATGACTTCAAAAAAATGGTTGTTAACGTTACACATACTTTTTGGAGCCATTATGTTTGGTAATATGATAACCTTTTTGATTTTAAGTATTTCTGCTTCTGCAACTGAAAATAGACAGTTTGTGGAAGCTTGTTATCAAGTCATGCATCTAATGTCTAATACATCCGTGAAAGCATCGACATTTGCTACGACAGTCACCGGAATATGCCTATCAATTTGGACGAAATGGGGGTTATTCAAATATTACTGGATCATCGTAAAAGAGGTTCTGACACTCTTATTATTAGGGATGAATATTTGGGGAATGAGTGCGTGGACAAATCAGGCATTAGTTCAGCTTGTTAACGCAGAAATAATAACAAATATAGCTATCGTCCAATTAAACCTTTGGATTGGGATTATCATTCAACTTATTTCACTACTTCTCATTTTTGTCCTTTCAGTCTTTAAACCTTGGGGAAGAAGACAGTTAATATCTAAGTAAAAAAGGAGGGGAATATTGTGAAACATGAATTACGATCAGACCGCAATCGAATAATTAGCTTCATATTTGTTTCTTTAGTGATACTGTTTTTCATCAGTATTATCATTCAAATATTTTTTGCGGGAATGGGCCTTTTCGTTCAAGGCAATTGGGGATATCACACTAACTTTATTCACTTTTTTGAATTTATCCCCCTTATCTTGTTCGTATTGTCTTTCTTTAGTAAAACTCTAAAAACACTACGGTGGCAATGTTTAGCACTTTATTTCATGATAGTACTGCAATATATCACAATTGTCTTTTCGGGATCGATTCCCTATTTACCGGCATTCCACCTAGTCATAGCATCTCTGCTTTTTTGGAGATCTTTGGTCACAGCAAGTACAGCAGTCAAGTTAGTTAAAATGAAGAAAAATTAATGAAATGGAGAGGATTACAATGCATCAATTCGGTTACTTTTTCCCATTCGGCATCTTTTTTACTTTTTTACTTTTTGGTTTGATTATAACGAATATTATTTTGTGGAAACGCAGAAAAGGCTTGTGTTATCAAGATAATCATCTTGCATTGACTACATTAAATAATCGTCTAGCAAAAGGTGAAATTACTGTTGACGAATATAATGATCTTAAAGAAATTTTAAAGAAGTAAGTCTTGTTGGTTGTATGGCCATAACCATTTGTATTTTGATCATACAACCACTTTATTTAACTGTTAATAATGGAATATATTCATTATTTTATTCACTGATTTGTAAATACATTAAAACATTCTGCAATTCTTCCAAGAGCAAGTGATTTATTGCCTATCTTTATTTTTTCCTTTTATTACCATAAACTTTTGCTGCGCAGTACAAAGATACTATTCAATAAAAAAATGATATTCCACAATCGGGCGCATTGCGGAAGACCATAAGCCTAATTCCTCGGTGAAAATAAAGAGAAATAGGCTTTTTCCCTTCAAAATCCTTGGAGTATTTATATTGGTAAACCCGTTGACAACAAATGGTGAATTTTGTGGAAACTGGGGTGAAAAACTTGGCAGAGATGGCACATACTTGCTGCTGTAATCAAGCTAATTAGGGATCGTGAATAGTTCAGTGATTTTTACAGCGTTAAGCTATAGATTTAACGTTGTTATTTTTGGGTTCATAATTAATGAAATAAAAAGCACTAATATATAAGGTACTTAAAACCTTATATATTAGTGTTTATGATTATATTATTATTCAATAATATAAGTAGCTAGGAAACTCTTGTGAGATGTAATATTCCATGGTTATTATTATTTGAAGGATTGTTAAAATAATATCCTTCTATTTTTTGTTCCTTCTCATTTATAATCAAAGAACCGTACCCTTTATGATCTGAGAAAGGTTTATTAGATTGTTCAGGGTTCTTTTCGTTTTGATAAGAATAAAAAAGTTTGACTTTGGCCCCATCTCGTACTTTTATAGATGTTGTATAACTTGATGATTTGGAGTGTCTAAACTTCCCCTGAATACAGATTTCTGTCCAAGTTTGTTCAATGATTAACTCTGCTGGAAATTCATCCTTAAATTCAAAAAAGGAAGAACGAAAATTCCCCTTCCAAGTTCCAATTAAATTTGGTGTTAAAATTAAGGAACAAAATTATAACATTATAATGGTGATCGGCCCATCAAGAATTGGGAAGTCAAGAATGATACTTGAGATAATAGATGAAATCAATAAACAAATGAATAAAGAAATGTCTGAAAATCAATCCATTATTCCTGTTTCTGGTATGGAGTTGCCTAATCCTGATAGTCGAAAATTCAACTGGAAGGACTTTTATAAGAGAGTTTTATTAGCAATGAGTGAAGAAATGGTTGAATATAAAGTTAACCTTAATGACTTAATGAACAAAAAGAAATCAAAAAGCATTAGTCCTTTTGACAGTAACACTTCACCAGAGCTGAGACAATCTATTGAGAGAGTTTTTTACCATCGTGAAACAAAAGCTTTTTTAATTGATGAAGCTCAGCACTTCTTCAAAATTGGAGGTGGATCAGATGCTTTAATAACACAATTTAATTCAATTAAATCCCTCTCTAATATGGCAGGAACTGTATTTGTTATGTTTGGTACTTATGATTTGAATACTATGATTAATCTTGATGGTCAACTGACAAGTCGAGTAAAGGAGATTCATTTTCCCCGCTATGATAATCAGGACAAAAAAGATATGAATTTTTTTAAAGGTTGCATAAATTCGTTTCAAAAATTAATCCCAGTTTCAATTGAACCTCAGTTAGTGCAACATACTCAATATCTTTATGAGAATAGCATTGGATGTGTTGGAATTTTAAAGCAGTGGTTACAACGCAGTTTAAATCAAGCATTGAGAGAAAATGCTGATACAGTGACTATGGATCATCTGAAACAGAATGCATTAAGTCTAAAGAAAGTATTTAGGCTAGCTTCAGAAGCGGTTCATGGAGAAATGCAATTTTTAGAAAATGAAGGACTCGGGGAAATGATTAGAAAATTATACAGAGGTGAACTTGAAGAGGATTCAAGAGATACTCAGTCTGCCAAAGATTCATCCAAAAAGCGTAATACAAATAATAAAAAACCAGGTATACCAAATCCGGTTCGAAATAAAGTAGGTAATTTATAGAGAGAAAAATTTGGGTTAAGGCTTTTATGGTCTTAACCCTTAAATGTTAATGTGGGGAAATAAAACATGATTGACCAGTTGATTAAGAGAAAAATAAATGAGGTTAAACCGAGAAGTGTTCTTTGTGGAATAGAGCCTATTGGTCTCGGAACATCATATGTAGAGAGCTTATCTAGTTATATATCGAGACTAGCAATATATCATAATGTACATATTACAACTCTTTTAAATGAAACTATTGGACCACGTTTAGAATCTACTTATCTAAAAGATAAGTTTTCTAAGAGGCTTTCACCTAATCGTTATTATCTAATTAATGGCATAAGTACAATAAATCGAGAGTTTATAAATGTACTAGAAAAATTAACTGGAAGGAATGATATCGAACATTTAACCTTTAAAAATTGGGAAGGGATATTTTCAAAGAATATAGTTGTAAAGAACAAGAGGTGGTGTCCAGTTTGTCTGGAAGAATGGAGAAAAGAATCAAAACCCCTTTATGAACCATTGATTTGGTTGGTATCAGATATAGAAAAATGCGAGATCCATTCTTCAAGCCTAAAGGAACATTGTCCTAACTGCGGCAAAAAATTGGCTTTTATTCATAGAAACTTATTAGTAGGGCATTGTCAGTATTGTTATCAATGGTTAGGAGAAAGTGAATCATTTAATAAAAAAGGTTTCTTATCAAGAGATGAACTTTTTCTAATAGAAAACTATAAAAAGTTATTAGAGTCAGGGCCTGAACGAATTTCTTTCCCAAGTAAAAACTTTATCAGCTTGTTACTTCCAAAGATAAAGGAAAATATAAGTATCGGTAGGGTGATAGATTTTGCTCAGTTTCTAGATGTAAGATATAAAAAGTTAATTGATTGGATGAAGAATCGTCATATTCCAAGTCCAGAAGCACTGGTTTCTATTTGTCGAAAACTTGACTGCACAATTGACGAGCTATTCTCGTTCTCAGTAGAAAGTGACATATTGGACCACAAGTTTTTAATTAATAAAGATGTATTTAAAAATAAGGTTACAAAAGAAAAGGTTTGTAGTACTTTATTAAACGAGATAAAAAAAGAGAAACCAAGGAGCCTGGAGCAAATTTGTAATAAATTAGGGGTTACTTCTAAATACGTATACTGGAATTACCCAATTTTGGGTAAGAGAATAAGGGATAAGTATTTATCTTGCAAAAACCAACAGGATAAACAGGTACAAAAAAAATTAAAGAAGTATTAGAAAAAAGTTTAATAAAAGATGAGCCAGAAAGTTTAATTAAATGCTTAGTTGATAATGATATATCATATAAAATTGCAAAAAGACATCACCCAATATTATGTCATGAAATATCAACTAGGTACTCAAACTATATTAGTGAAAATAAAAGAAAACGCATAGAACAAACTCAGTCCCAATTTTTAAAAGTCATTTATGAATTAAATGAAGAAGGAAGTTACCCTAGTGTGGCAAAAATAACCCAAAGAAATCCAGATATTGATCCAAACATTTTCCGTCAAAAGGTTTTTAATGATTTTCGAAAAAGCACTGCAATTTGTTTGGGGTATGATTTGGCTGAAAAAAAGCGGTAAAGCATAAAATTTCCTGAAATAAAAAAATAAACTGTAACGTTTCCGAAAATATAAATTCTGACCTTATTTTAGTTGGAATTTTCTTTTTTTTTGTATTTTCAAGGTGAATCTAAAACATTAAATGGTTTAGCCCTTTAGTAACAACGGTTGGAAAGAATATGCTTTATTCTGTGGAAATTATATGGTTTACGTCACATTTTTTAACCTAAAATAGAAAAAATTGCTTCTCGAACTCTAATTTCTTATTTAGTAATGAGGATGAGTATTTGCCGTTCCTAGGTGTTACTATGTTATAGTTTTTTAAAATCCACTCTGCACGTTTCCTCTTCTGTTCAACTCTCAGGTATTTATAAACATGTTCCAAAGTTAAGAAAACGTCTTTTTTCTTTTTTATATTTAAAGTAAAGGAGTTATTGTGATTTTGAGGGTTATAATTCTTCTTTTCATAAATATTTCCATTAGTTAAACTTTGCATATAAATTAGAAGTTCTACATCCGTAGATGCAACTGTTATACTTGGCCTTCTATGTTTTTTTCATGCATCCTTGTTAAAGTGATACTTCCTTCTCCATCAACTGATACCCGCAAGATATACAGATTCCCAATCTTTCATATTATAAACCTCCCACTAATTTAATAATTTTATTATATAAAAATTCAGCCTAAAAGGGAACATTTGTTTTGGTTGGGTAGGTTTTAATTGTTGCGCCTAATACAAAAAAACTATAGAGGGTCATCTGCCAAAAATGACCTCTCTATAGGAGTGCCTAATCGTTCTCAATACCCAAAATTATTCAACCTCTCATAATAAGACTGTAAAAATTCAAAAAAGATCTGTTCTGAAGGAGCAACTTCTCGGTTCGATGGCAAGATAATTCCCACTGTACGGGAGACGTTTGGCTCTATGATTTTGATTGGTTTCGCATCTCGTATTGGAAGGTCAGTTAATGTAATTTCAGGAAGTAAACTAACCCCGAGGTTTGCTGAAACAAGTCCTTTGATGGTTTCAACATCTTCTCCTTCAAAGGCAATTCGTGGCTGGAATCCAACCTGTGAGCAAGCCTTCATAATGATATCGCGTATATTATAGCCTTGCCTAAAAATGACAAAAGGTTCATTTTTTAATTGTCCTAAACGTAGATGAGATTCATTAGCAAGTTCATGATTATTTGGTAATAGGGCCATCATTTTTTCAGTAAAGAAGATATGGCCTTCAACATCCTCATGGTTTGACGGCACAGGGGAGACAAAAGCTATATCGATTTGCCCTGTAATTACCGCATCTGTTAGCTCGCTGACGGTTCCTTGATGCAACTGAAATCCGATTTGTGGATGCTCTTTTCGAAATGCGGAGATCACATTCGGCAGTGTTTTAGCGGCTAGACTGGTTGGAAAACCGAGTCGAATGGTGCCACTCTCAGGATTTAAGAATTCATAAATCGCTCTTTCTGCTTTATTAAATTCAAGCATGGCCCTTTTTACATGTTCAAGGAATATTTCTCCAACCGGTGTTAGACTAATTTTCCGGCCCCCACGTAAAAATAGCTTGACTCCAAGTTCAATCTCTAGATTGGCAATTTGTCTACTTACAGCTGACTGGGCGACGTGTAATTCAGCAGCTGCCTCACTCACATGCTCTAATTCGGCCACTTTTATAAAATATTTAATTTGTCTAAGTTCCATCATATCACCCTTTATATACCCATTATATCATTTTGCGATTAGTAGTATCGAATATATATATTGAAAGCATAACAGAAAAATTATAAGATTAATATATCTCATTGTCGAACTTTTAACATTTTTTAAACAAATTGAAGTTGGTAAAGGAAAAGGGGGAACTCTGGCATTTAGCGAGTTTCTTTTTTCTTCTATAGAAAGGATGGGGTGAAACAATGATTCAAACAGGACTCCCAGTGAAGCAAGGATTGTATGATCCCAAGTTTGAAAGTGATGCGTGTGGCATTGGCGTTATTGCCAGTATCGATGGTGAACAATCCCATCAAATGATTCAAGATGCAATCACGATCCTCTGTCGACTTGAGCATCGTGGTGGTCGTGGGTCAGATAACCATACAGGTGACGGTGCAGGTATTATGATGCAAATCCCAGATGAGTTGTATCGTGAACAGTGGAATCAAAAGCTACCACAGCAAGGAGAATATGCAGTTGGTATGCTGTTTTTACCACAGGAGGAGCATGTAAGAAAAAAGGCTGAATCCGTGGTAGAACAGGTGATTAATGAGGAGGAGCACGAATTAATCGGCTGGCGAACGGTTCCGGTTGTTAAGTCCATTCTGTCCGAGACGGCCAAATCAACATTGCCCTACATTCGTCAGGTTTTTATTAAAAAGCCTCAAGAAGCGAATTCTGTTGAAAAATTTAAGCAATCTCTTTACTTAATTCGTCGTATTATTGAAAAGCGTATTCAAAAAATGGAAGAGCTTAAAAAGGGTCCATTTTATTTTGCAAGTCTTTCCCCAGAGACCATTGTGTATAAGGGAATGCTGACGCCTGAACAAATGGATCAATTTTATTTAGATTTAAATGATACAAGAGCTAAAACAGCATTTGGTATGGTGCACTCACGTTATAGTACCAATACGTTTCCATCGTGGGAGCGAGCACATCCAAACCGTATGTTAATGCATAATGGTGAGATTAATACGATTACAGGAAATGTCAACTGGATGAAGGCACGTGAAACAGCGGCGATTTCTCACATTTATGAGGATCGTCACAAGGAGCTACTACCTATTATTGATGAAGACTCCAGTGACTCGGGTATGCTTGATCAGGCATTTGAGTACTTAGTAACCAATGGCCGTTCCATGTCACAAACAGCGATGATGATGGTGCCAGAGGCTTGGGATTTAAATGAACAAATGAAGGATCCTGAGCGTGCATGCTTTGAATACTTAAGCACCATTATGGAGCCGTGGGATGGTCCAACAGCGATTGCTTATACTAATGGGAAGCAAATCGGAGCTTCACTTGATCGTAATGGGCTACGTCCAGCACGTTATTACATTACAGAGGACAATCGTATTGTGTTGTCTTCTGAGGTAGGCGTTGTGGATATCGAACAGGAGCAAGTGGTTCAAAAGGGACGACTTGCTCCGGGCGAGATGATTCTAGTTGATTTGGAAAAGCATAAGGTATTGTTTAATAAGGACATTAAACATGAAATCGCAACCCAATTTCCTTATCGTGAGTGGTTAAAGGATTCACAAGTTCAATTAAAAGGCTTTAAGGAAAAAGATTATTCCGAGGAATTAACAAAAAATGAGCTTCTTCAATTTCAACTAGCCAATGGGTATACGAAGGAAGAAGTCATGAAAAATATTTTGCCAATGGTCACCGAAAAAAAAGACCCAATCGGATCTATGGGAAATGACACACCACTGGCCGTTTTATCGGAACAACCTCAATTGTTGTTTAACTACTTTAAGCAATTGTTTGCCCAGGTGACGAACCCGCCGATTGATGCTATTCGTGAAAAAGGGGTGACCTCTACTACTTCCTATCTTGGTCCACGTCATAATTTCTTAGAGGATGGTCCAGAGCATTGTAAACGAATCCGGCTTTATACACCGATTTTGACAAAGCATGAATTTGATGCGGTGATTCATAATAGTCGAAGTGATTTCCGGTTTGAGAATTTTTCAACGACTTATCCGACCTCGCGTGGGGCTGCTGGCATGGAGTCCGCGTTAGAGTCTTTATTCCAACTGGTTGAGGCAGCGATTGAACAAGGTGTTTCCATGATCGTGCTAACGGACCGTGATACGTCAAGTGAACGTGTAGCGATGCCTTCATTATTAGTCGTAAGTGGCTTACACCATTATTTGGTTCGTAAAGGTCTTAGGACGAAAGCGAGTTTAATTTTAGAAACAGCTGAAGCTCGTGATGTTCATCAATTTTCCGTTTTAATTGGCTTTGGCGTTGATATGATTTATCCTTACCTAGCTTATCGGACGATTGAAAAGCTAGTGGAAGACCAATATGTAGAGGAATATCATTATGAACAAGCGATTAATCGCTACCGTGATGCAGCAACATCCGGAATTGTCAAAGTGATGTCGAAAATGGGAATTTCAACCATTCAAAGTTATCGTGGTGCGCAGACGTTTGAAGCGATTGGACTGAATCGGGATGTGGTGAACCGATATTTCTATGGTACGTCATCAAAGTTAGGTGGCATAGGTTTAGAAACCATTGCGGAAGAGTCATTAACTCGTCATCGTCTTGCTTATGATGAAAGTCGTTCGACATTACCATCTGGTGGCGATATGCAATGGCGTCATGATGGGGAGTATCACTCATTTAATCCGAGAACGATTCATACGCTTCAGCATGCTGCACGCATGAATAGTAAAACCATGTATCAAAAGTTTTCGGAGCTTGTCGAAGGTGAAAAAGTGACATTCTTACGCGACTTGTTAGATGTTAAGGCTGATGAATCTAAATCAATTCCTATTGAAGAGGTTGAGCCAGTAGAAAATATATGGAAGAGATTTAAAACAGGTGCGATGTCATATGGGGCACTCAGCCAAGAGGCACATGAGGTTTTGGCGATAGCGATGAATCGTATTGGTGGTAAAAGTAATAGCGGTGAGGGTGGGGAAGATCCAAATCGCTTTACACCGGATGAGAATGGTGACTTTAGAAGAAGTGCGATTAAACAGGTTGCCTCTGGTCGCTTTGGTGTTACGAGCTATTATTTAACGAATGCCGATGAAATTCAAATCAAAATGGCACAGGGGGCTAAGCCAGGTGAAGGTGGTCATCTTCCAGGCAAAAAAGTGCACCCTTGGATTGCTAAAGTTCGGAAATCGACACCGGGTGTTGGGTTAATCTCACCACCACCGCACCACGATATCTACTCGATTGAAGATTTAGCACAATTAATTTATGACTTAAAGCATGCGAACCCAGATGCTCGCTTAAATGTGAAGCTTGTTGCGAAATCAGGTGTTGGAACGATTGCAGCTGGTGTTGCGAAGGGGAAGGCTGATGTCATTTTAATCAGTGGTTATGAAGGCGGTACAGGTGCTTCACCAAAAACGAGTATACGTCATGCGGGTCTACCATGGGAGCTAGGTCTAGCTGAGGCCCACCAGACGTTAGTTTTAAATGGTTTACGTGAGCGTGTCCGGTTGGAGACAGATGGGAAACTCATGACAGGACGTGACGTGATTAAGGCAGCCTTACTTGGGGCAGAAGAATACGGTTTTTCAACCGCACCAATGGTTGTTCTAGGATGTATTCTAATGCGGGCCTGCCACTTAGACACGTGCCCTGTTGGCATTGCGACTCAAAATCCAGAGCTACGTGACAAGTTTGCAGGTCAGGCCGATCACGTTGTGAATTACATGCGTTTTGTCGCAGAGGAAATGCGTGAGATTATGGCACAACTAGGTGTGCGAACATTGGCTGAATTGATTGGGCGTACGGACTTATTAAAGGTGAGTCATAAGAAGGCAGACCATCCAAAGGCCAAACTGCTAGATTTAGAGCCGCTGTTGCATTCAACAGATGCAAGTTGGCTAGGAAATGAACGTCCAGAAATTAACGCTTTTGATGAACGCCATATGGATGAAGCTGAGCTAATTCCACAATTGGATCAGGCATTAGAAAATGGTAAAGCGATTCAGCTAGATTTACCGATTGAAAACACGAATCGAACCGTTGGAACAACACTTGGGTATGAGGTGTCTAAACGTTATGGTGAGGAAGGATTACCTGAGGATACAATTGACCTACGATTTACTGGTGCAGCCGGTCAAAGCTTCGGTGCCTTCGTTCCACGTGGTGTAACGATGCGTGTGAAAGGCGATGGAAACGACTATGTCGGAAAAGGATTATCCGGCGGAAAAATCATATTTCAACCTAATTTACCTGCCGCTTTACATCGTATGGAAGAGGTTATTATCGGTAACGTTGCTTTATTTGGAGCTACAGGCGGTGAAGCCTATATTAATGGTGGTGCAGGTGAACGTTTTGCTGTTCGGAACAGTGGCGCACGTGCTGTTGTTGAAGGTGTTGGCGACAATGGTTGTGAATATATGACAGGCGGTCGTGTTGTCGTACTCGGTGGTATTGGTAAAAATTTTGCCGCTGGAATGTCAGGTGGAATTGCCTACATTTGGGCTAACGATATCAAAGAAGTGAAAAAGAAATGTAATAAAGAGCTTGTTTTATTTGAAAAGCTTGATAACCAAGATGAACAAAATGAGGTTAAAGATCTGTTACTCAAGCATGTACAATATACAGGAAGTAAGCGTGCAGAATTTATCCTAAATCAATGGGAAACAGCGGTAGATCAGTTTGTGAAAATCATTCCTGAGGAGTATAAAGCGATTTCGACAAGTGACGAAAGCTCCAAACAGGAAAAAGTGGTGCAATAACAATGACAAAAGGAGGGGAACATCAATGGGTTATTTAACAGGGTTCATGGAATTTAACCGAAAAGACCAAGAAGTTCGTGACCCCATAGAGCGTATCAAGAACTTTCAAGAATATGTTCTTCGTTTTGACGACGATGAGCTGAAACGTCAAAGCTCACGCTGTATGGACTGCGGCACACCCTTTTGTCATACAGGTGCAGAGTGGGATGGTGCTTATGTCGGATGTCCGGTCAATAATTTTATCCCAGAATGGAATGAATTGGTGAGTGAAGAAAACTGGCAGGAGGCACTTGCGCGTTTGGAGGAAACCAATAACTTTCCGGAATTTACTGGGCGAGTATGTCCTGCTCCATGTGAGGGTTCTTGTACATTAGCGATTAATGATGATCCAGTTACGATAAAATCAATAGAAAACGAGATTATCGAACGAGGATTTGATCATGGTTGGGTTCAAGCCAAAGTTCCGGAACGTCGGACAGGAAAGCGTGTGGCTATTGTCGGCTCAGGTCCTGCGGGCTTAGCGGCTGCTGAGCAGCTTAATGTAATGGGGCATCACGTGACCGTTTTTGAACGTGACGACAGACCTGGTGGATTGTTGATGTACGGGATTCCAAATATGAAATTAGAAAAGGATACCGTCGATCGCCGGATACATGTAATGAAGGAAGCTGGGATTGCGTTTACGTGTAACACAGAGGTTGGCGTTGATATTACCCGCGAGGAATTGAATCATGAGTACGATGCGGTAATCATGTGTACCGGAGCTCAAGACCCACGAGATATTCCTTTGGAGAACCGTGATAGTAGCGGAATCCATTTTGCCATGGAATATTTAACAGCTGCTACAAAGGCGCTTAAAACTGATCCGAAAAATACACCTATTTCAGCTGAGGGTAAAAATGTGATTGTGATCGGTGGCGGTGACACAGGGGCTGACTGTGTAGCCACAGCTCTTCGTCAAAATTGTAAGCGTGTTGTTCAGTTTGGTAAGCATCCAGAAAGCCCAGGGGAACGGACAGACGACAATCCTTGGCCAGAGTATCCAATGACGTTTAAATTGGATTATGGGTATAAAGAGGGTTACGAAAGCCAAGGGGAAGACCCGCGAAAGTATGAGGTATTAACCCAACGCTTTGAACAAAATGAACAGGGTCATGTGAAAGCTTTGCATACGTTAAATGTGGAAAAAGTTTATGAAGATGGGAAGCTAGTGACAAAAGAAATACCAGGAACAGAACAAGTTTGGGAAGCTGATCTTGTTTTAGTTGCAATTGGGTTCTTAGGCCCGGAGCAAGAAGTATTAGAACACTTTGGTTTAAAAACCGATGAACGTGGTCGCATCTGGACTGTAGACGGAATGAAAGACTACCGTACAAGCGAAGAAGGTGTTTATGCGGCAGGTGATGCCCGCCGCGGCCAAAGTCTTGTGGTTTGGGCCATCCGCGAGGGACGTGAAGTGGCAGATCAGGTTCATGAATTTTTAACAGAAGGTGCGACGAAGAAGGTTGTATAGAAGAAAAATTCCGCCAATAGGGCGGAATTTTTTTGCGCTCCAACTGAGTTCATGAAAAATGACATTCCTACTTTTTTTATGGTATTTTTGTTAATGTTCTAGAAAAAATAGAATATGAAAGGAGAAATGTAGGATGAACTATATAACGCTAAACAATGGAGTGAAAATGCCTCAGCTGGGATTTGGGGTTTGGCAGGTTGAAAATGACCAAGCTACGACTGCCGTTTCAAAAGCGCTTGAAGTAGGCTATCGTTCGATCGATACGGCTATGATTTATCAAAATGAAAAAGGCGTTGGAAAAGCCATTCATGACGCATCTGTTCCACGTGAGGATTTGTTTATTACAACGAAGGTTTGGAACAGTGATCAAGGGTATGAAAATACTTTACGTGCTTTTGATGAAAGCTTGGAGCGCTTAGGGCTTGATTATGTTGATTTATATTTGATCCACTGGCCAACTCCAGAGTTTGATGACTACGTGGATACATATAAAGCCATGGAAAAACTGTATCACGATGGAAGGGTTAAAGCGATTGGGGTTTGCAACTTTGAAATCGAGCATTTAGAGCGCCTACTAAATGAATGTGAAGTAAAACCAGTACTCAACCAAATTGAATGCCATCCATTCTTAGCCCAAAATGAGATTAAAGAGTTTTGTGCAAAGCACGATATTTTCGTGGAAGCATGGAGTCCTCTTGATCAAGGAGGCGAAGCGTTACGTGATGAAGTGGTGAACAAGATTGCTGAGTCCCATCAAAAAACACCTGCTCAGGTAGTATTACGCTGGCATCTGCAAAATAATACGATCGTAATTCCGAAGTCTGTAACACCATCTAGAATAGAAGAGAACTTCAACGTATTTGATTTCGAGCTTACAGCAGAGGAAATGGAACAGATTAATCAACTCAATCGAGATAGACGAAATGGCCCCCATCCAAATGAGATGAATAAACGATAATAAATTTGGAGGTAGGTCGTACAATATAGAGACGTTTGGATTGGATTTTATTCCTTTCCAAACGTTTTTTCTGCTTTAACTGAAAAGCGGTGTCACGGACGGGACGCTCTCAATATAGGTAGCAGACGTCCTTGAGATTCAGTATCACGGACAAAACCGTCGCAAAAAATGAAGTAAATGTCCTTGGAAATCGGTATCACGGACAAGCCTCCCCTCAAAATACGAAGTAAACGTCCTTAAAACAGCATGAAAAACCATGAACCCATTAGTAAGCAATCCCAACCCCTTTAACGAAAAAAGTCATAGTTCTATCTAATTACATTTTTTTACAAACTTTCACCCTGACTTAACTCATTATTAATATCAATCTACTAAACTACCAGTGTAGTTATATTTTGAAAGGAGAGGTTGGATGTTTAAGAAATTTGGGGCTGTTGCACTAAGTACAGGACTCGTTTTTTCAGGAATTGGATTGAGTTCAGTAGATGCCGCTAAACCTGACCATTCAGGGAAAGGGAAGGGAAAGCTAGAAAATGGAAAAGTAGAAAATGTGATTTATATGATTCCAGATGGTTTTAGTTCAAATTATGCAGCAAACTACCGCGCTTACAAAGGAAATGATGCAGTTTGGGATGAGCATCTAAAAGGGATGTTTACAACAAATTCCGCGAATTCTGACATAACTGATTCTGCAGCCGCTGGTACAGCAATGGCAACAGGTCAAAAAACGAACAACGGTGTAATTGGACTAGATCCAGAAGGAAATAAACTAAAAACCATTCTTGAGGCATCGGAAGAAAAGGGTAAATCTTCTGGTCTTGTGGCAACATCGACTATTACCCATGCGACTCCAGCTTCATTCGCTACACATGTCAGCGACCGAAATAATGAAACCGAAATCGCAAGACAGCTAATAGATAGTGACGTGGATGTCATTTTAGGTGGAGGGAAAAATAATTTTCTTCCAAAGTCCCAAAATGGAAATCAAGAAGAATTGAATTTAATTAAAAAAGCAAAGGATAAAAATTTTGAATTTGTTGAAACTCGTGACCAATTGTTAAATTCTGAAGTGGAGAAAGGAGAAAAATTATTAGGTCTATTCGCTGGTGGAGCTCTTTCTCCTGAGTTACACCGTGGAGAAACGGATGAACCAAGTTTAGCAGAAATGACAGATCAAGCGATTGACGTTTTAGAAGAGGATAAAGATGGATTTTTCTTAGTGGTCGAAGGTAGCCAAATTGACTGGGCTGGACATGCTAATGACGCTGCATGGGCGATGTCAGACGTTGAAGCGTTTGAAGCAGCTGTTCAAGAAGCCATCCAATTTGCAGAACAAGATGGCAAAACTTTAGTGGTTGTGGCTGGGGATCATGACACGGGCGGAATCACAACGGGAGCGAATGATTTTCTTGAGGTAAATGCAGATTTACTGCACAATGTTACAGCTACTGGTGACTACATGGCTGCGCAACTAAATAAGGAGCGTTCAAACGTTAATGAAATAGTAGAAACATATACTGGATTAACTTTATCTGATGAAGAAATCGAAACGATTAAAGTTGCTGATGATGCAGCTCTAGCTATTAATACTGTGGTTAGCAATCATGCTCTTGTTGGTTGGACAAGCACAAACCATACTGGAGCAGATATTCCCGTTTATGCTTTTGGTCCACAATCCAACAATTTTGTTGGTTTTCATGATAATACGGATTTACCAAAGTTGATTGCAGATGCTTTAAAACTTAAATAAAACTTCGGCTCAGGAGATACCAACCCTAAATAAGTAACAAAGCCCCAGTAAAAATAAACTGGGGTTTTGTCCATCTTATGGTTATTTTTCATTTTCCTCTTCCGCTTTTCTCATCACATCTGTTAACTCATCAGAACTCTCTGTTTGATATCGTAGGTTACCTGCTGGTGAGTGGCTTCTTTTCTCGTCTTCATGAAGTACATGGTTTGCAATGTATTTGTGGTAAAAGTATTCAAATATGGTTACACCAATAGCTGACACTAGTGCAGGTGTGAACAAATTATCCTGAGGTGTCATGTTATCACTCATAATCCAAATTAACCCTAGAGCTAAACCAAAGTCAGCTAAGGATGCGATGAGATTATTCGTAAGTGGCAAAATAATCATGTCGCCAATAAAATAAGAGGCCACTCCTAAAACAAGTGAAATCATAAAAATATCGCCAAAATCGATACCATATATACCGCCAAGTATAAGCCACAATAGACCTAAACAAGCGATAAATTTTATGGCAATCGCTTTTACATGCTTCATCTTATTCATCTCCTTTTGGGGTATATTTTTACCCCCAAAAAAAGGATTTATTCAAAAATGTTATACCAATGTTACTGACTCAAATCTGTTACAATTCCTTGACCTGCTTGGCGACCTGAGAATAAGCATCCACCTAAAAATGTACCCTCCAATGAGCGATAACCATGGACACCACCACCGCCAAATCCAGATACTTCACCTGCTGCGTATAAACCTGGAACACGTTCACCGTTATCTTTCAATACTCTTCCAGATAGATCGGTTTGTAGTCCGCCTAATGTTTTTCGACTGAGAATATGTAAACGGACAGCAACGAGTGGACCATTCTTCTTATCTAAGATTTTATGTGGCTTTGCAACTCGAATTAAACGGTCGCCCCGATATTGTCGTGCACCTCTTAAAGCAGTAACTTGTACATCCTTCGTAAATTTATTTTCGAGTGCTCTGTCTCGTGCCTGTATTTGTCGTTCGATGTGGGAAGCATGAAGCAAGTTCTCCTCGGTTAAATCATTCATGCCCTTTACAAGGTCCTCCAAGTTGTTAGCTACAACAAAATCTTCTCCTTTATCCATAAAGGCTTGAACAGGCCCTGGGGCTCCAGGTAGAACACGGGACAGTATTTTCTTTATACTTTTTCCAGTTAAATCAGGATTTTGCTCCGATCCAGATAAAGCAAATTCTCGCTCAATAATTTTTTGAGTCAAAATAAACCAGGAATAATCATATCCTGTCGACATAATTGCTTTTAATGTACTTAATGTATCAAAGCCAGGGAGATTTGGAGCCTTAAAGCGATTGCCGCGGGCATCCAACCAGATTGACGATGGACCAGGAAGAATCCGGATCCCGTGTCTTGCCCATACGGAATTATAATTTTTGATGCCCTCTGTATAGTGCCACATACGATCGCGGTTTACTATTCGTCCGCCAACTTTTTCACTAATGGCTAACATTCGTCCATCCACGTGATCAGGCACACCAGATATCATATGTTTAGGTGGATTACCTAATCTCGATGGCCAATTTTTACGGATTAAATCGAAGTTAGCCCCAATTCCACCACTCGAAACAAGTACAGTTTCAGCCTGAAATTCAAACTGATCTACTACTTTACGTGAGCTCGCCTCTCCACGATCAACAGAGCTTTCCTCAAGTATAGAACCCTTTACTCCAATAACCGTACCATTATTAGTTAATAACTCATCAACTTGATGGCGCGGAAGATAATCAACTAGATCCTTTTGAATGGCCGCGCGTAGCTTTTTTTCAAATGGGGCAACAAGTCCAGGTCCAGTTCCCCATACAATATGGAATCGTGGAACAGAATTCCCATGTCCTTCTGCAAGCTGACCACCTCGCTCTGCCCATCCCACCACAGGAAAAAAGCGAACACCTAAGGAACGGAGCCATTCTCGTTTTTCACCTGCAGCAAAATCAACATAGGCCTCGGCCCACTTTATTGCCCAATAATCTTCATCCGCATCCCGATCAAAACCAGCTGTGCCAAGCCAGTCCTGCCATGCTAAATCCGTTGTATCTTTAATCCCCATTCGTCGCTGCTCAGGCGAATCAACAAGGAATAATCCTCCAAATGACCACCAGGCTTGTCCGCCAAGTGAGGATTCAGGCTCTTGATCTAACAACAATACTCTTTTACCCTGATCCGTTAATTCGGCTGTAGCGACAAGACCAGCAAGACCTGCACCTACAACAATGACATCAAATTTCATCATTTTTCCTCCTAAAATTATTTTGATATAAAACTGAAGTTTCTGATAATATCAGTATTCAACGCTATGACTTGATTAACCTGCTTTGTAAATCGGTTTAATTTTCTAAAGGACAAAGGAACATTTTGGAGAAGTAATAATAATGGAACCCTCAGAAATAGACATAGGTAATATATTAAGAAAGGATGGCGAGTTACGATGGAAAATGAACAAATTTTACTTAAGTCACGACCAACAGGAATGCCAACTGAAACTAATTTTGAATATAGGCAGGTGCCAATTAAAGAACCGAAACAAGGTGAGGTTGTGATTCGTACCCTGTATTTATCAGTTGACCCTTATATGAGAGGGAGAATGAGTACAGCTAAATCTTATGTGGCTCCCTTTGAAGTCAATGAAGTTATTTCTGGAGGAATTGTTGGAGAAGTGGTTCAATCCAAAAGTGATTCTTTACAGGTTGGAGATAAGGTGACAGGAATGCTTGGCTGGCAAAAATTCAACACAGTCGATGCATCCACGGTTCGAAAAGTCGATGACTCTCTTGCCCCTCTTTCTGCTTATTTAGGGATCCTTGGAACTACAGGGTTAACGGCCTACTTTGGCTTATTAGATATTGGCCAGCCTAAAGCAGGGGAAACCGTAGTTGTGTCTGGTGCAGCTGGGGCAGTTGGGATGGTCGTGGGCCAAATCGCTAAAATCAAAGGAGCTCGTGTCGTCGGAATTGCCGGTTCAGAGGAAAAGATTGCTTATCTCAAAAATGAACTCGGCTTTGATGAAGCGGTTAACTATAAAACGGATCACCTAAGGAAGTCCCTAATAGAGGCATGTCCTGATGGGGTCGATGTCTATTTTGATAATGTAGGAGGGCTTGTTTCAGATGCTGTATTGAGCCTCCTGAACGATTTTGCCCGAGTACCGGTCTGTGGAGCCATCTCGGCTTATAACATTACCAGTCTGAAAGAAGACATGGGACCTAGAGTTCAACCTATGCTCATCAAGTCACGCGCCTTAATGAAAGGCTTTATCGTTACAGATTATGCTAAGCAATTTAGAGAAGGGGCACAGGACTTAGCAAAATGGCTATCTGAAGGGAAATTGAAATATGAAGAAACAATTGTGGATGGATTTGAAAATGTGCCACAAGCCTTTTTAGATTTATTTAAAGGTAAAAATCTAGGGAAACAGCTTGTGAAAGTAAGTGATTGAATCTAAAAAACGAACCTCCATAACGAGGTTCGTTTTCTTTATAATACAAACAAATATACTGATAGAAAGTGAGCCAAACTTCCAAAAAGAATGAAAATGTGGAAAATCTCATGAAAGCCCATATGCTTAAACTCTAAAAACTTAGGCTTCGTTCCGTAGATGATTCCTCCAATGGTGTAGAAAATACCACCTAGGATAAGTAAAAACATTCCACCAGTTCCGACAACATCTGCTAGAGGAGAGCTGAAAAACACAACAAGCCACCCCATGGCAATGTATAGACTTGTTGATAACCAACGTGGACTATGGAACCATATTAATTTATAGCATACACCTAAAACAGCTAAGCCTTGGATAACAATAAACAGAACCCATCCCATAACACCTTCTAAACTGATTAAACAAAAAGGTGTGTAGGTTCCCGCAATCAACACAAAAATCATCGAGTGATCAATACGTCTTAAAAAGGCAATCACTCGGTCCTTAGCTACAACCATATGGTAAGTAGCAGAAGCTGAGTATAATAAAATCATACTCACGCCAAAAATAATGACGGCCATAATATCAACAGCTGAAAAAGAATTCATGGCTGCTTTAATCACTAACGCCAACAATCCTACAAACGACATAACAGCACCAAATAAATGGGTATACCCATTGATAGGTTCTCGTACATATACGCCCACTAAAAATTCCTCCTGAACAGTAAGTAGTTTTCAATACTACATGTAATCATATACCCATTATAACATATAGTCAAGCTTTACTATCTTTCGTCTTTCCCATATAATTTAGATAAATAAAACGACGGAAAACGAGGTCAAGATATGGAAGATATATATAAACTCATGGATGAATTACAATTAAATAATCATTTAACCTTAGAGGAAATACCTGATTTGGATTTATACATGGATCAGGTTATCCAATTATTTGAACGAAAATATGCTGGTGCAAAGAGAAACGAAAAAGAAAAAGTATTAACGAAGACAATGATCAATAATTATGCAAAAGGTAAATTATTTTTTCCTATCACGAATAAGAAATACTCACGCGATCATTTATTGTTAATCAGTTTGATCTATCAACTAAAGGGAGCTCTTTCGATTGGAGACATTAAAACGATGTTAGACGAATTAAATCGAAAAATTGTTGAGGAAGAGTTTGATTTAGATGCTTTTTATGAACGATATCTACATGTAACAGAAAAAAACGTGGAGAGAGTTCAGGATCATATACAGGAAAACACACGAGAAGTAAGGGAAGAGATTGAAAAGCTAGATGACCAGGATGATAAATATCTGGAGCAAGTGTTAGACATTGCTTCTTTTGTCCACATGAGTAATATGTACCGTCGTATGGCTGAAAGACTGGTCGACCAAATGTCTGCTGAAGATCAGGAGAAATAGAATTGGATGAGGGGATAGGGGAATGAAGAAAAAGCTTTTCGTTACACTGGGAGTTTTGTTGGGGATTGTACTCATTGGACTGGGTTTTGCCGGGAATTATTTTTATGGAGAGGCCGTGAAACGGGGTGTGCACGTTGAACTATATAAAGGTTCAGAGTCTGCCACAGCTAAAGTTGAGGCTGAAAATAACATTATCCAAACAGCTAAGAAATGGTATCAAGAACAAACCTTTGAAACAGTAACAATGGTCTCTTATGATGGCTTAACCTTAAAAGCAGATTATTTAGACCATGACTTCTCAGCAGGGAAAACGGTTATTTTGGCACATGGGTATAGAGGTCATAAAGAGCAAATGGATGATTATGTGAAGTTTTATTATGATCAAGGCTTCGATGTGCTCATGCCCGATGCACGTGGTCACGGTGAAAGTGAAGGCGATTATATTGGCTATGGCTGGCATGATCGAAAAGATTACCAAGGTTGGATTGACTTATTAATAGAGGACTATAACGCAAAGCAAATTTTCCTGCACGGAAATTCCATGGGTGCTGCCACTGTCCTGATGACAAGTGGAGAAATATTACCTGAAGAAGTAAAGGGACTTATCGCGGATAGTGGATATACGACAGTTGAAGAAGAATTGACCCATCAATTAAATCATTTGTATGGGTTACCTGCATTTCCTTTACTAGACATCACAAGCTTGATGACAAAAATACGGGCAGGCTATTCGTTCGAAGAAGCTTCCGCCATTGATCAAGTTCGTAAAAACACAAAACCTCTACTGATGATTCATGGTGATCAGGATGAACTAGTTCCTACTGAAATGGCTTATAAAATTTATGAAGCAGCCGGTGGAGAGAAGGATTTATGGATTGTAGCTGGTGCAGGTCATACAAAGGCCTATACGGTTGCGACTAAGGATTTCCAACAAACCGTCCAGTCCTTTTTAAATCGAACTTTGTCTAATGAGTAAGGAAGATGTTGAGTAAGAAATACTATATAGCTATTGTGTTTTTGGTTGAAAGCGCATACAATTAAACTTAGATAATAACTCGATGGATTATATTTTTTTACTCAAAATTTACTGAATATTAAGTTTATTCTATGGATGGAGGGAAAAACAGTAATGATGGACACACCTTTAACACTAGTACAAAAAATTGAACGCGCAGAAAAGTTTTTTTCTAAAAAACAAGTGGTCTCTAGAACAAGTTCAAAGATTCATCGTTTAACGTATAAGGATGTTGGAGAGCGTGCAAGGGCATTATCAAGCTCATTAGAGAAGCTCGGGGTTAAAAAGGGAGATTGTATTGCTACATTAGCATGGAATCATCATCGACATTTAGAGGCGTATTTTGCTGTGCCATGTATGGGAGCAGTTTTGCACATGGCCAATTTTCGATTGTCAGAGGAGCATTTAAGTTACATTCTGAACCATGCAGAGGATCAAGTCATTTTGGTTGATGAAGACATTGTTCCCATTGTGGAAAAGGTTCAAGACCAATTAAAAACAGTTAAAGCGTTTGTCATCATGACTGATAAAGATTCCCTACCGTCTACGACTCTGTCCCCTGCTTATTCCTATGAGGATTTAATTGCTGACGGTGACCCAACTTTTGAATATACCGTGGACATAGATGAAAATGACCCAGCAGCGATGTGCTATACATCCGCAACCACAGGAAAGCCAAAAGGGGTTGTGTACTCACACCGCGGCCTTGTACTCCACAGTATGGCCTTAGGCTTAAGTGATACGTTAGGGTTGTCTGAGTCTGATGTTCTAATGCCTGTAGTTCCGATGTTTCATGTAAATGCGTGGGGATTACCATTTGCCTCCACATGGTTTGGTACGACACAGGTTTTACCTGGCCCAATGTTCACACCAAAATTGTTAGCTGAACTGATTGAATCTGAACAAGTGACATTAACAGCCGGGGTCCCTACTGTCTGGCTTGGATTGTTAAATGAATTAGAAATAAATGATTATGATATGAGTAGCTTACGCGCGGTTGTTTGTGGAGGGTCTGCTGCTCCAAGAGGAATCATCCGTGCCTTCGAGTCCAAGCATGGCATTCCATTCTTACACGCTTATGGCTTAACCGAGACCACGCCGGTTGTAACGGCTGCACGACTAAAAAGCTATCAGCAGGATTTACCAGAAGAGGAGAAGCTTGATATTCGTTCCAAACAAGGGCTTATTGTGCCTGGTTTGGAAGCAAAGGTTGTCAATGACCGTGGTGAGGTGAAAAGAGACGGAAAAGAAATGGGAGAGCTGCTAGTTCGCGGACCATGGATTGCCAACGAATATTATAAAGATGACCGAAGTGAGGAGGCATTCCGTGATGGCTGGCTACACACAGGCGACATTGCCACCATTGATGAAGAAGGAAATATTAAATTAGTGGACCGGACGAAGGATTTAATCAAAAGTGGTGGAGAATGGATCTCATCGGTAGATTTAGAAAATACTTTAATGGCCCATGAGAGTGTATTTGAGGCAGCGGTAGTTGCTGTTCCACATCCTAAGTGGATAGAAAGACCAATTGCCTGCGTGGTGCTCAAGGACCAATATAAAGAAAGTGTTACAAAGGAAGTATTATTTGAGCATTTAAAAGCACAATTTGCCAAATGGTGGATTCCAGATGATATTGTCTTTATAGAACAAATTCCCAAAACATCGGTCGGGAAATTTTTGAAACGTACATTACGGGAGCAGTTAAAGGATCATTTAGTGGAAAAGGCGTAGTTAGCATTGCGGATACTGTCCTTACTCAGTAACTAGACAAAACGAAGTCGTTACGATTTTAAAATTATCGTAAAAAAGGCATAATAGAGCTAGATGCTGAAGTAGGAGGATATGACATGAAAGTTAAAATGAATAAAAATGCTGGTAAAGAACTGAAAAGAATGCTAGCCACTGATGAGGCGAAAGGAAAAATGATTCGGGTATCGGTTACCCATATTCATGGAGATCACGCTCATTATGAGATTGATTATGATACACCAACAGAACACGACGAAATCGTCAAAACCGATAAAGATGTAGATGTATTATTGGACACTAGAGAGGCAGAGTGGCTTGACGGTATTTGGGTACAGTTTTTCCATGTACCTAAACCGGAATTTGTAGTGACCAATCCGACCATTGATAAAGGACATCATCACCATCATTAATTCATAACATTCCTATCTCTTGTTAATCCTAAGCACGGGGAGAGTATCCCCTGAGGTCATCAAGGAGAAAGAGGGATGTAATATGGCCAGAAACAACAAAATTCTCGTGCCAGAAGCACGTCAAGGATTAGACCAGTTGAAAGCAAAGGTCACCAATTCAAATAATTCTGGTTCTGCTAAATATGAAATTGCCCAAGAACAGGGTATACCTTTAAATAAAGGGTATAACGGCAATATTAAAGCCAAGGATGCCGGGAAAATCGGCGGACAGATTGGTGGGAATATGGTACGAGAAATGATTAAGATGGCAGAGGAACAGTATAGTAAAAAGGTTTAAGGTAAATAAAGCTGTCTCATCTAGTGATGAGGCAGCTTTTTGTGTGGGACACGAGGCCCAGCCCAATTCGTGACATAGGGGTTCAACCTTATTATTCCTTCTTCGTTGCCTGTGTCATCTGATGCCAAACAGAACCTTTTGCTTCTTCTCCACCTTCAATTCGCTCAATCGCCATTTTCACCTGCATTCGAACTTCAAATTCAGGGTCATTCATAGCCTCACGTAAGGCTGGTAGGGCCGATTCATCACCAACCTCATACAAAAACATCGCCGTTCTCCAACGCACAAGCTTACTAGAATCCGACAAGGACTTAATCATCTCTGGTATGGCTTCCTTGAAACCAAGGTCAGAAAGACAATCCCCAGCAGTGCGGCGAACGGTAACCACTTTATCGTGTAAAGCTTTGTATAGGTATGGAAGCACTTCCGGTTCCTCTATCATCCCTAAATAAGCAGTGGCTAGTCTACGAATGGACATTTTTTCATCATCTAATGCTTTGTCGAGGATTGGTAAATCTTCAAACGTAGGATCATCCATGCGGTCTAGAGCTGCATAGCGCACCTTCCAATCCGGATAATCAAGTGTTTCTAAGGTCACTTTATTTTTCGCTTTTGACTCTGTTACTGGATCTGGTGGTCCATCAGCTAAAGCCGCCTGAACTAAACTCTCCAGCCTTTCTTCATCATAGCTCGCTGTTAATTCCTCTACAATATCCTGTCCAATCTCATCAGTGGAGCCATAGCGTGGATTTTGCTCTACCCATTTTCTTTCCATCACAAAGCTAGGTGTCTCAGCTGAAGCCTTCATAACGGCATTCATAAAGTGTTCTGGTAAACCGAAACGTTTTTCATCTTCTCCATCCTCGAGTTTAACTTGCATCGGAATATCTTTGAACTTTTGAATAAATACTTTTACTTCACCAAATGATTCTTGATTGCCTTCAACAGAAGTTCCCATATCTTCAACACTTACCTCACCAAAAACTTTACGTACAGGAGGCAAAATGTCTTCCCAGGCAAATTTAGGATTCCGATCGAGAGCAATAAAATCGGCTACATGGTAAATATTTTTCACACCCTCAATTTTAAATAATTGTTTGATAAAGTCTGGGGCGTTATCAAAAGTGTCCTCGGGTTTGTAATTATGGGTTTCTCCATCAGGTAGTGCTTCATTTAAAATGATTTTCATAGAATTTGGACTTGGAGTCGGTTCAATGGATACAATCTTCATGCTAATACCACCTTCTTATCTTACTTATTTGTGATTTTATCAAACTCCTCATCGTTAATCCATTTAAACAGATTACTAGAACAGGTAAACCGAACTATTTTCAAAATTAACCAGAAAATGATATTGACAATCATTCTCAACGATATATAATATAAGTGACCGAAATTAAATGATAATGAATCTCATTATCATTATTAAGAATTATTCTAAATTAGGTTTTACATATTGGCTCTAGACTAGAATTATTATAATCAGCTTGCAAAAGAGGAATGGCCTATGAAAAAAAGATATTTGCTGCTCATTCTCATTGTTTTATCCATAGCTTCTTTATTTATCGGGGTAACCAATATTACCCCAATGGATTTACTCAACTTAAAGAGTGAAGAGGTTCAAATTTTATATCTTAGTCGAGTACCACGATTAATTAGTATTTTAATAGCGGGAATGAGCTTGAGTATTGCTGGTCTGATTATGATGCAGCTGACGCGAAATCGGTTTGTCTCTCCAACGACAGCAGGTACGATGGATTCTGCCCGTTTTGGTATTTTGGTAGCTCTTATGCTGTTTACATCAGCTACTCCCATCCAGAAAATGCTCGTAGCCTTTGTGTTCGCTCTACTTGGAACCTTTATTTTTATGAAAATATTGGAAAAAGTAAAGTTTAAGGATACGATTTTTATTCCATTGGTTGGGTTAATGTTTGGGAACATTGTAAACTCTATATCTACTTTTTTTGCTTACAAATATGATCTCATTCAAAACATGTCGTCATGGCTGCAAGGAAATTTTTCGTTGATGATCAAAGGGCGATATGAATTGCTCTACCTAAGTATCCCGTTACTGATCATAGCGTATTTGTTTGCGAATCGATTTACGATTGCCGGGATGGGGGAGGAATTTTCCAAGAATCTTGGTTTGAATTATCGACAGGTTGTAAATATTGGGCTGGCAATTGTCGCTATGATTACAGCTGTCGTTGTGTTAACGGTAGGAATGATTCCATTTCTAGGTCTTGTGATTCCGAATATTGTAACGATTTATCGGGGAGATCACCTGAAAAATAATCTGCCACATACCGCATTATTAGGGGCCGTATTTGTGCTCGCATGTGATATTTTAAGTCGAGTCATAATTTATCCGTATGAAATTGCAATTAGTCTTACTGTCGGTGTGATTGGTAGCACCATCTTTGTGTATTTGCTGTTAAGGAGAAAAGCGTATGGGCTATAAAACAAAACTCTCCATTTTAACCATTATTTCAGTCATATTAATCGGGATTTTTCTCTTTATGGATATCGGGAGTAACTGGGATTACATTCTGCCTAGAAGAGCAACGAAGCTACTGGCTATGCTGTTAACTGGTGCGGCCATCGCGTTTTCAACTGTGGTGTTTCAAACAATCACCAATAACCGAATTTTAACGCCAAGTATTCTAGGACTTGATTCTCTGTATATGTTGATTCAGACCTTCTTAATTTTTGCTTTTGGATCTATGAATCTCACATTACTCAACAAAAATGTGAATTTCTTGCTATCAGTTGGACTTATGGTGGTATTTGCTGGTTTACTTTATAAGCTACTTTTCAAGCGTGAACAACAAAACATATATTTTCTATTATTAATCGGACTAGTGATTGGGACCTTATTCGAAAGCATGTCGACCTTTATGCAGGTGTTACTTGATCCTAACGAGTTCTTAGTGGTACAGGATCGTATGTTTGCAAGCTTTAACAACGTAAACACAGATATTCTAGTCATAGCTCTAGTAGGTTTGATGACCATTTCACTTTATGCATTCAAATTTTTGAAATACTTAGATGTGCTCTCATTAGGCAGAGAGCAAGCCATTAATCTAGGTGTTGACTATGATTATGTCATCAAGCGGCTACTTGTCGTTATTGCCATTATGGTTTCCATATCGACAGCCTTAGTTGGGCCAATTACCTTCCTAGGCCTGTTAGTAGCAAATGTGGCCCATGAATTCGTCCGCACCTATCGTCATCACTATTTAATTTTAGGGGCCATTTTGATTAGCTTTATTGCCTTAGTGGGTGGACAAATGATTGTGGAACGGGTGTTTACCTTTTCCACAACCTTAAGTGTTATTGTCAATTTTATTGGTGGCGTTTACTTTATTTATCTTTTATTAAAGGAGAGTAAAGCATGGTAGAGATTAAAAATGTGCTTAAGGAATACGGAGATAAGCAGGTCGTGGATCATGTCTCATTAACGATTGAAAAAGGAAAAATAACCTCCTTTATTGGACCAAATGGGGCTGGAAAAAGTACCTTAGTATCTATGGTTGCTCGCTTACTTGCTAAGGACGCAGGAGAGGTGTTTATAGATGGCATTGAAATCAGTCGGTGTAAAAGTAATGATTTAGCCAAAAAAATTGCCATTTTAAAGCAATCCAATCATATTAATATTCGTTTATCTGTTGAGGAGCTGGTTTGCTTTGGACGCTTTCCTTACTCACAAGGAAGATTGACTAAAGAAGATTGGAAGTATGTGAACGAGGCTATTTCCTACATGGGGCTTGAAGAGATAAAAGATAAATATTTAGATCAGCTTAGTGGAGGACAACGGCAAAGAGCCTACATCGCGATGGTGATTGCCCAAGATACCGAGTACATTATTCTCGATGAGCCGTTAAACAACCTAGACATGAAGCATTCTGTCTCTATCATGAAAACGTTACGTAAATTAGTGGACGATTTAGGGAAAACGATTGTCATCGTCATTCATGATATTAACTTTGCGTCAGTGTATTCGGATTATATTGTTGCGCTGAAAGATGGCCAACTAGTCAAGCAAGGAAAAACGGAGGAAATCATTGACCCTGGTGTGTTAAAGGATGTATACGGCATGGATTTTAACATTGAAAATATTGATGGGAATAAAATTTGTATATATTTTTCATGAAAAAAAATGAGGTGAAAAAACATGAATAAAAAACTTTTGACACTTGTGATGGTTGGATTAATGGCTATGTTTATGGCCGCATGTGGAACAGATGAGTCGAAGGAAACATCAGCATCAAGCAGTGAAACGATTTCAATCGAACATAAACTAGATACCACAGATGTTCCGAAAAATCCTGAAAAAGTGGTCGTCTTTGATTTTGGGATTTTAGATTCCCTAGATAAAATGGGAATTGAAGTAGCAGGTGTTCCACAGGCAACGATCCCTTCTTATCTATCAAAATATGAAAGCTCAGATTATGAAAATGTTGGTAGCTTAAAGGAACCTGATTTTGAAAAGATTGCAGAAATTGACCCTGACTTAATCATCATTTCTAGTCGACAACAGGAGCTATATGAAGAGTTCACTAAAATCTCACCGACCATATTCTTAGGAGTAGATACCACAAGATACATGGAGTCGTTTAAAGAGAACATGCACGTACTAGGGAAAATTTTTGAGCAGGATGAATTTATTGAAGAAGAATTGAATTCCATAGATAAATCAATAGAAAGCATTAAGGATTCAGCTGAAAATGTTGAGAATTCACTTGTAGTGTTAGCAAATGAAGGAAGCTTAAGTGCCTATGGACCTAAATCACGCTTTGGACTAATACATGACGTCTTTGGTCTTACACCAGTTGCCAAAGATATAGAGGTGTCTACACATGGGCAAGGAATTAGCTTTGAATACTTAGTTGAAAAGGATCCTGAATACCTATATGTTATCGATCGAACAGCAGCAATTGGTGGAGATGTAACAGCTGATGAAGCCCTTAAAAATGAACTCGTGCAAAAGACGAGAGCATATCAAAACGATAAGGTGATTTACCTAAATCCAGATTACTGGTACTTATCTGGTGGTGGGTTAATATCGGTTAATGAAATGATTAGTGAAATTGAAAATAGTATAAAATAATAAAAAGCGATCTTGATTAGGCTTTCCACTATCAAGATCGCTTTACCATTATTTGATAACAAAATGTAAATTATTTGTAAAATACGTTTGCAAAGCTGTTATGACACCACTTAGGCCATTTACGATTTTTCTTAGCGCTTGAATCAAAGCCGAAAAAATGATTGAATGGGATAAGCATATTTTTTGAGGAGTGAATGTATTTTGCTAAAGAAATTAATCACACTAAGCTTGTTATCTCTTCTTTTATTCTCTCTAGCTGCATGTTCAGATGACAAAAAAGAAGAAACTCAAGAATCAGAAACTGAAAAGACAGAAGAACAAGGTCAACAAGAAGAAGCGAAAAAACAGCAGGTTGAACCTGACAAAACTGTTGCAAAGGTGAATGGTGAGGAATTAAAGGGTTCCGAATATAATATGTGGTATCAACAGGTTCAAATGACTTTCATGCAGCAGGGAATGGACCCTTCAAGTGAAGAGTCAGCTAAAAAATTGAAACAAGCTACATTAGATCAGTTGGTTGGCCAAGAACTTCTTGTACAAGAAGCAAAAGAAAAGGGCTATGAAGCTGATGAAGAGAAAGTTAATGAGCAATTGAAAAAGCAAAAAGAGCAGTTTGATAGTGAAGAGAAGTTTAAAGAAGCATTAAAGAAACAAGGATTAACAGTGGAAAAACTTAAGGCTGATTTTGCTGATCAGATGGCAACAGATGAGTATATTAAAAAAGAAGTTGAAATAGAAGAGCCAACGGATAAAGAAATTCAAGACTTCTTTGATCAATATAAGGAAATGTCAAAAAAAGAAGTAAAGCTTGCAGATGTGAAAGAACAAATTGTCTCCACACTGAAAAGACAAAAACGTAATGAAGCGCTAGGCAAACTAATTGAGCAGCTTAAAAAAGATAATGAAGTTGAGATTTTAATATAAAAAAGTACAAAAGCATGGGAATTGTCCCATGCTTTTGTTGTATCATAAGGGCTTTTTTCTCATTTTTAATGAATTAGGTTTGTTTAGAAAAGGAACCGGGTAATTCCTACATACATTTGGTCATCTCAAGACCCCTTCATCATCCAAGGTCTTATCGAATAGATGTGATGTGGAAACTCTTTGATTTTGAGGTGAAGCTTATGGCTACAAACGAAAAACGTGACCAGTATTTTGACAATGCACGTTTTATGCTTATTTTATTAGTTGTGGTAGGGCATATGATTAGCCCCTATCGCCATGACCAAGAGATACTAAATGCAGCCTATAAATTTATATACACGTTTCATATGCCTGCATTTATTTTAATATCTGGATTTTTTGCAAAAGGGATATTTAAACCAGGCTACCTGACCAAATTAACGAAAAAGCTGCTGTTACCTTATTTTATTTTTCAAATCATCTTTTCTATTTTCTTTTCCGTAACGAATAATGAAATTCAATTTTCCATCTTTGATCCACATTGGACATTGTGGTTTTTACTAAGTTTAATTGGGTGGAATTTACTTTTGTTTGTTTTCTCAAAAATTCCTTACTCTTTCACAATAGCTGTAGCAATCGGGGTTTTAATTGGGCTTGTGCCTGTTATTGGTACTTATTTAAGTTTATCGCGTACCTTCGTGTTTTTCCCATTGTTTCTACTAGGCTATAAATTAGATAAAACTCACTTTCAGCTATTAACGAAGAAGAAATATAAGGTTTCAGGTGCAGCATTCTTGGTTTTACTGTTTAGCGGGTATTATTTTCTTTTAAATGACATGACGAGAGACTGGCTGTTAGCATCATCCTCCTATGCTGAATTAGGGGTGGATGAAAGCTATGGGGTTATGATTCGCTTGATTTTATATGGAGTTGTCTTTTGGGCAACCTTTAGTGTTTTAGCGCTCATTCCACGTAGACAATTTGTATTTACTAAAATTGGTGAACGAACCCTTTATGTTTATTTATTACATGGCTTAACCATTAAATCGTTGGAAATGACGCCATTTTATCAAACCATTGTTGATTCAGGGTACTATTTCTTACTTGTTGGATTGGCCCTGATGTTAACCTTTGTTTTGGCATCTCGACCAGTCATTCGAATAGCGAAGCCTTTAATTGAACCGCAAAAGGTCATCGCAAAATAAAGTGTGGGCAGACAACTTGTGTCTGCCCACATTTATTAGGAGCTTACCATTTTTCCGCCATTCACATGAATGACTTGCCCAGATACATAGGATGAATCATCCGATGCTAAATATACATAGGCTGGTGCAAGTTCATATGGCTGACCTGCACGGCTCATGGGAACGTTTTGTCCAAAGGTTGTAACATCCTGAGCGCTAAAACTAGCTGGTATAAGTGGTGTCCATATTGGTCCAGGGGCGACAGCGTTGACGCGGATGCCTATGCTTGCAACGTTTTGAGATAGAGCCCTTGTAAATCCAACAATGGCACCTTTTGTTGAGGAATAGTCGATAAGCTTCTCATTTCCCTCATAAGCTACGACTGATGCCGTGTTAATGATTTTGCTGCCCTTTTGTAGATGGGGAAGAGCTGCTTTTGATAAATAGAAAAACGGATAGATATTCGTTTTAAAGGTTAAATCCCACTGCTCTGAGCTTATATTTAATAAACTTTGCTGCGGAAATTGAACAGCGTGGTTATTAACTAAAATATCTATTTTTCCAAATTGGTTCATGGTTTGATTGATAACGTTTTGACAATGAAGCTCATCCTTCAAATCTCCTGTTATGAGAAGACATTTCCTTCCGAGCTCTTCAATTCTAGTCTTCGTACGATAAGCATCCTGATTTTCATAATCAGAATAATAAGGAATCATAAGGTCGGCTCCTTCTTTCGCAAAGGCTATGGCCGCAGCTGCCCCAATACCACTATCTCCTCCGGTAATGATGGCCACTTTATTTTGTAGCTTTCCAGACCCCTGATAATCAAAGTCCTCTACAACTGGCATGGGCTTCATTAGGGACTCAATTCCTGGCTGTTGTGGCTGGTGTTGGGGTGGAAAAGAAGGCTGTTTGTTTTGTCCTTGTGAAGATGAATTTGAATTCATAATGACTCCAATCCTTTCTGAAATGAGTGATGTCGTAATTAATTTATTTCCGATGGGCAATCATGTTACTAATATACGAAAAATAGTCCTCTTAAAGGATTTTTTGGATTTATCCATAAAGATATACATATATGTGGATGGAAAGGAAGGATACCGTGAAAAGTAAAGTACTGTTATTGCTTATCATTGTACTAGTCGGTTGTAAAGAAGCTAACGAGCAAAATAAGGAGGAGGCTACGGTAGATAAAGACAAGCCAGTTATTCAAACTAATGGAAATCTAAGCATCAATGTCGTAGCCCAAAACCTATCCATTCCTTGGACCATTAATAAGCATGAAAAAATATTTTACCTCAGTCAGCGTGGAGGGACGGTGATTCGTATTGACAAAGAGACCGAATCTATTGAGATACAAGAGGTTGATGTCGATAAGCCAATAGCACACGTTGGGGAAGGCGGGTTGTTAGGGTTTATATTAGCACCTAATTTTGAAACATCGAATCTAGCATTTGCCTATCACACGTATGAGGAGAATGAACGCTTGTTTAATCGTGTCATCGTGTTAGAAATGGAAGGGAATCGCTGGGTTGAAAAGGATGTGCTATTAGAAGGAATTCCTGGCGGTCGAATCCATAATGGAGGTAGAATTAAAATTGGCCCTGACCAAAAGCTCTATGTAACAGCTGGTGATGCCGGACAGGCTGATCTTGCACAGAATGAAGATAGTTTAGCTGGGAAAATATTGCGAATGGAACTAGATGGAGGTATACCAACAGACAACCCATTCACAGACTCCTATGTTTACTCATTTGGGCATCGAAATCCACAGGGTCTTGCCTGGGATTCAAATGGCACTCTATATAGTACTGAGCATGGGCAGAGTGCACATGATGAAATCAATCGAGTGGAACCAGGTCAAAATTATGGATGGCCGATAATCGAGGGAGATCAGGAGGCGCCTAATATGGAAACACCACTTTATCATACTGGGGAGGAAACGTGGGCACCTTCTGGAATAGCTATTCATGATGGAAAGCTTTATATTGCGACATTAAGAGGGAACAAACTGATTGAATTTGATTTAGCAACACAGGAACAGTCCTTGCTATATGATGAAGGGGGAAGACTTCGGGATGTAATGGTGGAGAACAGTACGTTATACACCATCACCAACAACCGAGATGGCCGCGGCACACCTCAAGAAGGGGATGACAAGCTAATTGTGATTCCATTAGAGTAGATACGGTACAAAAGTCGTTGCATTACATTCTGTTATACATATCATTAGCATTGTAAGTTTTTTTCTGATACTTCAACCTTTGAATTTTTCCATATCAAAATATTATTACTTTGCTAAAAAACTATGATATCCTATTGTATAAATTAGATATAGCTTATTAAACGTATAAGATTGGTAGGATAAAGTGAAGAAAAACCTGTTGGAGGGAACATAATGACCGATCTATTTAGCCCATTTATTCAAAACGAACGGCAAAAAGCATTATATGATAAAGTTGCAGAATTATCTTTGAAGGTAAAAGAGCGTGCTAAGGAGATGGATGAGCAAGCCACATTTTCAAAGGATAATTTACTGGACTTAAAGGAATCTGATTATGTAACCTTGACTTTACCTGAAGAATATGGTGGAAAAGGCCTTTCTTTATATGAATTCGTCCTCATTCAAGAAAAGCTAGCTGAGGGAGACGGTGCTACTGCTTTATCCATTGGCTGGCACCTAGGTGTTGTCAAGGAGCTTAGTGAGGAGCAGCCTTGGTCATATGAAGCTTTTGACCAGTTTGCAAAAGAGGTTGCTGAAAAGAAAAAAGTGGTGAATCGTATTGCATCAGAGCCGGCAACAGGAAGCCCTTCACGCGGTGGCATTCCGGAAACGCGAGCCGTTCGTGACGGGGATTATTATATTGTAAATGGTAGGAAAAACTTTGCTACCATGGCTAGTGTCCTAGACTATCTTTTAGTGACAGCCTACGTTGAAGACAAGGAAGCAATTGGTGTCTTTCTCATCGATAAAGATACGCCCGGGTTAGAAGTAGAGCACACATGGAATACACTTGGCATGCGCGGAACTGGAAGTGATGACCTTGTCTTAAAGAATGTTAGACTTCACGAGGACCAGCTTGTCGAAATGGCTAGTAAAAAGAAAATGCCAAAGGGGTGGCTTTTACACATACCAGCTTGCTATCTAGGGGTTGCGTTAGCAGCTCGTAATGACGCGATTGAATTTGCTAAGAACTATCAACCTAACAGCTTAAAAACACCAATATCTGAAGTACCACATATTCAACAAAAAATTGGGGAAATGGATTTTGAGCTGCTAAGAGCTAGGAACTTTATGTATACCATTGCCAATCAATGGGATCAGCATCCAGAACGTCGTGCTCAATTAGGTCCAGAGCTTGCAGCAGTTAAAGTAGATGCGACAAATACAGCAAGCAAAGTTGTGGATCTGGCTATGCGTATTGTGGGTGGCAGAGGTTTATCAAAGGACTACTCATTTGAGCGTTATTACCGTGATGTGAGAGCAGGGCTCCATAACCCGCCGATGGAGGATGCTGTGATTCAGATGCTAGCTGGGCGTGCTTTAGAATAGCGTGGATACATACGAAGGGTTTAGCATTTGTAAGAGGCACTTTAGCGATTATTCTTGAATGTTTAGCTAGATTCAATGGGGGTTAGTTAATGGATAGCAATCTTTAGTTTAGTGAAGGAACTTTAACTTTGTCGAAGGGGACTTCAGCAAATTGGTATGGTACTTTAGCTAAGTTGGAGGCTTTAGCATTTAACTGTGCATCTATAGCATAGTCAACTAAATCTTTAGCAACAGAGGGGCGACGTTTAGGATGACGCCTCTCATCTTCAGCATTTAACCACTACTTCAGCAAAATCAAAGAAATCTTTAGCAAATTCACCATTAACTTTAGCCTCAACGCCGCACCGCACCAACGGCCAGCCACCCTCATTCAGTCGCCCTACATCAACCACAAAATAGCCAGCCCCAAAAACTGAGGCTGGCCCTTAAATAAACCTACTTCGGCAATGTAGTACCATTAATATAAAGAGGTGGAGTTGGATTTTTAATATATAAGTCCCGAGGAAAATCAGCTAACGTTTCACAGCCTTGATCCGTTATTCGAATGGCCTCGCTAATCTCCACCCCGTAATTTTTAAACCATAAGCCTGGAATTAGATGTAGTGTCATATTTGGCTGGATGACAGTTTTGTCTCCTGGCCGGATACTGATGGTATGTTCACCCCAATCAGGTGGATAGCTTAGGCCGACTGAATAGCCGAGGCGGGATGATTTATGGTAACCATATTTGGCGATTTCACGTTGCCAAACGTCTTCGATTTCTTCGCTCGTTACACCTGGCTTAATAAAATCTAATGTTTTATTTAAACCCTCCACGACAATCTTTGAGGTATCTGCCATCTCCTCCGTTGGCTCGCCAATGACCATTGTTCGAGCTAAAGGAGAATGGTAACGATTATAGCAGCCTGCAAGTTCAATGATGACAGGATCATTCACATCATAACATTCATCTGTCCATGTGAAATGAGGAGCTGATGTTTTTCTTCCTGATGGAATCATAGGAACAATTGCAGGATAATCACCGCCAAATTCGGCCGTACCGCTAACCTGTGCATGATAAATATTTGCCGCTACATCACATTCACGTACCCCCTGATTAATCGTTTCATATGCTCGCTGCATAGCGGACTCAGCAATTTTACCTGCTTTTTTCATATAGGCAATTTCCTGAGGTGATTTAATAATTCTTACCCAGTTCACAAGCTGGCCTGCATCTTTAAATTTGGCATTCGGTAGGCTACTGACCAATTTTCGGTACGAAAGAGCACTAAAATAGTGCGTTTCCATTTCAAGGCCAATGACCCGGTTTGCCTGCCCAATTTCTTTTAGAATATCAGCAGCAAACTCCATAGGATGCTTTTCATCTGATTGTATATAGTCGTCTGGGTATGAAATGATATAGTCATTGTTCATCCATGTGGATATCCGTGCACTATTGGCATCCATTTCCCTTCCGATCCAAATCGGCTGTTCTTCATCGACCATCACGATAATCATTTGATGGACGTAAAATGACCAGGCGTTATAGCCACTTAAATAATTCATGTTGGAAGGATTAACGAGTATTAAGACTTCAATTCCTTCTTCGTTCATCTTCTGTTTCGTTTTTTTCATTCGTTCTTTATATTCTCCTAACGCAAACATCCCTTTCACTCCTTTCTTGGTGCTAAGCACTCGAATTTGCTGCCGCATTGGCGAGCACAGTCCCAACCTTAGTTAGGCTAAGTTAAAGCAGACAACTTTTGGTTCGGTCATTTCATTGATCGCATATTCGATACCCTCACGACCAATTCCGGATTTTTTCACCCCACCAAATGGCATGGCATCAATTCGATAATCACTGCTGTCGTTAATCATAATTCCTCCTACCTTTATCTTATGAATCGCCTTAAATGCGTGTTCTAGATTTTGCGTAAAAATACCAGCCTGTAAGCCATAATCTACATCGTTGGATTTTTGAATGGCTTCATCAAAATCATCGACAGCATAAAGAATGACGACAGGGCCAAATACTTCTTCAGATGCTAAAATGGAATGTTCAGGGAGTTGCTCAATTACGGTTGGCGCATAAAACGCCCCCTTACGCTTTCCGCCACATAGGAGATGTGCACCTTTATCAAGGGCATCGTCTACCCAGTTTTCTACTCGAATGGCTTCTTTTTCTGTAATTAAAGGTCCCATATCGGTAACAGGAGAAAGCTTATCACCTGTCACATATTGTTCTGTACGTTTGATGAATTCGGTTTTAAATTCATCGTAAACTTCTCGCTCTACATAGATTCTTTGAACCCCAATACAGTTTTGGCCAGCAGCGGCAAATGCTCCGGATACTGTAGAGCTGACTGCCTTTTCAAGATTCGCGTCCTTTAAAATAATGGCCGGTGAATTAGAGCCTAATTCCATGCCTAGTTTCTTCACTCCAGTTTTGGTGCTAATTTCATGTCCGGTTTCATAGCCGCCTGTAAAGGAAATCATTTGAATATCCTCATGTTCAATTAAAAGGTCACCAATTTCACTGCCACGCCCAGTAATAACACTGAGCACTTTCTTTGGAAGTCCTGCTTCCTCCATCAAACCAGCAAGCTTTAATGCACTTAGTGGTGTTACGGAGGCTGGTTTGACAATTAAAGCATTTCCACTTGCAACAGCTGGACCGACTTTATGAGCGACTAAATTAAGTGGATCATTAAAAGGAGTTATGGCTGCGATTAGGCCAATTGGAAAGCGATAATAATAGCCAACTCGATTTTCACTTCCAAGTCTTTGGTCGAAGGAGATGGTTTCCCCTTTAATTCTTCTCGCTTCCTCAGCGCTGATGCGAAGCGTTTCAATAGCTCGTGTGACTTCACCAGCTGCTTCACGAATAGTTTTACTTCCTTCCTGAGCAATTGTTTGGGCAAATTCTTCCTTTCGTTCCGCTAATAAATTGGCAGCTCGATTTAAAATGGATATACGTTCGTGAACAGGCATTTCGGCTGCAATTTCAACGCCTTCCTTTGCTTCTTCAATAGCCCTCAGCATATCCTCTTTGCTTGCGGCAGGTACACTTGCAATCAGCTCATTATTTTGGGGATTGTAGACATCAATTTTATTCTTACGATTGACCCATTCTCCTCCTACACACATTTTTACTTGCTCTACTTGGGCTTTCATCATCTAACACTCCTTTCGAATTAAATCCAGACTTAAGAACCAAGCTATGATTTACTCTACGATGTTGCGATCGATATTGATTAGGTCAATTAAAAGAGAATAACCGGTTTCTGTAATTCCTGCCCCCGCGCCCATTAACGTTATAGGGCCAGAGAGATCACACTCATAGGTAATGGCATTGGTTGCTCCTTGCACACCAGCAAGTGGGTCGGTCACGTCAATTTTTTCAGGTTTGACAGAAGCGTAAACTTGATTTCCTTCCTTATAAATTTTTCCGAGCATTTTCCACCGTTTGTTCTCAGCCTTTGCTTCCTGAATGTCAGCAGGTGTGAGACTTGAGATTCCTTCACAGGCCACATCCTTTTTTGTTAGTGGAAGGCCCATGACCACATTCGCTAAGATGACTACTTTATAAAGGGCATCATAGCCTTCTACATCACTAGTTGGATCTGCTTCGGCGTAGCCCAACTCCTGTGCTTGTGCTAGGGCATCCTCATAAGCCATGCCGGTTTCCATTTGGGTCAAAATGTAGTTTGTTGTGCCATTAAGAATGCCGCGTATTTCAGTGATTTCATTTCCAGTTAGGGATACAAGCGGCATACGTAAAGCAGGAGTTCCACTCATCACAGTTCCTTCAAATCCCCAGCGTACGCCATTTTCCTTTGCAAGCTCTGATAATTCTTCATAGGCAACCGCAATCGGCCCTTTATTGCTCATGACAACATTTTTTCCATTATCAAAGGCTGCTTTACAATGGTCGATAGCGGGCTGACCCGTGTTGACGTCTGTGAATGTAATTTCAACAATAGTATCGGCATTCGTTTTTTCGATTGTCGTTAAACTATCCCAGCCTCGAACTAACCCTTCATCGTCAGGATAATCTGCTAGATTGCCAGAATTGTTCATTACATTTGCTACTTGATCCAAATCAAGCCCGTTAGGATTGTGAATCGATCCTTTCATTAAGTCAGAGATGGAGACGACTTCAATGTCTAAGCTGAGATCATCTGCAAGGTGATGTCCCTTTCTTCGTAATATATCCATCAGTCCCTGACCGACACCACCGAACCCAATAAATGCAATTTTGTGTGTCATACTCATTTCCCTCCTTTGTAGAATCAACTAACCTATCTTGATAGGTCAATGTATGGAATCAACTGACCTATCTAGTAAGGTCAATTTATGGAATCAATCAACCTATCTTATATATTCCTTTTAAAAAGCGGCTTGCGGTTTCTGCAAAGATAGTAATTCCGTAAATGATTGCATCCTCGTTAATATCAAATTCAGGCATGTGCAACCCCCTATTCGGCTGCTGATCCTTTTGGGCTCCGAGAAAAAACATGGCTCCAGGTACTCGCTCTGTCATATGGCTAAAATCCTCTCCGCCGAGACCAAATGGTTTGTGCTCAATTGTAAATTCTGGGAGGATGTCCTGAACGGTTTGTTCATACCACCTTGTTACAGATGGATTATTATAAAGAACAGGTTCTCCGTGATTCACCGATAATGTGTAATCACCACCCATAAACCGAGTAAGCTCTAATGCCTTATTTAATTCTTCCTCTAATTGAAATCTTGTGCTCGGATGGTAGCTGCGAATGGTACCTTGGAGTTTTACTTCATTAGGTATGACGTTATAGGATGGAGTGGTTTCGATATGGGTGACACTGATGACAGAAGGCTCTAAGGGAGAAACTTTTCGAGCAACAATGCCCTGAATATGCTGCAATATAGTACCCAACATCCAAATGGGGTCTGAGGCGTGATGTGGATAGGCGGCATGCCCACCTGAGCCATGGAGCGTAGCCTCAAAGGTATCGACACTAGCCATGCTGTATCCTTCATTAATCAGGACATTTCCTACCGGTTCTTCTGGATTTACATGAAGGGCCATGACCGCATCCACTTTTTCTAACACTCCACCCTTAATCAGGTGTGGTGCACCGGTTAGCCCATTTTCATCGGTATCCTCTTCAGCAGGCTGAAAAATAAAGACTAGTTTACCCGTTAATTTTCCTTTATTCATTTCAGTGGCAAGTAATTGAGCTGTTCCAAGTCCGATGGTAGTGTGAGCATCATGGCCACATGCGTGCATCACACCTTTGTGCTGTGATTTATAATTATGTTTATTTTCTTCAGCTATAGGGAGGGCATCAATGTCTGCTCGAATGGCGATCGTCGGACCCTCTCCATTAGAGAGGATCCCGACAACACCAGTATCTAACCCAATATTTTCTTTCCCTGTTAGAACCACCATGTTATCAATGCTATTCAAATAATTTTTTATTTTTTTGGTCGTTTTATATTCCAAAAAGCTCAACTCAGGAAACTGATGTAGTTGCCGCCGAATGGCCCGAAGTTCCGCTTTCATAGAGAGCGCTTTTTTTAGGAAAGTCATTGGTTTTTAACACCCCCAGTTACCCTTCATGAACGCTTAATTCTTAACTGGAACATAGGATAAAGCATGCTCTAAATCCGTAATTAAATCGTTTACATCTTCAATGCCAACCGAGTAACGGACTAAACCTTCAGGAATACCAAGGGCTTTTCGTTCCTCAGGTGTACATTCCACATGACTTGTCGTTCTTGCAGGACCAACAACTGTTTCTACTGATCCTAAGTTAGCGGCCCGGTTTGCATATTGTAATCTTGGTAAAAATTCACGAACCCCATCAAGGCCCTCTTTTAACGAAAAGCTTAGCATTCCACCAAAGTTCTTCATTTGTTTCTTGGCAATTTCATGGTTTGGGTGGGTTTCTAGGCCTGGATAAAATACATCTTCAACCGCTTCATGCTGCTTCAAATAGTTCGCTATTTTCATAGCACTTGCACATTGACGTTCGTTCCGTAAATCTAATGTTTTCATGCCACGAAGCAGTAGGTAAGCTGCCATTGGATCAAGTGTAGCACCGTTAATTTCACGGTAATGGTAGATTTTTTCGACTAAATCTTCCTTTCCACATACGACTCCCCCAAGAGCATCAGCGTGACCGCCTAAGAATTTTGTTGCACTGTGAATCACTAGGTCTGCTCCTAAGGAAAGTGGATTTTGGTTCATTGGAGTAGCAAATGTATTATCAACAAAAACGAGAGCGCCTACTTTTTTGGCTGCGGTTGCCATTCGTTTAATGTCGGTAATTTTCACGGTTGGATTTGTTGGGCTTTCCAAATATAAAATGTCACAACCCTTGGCGACTTCTTTTTCCATTTCCTCATGATTGGCCGTTTCACATAAAACAACATCAATATTTAACCGTGGCAAAAACTCGGAGAATATTTTGTTTGTACCGCCATAAGTATCTTTAATGGTAACAACACGATCACCTGGTTTTAGAAAGGTAGCTAATGAGTTACTTATGGCCGCCATTCCAGTTGAAAAACTTGTTGCACTCTCAGCACCTTCTAAAATCTTCACTTTGTCCTCAAAGGATTGTACGGTTGGGTTTGTGTTTCGTCCGTAGATATGACCTTCTTTGTTCCCAATGGCAACTTCGAACCACTCATCAATGTCGTCATACCCAAAAGAAACACTGTGTACAACAGGGACCTGCGTAGCACCATGTACAAGATAGTCTTTTTCACCAGCCCAAACGGTTTTAGTTGCGTTTGTTACTTCGTTAAACTTAGTCATGACAATCATTCCCCTTTCATAATTGTGAAATAGTAAGACCAATCATTCCCCAAACATCTACCCTATTCCACTTCAGCTCACAATTTTATTGTGATTTTGTTCTAATTCTATGGTATGCTACAAACAATAAATTGAATATTCGCAAAGTTGTATGAAATTATATGGTTATCTTTTAGTCAATTTGGATAGCGGCGGGGAGGGAGTAGGCATGCGGCTTACGATGGATGAAGTGCTAGAGCTTAATTTGCTTAATCAAGGCAGGTTAGCAACGCATCCGGATACGGTGAGTGAATCCATTGTCGAATGGGTTTCTGTCATTGAGATGCCTGTGGAGAACTTTGTGCGTAAAAATGAATTTGTGTTAACGACTGGGTTAGGATGTGGGGAAGACGAAAAGCTGTTGTTCCAGTTTGTTAAAGAAGTTATAGAATCTGAAGCGTCTGGACTGGCGATTGCCATCGGTCGATATATTGATCAACTTCCTTCAAGGATTATTGAATTTGCGAATCAGCATCATTTTCCAATTGTCTTACTGCCCTGGAACATACGCTTTGCAGAAGTGATACAGGTGATATTGAATGCCTTAAAACAGGAAGAGGAGCGTCTAGTTGAGCGGAATAAACTTATTCAGCAAGAGTTGTTAAATTTGATTTTAAACAATGGTGGTCTAGCGGATGTTGCCAATTACATTGAAAAAAAGCTTAACAAAGGCGTGATGATAACTGACAAAAGAGGGCGAATCAAAGGAAAAAGTAAGGGAGCTAAAAAAATTGAAAAGACCTGGAAGGAATATCTACGGTTGGAAGAGTACAGCTATATGGTGACCTCCTTTGAATCCAACCAATATAGCACATCTCCCAATGCAAGGGTTATTTCGATGGAAGAGCAAAACGTCCTGCAGTTTTTAGTTCAGTCAGCAAGTGAACTACAGGGCTTTGTCATTGTTGAAGGACTAAGTGATCATGAAGTTGATGATCTGCTTGATCAACAAACAGTTCACCTGTTAGAGCATGCTGTTACCGCAATTGCTCTTTGTTTTTTAAAGGAAAACACAATCATTGAAACAGAAATGAAACTAAGAGATGATTTCGTATGGAGTCTTGCTAAGGAAAAGATTACCTCGTGGGACCATGTCCTATCAAGAGCAAAATCGTTAAAATATAACGTGAATTTACCTTATGTTTGCTTAATTGGCTTTCCTGAAAACTTCCAGGATGTGTTCCAGAAAAACCTGGACCACTCCACCTATGAGCATTGGGAGCAAACCATCACGCGTCGAATAGAGGATGAAATCTATTACTCTGGTAAGTCAATTGCATGCCAAACGATGATTACCTATCAGCGTGATCATTTTATTATTTTCCTCGAGGTGAAAAATCAACACATCAATGAAACGGTTCATGAGTTTTTTCAGTACCTAGATAAACGCCTACAGCAAGTGATGCCTGAGCTCGTTCTATCATGGGGAATTAGTAAAACAGCAGGACTTCGTTGCTTTTATGAAAGCTATCAGGAAGCACAAAAGGCATTAGAAATTGGTCGCCGGCAACGAGGACCAGGTCACCAAAATCGATACTCTGATACGAGAGTAGACCGGGCACTTATGAGTCTTGTATATCATGATGAGCTGAAAATTATAACTGATCAGACGATTGGCTCGCTATTAAAATATGATCAAGAGCGAGGCATTGACCTTGTTAATACATTTGTGGTCTATAGTCGAAATCGAGGGAATGTCAGCCAAACCGCTAGAGAATTAAACCTGCACCGCCAGTCCCTTGTCTATCGACTACGAAAAATTGAAACATTAACCGATTGCTCCCTAGATAATCCAGATGAAGTTTTCCTAATAGACTTATGCATCCGTTTATGGACCCTAGGAAACTTAGAATAAACTGGGTCGGGGGGACAGGTCCCAGCTAGGAGGAAAGACGATGGAATCGAAATATAGCAAAATTACTCAAGGAGTTGAAGCTATTCAAAAAGTGATTATGGGGCAGAGGCCTGTAATTGAAAAGTTATTTATTGCGCTTCTTGCTGAGGGGCATGTCCTTTTAGAAAGCGTCCCAGGTTCAGGGAAGACACAGCTTGCTAAAAGCTTTGCTAAGGTAGTGGATGGCCAATTTAGGCGAGTTCAGTTTACACCTGATGTACTGCCAAGTGATGTAACGGGAATTCAATTTTTCAACCCCAAAACCGAGGATTTTCAACTAAGAATGGGCCCTGTGATGAGTAATATTTTATTAGCCGATGAAATTAATCGTGCCACACCGAAAACACAGTCTAGCTTGCTCGAGGTAATGGAAGAGAAACAAACGACCATAGATGGGGATACAATTCCAATTGAAAAACCGTTTATCGTCATTGCTACCCAAAATTCAATTGAATCTAATCAGGGTACATTTCCACTACCAGAGGCTCAATTAGATCGCTTTTTAATGAAAATAACGATGGACTATCCAACCCTTCAGGTAGAAAAGGAGATTTTACGAAATTATCGTGTGAATGAACCTCTAGAGGAACTCTCTTCCGCCATTTTATTTAAGGAGGACATCCTATCGTTGCAAGCAGAGGTGAAGCATGTACAGGTGGGGGAGGTTGTCACCGATTATTTACTTCAGGTTGTAAGGAAAACGCGAGAACACCCGGATGTAGAGCTTGGTATCAGTACAAGAGGAGCCCTTGCCTTAATGAGAGCAAGTCAAGCTAAAGCACTAATTCATGGGAGAAATTATGTATCTCCGAGTGACATTAAGGATCTTGTCCCATATATTTTCTCACATCGTATTCAATTAACGATGGAGGCTTCTATTCAAAAAACAGCAACTAGCGTCATTGAAAACATTTTACAGCACGTAGAGGTGCCTGTTGAAGTAGGAGAACGAGATTGATGCAATGGAAGAAAAGGGTAGCGGGAAATCGTAAATATGAATGGATGGCTATCTTCGGAACGTTCATTTTACTCATCGGTGCCACTTTTAACCGACCTATTTTGTTTCTGTTAGTAGGGATTTTACTCGTATATATCGTCCTAGGTATTTTTTATGATCGAAAGGCAGGAGAAAAACTAACGTTAGAGAATCCAAAACAAAAGATTCGATTATTTCCTGATCAACAGGAAGAGATTGAGTTGTCTCTTGTAAATAAATCCAACTTACCAATTATAAATGGTAAATTGGCATTCCAGGTCAAGGAAGTGCTAGCAGTAAAACATTATGCTAAGGGTCAGCATATAAATATGATTCAAAGTGAAGTTCCTTTATCCATTATGTCTCGTGGGAAAACGAAATTAAGTCTAGCTGTAGAGGCCAAAAAAAGAGGAACCACAAGAATCTCACACATAAACTATAGATTTCCTCACTTAACAAGCTTTCGCTGGATATTTATGAGGTTTCAACCTGTTTTCCAGACTGAGGTAATCATTTTTCCGAAGTCATTACCTGTTTACGGCTTGGAGGAAAAATTCTACCAAGTAAATGGGGATCAGCGGACAAATTTTTCCCCTTTTGAGGATGTGATGAGTCCAATTGGAACGAGAGACTATGTGCCTTCAGATCCCTTTCATCGTGTGCACTGGAAGGCTTCAGCACGGAAGCAAGCACTTCAAACCAAGGTGCTAGAGAAAAACAATGACCAAACCTGGCACCTAGTTATAAATGTATCTTCCCGTAGTCCATTAGGAAATCCTTACTGGTCAGATGAGGTTGAAAATCTATTATCCTATGTGACATATGTCTGTCAGGTTCTAACGAAAAGAAGGCTTCCATTTGCTTTACATTTGAATACGATAAGAGGTGGAAAACTAGATAAGGGTGAAGGAAAAGAACAGCTTCGTCACGCCTTGGATCTGCTCGCTTATGTCAATGAAGGCAATGGACTATTGAATACTACTCGTTTCCTACACCAGATTGAACACTCTCAGCCCCAAAACATTCTTTATTTTGGTGATGTAGTGGAGGATGATATTCCGATTTTGTTGAAATGGAAACAGTTAGGGATGACAGTGTATCACGTGGTAGGAAATGATGGTGGGGCTACGTTAAGGTCAAGGGTACAAGTTGGTGACGTTAAATGAATAGTAGTAAGACTATGTTTGCCTTTCTAAATGAATCGATCCTGATTTATTTATGCCTGTTCCCAATTCTGATTTGGTCTAATTATACTTTTGTTTTCTGGCCATATCTACTGGTTGTATTGATAATGGGGGCATTCTACTTATTGGCTCGAAAATGGACAAGGACGTATGCTCCATTTATCATCTTCACACCTATAATTGGAATAGCATTTTATACAATGCTACATTATCCATTTACACTATCTATTCTTTTGGCCATTTTCCTGTCATTACGATTTATCCATTTAGTAAAAGAAGGACCCAAAGAAAATGAAAAAACTTTAATTCTAATTACGTTTTATATTGCCATAATAGAGGCACTCATTTTTTCAACGAATTCAGTCATATGGATCGCCATGCTTCAATTCTTTCTTGTCCTGATTAGCTATTATGCAAAGCATTACTCTTCTCTCAAGCAACAATCATCTGAAAATCATTTTTCTTATATTGGTGTCCCTGTCCCTGTTATTGTGACTAGTATATTTTTGTTTTTAAGCGGAGCAATGTATATGTTTTTTGAGGAAATTCAAAGTCTGCTTCATGGATTATGGGGAATTATGGTCATTGTATTATCGGCTGTATTTAAAGTAATAGGGGTAGGTGTTGAATTAACGGGTATTACAGAGTTTAAACTCGATTCATCTCAGTCCTCAACCGAAAAATTACAGATTAAAAACGTCCCTAAGGGTGATTACAACTTTTTAGGCGATAGTACAGTTTCAGCCATTAATAATTCAATGAATGTATTAGCCTGGGTTGGTTATGGGTTTATTGCTTTAGTTATGATATGGATTGTCGTTAAATACTTCAAAAAAAATATTCATGAGGTGGATCAAAAGCAAGCATCAAAACATATAACCTTTCAAAAAATACACAACAATGATGTTGAACGAAAAAAATCCATCACTCAGTGGTTCTCTCGTCACCCTAAACATGTAGCTCGTAAATTAATCTTTCAATTTGAGGAATTTTCCATAAAAAAGGGACATGGCAGAAAATATTATGAGACTATTGAAGAATGGTTTAATCGTTTGAATTTAGAGTTAGGTGACATTACCCTATACCAAAAAGTTAGGTATGGTGAAGAAGAGATAACAAAGGAAGAATTGGCTAGATTAAGGCTTGAGTTATCACAATTACGTAAGGAGATACAAAATAGGCAAAAAAATGAAGGCTAAATGGCCTTCATTTTCCATATTAAAATGCTTTCATGGTAAAATAAAAGTATCAAAACGAGAAAGGGGTTTTGTTATGGAAGTTACCTGTATGACATGTCAAAAGGACTTTGAGATTGACGCAAAGGATCCCCAGTATTCCAAGCTAAAGCGCGGAATATCCAAGATGTACGTTTGTAAAAACTGTAATCAAAGCATCCAAGGCCAGGCAACCAACCTCACGAACATTCACCTAGATGATCTTGACCCTCACAACAAAGCGTTAAAGTATAAATAAGTGATATAAACCACCAGGAAGCTTATGCTTAGTGATGTAAGGATATAAATAAATGCAACCTTCCATGCCCTTTGCTCTAGCAATTTTACAATCTCGAGGCTAAAGGTAGAAAAGGTTGTAAAAGCTCCACAAAACCCAATGCCCAGAAGATGTTGCCATTCATCACCTATGCGGTTTGCGATGAGTAAACCAAGCAAAAAAGAGCCGAGGATGTTTGCTATCCATGTGCCCCACGTATATTGTTTGGTATTCAATACATGACTTAAATAGGCACGAGATAAGGCACCTAAGCTTCCTCCTAGAAAAACATAGAAAATCATCCTTGAACACCTCGGTTTCTCATGACCATCCATCTATAGCTTAAAGCACTCAAACCTATACCACCTAAAAGACTAATCATGAAATAAGTGAAAAAGAAAAAGATTTGGCCACTCTGTAAGAGTTCAATACTTTCAACTGAAAAGGTAGAAAAGGTTGTAAAAGAACCAATCACTCCAGTTCCAATCATTTTTTTTACATCTGGATCTACGTTAGGTAAGAGAAGAATATAGGGTAATAGAAAACATCCAATCAGATTAGCGGTAAGAGATGCAAATGGGAAACCTTCGCTAACAATCAAAACGATGATTATGTAACGCAAACTAGCTCCTATACCACCGCCGACTGCGATCCCAATCCATAATTTTGCAGGCATAAGTAACCCACCTTTTAAAAGAAATAAGACATCCTGTTCAGGGATGTCTTTTCTAGCGTGATTTTCTAAACAAGGTGATCCCTAGTATGAGGGCTAATGACACCACTATAGTACCCCCTGGAGGAATTTCAAAGTAATAGCCACTGACAAGACCAGCAAGTACTGCTAACTCCCCAAAAACAATACTTAAAAAGATTGCTTTTTTAAAGCTTTTGGCAATTCGGATACTAGCTGCTACCGGTAAAGTCATTAACGCAGATACGAGTAATACCCCGACAATGCGGATGGATGCAGATATTGCAAGTGCAGTTAGAATGATGAATAGTAGGTGAATAGCTTTCGCATGAATACCTGATACCTTTGCATACTCATCATCAAAGGAAATAGCAAATAGCTCTTTATAAAAGAAAATAACGGCGAGTACTATAAAAATAGAAATCATGAAGATGAAATAGAAATCACCACGTCCAACTGCAGCAACAGAACCGAATAAATACGCATATAAATCAGTATTAAATCCATCTGCTAAGGAAATAAAAATGACGCTGAGCCCTACACCTACAGAAAGAATAATTGGAATAGCAATTTCCTGAAATGATTGATATACACTACGTAGGTACTCAATAATAATGGCACCGATGATCGAAAAGCCAATTCCCATGTAGTAAGGTGAAATGGCGATTAGAGCTATCTTTTTTTCTAAAAAAAGTCCGAAAGCTATGCCAGATAACGTCACATGAGACAAGCCATCTGCAATCAATGAAAGGCGTCTAACGACAATAAATGTCCCTAAAAGAGGAGCAATCAGACCAACCAACAAGCCGGTATATAAGGTGTTTCGTAAAAACTCAAATTCTAAAAAAGTCTCAATCATGTTCGTGCCTCCTGTTAATGATCATGCGAAATGGAATGCATTGGATGTCCGTAAAATGTGGAAAGCTCTTGGTCTGATTTTTGATAGAAGTCTCCCGGGTTGCCATGATAATGTAACGTTTTGTTTAAACATAACAAATCAGTGACATAAGAAGTAATGGTTCCTATATCATGGGAAACGAGTAAAAGAGTTATGCCTTTTTCTTGGTTCAGATCAGAAAGCATATGGTAAAAGCGCTCCACATTTTCCGTATCCACTCCCACTGTTGGCTCATCAAGGATTAATAACTCTGGCTCGCTAACAAGTGATCGAGCAATAAAAACGCGTTGCTGCTGCCCACCGGATAAATCCCCTATATTTCGATTTGCATAATCCTCCATGCCTACACTCTGAAGTGCTTCATGAATTTTGTTTTTATGCTGCTTATTTAAAAAGCGCAGGTAACCAATTTTACCAGTTAACCCCATGGAAACGACCTCAAATACAGTAGCAGGAAATCCACGATTAAAGGTATTGGCTTTTTGGGATACAAAGCTAATTTGGTTCCACGCCTTAAATTTCTGTATGGGTTTACCAAACAGGTGAATATCACCTGCTTGGGGGCGAAGGAGTCCTAAAATCAGCTTAATCAAGGTGGTTTTACCTGAGCCATTCGGACCTACTAACCCGACAAATGCCCCTTTTTGTATATCAAAATGGACATCTTCAAGCACATATTGCTGTTCATATTTATAATGTAAATCTTTAACTGACAAAATAGGGGATAAGTTGTTCAAATCGATCCCTCCATAAAAAGTTGAGTCTATCTCTATCATAATCGTGATGACGGTATATCATTCAATGAAAAACTGAATTTATAAGTCAAGTCGGTAGATATTATAACCTGGAAGTTGCCGACGTCTTACGGCTTGCACTAAAGCATAAGGGGTTCTAGGAAAATAAAAAACATTTTCTAATAATCCCTTTAACGCTAGCCAAGTATTTTTTATTTTAACGGAATCCGTTTTGTTTGTAAATCATAATGATTACGATTTAGCGGTGTGGCTTTCACAAAATCGCCACACTATCACTCCTTTTCTTGTGTTAAGCTTGGTTTACGAACAATACGAAGGCAGAGGTGTAGTTATGATTAAGAGGTATTTTCTAATACTAGCCCTTTTGCTTATTGCACTGGCCGCTTGCTCTGAGGAGGAATCCAAACCGAATCACGATGATTCAGCCAACCTTAGTTCAAACGGAGATGTTCAAATAAACGATGAACTAGAAGAACTTCAATATGATAGGGCACAGCAGGCTTGGTCATCTGAAGTAGGTGCTATATTCGCAAAAGAGGAAGCAAAAGAAATAAAGGAAGCGTATGAAATCGCTATTCATCACCCAGAGGTAATAGAGCATATGCCTTGTTATTGTGGGTGTGGAGAAGACGGCCATACAAGTAACCGTGACTGTTTTGTCGATCACGTCGACGGTGCCACGGTACAGTTAGATACCATGGGCTTTGGCTGAGGTATTTGTGTAAATATAGCCCGTGAGGCTATGCAAATGTATGAACAAGGCAAAGACCTATTAACAATCAGAAACACAATTGATTCGAAATATGAAAGTCTTGGAGTAGAACCAACACCAACTCCAATGCCGCAATAAGCAGGTAAGCAGCCGTCATTGGGATGGCTGCTTTTTTACATATTTGATAATTGTTAGCATTTCATTTGACTGGTGATACGATAGGGGGGTATAGTGAAAGTGGAATCTATTTTGGGCATTAGCTTACCACGCTGAAGGAATCCCAAGAGTAGAAGAAGGCATACTATTATTAAGCTTTTCCAGTGCGGTTATAGCTTAAAAATATAAAACTTAATTTAAGAAAGGAAGTTTTAGATATGAGTATTACATTAAATGTACAAGGAATGTCATGTGGACATTGTGAAAGTGCAGTTAAAGGAGCCCTAGGTGAACTAGAAGGCGTTAACGGTGTTGACGTTGATTTAGGCAGTGGGAAAGTAGAAGTTCAATATGAAGAAGGCAAAGTAACAGAAGCTCAAATGAAGGAAGCGATTGAAGAGCAAGGTTATGATGTAGCTTAAATATGTGGGTGCCAGCAGGGGTTGCTGGCACTTTTTCTTTGGGATTTTGTTCAGTTAGTGGTAGCTGTAGTGTGAACAAAGCGATTTTATTAGAGGCTCTGAGATTGTGGGTGCGTTCGGCTTTAGTATATAAAGTGCTATATTCAGCAAAACCAACCTGAACTTCAGCAACTAGGGTCCGAGAATGTGGCTACAGCATATTGAGAGGCAACATCAGCATATTCCCCCTGGACTTTAGCACAACTGAAGTCAACTTTAGTTAACAGCGCTCATACTTCAGCATAAAAGCCCATGTTTAGCAAAATCCGCTCCATGTTCAGTAAACCAGAGAAGAACTTCAGCATCTAGGGCCCGTGAATGTGGCTTCAGCATATCGAGAGCCAACACCAGCGAATCAACCCTGGTCATCAGCATAACAGAAGTGAACTCTAGCCAAACTCGCTCATACTTCAGCATAAAAGCCATCTTCAGCAAAATCAGCTCCATGTTTATCAAAACAAAGAAGAAGAACTTCAGCACCCAGGGCCGTAATTGTACTCGCTCAACTTAGCAAACCACCTACTGCAAAAACGGCAGCTGATTCGAATATCCCGCAAACTGCTGATACGATTGCTGCATTTTCTGCTGATCAGCAACCTCTAATGAATACCAGCCTTTTTTAAACATCATATCAAATAGATTACGCTGGCAGTCTTGTGTTTCCTTGAAAATTGTGGCTAAATCAGAGTAGAGTGTCTGATTGCTAACCTCGTTCATTGCTGTACTGTAGGCAGCTGTCATATATTTTTCAGTAGTCAGGATATCATTGATAAAATCACGTTCATTCATCTGTGGTGTTTTCGGAACCTGTGTTTCTTGATTCGATATCTTTTGACTTTGTTGAAGGTTTTGCATTTGCATATTTCGTTCTGCCTGCTGTTGCAATTGATCTTGATTTGTCATAAATGATTCTCCTTTCCTGACGTCAAGTCATTCCATAAGTATTAGCAATGTATCTCGCACTGCATGGCAAACTGCTCCCACCTTAATTACTTACCTGTGGGCTAGGATTCTTATTAAGATGCTGTAAAATTTTTTGATAATGATTTTGATGCATTTGCCCTGCACCCTCAAGTGCCGCCTTTACCTCCTGATCACTACACTGCTGGGCAAAAAAATAAGCTTTTTTACTAGCATTTAAATTCCAGGAGAGCATGTCGGTTAAGTATAAGTGATCCTTAGTACTAATCATATTTGGTGGAGCGGGCATAGGATTTGATTGTTGAAACTGGTTATTTTGTTGTTGTTGTGCCATTCATAAATCCTCCTTATATAACTTTAGTTTTAGCATGCCTCAAATTTCGTCAAAAAAACGTTGCGAAAAGTCAGAATATATTTTATAGTAAAGATATAGATTAGATAGGGGACTATCTAAATTTTTTTCGTAGCAAAAATGAATGAGTATTCATTCAAAGGAGATAGGGGGAACTAGAATGGAGCGAAAAATCAAGCGCGCAGCCGTGTTGGGCTCTGGTGTAATGGGCTCTGGAATCGCTGCACACTTGGCGAATGTAGGAATTCCAACATTGATGCTTGACATTGTACCTCGAGAATTAACAGATGCGGAAAAGAAGAAGGGATTAACTTTAGATGATTCTGTAGTTCGAAACAGAATTAGTGAATTAAGTAAAAAACAATTGCTAAAACAAAAGCCATCGCCAATTACGAGCAAAAAGAGTCTCGATTTAATTGAAGTCGGTAATATGGAAGATGACATGGAAAAGCTTAAGGATGTTGACTGGATTATTGAGGTAGTTGTAGAGAGGCTAGATATTAAACAAAAGGTTTTTACTCAGGTCGATCAATATCGTAAGGAAGGATCGATTGTGAGTTCTAATACATCAGGAATTTCCATTGAAGCGATGGCAGAAGGGCGCTCTGAGGATTTCAGAAAGCATTTCCTCGGAACCCATTTCTTTAACCCACCTCGCTACTTAAAACTGTTAGAAGTGATTCCAACAAAGGATACTGATGATGAAGTTTTGTCCTTTATGAAAACCTTTAGTGAAGATGTTTTAGGTAAGGGTGTTGTGGAAGCAAAGGATACGCCAAACTTTATCGCTAACCGTATTGGAACATATGGATTGCTGGTCACCGTTCGTGAAATGTTGAATGGTGGGTACAGTGTTGGAGAAGTGGATTCGGTTACAGGTCCATTAATTGGCCGACCGAAGAGTGCTACTTTCCGGACACTGGATGTTGTTGGTTTGGATACATTCGCTCATGTAGCTAAAAACGTTTATGACCAAGTTGATGGGGAAGAAAAGAAGGTCTTTGAAGTTCCTGACTTTATGAAGAAAATGCTTGATAAAGGCTGGTTAGGAGCAAAGTCAGGTCAAGGCTTTTTCGTAAAGAAAAAAGGCGAAAAGGGTAGCGTCATTTATGAATTAGACCCTGAAACCTTAGAATATGGCGAGCGCAAAAAGCTTAAGACAGGAGCTGTGCAGGCAGCTAAGCAGGAAAAAGGCCCTAAGCGAAAATTGAAAGCGCTTGTATCAACTAAAGGCGATCGAGCTAGTGATTTAATTTGGTCGATTTCCAAGCCTACATTGGTATATTCAGCCGAATTATTAGGTGAAATTGCTGATGATATCACAGCTATTGATGATGCCATGAAATGGGGATTCGGTTGGGAGCTAGGTCCATTTGAAATGTGGGATGCGATTGGCTTGAAAAAGTCAGTTGATCGAATGAAGGAAGAAGGAACTCAAGTCCCTGCATGGATTGAAGACATGCTAGCCAATGGACATGAAACCTTCTACAAAAAACAAAATGGAAAGGTCTATTACTATGACCAAGGGGAATATAAGGAAAAGTCCTTTAACCCTAAAGAAATTCACTTAAAGCTACACAAGGAATCAGCTGGTGTCATTAAAAAGAATAGTGGTGCTAGTTTAATAGATATTGGGGATGATGTAGCTTTACTAGAATTTCATTCTCAAAGTAATGCGATCGGGCTAGACATCATCCAAATGGTAAACAAGTCCCTTGAGGAAGTGAATAAAAATTACAAAGGACTTGTCATCGGTAACCAAGGTAAAAACTTCTGTGTCGGTGCTAACCTTGGCATGATGCTTATGGAAGCACAGGATTTTAACTTTATGGAACTAGGCATGATTGTGAATCAGTTCCAACAAGCAATGATGAATATTAAATACAATGAAAAACCAGTTGTAGCAGCGCCATTTGGCATGACGCTTGGTGGAGGAACAGAAATTTGCCTACCAGCAAGCTCTATCCAACCTTCACAAGAATCCTATATGGGACTTGTTGAATTCGGTGTAGGCCTAATCCCTGGTGGAGGCGGAAACAAAGAATACTATATTAAGCGTTTGAAGGGTCTTCCTGAAGGTGTGGATCTTGACCTGCAAAAGATTTCAAATGATGTGTTTGAAAAAATTGCTATGGCAAAGGTATCTACCTCAGCTGCCGAGGCCCGTGAAAATGGTATTTTAGATCAAAATGACTCCATTAGCGTGAACCAAGACCATTTAATTCATGACGCGAAACAAAAAGTGTTATCTCTTGATCAAGCAGGCTATCAAGCACCTAAGCGTGAAAAGGTGCCTGTTGTTGGAGAAGCGGGCTATGCCACTATGCTACTTGGTGCGAAACAGCTTAATATAGGTGGTTACGCATCCGAGCATGACTTAAAAATTGCGGAAAAGCTTGCCTTTGTTTTAGCAGGCGGCAAATTAAAAGAAGGAACATTAGTCGATGAAGATTATTTACTAGATTTAGAGCGTGAAGCATTCCTAAGCCTTATCGGAGAACCAAAAACTCAAGCAAGAATGCAGCACATGCTCGTAAAAGGCAAGCCATTACGTAACTAATGGACTTTAAATACTCCAATTAGAATAGGGGGAAAAAATGTGAAGGAAGCGGTTATCGTCTCAGGTGCACGTACACCTGTAGGAAAAGCAAAAAAAGGGACACTCGCCAATACACGTCCTGATGATTTAGCTGCAATTACGGTAAAAGAAACGTTAAAACGCGCCAATAATTATGATGGCAATATTGATGACGTTATTTTCGGTTGTGCAATGCCAGAAGCAGAACAAGGAATGAACATGGCAAGAAATATCGCTGGTTTAGCTGGCCTTTCGATTGATACGCCAGGAATTACCATCAATCGTTATTGTTCATCAGGACTACAAAGTATTGCTTATGCGGCAGAAAGAATTATGTTAGGTCATAGTGACACCATCATCGCCGGTGGTGCTGAATCTATGAGTCTTATTCCAATGGGAGGCCATGTAATCAAGCCGAATTTAGAATTAGTAGAAAATGCTCCAGGCTATTACATGTCGATGGGTCACACAGCAGAAGAGGTAGCGAAACGCTTTGAAATATCTCGTGAGGACCAAGATGCCTTCGCGGCTAGAAGTCATGAAAGAGCAGCTAAAGCACTTCAAGAAGGAAAGTTTAAAGATGAAACGGTCCCTGTTGAGGTGACCGTGAGAGAGCTTGGGGACGATCGAAAGGTTCAAGAAAAGACTATTACCCTTACACAGGATGAAGGGGTACGCGAGGGTACAACACCCGATATTCTTGGAAAATTAAAGCCAGCTTTTTCCGTAAATGGTTCTGTTACGGCCGGTAATTCGTCACAGATGAGTGATGGAGCTGCGTCTGTATTGGTCATGGAACATGAAAAGGCCAAATCACAAGGTTTACAGCCACTGGCTAAATTCCGCTCCTTTGCGGTAGCTGGTGTAGAGCCAGAAATCATGGGAGTAGGTCCAGTGAAAGCTGTTCCAAAGGCATTGGAAATTGCCGGACTAAGTCTCTCAGATATCGGCTTATTTGAACTAAATGAAGCCTTTGCTTCACAATCCCTACGAGTGATTCGTGAGCTAGGCTTGGATGAAGATAAAGTCAATGTAAATGGTGGAGCCATTGCTTTAGGTCACCCATTAGGCTGCACAGGGTCCAAGTTAACTTTATCGTTAATCCATGAAATGAAACGCAGAAATGAGCAATTTGGAGTTGTTACGATGTGTATCGGTGGCGGCATGGGAGCTGCTGGTGTATTCGAACTTCTATAACTCTTAAAAGGGGGAAATCGGAATGAGTGAAACTAAGGAAAAGTTATTTAAAGGTGGGGCATTTTTAGTTGAAGATCTTCAGGGAGAAGACATTATTACACCTGAGGATTTTACCGAAGAACATAAAATGATTGCTAAGACTACAGAGGATTTCGTGGAAGGGGAAGTTGTTCCAAACATTGATCGCCTAGAAAATCATGAATTTGATGTTTCTGTTAAGCTTTTAAAACAAGCTGGTGAGCTAGGACTACTTGGGGCGGATGTTCCTGAAGAATATGGAGGGCTGGGCTTAGATAAAATTAGCTCTTCTTTAATTACCGAAAAAATGTCTCGTGCAGGTGGATTTTCCATCTCACATGGTGGACACGTTGGAATCGGTTCCTTGCCAATTGTTTTCTTCGGGAATGAAGAGCAAAAGAAAAAGTATTTGCCTAAGCTTGCAACTGGTGAATTATTAGCTGCCTATGCCTTAACAGAGCCGGGATCTGGTTCAGATGCGTTAGGAGCGAAAACAACAGCGAAGTTAAATGAAGCGGGTACTCATTATGTGTTAAATGGCGAAAAACAATGGATTACAAACTCTGCATTTGCTGATGTCTTTGTTGTGTATGCTAAGGTAGATGGAGAAAAGTTTACAGCCTTTATAGTAGAAAGAGAATTCCCAGGTGTTTCAACAGGTCCTGAGGAAAAGAAAATGGGTATCAAATCTTCTTCTACTCGTACATTAATTTTAGAGGATGCTGAAGTACCCGTTGAAAATGTTTTAGGTGAAATTGGTCGTGGTCATGTGATTGCCTTTAACATCCTGAATGTAGGTCGTTATAAGCTTGCAATTGGAGGCGTTGGTGGTTCAAAGCGTGCCCTTCAAGTTGCTGTTTCCTATGCGAATGAACGTAAGCAGTTCAAAACGCCAATTTCAAGTTTTACCTTAACACAAGAAAAAATCGGAAAAATGGCTGCAGATATTTATGCGAATGAAAGCTCGGTTTATCGTACTGTTGGGCTTTTTGAACAACGCTTAGGAAACCTCAGCCAAGAGGAATTAAATAATGGAAGTGAAGTGGCAAAAGGAATCGCAGAATATGCTATTGAGTGTTCCATGAACAAATACAGCGCAACAGAACTGTTAGATTATGTAGTGGATGAAGCAGTACAAATTCATGGTGGTTACGGATTTATGCAGGAATATGAGGTTGAGCGTGCCTATCGTGATTCCCGTATTAACCGTATTTTTGAAGGAACGAACGAAATTAACCGTTTAATTGTTCCAGGTACATTACTGAAGAAGGCCATGAAAGGTGAACTACCACTTTTACAAAAGGCGATGGAGCTTCAAGAGGAAATCATGATGATGATGCCGGAACAAGTTGGTGATGAAACTCTTGAGCAAGAAAAATATTTATTGAAAAATGCGAAGAAAATTGGCCTGCTAGCAGCTGGCTTGGCTGCACAGAAATACGGAGAAAAGCTAGAAAATGAACAAGAAATTTTAGCCAACATTGCTGATATGGCATCTGAGATTTATAACATGGAATCAGCCGTTCTTCGTACAGAAAAAGCCATTAACAAAGATGGTGAAGAGAACAGTAAACAAAAGCTTCTTTATACTCAAGTATTCTGTCAAGAAGCATTCAACCGTATCGAAGCACATGCCAAGGAGACATTAGTGGCTAGTGAGACTGGTGATTCTCTACGCATGATGATGTCAGCATTACGTAAGCTTACTCGTCACGACCCAACGAACGTGATTGCTAAAAAGCGTGAAATTGCTGCAGCGATTATTAAAGAAGAAAAATATGTAGTTTAATAAAAATAAATAAACTAAACTGGCCTTCGCTAACAGTAGTGAAGGCCAGATTTATGTTCCTAAGTCGTTATTAGTGATATGTCGATAAATGTTGTGTTAAAATACCATTGAAACTCGTACAGAGGAGGATTAATTGTGCCATTAAAAGTCTACCAATATCCGAAATGCGGAACATGTAAAAAGGCTCTAAAATGGTTAGATGAACATAATATTGCGTATGAATCGATACATATTGTCGAGAACCCACCATCTAAACAGGAGCTTGCTTCATTAATTGAAAAAAGTGGGTTACCTACGAAAAAATTCTTTAATACGAGTGGGAAAAAGTACCGGGAACTTGGCTTAAAGGATAAAATTAAAGAGGCCACAGATAACGAAATGGTCGAATGGTTAGCTTCAGATGGTATGTTAATCAAAAGACCAATTGTTACCGATGGTGAACAAGTGACCGTAGGGTTTAGGGAAGAATTATTTGGACAAACATGGAAATAATGAGTTAGTATATCAATGTGGATAGAAAATCTTTGGAGGGATTATATATGAGTTTACCAAAAGAACTAAAGTACTCAGAGGAGCATGAATGGGTCAAAGAGGAAGGCGAAAAGATTCGCATCGGAATTACTGACTTTGCTCAATCCGAACTAGGGGATATCGTATTTGTTGAGCTTCCTGAGGTTGGTGATGAAGTAGAGGCAGACGAACCGTTTGGAAGTGTTGAATCTGTTAAAACAGTTTCAGAATTATATGCTCCACTTAGCGGTAAGGTTGTCGAAATTAATGAAGAATTAGACGATAGTCCAGAATTCGTAAATGAATCTCCATATGAGAAGGCGTGGATGATTGTCATCGAACCTTCAGATAAATCGCAATTAGATGATCTTATGAGTGCTGAAGAGTATGAAGAAATGATTAACGAAGAATAATAAATTGTTTTTAGAGTAAATTGGTAAAGAAGCGTTTTACTCTACATAAGATAGAAAATGGCAGTGAAAATCGCTGCCATTTTTGATTATACTGTTACAAGGATTTTTGAATGCCAAATACGCATGACTTCATACGTTTTATAACATCTATACAAAGGTGATGGCGATAATGGATACAGAAAAAGTGATTATTGTCGAAGGGCGTACAGATTTAAAGAAAGTACAGCCAATTTTGGATGATGATGTCTTAATTATTTGTACAAACGGAACGATTGGAATCGACAAAGTAGAGGAAATCGTTGATAATTATCTTCTTGATGAAAAGGATGTTTATATACTTGTCGATGAGGATGACTCTGGTCATAAACTACGTAAGCAGCTAAATAAGGAGCTACCACATGCAATAAATTTATATGTAGACCGATCTTATCGTGAGGTAGCTACAACCCCAGATCGGGAAAATGCCTCTATTTTGGTAAATGCCAACATCAATATACACCCTCAATATTTGAAAGGATTCAATGAAGATGGAAGAAATTAAAAAAGAGGACTTATCGATTATATTAAATAGTCATTATCAACAATTTATTTTTATTTATACTCCGTTTTGTGGTACGTGTAAGCTTGCAAGAAGGATGCTTGAAACCATTGAAAACATCGAAGGGTTTCCTACTTTTCACACATTAAATGCATCGTTATTCCCTGAGTTCATGCAGGATTACCAGGTTGAAAGTGTACCTTGTTTAGTAATGATGAAGAAAAATCAAATACAGGAAAAAGTTTATGCATTTCAATCGGTGCCAGATATGTACCGAAAAATAGAATCATATTTAAATAGATGAATCTTGCTTTGTAACATATTTCCTGGGAAATATGAATAAATCGACAAAATTCTGTTTCGTTCTAAACTTTTGTTGACTTTATTAAAATCACTATGGTATGATTTCAATTAGTCAAATTAAATCTTATCTAGAGAGGTGGAGGGAATGGCCCTGTGAAGCCCGGCAACCATCTGACCACAAGTCTGAACGGTGCCAATTCCTACAAAGCTATGAATATAGCCTTGTAAGATAAGAAGAGTGGAATTTAAATTTTATCCCTCTTCGTTAATGAAGTGGGATTTTTCGATTTTATAAAAAGAATAATAGAATCTCTTATCATGAGAGGTGGAGGGACTGGCCCGATGAAACCCGGCAACCATCAAACAATCGTTTGACCTGGTGCCAATTCCTGCAAAGCGAATGCTTTGACAGATGAGAGAGCAGAATAAAAGAAAAGCCTTTCTGTTCTCTTGTTGACAGAAAGGCTTTTCTTTTACTCTGGCTGTAAGCTAAACAAAACAGCCTTTAACTATTTTAAATAAAAGGTGGTCAGCAACATTGATTTCGATTAAAAACCTTTCCAAAATATATCAAAGTAAGCAAAACGAAGTCACAGCCGTTGATAATATGAACTTAACTATAAATAAGGGTGAAATTTATGGTGTGATTGGTTTCAGCGGTGCAGGGAAAAGTACCTTTGTTCGTCTACTAAATAGACTCGAAGAACCAACTGAAGGTCAAATTGTGATGAATGAAAAGGACATCACAAAATTGAAGTCTCGTTCTTTACGCCAAGAAAGACAAAAGATTGGAATGATATTCCAACACTTTAATCTTCTTTGGTCAAGAACTGTATTTGAAAATATTGCATTTCCACTTGAAATTGCTGGAGTTCCAAAGGATGAACGTAAAGCTAAAGTATCAGAATTAATCGAACTAGTTGGATTGGCAGGTAGAGAAAATTATTATCCCTCACAGTTAAGTGGAGGACAAAAACAACGTGTTGGCATTGCTAGAGCGCTGGCTAATGATCCGAAAGTCTTACTATGTGATGAAGCAACATCTGCACTCGACCCTCAAACAACGGATGATATTTTAGACCTGCTTGTCAGTATCAATGAAAGATTAGGCTTGACCATAATCCTAATTACCCACGAAATGCACGTCATTAAAAAGGTGTGTCACCGTGTGGCAGTTATGGAAGGTGGAAAGGTGATTGAACAGGGCGAAGTGTTGGATGTATTTATGCGTCCCAAGGAAAAAACAACACGCCGATTTGTTCAACAGGTTATGGGAACAGAGCAGGAGGAAGATCCAATAAGTACGTATGTGAAAGCCTATAAAACTGGAAAAGTTGCTAAGCTTCACTTTGTAGGTGATACAGCAAATCAGCCAATTATTAGTCAAATAGCCAAAAAGTTTAATTTAGATATCAACATTCTTCAGGGGAATATAACACAAACAAAAGATGGAACTTATGGTTCATTATATGTTCATATTGATGGCGATGAGGAACAAATTAACCAAGCCATTCAATTCGTTTCCGAAACCTCTGTTGAAGTGGAGGTGAATGGTGATGCTTAGGGAATTATTTCCTAATGTAGTTATAGAGGATTTGGTTACTGCTACAAAAGAGACCTTTTATATGACGGGAATCTCTGTTTTGGGGACATTAATTTTAGGAATTATTTTAGGGTTATTACTGTTTTTAACGGATCAAAAAGGAAAAACGTACAAAACGATGAACTTTATCGTCGCCACTGTTGTTAACGTATTCCGTGCGATTCCGTTTATCATACTAATACTTCTTTTATTCCCATTTACGGATTGGTTAATGGGGACAATTCGAGGTCCAAAAGCAGCTTTACCAGCCTTAATTATCGGGGCTGCGCCATTCTATGCTCGAATGGTCGAAATAGCTTTAAAGGAGGTGGACAAGGGGGTCATAGAGGCAGCAAAAGCTATGGGGGCCAAAACCTCACATGTTGTTTACAAGGTCCTGCTTCCTGAATCAATGCCAGCTCTGATCTCTGGAATTACGGTAACAGCCATTTCGTTAATTAGTTATACCGCAATGGCTGGTGCAATCGGTGCTGGAGGATTAGGTGACTTGGCCTATCGAAAAGGATTCCAAAAGTGGGATTTTGATGTCGTATTAGCTTGTACAATTCTTATTGTTATTATTGTATTTATTTTTCAATTTATTGGTGATTTCTTATCGAAAAAAATAGATAAAAGATAAAGGAGCGAACAAAACATGAAAAAACTATTTACATTATTTATTTCTATTTTATTTGTTGTTACATTAACTGCATGTGGCACAGGTGATGAACCAGACGAGAGTGATGGTTCCAATGGAGAGAGTCAAACTGATGATAGTACTGAAGAAACGAATGAAACGACTTCTATTACTGTAGGAGCTACGGCAGTTCCTCATGCTGAAGTTTTAGAGCAAGCTAAACCAATCCTTGCTGAACAAGGTATTGACTTGAAGATTGAGACTTATGATGATTATGTACTTCCAAACAGAGACTTATATGAAGGTCGACTTGATGCAAACTATTATCAACATACACCATACCTAAACCAACAGCTAAAAGAGTTTGAGGAGTATGATTTCGTTAGTTTAGGTGGTATCCATATTGAACCTATTGGAATTTACTCCTCTAATATTTCTAGTGTGGATGAGATTCCTGAGAATACTCCTGTACTATTAAGTAGTTCTGTTGCAGATCACGGACGTATCTTAGCGTTGTTTGAACGTGAAGGACTCATCACCTTTAAGGATGGAGTAGATCCGCAAAGTGCTAGCATTGATGACATTGATGAAAATCCAAAAAACTTAGAATTTGATGCAACCTATGACCCTGCACTCCTTCCTCAATTTTATGAGCGCGAAGAAGATGCACTTGTTGCCATTAACACCAACTATGCGATTGAAGCAGATTTACACCCGGCAGAAGATGCTCTTATCCTAGAGGGATCTGAATCACCATATGCAAACCTTGTGGTGACAAACAGTGAAAATGAAAATGACGAAGCACTTCAAACACTAGTTGAAGTTTTACGATCCGAAGAAATTCAAAACTTTATGGAAGAGGAATATAAAGGTGCGATTGTACCTGTTAGTGAATAAAACTTTCTGACAATTCAAAGCATCTATAAGCTACTGAAAGTATGTAACGCAATTTATAAAGATGAGGGATGTATTAACCGCTGAGGACTATACATCCCTCATTTTATGTTCATACATATTTATTTGGATTTTGTGTAAGATAATCTTCCAGTGCTATAATCGTTGGTGTACAAAATAAGAAAGGGATGATTTAGTTATTTCTGATCATTTAGATTTAACGTACACAGGTGAAATGGAGAAGGCTATGCAACAATCTCATGGTATTGGGTTTAAGGAGTATAGCCGCAAATTAGATAATCGATTGGAAGTTGAAAAACGAAGAGAAGAAGATTATAAAAAAGGTCGACAAGTATACGCAGAGGTTGATCGACAGTTATTTAGATAAAAGAATATATACGTAATTAAGAAGGGACTGCTCAAATTTTGAGTAGTCCCTTTGTCTTGTGTAATGTTTAAAATTTGGTGTTTCGTATATTAAGGCTTATAATGGAGGAATAGTGATGAAATTTATACTTATTTTAATTCATATCTGAGCAATGGTGCTCCCTCTTTTATTCTTGAATATAATTTCGAAATGTTATAAGATTGTAATGAGAATAGATTGAGAATGAGACCAAAAATTTATAAATACAATATTGGAGGTATCTTTATGGCAGCTTCAACTTTAGAAATTAAAGATCTTCATGTCGAAATTGAAGGAAAAGAGATCTTAAAAGGGGTAAACCTTACGATAAATGGTGGGGAATTCCACGCAGTAATGGGACCAAATGGAACAGGTAAATCTACTCTTGCTTCTGCAATTATGGGTCATCCCAAATATGAAGTTACTCAAGGTAAGGTCCTATTAGATGGTGAAGACGTATTAGAGATGGAAGTAGACGAACGTGCAAAAGCTGGTCTTTTCCTAGCTATGCAATATCCAAGTGAAATTAGTGGGGTAACAAACTCTGATTTCTTGCGTTCTTCTATTAATGCTCTACGTGGAGAAGGAAACGAAATCCCGCTAATGAAGTTCATTAAGGAAATGGACGAGGCGATGGACTACTTAGAGATTGATAAAAATATGGCACAACGTTACTTAAATGAAGGATTTTCTGGCGGTGAAAAGAAACGTAACGAAATCCTCCAGCTAATGCTTCTTAAACCTGCTATTGCAGTCTTGGATGAAATTGACTCTGGGTTAGATATTGACGCATTAAAGGTTGTTTCCAAAGGAATTAACAAGCTAAGAGGCGAGGATTTTGGTTGCTTGATCATCACTCACTATCAGCGTTTACTTGATTACATCACACCTGACAAAGTACATGTAATGATGCAAGGTCGTGTTGTGAAATCAGGTGGTCCTGAGCTTGCGAAACGTCTTGAAGAAGAAGGCTATGACTGGATTAAAGAAGAACTAGGAATCGAAGACGAAACTGTTGAGCAAGAAGCGTAATACGTTAGGAGGGATATCATGGCCGTAGAAACTAAATTACCATACGATAAGCAGTATGTGACCCAATTTTCTGAAGGACGTGGAGAGCCGGACTGGATGAAAAATTTCAGACTTGAGGCCTTAGAACAAGCTGAAAATCTTCCAATGCCAAAGCCTGAGAAAACTAAAATTGATAAATGGAATTTCACAAACTTTACTCACCATGTTTCTGGAGATAAAGTAGACTCAATTGATGAATTACCAGATGAGATTAAAGCTTTCTTCAATGAAGATAAAAGTAAAAATGTCATTATTCAACGTAACCATAGTGTTGCTTTTTCATCCGTATCAGAAACCTTAACAGATAAAGGTGTTATTTTCACGGATATTCAAACTGCATTACATGAACATCCAGATCTTGTTAAAAAATACTACATGAGAGATGCTATTAAAGTTGACGACAACCGTTTAACAGCTCTACACGCTGCTTTATTAAATGGCGGAGTATTTGTTTATGTACCGAAAAATGTCGTGATTGAAGATCCATTACAAGTCGTTTTCTGGCAAGAGGACGATGAAGCCGCATTGTATAACCATGTATTACTTGTAGCTGACCAAGGTAGTGAAGTCACTTACGTTGAGAATTATATTTCTCAAAATACGGAAAAACAATCAGTAGCAAATATTGTTACCGAAGTAGTAGCACTTGATCAAGCTCGAGTTTCTTATGGAGCAGTAGATAACTTTGCTACAGGAACTACAACCTATGTTAACCGTCGTGGAGTTGCGTATCGCGACGCAAAAATCGAATGGGCAATTGGCCAAATGAATGATGGAAATACCATTTCAGAAAACGTAACGAACCTAATGGGTGACAACTCATACGCTGAAGCAAAGGCTGTATCAGTTGGACGTGGAGACCAAAAGCAAAACTTCGTTGCCAACATCACACACTTCGGAAAGTTTTCTGAAGGTTATATCCTACAGCATGGGGTAATGAAAGATGATGCAAATTCCATCTTTAGTGGAATCGGCAAAATTGAACATGGTGCTATGAAATCAGATGCACAACAGGAATCTAGAGTTCTCATGCTTAGCCAAGGGGCTCGTGGTGATGCAAACCCAATCCTTCTAATCGATGAAGATGATGTAACGGCAGGGCACGCTGCTTCTGTTGGCCGTGTAGACCCAGTCCAACTTTACTACTTAATGAGTCGGGGAATCTCAAAAGCAGAGGCTGAGAGATTAATTATCCACGGATTCTTAAATCCAGTAGTTGAACAAATTCCAATCGAAGCGGTAAGAAAACAGCTTACACAAGTAATTGAAAGGAAAGTAAACTAATGGACATCCAAGCGATTCGCAAAGATTTTCCCATTCTGAATCAGGAAGTCAATGGTCATCCTTTAGTTTATTTAGATAGTGCGGCAACATCCCAAAAGCCGTTACCTGTAATTGAAAAGGTTAATGAATACTATTCTATGCACAACTCCAATGTGCATAGAGGTGTTCATACATTGGGAAACAGAGCGACTGAAGGATACGAAGGTGCCCGGGAGAAGGTTCGTAATTTTATTAATGCGAAAAGCACGAAGGAAATTATTTTCACAAGAGGAACCACTACATCCATTAATAAAATCGCTTATAGCTATGCTAGGACTAATTTAAAGGAAGGGGACGAAATTGTCCTCACACCTATGGAGCATCATAGTAACATTATTCCATGGCAACAAGCTGCAAAAGCTGTTGGTGCGAAACTTCAGTATCTTCCACTACAGCCTGATGGAACGATTCTATTAGAAGATGTAGAGAAGGCGGTTAATGAACGGACGAAAATTGTTGCAATGGTACACGTGTCCAATGTTTTGGGTACAATTAATCCGATTAAAGAAGTTACAGAAATTGCCCATAAAAATGGAGCAATTATGGTAGTAGATGGAGCGCAAAGTACTCCACATATGAGAATTGATGTTCAAGACTTAGATTGCGATTTCTTCGCATTTTCAGGGCACAAAATGTGTGGACCAAGTGGTGTTGGTGTGCTTTATGGGAAGAAAAAATTATTAGAAAACATGGAGCCCGTTGAATTTGGTGGAGAAATGATTGATTTTGTAGATTTACATGAATCCACATGGAAGGAACTACCTTGGAAGTTTGAGGGAGGTACTCCAATCATAGCAGGTGCTGTTGGCTTAGGAGCTGCCATTGACTACCTCGAAGAAATAGGGCTTGAGAACATCAATCAACATGAGAAAGAGTTAGCGGCCTATGCTTTAGAACAACTGCGAACTTTAGCTGGCATTGACATTTATGGCCCAGAAAAACGAGCTGGACTTGTTACCTTTAATTTAGATGATGTTCATCCTCATGATGTTGCAACCGTATTGGATTCCTTAGGGATCGCTGTGCGTGCGGGACACCATTGTGCACAACCGTTAATGAAGTGGTTAGATGTCACAGCTACAGCAAGAGCAAGTTTTTACCTTTACAACACCAAGGAAGAAATTGATATACTAGTATCAGGACTTCAGAAATCAAAGGAGTTTTTTGGGGATGTCTTTTGATAACCTAGACACATTATACCGACAAGTGATCATGGATCATTACAAGAATCCTCGAAACAGGGGCACTCTATCTGGTGAAGACCATTTGAGTGTGGATATGAATAATCCAACTTGTGGTGACCGGATTCAACTGCAAATGCAGGTGGAAGATGGTAAGGTCACAGATGCGAAGTTTGAAGGAGAAGGCTGTTCAATAAGTATGTCATCAGCTTCCATGATGACACAAGTAATCAAAGAGAAAACAGTAGATGAAGCCTTAAAGCTTTCGAAAATCTTTTCAGAAATGATTCAAGGAAAAGATGTAGATACAGACGAATTAGATTTAGGAGATGCTCAGGCGCTACAAGGAGTATCAAAATTTCCTGCACGTGTAAAATGTGCGACATTAGCATGGAAAGCTATGGAGAAAGGTGTAGGCGTAGAGGAAGAGTAATGTGATCCTCATGATGTCAATCACTTTTCTATTCTTAAAGGAGGTATTAACATGGCAAAGAAAGCACCTGAAGTTGGTGAGTACAAATATGGGTTTTCTGACCGTGATGTTTCCATTTTCCGTACTGAACGTGGTTTGACGGAGAATGTAGTTCGTGAAATATCTAAAATGAAAGAAGAACCTGAGTGGATGCTTGAGTACCGTCTAAAAGCATTAAAATTCTTTTATAGCAAACCAATGCCTCAATGGGGTGGAGATTTAGCTGAGCTTGATTTTGATGAAATTACCTATTATGTAAAACCATCCGAAAAATCAGAGCGTTCTTGGGATGAAGTACCTGATGAAATTAAACAGACGTTTGACAAATTAGGTATTCCAGAAGCAGAACAAAAGTATTTAGCTGGTGTTTCTGCACAGTACGAATCTGAAGTGGTTTATCACAATATGAAAGAAGACCTAGAAAAGTTAGGTATTGTCTTTAAAGATACAGATACAGCCTTAAAAGAGAATGAGGACTTATTTAAAGAATACTTTGGAAAAATTATTCCTTACTCAGATAACAAGTTTGCTGCATTAAACTCAGCTGTTTGGTCTGGTGGTTCATTCATCTATGTTCCAAAAGGCGTAAAGACTGATACACCATTACAGGCTTATTTCCGTATTAACTCAGAAAACATGGGTCAATTCGAACGTACCTTGATTATTGTAGATGAGGGAGCCTCTGTACACTATGTTGAAGGCTGTACAGCTCCGGTTTATACAACCAACTCTCTTCACAGTGCCGTTGTAGAGATCTACGTGAAAAAAGATGCGTATTGCCGTTACACAACCATTCAAAACTGGGCAAACAACGTTTATAACTTAGTTACAAAGCGTGCTGAAGCTCATGAAAATGCGACAATGGAATGGGTTGATGGTAACATTGGCTCTAAGCTAACTATGAAATATCCAGCAGTTTTCCTAAAAGGTGAAGGTGCTCGCGGTATGACACTTTCTATCGCATTAGCTGGTAAAGGTCAGCATCAAGATGCGGGTGCGAAAATGATGCACTTAGCACCAAATACTTCATCAACAATCGTATCGAAGTCTATTTCTAAGCACGGCGGTAAAGTAACCTATCGTGGTATTGTTCACTTCGGTAAGAAGGCAGATGGTGCACGTTCTAATGTTGAATGTGATACGTTGATTATGGACAATAAATCAACCTCAGACACCATTCCTTACAACGAGATTATGAATGAAAATATCTCACTTGAGCACGAAGCGAAGGTCTCTAAAGTATCAGAGGAGCAACTCTTCTACTTGATGAGCCGCGGTATTTCCGAAGAAGAAGCTACTGAAATGATTGTAATGGGCTTCATTGAACCATTTACAAAAGAGCTACCAATGGAATATGCAGTAGAAATGAACCGTCTCATTAAGTTCGAAATGGAAGGTTCTATTGGTTAATTTCCACAAATAATAATGAAATGAAGAACCCGTTTCTGGTTTAAAATAATCAAAACGGGTTCTTTTTTCATTTTGCTTTTTAAGCAATATGTGGAATAATAAGAAGAAACTACAAACAGAAGTAGGGATTATGTTTGGTATACATCATATTTATTTTAATCGGTTTTTTATCAGCCTTTGTGGGGAGTATTGCTGGTCTTGGTGGCGGAGTAATATTTGTACCAAGTATCCTATTGTTAGCTCAGTTTTTTCCTGAGTTCTTTGATTGGGTTTCTCCACAGGCTCTGGTCGGAATGTCATTATTAGTTATGATCTTTACGGGGCTATCCTCTACCTATACATACTTAAAATATAAACGAGTCGATTTGAAAAGTGGATCGATCTTTTTATTAGCAAGTGTACCGGGCTCTCTATTTGGTGTATGGTTAAATCGTTATGTGGAGGGCGATTCGTTTCAATTATATTTTGGTTTATTAATGCTATTCATAACGGTGATGTTTTTTCTCCGTAAAAAAGAAGCTACTAAGCCGCTCATTCAAACTCAGAGAGGTGTTAAACGTACGTTTGAAATAAAGGATAAAACCTTTACCTATTCATATCCGATAACATTAGCACTTCTTATCGCTTTTGTAGTTGGTTTATGCTCAGGATTATTTGGTATTGGTGGAGGATCTCTCATGGTTCCGACTATGATTTTATTATTTGGATTCCCTCCCCAAATCGCAGCTCCAACATCCATGTTTATGATATTTATCTCGAGCTCTGTTAGCTCTATTGCGCACATCAGTCTAGGTCATATTATTTGGGAATATGTGATATTCTTTATTCCTGGTTCTTGGATTGGAGGTATCGTAGGGGCTAAAGTAAGCCAGCGTATGAAAGGAAATACCATAGAGTGGATTTTGCGGATATTGATTGTTCTCATCGGTATTAGACTTATTTGGAAAGGTCTAGCAGGCATGTAGATCTAGTATTAAGTTAGGAGAATGTTGGATGAGAGAGCCTATCTATCTTTATTTTACAAGTGACTTGCATAGTCATTTTGAAAACTGGCCTAAAATAATGGATTATTTACATAGACGTATTGAACAGCATCAAAAAAAAGGAGAAGCGTATTTTTTATTGGACAATGGAGACCATTTAGATCGGGTACATCCTATTACAGAAGCTTTTTTAGGGAAGAAAAATGTGGAACTATTAAATGTAGCTAACTATGATGTAGCTACCATTGGAAATAATGAGGGAATTACACTACCAGAGGAGAACGTGTACACCCTATATGACCACGCTCAGTTTGAAGTAGTGTGCGCAAATATACGACCTACCAACCAAGCAAAGCCTTCTTGGTTAAAGCCTTATACAATTTTAACAACAGAAGCGGGAACGCGTATCGGTGTGATAGGCTTAACTGCACCGTTCAACTTATTTTATGAGGGAATAAATTGGTATGCTGACTCCCCATATGAAATTCTCAATGAACGATTACCAGAGGTGAAAAGCCAAAGTGACATAGTCATTCTGCTTTCACATTTGGGTGTTAACGAGGATGAGCAAATTAGTAAAAAATATCATGACATTGATGTCATCATTGGCGGTCACACCCACCATTTATTTAAAAATGGTGAACAGATTGATAATACTTTACTAGGAGCGGTCGGTAAGTTTGGGCGATATGTTGGACAAAATTATTTGCTATGGGATCAAGAACAAAATGCTATAGTAAAAAAAGAAAGCCATGCCATTGATGTTAATCCCTTTGACTGCCACCTTGAGACAGAAAAGCTTATACAGGATTTACAACTGCAGGCCTATAAGCAGCTTAATGATCCGGTTGCAAAGATGAATAAAACGTATAAGATCGACTGGTTTTGTGAATCAGAGCTTATGAAAGAGTTAGTCAGTACTTTAAAGACGTGGACAAAGGCGGATTGTGCCATGCTAAATGCTGGGATTTTGTTAGAGGGGATTGCTGAAGGGGTTGTCACACGAGGTGATATTCATCGCATATGTCCTCATCCAATCAATCCGTGTAAAGTGCGAATAACTGGTGAGCTAATGCTAGAAATGATTCGTATGGTTCGATCCCAAAGGTTTGTAGAATTTCCCTTAAAGGGATTTGGATTTCGTGGAGAGGTTATTGGTCACATGGTGTTTTCAGGTGTGGACATCATTTCAAATACAGATCATGAAGAAAGCCCGTATATTACAAATGTATTGATTAACGGAAATCCAATCGAAAAGAAGAAGGTATATGAATTAGCTACGGCCGACACGTTTACCTTTGGTAAGCTTTTGCCTGAAGTAGCTGCTTCAAAGGATAAGGAGTATTACATACCTGAATTTATGAGAGACCTTTTGTTAGAAACCGTTAAAAAAATTCACTAATTTAGGTTCACGTTTGCTTACCTCCCTCATACATTGTAGCAGAAGGGAGCGTGAGGTAAGTTGGTAACGGTTGAACCATTATGGATTAAGGATAAACCTTTTACTGCTGTTCAAGTGAAATTACCTAAAACCAATCTTATGGTCATCTCAAATGAGGTTGGATACATTATGTGCGGTGCTTTAGATGTCGACTTATTAAGTGATAAGCTGTATGAAAGACAAATTGTAGCCGGAAGAGCAGTAGGGGTCAAAACCATTAGTGAACTACTTGAAGCGCCTCTTGATAAGGTAACATTAGCTTCAAAGGAGCAATATGGTTGGGAAGAGGGCATGAATTGCAAGGAAGCCCTTCTACGATTATAAGTACAAAGAGATCAAAACTAAGGCTTAGAAATAGCCTTAGTTTTTTTATTTCATTAATAAATATTTTGAAAATTAAATACATTTAATGTAAAATTACAAGTAATCCATAACAAAATAAAGGTGAAAAGAATGAAACCAAAACAAATAGAGCAGTTAAAGCCAGGAAACAAACTAGCTAAGCCCCTGTTTGATCAAAAAGGAAATCTCCTGCTTCACCAACAAACCGTACTAAATGAACACCTAATTGAACGTCTAAAAAAGTATGAAATTGATCAAGTGTATGTCACATCACCGACGATAGACAGCCCCTTAAACTTAATTACTAAAAGTAAAAAGGAAAAATGGGGTAAGGAACTAAAAAAGTCTTTTTATATATTAGATGATACCAACTTTGTAGAACAAACTTATGTTATAGAAGCAGCTGCTCAGGATTTGAAGAAAATTGTCTGTGAAATCCATAAACTGGTTTATAGTAATTCTGATATCGTTTCGTTAATTTCAGATGTAGTAGAGTTTGACGACTATCTCTACCATCATTCGTTAAATGTGGCTACCTATTCTTTAGCCATTGCAAGAGAACTGAATTTTTCTCAGGCTAGCCTAGAGGATTTAGGGTTAGCAGCTCTTTTGCATGATATCGGAAAAATGAAGGTGCCTGAAGATATAGTATTTAAATCTGGAAGGTTAACAGAACAAGAGTTTCAAGAAATTCAAAAGCATACATATTTGGGTTATGAAATTGTGAAGCAAATACCTAATATACCACAATCTGTGCTAAGAACGATTTACGAACACCATGAACGTTTAGATGGTTCCGGTTATCCGCAAAAACTAGCAGGAAATCAAATTCATCCATTTGCAAAAATTATAGCAGTTGCAGATGTCTTTGATGCGATTACGACTGAAAGAGTATATAAGGATAAGCAATTACCACATGAAGCCTTAGAGGTTCTTTATGCAGGAAGTGGTACACTCTTTGAACCAAAATTCATTGAGCTATTTCGAAATAATGTTGCGGTATATCCCAATGGAATGCGCGTTACATTAAGCGATGGGCGAAAAGGCGTGATTAAAAGGCAAAATAAAGATTTATCAGATCGCCCTGTAGTGGAAATATCCTCAAACAAGCATGAGTCATATGAATTAAATTTAGCCAAACATTTCAATATCGTGGTTACAGCGATACAATCATAAAAAAATTTATAGATTGGTCAACCCTCCTCGAAAATGTGCATATACATTCTTCTGAGGGGGTTATTTTTGTGAGAAGAAGATTTCGATTACAGCGTAAGATGGGACCGCCTCGTGTGGGTCAGGTATTTATTTTAACCTTAATTATTTTTTTTGCTACCATTATTTTTAGTTTATGGATTATTGATGAGGGAATCGAACCAACATTAATGGATATTGCCGAAACGAAAACGAGACAGGTAGCGAGATGGGCAATTAATGAAGCTGTTAACAAAAAGACAGCAGAAGAAATGGAAGAAAATGAGAGTGCATTGAATTTCGAATCAGATGAGGCGGGAAATGTTGTGAGTGGGGATTGGAATGAAGAATTAATCAATGAAGTCCATCGCAACACTACCTTTAGGGTTCAGAATTTCTTGAAGAAGGTTGAGAATGGTGAAATCTTACCCGAATCGTCATTAGATATAGAGTCAAATGCAGAAAATAATGGCGTTGCTTCAGATAATGTGGATCAACTCCCTACCATTGCAGAAATTCCATTAGGTCAAGCGACAAGAAATACATTACTGGCGAACTTAGGACCAAAAATACCTGTTCATTTCTCTATCCTGGGTGATGTACAGGGGGACCTCGTTGATGTAGTGGAACCTTATGGTATTAATGCAGCCCTATTTAATTTATATGTTGAACTGAAAGTAACGGTACGCATTGTAGTTCCTTTTTCAACGGATACTGCTGTGGTCAAGCAAAGAGTTTTAGTGGATCGAAAAGTTATACATGGTGAAGTTCCGAATTTCTATGGTGGCCAAGGCGGTAGTATGCCAGATGTTACCATTCCGGATGAATCCTTGCAATAGCCTCGTAACCATGCTAAAATTCTTAAGGATAACTTAATAGAGTTCGACCTTATCAGTACGATGAGGTAGAGGTGCAACTTTCATGAGTAGCCAATTGTGAGAATGAAAACGATGACCGTTGGTGAAAGGGGAAGCTGCCGAAGTATAAAATGGGGTCACCTGTTTTATGCTGGTATATAGGCTGAATAAGCCATATACTGTCATGCAAAATGAGTGTGATTTGCATGAAGAGCTACTGATCGTGATTAGGATAACATATTATTACTAGGTAATGATGGTTTCTAATCATTGCCTAGTTTTTTTGTTTAATAACTAAGTATACCTCTTAGTCATTTCTAATCTAACTTCCTCAAGTAGCTTCCTTCATGTGTTTCAGCTTGAATATTGAAGGGAGAGTATATATTATGACGGGAACCATTTATTCTTTAATTCCCCCACTTATTATGATCATCTTGGTATTACTTACGCGCAAGGTTACATTATCTCTAGGCGTTGGGATTATTATTGGCGCTTTATTTATTCACGAGTTTAATGTAATGGACTCTATTCAACAGATTTGGAGCGCGTTCTACGGCATTTTTGTCGCAGAGGGTGGCCCTAACATGGGAACCTTTTATCTATTATTCTTTTTGATTTTCTTGGGTATGCTGACAGCCTTCATGTCAGCATCTGGAGGAACGAGGGCTTTTGGCGAGTGGGCCATTACGAAGATTCAAACGAAAAAAGGTGCCCAGCTATTACCCTTCTTTTTAGGAATTATTATCTTTATTGATGACTACTTTAATAGTCTTGCAATTGGACAAGTGGCAAGACCGCTAACGGACCGACATAAAATATCTCGTGCGAAGCTTGCTTATTTAATTGATTCCACGTCTGCACCAGTAGCTGTGCTTTCCCCTATTTCAAGTTGGGGAGCGTTTATTATCGGTACTATCGGGGCAATTATTGCAGAGCATAATTTAAGCAACTTTCAACCATTGGAATCCTTTGTCAGAATGATTCCTATGAATATTTATGCTATTATTGCAATTTTCCTTGTTTTCTTAGTCGTTATCTTTAAGCTTAATCTTGGTGCAATGAGGAAACATGAACAACGTGCTGAGGAAACTGGAGAACTAGTTGATCCGAATCGAAATGACATTCCTGGTGAGTTGAAGGAAGAGTTTGTTCAGACAAATTCTGGTCGCATTTATCATTTAACTATTCCAATTGTTGTCTTAATTATAAGTACGATAGCAGCAATGGTCATAACCGGCAGAAATAATGTAGAAGAAAATGCAACATTACTAACCATTTTTGAAAATACAAATGTTAACTTATCTCTTTTTATTGGCGGACTTATTGCTGTATATCATTCTGCTATCTTTTACTTGATTCAAATGCAGCCAAAAACATCCACTTTCCTTGTTTTGAGGGAAGGGATAAAATCCATGCTACCTGCAATCTATATTTTAATATTAGCTTGGGTAATTGGTACGATTATCGAAAACCTTGGGACAGGTGATTATTTAGCCCTAGTTGTTGAGCGATCACAGCTTAGTCCATCCTATTTACCAGTTATTGTGTTTATTGTTTGTGGAATCATGGCTTTTGCTACAGGTACTTCATGGGGAACTTTTGGCATCATGCTTCCAATTGTTGGTCAAATAGCAGTTAACTCAGATGTTAACATGCTTCTTGCTTCTTTAGCAGCAGTTTTAGCAGGATCTGTCTTTGGGGACCATTGTTCACCGATATCAGATACTTCTATCCTGTCATCCACAGGAGCAGGCTCAAACCATATCGATCACGTTCTGACTCAAATCCCATATGCAGTAATCGCAGCGATCATTACGATTATTGGATATGTTGTATTGGGAATAACAGGAATGGTTTGGATAACATTAATTCTTTCTTTAGTCCTATTATTTGCTACAGCCTTAATTCTTAATAAATTGACACAATCCTAATTTTTAAGAGCAAAGTCATTGATATTGGCTTTGCTCTTTTTATTTTAAAATAAATTTTGACATTTTTCACAATAAGCCTTTGACACTAGGACAATATATTGTATAATACAAACAAGTTTAAATTATCTGAAAAAATATTACTTTAGAAACATTCTTTTTGTAGCATCTTAGTAATATACTTGTACAAAGGGAAGAAAAAAGGAGGAAAATTTCATGGAAAATCGTTCACAGTGGGGAACACGCTTAGGATTTTTACTTGCAGCTATGGGTTCAGCGATTGGACTAGGAAACATTTGGCGTTTTCCTGCAACTGCCTATGAAAATGGTGGTGGAGCATTCTTTATTCCGTACTTATTTGCACTATTAACCGCTGGTATCCCATTCCTTATTATGGAATACACTATAGGCCATAAGTATCGCAGTTCTGCACCAAGGTCTTTGGGACGAATCAGTAAAGGATTTGAATGGGTTGGTTGGTGGCAAGTACTTGTATCATTTGTTATTTCCACTTACTACGCTGTTATTATTGCTTGGGCAATTATGTATGCTTATTTTTCTTTTGGGCAACAGTGGGGAGACGATACAACTGGATTCTACGTAGGGGAGTTCCTACAAGTAGCAGATGCAGGGGTCCTAGGTGGATTAGTACCAATGATTGCAATCCCATTAGTTGTGGTTTGGTTAGTTGTTCTTGGAATTCTATTTAAAGGTGTTAAGAAAGGGATTGAAGTTGCCAATAAAATTTTCATCCCATTACTTGCGGTCTTATTTGTTATTATTGTTATTCGCGCACTTACACTACCAGGTGCAGTAGATGGATTAAATGCATTTTTTGAGCCTAACTGGGATCAAATTTGGAACGGTTCCGTTTGGGTAGCGGCATATGGACAGATATTCTTCAGTTTATCCATTGCCTTTGCGATTATGATCACGTACTCATCTTATTTACCAAAGAAATCGGATATTACGAATAATGCCTTTATTACTGGTTTTGCTAACTCTTCATTTGAGTTATTAGCTGGTATTGGAGTATTCGCCGCATTAGGTTTTATGGCACAAGCTAGTGGTCAGGGTGTTACAGATGTTGTACAAGGCGGAGTTATGTTGGCCTTCTCAGTATTCCCTGAGATTGTAAACCAAATGCCTTTCATGTCTGACATATTTGGTTTTCTATTCTTTGCGTCATTAACTTTGGCTGGTTTGTCATCACTAATTTCAATTTCCGAGACATATGTTGCTGGTGTTTCTGAGAAATTTAATATCTCAAGAACGAAATCTGTGTTACTAGGTGGCGGACTTGCTGCAATTATTTCATTCTTGTATGCAACAAAAGGTGGCTTGAATTATCTAGATACTGTAGACTACTTCATTAATAATTACGGGGTTGCCTTAGCTGGGCTATTTGAAGTTGTTGCTATTGCATGGTTCGCTCGAGAGCTTAAAGGCCTTCAAAGCCACGCTAATTCAGTTTCAGATATTAAACTTGGAACATGGTGGAGAATATGCTTAGGGTTTATTACACCAGTAGTTCTCGGATATATGATGCTACAAAATCTCAAAAATGAAATTGTTGGAGAGGCATATGGTGGCTATCCAAAAGAATTCCTATTCAATTTCGGTTGGTTAGTAGCTATTGGAGCTATGCTGCTTGGTGCTGTATTCGCCATGAAGAAATGGCCGAACAAAAATGACTTAGACTATAAATATGATGCGTCAACTGATTCATCAGACAACAAGGAGGTGGCGCAATAATGACAGGGAGCGCCATAGCAATGTTCGTTATCGGTGGAGTAATCATTTGGGGCGGCTTAATTGCAAGTATTGTTTATGCAAGAAAGGTTGCCAAGTCAAAAACACAATAATATCAAAAATACCGAAGAGATGCTTTCTCTTCGGTATTTTTATGAATTCACTAAAAAGAACTATTTTGAACGTGATACTTTTTCCCATTTTCTTAAATAAGGATAGGGGTCAAAGGACCATTCTTTCTCACCATTGTCCTTATACATGCCATAATGTAAGTGTGGGGGGAATTTTCCTGATGTGCCCTTTGGTCCATAGCCTGATGCTCCAACATAACCTACTGTATCTCCAGGCTTTACTACTTGTCCTACCTTCAAATTATCTTCAAATCCATTAAGGTGTGCGTAATAATGGTAAATGTTATGGGTATCTCGAATACCGATTCGCCAGCCACCAAACCGATTCCAGCCTTTCATTTCAATAACCCCATAAGTAGTGGAGCGTACGGGTACACCATAATTTGCGAAAATATCGGTTCCTTCGTGAATTCTTCTACCTCCAAAACCTCGAGGATCTCCCCACGTATTTCGATAGCTATAGTTAGAGGTAGTAGGAACCGGGAAGACATTTGCCTCCAAGTCCAATGTTTGATACTTTTGGAATACTTTAGCCATATTCATAATACTGTGTACAGTTAATTCTCGATGATAATATTTCCAAAGAGCAATTTTAATATCTTGCTTTGTTTTCCCTTCCTTTAAGATCATGTTAGCCATGGTATATAATATATCTTCATCATTTGTTCGGTCAGCAATTTTGTCTCCGTCGCCGTCGTCACCTATCCCATTGAAGATTTCGATAATCCCAGTATGTTGTTGATCCTTTTCAATAGGGTTTGCGTTCCCATTCCACATTTCTTTCGGAAAGGTAATGCCTATAAGACCAGAGCTAGAAGCAGTTTCTTTATGAATATTATGCTCGTATTGGTCGATGGCAGCAAAATAGTACCATGGTATTTGCGAAAGACCTTCTGTTTTTTCATATAACGCCAAACGCATTTTTAGCTTATTCTCTTCGCTATCTTCTTCTGCAACTGATGTTAAGGGTAAACAGAGAAATAGGCATACTGCGACAGCTATTCCCTTCGTAATGGCTTTCATAATTTCACCCCCGAATCGAAACTTGATAACACTATTGTTTGAAAACTGACCTAAATCATAAATGGAAATATTTTCGGAATCATATACATTTGAAAAAATCCCCCGTCTAAAACAAGACAAGGGGAACTGAATGGGAAATCTACATGTTATTCATTCTGTCGTTTTCTGATTCATACACTCCTCCTTGTGGGGCTTCCTCTTTAAATTGTTTGATTAATCGTTGGATTGCAGGGTCATCTTCCTGCTCAGTAGTCGAATTATTACTTAAGCTTTGCAGTTCATCAAAGGATCTAGATTGGTCTGTTACATAAACATCATACCAGCGAGGTAGAAACGATAGTGTCGTCTGCTTAACGGTGTCCGCGGTTCTTGCTCGGTCTGCATCATCTTTTTTGGTATAGGCTACAAAGGTTTGGCTGTCTGTTACCAATGTCGCTGCTTCTTCAATATTTTCTAGCTTTAAAATGGTCTTTGTTATCATATCAGCCATTTTTTCGCGATCGATTTTTGGTGTGAAGTTAGCCTCTTTTTCCATATCCAATTGTTTTTCGTTGTATCGTACATAGCCAAATTGTGTATCTTGTTTTTCCTGTGACATGCGAGTGTTCATATTGTCGGGAGTTTTTCCTCTAAGGGTATCTTCTCCCATACCTTCCTGTTGTGTACATGCTGAAAGAAGCGTTAACATTATACTTAATCCGATTACCCCGAATATATTTTTCATGTCTAATCCCTCCTGCTGTTCCTTTTGGATATTTGAACAAATCTATAAACCCGATTCTATGCCCTTAGACATCCTACTTATAGCATGTATCAAAAATAGGAGTTCATGCTAAAAAAATATGGTCTACTGTAAAATGTAAAATATGGTACACTATAATAAGGTGATGAAGATGATTGAGATATACGGAAAGAATTACGAAATATTAGATAATTATCGGGACGGGTTTCAAGAGGAATCGGTCAAAGAACGTTTTAGTGATATCTTAACGAAATATGATTTTATTGTAGGAGATTGGGGCTATGGTCAATTAAGGATGAAGGGATTTTATGATGATCAAAATCCAAAGGCCTCTTTTGATACAAAAGTTTCGACAGTAGATGATTATTTGTATGAATACTGCAACTTTGGCTGTGCGTATTTTGTTATGAAAAAAATTGATTAAAAATGAAAGTTTATATTGCAAAAGAACCCCGAGGGAATCGTTGTCCCTCGGGGTTGATGTATTTCAGCAAGTCTATTCACTGATTGTCTTCTGGTGGTTTTATATCTTTATCTGGTTCGTCATGAGGAGGATGAGCGCCAGGATATTGTCGTGGTAAGTCTTCATGTAACCCCTTATTCTCATAATTAAAGGGTGTGTAATGTCTTTGGCCTTCAACTGCCTCTTTGTTTTGTACAATTTCATCAGAGGCGATGGGGGAACCATAAGGACCATCCGGCATCTCTTCAGGAAAGGCGTATTTTTGTTGAACCTCTACTGTTGCAAAATCATCGTAATTTGCTTTTACGTGTTCTCGTTTATTGTTTTTTGCCAAGGATAAACCCTCCTTTATTCGGTTAGTATGACCGCAGGAGGGGTTTTTCATTATGGTCTTTAGTTAGATACCCAATGATACTTAAATAACCTCTGTTAAAAAATCACGCAATTCTTCTGCTTCGATTTCTGAAAGGCTAAAGACGTGTTCTAAGTAGCCTTCTTCCTGTAAATCATCGTCTCCAATGATCGCAAATCGACTGCCTTGAAGGTCCATGACGATTTTTTTGCCGTAATAACGATTGGTCGTAATAATTCCTAAGTCATATCTTGTGTCCCTGCCCATGAAGCTTACATAACGAATATCGGTTTGTTCTTTTTCATCGTATAAAAAGAATCTTTCCTCCGCCATTCTGTTCCTCCTTATTCAATACATAGTAGTTTTATCATAGCAAACTTTGGTAATATTTAAAATATGGTTATTTCCGCATTCATTTGTTTACCGTTGATTATATAAACTGCCATATAGCTCACCGCTCGCCCGCGGCAAAGAAGACACTACGAAAACAACCAAAGGGAGTTTGAGTAGATGTCGCACTTGTCCCCTTGGGTGAAAGCGAAGTGTATTTCTGGAGCGATGGGTTTGCAATCATCATATTGCAAACGAATTAAGCTAAAGTTATGTCGCATTTTATATCTATTTAGAAAACACCCTAAAATATAAGACAAGATTCTACATGATTAGCGGAATTATGATAAGATGAAATCGAAATGAACTTCAACAAACAGATGTGGAGGATTGAGTCATGTACTTTGTTGATCGAAATAAAATTGAAAGAACGTTATTATATGCAGAGGCATTACTACAGCAGTTTCAGCAACATACATATGAGTCATTTTTTGAGAAAATGGCGTTAGAACGAATGGTGCAATCGTTAATTGAATCAATGATTGATGTGGGCAATATGATGATTGATGGATTTATTATGCGTGACCCTGGAAGCTACGAGGATATTATTGATATTTTAGTCGATGAAAAAGTACTTCCAAAAGAAGAAAGCGACCAATATAAAAAGGTTTTTGGGTTAAGAAAGATGCTTGTTCGAGATTATTTAAATGTTGACCATGATGAATTACAACAAACGATTACAGATAGCCTGACATCCCTTAATGCGTTTAGTCAGCGAGTAAGGGTTTACCTGGACCAAGAATTAGGCCCTGTATCTGCTTTTTCAAATTCATCTAATGATTAAATTAACCTTAAAAGAAGGAGATATGAATGGAACAGTATAAAGGATATTTAATTGACCTCGATGGAACAATGTATTTAGGTAGTGAACAAATACAATATGCGAAAGAATTTATTGATGTGTTGAATGACAAACGGATTCCTCACCTATTTGTAACGAATAACTCATCAAAGAGACCAGAGCAGGTAGCGGAAAAATTACAACAGATGGGAATTCAAGCCGAAACCGATCAAGTGTTTACGACTAGTATGGCAACCGCTGCTTTTATTGCAAATAAGAAAAAGGACGTAACAGCATATGCGATAGGCGAAATCGGCTTAATTGATGCCTTGAGCGATGAGGAAGTGGAGTTAGTGGATGAAAATGCTGATTTTGTTGTAATTGGCATTGACCGAGATATCACATACGAAAAATTAGCGAAAGGCTGTCTAAATATCCGCGATGGTGCTGAGTTTGTTTCCACTAATGCCGATGTGGCGCTCCCAACAGAGAGAGGCTTTTTACCTGGAAATGGTTCTCTTACATCTGTTCTTGAGGTTTCAACAGGTCAAAGCCCTACGTATATTGGAAAGCCGGAACCAATCATTATGGAACAGGCTTTAAATAAACTTGGTTTACCCAAAGAGGAAACCTTAATGGTAGGAGATAATTACCATACAGATATTTTGGCCGGTATGAGAGCTGGAATGGATACTTTGCTTGTCTTTACGGGAGTTACGAGTAAAGAGGAATTAAAACAGTATGATCAACAGCCAACCTATGTAGTTGATACATTAAATGATTGGATTAATCCAATAAAATAAACAACGTGCCAGCATCCCAAAAAAGGATTGCTGGCACGTTGACGTTAAGGCTAATCTTCCTCAATATATTCATCTTCATAGCTATGTGCGAGTCGACTTGATGCGGCTGCTGCAATAGCCCCCACTATGTCATCTAAGAAGGTATGACATTCCCCGGATGATTTATCATTTAATTTTTTCAGTATACCCGGTTTTTGTTTATCGATATAGCCATAGTTTGTAAACCCAATCGAACCATACACATTAATAATAGAAAAAGCAATAATTTCATCCACACCATATAAACCTTCATCACGGGCAATAATGTCCTGTAATGGTTCTTCTAGCTGCTTTTTTTCAGCTAGGATATCTAATTGAATACCAGTCAATATGGCGTTTTGTATTTCTCGTTTTTGTAGTACGCGATTAATGTGATGTTCACACGCTTCTAAGGTCAATTCGTCATGGTATGGTGATTGAAGATAGTAAACTAATTCCCCAATATCCTTGATGGTTACGCCACGTTCTTCTAGCCATTCTCTTGCTTTTTGTTCTAAAGGTTTAACTGATTTTTTCTTCATTATTTTTTACCCACCTTACACATTGATAAAAATCTTCCCGCATATAGTTAGTATAGTCCTGTACATGAAAAAACTTGTTATTTTTTATAGATTTTCTTAAAGGAGAATGCAAATGAAGGACATATTAAAACGGAATTATTCCTTTCATTGTCAATATGAAACGACTATTGCGGGGTTAGAGGCATTCCGTGGAACAGATGGATATGCCATGGTATTCCCTGCCGATTATATTGACGAACACCTGATTACCGAGCAATATGTCATTGCGGATTATTTGAACCAAAATGGTTTTCATCACGTTGCCAAACCCCTTTATTCAAATGAGGGCCACTTTATTGTACCTTTAAATGAGGAATCTTCAGTTTATGCCTGTCATGTCTCTTCTATTCCAGAGAGACGTGATGTTCTTGATCTTGCTGAGTTCTTGCCGTCCTTTCATCAAGCGGGTCATGGCTTTCCCTATACTCCATTACATCTAAACCGTTATGGACAATGGAAAACAAATTGGGAGCAAATTGTTGACCAGCTTGAGGTGATTCGAAGCTCATTAATCGAAAAAAGATTTATTTCAGATTGGGAGCGACTTTGGATTGAAAGCTGTTTTTATTTTATCGGACTTGGAGAAAATGCTATTCAATTTTTACAGGAGAGTGAAAGGGAGAATTTGTATAACCAATTTGATCAGCCTGTCTTCACTCTAGAAAGAATTAATCCTTTTCCTCATGAGGAGATTATACTACCAAATCGAATTGTCCACGACCATCCATCTCGAGATTTAGCCGAACTGATTCGACATTTAATCGTAACGAAGGGTCGAAACGCATTTGAAGTCATTCCAAGAATTTTAGAAAGGTACCAAAATCAGCGCCCATTAAGTCTTTTTGGCTGGAGATTATTATTCTCTAGACTCGTCTTTCCCATACATTTTATTGATTATACGGAAGACATTTTAAGTAAGGAACGAATAACAGAAGATGATTACCATATCTTTAACAAAATGCTATCAGACCAAGCTGAGTATGAGTATGGACTACAGCTTTTTTCAAAGGAAATGGAAAGACATTTTGACATGAATCTTGAGGTTATTGGTTGGATATATGATTAAAGCCTGTGCTACTATTGGTAGCGGGAGGTGTTTCTGTGAAACCAAAAATATTTATTACAAGAAAAATAGCAGAGGAATTTGTTAAACCTTATCGAGAGCATTGGGACGTAGAAATGTGGCACGAGGAAGGAACGACAGTAGATCGTCAAGTCCTCCTGGAAAAGGCTAGTCAAGCAGATGCATTGATTACCATGCTATCGGATGCAATTGATCAGGAAGTCATTGATGCTGGGGTAAATCTTAATGTGATATCAAACTTGGCGGTGGGTTATGACAATATTGATGTTGACTATGCCAAGGAAAAAGGAATTACAGTTACGAACACACCAGATGTTTTAACAGAAACGACTGCAGACTTAACCTTTTCCTTATTAATGGCAACGGCTAGAAGAATTATTGAAGCAAACCAGTACGTTAAAGAAGGAAAATGGACAAACTGGGCACCTTTCCTAATGGCTGGAACCGATATCCATCACAAAACAATTGGAATTGTGGGAATGGGACGAATTGGCGAGGCAATTGCTGAAAGGGCACGTGGCTTTAACATGAATATTCTTTATCACAACCGTAGCCGTAAAGAGCGAGCAGAAAAGGAAATCGGCGCTACATACACCTCATTCGATGAATTAATTGAAACTTCTGATTACGTAGTTTGTATGACTCCTTTGACAGAGGATACAGTTGATATGTTTAATGAATCTGTTTTTAAACGTATGAAGAATTCAGCAATCTTCATCAACACTTCCAGAGGTGGTGTCGTAAATGAAAACGATTTATACACTGCATTAGAGACAAAGGAAATCCGGGCAGCTGGATTAGATGTATTTCAGAATGAACCAATTGGCCAAGACCATCCTTTATTGCAATTAGAAAATGTAACGGCACTACCACATATTGGTTCTGCAAGTTATGAGACGAGATCGACCATGATTGAGTTATGTTTACAAAATATTCAACAGGTACTTGCTGGAAAAGAGCCGGCAACACCTGTTTTATAAAGTGGATAAAAGGTGTAGGAGAATAAACTCCTGCACCTTTTTTGCTTTCTTATATTGATAGAAGTGAAAAATCGCGTTATAATGTCTATCATATATAAACAAATGTATTTCCAAGGTGAATACATCACGTATAGGGGGAGTTTTCATTGACGTTGTGGAGAGGTTTGCTTGAAGAATATAAGGAGTTATTACCCATTGGTGAACAAACGCCGATGAACACCCTACAGGAGGGGAACACTCCCCTAGTAGAGTTAAAGGCTTTATCGAAAAAAGTAAACGCTGAAGTATATGCAAAAGTGGAAGGGCTTAACCCGACAGGCTCTTTTAAAGACCGTGGAATGGTGCTTGCTATTGCAAAAGCGTTGGAAGAAGGCTCTAAAGCTGTCATTTGTGCTTCCACTGGGAACACATCGGCATCAGCGGCGGCATATGCCTCTAGAGTCGGATTGAAATGTATTATCGTCATCCCAGATGGAAAAATTGCTCAGGGAAAGTTAGCGCAGGCTGTTATGCATGGAGCGGAGATTTTTTCAATTAAAGGCAATTTTGATGAGGCTCTTTCCATTGTTAAAGAAATTAGTGAAACTGAACCGATTACATTGGTAAATTCCATTAATCCTTATCGAATAGAGGGTCAAAAAACAGCTGCATTTGAAGTGTGTGAACAGCTAGGAAAGGCTCCGGATTACTTGTGTATTCCAGTCGGAAATGCTGGGAATATCTCAGCCTATTGGAAAGGATTTACGGAATTTAATGATAAGTATCAATATGGTGTGCCGCAAATGCATGGGTTTGAAGCTAGTGGTTCAGCTGCAATTGTGCGAAATGAAGTCATTGAACAGCCTGAAACAGTTGCGACTGCAATTCGTATAGGTAATCCAGCGAGCTGGAATATGGCTGTAAGTGCTGCAAAAGAGTCGAATGGAGCAATTGATGAAGTAAGCGATGAGGAAATTTTATCAGCCTATCACTGGTTGGCCAAAAATGAGGGAGTTTTTGCTGAACCAGCTTCATGTGCGTCCATTGCAGGGTTAATGAAGCTAAGTGAGCAAGGAAAGATTAAAGAAGGAAAAGTAGTTACTTGTGTCCTAACAGGAAATGGGCTCAAGGATCCAGTAGTAGCCGTCGAAACAAACGATATTCAACCAACTGTTTTACCTAATAACCCTAAAGTCATCTATGAAACGATAAGAGAGAGTGTATCTAAATGAGAGGCAATTCATTTCGTATAAAAGTTCCAGGTAGTACGTCGAATATAGGTCCAGGGTTCGACTCTATCGGCATTGCGCTTGACCTGTATTTAACCATTGAATGCACGCCGAGTGATGAATGGGTATTTACGCAAAAAGATATTGATAAACAGCATCTACCTACTGGGAAGGATAATTTGTTATATCAATGCGCTAGTGAGGTGGCTTCAAAATATGGATACCATTCATTGCCACCTTATCACGTATCTATTGACAGTGATATTCCAATAGCCCGTGGATTAGGCAGTAGTGGAGCCATTACAGTAGCTGGGGTCGAATTAGCCAATCAGGTTTTAAACTTACAGTTGCCAATTGAAGAAAAAATGCTGCGAGCAACTGAAATGGAAGGCCATCCTGACAATGTTTGTCCATCCTTTGTGGGTGGATGTGTGGTGGGTTATTATAATCAGAATCAAACATCTCTCCACTTCACGCAAAAAACGGATATGGAGAAGGTTGATTTTGTTGCCATCATTCCCCCCTTTGAATTACGAACCAAGACAGCGCGTGAAATCTTGCCACAGGAACTCCCCTTTGTTCAGAGTATAGAAGGAAGTGCAATTGGCAATGTATGTACGGCTGCTATTTTTCAAGAAAACTACACACTACTGGGAGAATTAATGGAAAAGGATCGCTTCCATCAATCATACCGGAAGAAATTAATTCCACATTACAACAGAGTATTGGACTTGATGAAGAGTGTCGGAGCCTATGGAACATTTTTAAGTGGTGCAGGCCCTACAATGATAAGTATTTGTGAAAAAGGCTTATTTGAGTTTGAAGAGCACCAATGGCATAATGAATTTCCCGAATTCGAATGGCGGATTTTAAAGGCTGCCGAAACCGGTGTTGTGGTAGAATAAATATGTAATTTTGTCGGGGAGGTTTGCTCTTTGAAAGAAGGTGCTGGTGGTTAGAGAAGGGATTGGTTGGTTTGTTACAGGAATGGGAGTTTTTATTAGTAGACTATGGATTTTCTTACTCATTCTGTTGATGGGACTGACACTGGAATTTTCCTCAATTTTCATTTTGGAAAGTTGAGAAAAACAGGTTAAAAAAGTAATAATGCTTAGATCAATTTCTAAGCATTTTTTTAGTGCTGTATCATATGGCTAAAAAAATACCACGCTTAGCAAAAGCTAACGTGGTAGGTTCGATAATTTAAAATACCTGTTCTACTTCTTGGATTCCTGGTACTTCTGCAACTAAAGCTCGCTCAATACCAGCTTTCAATGTAATGGTTGAACTTGGACAGCTTCCGCAAGCTCCCATTAAGCGTAAGCGTACGATTCCATCTTCTACATCTACTAATTCAACATCCCCACCGTCGCGCAGTAAGAATGGACGGAGTTTGCCAATTACTTCGTTTACTTGTTCAAACATCGACCATCTTCTCCTTTCTTACTATATATCTTATTATAAAACCTTTTCCATAAAAAATCTATTCTTGAAGACTGATTTTGCAAATTTATTGAGAACGTTTATCATTTTATCTTTTCTAAAACATTTTGTAAAATGTAATATATAGACACATCAAACTTAGGGAGTGCTTGCTAATGGGGAAACCAATTGATATTACGGTTTATGGTGCAGATCAGATTTGTGCTAGCTGTGTAAATTTACCAAGCTCTAAGGATACGTATGAATGGTTACAGGCGGCCATTACACGAAAATATGGGCAAGACCATATTAATTATGTCTACGTCGATATTTTTTCACCTCCAGAAAAAGAAAAGCATCAGCAATTTGCTCAAAGGGTTGTTGATGAAGAATTCTTTTACCCAGTTGTATTAGTGGATAATGAGGTAGCAGGGGAAGGGAACCCTAAATTAAAAACTATTTATCGTATGCTTGAAGCAAGAGGGTTAAACACATTAGAATAGATTAAGCTTTATCTTTGGTGGAATATAACAATTATGATACTATTCATGCTTGATGGGAAGATTCCTCAAGAGCAACGTACTACTAGGAGTGAATACGGTGAATCCAATAGTTGAATTTTGTGTAAATAACCTAGCAAGTGGATCCCAAAAAGCATTGGAAGAGTTAGAAAAGGATCCGGATCTTGATGTGATAGAATATGGGTGTACAAGTCACTGTGGCATTTGTGCGATGTCACTGTTTGCAATCGTAAATGGAGAATGTGTGACAGCCGAAACGCCCGGAGAACTTGTCGAAAATGTGTATAAACATTTAGAAGAAAATCCTTTATTTTAAGGTGAAGATTGAAGTGCAGATGATGGGGGCGTGGCAGGGTGAACATCGAATTTACCAAAATGCATGGTTTAGGTAACAATTATATTTATGTGAATACTTTTGAGGTAAACCTACCAGAAGAGGACTTAGCCAAAATTGCAATTGATGTTTCAAATGTATATACCGGCATTGGTTCGGATGGTTTAATATTAATTACACCATCCGATCAAGCTGATGTAGGGATGAGAATTTTTAATAAGGACGGTTCAGAGGGCAAAAATTGCGGCAATGGATTAAGATGTGTGGCTAAATACGCTTATGAACATCAAATCGTGAATGAAACGAGCTTCAAGATAGAAACCAAAGCTGGACTTGTGGAAGCGCATGTAGAGGTTAAGAGTGACATTGTTCAATCCATTACTGTTGATATGGGTATGCCTGAATTGGTTCGAAGTAAAATTCCAATGAAAGGCCCAGAACAACAGAAAGTAGTGGCGGAACCCTTTTCCGTTGAAGGAGTGGACCTTCGCCTAACAGCTGTTTCGATGGGCAATCCGCATGCTGTATTTATGGTGGATGATATCGAAAAGAGTCCACTGTATGAGTTAGGCCCTAAGATTTCGACAGATGAACGTTTTCCGGAGGGTGTCAACTGTGAATTTATTGAGGTCCTGAATCCAAATGAACTGAATTTCCGTGTTTGGGAAAGAGGTTCCGGGGTGACACAGGCGTGTGGTACTGGAGCTTGTGCAGCTGTTGTAGCGTCTATTTTAAATGGATATAGTCCCAAAACTGAAGATGTTTGTGTCCACTTAAGTGGCGGTGATCTCTGGATCAAATGGGCTGATGACGGGCATGTCTGGATGACTGGACCTGCAGTGACAGTTGCAAAGGGAAGATATTATTTGTGAAATCGCAGTTTGGAAAATTGAACTCATGATTAAATCTTAGTATACTGTTATGAAAGGAGGTTGGGTAAGATGTCTTTAACAATCACTGAAAATGCAAAACTACAAATCCATGAGATGATGAAGGATGAGGATCAAGAGAGCGTACATCTTCGTTTTGGCGTAAAAGGTGGAGGCTGTAGTGGATTATCCTATGCATTAGGATTTGATTATGACGTATCTGATTCAGATGAAACTATGGATGTAAATGGTATTCCGGTAGCCATACGGAAGGAAGACCTACCGATTGTAGAAGGGACTACCATTGATTTTAAACAAAATATGATGGGTGGCGGATTTACAATCGATAATCCGAACGCAATTGTTTCCTGTGGCTGTGGTTCATCATTTAAAACAGCAACGAATGCAGGAAAACCGGAAAATTGTTAATGAATAAAGTAATAGGGTGCCAGGCAATGATCGAATGAATAGCTTATTCGATGACTACCTAGCACCCTATTTTTGTTATAAAAAAGAGCTGCCTCTTCCCTGAGAACAGCTCTTTCCATTTTATTGTGGAAACATGCTTGTAGAATGCTTTGGTTGTGTTTTAGCTTCTGGATCAATATATGTTTTTGCATTGTTAACAGCTGTTGGACCTTCACCAAATCCGGATGCAATCAGTTTAACCTTACCTGGATAGGTACAAATGTCCCCAGCAGCATAAATTCCGGGAATATTGGTTTCCATTTTGGAATTAACTACTATGCTATTTTTTTCAATTTCTAGGTTCCAATCTTTGATGGGACCTAGTGAAGAGACAAAACCGTAGTTGACAATCAAATCATCAACTGGGACTTCTGTAGTTTCTTCTTCTTTTACTTTTTGTAAGACAACCTTCTCAATTTTCTCATCCCCGATTAATTCAGTTGGAACATATGGTGTCTTTATGTCAACAGAAGAATTCATTAATTGTTCTACACTATGTTCATGAGCACGGAACTTATCACGGCGGTGAACAAGGGTTACTTTTTTCGCAATTGGTTCTAGCATTAATGACCAGTCTACTGCAGAGTCCCCACCACCTAAAATCATGACTTCTTTGTCCTTGAAGGCATTCATATTTGAAACATGGTAGTGAAGGTTAGTGTCTTCGTATTTTTCCGTATCCTCTATGCGTAAACGGCGTGGTTGGAATGCGCCATTACCAGCTGTAATAATGATGGTTTTGGTGTAGTGCTCACCTTTATCCGTTTTGATTTTAAAGGATTCATCCTCTAATCTTTCAACCTCTTTAACAGATTGACTTAAAACAATTTCAGGATCAAACTGACCAGCCTGTTCCATTAAGTCATCGACCAACTTTTGGGCACGTACTTTAGGAAAACCGGCAACATCATAAATATATTTTTCTGGATATAAAGCGGATAATTGACCACCTACATGGGGTAAACTTTCGATTATCTTCACGCTAGCTTGACGCATACCTCCGTAAAATGCTGTGAAAAGTCCAACTGGACCAGCACCAATGATTGTAATATCATATACTTTTTCTGACATAATTAAATCCCCCAATCTGTATTTCTATATATCAAATAAAACTGTAAGTTCATAAGTCATTTATAATAGTTACATACTACCATTACATAAAGATACACCTTATTTATTGTAGCATATAGTTCAATATTATGAAGTGATATGAATCAATATTAAAGTATTCATAGATAAATCCAAAAAAGTCATAATAGTCTAAAAAGTGCAAAAAATAGTATTGGGGTTGAAAATACAAAGGAAAAGTTCTATCATTGTCAGTGGTATGATTATAATAATCTTGTGACATTTTACCACTGCAATTATCCATTATATTATCTACATAAGTGAATTTAGTCACAAACTCTGTATTAAACTAATTGTATACGTCAAAAATCTCAAATGGAAGTGATAAAGATGAAAAAACCTAGAATTGTCATTTTGGGGGCAGGTTATGGTGGAATCATGACCACTGTTAAATTGCAAAAAATGGTGGGTACAAATGAGGTAGACATTACCCTTGTTAATAAACATGATTATCATTACCAAACTACTTGGCTACATGAGAATTCTGCTGGAACCATACATCAAGATCAAACAAGAATTCCGATTAAAGATGTAGTGGATTTTAATAAAGTAAATTTTGTACAAGATACAGTTGTTTCTATTGATCCAAAAGCCCAAAAGGTGCAGCTAGAAGACGGAGAGCTAGAATATGACTATTTAGTCGTAGCACTAGGATTCGAAACGGCTACTTTTGGAATTAAGGGTCTTGAAGAACATGCTTTCAATATCACTAATATTAACAATGCTCGTTTAATTCGTGATCATATTGAATACAATTTTGCTCGTTTTAATAATGAACCAGGAGATCGTGAAGACTTAATTACAATTGTCATTGGTGGCGCTGGTTTTACCGGGATCGAGTTTGCTGGTGAAATCGCAAACCGTGTACCTGAGCTATGCAAGGAATATGATGTTGACCGTGATAAAGTTCGCATCATTACGGTAGAAGCGGGTCCAAGTGCGCTACCCGGATTCGATCCAGAATTAGTCGAATATGCCATGAACCGTCTTGAAGCAAAAGGCGTTGAATTTATGGTTGGAACGCCAATTAAGGAAGCAACAGTAGATGGTGTTGTTGTTGAGCGTGATGGTCAAGAGGAAGAAATTAAAACGAAGAACTTTATTTGGGCAGCAGGTGTAAAAGCTAATTCCATTGTTGAACAATCCGGCTTCGAAGTAAACCGTGGTAAAGTTGAAGTACGTGATGATCTACGCGCACCTGATTATGATAATGTGATTGTTGTTGGGGATTGTTCCTTAATTATGAATGAGGAAACAGGTCGCCCGTACCCACCAACAGCACAAAATGCTATCCAACAATCAGCTGTAGCAGCTCATAACATAAAGGAACTTGCACGTGGTGGCAATGACCTACAAACTTATGAGTTTAACAACATGGGTACAGTAGCTTCTCTAGGTCATGATGATGCTATGGGTGTTGTGTTCGGCGATAAAAAACTATTTGGTTGGTCAGCATCCGTGATGAAAAAGGTCATTGATAACCGCTATCTGTTAAAGCTAGGCGGAATCGGATTACTACTTAAAAAAGGTAAATTTAACATTTTTCACTAAGTGACAACTAATAAGGTTATTAGAGAATAGCAAAGGCTATAAGGTGCCTTTGCTATTTTTCTGTGATATCTTAATACTATAATTAGGTTCGAATTACTGATGGGGGATTTTCATGAATATTTTACACTTGTTTGTCGGATCACTCTTGTTTTTCGTTTTATTTTTTGGCATTTCCTTTATTCTAAATATGTTATTACGAAAAACTTGGGTAATGTCTTTCGTCTACCCAATTATTGTTATTTTAATCGTAGATAATTTTCCTTTTAGCCGCTATTTTACCGATACAGGTGAGGCATTCCAGCAATTAGGCACAAATTTAATTCACCTCAAAATGGTGGATATTGTTTTTCTATCGATGGGCTTAGTGGGAACCATTGTCTCAGGGATTGTAATCAAAACCCTTAGATCTAAGGGCTATCAAATGTTTTAAAAAGGCTTAGTAAACATTGTATTTTATACTTTGCATTAGATAGTAGATAGAAAATGCGACATACCACTGCTGCGCTGAGGTTCTTTAGCTCGACATTAATACACGCGTAATGAGATATCCAATACGTACAATGTAAAAAGAGTGAAATACGCGTTATAGGTACTAATGACAAGCGAAATATCAGCGGAAACAGAAATACGGTCGTTATGAATCGCTCATGACACCCGTTTTTGGCTACTTGTTGTTTTTTCGGTCGTCATGACTCACTCATGAAAATCGAAAAAATACTGCTGAAACGTTAAACATGCACTCATCATCTGAACTTTGCGAGTCTTAAAGCTTTTTAATTACGTCGCATTTTATATCTTTTTAGTCAAAAACAAGCGTTTAAAACCAACAAGAATACCGCTTTTCTCCATTTTTATATACCTTTTTGTATAAAAATCTTATAACTGGCAATGATGACATCGAGAGAGGTGTTATCATGAAAAGTAAGATTTTAAGAGGAACATTGATGGGGATCTTGATTTTAGGTGCTTTGTTTACCACCTATACAGCAATCTCAAATGTGACAGCAAAGGACTTAAAGTCTTGGTTTCAAAACGGGGAAACAAATGAAGTCTCAGCTTCGTTAAAACAAGAAGAACATAAGGTGAAAGAATCAGAGCTCGAAAAAAAAGATTTAAAAGAGTTAAAGCCAAGTAAAAGATATGTATCAAGTCAGGAAGTCAATGCGCCAGAAAGCTTAGAGGATGCGATAGATTTATCCCAATATCCTACTGAAACGGTTGTAGCTACTGGTTATACAGCAGGCCCTGAATCAACTGGAAAAAATCCTGATCATCATCTATATGGTGTCACCTATTCGGGTGTAAAGGTTCGACGAGATTTATATTCTACAATTGCCGCCGATTTAAATAAGTTTCCGATTGGAACGATACTCTATATTCCTGACTATGGTTATGGTGTGGTCGCTGATAAGGGTGGGGCAATTAAAGGAAATAAAATTGACTTGTACTATGAAACCGTAGATGATGTGTATAAAAATTGGGGTAAAAAAGAAGTAGAGGTTTATATAGTTGAAAAAGGTGATGGAACATTAACTACTGAACAACTAATGAAATTAAATGAAAACGAAGCGTTACAGGTGTTTCGAGAAAAAATATTAGCAAATTAAGTAGGCCTTAAGAAAGGGCCTCTTTTTTTTTGGTTTAATAGAGCCTAAAGTTAACAAAAATAATATCTAATTATTTCGAAATTCGTTATAATTAACATGGAGGTGTACATAATTATGTTTACAATCAGTCAAGCTAACATCACAGATGTTCAGACGAAAGCGTTGATTCTCGGTCTATATCAAGACCATCAAGAGTCATCTGAGCTTTTTAAGCAACTAAACAATGTACTAGGACAAAGCTTAAAGGAGTATGAGAAGGCAGGAGATTTGTCTCTACAAAAGTGGAAGATAACGAAGATTTTCACCTTTAATCAAATGAAGCCTGAACGCCTATACATAGTAGGTCTAGGAAAAGCTGCCAAAATGACCAAGAATGAACTGAAAAATATATTAGGTAAAAACTTTAAAACCTTGCAGCAGGACCAAATTAGAGAAGCTTCTATCCATCTAGATAGCTTTCAAATGAAGGAGATAAACGTAAAAACAGTAGCAGAGGTAGCTGCTGAGTCTATGGTGATGGCTCAACATAAGCAATTGTCCTATAAAACAAAAGCAGCGAAGGAAAGCTCTATTACATCTTTAACAGTGTTAACAGAAAATAAGAATATTCAACCTTCCTTAGAAAAGGGGTATGCTTTAGGAAAGGGTGTCACAATAGCAAGGAATTTAACCCAATTGCCTGGGAACATTTTGACGGCTACGAAATTAGCTGAAAAAGCAAAGGAAATTGCTGAAACCTATGATATGGAATACGAGATTTTAGATCGAGAGGATATGGAGAACCTAGGTATGGGTGCTTTACTAGCTGTAAACCAAGGCTCCGTTGAACCACCCAAAATGATCGTCCTTAGTTATCAGGGCCTGGATGAGTGGAAGGATGCAACTGCTCTCATAGGTAAAGGTATTACCTTTGATACTGGGGGATATTCCATTAAATCTAAGGACGGAATTGTAGGAATGAAAACCGATATGGGTGGAGCTGCGGCAGTACTTGGTGCAATGGAGACCATTGGAAGAATGAAACCGAAGAAGAACGTACTAGCTGTCATTCCTTCTACTGATAATATGATTAGTGGTGGAGCATTTAAGCCTGATGATGTTATTACATCTCTTAGTGGAAAAACGATTGAGGTTCGAAATACGGATGCTGAAGGTAGACTAGCGTTGGCTGATGCTGTCACTTACGCAAAACGGTTTGAGGTTAGTGAAATTGTAGATGTGGCGACCTTAACCGGTGGGGTTATTGTTGCCTTAGGAGATAAAGTAACAGGTGCTATGACCAATAATGATGAGTTCTTTAGTGAAGTGGAACAGGCAGCTCAATATGTAGGTGAGCCAATTTGGCAACTCCCATATACTGATCTATACAAAGAAGGCGTTAGAAAGAGTGATATTGCCGATTTAAATAACTCTCCAGGTCGAAAAGCGCATGCGGTCATGGCAGGAAGCTTTATTGGTGATTTTGCTGAGGATACGCCATGGGTGCACTTAGATATCGCAGGAACGGCAACAACCGATTCTAATTATGAACTAGGTTCTAAGGGACCAACAGGTGTCATGTCGCGTACTTTAGCCCAGTTAATCTTACAATAATCTAAAAGAGCGGTAGTCTAAGAAAATGGCTCCCGCTCTTTTAGGTCTAGGCTGTAAATGGTTTTATGGAAAACTGAACACGCTTGACTAAAACTCGCGCTAATGTGGCGACTAAGAAGGTTAATCCGATATCTTTGATGAGGAATGGTAACATCATAGCCCATGCCGTTGTGTAAGATATGGATCCGCCTATCCATAAATTCAGGGCAAAATACATGTAGGTTGTACCAATCATATAATTACAAAACAGCCCTCCAAAGCTAGCTGTTACATATGTAGCAAATGTACTGGAATTGCGTTTTTCTAAAATCCAGCCTGAAACCCATGCAACAAAAATAAATGATAAAATAAATCCGCCAGTTGGAGTAACAAGCTGAGCGACTCCGGCTTGCATTCCAGCAAATACAGGAACACCTATGATTCCAACAAGAGCATAAACTATCATTGAAAATGCTCCAAGTCTCTTACCTAACATCAAACCTGCCAATGTTGCAAAAAATGTTTGCAAAGTAATTTCAACTGTGGCCCCTGCAAATGTTACCTTCAAAAAAGGCAACCATACAACGATGTTGGCTCCGATGGCCATTAATCCTACAAATAATGCTCCGAGGGTCAAATCAATTGTACGGAAGCCTTTTTTTTGCTTTGTCAATTCCATCACGCTCCTTTAAATACTATCATAAGGTGGGAGCGGTTTTATTGTCAACTTGTAATTTTTCGTGGTTAACAATGAAGTGTTACCAATGTAAAGCCATAACTAGTTTACAGCAATCAATGTCCTTCGTTTTCGCAATCAGTGTAATGTCAATACCATCAGGATTGAATTTTATTTCAACAGGATGGGCTAAATCTTCTTTTTCGATTAATTTTTTCACTGTTTCATGATCGGATTTTTGAGCGGCATCCATGACTTGATAAGCAAATTCCTTGGAATTGGCAAAACGATCAATAATTTTATGAGCACTTTTCATTAAGGACTGAAACTCCGTTGCTGATTCTGTGAATTGGGTAGTGTCTACATTGGGATAAGGGTTTTGTCTTGGTAATGGATTAGGTAAATTGAAATGGGCTGGGATATAATATTGTGGTGGTAGAACATATATAGTCATCATATCAACCTCCTTGTCATTACTATATGAAGAAGAAAAATAGTTGTGTGACGACGGTTGAAAAAAATTACCAAAAAAAACACTGAGTAAACGAAGTACCCAGTGTGAAAGTTGGCTTATTTTAAGATGGCCTCAAGTGCTACCTCCATCATATCGTTAAAGGTAGTTTGTCTCTCTTGAGCTGTTGTTTCCTCACCCGTAATAATATGGTCACTGACCGTTAAAATGGACAATGCCTCACGATTGAATTTAGCAGCTAAGGTGTATAATGCTGTCGTTTCCATTTCAACGGCTAAGACATTATATTTCGCTAATAAATTAAATAGTTCCATTGCATTATCTCGGTAAAAGCTATCACTTGTAAATACATTTCCAACTAAGGGCTTCAGATCCTTTTCCATACTCACATCATAAGCATCTTTTAAAAGGTTAAAGTTTGCAGTAGGAGAATAATCAATACCACCAAATGTCATGCGATTCATTTGGGAATCTGTTGTGGACGTAGAAGCTAAAATCACATCTCGAACTTTAACATCCTCTTGAAGAGCTCCGCATGATCCTACTCGAATTAACTTTTGAACATCGTATTCCTGAATTAGTTCATTAACATAAATCGATATTGATGGAACACCCATGCCGGTCCCCTGTACAGAAATCCGTTCCCCTTTGTATGTACCAGTAAAGCCATACATGCCACGAACCTCATTGTAGCAAGTAACATCTTCTAAGTAAGTTTCAGCTATGTATTTAGCTCGGAGTGGATCCCCTGGCAGCAAAATCTTGTCTGCGATTTCTCCTTTTTTAGCACCTATATGAACACTCATGTCATTTTTACCTCCTAAGTTCATTTAAGTTAAAATTATCATAATCAAATAATAAACTCAATAAACCCCTATTTATCGGGAGTTTTTCGGAAATAGATGATGTGATAAGCTGTGTTTTAGGTTACAATGTAGAACAGAATGATTCAAGGCAAAATAGACTATTATAAAACATATAATAAGTGAAGGGAGATTTAACTGATGAACGTTTCAGTTTCACAATTACCAGGAATCGGTCAAAAGATAGAATTTAAGACGGCAGAAGATAGCATGCTCGTCTTAATTGTCCATCATACAGGGAAAAGGGAATTATACTTTTTTGAGGATGCCGATAGTGATGAAGCGGATTTTGTTATGGATTTAACAGGGGATGAAACAAGGGAGTTAGGGGCGCAATTACTAGGTGCTACGTATCAACCAGTGGATGCAGATAAATTAAAAATGTTTAAAAATCAAATTGTGATTGATTGGGTAAAATTAAAGCCTGATTCCCCATTAATTGGTAAAACATTGGAAGAATCGGAAATTCGAAATAAAACTGGAGCCACTGTTATGGGGATTATTCAAAATGATGAAATCATAGCAGCTCCTGGACCTGATAACCTATTGACTGCGAATGATGTTCTAATGATTGTAGGAAAAAAAGATCAAGTTAACTATTTAGAGGCCTTTTGTAAAGGAGAGGACTGATTATTGTGGACCTACCAAGCTTATTAGTTGCAGGATTAATCCTACTAGGTATCTTTTGGCTAGGTTATTTAAGTTTAAAAATAAAATTTCCGAATGTCATTTTATATATATTGTTTGGCGTTTTGGTGGCAGACTACTTAACACATAATGAAATTTTACACTTTGCCAGTGAGATTGGGATCGTTTTATTATTTTTCTTATTAGGCTTGGAGTTTAATGTGCGTCGTCTTGCTGGAATTGCCACGAAAATCTGGCCTGCTGGCTTGATGGATGTGGTTTTAAACATTGGGGTTGTCATGCTCATTTGCTCTTTTTTTGGACTAGATTTGTTAACTTCATTCTTAATTGGCGGTGTGGCCTATGCCACTAGTTCATCCATTACGGCGAAGCTATTGGATGACACAGGGCGCATGGCAAACAGAGAAACAGAATATATTTTAGCGTTATTGATTTTTGAGGATTTAGTTGCCCCCATTGTGGTCGCTGTCCTGATGGGAATTACGAGCGGTGACAGCTTTACAACCATGGATTTCTTAATTCTAATTGGAAAAATAATTGCCCTGACAGCTGGAGCTATTGTGCTCAGTAAAACACTATTTAAGCATTTTGAAAGGTTTTTACATAAGATTGACGATGAAGACTTTAAAATAGCTTTACTGATTGGATTAGCTTTATCTTATGGGGGATTAGCCTTATTACTAGGACTTTCTGAAGTTCTAGGTGCATTCTTAGCTGGTATGATGCTAGCAGAAATGCACAAAATTGAAAAGGTTGAACAAACGGTACATCCAATTAAAGATTTGATGTTACCCACCTTTTTTATTTATTTCGGTACAACGATACAACTAGGCGATGGCGTTCCGATGCTAGGATTTTTAATTATTTTACTTGTATGGTCCATTATTGCTAAAATGTTAGTAGGTATATTAGGTGGACGACTATATGGTCTGTCGAAACGTTTAGCCTTTAAAGCTGGCTTATCCATTTGTGCTAGAGGTGAATTTTCGGTTGTTATTGCAAGCTTGGCAACAGGGGTCATGAAGATTTTTGCTGGGGTTTATATTATTATTGCAGCGTTTATCGGAATGCTACTGTTCGGGCAGGCGTCCAAGCTAACTACTATGGTGTATGGGAAACCACCTAAGAAAAAGAAACAAGATTTAAGAGTACCTGGTACGTGAGGAAATACAGTTTATTAGGAAAAGGTAGTGATTAAGGGAATGGGTTTTTTATATTTCCCTGAAGATGGGGTGGAATATCTTCCTGCTATCATCGTGCTTTTATTATTTTCGATAGCAGCAATTATCATCACAAGGATGTTTTTTCGAATTTCCAAAAAGGAAGAAGAGAAGTTTAACCAACAATATGGTGACCGAATAAATCTTGATCCAGATCAAGGTAAGTCAAAAAAATAATTTATATTGTGAAATACACCTCTATTTTATTAAAAGGGGTGTATTTTTTCATTTTAGTACTTTTCGTTTATTTTCAAGTTAGTATGGAAAAACTAGCTTTGAGAACTTTAACAAGTGAGAACCATTAGTATAAAAGCAAAGAAAGGTAGTTGTTTGTTCATGAGAGCTATTTCTGTAACCCTAATGCTTTCAGTTGTCATCATTTTAGCAGCTTGTAATGAACAAAGCCGTTCTCCTATTGAGGTTGATATGTACAACCCTGATGGTGACTCGTTAGGTACGGCCACGTTTTCAGAGCAGCCAGATGGGGTTCAAATTAAATTAAAACTTTCCGGTTTTGAATCAGGATTACATGGTATTCATGTACATGAATACCCGAAATGTGAAGGACCAGATTTTAAAACAGCCGGGAACCATTTTAATCCAGAATCAAAGCTTCACGGGCTGATGCATCCTGAAGGCCCACATTTAGGGGATATGCCTAATTTGGAGGTAGCTGAAGACGGAAAGATTGATACAGAAGTAATGGTACAGGGTGCGACCTTGAAAGATGATAAAAACTCTCTATTAGTAGGAGAAGGAACGTCATTAATTATTCACGAAAAGCAAGATGATGGAATAACACAGCCAGCTGGTGAGTCAGGAGCAAGAATCGCATGTGGCAAAATTACGTTAAATGAAAGTAACGAAACAGAATCACCTTCAAACCCAGCGGATGACGGTCCGCAGAAAGAAGAATAAGGACAGGGTTTGAATTATTTTGTTGCCTTGTATTCGTAATTGATAGAAAATGCGACGTAAATATAGCATAACTTGTTTCCAAATATCAATTTGATGAGTGCGGAACCATCGCTACGGAAATACACTTCGCTTTCCGCGGGCGAGCGGTGAGCCTCCTCACTACGTTGCGGGGTCTCACCTGTCTCTTTGATCCCACAGGAGTCTCCGTGTATTTCCTCCGCTTTAGACTGTGTCTCATTCGTTTATTTAGAGCTGACTATTGGAAAACAAAAGCTTTTAACCACGCATTCATCAAAACACTCCAATAGTGGAGGCAGAATACGGAGACTCCTATGGGAGGAAGCGTGGTGAAGACCCCGCAGGAAGCGGTCTTTGCTTCCGAGGAGGCTGAGGCCGTGCCCATGGAAAGCGGAGAATTCTGCCGGAACGGTTTGCATGCACTCATCAGAATGACTTGGGAGCCACTTTTTTTACGTCGCAGTTTATATCTATTTTCAAATAAGAACGAAAAAAAGGGATGAAACCGTAGTAACGGTTCATCCCACTTTTTATCCGTTAAGAGCTTGTATAATACGGTTTACTCCTTCGACTACAATCTCGTTTGGACAGGCGATATTCATTCGCATAAATCCATCACCTTCACGTCCAAAGGAAAGGCCATCATTTAATCCAACCTTTGCGTTTGAAACGAAAAATTGCTTTAGTTCACTCGAGCTTAGACCCATTTGTCTACAGTCAAGCCATAGTAAGTAAGTCCCCTCTGCATCAAGCACTTTGATTTGGTCTGTGTGTTCATGAATTTTCTCTTGAACATACTTCTTGTTTTCATCTAATACTTGAATTAATTGATCAAGCCACTCTTCACCATGTAAATAAGCAGCTTCCATGGCAACAATACCAAACGTATTTAACATACCTAGTCCTTGACTAGAAAATTGTTTTTCAATGCTTTTCCTTTTTTTTTCATTTGGAACAATTAAATATGAAGCCTGTAGGCCCGCGAGATTAAAGGTTTTGGATGGAGCCATACAAGTTATCACTTGTTCTCGAATTTCATCTGAAAAAGATGCCATTGGGATATGGGTATGTTCAGGATAAGTCAAATCCCCATGAATTTCATCAGAAATAATGGTTACATTATGTTTTAAGCATAAGTCAGCCATTTTGTGAAGCTCATCCTCTGTCCACACTCTTCCTAAAGGGTTATGTGGGCTACACAATATAAACAGTGTAACCTGATCATCTGTAACCTTTTGTTCGAAGTCCTCAAAGTCAATTTCATATCTTCCATCTTTTAATTGGAGGCTATTTTTGACAATCTTTCGTCCATGTTTTTCAACAGCACCATAAAAGGGTGGGTATACAGGAGTTTGTATGAGTATATGGTCGTTCTCATTGGATAAGGCTTGCACCGCCATATGTAGCGAAGTGACCACACCAGGACTAAATAATAACCATTTTTCATCAATGTCCCATTGATGTCTCTTTTTTACCCATTGTTGGATCGCCCCTTTTACAGGCTGATCGGTAATCGTATAGCCATATATGTTATGTTGAGCTCTCTCGACAATTGCATCTTTTACTGCATCTGTGGAAGGGAAATCCATATCCGCAACCCACATAGGTAGAACATCTTTGTTTTGAAAGATCGATTCTCTTAAGTCCCATTTCACAGATCTTGTGCCGGTTCTTGTAACGGTGTTTCGAAACTTTTCCATTCTAAAACCCCTCTCTTATGTAAACAGGATTACTATTCATATCATACAAAACTCTTTATAAAAAGGACAATATTTTACTTTGAAGATATTAAGGCAAAAAAAAAGCAAAGCGTTATAACGCTTTGCTACACAGGGGGAATACGAGAAAGTCTTACATTAGTTACTATTACCGTTATTTCCAAAATCTAAACATAAAATTTTAATTTTTTCTTAGGGCAAAAGAACTATTTTGAATTACTTTAATTTGAACCTGATAACTAGCCCTTCAAGCAATTACTCTCATAGAGGCCAGTAAGTATTTTTGATTGTCCCCTTTGTTTATGATAAAATCATTAAATGCGTAAGAAAGAGAAAAAATAGTCGGGAGTTGTTCGTCATGGCAGAAAAGTTTGAAGTAGGTCAAGTTTTAGAAGGTAAAGTAACAGGTATTCAACCATATGGAGCATTCGTTGCACTTGATGAGGAAGTTCAAGGACTTGTTCATATATCCGAAGTTACACACGGATTTGTTAAAGATATTAATGAGCATTTAAACGTAGGGGATACAGTTAACGTAAAAGTGCTAAATATCGATGAGGAGAAAGGAAAGTATTCCTTGTCCATTCGTGCAACAGAGGAGCCGCCGAAAAAGGTGGAGAAACCAAAGAAACAAAACAAACGTCAACAACCACAAGAAGAATCTAATGCGGCAGTTGGCTTTAACACTCTTAAAGACAAGTTGGAGGATTGGATTCAACAATCTAAAGAACGTGAAGAAACATACCGTAACTAAGAAAAGCGCAAGCACCTTCGAAACAAGAAAAAACACTTGTTTCTGCGAAGATTATTCTAAGAAGCATTCCTTAGTGCTCAGCCCCGATAGGCATAAGTCAAGCCTTGGCGTGGCGTTTTTTGCTACATAGGGGATTGACTTATGACCCGAGGGGCTAGGCGCTGGAGCTAGACATTTTTGAATTATATATTTCCTTTAATCAAAAGGCATCGACAGATCGGATTCGATCTCAAGTCGATGTCTTTTTTTGTTTTTAAAAATGAAATTTTTGATTTTATCCTGTAAATAGAACATAATAAAAATGTGTGCTTAAAAGAAGGAAAGGGGTTTTTTTGATGGAAAACTTTATGTTTTATAATCCGACTAAGCTTGTATTTGGAAATGGACAATTAGAAAAACTACCAAAATTGGTTCCAAATGATGCCCAAAACGTTTTGATTGTTTATGGTGGCGGTAGCATTAAGCGAAACGGACTATATGATCGAGTAATACAACAACTAAAAACTATAAATGTGAATGTCCATGAATTAGCTGGGGTTGAACCGAATCCTCGCCTGTCAACAGTGAAAAAGGGACAGGAAATTTGTAAACAAGAACAAATTGATTTTATTCTAGCTGTTGGTGGCGGAAGTGTAATTGATTGTACGAAGACTATTTCTGCGGCAGCCAAGTATGATGGAGATCCGTGGGATTTAGTGACAAAAAAAGTTAAACCAGAAGACGCCGTGCCATTTGGTACCGTATTAACCATTGCTGCTACTGGTTCTGAAATGAATTCAGGAGCCGTTATTACAAATTGGGAAACCAATGAAAAATATGGCTGGGGAAGCCCACTCTTATTCCCGCAATTTTCCATTTTAGAACCGAAAAATACATATACCGTACCAAAGGATCAAACCATCTATGGAATGGTTGACATGATGACGCACATTTTAGAGCAATATTTCCATCAGCCAACTAATGCACCCGTTCAGGATAGAATGTGTGAAGGAGTTCTCAAGACGGTAATAGAGACTGCACCTAAGCTCCTTGAAGATTTGGAGTCCCCACAGCACCGGGAGACGATTCTTTATGCAGGTACCATTGCTCTAAATGGAATGCTCCAAATGGGTTACCGTGGAGACTGGGCAACTCATAACATTGAACATGCCGTATCTGCCGTATACGATATTCCTCATGCTGGTGGATTAGCTATTCTATTTCCAAACTGGATGAAACATAACATCGACACGAATACCGAGCGTTTTAAACAATTAGCGGTTCGTGTATTTGACGTAGATCCAAGCGGAAAATCTGACAAGGAAGTGGCCCTAGAGGGAGTTGAAAAGCTTAGAAGCTTCTGGGATTCCCTGGGAGCACCAAACCGACTAGCTGATTATGATATTGATGATTCACAGCTTGACTTAATGACCAATCGAGCTATGGCAAACGGTGCATTCGGGAACTTTCGTAAATTAGAAAAAGAAGATGTACTAAGTATATTAAGAGAATCATTATAAAATCAATTGCATCCGTTTAGAGGTAATGGTATCTTTATATTTCGATTAAAATACTAATTTTACCTTATACTAACTAGAAGAGAACATAGGAAAAGGAGCGTTACATGTGACTCACATTCAATTTCGCTATGATTATGCAGAACAGTTTATACAAGAACATGAATTAGGCTTAATGGATGATGCAACTAAAGCTGCCCATGTTTCCCTACATAATAAAACAGGGGCAGGAAATGACTTTTTAGGCTGGTTAGATTTACCGAATGCATATGACAAAGAGGAGTTTGCTCGGGTTAAAAATGCAGCTAATAAAATTCAACAAAACTCCGATGTGCTTATCGTGATTGGAATTGGCGGTTCCTATTTAGGCGCTAAAGCAGCTATTGAGGCATTGAATCATTCTTTCTATAACATGCTAGACCAAGAAAAACGTCAAACTCCACAAGTACTATTTGTAGGAAATAATATTAGTGGACCATATGTAAAAGAATTATTTGATGTCTTAGAAGGCAAAGATGTATCTGTGAACGTCATTTCAAAGAGTGGTACGACAACAGAGCCTGCCATGGCCTTCCGTGTATTCCGCAAGTTTTTAGAAGACAAATATGGAAAAGAAGAAGCAAAACAACGCATTTTTGCTACAACTGACAAGGAAAAGGGTGCTTTGAAAACTTTAGCTACCGATGAAGGCTATGAAACCTTTGTCATCCCTGATGATGTAGGGGGGCGTTTTTCAGTCTTAACTGCTGTTGGCCTTTTACCTATTGCGGTTACAGGTGTGGATATTGATGAGATGATGAAAGGTGCACAGCTGGCTACCCAAGAGTTAAACGAAAACAATGTGAGTTCAAACATTGCTTATCAATATGCAGCCATTCGCAATATTTTATATCAAAAAGGGAAATCAGTAGAATTACTCATAAACTACGAGCCTTCTCTACAATATTTTTCTGAATGGTGGAAGCAATTGTTTGGAGAAAGTGAAGGGAAAGACCAAAAAGGAATTTACCCGTCCTCTGCTAATTTTACGACCGATTTACATTCACTTGGGCAGTATATTCAAGATGGCCGTAAGCAAATGTTTGAAACGGTAATCCAAGTCAATCAACCACGTCAAGATGTAGACATTCCAAATGATGAGCAAAATCTAGACGGACTTAATTACTTGCTAGGGAAGACCTTTGATGATGTGAATAAAAAAGCATTTGAAGGAACTGTCCTTGCGCATACTGACGGACAGGTACCAAACTTAGTCATTGAAATTCCTCAATTAGATGCCTTTACGTTTGGATATCTTGTTTATTTCTTTGAAAAGGCTTGTGCGATAAGTGGCTATTTACTAGGAGTAAATCCTTTTGATCAGCCTGGTGTAGAGGATTATAAGAAAAATATGTTTGCGTTGTTAGGAAAACCAGGTTTTGAAGAAGAAAAAGAAAAACTGGAGAAAAGAACGAAATAATCAAAAGGCTTTGTCAAATGACAAAGCCTTTTTTAACTGTTTCCGAAGAGTCCCCAAGATTCATATCTGTCAAATAGCCAAGTATTTCTAAAATCAAAATGTATGTGCCGGGCATACTATGCGTAAACACGACTTAGAAAAGGTGAGTTTACATGTACAAGTTAGATTCAGGCATTGAAAATCAAGTCTTTAGCTTAATTGACTTAGAAAATAAACTAAAACCAATCGGATTTACCATTGGAAGTAGCTGGGAGTATGACCATGGTTCTTTTGATTATCAAATGACTAATGAAGGGCGCTACTACTTTGTTCGCATTCCCTTTACAGCTGAAATTGGTCAACTCGATGAACCGGGTGTTCAGGTTCGAGTTGGTAAACCATTTATATTAGGGCATCAGTATACCGATGGAATCGATGAAGATGTCATGATTGGGAATATAACAGCTGGTATTAATCAGTTTCAGTCACCAACAGACCCTGACACAGAGGTGCCAGATGAGTATATCCATCAAGGGAATGAAATTATAAAAAACGTTGAGAAAGCCTTAATCTCTTAAGGAAGCGAGTACAATTAAACGATCATTTATTTCTAGTTTCATCTGGAAAGGAGGGTTTATAATGACCTCTCCTTTTCGGATGATTCCAAGTAACAACCCATCTTTTTTTACATAATCATTGGAACATTCTAGGAAGGTTTGATTTATATGTTCATCTGCTACGTCGTGCTCGATATATTGCTGACTAGCCAGTTGTTCCAACATAATATCAAATGGTTTAACCGATTGAATACGATATAACTCATGAAAAAATAAGGTACTCATAAAATCATTTGATCGAATGACAGTATTCGCTCCAGCACGTTCAGCATTCATTACATGCTCTTTCATTAAAACTTCAGCCACTATAGGAGCTTCGGGATTAATGCCTCTAACAGCAATCGTACATAATATAGTTAATTGATCCGCCTGTTTTTCTGGTTTTGATTGATCAGAGGTAATCACAATCTGTTTTGCATACTGCATATTGGCTTTATGTAGGGTGTCATCTAGTGAAGCATCACCTTGTATAAAGTGTAAATGATAAAACTTTTTCGGTGACTTTTTTAACGAATGATCAATCAGAACAATATCCTCCGCTGGTTTATTATCCTTAATCATTTGAAGGAGCTGTCTAGATCTTTCATTCCAGCCAATAATAACGACATGCCCTCGTCCTTTAAAGGCGACCTCTCCTTGGTCAATTTCTTTTTCTCGTTTCACTACTCCCGTAGAGACCGTAACCATGTAATAAGTAACAATTCCCCCACCAGCTAAAATCATCATGATCCCCACAATTTTTCCAGCAATAGTAATTGGGACAAAATCACCATAGCCAACAGTCGACCCTGTAACAAAAGCCCACCACAATCCATCAAATAAGCTCGGGAAATGCTCAGGCTCGATTAAGTGGATAATCCATCCAAATACAATCATGAAGAATAGGACGGTTAACAATAAACGAAAATAAATAGGTATTTGAAAATACCAACGCCACAACATTTGCATAGGAGTTCCCCTCAACTTTCATAACGTATCTTTTTCTACTATACTTATCTTTACAAAAAGGGTAGAATTTTCATTAGTCACTTATATAGTTTGAGAAGATTTTATCTATTCCATACATGGAGGAGATTAAGATGGAACTAACGAACAAGCAATTTTTATTAGATCTACTAACAACCCCATCTCCATCAAGCATGGAGATGACAATTCAAAAGAAATGGATGAATTACATTAAGCCGTATGCAGATGAAATACGAACCGATCATGCTGGGAATGTAATTGGTATTCTCAATCCCGATGCCGATTTTAAGGTCTTATTAGCGGGGCATTGTGATGAGATTGCTTTTGTGATTACCAAAATTGAAAAGGACGGGTTTCTTAGGTTCAGTAAAATGGGAGGCATAAGTCCCAAGGTTGCCGTCGGTATGAAGGTTGAAATTTTAGGTGCTAACAAAACGTTAACAGGTGTGATTGGGGCTAACGCTGAACATCATGGAGGAGTAAAGGAAAAACTGGAGTTTGAAGATTTATATATTGACTGTGGGGCTAAATCAAAAGATGAAATTGAGCCATACATACAAATTGGAGACCTCGCTATATATAAACGGGAGCCAGAAATATTAATGGATCGGTATATATCAGGCAGAGGGCTAGACAATCGAACAGGTGCATTTATTGTGGCCGAGGTGCTAAGGAAATTATCGGAAAAGAATGTTCATGCAGGCGTTTATGCTGCTAGTACTGTCAATGAAGAAACGAACTTGGGGGGAGCATACTTTGCAGCAGCTGGCATTCAACCTTCATTTGCCATTGCTTGCGATGTAACATTTGCTACTGATTATCCTGGAGTGGATACTGCAAAATACGGTGATATTCAGTTAGAAAAAGGGCCAGTTTTAGCCAAAGGGGCTCCGATTAATCGAAAGGTAAATCAGTTTTTACAAAAGGCAGCACAGGATTTATATATGGATGTGCAATACGAATTGACACCTCGAAACACAGGAACAGATGCTGATAAAATGCGGTACACAGGTGTAGGGGTACCGGTTGGACTCGTTTCCTTACCACTTCGTTATATGCACTCACCTGTAGAAACGGCAAGTATGAAGGATATTCAAGAAGAAATTGATTTGCTTGTTAAAATGATTGAAGATCTTTCTGGATCAGAGTCGTTAAATCCGTTAGATGACTAAAGGGAGATTTTCATTTCTATAAAAAAGTAGCAAAGGAATTCATTAAATTCCTTTGCTACTTTTTCCTTGCTATTTTTTTGTTACAACCCCTAAAGTACATCTTGAAATGGATATTAGATGTTCATCCTCATCTACAATTTTTACCTCCCATACCATCGTGGTTTTTCCAATATGTATTGGTGTTGCCGTTCCTGTTACGGTACCTGAGCGTTTACTTTTAATATGATTGGCATTGATTTCAATTCCAAATACATTTTGAGTATTCGCATCTACATTTAGAAATCCGCCAATACTGGCTGCGCTTTCGGCTAGTGCAACACTGGCTCCACCATGTAAAAATCCTAGTGGCTGGTGTGTTTTCGGACCTACAGGCATGGATAAGACAACTCGCTCTGGCTGTACTTCTACAATTTCTATGTCTAATGCTTCTAATAAGGTATCGGACACATCCATTTGCATAACTTCCATCTCCCTTAGCAGATACTTTTTCTATACACGTGTCATCATGCTGTTCTTAAATATAATTTAAGCATATGGAAACTTTTTCAAACTGTCAATCATGAAGATAAAATCTTGAGCATGAGTAAAAAAGAGAATAAAATTAGGTTGAATTATGTATTTCGTGTTAAAATGAAAGATGGTGTTTATGCATATTAAGGATTTATATATATATGATGGATGGGTCAAGGTCAGGACGTTTAGATCTGTTCATACCCAATCTTTTGGAGGTAATTTGAATGATTGAAACCAAGCAGCAATGGTTTTTGGAATCCATTTCAAAGGCGATGAGTAAATGGACTACTCATCAAGAGCATCAGCTGTTTAGCTATACAGAAAAAATACATTTACAAGACCCTCTTGCTGTCTTTCAGATGACTGAATCTTTTAAGGGGTCTCGTATCTTCTGGACTAGCCCTGAGGAGGATGTGACTTTTATTGGTTTTGGTTCCGCTCTAACTATAGATACAGAGAGTGATATGAACCAAGATCGCTTTGAACGTGTGGAAAGAAAATGGAAAACAATCGTTGAATCATCCTATATTGATAACCCTTATAAGCTTCCGGGAACAGGGCCAGTGTTAATGGGAGGATTCTCTTTTGACTTAACGAAAAACAAGCCTCTCTGGAAGAACTTCCCGAATACGTTGATGTGGGTCCCGGAATTTTTAGTTGTCATTCAGGGTGAGGAAGCCTACCTTACTTTTAATGTCATGCTAAAATCTGAGGAACAAGTGGAATCGAAAATAAAGCATTTTGAAAACACGAAAGAAACGATTTCTAAGCCTGGTACCTTTTATTATCATAAAGAGTTTTCCTATCAGGAGAAATGGGATATTTCACCTGAGGAGTGGAAAAATACTGTCTTAAAAGCTACTGAACAAATTAGTCAGGGAAAAATGGACAAGGTTGTTCTGGCCCGGGAATTGCGAGCAAGGTTTAATGAGGATATTCCAGTTTCTGCTGTATTAGCCAATTTGTTAGAGCAACAGGGACAGAGCTATGTTTTTGCCATTGAAAGTGGAGAGGATTGTTTTATTGGTGCAACACCTGAACGATTAGTTAAAGTAGAAGATGACCAATTGCTTTCCACTTGTCTCGCTGGGACCGCGCCTAGAGGAGATACTCCAAGTGAGGATGAAAACTTAGGGGCGGAGCTAATTAATGATGAGAAGAATTTAATGGAGCATCAGTTTGTTGTTAATATGATTAAAGAGGCGGTTGAGGCATCATGTGATGATGTGGAAGTTCCTTCAGCACCGGTCTTATACCGTTTGCGGAATTTGCAGCACTTATATACACCGGTTCAGGGAAAACTCAAGGCTGGACATACATTATTGGAAGTGGTCAAAAGACTTCATCCCACACCGGCAATGGGAGGCGTTCCACGTGATAAGGCTCTTCAATTTATCTATGAGGAAGAGAGGTTAACTAGAGGGTGGTATTCTGCTCCAATTGGATGGATGGATGCCATGCGGAATGGGGAATTTGCAGTGGCGATCCGTTCTGGTCTGATTCAAAAGGATGAGGTATCACTTTTTGCTGGATGTGGAATTGTTAAGGATTCTGACCCAGAAAAGGAATTTATTGAAACAAAAATAAAATACAAGCCGATGTTAATGGCGCTAGGAGGGACGTCATGAGCCATCAAGAAAACCTAACCTATTACGTAGCACAATTTGTAGATGAGCTTTACCAAAGTGGGATTAAGGATGTGGTCATTTCTCCAGGCTCTAGATCAACCCCACTTGCCTTAACCTTTGCTGAGCATGAACATATCAATCATTGGGTAAACCTTGATGAGCGTTCCTCAGCCTTTTTTGCGTTGGGAATGGCGAAGGAGCAACAACGTCCTGTTGCTCTCCTTTGTACATCTGGTACTGCAACGGCCAATTATTTTCCTGCAATTATTGAGGCGTTTTATAGTCGAGTCCCTTTAGTTGTCTTAACGGCTGATCGTCCTCACGAGTTACGAGATGTGGGAGCACCACAGTCTATTAATCAACTGAAAATGTATGGTGATTATGTGAAATGGTTTCATGAAATGACCATTCCAGAGGCCACAATCCAAGCCTTAAGCTATGCTAGAAGTATTGCTTCAAGAGCGGTTGCCAAGGCTGAAAGTGAAAACTCAGGTCCTGTTCATTTGAATTTCCCTTTACGAGAACCATTAACCCCAGATTTCTCCTTGCCAAATATCTGGGGGCGCTCGAGTGCGGACACTTATCATCATCATATTGCAGGTGAACGTAAATTAGACTCGAACCAGGTAAATCAAATCCTTACACAGATAAAAGATGGAAAGCGGGGACTATTAATATGTGGTCCTCAAACAGATTTAGACGTAAAACAGTCTATTTTCACCTTAGCTAAGCATTGGAACATTCCTGTATTAGCAGACCCTCTATCCCAGCTTAGAGCAGGTAAACATAATAAAGGACTTTTGATTGAATGCTATGATTCCATTCTAAAGAGTGAACAAATTAGAAACCAGTTAAAACCTGACTTTATTATTCGCTTCGGTGCCATGCCGGTTTCAAAGCCGTATATGTTTTTCATCAAAGAAAACCCAGATGTTCCTCATTTTGTAGTGGAAAGCTATGAAGGCTATCGGGAGCCGACCTTACACCAAACAAAATACGTGTATTCAGATCCGAGCCATTTTTGTGCACAGTGTGTGGAGCACAATCAGGGAATGGAAATGGATCCTGTTTGGACAAATATGTGGGTACGTATGAATGATTTGGTTAAGGCTCAGTGGCTGGAAGAAGAGTCAGAAAAGGTTACAGAAGGCCATGCTGTGACTGAGATTAAGGATGCCATGAAGGATCAACACATTTTATTTACAGGTAATAGTATGCCTGTGCGAGATGTGGACACTTTTTTCACGTCAACTGAGCATGATGTTCAAATCATGGGAAATCGTGGCGCGAATGGCATTGATGGCATTGTTTCTTCTGCTATTGGTGCGGCCTCACACGGGAAAAAGGTTACACTGTTAATTGGAGATTTATCCTTTTACCATGATTTAAATGGACTCTTGGTCGCGAAGCAGTATGGAATAGATCTAACAGTTGTGTTAATTAATAATAACGGCGGTGGGATTTTCTCTTTCCTCCCTCAGGCAAAAGAACCAAAGCATTTTGAAGTGTTATTTGGTACCCCACTTGATTTGGAATTTTCAAAGGTTGTTGATATGTATGGAGGACATCATGTTCAAGTAGAATCTAGACAGCACTTGCGACAGAAATTGGAACATGCATATGAACAAGGCGGGATACATGTGCTTGAAGTGCAAACCAATCGGGAAGAGAATGCAAGCTGGCATCGAAATGAATGGCAGCAAATAGAAACCAAACTACTACAGATTATTGGTGAAGAATCATGATGATTTCCATTCATCAACATCAGTATTGGGTAGAGCGAGCAGGACAGGGGGAACCACTTGTCCTGCTTCATGGTTTTACAGGGTCTACCTCGACTTGGGCACCCTTTGTAGATAACTGGTCCGAGCATTTTGAGGTCATTTGCATCGATCTTCCAGGACATGGCAAAACCAACGTAAATGGCGAATTTTCGATGGAATCTACCTGTGAAGACCTTCATGTATTGCTTAAGCAATTAGGTTATAGGAAAGTACATTTGCTAGGATATTCCTTGGGCGGAAGAGCTGCCTTATCCTTTGCGTGCTTGTATCCGAATGATGTGAGTTCCCTAATTTTAGAAAGTTCATCACCCGGTTTATGGACAAAGGAGGAAAGGGTTTCACGAATACAACATGATGAAGCTCTTGCTCGCCGGATTGAGAACGAGGGTATAGAATCATTTGTTGATTTTTGGGCAAATATACCAATGTTTGAAACACAAAAAAGGCTCTCTCTTAAAGTCCAAGAGCAAGTGCGCCAAGAGCGTCTCAATCAAACGGCAAAAGGCTTAGCCAGTTCACTTCGCTATATGGGAACAGGTGCCCAACCGTCGTGGTGGGATGATTTAAAGCAATTGCATATGCCAACCTTATTACTAAGCGGAGAACTCGATCAAAAATTTACGAAACTGAATCAGGCAATGGTAGATGTAATCCCGAATGCATCCCATAAAGTTGTAAAAGATGCGGGTCATGCGATTCATGTGGAAAAACTGCAGATTTTTGATAAAATAGTGTGTGACTTCATTTTACATAATGAATGAAAGCGATTGAAAAAAGGAGGATATTTGAATGGCTGTTGATTGGGTAACAGAACGTGAATACGAAGAAATTAAGTATGAAACGTATAATGGCATTGCGAAAATCACAATTAACCGCCCAGAAGTGCATAACGCCTTTACTCCACTTACTGTTCAAGAAATGATCGATGCATTTTCTCGTGCTAGAGATAATTCTGATGTTGGAGTCATTGTGCTCGCAGGTGAAGGTGAGAAGGCCTTCTGTTCTGGAGGAGATCAATCAGTACGTGGTCACGGTGGATACGTAGGTAATGATCAAATTCCACGTTTAAATGTACTAGACCTTCAACGTCTAATTCGTATGATTCCAAAGCCTGTAGTAGCTATGGTAAGTGGTTATGCGATTGGTGGAGGCCACGTGTTACATGTTGTTTGTGACTTAACAATTGCAGCAGACAATGCCGTCTTTGGGCAAACAGGTCCGAAAGTTGGTAGCTTTGATGCTGGTTATGGTGCAGGTTTGCTTGCGCGAATGGTTGGCCATAAGCGTGCACGTGAGATTTGGTATTTATGCCGTCAATACTCTGCAGACGAAGCCTATGAAATGGGGCTTGTGAACACAGTAGTACCAGTGGACAAGCTTGAAGAGGAAACGGTGCAATGGTGTAACGAAATGCTTGAAAAATCACCAACTGCTCTACGTTTCTTGAAAGCATCCTTCAATGCGGACACAGATGGTCTTGCAGGTCTTCAGCAAATGGGTGGAGACGCAACTCTTCTTTATTACACAACAGATGAAGCCAAGGAAGGCCGCGACGCATTTAAAGAGAAAAGAAAACCAGACTTTAAGCAGTTCCCACGTTTCCCATAAGAATACCGGAAATTATGAAATACGGAAATCCTTGTCGTATAATAGACGACAAGGGTTTTTATTTATGTTAAAGAGAGGATGTTTTTCGTGGAAGTAATCCCGCACTGGCTTGAAAAAAGAGCATACATATCACCAAACCAAACTGCCATTCAATTAAAGGATAAAACACAAATATCGTTTCGACAATTACGCCAGGATGTGAAGCAGCTAGCAGAAAAATTAAATACGCTAGGTATTCAGCCAGGTGTTCACGTTTCTTTATTAGCTAATAACTCCTATGACATGGTCAAAATGATTCATGCCCTTACCTATTTGCAGGCAACTATCGTTTTGTTAAATGCTCGTTTAACACCAGATGAACTACATTTTCAGTACGAGGATTCCAAAAGTCAGTTCCTTCTTTTCCAGGAGGGTCTTGAGGAAAAAGTACAGACTATACAAGCGCGATATCATAATCAAGTAGTAAGCTTTCAGGAGGCTTTTCAGTCTGAAGGAAGTTCTTTTGACGTTCCAGAAGAAATGAATCTGAATGATATTTTTACAATCATTTATACATCAGGAACCACAGGATTCCCAAAGGGTGTCCAGCTCACCTATGGCAATCACTTTTGGAGTGCCACCTCTTCTGCTTTAAATTTAGGAATAAGGGAAGAAGACCGCTGGCTGGCCATGCTTCCATTATTTCATGTAAGTGGACTTTCGATACTAGTGAAGAGTTTGGTCTATGGCATGCCCGTTCATTTACACGAAAAATTTAGTGTAAATGATGTTCATAGAGAAATTATGGAGGAAGGGGTTACGATTGTTTCTGTGGTTACCGTCATGGTAGAGCAGTTACTTGAAAGACTTCAAAACGAGAGTTATCCAGATTCCTTACGCTGTTTGCTGTTAGGTGGAGGACCTGCTCCAAAGCCTTTATTAGAAAAGTGTAAGGATGAGGGGATTCCCATATTTCAAAGCTATGGGATGACAGAAACCTCTTCTCAAATAGTAACCCTAAGTGCACAAGATGCCTTAACAAAAATAGGATCAGCAGGTAAGCCGCTATTCCCAGCCCAGTTAAAGATTCAACAAGAATCTGGTTATGATGTTCCTAATGTAGTCGGAGAAATCGTTGTTAAAGGTCCCATGGTCACGCAGGGGTATTTTGAGCGTGAGGAGGCAAACCAGGATACATTTCATGATGATGGCTGGCTTAAAACGGGTGATTTAGGCTATATAGATGAACAAGGCTATTTGTATGTGGTGGATCGTCGCAAGGACTTAATTATCTCGGGTGGCGAGAATGTTTATCCTGCAGAGGTTGAATCAGCTTTAAAGGGAATTCAGGGCGTAAAGGATGCAGGGGTTACTGGAATAGAAGATCATAAATGGGGACAGGTTCCCGTGGGGTTTATTGTGCGTCAACTTGATTCTAAATTAGATGAGGCAGAGATTATGGAAGAACTACAGAATAAGCTAGCTAAGTATAAAATTCCGAAGGCCATTTATTTTGTTGATGACCTACCACGTAATGCTTCGAAAAAGTTGTTGAGGAGAACGCTGGCTGAGTGGGCTGAGGAGAGGCGAGGGTAGATGGAGGAGCCTTGGCCATGGTGGTGCTGGAAAGCTGGGGCGGATGCTGGAGATGTGAGTGCAAATGCTGGAGATTGCGTGCGGTAAGCTAAAGATTCGGATGAAAAGCTGAAGTACGTGGTAAATGCTAAAGCCGTGCAGTAACTTGCTAAACGAAAATGAATGTGTGCTAAAGGTGAGTTGGGTTATGCTGAAGATTACCGTTGAAAAGCTGAAGCCCGGAGGATGCTGAAGATGCGAGCATAAATGCTAGAAATTGAGTTCAGTAAACTAAAGTTTTGGATGAAAAGTTGAAGAACATGGTAAATGCTAAAGGCAAGCTTTAACCTGCTAAAAAAAGGGAACTTAATGCTAAAGTTGAGAGTCAATTTGCTAAAGATTGTCATAAAAAGCTGAACCCCCTGGTTACGCATCCCAAATCCCGGGCGCTGGCACCCGCGCCCCCCTAACCCACGCACCCGCGAGCCCCCAATCCCCACAATCATTCAAAAAAACTCTTGAAACGATAATCATTTTCAATTAAAGTATATATTGAGAACAGTTATCATAAATTGATAATAAATGTGTCGATATTGAGAATGATTTTCAGAATCGTTGACAGAGGAAAGTCCCACAATCTACACTCTATTATAGAGGGATATTTTTTCTCCCCATGTAAAGGAGAGATTTTTTATGGAATCACTAGCAGCCAACAATTTAACGCTTGGGTATGGTGAGGATATTATTATAGATGAACTAGATATTTCGATTCCTAAAGGGAAAATGACCGTATTTATTGGTAGTAATGGGTGTGGTAAATCCACCTTACTTCGATCACTTGCTCGTTTACTTCAGCCGAAGACAGGTGAAGTGATTTTGGATGGTACGGATATTGCGAAGCTGAGGACGAAGGAAGTGGCGAAGGAATTGGCCATTTTACCACAAAGTCCTACAACACCTGAGGGATTAACGGTTTACCAACTAGTAAAACTGGGACGTTATCCATACCAAGGTTGGATGAAAAAATGGGGAAATGATGATGAGAAGGCTGTTGAAGAGGCTCTTCAATCAACGAATATGCTTGATTTGAAGGATCGCTTAGTTGATTCGCTTTCTGGTGGTCAGCGTCAACGTGCTTGGATTGCCATGACACTTGCTCAGGATACCGATATTATTTTCTTAGATGAACCTACAACCTACTTAGATATGACCCATCAAATTGAAATTTTAGATTTATTATTTGAGCTGAATGAAAACGATAACCGTACGATTGTGATGGTGTTACATGATCTAAACCTTGCTTGTCGTTATGCCGATCATATTGTGGCTTTGAAGGACAAAAAGGTTTGGGAACAAGGGAAGCCGGAAGACATTATTACGTGTGACCTCGTTCAAAGTGTATTTAGAATGAATTGTGATGTCACATATGATCCATTATTTGGGACACCAATGTGTATTCCACATGGTAAAGGACGTTGTTTAATCAAACAGGAAATACAGAAGGCTAGATAAAGTAGTGAGGAAGGGACATATGGATACATTAAAGCCTCATGAAGAACAGCTGATGGCTACACACTTTCGATATGATTATGAGAGATCATTTCAAGCGGTTCACAAGTTTGAGCATATGTCAGCCAGTCAGCTTGTGAATCCAGAATTTATGAGTACATTGTTTTCTCATTTAAAGCAATACTTACACTCAGATTCCTTACTAGCTGTGGCTTCCACTTTTGTAAAACGATATAGTTATTTAGTTGTGACAACCGGCTTTTGTTCATTGTCTGTTTTCAATAAGCAGTTGGATTTTTCTTTAAATAATATTCATTTAGTTTTAACAGATGATGATTCGCGCTGGTTTCCCAGCTTACGAATAGACGATATTTCTACTATAACAAATGCTGATCCAAATAACCGTTATGAATGGTTGCAGGCTGCGAGTCAAGAGCTTGTTCATAATCATTTATTAAAGGTGTTTGAAACCGTTCACCAGGTAACTAAGCTACCATTCCCCGTTATGTGGGAAAGCTTTGCCACGTATTTCTTTTGGTTTTATGAGCGGTATGCGACAAAGCTTGTGCAGGAGGATTCTATCCTTACGACTATGGAGAATGATTTTCATATGATTGTGCATGAATTTCATGGAAAAATGTTTGGAGAGAAGGAAAATCCGCTTCACAAGTTTTCCTATCAGCTAGTCCTACCTACGAAAGCTCGTGTAAGGAAAACGTGTTGTCTAACACATATGCTCAATAATGAAAGCACATATTGTAAGGTATGCCCCCATGTCTGTAAATGATATTGGGGGCTTTTTGCTTGCAAGAATTTAGGAAAGTTCTCCTAGGCATAAAAACCATGACAAGGAGAAAGATAGTAGTAGGAGGGTTGGAGCATGGATAAGGAAAAATTTTATGTTAGCTTAGGAACCCAAGAAATTTCGCGATTAAAAGCAGGTAATAACGAGGATTTTATTATATACGCAACACCTGAGGATGTTATTAAATTAAGAGAACTATTCGATGAAATGTATGATGCTGATTTTGGTTCTTTTTGGCGTGCACATGTCCCAATCAAGGAATACCACAATGATCAAGAGAATGATGATTTTGACCAGGGTCTAATCAATGTGTTGCAAATGCTTTATAGACTAGGTGATGACCAAACGAGAGAACACATTCACTCCATGAATGTGTTAGATAATCCTGATGATTAACAAACAACCCTTGTCGATCATAATGACAAGGGTTGAAATGTTTATTCTGCTGATTTTTTCACTTCATCTGGTACAGTAATTTCTCCTACTTCGTTAAAATTACTATAAGTCGAGTGGATGGAAACCTTCACGTTGGAGGTTTCTTCATTCTGTTGTTCTTCAATTTCCATATCTAGATTGTACACGAGCGGATAAAAGGTATCCTTTTCAACATGGAATTCAATGTTTACGTTTTTAATATTTACGTTTTCAAGCATTTCTTCATTTATCTCATTTCCGGAAATATTATTTTGACTGATTTGTTCAACAATCAATTTTTTTAAGTTGTCCCCAGAGGAAGTAATCGTAATTTCATAATGATCCTCTTTTTCCGCCATGGACATGTCATCTACATAATCTTCTAGTTGTTTTAATTGCTCACGAGGTGATGATTGGCTTTGACTAAATTGATTTAGTTGCTTTAACATCTCCTCGGATGCTTTTTTCCAGTTTTGATCCCCTTCCTTCATATAGAGGCCTTCGTCAGTATAATACATCTCAACCTCTTGTTTTCCTGCCATCAATCCTTGGAGTGTCATTTCTTGATAAATGGCTTGTGGTTCAACCTGTACTTTACCAGAAGACTTCATGTTCATTGTAAGGGGTTGGTCCATTTGTGCGATCCCAATTTCCTGGTTCATCTCCATTTCCATTTCAAAGTTTTCTAATTCTGAGCTTGCTTCCATAGCTTGCTCATAGACATCCTGTGGGTTATCTGTACCATTTCCACATGCAACGAAAAGGGTCATGAACACCAATAATCCCAGTCCTACGATTGCTTTTTTCATTTTCAATCCTCCTGAACTGTCTAATAAATTTCAATAAATAAAGAAAATCAACTGATTTGTATGCAATTTTTTAGGGAATAGTTTATATACATGAATGGAAAGGCCTTATAAAAAACGTACTGGGGAGGAATGTAACGATGGACTTCCTCAACATGAAATCGATAGCCATTTGTGTAGCCCTTGTCCATACGATTAGTTTACCTGTTAGTATACCACACGTAAATCAATTTACTTCATTTTCTGACACTTTTACTTACGAAGATGATAGCAAACAGCAAGAGTTAACACACGAAACCATCAACTCTATTTCACAAAAATTTATGGATACGCTTGTCCAGAAAACGGATGAGCAATATCGTGTAACGAATTTTCAGTCGAAGGAGGAGTTGGTACAGGAATTTCGGGACTTTGCTAGCCTATCACTTGCAAAAGAGTATGTAGATTTATATTATAAAGAACGAAACAATCAATTATATATCATCCCAACGGAAACACCACCTTGGCTTGTTAAGGATCATGAATATGAAATTAGTGAGAGTCAAGATGGACAAGCAACAGTAACTCAGGTTAATAGCAGTGAGCTTTATGGGGATTATATTATTGAAATGGAATTTAGATTCAATGAGCAAAATGGTTGGGTGCTTCATAAGGTGTATTATAACTAAATCCCAGCAATAGCTAAAAGGTAGTGAAAATGCAATATGATTACATTTAGGGACTATTATCAGAATGAAGTAAAACTCTCTTTTACGAAAAATCCTTTTTCTCCTAGCCCAAAGCATGTTTGGGTCATAACTAAATATCAAGACCAATGGTTGTTAACGAAACATAAAGACCGTGGAATGGAGTTTCCAGGTGGAAAAGTAGAAATTGGCGAAACAGCAGAGGAAGCGGCAAAGCGAGAGGTCTTTGAAGAAACAGGTGGCATTGTTTCAGACTTAACTTATATTGGGCAATATTTTGTCGATGGAAAAGGGGGAGAAGTGATTAAAAATGTCTACTTCGGTGAGGTAGACGAGTTACGTGAACAAACCTCCTACCATGAAACGTTAGGTCCTGTATTACTTGATCAGTTACCGAAAAATATACGTGAAAGCTCCATGTTTAGTTTTATGATGAAGGACGGCGTTTTGCCTAACAGCTTAAAAGTCATTAAAGAAATAGAGGCTAATTCCTTAGGCTGAGAACAAAAAGGAATAGCCTCTTACTTTAGCTTTTATGGTGAATTAATTTATTTTCGATTGCCTCCACAACCTTATACATCACACCTGCAAAAACGGCAATAACAAGCAGACTTAATAGAACTAGGTTGAAGTCAAAAACCTGGAACCCATAAACAATCATATATCCTAGTCCTCGTTCAGAAACTAAGAATTCACCAACAATAACCCCAACCCATGCCAAACCGACATTTACTTTTAACGTGGAAATCATGGTTGGGAATGATGCCGGCAAAATGGCTTCAATAAAAATTTGCTTCCGACTTGCATTAAAGCTCCTGAGTACCTTTATATAATTTTCATCAACCTCACGAAAGGCTGAATAAATGTGTATGGTGGTGATGACAACGGCAATGATAATCCCCATTGAAATAATGGACACATATCCAGGACCTAAAGCAACAATTAATATTGGCCCCAGTGCAACTTTGGGCATTGCATTTAATACTACTAGGTAAGGATCAAGAATTTTGGACAATCTAGGTGACCACCATAATAGTGTGGCTATTAGTATCCCAAGTAGTGTACCAAGGATAAAACCTGCAATTGTTTCAAAGCCAGTCACCTGTAAGTGCATCAACAAAGAGCCATCAGCAATTTTCTCTTGAAATAAGCTCCAAACTCGAGATGGGGAACTAAAAATTAACGGATCAATCCAATGTAATCGACTCAGTGTTTCCCAAAGAACGAAAAAGACGACAAATATCGCAACCTGCCAAGATAACACCAATCGCTTCTCTTTTTTCTTCTTTCTCTTAAATTTTGTAAATAGGAGTTGATCTTCATGATTACTCAAGGCTCTCCAACTCCTTCCATACGGTTTGAAAAAATTCAGAATAGCTAGGTTCCTGTCTTGCATCAAATGGACTCAGCTTAATAATTTCTTTAGGTACATTGAAAATTTTGGCTATTCTGCCCGGGTTGGATTGTAATAGCACAATCCTTTCACTCATGGCAATGGCTTCTCCAATATCGTGAGTGACAAGTACGGATGTCATATCGTATTTCTTTAAAATTTCCATAACTAGGTTTTCAAGCTTAAGCTTTGTTTGATAATCTAACGCAGAGAAGGGCTCATCAAGAAGTAGTAATTTGGGGTCAGTGATAAGTGTTCTAGCCAGTGCAACCCGCTGTCTCATCCCTCCAGATAGCTGGTTGGGGTAGGACTCTTTCGTATTTCCAATCCCAATCTCTTCAAGCAACCTTTCTGCTTGTTCTGTGATTTCCTTTGTTAGGTTTTTTTGAATGTGCGGACCAATTAAGACGTTTTCGATAATGTTTTTCCATGGAAACAAATAATCTTGCTGTAGCATATAGCCAATGGAGGAGTTTTGCTTACTAATCGCTTCCTCTTCCAGAAGCACTTCCCCTTGTGTTGGTTGAATCAACCCTGCAATGATGGAGAGTAGGGTTGTTTTTCCACAACCGCTAGGACCGATTAGAGAAACGAAGCTCCCTTTCTCTACGTCTAGTGATATCTCTTCAAGTGCCTTTGTATAGTTTTTTTCTGTAAAGTATAGATGAGAGATGTCTTTAACTGTCAAGAATGCCATGATCATCACCTCTACTCATTTATAATGTTTTCGGCGATTTGCGTGTTCACCAATGTGTCATGCGGCACATCCTCAGGAAGTTCTCCAGCTTCATCCATAATGGACTTTAAGTTGTTCCACTCTTCTTCATCTAGAACAGGATTAGTCGCAAATGCTTCTGAATCCTTATAACGGTTGACAGAGTCGGCAAGCATTTCTACATCGGTATCCTCAAAATATGGCTGTATGACTTCGGCTACTTCTTCACCACTATGGCTGTCAACCCACTGCTGGGCTTTATAAATGGCTCTTGTAAATTTTTTTGCCACTCCCTCATTTTCTTCTAGGAAGGATTGTTTGGCCATAAATACTGTGTAAGGCACCTTTCCTGATGCTTCCCCAAATGAGGCTAACACATGCCCTGATCCTTCTTTCTCAAAAACACTGGCAGTTGGTTCAAATAATTGAACATATTCATAATCACCGGTTTGGAAAGCGCTTGGAATGTTAGCAAAGTCAACGTTTTGTGAAAGCTCTAAATCCTGATGAGGGTCAATCCCGTTTTGCTTTAACACGTATTCTCCAACCATTTGTGGCATACCGCCTTTTCGTTGACCTAAGAACTTACTGCCCTTAAGTTTATCCCATGAAAAATTTTCGTTTGGCTCCTTACCAACAAGAAAAGTACCGTCCTTTTGTGTTAGCTGAGCAAAGTTAATTACCGGGTCATTTGCCCCTTGGGAATGTACATAAATAGAGGTTTCAGACCCCACTAATGCGATGTCAGCACCGTCTGAAACAAGTGTTGTCATCGTTTTATCTCCACCCCATGTTGTAGTGAGATTTACCTCTAGGCCTTCTTCTTCAAAATAACCATTTTCAAGGGCAACGTATTGTGGGGCGTAAAAGACAGAACGTGTCACTTCCGCAACGTCAATCGATGCTGTGTCACTATCGTTGCTGCTGTTAGAGCATGCCCCAAGGATAAATAAAAGTATTGCCACCGAAACGAAACTCAGCAGTTTTCTTGCACCCTTCATGTATGTGATCCTCCTTAAATATAATAAGTAAATCTAAGAACATACTATGCAGACGCCCAGATAGTGTGCTTATATTCCTATGGTCTTGGAAGGAGATGTATATGAACGAAAAAAAAGCCTACATGATCATCATGTAGGCAACTCAATATCTATTTTTAAGGATATGAGAGAACAATTTTTCGTAAAGTCGTTTTTGCAGAAACAAAGGGTTATCTTACTTACGGGCGATAGATTGGACCCGCGTTTTGAATATCTTCAGTAATATGATTGAACTTCTTGAAGTTTTCATGGAATTTCGTTGCTAATTCTTTAGCCTTTTGGTCATATTCTTCAGGCTGTTCCCAGGTTTTCTTAGGTGTAAGGACTTGGCTTGGTACACCAGGACAATGGGTTGGAATAGCAAGACCGAAATAAGGGTCTACTTCAGTTTCAACATTATCAAGCTCCCCACCAAGCGCTGCATGTACCATTGCACGTGTATGGTTTAAATCCATTCGTTTTCCTTCACCATATGGCCCACCAGTCCAGCCTGTATTGACCAAAAATACATTGGCGGAAAACTGATCTATTTTTTCCCCTAGCATTTGAGCGTAAGTGGCTGCTGGCAATGGTAGAAACGGTGCTCCAAAGCAGGTCGAAAACGTTGCTTCAGGAGATGTTACTCCTCGTTCCGTTCCAGCTAATTTACTCGTATAACCACTTAGAAAATGATACATCGCTTGTTCCTTTGTTAGTTTGCTAATCGGAGGAAGAACACCAAAAGCATCTGCTGTTAAAAACACAATTGTTCTTGGATGTCCTGCAATGCTTGGTTGAACGATATTATCAATGTTGTCAATCGAATATGCTGCTCGAGTGTTTTCTGTAAGTGTTGTATCATCGTAATCAGCTACTCTCGATTTTTCATCAATCACGACATTTTCAAGCACAGATCCAAAGCGAATGGCGTTAAAAATTTGTGGCTCCTTCTCTTCTGAAAGATTGATACATTTGGCATAGCAGCCACCTTCAATATTGAAAACACCGTTATTCGACCAAGCATGTTCATCATCACCAATTAATTTCCGTTCAGGATCAGCTGAAAGGGTGGTTTTACCTGTACCAGATAAGCCAAAAAACAAGGCAACATCGCCTTCCACACCGACATTGGCTGAACAGTGCATCGAAAGAATATCTCGTTCTGGGAGTATATAGTTCATAACTGAAAAAATCGATTTTTTAATCTCTCCAGCATATTCTGTGCCGCCAATTAAAACGATTTTATGTTCGAATGAAATCATGACAAATGCTTCGGAATGAGTACCATCAATTTCTGGATCTGCCTTAAAGGTCGGTGCCGAAACAACAGTAAAACCGGATTGATGATATTGTAATTCTTCGTCAGTGGGTCTAATAAACATTTGGTCGGCAAAAAGATTGTGCCAAGCATATTCTGTCACTACCTGAATTGGAAGGCGTAAATTTTGATCAGCGCCCGCATATCCTTTAAAAGAGAATGTTTCATCCTTTTCCTTTAAATACTGAACAACCTTGTGATAAAGATTAAGAAAAACATCTGCGGAAATTGGTTGATTCACACTTCCCCATTCCACCTTGTTTTCACTTAATGAATCCCTTACGATAAATTTATCTTTAGGTGAGCGTCCTGTATATTTTCCTGTTGTGGCACGTATTGCCCCAGTAGAAGTAAGGATCCCTTCGTTACGACTTAGTACCTTTTCTACAAGAGTTGGAACAGGTAAATTATGATGAGTATTCTCCATTTGCTCAACCTCTGTTACTACCGTTTTCTGACTTACATTGCTCATTTCGTTTCACCCTTTTTCCTAATAGTACAAAGTAATATTTGTCATATTATTTTTAATTAGTATAACATATTTATATTAATCGTCCATACTATTTGTGAAAAAAACTAAAAAGTTCATATTTCACATTTTATTAGCTATTAATGTGCATGATAAACGTTGTATTCTTGGCCTTTGGTTGACATTCAGAACCCTAAACGATATGATAATTCGGAAGCAGTCAATAGATAAAAGGACGATTTACTTCCTATAATATATAAATTTTGACTGTTTTGTAAGGAGGAAATAGTAAAATGGCTGTAAAGCGTAGGCTATTTACTTCAGAGTCGGTTACAGAAGGACATCCTGATAAAATATGTGACCAAATTTCTGATGCCATTTTAGATGCAATTTTAAAGGAAGACCCAAATGCACGTGTCGCCTGTGAAACAACCGTGACTACAGGTCTTGTGCTTGTTTCGGGTGAAATATCTACAACTACATATGTTGATATTCCAGCAATTGTGAGACAAACGATTAAAGATATTGGATATACAAGAGCAAAGTATGGCTTTGATTCAGAAACGTGTGCAGTTCTAACTGCAATTGATGAGCAGTCAGCAGATATTGCTCAAGGAGTTAATCAAGCCTTAGAAGCAAGAGAAGGTAGTATGTCAGAAGAAGAAATTGAGGCTATTGGCGCTGGAGATCAAGGGTTAATGTTTGGGTATGCCTCAAACGAAACACCTGAGCTTATGCCGTTACCAATTTCACTTGCTCATAAGCTATCCAAACGTCTATCTGATGTAAGAAAAGACGGTACATTGGAATATCTACGGCCTGATGGGAAAACACAGGTTACGATTGAGTATGATGAACATGATAACCCTGTTCGTGTAGATACAATTGTCATTTCTACACAGCACCATCAAGACATTGAATTGAAGCAAATCAGTGATGACTTAATCAAACATGTCATTAAAGAAGTGGTACCGTCCGACTTATTGGATGATGATACCAAATATTTTATTAATCCAACCGGGCGTTTCGTCATAGGAGGACCACAGGGTGACGCAGGTCTAACCGGACGAAAAATCATTGTAGATACATATGGAGGATACGCTCGACATGGCGGTGGTGCATTCAGCGGTAAGGATCCAACTAAGGTAGACCGCTCAGCAGCGTATGCAGCTAGATACGTTGCCAAAAATATTGTGGCAGCAGGTCTTGCTGATTCCTGTGAAGTCCAATTAGCATACGCTATTGGGGTTGCTCAGCCTGTTTCCATTTCAGTTAATACGTTTGGAACGGGGACAGTGGATGAAGAGGATATGGTAAATGCCATCCGTCAAACCTTTGATTTGCGACCAGCGGGAATTATTAAAATGTTAGATTTAAGAAGGCCACTTTACAAGGATACTGCGGCCTATGGCCATTTTGGACGTACAGATATTGAATTTCCTTGGGAAAGAACAGATAAGGTAGACGCGCTTAAAGGCAATATGAATAAATAACTGCAGGTTGAAAAATAATAATTGAACTGTAAGGAGCCCTTGGTTTATGCCAAGGGTTTTTGATACTGCGGCAATTAAATATATGTGAAACTCTATATAATTTTTTTCGTCATATTTAATAGACCGTTTTTAAAATTTATCGAACTGCTATTATTGTTATGATATACTCAGATAGGTTAAAGACTTACGAAAGAGAGGACAACATCATGTGTGGATTTATTGGAATGATTCGACACAACCAATTCCAGATAACAGATAAAATGAAGCATCAGTTTCAGCAACAAAATAACATGATTACCCACCGTGGACCTGATGATGAAGGATATTTCCATAATGAATATATATCATTTGGTTTTAGACGATTAAGTATTATTGATATTGAAAGTGGAAGTCAGCCATTTCATTACGAAAATGACCGCTATTGGATGGTTTTTAATGGAGAAATTTATAATTATCTTGAATTAAAAGATGAACTTCTTAAAAAAGGCCTTCATTTTGATACTGAATCCGATACAGAGGTTATTCTAGCGATGTATCATCAATATGGTGAACAGGCTTTTGAACGTCTGCGAGGAATGTTCGCCATTCTGATTTGGGATAAAGAAAATGAAAACTTAGTTGGCGCGCGCGACCCATTTGGAATTAAGCCTCTTTATTATTCATGTAAAAATGATCAAACCTACTTTGGTTCTGAGAAAAAGAGTCTTTCCATGATTTTAGATGAGGAGAAGGTTGATCTTGACTCCTTACAACATTACTTAAGCTTTCAATATGTACCAGAGCCATACACAATGACAGAAGGAATTCAAAAGGTTGAACCTGGTCATTATTTTATTCAAAAGCCTGGTGAATCCATAAAATTTCACCGCTATTTCCATGCTCGGTTTAAACCTATGCTAATGGACAAAAAAGACTGGATAAAACGTATTCAGGATGTTTTATATGATTCCGTGAATGTTCACATGCGCAGTGATGTTCCGGTTGGATCCTTTTTATCAGGTGGTATTGATTCTTCCATCATTGTGGCAATGGCAAAACAATTTCATCCTGGCATAAAAACCTTTTCCGTTGGTTTTGAGCGAGATGGCTTTTCAGAGATTGATGTAGCGAAGGAAACGGCGGATAAATTAGGTGTTGAAAACATTTCCTATGTTATTACACCTGAAGAGTATGTTCAAAAACTACCGAAAATTATGTGGCATATGGATGACCCATTAGCAGACCCTGCCTGTGTTCCTCTGTATTTTGTGGCAAGGGAAGCGAGCAAGCATGTGACAGTTGTGCTTTCTGGAGAAGGGTCAGATGAGTTATTTGGTGGTTATAACATATACCGAGAGCCTGAGTCTTTAAAGATGTTTCAATCTATTCCGGACCCAGCTAAGGATTTATTGCGCCGAGTAGCCAACATTTTGCCTGAAGGTGTAAAAGGGAAAAGCTTTTTAGAACGAGGAACAACTCCTTTACATGAACGTTATATTGGCAATGCTAAAATGTTTGAGGAAGCTGAGAAAAAGCAGCTCTTGAAAAAGTATAATGTAAATGTTCCTTATAACAGTCTTACAAAGCCACTGTTTAAACAGGTTTCACATGAGCCGTTAGTCAACCAAATGCAATATGTTGACATCCATACGTGGCTAAGAGGTGACATTCTACTTAAAGCTGATAAAGTGACAATGGCTCATTCATTAGAGCTGCGTGTTCCATTCCTTGATAAAGAGGTAATGAAGGTTGCGGGTGAGATTCCTGTATCTGAAAAAATAGCCAATGGAACAACAAAGTCGATTTTGCGGGAAGCAGTAAAGGGCATTGTGCCAGAACATGTATTAAACCGTAAAAAGCTAGGATTCCCAGTGCCAATTCGTCACTGGTTAAAGAATGAATTAAATGATTGGGCTAAAAACCTAATCCAAGAAAGTGAAACGGACCATCTTATTCATAAAGATGTAGTTATGGGCTTGCTTGATGATCATTGTCAAGATAAGGGAGATTATAGCCGTAAGATTTGGACGGTTCTAATGTTTATGCTATGGCACCAAATTTTTGTAGAGGGTAAATTTAGTATTGAGGAATTACGAAATGAGGATAAAACAGAAAGCAAGCTTACGATTTCTCAATCGTAACAGCTTGCTTTCCCATTTGCACCCAGGCGTCTAGAAAGTCGTCGAAGGGTGCTTTTTTCTTTCGTTCTAACGGATCATTAAAATATACATAGTCTTCGTCATAACCTGTGACAAGAACCGAATGCTCATTCATGGTGATTTCTATCGTTCCATTTGTTGTATGCCAGGTTTCAAATTCTGATTTCGGCAGCTTTTTATATTTGGCATTGATAATCACAAGCACAGGTTGTTCCTTGTTCAATGCTTCTAGCACACGGTAAAAGGACTGACCAGTAAGGTCTTGAACCTTTTCCCCGGCATATTTTTTGGCTAAAGCAGCAATTGGCTTATGGTAAACCCCATACCCTGGTTCAGAAAAATCATACATATTGCCAACAAAACCTCTATTAGGATGGCCAAAATATGTTTTTCCATCCTTAATTCGATGTGGTGAAGGGTCCCGAGTGATTTCCTTCGCTAGCCTCATTTTGTTCGTTTCATAGTTGTGATACCTCAAGAGCATAGCCAAAGAGGTAACCTCACATCCTCGGGGAAGTTGTGGCATTTGAGCAATTTGTGCCGCCTTTAATTTCACAGAAGACTTGATATCCACTTCATCAAGTAAAGGTTCTACAGGTGAATAGGGTTTAGCAGTCGTAGGTATAGACTTCACCTCTGGAAGCTTTTCTTGAGCTACTATTAAGTCTCGGAACTTGGGAAGCCAAGTTTGTTTAGACTGATATGTGGCAACAATAATCATTAGAATCGCACAGAATATAAATAAACGGCTGTACCGTAGGATTTTTTTCTGAAAGAGTTTGTATTTGTTTTTCATTAGGTTTAAACCAAACCCCATGAATAAACAAAATAGGATCAAAGTTAGTGTCACATGTTGCCCTCCTTTTCAATAGCTTATGGAGGGCAAAGCAGATTACGTAACACATCTTTTGGTAATGGAGTCAACAAACTCCACACTTTTTAAGCAATTAACCCTCTTGTAATGATTTATAATATTGTCCTTTTTCCACATAGGACTGACGAACACGATTCATCTCTTCAATATCTTTATCGGTAAGTTCGCGTACAACTTTAGCGGGACTACCAAAAGCTAATGTTTTCGGCGGGATTTTTTTCCCTGGGGTTACCAAACTTCCAGCCCCAATAAAGGCACCTTCACCAATTTCAGCACCGTCCAATATTTTTGCTCCCATGCCAATTAGAGCATTTTTACGGATGACGGCAGAGTGAAGGAGAACCTGATGACCAACAGAAACCCCATCCTCTAGAATGAGTGGTTTTTCAGGACTTTGGTGTAACATACACTGATCTTGAACGTTTACTTTTTTTCCAATATGAACTGGAGAAACATCCCCTCTAATCACAGTTTTGAACCAGATGCTCGATTGCTCTTGAATGGTGACATCACCCGTAATCACCACATCATGTGCAATAAAAGCACTTTCATCAATGCTAGGTTTTTTGCCTTTGTATTCATAAATCATATGTACAATCCCCCTTAAGAAAGTTGTGATAATATGATTATATCAAATGTTTGGGAGGCATTCTCTTGAAAAGAAAGCTGAGTAAATCAAACAAGGGGACTGTCATCCTTGTTCATGGTGCTTTTGAACATTCAGGCCGTTATGAATGGCTTGCGAGTCAGTGGCAACAGGCGGGATTTAATGTTCTTTATGATGATTTACCAGGCCAAGGTAAGAGTAAGGGTTTAAAAGGCCATATTGACTCATTTGATGACTATATAAATACGATCTCAAATTGGATTGAAGTAGCGAAAGATTATCATTCACCCATTTTTTTATTAGGGCATAGTATGGGGGGTCTCGCAGTTGTCCGAACGATGGAGGAGTTACAACCAGATGTAAAGGGTGTGATATTGTCATCACCTGGGTTAGGTCTTGAATCGAAACCGCCCAAATGGGTGAGGTTTATTTCAAAAATGATCGCGAAACACTATCCTACACTAAGAGTTAAAATGAACTTACAGCCCTATATGTCTACCCGAAATACGTTGTTTCATAATCGGGATGAAAAAGACCCATTATTTTTGAATAAAGTATCCATACACTGGTATCATGAATTTGAACGAGCAATTTTACAGGCATTTGAGCAAATAAGCAATTATCCGAATGTTTCAACCTTAATCATGCAGGCTGGAAAGGATTTACTGGTGCAAAAACAGCACGTTTATCGCTGGTTTGAAGCACTACCTATTCAAAACAAAAAGTATTATGAATGGGAGCATTTATTTCATGAAATTTTTAACGAACCTGAGCGTGATGAAGTATTTCGCTATGCAAATATATTTATAAAAGAGCTCATTTAAACAGTAATGGAGGAAATAAGTTGAAAGCTAAAATACCGAAAACACCTGTCCAGTTAATGGCAAGCTGTTACCGCCGAGTATTTCCTGATGTTAATCGCGAGTTAGATTATTGGACCCATAAGGCTGAGCAAATTCCAAATGAAGAATTAAAAACACAAGCCTTAGCCAGTATTGAATCCAAAACGTTTCACTGTGAGGGTGGGGGCATTTATGCTTTATTAGCTAAAGAAAAACGACTAGATGCCATTCGGTTTATTGTGGCATATCAAACCATTAGCGATTACTTGGATAACCTATGTGATCGAAGTACGTCATTAGACCCACAGGATTTTGAATGGCTACATCAGTCCATGTTAGATGCCCTAACCCCAGGAGAACCTACCAAAAATTATTATATGTATCGTGAGGAGCAGGATGATGGTGATTATTTGCCAGAGCTGGTCAAGACCTGTCAGCATATTATTGGCAAAATCAAACAGTACGAAAAAATGCAGCCCTATTTAATTCACTTAGCATCCTTATACCGTGACCTGCAAGTGCATAAGCATGTCAAAAAGGAAGAAAGGGTGGACCGCTTAACGAGTTGGTTTAACACTCATCAGCATAATTGTCCGGACTTAACCTGGTATGAATTCTCGGCTTGTACCGGTTCTACGTTGGGCGTGTTTTGTCTGATTTCCTACGGCTTAGAAGGGAAGTCATCCTCTCAGCTTGCCGAGAACATTTTTAAAGGTTATTTCCCTTATATGCAAGGCCTACATATTATGCTTGATTATTTTATTGATCAGAAGGAGGATGAAAAGGAAGGGGATTTGAATTTTTGCAGCTTCTACGATAATCATGAGCAATTAGAAAATCGTTTGCTGTATATTTTTAAACAAACGGAAAATCATCTTGGGGCTATTCCGCATCAGCCTTTTCACCATATGGTACAAAAGGGACTGGTCGGCTTATATTTAGCGGATGAAAAGGTCATGCATTTGCGCAATTCCAGTCATTTCGTGAAGTCCATACTAAGTACGGCTGGAAGGAAGGCTAAATTCTTTTATTTAAATACTAAACTTTATCATAAAATCAAGCCCGTTCTAGTCAAAAGCTAACTAGAGCGGGCTTTTCTTTTTTCGATTGCCACGACAAATGGAGGGTTATTTTTTTGATTAATAAATCCATATTGAAGGACGCTGAATTGATTTTGATCAAGCGAGCTCACGAGGGTCAGCAATTCATCTTTTTCTTTATCCCCACCCTCATGGCCATAATAAACGACAAGCACAATTTGCTTTTTCGGTAGTAGGTGGGGGAGAAGAGATTGTATGGCTCCAATAGTGGAGTCCGGCTTTGTAATGATGGATTTATCGCTTCCAGGTAAATATCCTAGGTTAAAGACGGCCCCACCGATATTTCCATGTTTTTCATTTGGGATATATGACTCCAGGTTACCATGACTATCCTGAAGTAATTGGACATTCGTGATTTTCTCCTCTTTCAGGCGTTTTTTTGTGTTTTCAATCGCTTGAGTTTGGATATCAATGCCTAATACAGTTCCGTTTGTACCTACTAGCTTTGATAGGAAGACCGTGTCATGTCCATTTCCTACTGTTGCATCGACGACAAAGTCTCCTTCTTCAACGGATTCGGTTAATAAATGATGTGAAAATTGTAGGGCTGATTTTAAGGTCATAGTGATTTCTCCATTTTTATCATTAGTTTTGGTGTTTAAATTTTAGCATGATTGAACGGGAAGATAAATGTCATCAAGGTAAAGTGTATAGTTGGATGAGTTTCGTTCAAATTATAAAAGAGGTGATGCTTATGGCAACCCGCGAATCCATGAACAATCTCATTACGGAAATCAAGGAAAAAATCGAAAGTGCAAAAAAAGAACTCGATGAAACCAACCGTAATGGGTATGATGTGGATACGGATTATACTAATGCCCAAACGACGTTAGAACTAGCAGAAGCAGAAATTGACCATATGAATATAAGCGCGAATGCCCAGCAGCGAGAACAGCTACACAGGCTACACCTCCAAGTTTCTCAGGTTTTAAATGATATGTATTTGGATCAAGTGGACCTTGATGAATATAGTTAACGTGAAGTTTTCGGGAGTGCTAGGGGGCACTCCCGATTTATTTATTGCCCAATTTAATGCCGAATCTTGACAATATTTCCTTACTTCATTACAATACTCTTACATATCATTTTCGGAAAAGACAATGAGAAGGAATAGTAATGGGTAATCAAGACTTGCAGAGAGGTAGCGGTTGGTGTGAGCTATCCTTGATATTCATGAACTCGCCTTTACAGTTGCAGATATGAAAATAGTAGTATCTGACGTTTGTCCGCGTTAAGGACCTCAAGGTGAACACAGATGTGTTAAATTGGGTGGTACCGCGGGAATATAACTCTCGTCCCATATGATTTATATGGGATGGGGGTTTTTTTATACTTTTATACATACTTCAAATGAAAACTTGTTAGGAGGAAAAGGGTATGGCTTTTGACCATAGAAAGATTGAAAAGAAATGGCAACAGTATTGGGAGGAAAACAAAACCTTTAAAACCGATACAGAATCAGCAAAAGAAAAATTTTATGCAATGGATATGTTTCCGTATCCTTCAGGGGCTGGACTTCACGTTGGTCACCCAGAAGGTTATACAGCGACAGACATTTTATCAAGAATGAAACGAATGCAGGGCTATGAGGTTCTACACCCAATGGGATGGGATGCGTTTGGTCTTCCTGCTGAACAGTATGCTCTTGACACGGGTAATGACCCAAAGGACTTTACCCAGCAAAATATTGAAACCTTTAAGCGTCAAATTCAATCACTCGGTTTTTCTTATGACTGGGACCGAGAAATCAATACGACAGACCCGAACTATTATAAATGGACACAGTGGATTTTCCTTAAGCTTTATGAAAAAGGATTGGCATATGTAGATGAGGTTCCTGTGAACTGGTGTCCTGCTCTTGGTACTGTGTTGGCTAATGAAGAGGTCATCGATGGAAAAAGTGAACGTGGCGGCCATCCTGTTGTTCGTAAACCAATGAAACAGTGGATGCTAAAAATTACGGAATATGCGGATCGTCTGCTAGAAGATTTAGAGGAGCTAGATTGGCCTGAGAGTATAAAGGATATGCAACGTAATTGGATTGGAAAATCAGAAGGTGCTCAAATTACATTTTCTATCAAGGATACAAATCAATCCTTTGAGGCTTTTACAACGAGACCAGATACTCTCTTTGGTGCAACCTATGCAGTTTTAGCACCTGAACATCCATTGGTTCAAGAAATCGTGACTAGTGAACAAAAGGGTTCAGTTAATTCCTATTTAAAAGAAATCGAAACGAAAAGTGATTTAGAAAGAACGGACCTTGCTAAGGATAAAACAGGTGTTTTCACTGGCGCTTATGCCATCAATCCAATTAATGGAGCAGAAATGCCTATCTGGATTGCCGATTACGTTCTCATGACCTATGGAACTGGAGCAATTATGGCTGTACCAGCACATGATGAGCGGGACTATGAGTTTGCGAAGAAATTTGAACTCCCTATTATTGAAGTAGTGGCAGGCGGAAATATAGATGAAGCCGCCTATACAGAAGATGGCGAGCATGTGAATTCTGATTTCCTAAACGGGCTTGGTAAGCAAGAGGCTATTGATAAGGCTATTGAATGGCTTGTTGATAATGGTCATGGTGAAAGAAAAACAACTTATCGACTACGTGACTGGCTATTTAGTCGCCAGCGTTATTGGGGAGAGCCTATTCCTATTATTCACTGGGAAGACGGAACCATGGAGGCTGTGCCAGAGGAGGAACTGCCACTAGTACTTCCTGAAACCAACGAAATCAAACCATCAGGTACAGGAGAATCTCCACTGGCTAATATTGATGACTGGGTCGAGGTTACAGATCCTAAAACAGGGAAAAAAGGCCGTCGCGAAACGAATACTATGCCACAGTGGGCAGGAAGTTGCTGGTACTACTTACGCTATATCGATCCAAACAATTCTGAGCAGCTTGCAGACCCTGAGAAGCTAAAAAAATGGCTACCTGTTGATGTTTATATTGGAGGAGCAGAACACGCAGTACTCCATCTTCTCTATGCAAGATTCTGGCATAAGGTTCTATATGATGTAGGGGTAGTTCCTACAAAAGAACCGTTCCAAAAGCTCTTTAACCAAGGTATGATTCTAGGTGAAAACAACGAGAAAATGAGTAAATCAAAAGGGAACGTCGTAAACCCTGATGATATCGTCAATACGCATGGTGCAGATACCCTAAGACTATATGAAATGTTTATGGGACCGCTAGATGCTTCTGTCGCATGGAGCACAAATGGATTGGATGGAGCACGTCGATTCCTTGACCGGGTGTGGCGTCTATTCGTTGATGATGAAGGCAATCTAGACGATAAGGTGAAGGCAGAGGCAAATGAAGAACTAAATCGTGTTTATCACGAAACTGTGAAAAAGGTAACTGAAAACTTTGAAGACCTTCGTTTCAATACAGGCATCTCTCAAATGATGGTATTTATTAATGAAGGATATAAAACGAGCCATATTCCAAAGGACTTTGCAGAAGGCTTTGTTAAACTATTATCACCAGTCGCTCCTCATATAGCTGAAGAACTATGGGCTAAGCTTGGTCATAGTGAAACAGTCAGCTATGAACCGTGGCCAGCATATGATGAAAGTCAATTAGTTGAGAATGAGGTAGAGGTAGCCGTACAGGTTATGGGTAAAGTAAGGGCTAAAATTATGATGCCTAAAGATGTTACGAAAGAAAATATGGAAAAAATAGCACTTGAAGATGAAAAGATTCAAGAGTGGATTGAAGGGAAAACCATACGCAAGGTGATTGCAGTTCCTGGCAAGCTTGTGAATATAGTTGCTAATTAATTAAGTGAAAAGGGGATGGTGAGTTTGAACGGCTATCCCCTGATTTTAGGTGAAGGAGGTATTCGTGTGTCAGAGGAAGTAAAAGAGATTACACCAGAAGAATTAGAGGAACATGTAGGTAAAGATACATACACCATTATTGATGTTCGTGAAAATGAAGAAGTAGAGCAGGGAATGATTGAAGGGGCTAAGCATATTCCGTTACAACAAATCCCTGAATCCCTTGATCAGCTCGATAAAGAAAAAGAGTATGTTATGGTGTGTCGATCTGGGCGTAGAAGTTATAACGCCTCTCTCTATTTGCAAGAACATGGATATAAGGTAAGAAACATGGTTGGTGGAATGCTAAATTGGTCTGGTGAAGTTGTGTTTTAGAATTTCGAAGGTCTCCTCTGTGGGGCCTTTTTTTATTGGGTGAATACTGAGTTGGAGGAGAAAGTTTGGTATGGGTGCTTTCTGACTGACCGGTATTTGTGAAAGATCGACCTGATTATGCGGGAATGTGACATGATTATGGAGGGAAGATTGAATAAATTAGGAAAAAGACGGGATAAAGATAAGATGTGAATCGAATAAAATTCATTTTGACTAATTTTTTAATGAAACTCTACTAAAAAAAGATTAAAGTGACGTGATTAATAAAGGCTGAATTATAAAACCGAAGTGAAGCCCGTTTATTCAAATGTGGGTATGCAGTGAACTGATTTTAAGTCTTTGTTATATTATTAACAGATTGATTACCAAATCTTACAAGTCCATTTTCTGTTGTAAATAAGTTATAAAGGTGATATATTATTAATCCGCCAGCAAAAAAAGGTGGGTTAAAAAAGAATCTCAACAATAACAGGAAATAGTTCTTGCAATTGATTTATAAAGATGTTATTATATTTATTGTCGCTTTAAACGAAAGACGAAACATTTTCTTAACAATTTAAAAAAGTTGTTGACGAAAACTTGATAATTTGTTATATTAATAAAGTCGCTTTTTGAGAGGCGGCGTATTCGAACCTTGAAAACTGAACAAACCAACCAGTACGTCAATTCGCTATTTTAATAGCAATTTGATTTTTATGAGCAAGATGGATTATAAACATCCAATACTATTTTGGAGAGTTTGATCTTGGCTCAGGACGAACGCTGGCGGCGTGCCTAATACATGCAAGTCGAGCGCGGGAAGCGAGTTGATCCCTTCGGGGTGACGCTTGTGGAACGAGCGGCGGACGGGTGAGTAACACGTGGGTAACCTGCCTGTAAGACTGGGATAACTCCGGGAAACCGGGGCTAATACCGGATAACACTTTGAACTGCATGGTTCGAAGATGAAAGGCGGCTTTTGCTGTCACTTACAGATGGGCCCGCGGCGCATTAGCTAGTTGGTGGG